>CAWBKF010000044.1:0-121928 GCA_963789275.1 uncultured Alphaproteobacteria bacterium
GGTATGATGTCCAAGAGGCTGGTGGCGGAGCGCACCGCGAATACTGGATCCCCGCCGAGGATCTCGATGCGTTTAACGCCGCCCTCGTCGGCGAAATCGAGGTGACCGCGGCATTTCCATAGTCAAGCGCGCCACTTACGCGGCCTTGATGTCGCTGAGGAAGGTTTCGACCTGGCCGCGCAGCGTCTCGGATTGCTTCGACAGCTCGCCCGCGGCAGCAAGCACCTGCTGGGCTGCCGCGCCGGTTTCGCCAGCGGCTAAGGTAACTCCCGAGATGTTCGCTGAGACCTCGGTCGTGCCGGTCGCGGCCTGCTGGACGTTGCGGGCGATCTCCTGCGTCGCCGCCGACTGCTCTTCGACCGCGCTTGCGATCGACGTCGCGATGTCGTTGATCTGGACGATCGTCGTGCTGATGACCTGGATGGCGGCAACCGCCTGGCCGGACGATGCCTGGATCGCCGCGATCTGAGAGCTGATCTCCTCAGTCGCTTTCGCGGTCTGGTTCGCCAGGCTCTTCACCTCGGACGCGACCACCGCAAAGCCCTTGCCGGCGTCGCCAGCGCGCGCCGCCTCGATGGTGGCGTTGAGCGCAAGAAGGTTCGTCTGGCCGGCGATGTCATTGATCAGCTTCACCACGTTGCCGATCCTCTCGGCCACTTTCGACAATTCGGTGATGGTCTTATTGGTCTGCGCCGCCTCGTCGACCGCCTTCTGCGCAACCTTCGCCGACTCCGAGACCTGGCGACTGATTTCCCGGACCGAGCTCGACAGCTCCTCCGCCGCCGTGGCGACGGTGTTCACGTTGGCGGTGGTTTCCTCGGTCGCCGCTGCGACCGCGGTGGCCTGGCGGCTGGTTTCCTCGGCTGTCCCCGACATCGAGGTTGCCGTCGTTTGCAGCTCGGTAGAGGCGGAGGCCACGGTCTTGAGCACCAGTGCGGCGTCGGTGTCGAAGCGGTCGGTCAGCTCCTCGACCCGCTTGGCGCGCGCCATGCGCAGCTTGATCTCCTCCGCCTCCTTCAGGGCAAGCTCCTTGGCCTTGATCATGTTCTCTTTGAAGATGAGAACCGCCTTGGCCATCAGCCCGATCTCGTCTTTCTTGTCGGTGGCGGGAACGGCGACCGAATGATCGCCGCCGGCAAGCCGGCTCATCGCCTCCGTCATGCCGAGGATCGGCGGCACGATCGAGCGCGTCGTCAGGTAGACGACCGTGACGGCAACGCCGATGCCGACACCGAGAAGCATCCAGAGCAGCGTCATGAGGGTCGTGATATCGCCGAGCGCCGCAGTGCCGTCGCGCGTCAGCATCTCTTGCTGGCGGGCAACCATGCCGCCCGAGCGCGTTCCGCCGGCCGCCGCGGCGCCGGCGAAGATGTCGAGGAGCTTGTTGGCCCGTGGCGCCGCCTCGTTGGTCAGGAACCACTGCGCCATGTCCCAGCGATCGGAAGCGCGGATCTCGAACATCTTCTGCGGCAGCGGCGCGAATTTGTCGCGCGCCTCGACCAGCGCGTCGAAGGCGGCTTGCTGCCCGCCTTCCATATCGGCGCGCCGCTTCCCCAACGCGTCGAATTTCTGCTGGTTCAACGACCAGAGCCGCTCGAAGTCGCTCTTGAACTTGGCGTCGCCGGTGAGGAGATAGCCGCGGATCGCACCGATCGCCATGGCCATGCTGCCGCGCAGATCGGCGAAACCGATGAGCAGGCTCTTGCGCGCGTCGGTGGACGTGATCTTGGCCTCCTCATCGATGATGGCGGTGGCCTTCTGCAGCATGAGGTCGGCGAGCGGCGCCGCCTCCGTCGCCAGGATCTTGGTCGCCGGCTGCGCGTCGGGGGTGTGGGCAATCGCTTCGGCTTTCTCCTGCGCGGCGCGGAGATCCCGGAGCAGCGGCTTCGCTTGGCTCCAATCCTGCTTGTTCTGCTCGACCGTCCAGTGGCCGTCCAGCCGGTCCAACTCGGCGCTGCGCGTCTCTATGTCCTTCCACACCGCGACCCGCTCGGCCTTGAAAGCCTCATTGTCGGTGATGAGCCAACCGCGCAGCGCGGCCAGCGAGGCATAGATCTCCGCCGCTATGCTGCTGGCGGTCAGCGCCGTGGGAACGCGCACGCTGACGGTAAGGTCGGTCGCCTCGCGCACCGAGGCGACCTTGACGATCGTCACGCCGACGACCGCCGCCAAGAGCAGGCACAGCGCGCTGAAGCCGGCGATCAAGCGCCCGCGGATGTTGAGGGATAGCGAGGGCATAGAGAGAATTCCATCTTCCGACGCGTGAAGTTTATTTCACGCACATTATCGTAAAAGTTTTAAAGTCATGTTAACATGACAACTATAGCTAGTGATGCGGGGGTTATTGGGGTCGGAGTTCCGCCAGTTCGTGGAAGTAACAGACCCCGCCCGATGAAGCACCCGACACGCTGCGAGACCAACTCCTCAAGACAGTGACCGAGCGGCTGCGCCGGCGGCGAGAGCTTATTCAAACGCTCGGCCCCTGAGACGGAGCAGGCGGGGGTTATGCAGGCCCCCCGGCTCCTATAGTCTTGCGGGAACTCTCGGCAATCTCAGGCGGGACGTGACCATGGACGCAGCCTATTTCTTCTCGTCGCACCCGGTCCTGACGGTCGTCGCGATTGCGATCGTGGCCGCGGTGATCCGCAGTCTGCGCATCGCCAACCAATACGAGCGCGCGGTGGTCTTTCGCCTGGGGAAATTCAATCGCACGGCAGGTCCCGGCCTCTACATCGTCTGGCTCTTCGTGGAATGGCAGGTCAAGGTCGATCTGCGCACGGTGACGGCGGCGGTCGAGCAGCAGGAAGGCATCACCAAGGACAATGTCCCGATCAAGGTGGACACGGTGATCTGGTACCGCATCATGGACCCGGAACGCGCGACCATCGAGGTGCGGGGCGTGGCCAACGCCGTCGAGCAGGTGGCGCTTACGGCGCTCCGCACCGTCCTCGGCCAGCACACGCTCGACGACATCCTCAAGGCGCAGGATACGATCTCCGAATTGATGAAGAAGTCGATCGATGCCGTAACCGAGCCGTGGGGCGTCGTGGTCGAGCGCGTGCAGATGAAGAATGTGGAGATTCCGCCGACCATGCAGCGCGCCATGGCGCAGGAGGCCGAAGCGCTGCGCGAGAAGCGGGCGCGGCTCATCAAGGCCGAGGCCGAGCTCGACGCGGCCGAGCAATTGCGCAACGCCGCGGAGGTCATCATGCAAAACCCCGCCGCCCTGGAGCTCCGGCGCATGCAGATGATCACCGAGGTCGGCGCCGAGCAGAACACCATGACGATCGTGATGATGCCGAGCGAGTTCGTCGCGATGGCGCGAAGCATCGGCGAGATCGCGGGGAAGATTGCGGAGAAAAAATGAGGCGGCGGCTGCTGCAGCCTCAGGGGCGCGCTGCCGCCTGCGCATGGCCGAGCAGAAAGCTGTAATCCGCGGCGAGCGGCGGCAGGCCTTTGCTGGCGGCGATCGCGCCGTTGGCGTGGCAGCCGAGGCAGCTCACATTGGGGGTCTGGCGGAAGGTCTCGAGCACCGGGTTCACCAGGGTCTGCGTGCTGGGGGTGCCGACCGACAGCGGCACGCCCTGCGCCAGGCGCCGGCGCGGATCCGGCACCGGCGCCGGCAGGCCGAAGGCGTATTGCGGCCATTGCACGCCGAGCAGCTCGTAGAACTGCCAGGGCGAATCGGGGTCGTCGCGGCGGATGAGATCGCGGACGAAATCGTTGATCGCGCGCGCCGAAGGGGCGACGGGGAAGACCTGCTCGACCTGCGTGCTGTGCGGCGGCTCGGTGCGGGCGTTGACGGCGCAGCGGGCGCAAGCGGGATCGTAGAAAGAATAGGGGCGCGCCGTCTCTTCCGCGCCCGCCACCGGCGCGCTGTCGACTTGCAGGAAGCTCGCCCAGAGGCCTTCGGTGAAGCCGGTGACGCGCTGATTGAGATGGAAGCCCACCAGCCCGACGGTCGCGGTCGCGCCGTCCTGGAGCACCGCCTCGGCGGTGTGGAAGCGGCGCGGCGATTGCGCCAGCTCGGCCGGGCTCAGCACCTTCCACGCCGCCTTGATCACGATGGTGCCGGTGGGACCATAGGCCTCGGAGGGGCCCGCGGGGAGCACGATGCCGTCGCCGAGCGCCACCCTACGCTGCGCCGCTGCGTCGTAGAGGCGGTTGGCGGTGATGTAAGTGTAGGCGTCGCGGTTGATCAGGATCTCGTAATAGACCGGCTTGCCCGCGCGGTCGACCAGGGTCTCGCCGTCGGTCTGGTGGATGATGGCGAGCGCCCGCCTGGCCTCCCGCGACCGGTCGGGCACGCCCCAGGGCGCGGGCGGCGCCGCCCCCGGCAGGAACACCTCGTCGCGGCCCTTATAGGTCTCCCAGACGGGGGTTCCGGGACCGCCGAGCCGGGCGCCGGGGTCGGGCTTGCCCGGTGCCTTGGCCGGCCAGTTGAGGTAGATGAAGCTCTGCCAGGCGAGGCAGCTGAAGGCGTGATCGCCGCCGGAAATGCCGACATCGGTGCGGATCACCGGCGCAAGCTTGATGTCGAGGCCGACATAGGGCCCGCACAGCTCCTCGGCATCGACCGCGCGCGCGATCCCGGGCCAAGCGGCGCAGGCCAGCGCCAGCAGCAGCGCCGCGAGGCGCCGGCGGGCACGCTCAGCCATGCGGCGGCGCCGGCCCGACCGCGCGCGCCGCGGCGATGGCGTCGAGCAGCACCTGCTGGTCGCCGATCTGGTTGGCGAGCAGCAGCGCGAAGCGCATGAAGAAGGCTTCGCTCTCGGCCGCGCTCAGCCCCTCTTGCGCGGCGATCAGCGCCTCGTAGAAGCCGTCGGCATCGGGAATGTTCGGGTCCGTCCTCATCGCGCGCGCTCCTTGGCCAGGGCCTTGTCGATCGCGGCGCGCACCGCCGCGCTGTCGGGCCGCGCGAGCCGCGCCGCCAGATGCTGATCCGGGCGGATCACCAGCACCTCGCCGGCACCGGCGAGGCGGTCGAGCCCGTCGCCGCGCAGCACCGGAAGATGGCCGACCGCGCCAGTGCAGGCAAAGCAGCGCGCGAGCTCGGCGCCGAGCTCGGGCGCGGCGCTGCCGGGAAAGCACAGCACGAGAAAGCGCGCGCCGTCGCCGCGCAAGAGGTCGCTGAGCACGCCCGCGCTGCCGTCGGGGAGGGTGATCGCCACGTTCGGCACGGCGCCGCCGCCGCTGGTGGTCAGCGAGGAGCCGGCATAGTCGAACGGCACCGAGAGCCTCCCGGTATTGACCAGCGCGCGAGCAAAGCCGTAGCGCCGGGCGAGATCGAGCACGGCGTCGCGCAGGCGATGCTCGACCGGCGAGCGCGGCGCCAGGAAGCGGATGGTGCGGGTGGTGACGTGGATGTTGTAGGCGCCGGCGGCGCGGCGCTCCTCGCTGTAGCTGTCGAGCAGCGCCTCGGGGGCGGCGCCGCCCAGCACCGCGGCGAGCTTCCAGGCGATGTTCTCGGCATCCTGCACGCCGCTATTGCCGCCGCGCGCGCCGAAGGGGTTCATGACATGGGCGACGTCGCCGGCGAAGAAGACGCGGCCGTGGCGGAAGCTCTCCATGAGCTGGGTGCGGTAGCCGTAAGGCCCGACCCAGACGATCTCCACCTCGGTGGCGCCGAGATGCCGGCGCAGGCGGTCGCGCACCGTCTCGGGATCGGCGATCTCGCGCGGGTCGGCATCGGCGCCCATCTGGTAGTCGAGCCGCCAGACGCCGTCGGCCATGGGATGCTGCCAGACGGCGCGGCCGTCATTGAAGGCGGCCTTGGCCCAGGTCCAGCGCTCGGCCGGGAGCGCTTTCTCGAAGCGCACATCGCTGATGCACCAGCGATCCTCGCCGAGTTCGGCCGCCATCGGCGCGCCGAGCGCCTGGCGGATACCACTGGCAAGACCGGAGGCGTCGATCACCCACTGCGCCTCGAGCGTGTACCCGCCCTCGGGCGTCTCGACGGCGAGCGCCACGTGATCGGGCTTCGGCGCGATGCCGGTGACGCGGTTGCGCCAGCGCAGCTCGGCCGCGGGCAGCTGCATCAGCCGGTCGACCAGGTACCATTCGATATAGAATTGCTGCAGGTTGATGAAAGGCGGCTGGCGCGACAGCGAGCCCTCCGCCGCATCGAAGCTGTAGAGCACGTCGTCATCGGCCAGCACCTTGCCGACCGACCAGGTGACGCCCTTGTCGGCGATCCGTTGATAGAATCCCAGCCGGTCGAAGATCTCGAGCGTCTTCTGCGCATAGACGATGCCGCGGCTGGAGGCGCCGCGCACGCCGACGGTGTCGTCCTCGTCGACCAGCACCACCGGCACGCCGCGGCTGGCGAGGTCGCAGGCGGCGGTAAGCCCGGCAAGCCCGCCGCCCACCACCACCACCTTGTGGCGCTTCCTCTCGCCCGCGAGCTCCGCCGGCCGGCGATAGGGAAAGACCGGCAGCGTGTAGCCGCTTCCCGTCGCCGAGCCCGTCTGCGCCATCGCTCCCTCTCGTCCGCGCTCTCCCGCCGCCATGGTGAGGGGAGGGGGGCGGGTGTGCAAGGGGCGTTCAGCCGCCGGCCTTCTGGCGCTCCTGCTCGCGCAGGCGGAAGCGCTGGATCTTGCCGGTCTCGGTGCGCGGCAGCGTCGAGACGAACTCGATGGCGCGGGGGTATTTGTAGGGGGCGATCTCGGCCTTGACGTACTCCTGCAGCTCCGTGCGCGTCGCCTCGTCGGCCACCGCTTCCGGGCGCAGGATGATGAAGGCCTTCACCACTTCGCCGCGGCTGCGATCGGGGCTGCCGACGACGGCGCATTCCTGCACCTTGGGATGATCGAGCAGCACCGCCTCGACCTCGGGGCCGGAGATGTTGTAGCCGGCGCTGACGATCATGTCGTCGGTGCGCGCCTGGTACCAGAAATAGCCGTCGCGGTCCCTGAGATAGGCGTCGCCAGTGAGGTTCCAGCCGTTCTGCACGTATTTCTTCTGCTGCTCCGGCATGTCGAGATAGCGGCAGCCGGTGGGGCCGCGCACCGCGAGCCGGCCGACGGTGTCGGGCGGCACCGGCTGGCCGGCATCGTCGACCACCATCGCCTGATAGCCCGGGATCGGCTTGCCGGTGGCGCCGGGACGGATGTCGTCGCCGGCGGCGGAGATGAAGATGTGCAGGATCTCGGTCGAGCCGATGCCGTCGATGATCTTGATGCCGGTGGCGCGCCGCCACGCCTCGAAGATCGGCAAGGGCAGCGTCTCGCCGGCCGAGACGCATTTCCTGAGCGAGCTCAGATCGAAATTGCGCGCGAGATCGGCCATGGCGCGGTAGAGCGTCGGCGCGGTGAAGCAGATGGTGCAGCGATGGCGCTGGATCGCCTGCAGCAGCCCTTCCGCCGTCACCTTCGGCATGAGCAAGGTCGAGGCGCCGACGCGCATCGGGAAGAGCAGCATGCCGCCGAGGCCGAAGGTGAAGGCCAGCGGCGGGCTGCCGCAGAAGATGTCGTCGGGCCCCGGCTTCAGCACGTAGGGCGGGAAGCAGTCGCAGATCGCCAGCAGGTCGCGATGGAAATGCATCGTGCCCTTGGCGGCGCCGGTGGTGCCCGAGGTGAAGGCGATGAGCGCGACATCGTCATGGGACGTGATGACATTGGCGAAGCCCGGGGGCTGCTGCGCCATCAGCGCTTCGAGCCCATCGGGCCGTTCGCTGCGGAACAGCAGCAGCTTCTCCAGCACCGGCGCGTGCGGCCGCGCCGCCGCCAGCTCCGCGCCAAGGTCCTCGGCGCAGAGCGCATATCTCACCTTGGCCTTGTCGATGATGTAGGCGAGCTCGCGCGCGCGCAGCAGCGGCATGGTGGCGACGGCGACGCCGCCGGCCTTGAGCACGGCGAACCAGCAGGCGGCCATCATCGGCGTGTTGGCGTCGCGCAGCAGCACGCGCTCGCCCGGCTCCAGGCCGAGCTCGTTCACCAGCACATTGGCGATGCGGTTGGCGCGCTCCAGCAGATCGGCATAGGTCCAGATCTCGGCCGTCGGCACCGGCTCGGCGACGGGGTGGTGGCCGTCGGGATCGACGGTCTGTTTCCAGGCGACGCCTTCGCGCCTGAGGCAAGGCCGCGCGCCGAAGCCCTTCTCCACCATGCGATCCAGCAGCTCCACCGCGGCGTTGAGGCGCTTGGGGTAGTCGAGCTCGTGGAGCCCGCCATTGTCGAAGACCGGCCACTCGTCGCCGGGCGGCAGGTGGTCGCGGGTGAAGCTGTCGAGATGGGCGCTGGGATCAAGCATGGGACGACTCCGCCGGCTCCGCTGCCGTGAGATCGGGAAGGGGCATATCGATGGTGATGCTGTTGGAGGGCGCGCTGTGGCGGCCCGAGCGGTCATAGGCGCGGACGTAGTAGCTGTAGCGCAGCCCGCCCAGCGCCAGCCGGTCGGCGAATTTCGCGCTCTTCACCGCCTCGATGATCAGCGCCTCGCCGTCATCCTCGGCGCGGTGGATGTCGTAGCCGGTGACCTCGCCGAGGGGCTTGCGCCAAGTGAGCCGCACCTGGCCGCCGCGGATCTCGGCGGCGAGCCCGGCGCCGGCGGCGTCCCAGGATGGTGCCGGCGCCGCTTTGCTCCTCGCGCGGCGCCTGGCTCATGCCCTTGGGCCAGAGGAAGCAGGTGACCAGCTTGAAATTCTCGTCGAGCTGCTTGCAGACATTGCAATAGATGCAGCGGATGATCGCGTCCTCGCAGCCGGTGGCGAGCTTCCGCACCCAGTCGGGATCGGAGAGGAGCTGGCGCGCCATGCCGATGAGATCGGCCTTGCCTTCGGCCAGCAGGCGCTCGGCGTCGCGGGGATCGCTGATCTTGCCGACCGAGACCACCGGCACGTCATGGCCCTTGGCGTTGACATAGCGCTTGATCGCCGCGGCATGCTCGGCATGCGGCAGCGCCGGATACCAGTCGCCGGGCATGCAGCGATCGCCGGAATAGCCGGTATAGGGGTAGAGCGGCTGGCCCGGCTTGTGGATCGCATCCTCGAACTTGCCGCCGACGGAGAGCGAGATGTAGTCGACGCCGAGCTGCGCCATGCGCAAGGCGATGCGCTGGGCGTCGGGGAGCGCGTAGCCGTCCTTGATCGCCTCCTCGGCGAGGAAGCGCACGCCGACCGGGAAATCGGCGCCGACGCGCGCACGCACCGCCGCCATGACGCGGCCGAAGAGATGGAGGCGGCCTTCAAGCGTCCGCCCGTCATAGGCGTCGCGGCGCGGATTGTGGCGCGAGAGGAAGGAGGAGAGGGTATAGGCATGCGCCGAATGCAGCTCGACGCCGTCATAGCCCGCCTCGCGCGCGCGCGCCGCCGCGGCGGCGAACTGCTCGACGATGAGGTCGATCTCGGCGGTCTCGAGGCTGTCGATGGTCTGGCGCCAGCCGGAGCGCGCGACTTTAAGGAAATGGATGATCTGCGGCACGATCCTGGACGCCGAGGCGTCATGGACGCGCCGCACCAGCGCGCGATGGCCGGGGATGAAGCTCGCGTCCGAGAGCCGCAGCAGCGGCCCCGATTTGTTGCCGTGGATCGCTGTCGCCTCGACGACGATGAGCCCGACCTGGCCTTCGGCGTAGCGCAGATAGCGCTCGATGACGGCGTCGTTGACATAGCCATCCTCGCCCGAGAGCCGCGTCACCATCGCTGGCACCACCACCCGGTTGGGCAGCGTCATGCCGTTGATGGCAAGCGGCGTGAGGAGCTTCATGGCGGCGGTCATTGGCGCTGGCGATCCGACCCTGGCCCGTGATTTAAAAACGTCGTCATGGCCGGGCCGGCCGAAGGCGAGACCCGGCCATCCACGTCTTGCGGCGGGGAGCCGAACGGCGTGGATGGCCGGGTCAAGCCCGGCCATGACGATGAGAGAGGCGTGCGATCGATCGTTCAGGGGACGTTCGCTAATTCCCCTCGAAGACCGGCTTGCGCTTGGCGACGAAGGCGTCGTAGGCGCGGTGGAAATCTTTGGTCTGCATGCAGATCGCCTGCGCCTGCGCCTCGGCCTCGATCGCCTGCTCGATGCTCATGTCCCATTCGGCATGGAGCTGCCGCTTGGTCATGGCGTGGGCGAAGCTCGGGCCCGAGGCGAGGCTCGCCGCCAGCGCCGATGCCTCCGCCAGCAGCGCGTCCGGCGCGCAGAGGCGGTTGTAGAAGCCGTTGCGCTCGGCCTCGGCGCCGTCCATGGAGCGGCCGGTGTAGAGCAACTCGGCGGCGCGGCCCTGGCCGATGATGCGCGGCAGGATCGCGCAGGCGCCCATGTCGCAGCCGGCGAGCCCGACGCGGGTGAAGAGGAACGCGACCTTGCTGCGCGCGGTGCCGTAGCGCAGATCGGCGGCCATGGCGAGGATGGCGCCGGCGCCGGCGCAGACGCCGTCCACCGCGGCGACGATCGGCTGCGGGCAAAGCCGCATCGCCTTGACGAGGTCGCCGGTCATGCGGGTGAAGCCCAAGAGGCCGCCCATATCCATCCGGGTCAGCGGGCCGATGATGTCGTGGACATCGCCGCCGGAGCAGAAATTGCCGCCGGCGCCGGTGAGCACCACGGCTTTCACATCCTCGACCTGGACGAGGTCGCGGAAGAGATCGCGCAGCTCGGCATAGCTGTCGAAGGTGAGGGGGTTCTTGCGCTCGGGGCGATCGAGGGTGATGGTGGCGACGCCACCGGCGACGGCGAAGCCCACCTGCGCCGGCTTGAGCTCCGCGGCCTTCATGGCGCGCCCGCGGCGCGGCGCGCCGATTGCTTGAGCTTGCCCAGCAGCTCCAGGAGATGCGCCATCTCGGTGCGGGTGAGGCCGGCCATCATCTGATCGATCCATTGCTCATGGGTGGGGGTCATGGCGTCGAAGGCGCGCTTGCCGGGGGCGGTGAGCCGGATGCGCAGGCTGCGCCGGTCGGCGGGCTCCGGCGCGCGCGAGACCAGGCCTTCGCGCACCAACGCCTCGGTGAGGCCGGTGACATTGCCGTTGCTGACCATGAGCCGGGAGGAGAGCTCGCCCATGGTGAGCCCGTCCGCGGCGCGGTCGAGCTGGGCCAGGAGATCGAAGCGCGGCAGCGTGGTGGCGTAGGCTCTCGCGCAGCCGGGCGCGTACCTCGCCGGCGATGAGGCTGCTGCAGGTGAGGAGCCGCAGCCACAGCCGGAGCTCGAGCTTGTCGTCGCTCAGCACCGCGGATTCACGGTCGGGCGCGGCCCTCTGCAGGCGGGCGTCGCTCATGCCATCACCTCGCCGCCGGCGACGACGATCGCCTGGCCCGTCACCGCGCCGGCGCCGGGCAGGCAGAGATAGGCCACCGCGCTCGCGACTTCCTGCGGCGTCACCAGGCGGCCCATCGGGTTGGTCTTGGCGAGCTCGGCGCGCGCCGCCTCGGTCGAGCGCCCGGTCTTGGCGGTGATGGTCTCGACCGCGCGGGCGACGAGGTCGGTATCGGTGAAGCCGGGGCAGACCGCATTCACGGTGACGCCGCTGCGGGCGGTCTCCAGCGCCAGCGCGCGCGTCAGGCCGACCAGCGCGTGCTTGGCCGCGACATAGGCGCTGACATAGGGATATCCCGTGAGCCCGGCGGTCGACGCGATGTTGACGATGCGGCCCGCCTTGGCGGCGAGCATGCCGGGCAGCACGGCCTGGGTGCACAGGAAGGCCGCCTTGAGGTTGACCGCCAGCATGCGCTCCAGCATGTCGAGGCCGGTCTTGGCGAAAGGCGCGCTCTCGGCGGCACCGGCATTGTTGACCAGGATATCGACGGCGCCGAGCCGGGCGAAGGCGGCGGGCACGGCGGCGGCATCGGTGACGTCGAGGGTGAGGGCGGCGACCTCGCTGCCGGTGGCGTCGGCGACGGCGCGGGCCTGGGCGGCGAGCTTGTCGGCGCGCCGGCCGAAGAGGCTCAGCCTTGCGCCGAGGCTCGCCAGCGCCAGCGCCGTCGCGGCGCCAATGCCGCTGCCGCCGCCGGTGACGACCGCATGCCGCCCGAGGAGCGGCCTTGCCGGGTCCACTGCCACCCTGCCTCGCTTCGAGATAGTTTAGACCTAAAATAATCTACGCCGGCGCGGGCGAGGGGGCAAGACCGCATCGTTCCTCAGGATGAGGATGAAACGAGACTGGCATCTGCCGGTGCCGCCAAGCAAATCTTCGGGCGCAGGCTCACAGTTGGGGTTTGACGGCGCCCATGCCGAGGGACCACATGAGCCCGATGACCGCGCCCTTGAAGCGCGGCAGCAGCAACAGGACGAGCAGCAGCGTCACCGGGACCCAGACCGCCACCTGCACCCCCGTGGACAGCCCCAGGGGCTGGGTGAGCAGGATCAGCGGCACCACCACATGGCCGACGATCAGGATAGTGAGGTAGGGCGGGAAGTCGTCGGCGCGGATCCCGTCGAAGGCTTCGCCGCACTGCTCGCAGCGGGCGATCTGCTTCAGGTAACGGCGGTAAAGCGATCCCTCGCCGCAATTGGGACAGCGGCAGCGCAGGCCGCGCAACATGGAGGTCAGTGTCGAGGCGGTGGCCATCATCGTCTCCGCACGCCCGAGGCGGGCGGCTGTCGCCTCAGTAGGATTTGTCTTCCGAGAAGGCCTTATAGGCCATGACGGTGAAGGTGTCCTTGATGCCCGGCAGCGTCTGCAGCTTCTCGACCACGAAATGGCCGATATCCATGTCCGGGGGCAGGTAGCATTTCATCAGCAGGTCGTACTGGCCCGAGACCGAATAGACCTCGGAGACCTGCTCGACGCTTTCCACCGCGTCCTCGGCAACCTTGTAGGCCTTGCCGAGGTCGCATTTCACCATCACGAAGATCGTCTTCATGGGGACCGACCCCTCAGCCGCGCGCGATCCTCGGCGGACGCGCCAGGAAGGCGGGCAGGTGGTCGCCAAAGCCGACGACACGACGGTCATCGTCGTGATCGTCCCAACGCTCGTCGCGTCGCGGCAGCGGGGTCACCTTGCCCTCGGGATCCATGGTGACCGGTCGCGCCGCCTCGCGCAACGGGGGACGCTGGGCGGCGTCGCGCCGGCCCTTGTCCTGCGGCGGGTGGCGGGGCCGGTCGCGATGCGCCTCGTCGCGCCGCGGCGGAGCCGCCTCGGCGCGCGGCTCCTCGCGCGGGGCGGGCTCGCGTGCCGGCTCGGCGGCGCGGGTCTCGCGCGGCGCCGGAGCGGCGCGGCGGCCGCCGTCGCGCGGCTCGCGGCCGCGGCCACCGCGGCGACCGCGATGGCGGTGTGTCGCCATCATCCTCGGAGAGCACGGCCGGGCCGAAGCCCTCCAGCGACACCGTCGGAATATCCTTGCCGAGGAGCTTGGTGATCGCCGCGACGAAGCGGCCATCCTCGGGCGTCGCCAGCGTGAAGGCACGGCCGTCGCGCCCGGCGCGGCCGGTGCGGCCGATGCGGTGGATATAGTCCTCGGCATGGATCGGCACGTCGAAATTGAAGACATGCGACATGCCCTGGACGTCGAGGCCGCGCGCCGCGACGTCGCTGGCGACGAGGAGGCGGATCTCGCCCTCCTTGAAGCGCTCGAGCGTCTCGGTGCGCTTCGATTGCGGCATGTCGCCATGGAGGGCGGCGGCGTTGAAGCCGGATTTCAGCAGCGAGCGATTGAGGATGTCGACGTCGCGCTTGCGGTTGCAGAAGATGATCGCGTTCTTGACGTCCTCATTGCGGATGAGGCGGCGGAGCGCCTCGCGCTTGTCATCGGGCTGCACCGTGATCAGGTGCTGCGCCACGGTCTCGGCCGGGGACGCCGGGGGCGCCACCGAGATCTCCTTCGGGTTCATCAGGAAGGCATCGGCGAGGCGCCGGATCTCGGGCGGCATGGTGGCGGAGAAGAACAGCGTCTGACGGATCCGCGGCAGCAAGCCGACGATGCGCTCGACATCGGGGATGAAGCCCATGTCGAGCATGCGGTCGGCCTCGTCGATCACCAGGATCTTGACGTCCGACAGCAGGATCTTGCCGCGCTCGTACAGGTCGATGAGCCGGCCCGGCGTCGCGATCAGCACGTCGACGCCGCGGTCGAGCTTGCGCTCCTGATCGGAGAAGCTCTCGCCGCCGATGAGCAGCGCCATGCTGAGCTTGTGGTGCTTGCCGTAGGTCTCGAAGGCGTTCGACACCTGGGCGGCGAGTTCGCGCGTCGGCTCGATGATGAGCGAGCGCGGCATGCGCGCCCGGGCGCGGCCAGCGGCGAGAATATCGATCATGGGCAGGGTGAAACCGGCGGTCTTTCCCGTGCCTGTCTGCGCGCAACCGAGCACGTCGCGCCCGGTCAGCACATGGGGGATGGCCTGTTCCTGGATCGGTGTGGGGACGGTATAGCCGGCATCGGCGACCGCCTTGAGGACCTCTGCGGAGAGGCCTAGATCAGCAAAACTCATGCAGGTTTGTACTTCGCTCTTTCTACGTTCTGACTTTAAGGGTCGCCCTTTAATTGGGGGTGCGCGCGCGAAAGTCAAATCATTTCGCCGGAGGGCTGCCCCGCTTGGCGGGCGCACCGCGAGTTTATACTCTCATGGCATTGGTTAACGAAGCGGCAAGAAAGGGCGTCCGCCGCCGTGAAAATTCCGCTGATCCTGCTGCCCGGGCTGCTCTGCGACTGGGCTTTGTGGCAGCCGCAAGTCGAGGCGCTCGCCGATAATGCCGAGGCCGAGATCGCCGATCTCAGCCGCGACGAGTCGTTGCCGCTGATGGCGGCGCGGGTCCTCGCCGCGGCGCCGGAGCGGTTCGCGCTGGCGGGCCTCTCCATGGGCGGATATCTCGCGCAGGAGATCATGCGGCAGGCGCCCGAGCGGGTTACGCGGCTGGCGCTGCTCGACACTTCGGCGCGCGCCGACACGCCGGAGCGGCTGGCGGTCCGGCGCGGGCTGATCGAACTGGCCCAGAAGGGCGAGTTCAAGGGCATCACGCCGCGCCTGCTGCCGCAATGGCTGCATCCCGATCATCTCGGCGACGCCGCGCTCACCGCCGCCATCATGGAGATGGCGCAGCGCGTCGGCCGCGACGCCTATCTGCGCCAGATGCGGGCGATCATGGCGCGGCCCGACGGGCGCGACGATCTCAAGCGCATCCGCGTGCCGACGCTGGTGCTGTGCGGTCGCGAGGACCAGTCGACGCCGCTGGCGCTGCACGAGGAGATCGCCGCCCTGGTGCCTGGCGCGAGCCTCGCGGTCATCGAGCGCTGCGGCCATCTCTCGACGCTCGAGCAGCAGCGGCGCGGCGCTGCGAGTGGCTCGCGGGCGACGCAGGGAATGGCATATGGGCTAGGGGGCACCACGGAGACACGGAGGCACGGAGAAGAAGAGGTATTGGGCGCGCGAAGCGCGCCATTCTTCGCTTCTCCGTGACCTCGGTCTCCGTGGTAGTCTTTCACCGGCTGCACGCGACGGGCTGAAACGGGGCGCGGGAACCGCCGCGCGCCAGGGGCGTTGGCAGGCTCATGCTGCGCTGGGCTGCAATTTTTCTGGTGATCTCGATCATCGCTGCGATCCTGGGATTCGGCGGCATCGCCACCGCCTCAGCGGGAATTGCCAAGCTGCTGTTCTATGTCTTCATCACGCTTTGCGTCATGGCGCTGCTGATCGGGCTGCTGCTCGGGCGCAAGCTCGCCGGACGCTGAGCGCCCGCCTCGTGACAAAGCCTCGCCGCCGCGCGGCCCTGCCGCTGCCGCTGATGATGGCCGATCTGGCCTTCGCCTCGTGGGAGACCATGCTGCGCCGAACGGTGATGATGGCGCAGGGCAACTGCTCGCCGGCTGAGTATCAGCGCATGGTGCTGGAAAAAGCCCAGGCGGCGCAGGCCTCGCTGCTGGCGCTGATGATGCCGAGCCGCGCCGCCGATATGAGCGCCATCGTCGCGCCCTGGCACCGCCGCGCCCGGGCGAATGCACGGCGGCTGAGACGGAAGTGACGCCGCCTCAGACGTCGAGATCACGCGCGAACTGCGCCCGGTCCTGGATGAACTGGTAGCGCAGCTCGGGCTTGCGGCCCATCAGGCTCTCGACCAGCGCCACCGTATCTTTGAAGTCGCGCTGGCCCGCCTCGGGCAAGGTCACGCGCAGCAGCGTGCGGCTCGCCGGATCCATCGTGGTGTCGCGCAGCTGCTTGGCCGGCATCTCGCCCAGCCCCTTGAAGCGGCTGACCTCGACCTTGCCGCGGCCGGCGAAGGCGGTCTTCATCAGCTCGTCCTTATGCGCGTCGTCGCGCGCATAGATCGTGGTCTCGCCCTGATGCAGGCGGTAGAGCGGCGGCGCGGCGAGGAAGAGGCGGCCGCCGGCGACCAGCTCCGGCGTCTCGCGAAAGAAGAACGTCATCAGCAGCGAGGCGATATGCGCGCCGTCGACATCGGCGTCGGTCATGATGATGACGCGCTCGTAGCGCAGCTTCTCCGCGCTGTAGCGCTCGCCCGAGCCGCAGCCCAGCGCCAGCAGCAGATCGGCGATCTCCTGGTTTCCGCGCAGCTTGTCGGCGCTGGCCGAGGCGACGTTGAGGATCTTGCCGCGCAGCGGCAGGATCGCCTGCGTCTCGCGGTCGCGCGCCTGCTTGGCCGAGCCGCCGGCGCTGTCGCCCTCGACCAGGAAGATCTCGGTGCCGATGGCGGCGCCGCTGCTGCAATCGGCGAGCTTGCCGGGGAGCCGCAGCTTGCGCGTGGCGCTCTTGCGGTCGAGATCCTTCTGCTGGCGGCGGCGTTGGCGATCCTCGGCGCGCTCGACCATCTCGTCGAGCAGCAGGCGCGCCGCCTCGGGATCGCCGGACAGCCAATGATCGAAATGGTCCTTGAGCGCGCCCTCGACCAGCCGCGCCGCCTCGGGCGAGGCCAGCCGCTCCTTGGTCTGACCCTGGAATTGCGGCTCGCGGATGAACAGCGAGAGCAGCAGCACCGCGCCGGTCATGACGTCCTCGGCGGTGATCTGCGCGGCGCGGCGGTTGTTGGCGAGCTCGCCATAGGCCTTGAGGCTGCGCGAGAGCCCGGCGCGCATCCCCGCCTCGTGGGTCCCGCCTTCCGGCGTCGGCACGGTGTTGCAGTAGAAGGACTGGAAGCCGTCCTGATCGACGGGCCAGGCGATCGCCCACTCGACGCGGCCGCCCTCGCCGAATTCGTGCTCGCCGATGAAAGGCTGCGGCGTCAGCGTCTCGCGTCCCTCGAGCAGCGAGGCGAGGTAATCGGCGAGGCCGCCGGGAAAGTGGAACCGCTCCTCCTGCGGGATCTCCTCGGGCCGGGGCAGCGCCGGGTCGCACCACCAGCGGATCTCGACGCCGCGGAAGAGATAGGCCTTGGAGCGCGCCAGGCGATAGAGCGTCGCCGGCTTGAATTGCACCTTGTCGCCGAAGATCTCGGGATCAGGATGAAATCCCACCAATGGTGCCGCGCCGATTGGAGACCGCGCCGCCCTCCTTCAACTTGGTCTTGGGCTTGCCGCGCGAATACTCTTGCGTCCACAGCTTCTTGTCGCGCGCCACTTCGACCCAGAGCCGGTCGCTGAGCGCGTTCACCACCGAGACGCCGACGCCATGCAGCCCGCCCGAGGTCTTGTAGGCGTCGCCTGAGAACTTGCCGCCCGAATGCAGCCTCGTCAGGATGATCTCGAGCGCCGAGGTCTTCGGGAACTTCGGATGCGGATCGACCGGGATGCCGCGGCCGTTGTCGCGGACGACGACGCTGCCATCCTTGTGCAGCTCGAGCTCGATGCGGTTGGCATGGCCCGCCACCGCCTCGTCCATGGCGTTGTCGAGCACTTCGGCGGCGAGATGGTGCAGCGCCCGCTCGTCGGTGCCGCCGATATACATGCCGGGACGCCGGCGCACCGGCTCGAGGCCTTCCAGCACCTCGATGTCCTTGGCGGAATAGCCGGAGCCGGGCTTGCGGGGGGCGAGGTTGTCGAAAAGGTCTGACATGCGGATACCGTGACAAGATCAAAAATACGGTAGGGACTTGGCGTCCCTCCCACAAGATGTGGTCTTAACCCTGGGACAATAGCGGGTTTCCTCCATGAACGAAACAGCGGAACGACAGCGGCCGCCGGCCTATGAGCCGGCGATCCGCGCCATGCCGATGCCGGCCGACGCCAATCAGAACGGCGATATTTTCGGCGGCTGGGTCTTGTCGCAGATGGATATTGCGGGCGGCCAGGTGGCGGCGCGGCGCGCGCGGGGGCGGGTTGCGACGGTGGCGATCACCGCCATGAGCTTCCACCAGCCGGTGCTGGTCGGTGACGAGGTCAGCTTCTACGGCGAGGTGACCAAGATCGGCCGCAGCTCGATTGCCGTGAAGATCGAATCCTGGGTTCGCCGGGGGTTGAGCGAGGAGCGCATCAAAGTAACCGAGGGTTTGTTCACCTATGTCGCCATCGGGGGCGACCGCAGACCCCGGCCGGTGCCGCAGAATCCCTGATTTGTTACGCATTCGTTCCAATAATTCTACTGAATAGTTTGCATTGTAGGGAACAAGCCGGTAGTCTCAGCGTTGTCTTCACAGAAAATAAACCAAAAGACCTATCAGGAAGGTGAGGCTTCGATGCAGATACGTCGGCTACGATTCTTGATGTATTGGTCTGCCGTGGTTGCGCTGCTGAGCATGACTGGTTCAGGTGTGCCAACAGATGCGAATATCTCGCGCAACGCCGCAACTGCTGCGACGAGTCCTGTCGCGGCGGTGGCGGATTCGGCGGCTTCCGACGCCGCGGCGCCCAATCCCGCGCCGCTCGCCGAGGGGCAGCCGGGCGAGCCCGACCTCGATGCGGTTCAGGCCGCGGACCAGGTCGGCATCGCCTCCTGGTATGGCAGCCAGTGGCAGGGAAAGCGGACCGCGAGCGGCGAGCGCTTCGACCAGCGCAAGCTGACCGCGGCGCATCGGACCTTGCCGCTCGACACCAAGGTCAAGGTCACCAACCTCGAGAACGGCAAGTCGATCGAGGTCAAGGTGAACGACCGCGGCCCCTATATCCCCGGCCGAGTGCTGGACCTGTCGACGCAGGCCGCCCAGATGCTCGGCATGGAGAAGGAAGGGCTGGCGCTGGTGCGTATCGAGATCGTGCCGCAGCAAGTGGCGGCGGTGGACGATTAGGCCCGACCCGAAGGACAGGATGATCGGCGCGGCCGCGGTGGGAACCTGCCGCGGTCGCGCCGAGTTTGATAACACGATGATGACGAGCGAAAGGCAGATCTGGGAGGCGGCCATCCTGCTGGTCCGTCGCCATGGGGAGGACGCCGCCGACGTCGCCGGGCGCGAGGCGAAGAAGCACGACAAGGGCGACGATGAGCTCACCTATGTCGTCTGGTGCTGGATCGCGCGCGCTACGGCCGAGCTGATCAAGGCCGAGCCGGGGGAGGACGAGCATGTCCACTGAATGTCTTTTTTCCGGCAATCGGCACAATCCCGCCTCGCGCCGGGAGGCATTGCTGCAGTGCGAGCGTTCGTCCGTCATGCTCGAAGCTGCCGATGCCATGCGGATCGCGCGCGGCCTGACCGAAAAATACGGCACCGATGCCCTGGCGCTGGCGCAGGACCGCGCGCAACGCGCGGTCGAAGTCGGCGATGAGCTGGCGCTTCAGGCCTGGCAGGCGGTGATCGATGCGATGCGGACGCTGCTGCAGCAGCTGGCCGACGCGTGACGCCTGCCCGGCGGCTGGCGGCGCGGAAATCTCGCGCGTTAACCAAAGACTTCGGTTGCTCCGGCGCGGCGCTCTCGTCACCATGGGTCCCGGCATTTCGGGAGCGAAAAGTCGATGAGGGGTGCCGAGGCTCTGGGGTCCTGCGGCGGTATCGCAGGTGTGACACCGGCCGCCCGCTGCGGCGCGCCGCGGTGCTGCGCTCGCCTCTGCCGGTGGTCGCGCCGGAACTTCGCGCGGCGGCGGACCGTTCAACTCCCGATATGGTGATCAACCGCAACATATGGACCGTCGCCGCCTGGCTCGTGGCCAAGCACGGCGAGGCCGCGCCCACGGTGGTGAGCGCGCGCATCGCCAAGCTGCGCGACGGCGAGGTCGAGGCCTCGGCGATCACCTCCTGGCTGCAGGTCGACCAGGCCGTCCACGAGCTCACCCGCGCGCCGGGCGAGGGCGAGCGCATCAACTAGCACTGGCCGGGCGTTCCGACGCCCGTCGCACGCTTGGCCGACGGGATATCCGCGGGTCATGCAGATTGTCGCGGAAGAGGGGTCGAGCTCTTCGCGACGCTCAGCAATCGTCCTTGCGATCCGGGGTCTGCTGCGGCTGCCCTTGCGCCTCGCTATCGGAAGCGGCCTGCTCGAAATCCTCGGCGAGCTCGAGGAGCGCGCTGACGATATCGGCCTCCCGCGCGAGGCGTGCCAGCCTGCGGCAGGCGTCGGCTTTCTGGCGCAGGCTGATCGGCTGTATCATGTTCGGTCCCAGATCCCCGCCGGCAAGCAGCGAAGCAGCGCCGAGCAGCGCCGTCGCATCCAAGGGCTTGGTGAAGACTGCCCGAGCGCCGAGCGTCTTCATGCAGGCGAGAAAATCGGCGTCGTCGCGCGAGGCGGCGCCGCTCACGGCGATGAGCGGCACCCCGGGATGGGACTGCTGCAACGTCCTCAGCACTTCGAAGCCGTCCATCTCCGGCATGAAGACGTCGGTGATGACGAGGCTTACCGGGCAGTGAGCCATGTAGCGCAGGGCGTGCATCGCGTTGTCGAAGGCGGCGACGACATAGCCGGCGCGGCGCAGCAGCGTTGCGAGATAGTCGAGATGCTCCGGATGGTCCTCGATGACCACGATCGGTGCGGGCGTGGCGCTTTCCATGGCGGCGACACTAGGCACTGCCGTCGCGGGGCAAAAACAAGCAGCGGGATATCGGGCACGTGCAGAAGGAGGTCGTCCGCGCCATACCTTTGGCGCGGCCCCCCATACCAGTGGTATGGGCCGGTAAGGGCAGCGATGAGTTAGTCTGGATTTCGGCCGTGTCGGGTAGAGCTCATGGAACCGACGCTCTTTCAGCAGCTTTTCAACCTGTGGCAGAATGCGGCGCTGCTCGTCCTCGGCGTGCTCGCCTATTCCTGGCTGAGAGGGGTGCTCGGGTGCTGGCCCCGGCCGGTGCGCGCCTGCGTCGAGGGGCTGGTCGGCTTTGGCTTGGCCGTGCTCTGCATGAGCGCGCCGTTGCGTCTGACCCCTGGCGTACAGATCGATTCCCGCGGCGCAATGGTTGCGCTGGTGACCGTTTTCGGCGGTCCCTTCGCGGGCACCATCACGGCTGCCGCGACGGCGGCCTATCGCCTGTGGCTCGGCGGTGTCGGCGCGCTGTCCGGCGTGGTCGGCGTTGCCGCGAACTTCAGTGTCAGTCTGCCGCTCTGGTACTGGCTGCGCGCGCGCAACGCGCCGCCGGACTATCGCGATATCGCGGTGCTGGCGCTTGCCGGCGGCGTAGCGCTCGGCGCGGCAATGCTGTTCGGCCTCCTTGCTCAGCCCTATGCATTGACCATCGAGCTATGGCGGCGGTCCGTCATTGCCGTCCTCACCATCGTGCCCGGCTCGATCTTCGTGCTGGGCGCCATCATCGTGCGTTTCGAGCGCGGCCGGGCGGCCGAGCACCGCGTCGCCGAAAGCGAGGCGCGCCTGCGCTCGATCCTCGACAACCTGCCGCATCCGCTGTCGCTCAAGGACCGCCACGATCGCTTTCTTCTTGTCAACAGGGCCTATGAGCGCGACATCGGGCTTTCGGCGGCCGAGTTGGTCGGGCAGCCGGCCAAGGTGGTCGCGGAGCAGATCCAGGGCTTCGGGCCCGGGCGCGAGATGCAGCAACGCGTGTGGCGCACGGGCGAGGCCGCGCAGACGCCGCCGTTGCCGGTGTGCCATCACGGCCGGTCAACCTCGGTTGTCATCAGCAGCTTTCCCATGCGCAATGCGGATGGCGGGTTCGACGCGATCGGGACCATCGTCACCGATGTGACGGAGCTGCTGGCGGCACAGGACAAGCTGGCCGAGCGCGAGGCAAGCCTGCAGCGCCAGCACCAGGCGCTCGTCGAGATATTGCGCGGCAACGCCATCGCCGAGCGACCGATGATCGAGACGGTGCGGGCGCTCACCGAGATCACCGCCGACGTCGTCGGCGCGGACGGCGCCGCCATGCATCTCATCGACCACGGGGGCGGGGTGCTGCGGTGCGTCGACGCGTTCCGACGCGGCCGCGGGCACGAGATCGTCCCGGCGGGGGAGCTGAGCTCCTATCCCGCGCTGATTGCCGATCTCGAGCGGCAGCGCGTCGTCGCCATCGACGATGCACTTGCCGATCTCCGGCTCGCCGATCGCGTGGAAATCCTGCGGGCGCGCGGCGTGCGCTCGATGATCATCGCGGGCATCTATCTCGGCGCACGAACTCGAGGGCCAATTCACGTTTGTGAGCACGGAAGCGAGTCGGGCCTGGACGGCAGAGGAGGTCGCCTTCGCGCGCGCGGTGGCGGATCTGCTGGCGCTCATGCTGTTGACGAGCCAGCACCGCGAGGCGCTCGCCGCGCTCGATCTCGTCAGCGACGCGATCTATGTCGAGCGCGAGGATGGCAGCGTGATCTACGCCAATTTGCCAGCCTGCGCGCTTGCCGGTCTGCCGCCGACGTCCGGCCGCGTGCCTTTCGCCGCTGCCGTCTTTCCACGGCCCAACGAGCCGCTGGAGGGCGAGCGCGATGCGCATGATATCTGCTGGACCGTCTCCGGCCGGAGTCGCGAGCTGTCGGTGCGGCGCTCGAGATTTCCCGGATCGGGCATCGTCACCGTCATCGAGGACATCACACACCAGAAATCCGAGCAGCGCGATCGTGACCGCCTGCAGACGCAATTGCAGCAGGCAAGCAAGATGGAGGCGATCGGCCAGCTCGCCGGCGGCGTCGCCCACGATTTCAACAACCTCCTGGGCGCGGTGATCGGCTTTGCCCGCTTTCTCGAGCAGGATCTGCCGGCGGGGACGCAAGAGCGCCTGTTCGCCGAGCGCATCCTCAGCGCGTGCAATCGCGGCAAGGAGCTGGTGGCGCAAATCCTCGCCTTCACCCGGGCGCGTACTGTCGAGAAGAAGCCGATCGATCTGCGCGCCGCGCTGCACGACAGCCGCAGCCTGCTGGGGGGATCGCTGCCGGCGACGACGCGGCTTGCGGTCGATGCCGGCGAGCTGCCGCTGGTGGTCGAAGCCAACGAGACTCAACTCGGCCAGATCATCGTCAACCTCTGCCTCAACGCGCATGATGCAATGGCGGGGCAGCCCGGCCAGATCGGCGTCGCGCTGTCGCGAGTCTGTCCGGGCGATGCCGACTATCGCTGCGCATTTCTCGTGGGGCAGCTCGACCCGCAACGCGCCTACGCCCGGCTTGACGTCGCCGACAGCGGCAGCGGCATTCCCGTCGAGAACCTGCCGCGCATCTTCGAGCCGTTCTTCACCACCAAGGAGCGCGGCCGCGGTACCGGCCTCGGTCTTGCCGTGGTGCATGGCATCGTCACCACTTATGAAGGCGCGTGCGCGGTGGAGAGCGATTCCGGTCACGGAACGCGGTTCTCCGTCTATCTGCCGTTGACCGAGGCGCGCGAGCGGAGAACGCGCAGCGAGCGGCAGGGAGCAGATTTGCGCGGCCGCGAGCGCGTGCTCGTCATCGACGACGAGGTCGACATCACCGACATGCTGTCGATCGGCTTGGAGCGGCTCGGCTACGAGGTGGCGGCGCTCAACGATCCCGCGGAGGCGCTGGAGGTGGTGAGGGAAGCGCCCACCGCCTGGGACGCGATCGTCACCGATCATCTCATGCCGGGGATGCAGGGCCTGTTGCTGGCACAAGAGCTCAAGGCGCTGCGCCCGGACCTCATCGTGATTCTATGCACCGGGCTCGATGACGGCGTCGTCGGCCAGGCGACAAAAGCGCAAGGGGTCGACGCTTTCTTCGCCAAGCCCGTCGAGCCCGCGCAGATCGCAGCGGCCATCCGCGATCTCGCGGAGCATTGAGCCCACGCCTCGTTCCGCTGGTTGGGGAGCCGCGCCTGTGGCAAGCTGCAAGGCGAACTGGGCGAGCCGCCATGCGCGCCATCGTGGCCGACGACCATCCGCTTTACCGCGAAGCCGTTCGCTTGCGCCTGGAGCGGCTGTTTCCGGCAGCCGAGATCGTCGAAGTGGGGGCGGTCGACGAGTTACTGCGGCTCGGCGCCGGAACGAGAGCCAAGCTCGATCTCATCCTGCTCGATCTGCACATGCCCGGCATGGCCGGTGCCGAGGGCATCGCGCGCGTCATTGCAGCCTTTCCAGGCACGCCGGTCGTCATGATGTCCGGTCTCGCCAAATCGGCGGATGTGTTGGAAGCCGTGCATGCCGGTGCATGCGGCTTCCTGCCCAAGACCATGGCGCCCGATCTCTTCGCGGCGGCGCTGAGCCTGGTGATCGGCGGCGGCACTTACCTGCCGGCGGAGATATTGCAGCCGCAAGCGGCGGCGGAGCCGCGCTCGCCCCTTGCCGCGCTGACGCCTCGCGAGCAGCAGGTCCTGGTGAGGCTCGCGACCGGCGCGTCAAACAAGGAGATCGGCCGTGATCTCGGCCTTGCGGAGGTGACGGTCAAGCTCCATGTCCGGCAGATCCTGAAGAAGATCGGCGCGCGCAACCGCTCCGAGGCGGCTGCCATCGCCTCCAGGACCGGGCTGATGTAGACGGCCGAGGCGCGGGAAGGCCAGCCTCGGGCCGGATTGATCGCGTATCGGCGATATGCTCTGCTTGCGCCGGGAGGCGCTCGACCATGGCGCGGCACATCGTCTGCCTGACTTTCGATTTCGACGCTCTGTCGGGCTTCATTGCCCGCGGCATGACGACACCGACGCCGATCTCGCGCGGCGAGTTTGGCGTCGTCGCCTCCGGGCGCATCCTGGCCCTGCTCAAGCGCTACGAGATCGCCTCCACCTGGTTCATCCCGGGCCATACGCTCGAGACCTATCCCGAGCCCTGCCGCAAAGTGGTGGAGGCCGGGCACGAGATCGGCCATCACGGCTGGACGCATGTGCCGCCGGCCAGCCTGTCGCGCGAGCAGGAGGAGGCGGGCCTCATCCGCGCCAACGCCGAGATCAAGCGGCTTACCGGCCGCGCCGCGCGCGGCTACCGCTCGCCGGCCTGGGATCTCTCGCCCCACACCGTAGAGCTGTTGCTGAAGCACGACTTTCTCTACGAGAGCAGCATGATGGGGCACGACTACCTGCCTTATCGCGCGCGCCAGGGTGACGTCATCGAGCTGGAGAGGCCGGCGGTGCTCGGGCCCGAGAGCCGGCTGGTGGAGATGCCGATCAGCTGGACGCTCGACGACTATCCGCATTTCGAGTTCGTGCGCACCGGCACCGCCATTCTCGGCGGCCTCAAGCCCGCCGGCGGCGTGCTTGAGAACTGGTACGACGATTTCGACTACATGACGCGGATCATGGAATGGGGGATCATCACCTATACCTGCCATCCCTTCGTCATCGGCCGCGGCCATCGTATGCTGATGCTGGAGCGGCTGATCGACAGGCTGCGCGCGCGCCACGCTGTGTTCCTGACGCTGGAGGAGGCCGCGCGGGAGTGGTTGAGTCGCGACGCCAACTGACGGCGGCGCAGCAAGATTATCGGGAGGGCTCGGCGTTGGACGTCACCGGAATGGCTGGATCTCGACGGCGTCACTGCCGATGCCGATCTCAAGCGCCTCTACCAGTATTGGGCGGAGCGCCGCGCCGGACGCGCCTTTCCCGCGCGCGACGATATCGATCCCGTCGATTTCGGCTATGCGCTCGGCCGCGTGTCGTTGATCGAGGTGCTGGAGAGCCCGCGGCGCTTCTACTACCGCCTGGTGTCGACGCAGCTCACCAGCCATCTCGGCTACGAGATGACCGGCAAGTTCGTCGATGAGATCCCGGAGCCGGAGATGCGCGATTTCACCGAGCAGACCTATCGGCGGATGGTGGAGCGGCGCGCGCCGCTCTACGAAAGCGACGAGGTCGTGCTGGACGGGCGCCGCTGGCGGCATGAAACTCTGGCGTTGCCATTGTCGGCCGACGGGCGGACGATCACGATGCTGCTGGTCTATCGCGCCACCCGCGAGCCGGGGGCGGTCTGGCCGGGCGGCGACTGATCGCCGCCGGCTGTTCGCCGCGCCGCGCATCGCGGTCCGCCGCGGCGCTATATCCGGGACAAGATGAGCACCTTCGCCAACTCCCTTCGACTGTTGCGCACGCGGCGCTTCGGCACGTTCTGCTTCGCCAGCCTGCTGTCGAATCTCGGCACCTGGGCGCAGCAGGTGGCCGAGCCATGGCTCCTGCTCAGCCTCGGCGCGTCATCGTTCCTGATCGGGCTCGACGCATTCGTCATGGCGGCGCCGGTGTGGCTGCTGACGCTGCCGGGCGGGATATTGGCCGACCTGGGCGACCGTCGCCGCGTCATCGCCTCCTGCCAGTCGATCCAGATGCTGTGTCCGGCGCTGCTCGTCGTCCTGCTCCTGACCGGCGCGGTGCGGCCCTGGGTGGTCATCGCGCTGTCGCTGGTCGTTGGCATCACCGATGCGCTGTCGATGCCGTCGTTTCAGTCGATCGTGCCGTCGATCGTCGAGCGCCGGCAGATTGGCACGGCGCTCGCGCTGAACGCGACGCAATTCAATCTGTCGCGGATCCTGGGGCCGGCTCTCGCCGGCGTCGTGATGGCGAGCCTCGGAGCGGTGGGCTGCTTCGCCTTGAACGCGGCATCCTATCTGCCGTTCATCTGGGTCGCGCTGTGGATACTGCCGCACGGAAAACCGCCCGAGACGGCTGACGAGCCGCGCGACGGCCGGGATCTCTTCGCCGGCATCCGCAGCATCGCGCGCACGCCCCATCTGCGCGGCGCGCTGCTCACGGTCCTCTTCACCAGCATGTTTTGCGCGCCGCTCATCGTCTTTTGCCCGGTGCTGGTGAAAGAAGCGCTGCACGGCGATGTCGGCGATTTCAGCATTGCGATCGGCGCCTTCGGCGTGGGCGGGCTGCTCGGCGCCTTGGCGCTGCTCGGGATCGATGCCGGTGTTGACCGGCGGCGTCTCAGCGCGTGGTTTGCCGCGGGCTATGGGCTGATCCTGATGCTGACCGCACTCAACCCATGGTTTTGGGGCCTGCCCGCGCTGCTGGTTCTGGCCGGGGCGTCGATGAGCGTCAGCAACACCTCGGCGAATTCGCTGCTGCAGGCCACGACCTCGCCCGGGCTGCGCGGGCAAACCGTCAGCTTGTACATGCTCGCCTTGCGCGGCGGCGTCTCGGTCGGGAGCCTGCTGACGGGACTGTCCGCGAGCCTGCTCGGCCTCAGTCACGCCTTGCTGCTCAACGGCCTCCTGGCGGTCCTGGCGCAGCTCGCCATCGGTCACGCCTGGCTTCGCTCGCCGCTGCCGCACTATGCGCTGCAGCGGCAGGGAGCGCCGCGCGACGAGCGCAAGGAGCGCTCTTGAGTCGCCGCGTCGCCGGGGTGGCTTGGCGATTTCGCTGCTGGCGTGATATAGAATCGGGTTGCAAAAGCTTAAAAACAACAAATCAGCCGCAGGGAGGATGGCCATGCTCCAGGTGTATCTCGACCCGTGCACCGTCAACAGCCGCAAGGTGCTGGCGGGATTGGACTTGCTCGGAACGCCCTTTGAGCTCAAACGCGTCGATTATCTCGCAGGCGGCCACAAGCGGCCCGAATTTCTCGCGATCAACCCGAACGGCGCCGTGCCGGCGGCGATGGATGGCGATTTCGCGTTCTCGGAATCGAATGCGATCCTGCAATACGCCGCCGATCTCAGCGGCGCGGAGACGCATTATCCGAGCGACCTTAAGCGGCGCGCCGACGTCAACCGGTGGCTGCTGTGGGAGGCCTCGACCTGGTTCCCGAGCTGCTACATCTATCTCATCGAATATGTCGTGAAGCCGCTCATGGGCGCCCCGCCGGACGAGGGGATCATCGAGAAGGAGGCGCCGAACTGGCACCGCCTCGCCGGCATCCTCGATGCGAGGCTGGCGCGGTCCACTTGGCTCGTGGGCGATAGCGTGACGATCGCCGACATCGCGGTCGCCGCGCCGATGCACCTGCACAAATGGCAGCGCCTGCCGCTCAACGACCATCCCAACCTCAAGCGCTGGATGGCGGATGTCGAGGAGCTGCCGTGCTGGCAGAAAACGCAGGGCGCGGTCAATCAGGCGCTGGGGCTCGGCTGAATGCCAGGCCCGATGAGCGTCAGATCGACCTTCAACTACACGCGCGACGGCGGCAGGCCGCCCGAGGTCTATTTCTACGAGCCGCCGCCGGGCACCGAGGTGCGCTCGCCCGGCGACGACCCGCATGAAATGACGGTGCAGGACGGGTGGGGTCGCGCGGCGGCGTTCTCGCTCGACCGCGAGGGCTTCGCGTTCCGCGAGTTCCGCTCGCCCTTCCAGCACTGGGAGGACGATGCCGCGATCCACGAGCGGCTTTATGGCGAGGTCGCGGAATTCGTCAGGCGCGAGGTCGGCGCCAAGCGCGTGGTCATCTTCGACCACACCATCCGCGCCAAGAGCAACGCGAAGCAGGCGACCAGCGAGCACTCCACCGTGCGTCGCGCGCCGGTCAGGATCGTCCATTGCGATTACACGCCGGATTCCGGGCCGCTGCGCGTGCGCCAGCTGCTGCCCGGCGAAGCGGGCGAGCTGCTGAAATCCAGGGTCGCGTTCTACAATTTCTGGAAGCCGCTGCGGCAGACCGTCGAGGAGCTGCCGCTCGGCATGTGCGACGTCACCTCGTCGACGGATGCGGATTTCATCACGATGAAGCTGCGCTATCGCGAGCGCGACGGCGAGATCTTCGTGCTGCGGCATGCGCCACAGCATCGCTGGTGGTACTTCCCGCGCATGACGCCGGACCAGGCGATCCTGCTCAAGACCTATGAGTCCGAGACCGACGGGCGCGCCCGCTTCATCGGCCACAGCGCCTTCGACGATCCCGACACGCCCCCCGGCGCGCCGATGCGCGAGAGCATCGAGATCAGAACCATCGCCTTCTTCTGATCGGCCAAGAAAGAAAAAGCCCCGCCGGTTTCCCGGCGGGGCTGCTTCACGTCGTGCCGCGCGTCGCGATCAGACGCTGTAGTACATCTGGAACTCGATCGGGTGCGGCGTGTGCTCGAAGAGATGGATCTCTTCGTATTTGAGGTCGATGTAGGAGTTCGATGAGATCCTTGGTGAAGACATCGCCCTTCAGCAGGAAGGCGTGGTCGGCGCGCAGATTTTCCATCGCCTCGCGCAGCGAGCCGCACACCGTCGGCACGTCCTTCAGCTCCTCCGGCGGCAGGTCGTAGAGGTTCTTGTCCATGGGGTCGCCGGGATGGATCTTGTTCTGGATGCCGTCGAGGCCGGCCATGAGCATCGCGGCATAGCCCATATAGGGGTTCGCCGCCGGGTCGGGGAAGCGCACTTCGACCCGCTTCGCCTTGGGGCTCGACACGATCGGAATGCGGCACGAGGCCGAGCGGTTGCGCGCGGAATAGGCCAGCAGCACCGGCGCCTCGAAGCCGGGGATGAGGCGCTTGTAGCTGTTGGTGGTGGGGTTGGTGAAGGCGTTGATCGCCTTGGCGTGCTTGATGATGCCGCCGATGTAGTAGAGCGCCATGTCGGAGAGATCGGCATAGCCCGACCCCGCGAAGAGCGGCTTGCCGCCCTTCCACAGCGATTGGTGCACATGCATGCCGGAGCCGTTGTCGCCCTTGATCGGCTTCGGCATGAAGGTCGCGGTCTTGCCGTATTGATGCGCGACGTTCTGCACCACGTACTTGTAGATCTGCATGTGGTCGGCGCATTGCACGACGGTGCCGAATTCGAAGCCGAGCTCGGCCTGGCTGGGCGCCACCTCGTGGTGATGCTTCTCGACCTTGAGGCCCATATCGAACATCACCGAGAGCATCTCGGCGCGGATGTCGCTCTGCCCGTCCACCGGCGGCACCGGGAAGTAGCCGCCCTTGATCGGCGGGCGATGGCCGGTATTGCCGTCCGGGTATTTCTTGTCGCTGACATAGGGGCCTTCGTCGCTGTCGATCTCGTACATCGCCCCGTTCATGGTGCTCTTGTACCGGACATCGTCGAAGATGAAGAACTCGGCCTCGGGGCCGAAATAGGCGGTGTCGCCGATGCCGGTCGAGGTGATATAGGCTTCGGCCTTCTTGGCGATCGAGCGCGGATCGCGCGAATAGGGCTGGCCGGTCAGCGGCTCATGCGTGTCGCAGATGACGATGAGCTGGGTCTGCGCCGCGAAGGGGTCGAGCACCGCGGTCGCGCAATCCGGCATCAAGATCATGTCGCTCTCGTTGATCGCCTTCCAGCCGGCGATCGAGGAGCCGTCGAACATGACGCCGCCGGCGAGGAAGTCCTCGGTGACGGTGCGCACGTGATGCGCCAAGTGCTGCCACTTGCCGCGCGGATCGGTGAAGCGGAAGTCGACGTATTTGACGTCGTGCTCCTTGATCATGGACATGACTTTTTGAATGTCGGACATAGGCTTTTTCCCGTCGTTAACTGGTCCCTGGGGTGCCCGCGGCGGAGCGTTGGTGGAGCTGGACGTCTTGACGCCGACCGCGGGTCAGATCGCGTCCTTGCCTTTTTCGCCGGTACGAATGCGGATCGCCTCGTCGATGGTGCTGACGAAAATCTTGCCGTCGCCAATGCGGCCGGTATGGGCGGCGTGCTGGATGGCCTCGACCGCGCGCTCGACCAACGTGTCTTCCATCACCACTTCGATCTTCACCTTGGGGAGGAAGTCCACGACGTATTCGGCGCCGCGATAGAGCTCGGTGTGACCCTTCTGGCGGCCGAAGCCCTTGGCCTCGGTGACCGTGATGCCCTGGATGCCGACTTCGTGCAGCGCTTCCTTCACCTCGTCGAGCTTGAAGGGCTTGATGATCGCTTCGACTTTCTTCATGGGTCCCCGCCTTCACGCCATTCGCGTAAGGCCCAGCGCCAGCCGCCGGGCCGGTCTCGGCCAACCTTAAGCATGAGCCGTGCCAAAGGCATCGCGTCGCATCAGGCCGAAGCTAGCCCGAATCCCCCCGTCCACAAAGAGGCATTTCTGATGAAAAATTAAGCAAATGCTGCGGTATTAGGCAGTCTTGGACCTGAGGTTATCCTGCCGCGCCAGCCAGCCGCCGATCCGCGCCATCGCCTCCTCCAGCGCCGGCAGGCTAGCGGCGTAAGAGAAGCGCAGGTAGCCGTCGCCATGGACGCCGAAGCTGGTGCCGGCGATAGTGGCGACCCCGGCCTCGTCGAGGAGGCGCGACTGCAGCGCCCGGCTGTCGAAGCCGGTGCCGCCAATATGCGGGAAGGCATAGAAGGCGCCGCCCGGGGTGGCGCAGCGGAAGCCCGGCAGCGCGTTCAGCGCCGCGACGATGTAGCGCCGGCGCTCGGCGAAAGCGGCGAGCATCTTGCGGCAGGCGTCCTTGGGGCCGGTTAATGCTGCAATTCCAGCGTATTGCGCGGACGCATTGACGCAAGAATGACAGTTGATGGCGAGGCGCTCGGCGGCGGCGAACAGCAGCTTCGGCCAGACGCCATAGCCGAGCCGCCAGCCGGTCATCGCATAGGTCTTGCTCCAGCCGTCGAGCAGGATGACGCGGTCGCGCAGCGCCGGGTAGGTGAGGAGGCTGACATGCTCGGCGCCATCATAGACCATCTCGCCATAGATCTCGTCGCTCATGATGGCGACATGGGGGTGGCGCTCGAGCCCCTGCGCCAGCCTGTCGAGCTCGCTTCTCGGCACCGCGCCGCCGGTGGGGTTGGCGGGGCTGTTGAGGATCAGCAGCCGGGTCCGGGGCGTGATCTTGGCCAGCACCTCCTCGGCGTTGAAGGAGAAGCCCTTGGCCTCGTAGAGCGGCATCGCCACCGGCGTCGCGCCGGAGAAGCGGATGACGCTCTCATAGATGGGAAAGCCGGGATTGGGGTAGATCACCTCGACGCCGGGCTCGCCGAACATCATCACCGCGAAGAACATCGTCACCTTGCCGCCCGGCACCACCAGCACCTGATCGGGCGAGACGCCGACGCCGTGGCGGCGGTGGAGATCGGCCGCCACCGCCTCGCGCAGCGGCAGGATGCCGTTGGCCGGGGTATAGCCGTGATGGCCGTCGGCGAGCGCCTTGCGGCCGGCCTCGACGATATGCGCCGGCGTCGCGAAATCGGGCTGGCCGATGCCGAGATTGATGATCGAGCGGCCTTCGGCCTCGAGCGCCTTGGCGCGCGCCAGGACCTCGAAGGCGCTCTCGGTGCCGAGCTGGGCCATGCGGCCAGCCATGGTCAGCATGTCGCTGGTTCCTCCCTTTAGCTGTCAGCCATCAGCTGTCAGCTATCAGCTTGGTTGTCAGTTTTCGGTTTTCAGTCTCGTCTCAGTCTCAGCCGCCGTTCGGACCCGACAACTGTAACCGACAACTGACAACTGACAACTCTAAGCTGAGAGCTGACAGCTGATAGCTGACAGCTCAGAACCCGACCGATCCGTCGGGCCGATAGAGCACGCTGTGCGCGCAGAGCATGTCGACCGCGCGACCGTCGCGCGCCAGTGGCAACAGCAGGTTCTCGACCATGCCGAAATCGCGATGCCGCCACAGCCGCGGCGGCCCCTTGCGCCAGCTCGCGACGCCGCGCTCGGCCGCGGCGCGGTAGCGAGCGAGGAAATCGCTATCGGCCATCGCTTCGGGATGCGCCTCGTCGAGCCACTTCCCGGTCATCTCGCGCCCCATCGCCTCGGTGACGCCGGTGCCGCACAGGCGGTAGCGCAACCGGAAGGGCGCCCGCGCGACGTCGAGCAGCCAGATGCCCGGCAGCAGTTCCGGCACCGCCAGGGGGTCGAAATGACGCCGGCCGGGCAAGGCGCCACCCGGCGGGTGGATCGACAGCCAATAGCGGTAGAGCCGGGTCGTGCGCGGGTGCCATTGCGCGGTATCGAGGGTGACGTCGCGGTCGGTTTGCACGGGTGCGTTCCCTGCGGCGCACAGGCTGGACCGGCGCGGCCAAGATTGAGACATGCCGCGCCCGCGACCGGTATGACGGCGCGCGGACGGGCGACGATAACCGCTCCGCCGCAGCCTATGTCGCGGCCTTCGGGCTGATCCGCGCGCGGGCGAGATCGACCTCGGCGAAATCGACATCATCGAGCAGCGCGCCACCGAAATCCGCCTCATCGACCTTGGCCTGGCGCAGCGTCGCGCGGCGCAGATCGGCACCAAAGAACTTGGCGCCTTCGAGATTGGCGGCGAGGTCGACGCCGGCGGCGCCTACCTTCTCGAGCGGGCCGAGATCGGCGCCGGTGAGGACGGCGCGGCCGAGATGGGCGTGCGCCAGGGTCGCGCCGCGCAGATCGGCGCCGCTCAGATTGGCCTCGCGCAGGTCCGCGAGCGACAGGTCCGAGGCGGCGAGCAGTGCGCCGGCGAGGTTGGCGCCACGCAGCGCCACATGCGTGAGCTCGGCGAGCGCGAGGTTGACGTTGCTGAGATCGTGCGCGCTGAGATCGGTGTCGCTGAGCTGCGCGCGCTGGCCCTCGCTGCCGTCGCTGTCGATCCATTGCGCATGCAGCCGCAGCAGCCGCGCCAGCGCCTCGGCGTCGATGCGGCGCAAGGCGGTGCCTTGCAGCTCGCCGCGGCCGACCGCGTCGTGCAGCGCGCCAGGGTCGATGATGGCGCCGGTGATGTCGACCCCGCGCAGCTCGGCGCCGCGCAGATTGGCGTCCGACAGCACCGCGCCGCGCATCACGGCGCCGTTGAGCTTGGCGTTGCTGAGGTCGGCGCCTTCGAGGATCGCGCCGGTAAGGTTGGTGCGGCGCAGATCGGCACCCGAGAGATCGGTCCGGCGCAGCAGGCTGTCGGCGAGCTCGGCCATCGACAGCGCCGCGCCGGCGAGATTGGCGCCGGAGAAGTCGGCGCCCTTGGCATGGATCGACTGCAGATCGGCGGCCCGGATCTCGTAGGCGCCCTCGCTCGCGGGAGCGCCGGCATAGAGGCTGGCAAGCGCGCCTTGACTGAGATCGGCATCGGCGAGCCGCGCCTGCTCGAGACGCGCGCCCCAAAGGCGCGCGCCGCGCAGATCGGCCTCGCTGAGGTCGGCGCCGGCGAGGCTGGCGAGGCGGAGATCGGCGACGAAGAGATTGGCCTTGGCAAGGCGCGCGCCGTCGAGATTGCAGCCTTGCAGATTGGCGCCGGTGAGGTCGGCGCCGGAGAGATCCTGATTGGCGAGATCGAGCCCGCTGAGATCGTGATGCGCCAGCGCGGCGGGCCGGCCGCCCCACCAGCCGTCGACATAGCGCTTCTGCAGCTGCAGCACGCGCCGCAGCTGTTGCGAGGTAAGGCGAGTTCTTTCGGGCGGAACGCCCGGCCTGGTAGATGGCGCCATGGCCGCAGTATCGCTGAAGACGCGGCGAAAGGCGCGTGCGATCGCGGCAAAAGCAAGCAGATAAAAGACGCGCCAAACCGTTGCGAAATCAGCGCCATATTACGTTCTTAACCGCTTGTTGAGCGTCGCGGTCGAATAGTGATGCCGTGACGGACCGCGCGATCGGAGGTTCCCCTTGCGAGACTCCGGCATGCCACATTTCGAAGTGCATACGCTGGCGCAGAACCGCTGGCTGATCGATGGCATCTTCTTCGACAAGCAGACCGCGATCGACGACGCGAAGCTGCTGCTGGCGCGCACCCACGCCTTCGATGCCGTGCGCGTGCTGCAGGTGGAAGAGGCGGAGAGCGGCTTCTTCGAATGGGCCGTCTATATCGGCACGCGGCCGCAGGAGCACCATCGCGGCGAGCCTGAAGCGGCGGCCGCGCCGCCGGTGCCGCGTCCGGCCGCGCCGCTCAGAGCGCCGCGCTCATCGCTCCCGCGCACCTCGGTGCTGGCGCTGGTGACGGTGCTCGCGCTGTGCGGCCTGATGATCCATTTCGCGCAGCGCCTCAGGCATCCGGGCTGGGTCTGGGTGTTCGACCGGCCCGAAGCTTCGTTGCCCCATGAGCTGCACAACCCCTTGACGGGTGAGGCGGAGCGCTGACCGCGGCGCCCTCCTGGATGCTAACTTCTTGAGAAAATGGGGCGAGTGACCGGGCTCGAACCGGCGACATCCAGGCGTCATCGCGCCCCGCCCGCGCGTCTGGTCTATCTCGGCGAGCACGCAGAACAAAGGTGGCCACCACCAGCGGAATCGGTTGGGCATCTCCTCCGGGTTTCCGGCGGATCTGGTAGCAGCATGGGGCGAGTCGCGACTTGCCACGCCGCGCCTGTCTTGACATCCCTCATCAGCGCAACGGCAACGCGCAAGCTCGAGGCGCGCGCCATTGCTGCCGGCTCTTCCGGGTCCCGCGGTTCAGCTGTCGGCGATCATGCTCGCGAATGAGGCGTGCTGCTCCGCCGCCTTTCCAGAGTAAAGCAGCGCGCCTACTGGCTTCAAAACCCCTGGAAGGAAATCGTCATCAGAGAATCTCTCAGAAATCTGTCCCGGCGTGACCTGAGTGGCCACAAACGAAAGGATCTGATCTACTACTGGCCCCCACATTGCAGTCAGTTCGACGAGCGAATTCGCATCGGCTCTAGCGACCGCCGGCTGGAAGGCCACCAAATATGAATCGACCTTGCGCATGATGATGCCTTCGAGCACCTGCGCGACAACGGCGATCAAAAACGCCTTGAAGCGGAGATTCCGCAGTAGGGCGAGCTGCTCCTCCTCGATCGTGATGATGGTGCCGCCCGTCGACTTCGCCTTGAGCGCTATCCGTCGCTCATCAATCGCTCGTGCTAGCGTATAAATCAGCAGAAGATGGCGCGCCTTCTTGCTCTCGAACACGTTGTTGTAGAGCGGTTTTCGATCAAATATCTGGTTCTTTCCGCGGATCGCATCTTGGTACCGCCCGTGGAACGCCAGCACGGGCTGCGCGACGTCCTCGATGCCGATCTGATCGCCGCCTGCGCGGAAACCGCGCTTGCGCACATACGTGTGGCCGAGCTGCTCGAATTCCTGCGCGATCCGGTTCTGCTCCTGGTCGTTGCTGTACTGGTCCCAGGTCGTCATTTCGTTTTGGGTGTTGTTGTACTTCACAATCTGATCGATGGTATCTGGGTCCGAGCATTCGATCACCCGGCAAAGAACCTTTACGTCTGCGAGGTTGTGGCGCTGCAACCCACCGTCGATAGAACCGATTGAGCCGGTCGTCTGAGCCCCGTTGATTATTGAGATGCCGTCGATTTGAAGGCCTGTTTTCGTCTCCTTCCGGCCCCTGGTCAGGAGCGTGATGCCGTTGTTAAAGACCCAGAAATCTTTCGGCCTAGTCTCGGCTGACTGCCGGATGCCCGTGTTGATGCGCCGCCTCCGGCTAATCCCGAGAAAACCGCGGTAGTTCGCCGAGAACAGCTGATCCTGGTACTTCGCATACAACTGATGGAGCCATTCTCCGGGCACGGAGGAGACCGACGCCTCCCATTTTGGCCCCGTCTCGGTGAATTCGATCTTGGACGGGAAAGGGATCGCGTCCTTGACCGCAATATGCGAATCCTGCGTCGCGTAGAGATGCTCGATCTTGGAGGCACCGAGCTCCCGCGCGCTGACGGTTATCGTCGCAGTGTCGAGAGTTCGCTGGAGGTGCTGAGCGGCGGTCTGCAACTCTCTCGTGACGTTGACGGACTCAGGCAGGTTGTGGACATAGAGCAGCTCGATCCCCTCTACATCGCCCTCGGCGAGCGCCGCACGGCAGTCGGCGATGATCGCTCTCAGGGTAACGGGGACGACCTTGAGATCACCGGAGATGAGCCACGCCGCCGCCGTGTTCAGGTCCGACGCTTTGTTTGCCGGTGCCGAATCTCGCTTAGCATTCGACAAGTACCCCTGCGCGAAGATGATCCGCTTGGCGTCGCGATCTAGGTAAATGAAGTCGATCTTCTTGTCGTCGCCGCCGTCCGTGATTGCTTCGGAAGCCAATGCTTCGACATCGGGTTCTTCCAGATAGAGCGCCATGGTCCACGCAAGGTGTGCGTTTCCCTCGCCGAGGCTCTTGATCAGCCCTGCGTTGGCCTTGAACGCGTCGAGATATGGCATGAACGTCACCTTCTCGCGCTGCATTAGCTGGCCGTCGACCGTGAATCAAGCGCCACTGGCGCGATAACCCACCGGGGCCGCGCCGGAGTTCACGCCGGGCCCATGCTACCGGCGGAAACCAGTGCCGATAGGCCGCCCCCTACTTGCAGATTTGCCGCCGCCAAGGAGGCGAGCCTGTCACGCGACCAGACCGTGACCGCACTGCGCCTCGCCGCCCTCCTGGATGCCCACTTCTTGAGAAAATGGGGCGAGTGACCGGGCTCGAACCGGCGACATCCAGAATCACAATCTGGCGCTCTAACCAACTGAGCTACACCCGCCACTGGGCGTGCTCCTACCGCGCCGGGCCGGCCGGCGTCAAGCGCCGGGCGCTCGCCGGGAGGTTCTCAACGCGCGATGCCGGCACCGGTTCTGGCAGGCTTTAGCGGTTGCTGCGCAACCGCTGACGCCGCCGCGGCCGAATTCGCTGCGCGAATTCGCCTCGCGGCCGCCCCCGGGATTGCAGCGGCGCCGGGGAACTGGCACGGTGCCGCCGACCGGCGGCGGAGCCATGGAGGTCGCAGGATGTCGAGCGCCGACGACAATGCCCTGTTGACGCCGGCGGAGATGGCGCTGGCGGACCGCGCGGCGATCGCCGGCGGCGTCGCCGGGGTGGAGCTGATGGAGACCGCCGGCCGCGCCGTCGCCGAGACGGTGCTCGAGCGCTGGTCGCCGCGCCCGGTCGCGGTGCTGTGCGGCCCCGGCAATAATGGCGGCGACGGCTTCGTCGCGGCACGCCACCTGGCCGAAGCCGGCTGGCCGGTGCGGCTGGGCCTGCTCGGCGACCCCTCCGCTCTCAGGGGCGATGCCGCGTATCACGCGGCGCTGTGGACCGATCCGGTGCTGCCGCTCGGCCCCGAGCTGCTGCGCGGCGCCGGGCTGGTCGTCGATGCCATCTTCGGCGCGGGCCTGTCGCGCGCTGTCGAGGGGGCCGCGCGCGCGGCGATCGAGGCGATGGCGGCAAGCGGACTGCCGATCGTCGCCATCGACGTGCCGAGCGGGCTCGACGGCGCCAGCGGCGCGGTGCGCGGCGCAGCGGCGGCGGCGGCGGTGACCGTGACCTTCTTCCGCAAGAAGCCCGGCCATCTGCTGCTGCCGGGGCGCATGCTCGCGGGCGACATCGTGCTGGTGGATATCGGCATCCCCGCGCGCGTCTTGCCGGCGATCGCGCCCAGGACGCATGAGAATGGTCCGGCGCTGTGGCTCGACGCCTTTCCCTGGCCGCGGCTCGACGACGCACAAATACAAGCGCGGCCATGCGCTGGTCGCCGGCGGCGCGGTGATGACCGGCGCGGCGCGCCTTGCCGCGCGCGCCGCGGCGCGCATCGGCGCCGGCCTCGTCACGCTGGCGGCGCCGGAAGCGGCGTGGCCGGTCTATGCCGCCGCGCTCACCGGCGTCATCGTCCAGCCGGTCGCGACGCAGGCGGCATTCGACGCGCTGCTCGCCGATGCCAGGCGAAATGCCCTCCTCATCGGACCCGGCGCAGGCACCACGGCGGAGACCCGTGCCCATGCGCTGGCCGCGCTGGCGACGGGGCGCGGCGTGGTGCTGGACGCCGATGCGCTCACCGTCTTCGCCGAGGCGCCCCAGACCCTCTTCGCGGCGATCGCCGGGCCGTGCGTGATGACGCCGCATGAAGGCGAGTTCGCGCGGCTCTTCACGGTTGCCGGCGACAAGCTCGCGCGCGCCCGCGAAGCGGCGCGGCTGAGCGGCGCGGTGGTGCTGCTCAAAGGCGCCGACAGCGTCATCGCCGCGCCCGATGGACGCGCGGTCATCAATGCCAACGCGCCGCCCGACCTCGCCACCGCCGGCAGCGGCGACGTGCTGAGCGGGCTGGTCACGGGGCTGCTGGCGCAGGGGCTCGATCCCTTCCGCGCCGCCTCGGCCGCCTGCTGGCTGCATGGCGACGCCGCCGAGCGATTCGGTCCGGGGCTCGTCGCCGAGGACATCATCGAGACGCTGCCGCGGGCGCTGCGCGGGCTCAAAGACATGATCGCGCCGACGCAGCAAGGCTGAGCATGGATCGGCGCAGCGTCTTCTCGCCGCACCGGCTTGCCAGCGGGCGAGGGTGCCTGTATCGGAAGGGGCCATGAGCGACCGCAGCAGCTTTCTCGACGTTGTCGTCGACCGCACGCTCGGCAATCTGCGCTCGCTGCGCACCGCCTGGCGCGACATCGCCGCCCAGGCGCGCGGCGCGTTGAGCGGCGCGCCGCGCCCGGACCTGTCGCGCGACGATGCCGAGCATCTGCGCGAGCAGCTGCGCGAATGCCTGGCGGCCCGCGGCGGCGCCGTCTCGGCGCGCGCGCGCGCGGCCGATCTCGGCCGGACATATCTCGCGCTCAACGCCACCGGGCGCGAGCGCTTCCTCCAGCTGCTGGCGCAGGAATTCGACATCGACCAGGGGGCGGTGGCGGCGCTGGGCGAGCGCCTGGTGCGCGCGGGCGGCGACGATGAGCGCCGCCAGGTCGAGCGCGAGCTGCGCGCGGCGCTCGAGCCGCCGCGCATCACCCTGCTGACCCAGTTCAATGCGCTCCCCGAAGGGGTCAAGTTTCTCGTCGACATGCGTGCCGAGCTGCTCAACCTTGCGCCGCGCGATGCGCTGCTGGCCGGGCTGGAGCTCGATCTCAAGGCGCTGCTGGCGAGCTGGTTCGACATCGGCTTCCTCGAGCTCACGCGCATCACCTGGGACGCGCCGGCGGCGCTCTTGGAAAAGCTCATCGTCTACGAGGCGGTGCACGAGATCCGCAGCTGGACCGATCTCAAGAACCGCCTCGAGGCCGACCGGCGGTGCTTTGGCTATTTCCATCCGCGCATGCCGGAGGAGCCGCTGATCTTCGTCGAGGTGGCGCTGGTCCGCGGCATGGCCGACAACGTCCAGTCGCTGCTCGACGAGACCGCGCCGGTGGGCGATCCCGCCACGGCCGATACCGCCATCTTCTATTCGATCTCCAACTGCCAGCGCGGCCTTGCCGGCATCAGCCTCGGCGACTTCCTGATCAAGCGCGTCGTCGACAGCCTGGCGGCGGAGCTGCCGCATCTGAAGACCTATGCCACGCTCTCGCCCGTGCCGGGGTTTCGTGCCTGGCTCGACAAGCGCATCCCGGAGGAGGGCGAGGCGCTGCTGACGCCGGCCGAGCGCAAGGCGATGGCCCAGCTGCTGCCGCCCGATCTCGCGGCCCTGGGGCTGGAGGACCTGCTGGCGCGGCCGCGCTGGTATGCCGAGGAGCCGGTGGCGCAAGCGCTCAGGGCGCCGCTGCTGCGGCTCGCCGCGCGCTATCTGCTGACGGAGAAGACGCCCCGCGGGCGCCCGCTCGACCCGGTGGCGCATTTCCACCTCACCAACGGCGCGCGCATCGAGCGGCTCGACTGGCTGGCCGACCTCTCGGCCAAAGGGCTGCAGCAATCGGCCGGCATCATGATTAACTATCTTTATCGCCTGGACGAGATCGACGACAACCACGAGGCCTATACCGGGGAAGGGCGGATTGCCGCCTCGGCCGTCCTGCTCCGGCTGGTCAAAATCTGATTCCCCTTTTTACTTCCGCGATTCGCCGGAAATTCCTGTGAGAAAAGGATAAAATGCTAGGCGAAAGGCCGGTTTTTCGTTCTTGATTAACTTTTGCGGCGTAGCGTCATCATCGTTGCATCCAGCGACCGCAGGGCAGCGATGTCGATCTTCAAAATCTGGTCCAAGGAAGAAGGCCAAACCACCGTCCAGCCCGGTAATCGGTTCTGTCGGCGGCGCCGCGACCACGTCACCGAGACCGCGACGGTGCTCGAACTGCGCGCCGATCCCTTCGGCATCCCCCACGTCCACTTCACCCTCGCCTTCGAGCAGCCCTCCCAGGGCTCGGTCTATGAGGGATTGCGCGTGCTCGCACTGCGCACCTTCGTCGACGCCTATCCCGAGCGCGTCGCCTAGGCGCAACGCGAAGCGTTGTCGCCGGCGGGCGCCAGCGGTTGCTCTTGCAACCGCGAAAGCCCGCGCCCCCACCGGCTAGCTTTTGCGCCGACCAGGTGGGGAGTTTCCACGGCTCCCACTAACCCTATATCCTAAGCCCTACCCTTGGCCCGCTCTCAGGAGGCCGGTATGGCCGCACCCTCGTCCCGGCCCGCAGCGTCGCCGACGCCCGGCCGGACCGTCCGACCAGGCGGAGACCGACCGGCTCGCCTTGCTGCAGGCGCTCGAGCGCAAAGTGCTGTGGCTCTCCTCCTGGATGATCCACAACGCCAACCATCTGCGCCCCAGCCGCGACGGGCTCAAGGTCGGCGGCCACCAGGCCTCGAGCGCCTCGGTCGTGACCTTGATGACCGCGCTCTATCTCGACGTGCTGCGGACGCAGGACCGGGTGGCGGTGAAGCCGCATGCGAGCCCGGTCTATCACGCGCTCGAATACCTGCTGGGACGGCAGTCGCTCGCCAAGCTGCAAGCCTTCCGGGCGCTGGGCGGGGCGCAATCCTATCCCTCGCGGACCAAGGATGGCGGCGATGTCGATTTCTCCACCGGCTCGGTCGGCCTCGGCGTCGCCATCACCAGCTTCGCCGCGCTGGTGCAGGATTACGTGCGCCTCAAGGGCCTGCTGCCGGAGACGCTCGCCCCCGGCCGGATGGTGGCGGTGGTCGGCGATGCCGAGCTCGATGAGGGCAATGTCTTCGAAGCCATGCTCGAAGGCTGGAAGCACGATGTCCGCAACCTCTGGTGGGTGATCGACTACAACCGCCAGAGCCTCGACGCCGTGGTCAGCGACCGGCTGTTCAACCGCATCGATTCGCTGTTCAGCACCATGGGCTGGCGCGTCGTCACGCTGAAATACGGCAAGAAGCTCGAGGCCGCCTTCGCCGGGCCCGATGGCGGGGCGCTGCGCGAGTGGATCGATGCCTGCCCGAACTCGCTCTATTCGGCGCTGGTGTTCAAGGGCGGCGAGGGCTGGCGCAAGCATCTCCAGGGCGATCTCGGCCACCTCCCGGGGATCGCCGCCTTCCTGGCCGCCCACGACGATGACGGCCTGCAGGCGGTGATGACCAACCTCGCCGGCCACGACATGGAGACCGTGCTCGAGGCCTTCCATGCCGTCGCCGATGATCTCCCGACCTGCTTCATCGCCTACACCATCAAGGGCTTCGGCCTGCCTTTCGCCGGCCACAAGGACAATCATGCCGGGCTCATGAACGAGGGCCAGATGGCGGTCTTCCAGCGCGCCATGGCGGTGCCTGAGGGGCAGGAGTGGGACCGCTTCGCCGGGCTCGAGCCGCCGATCGACGCGCTCGAGCGCTTTCTCGCCGGCGTGCCCTTTGCCGCCGAGCGCCAGCGGCAACATGTCGCGGCGCCGGTGCCGGTGCCCGAGACGCTGCCGGTGCCGCGGGCGGCGCGGCTCTCCACCCAGGAGGGCTTCGGCCGCATCCTCAACGACCTCGCCGGCGGCGAGAGCGCGCTGGCGAGCCGCATCGTCACCTGCTCGCCCGACGTCACCGTCTCGACCAATCTCGGCGGCTGGGTCAACCGCCGCGGCGTCTTCGACCGCCGCGAGCGCGCCGACGTGTTCCGCGACGAGAAGGTGATCTCGGCGCAGCGCTGGCAGATGTCGCCGCACGGCCAGCATATCGAGCTCGGCATCGCCGAGCATAACCTGTTCCTGCTGCTGGCGGCGCTCGGCCTCTCGGCGCCGCTGTTCGGCGCGCGGCTGCTGCCGATCGGCACGCTCTACGATCCCTTCATCAACCGCGGCCTCGATGCGCTCAACTACGCCTGCTACCAGGATGCGCGCTTCATGGTGGTGGCGACGCCGTCCGGCATCACGCTGGCGCCGGAAGGCGGCGCGCACCAGTCGATCGGCACGCCGCTGATCGGCCTGGCGCAGGACGGGCTCGCCGCCTTCGAGCCGGGCTTCGTCGACGAGCTGGCGGTGCTGATGCGCTGGGGTTTCGCGCATCTTCAGGCCGAGGAGGGCGGCTCGGTCTATCTGCGACTCTCGACGCGCCCGCTGGAGCAGCCGCGCCGCGCGATCGAGCCGCTGGCCGCGGACATCGTCGCCGGCGGCTATTGGCTGGAGCCGCCGGCGCCCGGCGCTGAGCTCGCCATCTGCTATACCGGCGCGGTGGCGCCCGAGGCGATCGCCGCCCATCAAGCGCTGCTCGAGGACCTTCCCGGCGCCGGCCTCCTTGCCATCACCTCGGCCGACCGGCTCCATGCCGATTGGCTGCAGGGCCTGCGCAGCGGCGCGGGGAGCCATGTCGGCCGACTGCTGGCGCCGCTCGCGCGCGATGCGGCGCTGATCACCGTGATCGATGGCCATCCCGCCAGCCTGTCCTGGCTCGGCGCCGTGGCGCAGCACCGCGTCCAGCCACTGGGGGTCGAGCATTTCGGCCAGTCCGGCGACATCCCCGACCTCTACCGCGTCTACGGCATCGATGCCGACGCCATTATCGGCGCGGCGGCGCGCGCCTGCCTGGAGCGGCGATAGCGGCGAGACGCCGCAGCGCGCCGCCGCCGGTGGAATCGATTCGCAATTTGAGCGGGCGATTGCCAAAATAATCGTCTGTTAAAGTGCAACAGAGGGATGGGGGTGTGCTGCCGGGGCCGCGATGACCGGCTCTCTCGCCGGCGATCGCGACGACACCTTGTCGAAGCGGCCGGCAGGCTTTATCTCTGTGCTCTCTTGCCGAGCGCGGTCAGCGATCCCGCGCCGTCCGCCTCTTGCCTCGCCGCCGCCCTGTGCTATGAAGCCGCCCTTGCCGGCGGCGGGCGGGCGTGGCGGAATTGGCAGACGCACTGGATTTAGGTTCCAGCGACGCAAGTCGTGGGGGTTCAAGTCCCTCCGCCCGCACCACCCAGCCCCCTGGAGACACCAAGGCGCGCACCCATGCAGATCACCGAGACCAACACTGACGGGCTGAAGCACGAATTCAAGGTGACCGTCGGCGCCGACGACATCAAGCAGCGCGTCGAGACGCGGTTGCAGGAGATTGGCCGGCAGGTGAAGCTTCCCGGCTTCCGCCCGGGCAAGGTGCCGCTTGCGGTGCTGCGCCAGCGCTATGGCTCCTCGGTGATGGGCGAGGTGCTGGAGCGCGCCGTCAATGACAGCTCGGGCGAGGCGATGCGCGAGCACAAGCTGCGCCCGGCGCTGCAGCCCAAGATCGAGATCGTCTCGTTCAACGAGGGCACCGATCTCGAATACAAGCTTGCCGTCGAGGTGCTGCCCGAGGTCGTGCCGATGAATTTCGCCGAGCTCAAGCTCGAGCGGCTCCGCCCCGAAGTGCCCGATGCCGAAGTCGACCAGGCGCTGGAGCGCGTCGCCAAGCAGCAGCGCAAGGACGAGCCGGTCGACCGTCCGGCCGCGGCCGGCGATATCGTGGTCATGGACTTCGTGGGCTCGGTCGACGGCCAGGAGTTTCCCGGCGGCAGCGCCAAGGGCCACCGGCTGGAGATCGGCTCGGGCCAGTTCATCCCCGGCTTCGAGGATCAGCTCATCGGCGCCAAGGCCGGCGACCACCCCACCGTCAAGGTGACCTTCCCCGCCGATTACGGCGCCGCCGAGCTTGCCGGCAAGGAGGCGTCCTTCGCCGTCGAGGTCAAGGAAGTGCGCGAGATCAAGCCGCAGCCGATCGATGAATCGCTCGCCGAGGCGGTCGGCATGGAGAACCTGCAGGCGCTGCGCGACGCGGTGCGCCAGCAGATGGAGCGCGACTATGGCGGCGTCGCCCATCAGCGCCTGAAGCGCCAGCTGCTCGACCGGCTCGCCGAGCGCCATGAATTCCCGGTGCCGCAGGGGATGGTCGAGATCGAGCTCGATGTCATCTGGAAGCAGTTCGAGGCCGAGCGCGAGCGCGCCAAGCAGCAGGGCACGATCGAGCCTGACGCGGGCAAGAGCGACGAGGAGATCAAAGCCGAGTACCGCGCCATCGCCGAGCGCCGCGTGCGTCTGGGCCTGCTCCTTTCGGAAGTCGGTCGCAGCGGCAATATCCAGGTGAGCCAGGACGAGATCAACCGCGCGCTGGCCGAGGAGGCGCGGCGCTTCCCCGGCCATGAGCGGCAGGTGATCGAATACTATCGCAACCAGGCCGGCGCGCTCGACAATCTGCGGGCGCCCATTTTCGAGAACAAGGTAATCGACTACATCCTGGAGATCGCCGAGGTCGCCGACCGCACCGTCCCGATCGCCGAGCTGCTGAAGGCGGAGGATGAGGAGGACGCGGCGGCCGAGAGCTGAAGCGGCGAGCGGCAGCGGCGGATAAGGCGCACGAGCCCAGGAAGGGCCAGCACGTACCCAAAAGGTGGCAAGAGATGGATCGCGATCCCCACGAAGTCTACATGAACACGCTGGTGCCGATGGTGGTCGAGCAGACCAATCGGGGCGAGCGCGCCTATGACATCTATTCGCGGCTGCTCAAGGAGCGGATCATCTTCCTGGTCGGGCCGGTCAACGACCCCGTCGCCAGCCTCATTTGCGCGCAGCTGCTCTATCTGGAATCAGAGAACCCGAACAAGGACATCGCCTTCTATATCAATTCTCCGGGAGGGGTCGTCACCTCGGGTCTCGCGATCTACGACACGATGCAGTATGTCCGCCCGCCGGTGGCTACCGCCTGTATTGGCCAAGCCGCCTCGATGGGCTCGCTGTTGCTCTGCGCCGGCGCCAAGGGCAAGCGGATCTCGCTGCCCAATTCCCGCATCATGGTCCATCAGCCTTCCGGCGGCGCCCAGGGCCAGGCGACCGACATCGAGATCCAGGCCCGCGAAATTCTGCAGTTGCGGGCACGACTCAACGAAATCTACGTTAAGCATACCGGGCAATCGATCGAGACCATCGCCCAGGCGGTCGAACGCGATAAGTTCATGTCGCCGATCGAAGCCAAGGAATTTGGCCTGATCGACGACGTCGTGACCAGCCGCCCGGTGCGCGACGAGGAGAACAAGACGCGGACGTGAGTCACGGAAGCGTGGCTTTCATGCCACGGCACACGGTGTTGTTGTTTCCGGATCGTATCCTATCTTTAACTAGTTATTGATCGCCGAGCGGCTAATATTGTTGAATTATGGGGGTGTCCGGCGGTTCTGGCCGCTGTCCCACCCCCGGGGTACCGGGTTACGGCGTGGCGCCGAGATGGTTGATCGGTTGGTGACGGAGTGCCCATGAGCAAAGCCACTGGCGGCGACGCCAAAAACACCCTCTACTGCTCTTTCTGCGGGAAGAGCCAGCATGAGGTGCGTAAGCTCATCGCGGGCCCCACGGTGTTCATCTGCGACGAGTGCGTCGAGCTCTGCATGGACATCATCCGTGAAGAGCACAAGACGACGCTCGTCAAATCGCGCGACGGCGTGCCCACCCCCCGCGACATCTGCAAGGTGCTCGACGATTACGTCATCGGGCAGGACCACGCCAAGCGCGTGCTGTCCGTCGCCGTGCACAATCACTACAAGCGCCTCGCCCATGGCGCAAAGAACAACGACGTCGAGCTCGCCAAGTCGAACATCCTGCTGGTCGGGCCGACCGGCTCGGGCAAGACGCTGCTCGCCCAGACGCTGGCGCGGATCATCGACGTGCCCTTCACCATGGCCGACGCGACCACGCTCACCGAGGCGGGCTATGTCGGCGAGGATGTCGAGAACATCATCCTGAAGCTGCTGCAATCGGCCGACTACAACGTCGAGCGCGCGCAGCGCGGCATCGTCTATATCGACGAGGTCGACAAGATCAGCCGCAAATCCGACAACCCCTCGATCACCCGCGATGTCTCGGGCGAGGGCGTGCAGCAGGCGCTGCTGAAGATCATGGAGGGCACCATCGCCTCCGTGCCGCCGCAGGGCGGGCGCAAGCATCCGCAGCAGGAGTTCCTGCAGGTCGATACCACCAACATCCTGTTCATCTGCGGCGGCGCCTTCGCCGGGCTCGAGAAGCTCATCGCCCAGCGCCGCCAGGGCACCTCGATCGGCTTCGGCGCCGAGGTGCGGGGCCCCGAGGAGCGCAAGACCGGCGAGATCCTCAAGGATCTCGAGCCGGAGGATCTGCTGAAATTCGGCCTTATCCCCGAATTCGTCGGCCGCCTGCCGGTGGTGGCGACGCTCGACGACCTCGACGAGGGCGCGCTGGTCGACATCCTCACCAAGCCGAAGAACGCGCTGGTGAAGCAGTATCAGCGGCTCTTCGAGATGGAGGACGTGCGCCTCGAGTTCAACGAAGAGGCGCTGCGCGCCATCGCGCACAAGGCGATCAACCGCAAGACCGGCGCCCGCGGCCTGCGCTCGATCATGGAGGCCATCCTGCTCGAGCCGATGTTCGAGCTGCCCGGCCTCGATGGGGTGAGCGGCATGGTCATCAATAAGGAGGTGGTGGAGGGCCGCGCCCAGCCGCTCCACATCTACTCCGACCGGCGCGGGGATGTCGGGCAGGGTGCGTGACGGCTTCCCGCCGCGCCGGGCGACCGGGCCCAAAATGTGCGCCTCTTGACTGTCCCGCCGCACGGGCCATTTTAGCACAGGCGATCACCCGGCGGCCTCGCGGCCGTTGCGGCGCCGAAAGCGGCTCTCCCCCCTTTCGACCCCTGTAGAAAGAGGAGTCATGTTCGAAATTTCCCGCGGTGCTCTTTATCCTGTCCTGCCGCTGCGCGACATCGTTGTCTTCCCGCACATGATCGTGCCGCTCTTCGTCGGGCGCGAGAAATCGGTGCGTGCGCTTGAGGACGTGATGAAGGACGACAAGCAGATCCTGCTTGTCACCCAGAAGAACGCCGCCCAGGACGACCCGACCTCGGCGGACATCTATTCCGTCGGCACGATCGGCACGGTGCTGCAGCTGCTGAAGCTCCCCGACGGCACGGTCAAAGTGCTGGTCGAGGGCGGTCAGCGCGCCCGCATCGTCCGCTTTGCCGAGAACGAGAGCTTCTTCCAGGCCTATGCCGAGACCATCGAGGAGAAGCCGGGCGAGCAGCAGGAGCTCGAGGCGCTGGCGCGCACCGCGGTCTCGCAGTTCGAGCAGTACATCAAGCTCAACAAGAAGATCCCGCCCGAGGTGCTGGTGTCGATCAATCAGATCGAGGATCCCAGCAAGCTCGCCGACACGCTCGCCTCGCATCTCGCGCTCAAGATTCCGGAGAAGCAGGAGCTGCTGGAGACGGACACCGTCTCCGAGCGCCTGGAGAAGGTCTTCGGCTACATGGAGAGCGAGATCGGCGTGCTCCAGGTCGAAAAGCGCATCCGCTCGCGCGTCAAGCGCCAGATGGAGAAGACGCAGCGCGAGTATTACCTCAACGAGCAGCTCAAGGCGATCCAGAAGGAGCTCGGCGAGGGCGAGGACGGGCGCGACGAGCTCGCCGAGCTCGAGGAGCGCATCAACAAGACCAAGCTCTCCAAGGAAGCGCGCGACAAGGCGCAGGCCGAGGTGAAGAAGCTGCGCACCATGAGCCCGATGTCGGCCGAGGCGACGGTGGTGCGCAACTACCTCGACTGGCTGCTGTCGATTCCCTGGCAGCATCGCACCAAGGTGAAGCGCGACATCAGGGCCGCAGAGAAGGTGCTGAACACCGACCATTTCGGGCTCGAGAAGGTGAAGGAGCGCATCCTCGAATACCTCGCGGTGCAGCAGCGCATGCGCAAGGTGAAGGGGCCGATCCTCTGCCTCGTCGGCCCGCCCGGCGTCGGCAAGACCTCGCTCGGCAAGTCGGTGGCGCGCGCCACGGGCCGCAACTTCGTGCGCATGTCGCTGGGCGGCGTGCGCGACGAGGCCGAGATCCGCGGCCATCGCCGCACCTATATCGGCTCGATGCCCGGCAAGGTCATCCAGGGCATGAAGAAGGCGAAGTCGTCGAACCCGCTCTTCCTGCTCGACGAGGTCGACAAGCTCGGCGCCGATTGGCGCGGCGACCCGTCCTCGGCCTTGCTGGAAGTGCTCGATCCCGAGCAGAACGCGACCTTCAGCGACCACTACCTCGAGGTCGATTACGACCTGTCGGACGTGATGTTCGTGACCACGGCGAACACGCTGCGCATGCCGCAGCCGCTGCTCGACCGCATGGAGCTCATCCGGCTCCCCGGCTATACCGAGGACGAGAAGGTCGAGATCGCCAAGCGCCATCTCATCCCCAAGCAGATGAAGGCGCACGGGCTCAAGAAGACCGAGTGGAACGTCACCGACGACGCCTTGCGCGACCTCATCCGCTACTACACGCGCGAGGCGGGCGTGCGCAATCTCGAGCGCGAGATCGCCAACCTGACGCGCAAGGCGATCAAAGACATCCTGATGAAGAAGCTCACCAAGATCACGGTGACGCGGCGCAACCTCGAGAAGTTCTCCGGCGTGCGGCGGTTCCGCTACGGCGAGGTCGAGGAGACCGATCTGGTCGGCGTCACCACCGGCCTCGCCTGGACCGAGGTCGGCGGCGAGCTGCTGTCGATCGAGGCGGTGACCGTGCCGGGCAAGGGCAAGGTGACGGCGACCGGCAAGCTCGGCGAGGTCATGCGGGAATCGGTGCAGGCGGCGGAGAGCTACGTCAAGTCGCGCAGCTACGCCTTCGGCATCCTCCCCACCATCTTCGAGAAGAAGGACATCCACGTGCACGTGCCGGAGGGCGCCACGCCCAAGGACGGGCCGTCGGCCGGCGTCGCCATGGTGACCTCGATCGTCTCGGTGCTGACCGGCATCCCGGTGCGCAAGGACATCGCCATGACCGGCGAGATCACGCTGCGCGGCCGCGTGCTGCCGATCGGCGGACTCAAGGAGAAGCTGCTCGCGGCGCTGCGCGGCGGCTTGAAGACGGTGCTGATCCCCAAGGAGAACGAGAAGGATCTCGCCGAGATTCCCGACAACGTGAAGCGCGGTCTGACCATCATTCCGGTCGCGACCTCGGATGAGCTGCTGAAGCACGCGCTGGTGCGGCCGCCGGAGCCGATCGAGTGGAACGAGGAAGCCGAAGCGGCGCGGGTGTTGCCGAAGCCTACCGATGACCGGCCGGGTGTCGTGACGCATTGAGGCAGGGCCGGTTCGTCGTTCTCGGCGCCGCCATCCCGCCAGGGATGGCGGCGCAACCTCTCTCGGGATTGTCTCGAATGCGAGGAAAGCCGCGACGCTCGGCAATTGACGCCGCCGAGAGCCGCGATCTAAACTGCCGCGCGTTAGCACAGACCGTGGCATCGATGATAAGGGGGCGCTCGTGAACAAGAATGAACTCGTGGATGCCGTCGCCAATTCCACTGGTCTCAAGAAACAGGAAGCCGAAAAAGCGGTGGATGCCGTGTTTGAGTCCATCACGGGTGAATTGAAGAAGGGCAGCGAAGTGCGCCTGGTCGGCTTCGGCACCTTCATCGTCACGCAGCGTGCCGCTTCCGAGGGACGCAATCCGCGCACCGGCGAGAAGATCGCCATCGCCGCTTCGAAGCAGCCCAAATTCCGCGCCGGCAAGCAGCTCAAGGACGCGGTGCAGTAGCCATCGCGCCCTCGGCCCGCGATTTTACCGGCTGCGCCGACGCGTGTCGGGGCAGGCGGCGCGGCGTTTTCATGCTATGGTCCGTCGGCGTCGCGGGCGATTAGCTCAGCGGTAGAGCATCTCGTTTACACCGAGAGGGTCGGGGGTTCGATCCCCTCATCGCCCACCATCACGCGCCGCCGCGATACCTCGCGTTGCGCCGCCGTCTGCCGGTTTCCCACCGCCGCTGATCCGATGCCGCGCCCAAATTTTGTGCAGGCGAGAGCCGCACGCGGCCGCGCCGCGCGTGCGCGCCAACCCTCGGGAAATCCAGGAAAGCCGTGGGTCCTACGCTTGACACTTCCGGGGTTACGGGTCTAGTAACCCTCGCCGCCGAGCACGTGCGTGCGGGGGTGTAGCTCAGTTGGTTAGAGCGCCGGCCTGTCACGCCGGAGGTCGCGGGTTCGAGCCCCGTCACTCCCGCCATCTCGGCGACCTGGGTCCTTCCGACGCGGCAACCGAGGTCCATATTTCCCAGGGGGTGGCGTTGAACCGTTGGTCTCCTTGCTTCACGCCGGCGCCGCAATGTTGCTCCCGCCACCCCGCTGCACTAGGCGACTGAGGAGTCCGCGCCATGGACGGCCTGCTGCGCGAATATCTTTCCATTCTCATCTTCATCGGCGTCGCCATCGGCCTCGCCGCGGTGATCGTGCTCGCCTCCTTCCTGGTGGCGCGGCAGAAACCGGATTCGGAGAAGCTGTCGCCTTACGAATGCGGCTTCGAGCCCTTCGCCGATGCACGCAGCAAGTTCGACGTTCGCTTCTACCTCGTCTCGATCCTGTTCATCATCTTCGACCTCGAGGTGGCCTTTCTCTTTCCCTGGGCGGTGTCGCTGGGCGCAATCGGCCTGTTCGGCTTCTGGTCGATGATCGTGTTCCTCGGCGTGCTGACCATCGGCTTCATCTATGAATGGAAGAAAGGGGCGCTCGAATGGGAGTGACCACCGCCGACACGCCGCCGACCATCCCGCCCGGCGCGGAGCAGGAGGCGCTGCTGCGCCAAGCCACGGACGAGCTGCAGGACAAGGGCTTCATCGTCGCCCAGCTCGACAAGCTCGTGAACTGGGCGCGCACGGGATCGCTCTGGCCGATGACCTTCGGGCTCGCCTGTTGCGCCGTCGAGATGATGCATACCGGCGCGGCGCGCTATGACCTCGACCGCTTCGGCGTGGTCTTCCGCCCGAGCCCGCGCCAATCCGACGTGATGATCGTCGCGGGCACGCTGACCAACAAGATGGCGCCGGCCTTGCGCAAGGTCTACGACCAGATGTCGGAGCCGCGCTGGGTCATCTCGATGGGCTCCTGCGCCAATGGCGGCGGCTACTACCACTATTCCTATTCGGTGGTGCGCGGCTGCGACCGGGTCGTGCCGGTCGACATCTACGTGCCGGGCTGCCCGCCCACCGCCGAGGCGCTGCTCTATGGCATCCTGCAGTTGCAGAAGAAGATCCGGCGCGAGCGGGTCTTTGCGCGCTGAGAGGAGATCGCCATGACCCAGCAGCTCCAGGAGCTCGGTGATTACGTCGCGGCGGCGCGGCCGCAGGATGTCCTGGGCACCGCCATCCTCCATGGCGAGCTTATCGTCACGGTGCGGCGCGAGGCCATCCTCGGCGTGCTGGGGTTCCTGCGCGACGACCCGCGCTGCCTCTTCAAGCTGCTCTCCGATCTCTGCGGCGTCGACTATCCCGACCGGGCCGAGCGCTTCGAGGTCGTCTACAATCTGCTGAGCCTCAAGCTCAACCAGCGCATCCGCGTCAAGCTCGCCGCCGATGAGGAGCAGGCGGTGCCGTCGGTGGTCTCGGTCTTCAACGCCGCCGGCTGGTTCGAGCGCGAGGCCTGGGACCTCTTCGGGATATATTTCTCGGACCACCCCGATCTCCGCCGCCTGCTCACGGATTACGGCTTCGAGGGCCATCCGCTGCGCAAGGATTTTCCGCTCACCGGCTATGTCGAAGTGCGCTACGACGAGGACCAGAAGCGCGTGATCTACGAGCCGGTGCGCCTGACGCAGGAGTTCCGCAGCTTTGACTTCCTGTCGCCCTGGGAAGGCATGGATCATGTGCTGCCCGGCGACGAGAAGGCGAAGGAGGTGAAGCCATGACCGTCGCCGCCGAGGCCGAAGCCAGGATCAAGAGCTTCACGATGAATTTCGGGCCGCAGCACCCGGCGGCCCATGGCGTCCTGCGGCTGGTGCTGGAAATGGACGGCGAGGTGGTGGAGCGCGCCGATCCGCATATCGGCCTGCTGCATCGCGGCACCGAGAAGCTGATCGAGTACAAGACCTATCTCCAGGCGGTGCCCTATTTCGACCGGCTCGACTATGTCTCGCCGATGTGCATGGAGCACAGCTATGCGCTCGCCGTCGAGAAGCTGCTCGGCATCGAGCCGCCGCCGCGCGCCAAATACATCCGTGTGCTCTACGCCGAGATCACCCGCGTTCTCAACCATCTGCTCAATGTCTGCGCCTTCGGCCTCGATGTCGGCGCGCTGACGCCCTTCCTCTGGGGCTTCGAGGAACGCGAGAAGCTGATGGAGTTCTATGAGCGTGTCTGCGGCGCGCGGCTCCATTCCGCCTATTTCCGTCCTGGCGGCGTGCATCAGGACATGCCGGCGGGGCTCGGCGACGACATCCTCGCCTGGTGCGCTGACTTCCCGCGCGTGCTCGACGCCATCGAGGAGCTGCTGACGGAGAACCGCATCTTCAAGCAGCGCACCGTCGATATCGGCCGCATCAGCGCCGACGATGCGCTCGATTGGGGCCTGTCGGGGCCGATGCTGCGCGCCTCGGGCGTGGCGTGGGATCTGCGCAAGTCGCAACCCTATGATGCCTATGAGGGCATGGATTTCGACATTCCCATCGGCAAGAACGGCGATTGCTGGGACCGCTATCTCGTGCGCATCGAGGAGATGCGGCAGTCGCTGCGCATCATCACGCAGGCGATGGCGCAGATGCCGGGCGGCCCGGTCAAGGTCGATGACCGCAAGGTGGCGCCGCCGCCGCGCGGCGAGATGAAGAACTCGATGGAAGCGCTGATCCATCACTTCAAGCTCTACACCGAGGGCTATCACGTGCCGGCGGGCGAGACCTACACCGTGACCGAGGCGCCGAAGGGGGAGTTCGGGGTCTATCTCGTCTCCGACGGCACCAACCGGCCGTACCGCTGCAAGATCCGCTGCCCCGATTTCGCCTTCCTGCAGGCCACGGATTTCATGGGCCGCGGCCACATGCTGGCGGATGTGGTGGCCATCATCGGCTCCATGGACATCGTCTTCGGGAGCATCGACCGATGAGCGCGGCGAGCGGCGCGCCGGTCGAGCAGCCCCGAAGCTTCGCCTTCACGCCGGAGAACCTGGCGGCGGCGCAGGCGCATATCGCGAAATACCCGCCGGGGCGGCAGGCGAGCGCGGTGCTGCCGCTGCTCGACCTGGCGCAGCGCCAGCACGATAACTGGCTGCCGCGCGCGGCGATGGATGTGGTGGCCGACATGCTCGGCATGGCGCGCATCCGGGTCTACGAGGTCGCAACATTCTATTCGATGCTCAACCTGAAGCCGGTCGGGCGGCATTTCTTCCAGATCTGCACCACGACGCCGTGCTGGCTCAGCGGCTCGGACGAGGTGGTGGGGGCCTGCGAGCGCAAGCTCGGCATCACCATCGGCGAGACCACGCCCGACGGCCGGTTCACCCTGACCGAGGTCGAGTGCCTCGGCGCCTGCGTCAACGCGCCGATCATCCAGATCAACGACGATTTCTACGAGGATCTCGACGGCGCCGCCACCGAGCGGCTGATCGACGCGCTGAGGCGCGGCGAGCAGCCCAAGGCGGGCTCGGCCAAGGGGCGCCAGACCTCGGCGCCCGAGGGCGGGCCGCAGACACTGACGGATCTCTCCTTCGCCGAAGGCAAGCCCTGATGCTCAGCGACAAGGACCGCATCTTCACCAATCTCTACGGCGTGCATGACTGGCACCTCCCCGGTGCCCGCGCGCGCGGCGACTGGGACGGGACCCGCGAGCTCATCCTCAAAGGCCGCGACTGGATCGTCACCGAGATGAAGAATTCCGGGCTGCGCGGCCGCGGCGGCGCCGGCTTCCCGACCGGGGTCAAATGGTCGTTCATGCCCAAGCAGATCGGACCGGCCCACATATCTGGTCGTCAATGCCGACGAGTCCGAGCCCGGCACCTGCAAGGACCGCGACATCATCCGCCACGATCCGCAGAAGCTGGTGGAAGGCTGCCTGCTGGCCAGCGTCGGCATGGGCGTGCATCACTGCTACATCTATATCCGCGGCGAGTTCGTCAACGAGGCGAAGCACCTCCAGGTCGCGATCGACGAAGCCTATGCCGCGGGCCTCATCGGCAAGAACGCCTGCGGCTCCGGCTATGATTTCGAGCTCTATCTCCATCGCGGCGCCGGCGCCTATATCTGCGGCGAGGAGACGGCGCTGCTCGAGAGCCTCGAGGGCAAGAAGGGCCAGCCGCGGTTGAAGCCGCCGTTCCCGGCGGCGGTCGGGCTCTATGGCTGCCCCACCACCGTCAACAATGTCGAGACCATCGCGGTGGCGCCCACGATCCTGCGCCGCGGCGCCTCGTGGTTCGCCGGGATCGGCCGGCCGAAGAACGAGGGCACCAAGGTCTTCTGCCTGTCCGGCCATGTCGCGAAGCCCTGCAATGTCGAGGAGGCGATGGGCATTCCCTTGAAGGAGCTCATCGAGCGCCATGCCGGCGGCGTGCGCGGCGGCTGGGACAATCTGCTCGGCATCATTCCCGGCGGCTCCTCGGTGCCGGTGATCCCGAAAGCGGTCTGCGACACCGTGCTGATGGATTTCGACGCGCTGCGCGACGTCAAGAGCGGCCTCGGCACCGCCGCGGTCATCGTCATGGACAAATCGACCGACATCATCAAGGCGATCGCGCGGCTGGCGAAATTCTACAAGCATGAGAGCTGCGGCCAATGCACTCCCTGCCGCGAAGGCGCCGGCTGGATGTGGCGGGTGATGGAGCGCATGGTGAAGGGCAACGCCTCGGTCGAGGAGATCGACGTGCTGCTCGAGGTCTCCTACGAGATCGAGGGGCATACGATCTGCGCGCTGGGCGATGCGGCGGCCTGGCCGATCCAGGGCCTGATCCGCCATTTCCGCCCGGAGATGGAGCGGCGCATCAAGGAGTATCGCGAGGCCGCGTCGCGGCGCGCGGCATAAGGACGAGAGACGGGACCATGGCGAAGCTCACCATCAACGGGATCGCGGTCGAGGTGCCGGCGGGCACGACGGTGCTGCAGGCCTGCCAGCAGGCCGGCGTCGAGGTGGCGCATTTCTGCTTCCACGAGCGCCTGGCGATCGCCGGCAATTGCCGCATGTGCCTCGTCGAGCAGGAGAAGGCGCCGAAGCCCATCGCGTCCTGCGCGATGCCGGTGGCCGAGGGCATGGTCATCCATACCGACAGCGAGAAGGCGAAGAAGGCGCGGCACGGGGTGATGGAGTTCCTGCTCATCAACCACCCGCTGGACTGCCCGATCTGCGATCAGGGCGGCGAATGCGACCTGCAGGACCAGGCCATGGCCTACGGCTTCGACCGGGGCCGCTTCCTCGAGAACAAGCGCGCGGTGAAGGACAAGGATTTCGGGCCGCTGGTCGCCACCAGCATGACGCGCTGCATTCATTGCACGCGCTGCGTCCGCTTCCTCACCGACGTCGCCGGCGTCGAGGAACTCGGCGCCACCGGCCGCGGCGAGACCATGGAGATCGGGACCTATATCGAGCGCGCGCTGACCTCCGAGCTCTCCGCCAACATCATCGATCTCTGCCCGGTGGGAGCGCTGACCTCCAAGCCCTACGCCTTCGCGGCGCGGCCCTGGGAGCTGCGCAAGATCGAGTCGGTCGACGTGCTCGACGCCGTCGGCAGCAACATCCGCATCGACAGCCGCGGCCCCCAGGTGCTGCGCGTGCTGCCGCGGCTCAACGAGGATGTGAACGAGGAGTGGATCTCCGACAAGACGCGCTTTGCCGTCGACGGGCTGACGCGCCGGCGCCTCGACCGGCCCTATATCCGCCGCGACGGCAAGCTGGTCGAGGCGGAATGGCCGGAAGCCTTCGCCGTCATCGCCGCGCGGCTGAAGGGCGTGCCCGGCGGCCGCCTCGCCGCCATCGCCGGCGATCTCGCCGATTGCGAGGCGATGCTGGCGCTGAAGGAGCTGATGGCCGCCCTGGGCTCGGCCAATCTCGATTGCCGGCAGGATGGCGCGGCGCTCGATCCCGCCTGCCGCGCGGGATATCTCTTCAACACCACCATTGCCGGGATCGACAAGGCCGATGCCTGCCTGCTGATCGGCACCAATCCGCGACGCGAGGCGCCGATCCTCAATGCGCGGCTGCGCAAGCGCTGGCTGCAGGGCGGGATGAAGACGGCGGCGATCGGGCCGGCGCTCGATCTCAGCTTCCCCGTGACCATGCTGGGCGGCGGTCCCGAGGCGCTCAGCGCGCTGGTGGACGGCAAGCATGACTGGTCGCAGACGCTGCAGGCGGCCAAGAACCCGATGCTGATCCTGGGGCAGGGGGCGCTGGCGCGGCCGGATGGCGCCGCCATCCTGGCGCTGGCGCGGACGCTTGCCGAGCGCGGCGGCATGGTGCGCGAGGGCTGGAACGGCTTCAACCTGCTGCACCGCGCCGCGGCGCGGGTCGGCGGGCTCGATCTCGGATTCGTGCCGGGGCCGGGCGGCCGCGATACCGCCGCCATCCTGCGCGGCTGCGAGACCGGCGAGATCGAGATCGTCTATCTGCTCGGCGCCGATGAGATCGACCCGAGCTGGCTCGGCAAGGCCTTCGTGATCTATCAGGGCCATCACGGCGATGCCGGGGCGCGCCGCGCCGACGTCGTGCTGCCCGGCGCCGCCTATACCGAGAAGGACGCGACCTACGTCAACACCGAAGGCCGCGTCCAGCTCGGCCGCCGCGCCGTCTTCCCGCCCGGCGATGCGCGCGAGGATTGGAAGATCCTGCGCGCGCTGTCCGATGTGCTCGGCCACAAGCTGCCTTATGATTCGCTGCCGCAACTGCGCAAGCGGCTGCTGGCGGCGAACCCGGTCTTCGCCGCCCTCGACGAGGTGGTGCCGGCGGCCTGGGGCGCCTTCGGCAAGGAGGGCGCGATCGACGCCGCGCCCTTCGCCTATCCGATCGACGATTTCTATCAGACCGACCCGATCAGCCGCGCCTCGCCGACCATGGCGGCGTGCTCGGCGGTGATGGGCGCCGAGAGCCAGGAGAAGACGGGCACCCATGGCTGAATTCTTGCACGGCTATGTGATCCCGCTGCTGATCACCGTGGGCGAGATCGTGGCGATCATCGTGCCGCTGCTGGTGGCGATCGCCTATCTCACCTATGCCGAGCGCAAGGTGCTGGCCTGGGCGCAGCTGCGCAAGGGCCCCAACGTCGTCGGCCCCTTCGGCTTGCTGCAGCCGATCGCCGACGGCGCCAAGCTGCTGTTCAAGGAGACGGTGATCCCGAGCGGCGCCAACCGGGTCGTCTTCCTCGCCGCGCCGATCCTCACCTTCAGCCTGAGCCTCATGGCCTGGGCGGTGATCCCCTTCGACAACGGCGTCGTGCTCGCCGACATCAATGTCGGAATCCTCTACCTCTTCGCCATCAGCTCGCTCGGCGTCTACGGCATCGTCATGGCCGGCTGGTCGTCGAACTCGAAATACGCCTTCCTCGGCGCCTTGCGCTCGGCGGCGCAGATGGTGTCCTACGAAGTGTCGATGGGCTTCGTCATCGTCTCGGTGCTGCTCTGCGTCGGCTCGCTCAACCTCACCGCCATCGTCGAGGCGCAGCGCACCGTCTGGTTCGCGCTGCCGCTGCTGCCGATGTTCATCGTCTTCTTCGTCTCGGTGCTGGCGGAGACCAACCGCTCGCCTTTCGATCTGCCGGAAGGCGAAAGCGAGCTGGTGGCGGGCTTCTTCGTCGAGTATTCCGCGATGAGCTTCGCGCTCTTCTATCTCGGCGAATACGGCAGCATGATCCTGATGAGCGCGATGACCAGCATCCTGTTCCTGGGGGGGTGGCTCGCGCCGTTCAACTGGGCGCCGTTCAGCGGCGTCCCGGCGCATCTCTGGGCGGGGTTCTGGTTCGCGCTCAAGGTGGCGGCCCTGCTGTTCTGCTTCCTCTGGGTGCGGGCCACGGTGCCGCGCTTCCGCTATGATCAATTGATGCGGCTCGGCTGGAAGGTGTTCCTGCCGCTGTCGCTGTTCTGGCTTGTCCTGACCGCCGGCGTGCTGGTCACGATGGGCTGGCTGCCGAAATAAGGATCGATCCCATGGCCTTGCTCGATCGCGGCGCGCGCTCCATCCTGCTCTCCGAACTGGCGGCGGGGCTGTGGCTCACCTTGAGGCACATGTTCAAGACCCCGGTGACGGTGAACTACCCCTATGAGAAGGGGCCGCTCAGCCCGCGCTTTCGCGGCGAGCATGCGCTCAGGCGCTATCCCAACGGCGAGGAGCGCTGCATCGCCTGCAAGCTGTGCGAGGCGATCTGCCCGGCGCTCGCCATCACCATCGAGGCCGAACCGCGGGACGATGGCAGCCGCCGCACCACGCGCTACGACATCGACATGACCAAGTGCATCTATTGCGGCTTCTGCCAGGAGGCCTGCCCGGTCGATGCCATCGTCGAGGGCCCCAATTTCGAGTTCGCCACCGAGACGCGCGAGGAGCTGTTCTACGACAAGGACAAGCTGCTGGCGAATGGCGACCGCTGGGAGGCGGAGATCGCGCACAACATCGCGCTTGATGCGCCCTACCGATGAGCTGCCGATGATCGTCCAGGCCCTCTGCTTCTGGCTCTTCGCCGCCATCACCGTGGCGTCAGCGGTCATGGTGATATCGGCGCGCAACCCGGTGCATTCCGTGCTGTTCCTCATCCTCGCCTTCTTCAACGCGGCGGGGCTTTTCGTGCTGCTGGGCGCCGAGTTCCTGGCGCTCATCCTGGTCATCGTCTATGTCGGCGCGGTGGCGGTGCTGTTCCTCTTCGTCGTCATGATGCTCGACATCGACTTCGTGGAGCTGCGCCACGGCGTCCTGCAATACCTGCCGATCGGCGCGCTGGTCGGCCTGATACTGCTGGTCGAGCTGGTGCTGGTGTTCGGCGCCTGGGTGGCGGCGCCCGACGTGATGAAGTCGATCGCGGCGCCGACGCCAGCGCCGGCGAGCGTGACCAACACCGCGGCGCTGGGGCAGCTGCTCTACACCCGCTACGTCTACGCCTTCCAGGCGGCCGGGATGGTGCTGCTCGTCGCCATGGTCGGCGCCATCGTGCTGACGCTGCGCGCGCGCGGCGACGTGCGCAAGCAGAGCATCTCCGTGCAGGTGGCGCGCCGGCGCGAGGACACGCTGGAGATCGTCAAGGTCCAGCCGCGGCAGGGGGTGTGACAGCATGCTCGAGATCGGTCTCGCCCATTACCTCACCGTCGCCGCGATCCTGTTCACGCTCGGCATCTTCGGCATCTTCCTCAACCGCAAGAACGTCATCATCATTCTGATGTCGATCGAGCTGATGCTGCTGGCGGTCAACATCAACTTCGTCGCCTTCTCGGCCTATCTGCACGACCTCGTCGGCCAGGTCTTCGCCATGTTCGTGCTCACCGTGGCCGCGGCCGAGGCGGCGATCGGGCTTGCCGTCCTGGTCGTCTATTTCCGCAACCGCGGCAGCATCGCGGTCGAAGACATCAACCTCATGAAGGGCTAATCCGGTGACGGTCGCAGCCATCTTCCTGCCGCTTCTGGGCGCGTTCATCGCCGGCTTCTTCGGCCGCTGGATCGGCGACCGCGGCGCGCAGATCGTCACCTGCGTCGGCATGGGAATCGCCGCGGTCTTCGGCGTCGTGCTGTTCGTCGAGGTGGCGCTCAATGGCCACAACGTCACCACCGATCTCTTCACCTGGATCGACACCGGCGATCTCCAGGTGCAGTGGGCGCTGCGCTTCGACCCCTTGAGCGCGGTGATGGTCGCGATGGTGACGGTGGTCTCGACCATAATCCATGTCTATTCCGTGGGCTATATGGCGCACGACAAGTCGATACCGCGCTTCATGGCCTATCTCAGCTTCTTCACCTTCTTCATGCTGATGCTGGTGACGGCCGACAATTTCGTGCAGCTGTTCTTCGGCTGGGAAGGCGTCGGCCTCTGCTCCTACCTGCTGGTGGGGTTCTGGTATGACCGGCCCGCGGCCAACGCCGCGGCGATCAAGGCCTTCGTCGTCACCCGCGTCGGCGATTTCGGCTTCGCGCTCGGCATTTTCGCCGTCTATGCCCTGTTCGGCTCGCTGCATTTCGGCACCGTCTTCGACGCCGCGCCCAATTTCGCGCACACCCCTTTCATCTTCCTCGGCTGGCAGGTCGACGCGCTGACCGTCACCTGCATCCTGCTGTTCGTCGGCGCCATGGGAAAATCGGCGCAGATCGGCCTCCACACCTGGCTGCCCGACGCGATGGAGGGTCCGACCCCGGTCTCGGCGCTGATCCATGCCGCGACCATGGTCACCGCCGGCGTCTTCATGGTGGCGCGCCTCTCGCCGCTCTTCGAATACGCGCCGGTGGCACTCGCGGTCGTCTGCGTCATCGGCGGCACCACCGCGCTCTTCGCCGCCACCATCGGCATAGCGCAGACCGACATCAAGCGCGTCATCGCCTATTCCACCTGCAGCCAACTCGGCTACATGTTCTTCGCGGCCGGCGTCTCGGCTTATTCCGCGGCGATCTTCCATCTCATGACCCATGCCTTCTTCAAGTCGCTGCTTTTCCTCAGCGCCGGCTCGGTCATCCACGCCATGTCGGGCGAGCAGGACATGCGCAAGATGGGCGGCCTCTGGCGCCTGGTGCCGGTGACCTACGTGGTGATGTGGATCGGCAGCCTGGCGCTTGCCGGCATTCCGCCCTTTGCCGGCTACTTCTCCAAGGACGTGATCATCGAAGCCGCCTGGGCGTCGGGCACCGGCGTCGGCCTCTATGCCTTCTGTCTCGGGGTCGCCGCCGCCTTCCTTACCGCCCTCTATTCCTGGCGACTGCTGTTCCTCACCTTCCACGGCAAGCCGCGCGCCGACCAGGAGGTGATGCAGCACGTCCATGAATTGCCCAAGGTGATGATCCTGCCGCTCACGGTGCTGGCGCTGGGCGCGACCGTCAACGGCTGGCTCGGTTACAAGGATTTTGTCGGCGAGGGGCGGGAGAGCTTCTGGCGCGAGTCGATCCTGGTGCTGCCCGACCATGTCAGCCTCGAGGCGGCGCATCACGTGCCCGCCTGGGTCGAGCACTTGCCCCTCGCCATGGGGTTGCTCGGCATCGCCGTCGCCTGGCTCGCCTATATCTGGCGGCCGGAGATTCCAGGCATCCTCGCCCGCTGCTTCCGGCCGATCTACTTGTTTTTGCTCAACAAATGGTATTTCGACGAGCTCTACGACGCGATCTTCGTGCGGCCGGCCATGGCGCTTGGCTTTGCCTTCTGGAAGCGCGGCGACGGCGCGGTGATCGACGGGCTCGGGCCCGACGGCATCGCCGCGACCACCGGGCGGCTCGCGGTGCGCGCGAGCCGGCTGCAGACCGGATATCTCTACCACTACGCCTTCGTCATGCTGGTGGGCGTCGTGGTGCTGGTATCGTGGTATCTCCTGCGGCAGATCGGGAGCTGAGCGGCGCCATGCAAAGCTGGCCACTCCTGTCGCTTGTGATCTTCCTGCCGCTGGTGGGCGTGCTGTTCATCCTGGTGCTGCGCGGCCCGGCCGAGGCGGTGGCGCGCAACGCGCGCTGGATCGCGCTCTGGACCTCGCTGATCACCTTCGCGCTGTCGCTAGTGCTGTGGGCGGATTTCGACCCGGGCCAGGCGGACTTCCAGTTCGTCGAGCTGGCGCCGTGGCTGCCGGGGTTCCACATCGCCTATCACCTCGGCATCGACGGCATCTCGCTGTTCTTCGTGCTGCTCTCGACCTTCCTGACGCCGATCTGCGTCGTCGCCAGCTGGGTGTCGGTCACCGATCGGGTGAAGGAGTACATGATCGCGTTCCTGGTCATGGACACGCTGATGGTCGGCACGTTCTGCGCCCTCGATTTCGTCGTCTTCTATGTCTTCTTCGAGGGCGTGCTCATCCCGATGTTCCTCATCATCGGCGTCTGGGGCGGGCCGCGGCGGGTCTACTCCGCTTTCAAATTCTTCCTCTACACGCTGCTGGGCTCGGTGCTGATGCTGCTTGCCATCCTGGCGATCTACTACCAGATCGGCTCGACCGACATCGTCGAAGCGCTCAACCGCGGCATACCGCCGGCACTGCAGACCTGGCTGTGGCTTGCCTTCTTCGCCTCCTTCGCCGTCAAGGTGCCGATGTGGCCGGTGCATACCTGGCTGCCGGACGCGCATGTCGAGGCGCCGACTGCCGGCTCGGTGATCCTGGCGGGGGTGCTGCTGAAGATGGGCGGCTATGGCTTCATCCGCTTCTCGCTGCCGCTCTTCCCGGTCGCCTCGCACGAGCTTGCGCCTTTCATTTTCACGCTCAGCGTCGTCGCCATCATCTATACCTCGCTGGTGGCGCTGGCGCAGGAGGACATGAAGAAGCTCATCGCCTATTCCTCGGTGGCGCATATGGGCTTGGTCACCATGGGCACCTTCACCATGACCTCCGAGGGCCTGCAGGGCGCCATGGTGCAGATGCTGAGCCACGGCATCGTCTCGGCCGCGCTCTTCCTCTGCGTCGGCGTCGTCTACGACCGCCTGCACACCCGCGAGATCGCGCGCTACGGCGGGCTTGCCGACAACATGCCGAAATACGCCATGGTCTTCATGCTGTTCACGCTCGCCTCTATTGGCCTGCCCGGCACCAGCGGCTTCATCGGCGAGTTCCTGTCGCTGATCGGCGCCTTCGAGGTCAACACCTGGGTGGCGTTCTTCGCCACCACCGGCATGATCCTCAGCGCCGCTTATATGCTCTACCTCTATCGCCGCGTCGTCTTCGGCGTCATCACCCGCGCCGATGTGCGCGCCATGCTCGATCTCTCCTGGCGCGAGGTCGCGATCTTCGCGCCGATGATCGCTATCGTGCTGTGGATGGGGATCTATCCCGGCTCCTTCCTCAGGCCCATGCAACCGTCCCTCGCCAGGCTCATCGAGCACGTACAGCTCTCGCTCCGTGAGAATGCGGTAACGACGGCCAAGCTCGCCCAGCGGTAACCCATGACCGACGCGCTCCCCAATTTCCTGCCGGCGCTGCCGGAGATGTTCCTCGCCGCGAGCGCCATGGTGCTGCTCGTCCTCGGGGTCTATCAGCACGGCTCCCATGTCGCGCGCGAGATCGGCTGGCTCGGCGTCGTCGTGCTGGCGGTCACCGTCGTGCTGGTCATGCGCTTCGGCTATGACCGCCAGGTGAGCCTCTACGGCATGATCGTCATCGACGGCTTCGGCGTGTTCATGAGCGTGCTGGTGCTGGTCGGCTCCGCCTTTTCCATCATCATCGCCATGCGCTTCAACGAGCGGGAAGGGGTGGCGCGCTTCGAATACCCCGTGCTGGTGCTGCTCGCCACCACCGGCATGCTGATGATGATCACCGCCAACGACCTCATCTCGCTCTATATCGGCCTCGAGCTGCAGAATCTCGCGCTCTACGTCATCGCCAGCTTTCAGCGCGATGTCACGCGGTCGAGCGAGGCGGGGCTCAAATACTTTGTCCTGGGCGCGCTATCCTCGGGCATGCTGCTCTATGGCGCCTCGATGGTCTACGGCTTCGCCGGCAGCACGAATTTCGACACGCTGGCGCATACGCTGGACGCGTCGAACGTGTCGATCGGGCTGATCATCGGCATCGTCTTCGTCGCCGTCGGCCTCGCCTTCAAGGTCTCGGCGGTGCCCTTCCACATGTGGACGCCCGACGTCTATGAGGGCGCGCCGACGCCGGCCACCGCCTTCTTCTCGGTCGCGCCCAAGATCGCGGCGCTGGCGCTCTTCATCCGCGTCATGATCTACGCCTTCGGCGAACTGGTCGACCAATGGCAGCAGATCATCATGGCGATCTCGGTCGCCTCGATGCTGCTGGGCTCGTTCGCCGCCATCAACCAGCGCAACGTCAAGCGCCTCATGGCCTACAGCTCGATCGGCCATGTCGGCTATGCCTTGATCGGCCTCGCCGCCGGCACGCCCGCGGGCGTGCGCGGCATCCTGGTCTACATGGCGATCTATCTCTTCATGAACATCGGCACCTTCGCGGTCATCCTGTGCATGCGCCGCCAGGGGCGGCTCGTCGAGGGCATCGAGGATCTCGCCGGGCTGGGGCGCACCCGGCCGATGCTGGCGGCGGCGCTTGCCATCTTCATGTTCTCCATGGCGGGCATCCCGCCGCTCGCTGGCTTCTTCGCCAAATTCTACATCTTCATGGCCGCGATCGACGCCCGGCTGTTCTGGCTCGCCGTGGTCGGCGTGGTGACCAGCGTGGTCGGCGCCTATTACTACCTGCGCATCATCAAGATCATGTATTTCGATGCGCCCAAGGAGGCCTTCGACCCCGCGATCGGCGGCGAGATGCAGGCGGTGCTGCTGATCTCGGCGCTGGCGATCCTGCTCTTCGTCATCTTCCCCGCGCCACTCATCGGCAGCGCCGAGCAGGCCAGCGCCACGCTCTTTCCGGGATGACCGATGGCCCCGGCCTTCCGGCTTTCTTCCGGCTGCAAGGCTTTGCCGAGCTCGACAGCACCAACGAGGAGGCCAAGCGCCAGGCGGCGTCCGGCGCGCCGGCGGGCACGCTGATCTCGGCGCGGGCGCAGCGGGCGGGGCGCGGCCGGCGCGGCCGGGTCTGGGTGTCGGCGCCGGGCAATCTCTATCTGTCGATCGTGTTGCGGCCGGCGTCCTCGGCCGGCGCCGCGGCGCAGTTGGGATTCGCCGCCGCGCTCGCCGTCGGCGACGCCGTGCTGCCGCTGCTGCCGGACGCCGCGGCGCTTGCCTATAAATGGCCCAACGACGTGCTCGTCGGGGGCCGGAAGGTCAGCGGCATCCTGCTGGAATCCCAGGCGTCGGCCGGAGGGCGGATTGACTGGCTGGTGGTTGGCATCGGCGTCAATCTGGCGGCCTTTCCCGACAACAGCGAGTACCCCGCCACCTCGCTCGCCGCGGCCGGCGCCGCGCCGGTCACGGTCGAGGCGCTCCTGGAAGCGGTCGCCCGGGCTTTCCATTTCTGGTATGAGCGGTGGCTCGAGGACGGTTTCGAGCCGCTGCGCCAAGCCTGGCTCGCCCGCGCGCGGGGCCTCGGGCAGCCGATCCGCGTGCGGCTGGCCCAGGGCGAGAGCGAGGGGCGCTTTGCCGGGCTCGACGGCGAGGGCGCGCTGCTGCTCGAGACCGGCACGGCGCAGCGCCGCATCACCGCCGGCGACGTCTTCCCGGCGGTGCGGTGAGAGGAGGCGTCATGCTGCTCGCGATCAACGCCAACAACACCAATACCGTGTTCTCCGTCTGGGACGGCGAGCAGCTGAAAGGCGCCTGGCGCGCCGCCACCGATGCCAAGCGCACCGCCGACGAATATGTCGTCTGGCTCGATCATCTGCTGGGGCTGGAAGGGCTGGCGCGGCGCGGGCTTACCGGCACGATCATCGCCAGCGTCGTCCCCGAGGCCAATTTCAACCTGGTCACGCTGTGCCGGCGCTATTGCAACAGCGAGCCGCTGATGGTGGGCGAGCCGAACGTGGTGCTGGGGGTGAAGGCGCTGGTCGACCGGCCCGAGGAGGTCGGCGCCGACCGGCTGGTCAACACCGTGGCGGCGCATGATCGCTACAAGACGCCGCTGGTGGTCGTCGATTTCGGCACCGCCACCAATTTCGACGTCGTCGACAAGGACGGCAATTACTGCGGCGGCGTCATCGCGCCGGGCATCAACCTGTCGCTCACGGCGCTGCACATGGCGGCGGCGAAGCTGCCCAGCGTGCGCATCCGGCGGGTCGAGCGTGTCATCGGCAAGGACACGGTCGCCTGCATGCAATCCGGCCTGTTCTGGGGCTATATCGGCCTGGTCGAGGGGCTGGTGAGCCGGATCAAGCAGGAATTCGGCGCGCCGATGGCGGTGATCGCCACCGGCGGGCTCGCGCCGCTGTTCGACGGCGCCACCGGCGTCATCGAGCATGTCGATCCCAACCTCACGCTCTGGGGCCTACGCCTCGTCTATGAGCGCAACCAGAAGAAGTCTGCATGACTGACGCGCCCACCGCCTCTCCCAACCGGCCCGACGAGCTCGCCTTCCTGGCGCTGGGGGGCGTCGGCGAGATCGGCATGAATCTGTCGCTCTACGGCTATGGCGGGCGCTGGCTGATGGTGGATTGCGGCATCTCCTTTGCCGATGACACGCTGCCCGGCGTCGATGTCATCATGCCGGATCCCGGCTTCATCGCCGAACGCGCGGGCGAGCTCGACGGGCTCATCGTGACCCATGCGCATGAGGACCATATCGGCGCCATCCCGTATCTCTGGCAGCGCCTGCGCTGCCCGGTCTACGCCACGCCGTTCACCGCCGCGGTGCTGCGCCAGAAGCTGATCGAGGCCGACCTCGAGCACGAGGTGCCGATCACCGAGGTGCCGATGTCCGGCACCTTCACGGTCGGGCCGTTCGAGATCGAGCTGGTGACGCTCACCCATTCGATCCCCGAGCCCAACGCCGTGGTGCTGCGCACGCCGCTCGGCACCGTGCTCCATACCGGCGACTGGAAATTCGATCCCGACCCGCTGGTGGGCGAAATCTCCGACATCGAGCGGTTGCGCGAGCTCGGCGAGGAGGGCGTCCTCGCCATGATCTGCGACAGCACCAACGCCCTGCGGCCGGGCGAGGGGGGCTCCGAGGCCGATGTGCGGCGCTCGCTCATCGAGCTGGTCGGGCGCTGCCGGCAGCGCGTCGTCATCGCCTGCTTCGCGTCGAATGTGGCCCGGGTGGAGTCCGCGGCGGCGGCGGCAATGGCGCATGACCGGCACGCCGCGCTGGTCGGGCGCTCGCTGTGGCGCATCGAGCACGCCGCGCGCGAGACCGGCTATCTCGAGGAGGTGCCGCCCTTCCTCACCGACGAGGAGGCGGCCTATCTGCCGCGCGAGAAGGTGCTGCTGATCTGCACCGGGAGCCAGGGCGAGCCGCGCTCGGCGCTTGCCCGCATCGCCGATGACGATCATCCCGAGATCGTGCTCGAGCAGGGCGACACCGTGATCTTCTCCTCGCGGATGATCCCTGGCAATGAGCGCGCCATCGGCCGGCTGCAGAACCGGCTGGCGGCGCTGGGGGTCGAGATCATCACCGAGCAGGATCATCTCGTGCATGTCTCGGGCCATCCGGCGCAGGACGAGCTCACGCGCATGTATCAGCTGGTGCGGCCGCGGATCGCCGTGCCGGTCCATGGCGAGACGCGGCATCTCATGGCGCAGGCGCGGCTCGCCGAGCAATGCCAGGTGCCGCAATCGCTGGTGACGCGCAACGGCGAGGTGGTGCGGCTGGCGCCGGGGCCGGCGGCGGTCATCGGCGAGGTGCCGACCGGCCGCCTCGTCGTCGACGGCAAGCGCCTCTTGCCGGTGGGCGGCGAGGCGCTGCGCTCGCGCCAGAAGATGACCTTCAACGGCGCGGCGCTGGCCACCATCGTGGTCGATCGCGACGGGCGGCTGCAGGCGCCGCCGCAGGTGACGGTGCATGGGCTGGGCGGCGAGGACGAGGATTTGGCGCTCACCGCCGAGCTGCTCCAGCGCGTAACCCAGGCGATCGAGGGGCTCGATACGCGGGCGCGGCGCGATGACGCGGCGCTGCGCGAGGCGGCGCGGCTCGCCGTGCGGCGGTCGCTGCGCGCCTGGCATGGAAAAAAGCCGGTGACGGAAGTACATCTGGTACGGATCTGAGAGGAGAGGCGGGATGATCGGCAGGCTCAACCATGTCGCCATCGTGGTGCCGGATGTGAAGCGGGCGGCGGCGGTCTATCGCGACACGCTGGGCGCCCAGGTGTCGGAGCCGGTGACGCTCCCGCCGCACGGCGTCAGCGTGGTCTTCGTCGTCCTCGACAACACCAAGATCGAGCTGCTGGAGCCGTTCGGCGCGGATTCGCCGGTGCGCAACTTCCTCGAGCGCAACCCCGGCGGCGGCATGCATCATGTCTGCTATGAGGTGGCGGACATCCTCGCGGCGCGCGACCGGCTGGTCGCCCAGGGAGCGCGCGTGCTGGGCGACGGCGAGCCCAAGATCGGCGCCCATGACAAGCCGGTGCTGTTCCTGCATCCCAAGGATTTCTGCGGCACGCTGGTGGAACTCGAGCAGGTATAGGCTAGGAGCCTGTCTGGGCATGTCCTGGTTCCAGGGCGTCGTCGCTTACATTATCATCTGGTGGATGGTGCTTTTTGCCGTGCTGCCGTTCGGTGTGCGGCCGCTGGAGAAGGGGGATATCGGCCATGCCGCCGGCGCCCCGGCCAATCCGCGGCTGTGGCTCAAGGCCGGCGCCACCACGCTGGCGGCGGCGGTGATTTGGCTGGGATTCTACGCCCTCGCCACCTCCGGCCTGATCAGCTTCCGCCAGCCATGACCGCCGCCTATTGCCGGCACGCCCCCGGCCATCCCTTCCACGGCCCCTATCACGACGGCGAATATGGCTTTCCCGCGCGCGACGACGCGGTGCTGTTCGAGCGGCTGGTGCTGGAGATCAACCAGGCCGGGCTTTCCTGGCTCACCATCCTGGCGAAGCGGGCCGCCTTCACCGAGGCCTTCGCCGGCTTCGACATCGACCGGGTTGCGCGCTTTGGCGCCCGCGACCGCCAGCGGCTGATGGGCGATGCCCGCATCATCCGCAACCGGCTCAAGATCGACGCCGCCATCGACAATGCCAAGCGCCTGCAGGCGATCCGCGACAGCCACGGCTCCTTTGCCGCCTGGCTCGACGCCCATCATCCCCAGCCCAAGGCGGCCTGGGTGAGCCTCTTCAAGAAGACCTTCCGCTTTACCGGCGGCGAGATCGTCGGCGAGTTCCTGATGAGCCTCGGCTATCTTCGCGGCGCTCATGCGGACTGGTGTCCAGTATACCAGAAGATCCTCGCTCACGATCCGCCGTGGCGGCGCGACAAGCCCTCATCTTCGCCGAAAAGGCGAGTGGCGAAGGGATAAATCTCTGTTATTTCGCGTTAGGCAAAAAATAAGGCAAGATCACGTTGGTGATCTTGCCCGGAGCTTGCTGCAGTCAAGGTCGGTCTTGTTCTGCTGAGGGCCGTCTCCCCCGACCGTCGCTTAACGGCACTTCCTCCCTAAACCTGGGCCTTGTCGCAATGTTGCGCGCGACCGTTACAGGCGGAAAGGAGTGTACGAAACTCCCCTCACTTCGTCATCTAAATTCTGCGTGGCGCGGGCTATCACGCCGGCATGGTTCAATTTATCCCGCTGCGCTAGTATCAACTCCATGCGACGCACTGTACTAATCGCGCTTGTGGCTCTGACCGCGGCGCCGGCCTTCGGCCAACAGCACGTGACCCCGCCCGCCGGGCTTGAGGATCCGATCCCGCCGCCGCCCGGCAGCATGTCGGTCTCGCGCGAGGGCCGCATCGCCATGTCCGCCGATCTCTGTGCCAGGCTGCGCCGCGCCGAGGCGGAGGAACCGGGCGCGGAGTTTCGCCCGGGGGTCGACGTCCATGGCGATGACGTGGCGCCCGCCGACCTCCCGAGCGAGGCGCCGCCGAAGCTCGACCGTCTTCCGATCGTGATTGGCCCCACTCTGCAGAAGCGCTACGGCATTCCCGCGAATTCGGGGCTGCTCCGCAATCGGGCGATGGTCGGAGAGGTCACGGTGCGCGATGGCCGCGCCTATTTCAACGGCGAGCGGATCAGCGACCGCGAGCGCGACATGATGCTGGCGGCGTGCCGGGAAGCAAAGCGTTAGGCCGCCCGACCGCGCCGCGCCGCCTTGCATGGACATCCCGCGCCGCCTTGCCTAAAGTCGCGCCGCTTTTGCCAGTGGAACGAGGTCCGATGCGCCTTTCCGCCTATTTCCTGCCGCTGCTGCGGGAGAATCCGAGCGAGGCGCAGATCGTCTCGCATCGCCTGATGCTGCGCGCCGGCATGATCCGTCAGTCGAGCGCCGGAATCTATTCCTGGCTGCCGCTCGGTCTGCGCGCGCTCAGGAGGGTCGAGCAGATCGTGCGCGAGGAGCAGGACGGGGCGGGCGCGCTCGAGGTGCTGATGCCGACGATCCAGCCGGCCGAGCTGTGGCAGGAGAGCGGCCGCTACGAGGATTATGGCAAGGAGATGCTGCGCATCACCGACCGGCACGAGCGGGCGATGCTTTACGGGCCGACCAACGAGGAGCAGATCACCGACATCTTCCGCCACAGCATCAAGAGCTATCGCGACCTGCCGAAGAACCTCTATCACATCCAGTGGAAGTTCCGCGATGAAGTAAGGCCGCGGTTTGGCGTCATGCGCGGGCGCGAGTTCCTGATGAAGGACGCCTATTCCTTCGACTTCGACAAGCCGGCGGCGGTCACTGCCTATTTCAAGATGTTCGTCGCTTACATGAAGACGTTCAAGCGGATGGGCCTGACGCCGATCCCCGTCCGGGCGGATACCGGCCCGATCGGCGGCGATCTCAGTCACGAATTCCACGTCCAGGCGGACACCGGCGAGAGCGAGCTCTATTTCGACAGCGACGTCGTGCAGCTCGACGAGAGCAGCATCGAGCCGGCCTCGCCCACGGTGCAGGACTACATCGCCGGCTGGTATGCCGCGACCGACGAGAAGCACGATCGGGCGGAATTCGAGGCGCGCGTCCCCGAGCCGCGCCGCCGCCAGGCGCGCGGCATCGAGGTCGGTCAGATCTTCTATTTCGGCACGAAATACTCGAAGCCGATGGGCGCCGTCGTCGCCGGGCCGAAGGGCGAGCCGATCCCGGTGGAGATGGGCTCCTACGGCATCGGCGTCTCGCGTCTGGTCGGCGCCATCATCGAGGCGAGCCACGACGACGCCGGCATCATCTGGCCCGAAAGCGTCGCGCCGTTCAGGCTCGGGCTGATCAATCTGCGCGCTGGCGATGCGCGCTGCGCCGCTGCCGCCGACGATCTCTACGCCAAGCTCGGCGCCGCCGGGATCGAGACATTGTATGACGACCGCGACGAATCCCCCGGTGCCAAATTCGCGGCGATGGACCTGATCGGCCTGCCCTATCAGCTGGTCATCGGCCCGCGCGGCCTCGACAAGGGCGTGGTCGAGCTCAAGGAGCGCAAGACCGGTCAAAAGCAGGAGCTTTCCCCCGAGGCGGCGCTCAACCGGCTCGGAGGAAAGTGATGGTGTTCGACACCTTCGAGCGCATGGTCGCGTTCCGCTATCTGCGCGCCCGCCGCCAGGAAGGCTTCATCTCGGTCATCGCCATCTTCTCGCTGCTCGGCATCATGCTGGGGGTGGCGACGCTGATCATCGTCATGTCGGTGATGAACGGCTTCCGCGTGGAGCTGCTGAGCCGCATCATCGGCCTCAACGGCCATCTCGGCGTCTATGCGCCGCAGGGCGCGATCACCGATTACGACGCGCTGGCGCTCAGGGTGAAGCAGGTGCCGGGGGTCGTTGCCGTCCATCCGCTGATCGAGGAGGTCGTCCTCGCCTCCGTCAAGGGCCGCTCGACCGGCGTGTCGGTGCGCGGCATGAGCCAGGCCGACCTCGCCGGCGAGGCGCTGCTGGCGAGCCACGTCGTCGCCGGATCGCTCGATCAGTTCAGCGACGACCGGGTGATGGTCGGCGACAAGCTCGCCTTCAAGCTCGGCTTGCAGATCGGCGATCCCATCACGCTGCTCTCGCCGAACGGCCAGGCGACGGCCTTCGGCAGCGTGCCGCGGGTCAAGACCTACCGCGTCGGCGCGCTCTTCGACGTCGGCATGTACGAGTACGACAGCAATTTCATCTTCATGCCGCTGCCGGCGGCGCAGCTCTATTTCCAGCTTCCCGGCGCGGTGACGACGCTGCAGGTCTTCGTCACCGACCCCGATCAGGCGCATGCCATCGGCTACGCCGTCCGCCAGCAACTCGGCGCCCAGTACCAGGTCTATGATTGGCAGCAGAGCAACTCGGCCTATTTCGGCGCGGTGCAGGTCGAGAGCAACGTCATGTTCATCATCCTGTCGCTGATCATCCTGGTGGCGGCCTTCAACATCATTTCCAGCATGATCATGCTGGTGAAGGACAAGACGCGCGACATCGCCATCCTGCGCACCATGGGCGCGACGCGCGGCATGGTCCTGCGGATCTTCATGCTGAGCGGCGCCAGCATCGGCGTTGTCGGCACGCTGCTCGGCCTGGTCATCGGAGTCGCGTTCACCACGCATATCGAGCAGATCCGCCAGCTCGTGCAGGACGTCCTGCACGTCAACGTGTTCAACGCGGAGATCTATTTCCTGACGCAGATACCGGCGCGCATCGATCCGCACGAAGTGCTGACCGTGCTCGCCATGGCGTTCGGCCTCTCCTTCCTGGCGACGCTCTATCCCTCCTGGCGCGCCGCCCGTCTCGATCCCGTCGAGGCGCTGCGCTATGAATGATCGCGAGCGCCTGCCGGCGCTCGAGCTGCGCGGCGTGATGCGGACCTACAAGCAGGCGGGCGCGCTGTTGCCGGTGCTGCGGGGCGCGTCGCTCTCGCTCTTTCCCGGCGAGATCGTGGCGCTGGTGGCGCCGTCGGGCGCCGGGAAATCGACGCTGCTGCACACCGCGGGGCTGCTCGAGCGGCCCGATGGCGGCGAGGTGCTGCTCGGCGGCCGCAGCTGCGGCGGCATGGCCGACGCCCAGCGTACCGAGATCAGGCGCGCCCAGCTGGGTTTCGTCTATCAGTTTCATCACCTGCTGCCGGAATTCTCCGCGGTCGAGAACGTGATGCTGCCGCAGATGATCGCCGGCGCGTCGAAAGCCAAGGCGCGCGCGCGCGCGCAGGAACTGCTGGCCATGGTCGGGCTCGCCGCGCGCGCCGATCACCGTCCGGCGCGGCTTTCCGGCGGCGAGCAGCAGCGGGTCGCCGTCATCCGCGCGCTTGCCAACGCGCCGCGCGTGCTGCTGGGCGACGAGCCGACCGGCAATCTGGATATCCATACCGCTTCGGACGTTATGGCGGCGCTCATCGACATCGTCCGCCGCACCGGCCTTGCGGCGCTGATCGCCACGCACAATCTCGAGCTGGCGCGACGGATGGACCGCATCCTCTCGCTCGAGGAGGGCGTGATCGTCGAGCGGCCGGGCGGGCCGTCGAGCTGAGACTCCTAGTTCCCTTCCGCCGTCGCCGGCGCCGCTGCGGGATTCCACTGGCCCCGCCGCATCCGCCGGATGCGCACATCCCTGAAGAGCCCGGCGGCGGTGAAGGGCTCGTTGCGCGAGAACTCTTCCGCCGCGGCGCGGCTCGGCACGTTGATCACGAAGCTGCTGCCGATGCGAGTGCTGCCATCCTCGGCGAGCAGCGCGCCGCCCAGCACCAGGAGGTCGCGGTGCCGCGCGAGGTAGGCGAGATGGCTCTCGCGCGTCGCGGCGCGAATCGCGCCGCCCTCGGGCCGGTCCTCGCAGTAGATGAGATAAAGCATCGGACTTTCCTTCGACTCCGCCGGAAGCGTTCGCCGACCGCTCTTAAGGCCGCGGGCGCGCGCTCGGCAAGGGCAGGGCCGGGGGGCGGGCGATTTAGCAGCCGCGACTCGACCGATACCCGAAAATACGCTTGCACCCTCTACGCCGTGTGCGATTGTGACAGCATGCCTCACGCCGATTTCGTCCATTTGCGCGCTCATTCCGCGTATTCGCTGTCTGCGGGTGCCATCAAGGTCAAGGAGCTGGTCGGGCTGGCCAAGCGTCATGCCATGCCGGCGCTGGCCATCACCGACAGCGGCAATCTCTTCGGCGCGCTCGAATTCTCCCAGGCGGCGAGCGAGGCCGGCGTGCAGCCGATCATCGGCTGCGAATTCGGCTTGCGGCGCATGGCTGGCGAGAGCAACGCCCGCGCGCTGCGGGTCGGCCCGGCGCCGCCCCCGGACCAGGTCATCCTGCTGGTGCAGAACGAGCGGGGCTATCGCCATCTCCTGACGCTGGTGAGCCGCTCCTATCTCGAGACGGCGCCGGGAGAGCCGCCGCAACTGCCGCTCGACGAGCTCGAGGGGCTGACCGACGGGCTGCTGCTGTTGACCGGCGGACCCGCCGGCCCGGTCGGCCGGCTGCTGCTCGAGGGGCAGGGCGACGAGGCCGAGCGGCAGCTGCTGCGGCTCGCGGAGCTGTTTCCCGGGCGGGTCTATGTCGAGCTGATGCGCCACGGCCTTCCCGGCGAGGATCGCAGCGAAGGCGCGCTGTTCGACCTGGCCTATCGCCACGGCCTGCCGCTCGTCGCCACCAACGGCGTGTTCTTCGCCGATCCCGAGTTCTACGAAGCGCATGACGTGCTGCTGTGCATCGCCCAGGGCACGGTGGTCGGCGAGCCCAACCGGCGGCGGCTTACCGCGCATCACCATTTCAAATCGCCGGCGGCCATGCGACTGCTGTTCGCCGACGTCCCCGAGGCGATCGACAATACAATCGCCGTCGCCCGGCGCTGCGCCTACATGCCCGAAGCGCGCCGGCCGATCCTGCCGCCGTTCCGGACGGAGAGCGGCCGCAGCGAGGCCGAGGAGCTGCGCGCCATGGCCGGCGACGGGCTGGAGCTGCGGCTGCGGGCGCAGGTCTTCGGCGCGGCGATGGGCGAGGCGGAGCGCGAGGCCGCGGCGCGGCCCTACCGCGAGCGGCTCGCCTTCGAGCTCGACACCATCATCACCATGGGGTTCGGCGGCTACTTCCTTATCGTCGCCGAGTTCATCCAATGGGCGAAGGCGCAGGGCATTCCCGTCGGGCCGGGCCGCGGCTCCGGCGCGGGCTCGGTCGTCGCGTGGTCGCTGACCATCACCGATCTCGACCCGCTGCGCTTCGGCCTGCTGTTCGAGCGCTTCCTCAATCCCGAGCGCGTGTCGATGCCGGATTTCGACATCGATTTCTGCCAGGACCGCCGCGACGAGGTGATCCGCCACGTCCAGGAGAAATACGGCCACGACCGGGTGGCGCAGATCATCACCTTCGGCACGCTGCAGGCGCGCGCGGTGCTGCGCGATGTCGGCCGCGTGCTCGAGATGCCTTACGGCCAGGTCGATCGGCTCTGCAAGCTCGTGCCCAACAACCCCGCCAATCCGGTAAAGCTGCAGCAAGCAATCGACGGCGAGCCGCAGCTGCAGCAGCTGCGCGACGGCGATGAGAGCGTGGCGCGGCTCATCACCATCGCCCTCAAGCTCGAGGGCCTCTATCGCCACGCCTCGACCCATGCGGCGGGCGTGGTGATCGGCGACCGGCCGCTGCACGAGCTGGTGGCGCTCTACCGCGACCCCCGCTCCGACATGCCGGTGACGCAGTTCAACCTCAAATATGTCGAGCTCGCCGGGCTGGTGAAGTTCGACTTTCTCGGCCTCAAGACGCTGACCGTGCTGGCGCGCGCGCTCGACCTGCTGCGCGCGCGCGGCGTGATGCTCGATCTCGCGGCGCTGCCGCTTGACGACCGCGCGACCTATGAGCTGCTGGGGCGCGGCGACACGGTGGGGGTGTTCCAGCTCGAAGGCGCGGGCATGCGCGATGCGCTGCGCAAGCTGCGGCCCGACCGCTTCGAGGACATCATCGCGATCAACGCGCTCTACCGCCCGGGACCGATGGAGAACATCCCGCGCTACATCGCGGTGAAGCATGGCGAGGAGCGGGCGGATTATCTCTACCCCTCGCTCGAGCCGATCCTGGCGGAGACGCACGGGATCATGATCTACCAGGAGCAGGTGATGCGGATCGCGCAGGTGCTCAGCGGCTACTCGCTGGGCGGCGCCGATCTACTGCGCCGCGCCATGGGCAAGAAGATCAAGGCCGAGATGGAGGCCCAGCGCAAGGCCTTCATCGACGGCGCGACCGGGCGTGGCGTCGGCGAGCGCGTCGCTCAGCACATTTTCGAGCAGGTGGCGAAGTTCGCCGGCTACGGCTTCAACAAATCGCACGCCGCCGCCTACGCGCTGGTCGCCTACCAGACGGCCTATCTCAAGGCGAACTATCCCGTCGAGTTCCTGGCGGCGCTGATGACGCTCGATCTCGGCAATACCGACAAGCTCAATGTCTTCCGCGGCGAATGCGACCGGCTCGGCATCAAGCTGCTGACGCCGGATATCAACCGCTCCGCGATGGATTTCGCGGTCGAAGCCACGCCGCAGGGCATGGCGATCCGCTACGCGCTGGCCGCGGTCAAGGGCGTCGGCGCCCAGGCCATGCGCCAGCTCGTCGAGGAGCGCGAGGCGCGCGGGCCTTTCCGCGACCTGCTCGATCTCGCCGGCCGCCTCGACGTCAAGAGCATCAACCGGCGCCAATTCGAATGCCTCGCCAAGGCCGGCGCGTTCGACGGGCTCAACCGCAACCGCGCCCAGACCTTCGCCGCCTGCGACATGCTGCTGCGCCACGCCGCCGCCGCCGCCGACGAGCGCGCGAGCCAGCAGGTGAACCTGTTCGGCGATGGCGACGCAGCCGTAGCGCGCGGCCCCGGCTTGCCGGCGGTGCCGGATTGGCCGTCGATCGAGCGCTTGCAGCATGAATTCGACGCCATCGGCTTCTATCTCTCGAGCCACCCGCTCGACGCCTATGGCAAGAGCCTGGAGCGCCTGGGCGTGGTGCGCTTTGCCGACCTGCCGGCGCGGCTCGCCGCCGGCGGCGCCACGCGCTTCAAGCTCGCCGGCGTCGTCATCAGCCGCAAGGAGCGCACCTCGGCCCGCGGCAACCGCTTCGCCTTCGTGCAGATGTCGGATGCCAGCGGCGTCTTCGAGGTCACGATGTTCTCCGAGGTGCTCGGCCAGACCCGGGCGCTGCTCGATAGCGGGCAGCCGCTGCTGGTCACCGTCGATGTCCGCGCCGAGGAGGAGACGCTCCGCCTCACCGCGCAGCGCGCCGAGCCGCTCGATGGCGTCGTCGCGCATGCGGCCGCAGGGCTCAAGGTGTTCCTCGGCGAGGCCGACGCGCTGTCGCCGCTGCGCGGCCTGATGCAGCGCGAGGGTGGCGGGCGCGGCCGGGTGACGGTGGTGGTGCCGGTGCCGCCGGCGCGCGAGGTCGAGATCCTGCTGCCGGGCGGTTTCAAGATCAGTCCCAAGGTGCGGGCGGCGGTGAAGTCGCTGCCCGGCATCCTCGACGTGCATGACGTCTGACGCAAAGGAAGGGTACCATGGCCGATAGTCCCAAGATCGTATTCGAGCTGGGCGGCACCTTTGTGCAGCTCAGGGACGACGGCGGCACGACCCAGGTCGAGGCCGGCAACGATTTCTGGGCGCGGCTGCCAGGCCGCCCCGAGCTCGCCGAAGGGCGCCTCGTCTGGTCCGCGGCGCAGGTGCGCGACAGCGCCACCTGGGAGATGCACCCGCAAGGCGATAAGATGCTTTATCTGCTGTCGGGCGCGATCGACCTCGTGCTGCTAATAGGCGAGGCCGAGCGCACGCTCACGCTGCGGCCGAACAACGCCTGCATCGTGCCCAAGGGTGTCTGGCACCGCATCGTCGTGCAGAAGCCGGCCAACATACTCGCCATCACCCCCAGCCGCGGTACGCAGCAGCGCCCGGTCGAGACGAAGCGCCCCGAGCCGAAGCGCCCCGAGCCGAAGCGTTAGGTGCCGGGCGCACGGGGCGCGGTGCCGACGTTGGTGTGCGCCTCCGCCTCCGCCGCCTCGGGTGCTTTCGGTTAATTCCGCTGCCGGCCAAGTCACCGCGTTTTTTATTAAAATAGTCACGGCAGGGACGATAACGTTCCTGTCCGATTTCTTGGAATATTTAATAGAAAGCAGGGCGATTTAATGCACCGTGCCGCTATATTTGATGGAAAATAGTAGGGACTAGCGGCTAGTCTTCGCAGCCTCGACAATTAAGCACCGGTCTGTCCCGCGAGGACCAGAGGATGCCTGACGACCAGATTACGAACGCGAAGGACCTGCTGAAGCGGGTCAGCGATTTCGGCGAGAGCATGAAGGAGCGCCGGCGGTTTGAGCGCACGCAGCTGCTGTGGGCCGCCACGGTGGAAGTGCGCGGCCAGCGCTTCGAAGGCATGATCGTCGATCTCTCGGCCGGCGGCGCGCGCATCAAATTCGACGCCCCGGTGGCGGCCGGCGACGAGCTTACCCTGGTGCTGAAGCAGCTCGATGAGCTCGGCGCCAAGGTGGTCTGGCAGCGCGAGGGGGAGGCCGGGTTGCAGTTCCTGCTCGCCCCCGATGACGTCGCGGCAAAGATCCAGGGGACGCTGGCGCCCGATCTGGCTCCGGCGCCGGCGGCTGAGGACAAGCCGGCCGCTCCCGCCCGCGCACCGACCGAAAGCGCCCGCCCGCGCCCGGCGGCGCCGCCCCGCTCCCATCGCCGCCTGGTGTCTTTCGCCGCCATCGGGGTGGTCGGCCTGGGTGCGGCATTGAGCGCCGGGACGCTGATCTCCGATCTCTTGGCGGAGCCGCCGCCGGGATCGGCGGTGGTGCTGGCCGATGACCAGCACAGCTGCGCCAATCTCATGGACAAGGTGGGCGGCGCCGCCAACCAGCTCGACTTCAGCTTGAGCGTCGCTTCGGCAGCGCAAGCCAAGTGCTTGGATATACATCATCTTGCTCCGACGGAAACCGACGCCAACCGGCGTATGGTGCGGACCACCAGGGTGCCGCTGCAATAAACCAGCCGGCTCTGTTTCGGGCTTGCCAAACCCTCTCCGGGGCCCTATCTAGGGGCGCTCTTAAGCAAACCTCACGCGGGGATGCGGTGGCTGTCGCCTCGGCGACAGCAGCTGCTCCGGTGTCGGCCTTGAGCCGATGATCCCCCGCGGCGGCCTAACCGGAGAAGGATGACGATGGCAATACCTGATTTCACCATGCGCCAGCTGCTGGAAGCCGGCGTGCATTTCGGCCACCACACGCGCCGCTGGAACCCGAAGATGGGCCCCTATATCTTCGGCGTGCGCAACGGCGTCCATATCATCGATCTCGAGCAGACCGTGCCGATGCTGTACCGCGCCTTGCAGGCGGTCCGCGACGTGGCGGCGCAGGGCGGACGCGTGCTCTTCGTCGGCACCAAGCGTCAGGCGCAGGACGCGATCGCCGAAGCGGCGAAGCGTTGCGGCCAATACTATGTGAACCATCGCTGGCTTGGCGGCATGCTCACCAACTTCAAGACCATTTCGCAGTCGATCAAGCGGCTGAAGGAGCTCGACGAGCGCATCAACCAGCCGAATGCCGGCCTGACCAAGCGCGAATTGCTGGAGCTGACGCGCGACCGCGACAAGCTCGAGCGGGCGCTGGGCGGCATCAAGGAGATGGGGGGCTTGCCCGACATCCTCTTCATCATCGACACCAACAAGGAAGCGATCGCCGTCCAGGAGGCGAACAAGCTCAAGGTCCCCGTGGTCGCGGTGCTCGACAGCAATTCCTCCCCTGACGGCATCGTCTTTCCGGTCCCCGGCAATGACGACGCCATGCGCGCCATCCATCTCTATTGCGAGCTGGTATCGGGCGCGGTGCTGGACGGGCTGCAGGCGGAGCTGGCCGGCTCGGGCGCCGATATCGGCGAGCAGGCGGAGCTTCCCGCCGAGCAAGTGCCGCCGGCCGAGGCCGTGGCGGGAGCCGAGGAGCAGGCGACGGCCTGAGCCCCGCCGCCACAAGGAGCAGGAACGGCGGCGGCTTGTGCCGCCGTTCTTTTAGGGACCACCGGAAGCGAGGGAGATAGCATGGCCGAGATCACCGCTGCGCTGGTCAAGGAACTGCGCGAAAAGACCGGCGCCGGCATGATGGACTGCAAGCGCGCGCTGGGAGAGACGCAGGGCGATCTCGAGGGCGCGGTCGACTGGCTGCGCAAGAAGGGTTTGTCCGCCGCCGCCAAGAAGGCGGGCCGCGTCGCCGCCGAAGGGCTGGTCGGCGTCGCCACGCGCGGCCGCCAGGGCGCGGTCGTCGAGGTCAACGCCGAGACCGATTTCGTCGCCCGCAACGAGACCTTCCAGCATTTCGTGCGCACCGTGACCGAGCTCGCGCTCGGCACCGGCGATGACCTCGAGGCGCTCAAGGCGGCGGCCTTCCCCGGCACCGGGCGCACGGTCGCCGACGAGCTCACGCATATGATCGCCACCATCGGCGAGAACATGGCGCTGCGCCGCGCGCGCCGGCTCGAGGTCAAGAACGGCGTCGTGCTCTCCTATGTGCACAGCCCCTTGGCGCCGGGACTCGGCAAGATCGGCGTGCTGGTCGCGCTCGAATCGACCGGCGATGGCGAGCGGCTCGGCGCGCTCGGCAAGCAGCTCGCCATGCATGTGGCGGCGGCGAAGCCCGACTACCTCGATGTCGCCTCGGTCGATCCGGCGGCGCTCGAGCGCGAGCGCGCCGTGCTGCGCGAGCAGTCGCGCGCCAGCGGCAAGCCGGAAGCGATCATCGACAAGATGGTCGAGGGTCGGCTGCGCAAGTTCTACGAGGATGTGGTGCTGCTGGAGCAGACCTACGTCATCGATAACGAGCGCCGGATCGGCAAGGTGATCGAGGCCGCCGCCAAGGATCTCGGCACGGCGGTGACGGTCGCGGGCTTCGCCCGCTTCGCCTTGGGCGAGGGGATCGCCCGCGAGCAGGGCGACTTCGCCGCCGAGGTGGCGGCCGCGGTAAAGCCGCGCTAGCGGCGGCCAGGCAAGACGAGGGACGCTGCGTGGTGTATCATGGCACAGTCATAAACCCTTGAAGCGTCATGCCAGGAGACCCCATCCATAGCCCGGCCGTCCGCTATCGCCGCGTCCTGCTGAAGCTCTCGGGCGAGGCGCTGATGGGCGAGCAGGGCCACGGTCTCGATCCCAAGATCATCGCGCGCATCGCCGCCGAGGTGAAATCGGTGCATGGGCTGGGCGTCGAGATTTGCCTCGTCATCGGCGGCGGCAACATCTTTCGCGGCCTGGCCGGTGCGGCGCAGGGCATGGAGCGCGCCACCGCCGATTACATGGGAATGCTCGCCACCGTCATCAATTCGTTGGCCATGCAGAGCGCGCTGGAGCGCCAGGGCGTCGTGACCCGCGTCCTTTCGGCGATCAGCATGCAGGCGGTGTGCGAGCCCTATATCCGCCGCCGCGCCATCCGACACATGGAGAAGGGCCGGGTGGTGATCTTCGCCGCCGGCACCGGCAACCCGTTCTTCACCACCGATACCGCCGCAGCCTTGCGCGCCTCGGAGATGGATTGCGACGCACTGCTCAAGGCGACCAAGGTCGACGGCGTCTACTCCGCCGATCCGCACAAGGATCCCGCGGCCAAGCGCTACGAGCGGCTGAGCTATCTCGACGTGCTGTCGCAGGATTTGGAAGTGATGGACGCGGCGGCGATCTCGCTGGCGCGGGAGAATGATATTCCGATCCTGGTCTTTTCGATTCACAATGACGGCGGCTTTGCCGACGTCGTCACCGGGCAGGGCCGCTTCACGATCATCACGGAGTGAGAGTGGGGGCATGAGCGAAGAGCAAATCATAAAGGACCTCCGCCGCCGCATGGACGGCGCGCTCGAGGTGTTGCGCAAGGAGTTCGCGGGGCTGCGCACCGGGCGCGCCTCGGCCAGCCTGCTCGACCCGGTGGTGGTCGAGGCCTATGGCAACACCATGCCGCTGGCCCAGGTCGGCACGGTGAGCGTGCCCGAGCCGCGCCTGATCATCGTGCAGGTCTGGGACCGCGGCAACGTCAAGGCGACGGAGAAGGCGATCCGCGAGGCCGGGCTCGGCCTCAATCCGCAGACCGAGGGCCAGACCATCCGCGTGCCGATCCCCGATCTCAACGAGGAGCGGCGCAAGGAGCTCGCCAAGGTCGCCGCCAAATATGCCGAGCAGGCGCGCATCTCGGTGCGCAACGTGCGCCGCGACGGGATGGACCTGCTGAAGAAGCAGGAGAAAGACCACAAGCTCACCCAGGACCAGCACAGGAAGCTCGACAAGGAGATCCAGACGCTGACCGACGAGACGATCAAGAAAGTCGACGGGCTTCTCGCCCAGAAGGACAAGGAGATCCTCCAGGTCTGAGCGTCATGGATCCCGTCGCGACCGCCCCGCCGCCGCCGCCGCCCGCCCATGTCGCCATCATCATGGACGGCAACGGGCGTTGGGCGAAGTCGCGCGGCCTGCCGCGCATCGCCGGTCATCGCCGCGGCGCCGAGGCGGTGCGGCGCACGGTCGAGGCGGCGGCCGAGTTCGGCATCGCCTATCTCACGCTCTTCGGCTTCTCCTCGGAGAACTGGAAGCGGCCGACCGACGAGGTCGACGATCTCATGGGGCTGCTGCGGCATTATATCCGCGCCGAGATCGCGGAGCTCCACGCCCGCGGCGTGCGTGTGCGCGTCATCGGCGAGCGGCGCCGGCTGGCGCCCGACATCGTCACGCTGATCGACAACGCCGAGGCGCTCACCCGCGGCAATGGCGGCCTCACCCTGGCGATCGCGCTCTCCTATGGCGGGCGCGCCGAGATCGCCGCGGCGGCGCGCGCCATCGCCCAGGCGGCGGTGCAAGGCCGGCTGCGACCGGACGAGATCGACGAGGCGGTGTTCCAGCGCTACCTGCTGACCGCCGAGATGCCCGACCCCGACCTTCTCATCCGCACCAGCGGCGAGCAGCGCCTCAGCAATTTCCTGCTCTGGCAGACCGCCTATGCCGAGCTCGTCTTCACCAGCACGCTGTGGCCCGATTTCGGCAAGGCCGATCTCGAAAAGGCGTTGCGCGACTATCACAGCCGCGATCGCCGCTACGGCGCCTCCGTTGGATCGCGCTAAGCCTCACCCCTTGCTGGTGCGGATCGCCTCGGCGCTGGTGCTGGCGCCGCTTGCGCTGGCTGCCGTCTGGGCCGGCGGGCGCTGGGTGCTGGCGCTGGTACTGTTGGCGGTTGCAGCGATGGGCTGGGAATGGTCGCGCCTTGCCGTGCGCGGCCGCTTCGGCGCCGCCGCTGCGCTCATCCCGATGACCGGCCTTGCCGCCACCGCCGCGCTGAGCCTTGGCGCCGGCGCCGGCATCGCCTGCCTGGTTGCGGCGGTTGGCGCGCTGCTGGTGCTGGCCGTCGCCGCCGGCTCGGGCACGGGCGAGCCGGTATGGGCGGCGGCCGGGACGCTATGGATCGCGCTGGGCACGATCGCTTTTCTTGCTCTGGCCATCCTCCCGGAAAGAGTGCATGAGACGGTATTTTGGCTCCTGGCAGTAGTCTGGGCCAACGACATCGCCGCTTATGCTGCCGGCCGCGGCCTCGGCGGCCCGAAGCTGGCGCCGCGGCTCAGTCCCAACAAGACATGGGCCGGCTTTGCCGGCGGGGTGATGGCCTCCGGACTGGTGGGCGGGCTCGCCGCGATGGCGTTCGCGGCGAGCCTCCCCGCGCTCATCGGCATGAGCCTGCTGCTCGGCATTGCCGCTCAGCTCGGGGACCTTGCGGAATCCTGGGCCAAGCGCCATTTCGGCGTTAAGGATTCGGGACGGCTGATCCCCGGGCATGGCGGGGTGCTGGACCGTGTCGACGGGCTGCTGGCGGCCTCGGCGCTGGCCGGGGTGGTGACCCTCGCCGCAGGCCGCCCGCCTCTGCTATGGTGAGGCGGCGCAACGTCTCCACATTGTTGACAAAAAGCGCGTAGAATGTCGTCTAAACGTCTGCGGCTGCGAATGCCCGGGAAAGGATAGTTCTCCGCTCATGGCTTGGTTGACAGGCGGCATTGGCCATCTCCTCGCTTTCCTGGTCGTTCTCACCGTGCTGGTCTTCGTGCACGAGCTCGGCCATTACCTCGTCGCGCGGCGCAACGGCGTGCGCGTCGAGACCTTCTCGATCGGCTTCGGCCCCGAGCTGTTCGGCTGGCACGACCGTGCCGGCACGCGCTGGAAGGTGAGTGCGGTGCCGCTGGGCGGCTACGTCAAGATGTTCGGGGACGCCGATCCCGCATCCATGCCGGGCGAGCATGTTCATGACATGACCGAGGCGGAGAAGGCGGTCTCGTTCCACCACAAGCGCCTGTGGCAGCGGGTCGCGGTGGTCTCGGCGGGGCCGATCGCCAATTTCGTGCTGGCCATCCTGCTGCTCACGCTGATCATCGCGGTGCGCGGCCAGCAATTCTCGCCGCCCGATGTCGGCCAGGTGTTGCCGGGCAGCGCTGCCGAGGCCGCCGGGATCAGGCCCGGCGACGTCATCGCCGCGATCGACGGCGAGTCGATCGACCGCTTCGAGGCCATCCAGCGCATCGTCGAGACCAATACCGGCACGCCGCTCGATCTCGTGATCAAGCGCGGGGGCGAGCAGCTCGAGTTGCGCGTCACGCCCAAGGTGGTGGCCGAGACCGACCGGCTGGGCTTCTCCCACCGCATCGCGCGGCTCGGCATCGGCCGCAAGGGCGTCGATTTCATCCGGCGCAATCCCGTCAGCGCCGTCTGGTACGCCGCCGACGAGGCCTGGTACCTCACCACCGGCACGCTGAAGGCGGTGTGGCAGATGATCATCGGCCTGCGCTCGAGCGACGAGCTCAGCGGCCCCATCGGCATCTTCCAGCTTTCCGGCGCAGTGGCGCAGGAGGGCATCGTCCCGTTGCTCGGCTTCGCCGCCGTGCTCTCGATCAATCTCGGGCTCATCAACCTCTTTCCCATCCCGGTCCTTGACGGCGGCCATCTGCTGTTCTATGCCGCCGAGGCAATTCGCGGAAAACCGCTCAGTCAACGCGCGCAGGAGTACGGCTTCCAACTCGGCTTGGCTTTGGTGCTTATGCTGATGGTGTTCGCGACCTGGAACGATCTGGTGCGACTCTCCAAGTCCTGGAGCTCATAGCTTCCGGACGCATAGGCCGAAGCGAGGCGATCGGAAGCATTTTCGAAGGCGGGGGGAGTATTGCGGCGTAACTTGGCTGTGGCAGCGGTCTGCGTCGGCGTTGCGGGCGCGACTGGTATGGCAGTCTTACCGCCGGGGCAAAGCGTCGCACAGGTGCCGCCCGGCGGCACCATCGCCGAAATCCGCATCGAGGGCACCCAGCGCGTCGAGCCGGAGACGGTACGCTCCTACCTGAAGGTCCAGCCGGGCGATGCCTTCGACGCCGACCTCATCGACAAGTCGCTCAAAAGCCTGTTCGCCACCGGCCTCTTCGCCGATGTGAACCTGCGCCGCGACGGCGACGCGCTGATCGTGAAGGTGGTCGAGAACCCCGTCATCAACCGCATCGCCTTCGAAGGCAACAGCAAGCTCAGCGACGACACCCTCAATCAGGAGATCCAGCTTAAGCCGCGCACCGTCTACACCCGCACCAAAGTGCAGAGCGACGTGAAGCGCATCCTCGACCTCTACCGCCGCAGCGGCCGCTTCGCCGCCCGGGTCGAACCCAAGATCATCCCGCTCGAGCAGAATCGCGTCGACCTCGTCTATGAGATCGACGAGGGACCGTCTACCGGCATCCGCAGCATCAATTTCGTCGGCAACCGGCTGTTCACCGCGAGCCGGCTGCGCGAGGTGATCCAGACCAAGGAGTTGCGGTGGTACCGCTTCTTCAGCAGCGACGACAACTACGATCCCGACCGGCTCACCTATGACCGCGAGCTGCTGCGCAAGTTCTACCTCTCCGAGGGCTATGCCGATTTCCGCGTCGTCTCCGCCGTCGCCGAGCTGACGCCGCAGCGCGACGGGTTTTTCGTCACCTTCACCATCGAGGAGGGCGAGCGCTACAAATTCGGAACGGTCGACGTGACCAATGCGATCAAGGATGTCAGCGTCGACACGCTGAAGCCGCTGGTGACGATCCATCCGGGCGATTGGTACAACGCCGATCAGATCGACAAGACGATCTCCGCGCTCACCGATGCGCTGGGCAATCGCGGCTATGCCTTCGTCGACATCGAGCCGCGCATCAAGCGCGACGCCGAGACGCATACCATCAACGTCAGCTTCGACGTCAAGGAAGGGCCGCGCGTGTATGTCGAGCGCATCGACATCACCGGCAACGTGCGCACGCTCGACAAGGTGATCCGGCGCGAGTTCCGTCTGGTCGAAGGCGACGCCTTCAACACCTCGCGCATGCAGCGCTCCGAGCAGCGCATCAAGAACCTCGGCTACTTCAAGAAGGTCGACATCACCAACAATCCCGGCAGCGCGCCGGACAAGACGGTCATCGGCGTCAATCTTGAGGAACAATCGACCGGCGAGTTCTCGATCGGCGCGGGGTTCTCGACCACCGAAGGCGTGCTCGGCGACATTTCCATCCGCGAGCGCAATCTGCTCGGGCGTGGCCAGGATCTGCGCATCAGCACCACCATCGCGCAGTACAGCGACCAGGTCGATCTGAGCTTCACCGAGCCCTATTTCCTCGACCGCAATCTCGCCGCCGGCTTCGATCTCTTCGTTATCAACCAGGACAACAATCTCTTGCAGGCCTATCTGCCGTACAATCAGTTCAGCTATGGCGGCACGCTGCGCCTCGGCTACCAGATCACGGAAGCATTGCGTCAGACGCTCAAATACACGCTGCGCCGCGACACCATCAGCAATGTCGAGACCACCGCATCGCGCTTCATCCAGGAGGAAGAGGGCTCGCGCAATACCTCGTCGGTGGGCCAGGTGCTGCTCTACGACAAGCGCGACAACCGGCTCGATCCCACCGGCGGATACTTCGCGCAGCTGTCGACCGACATCGCCGGGCTCGGCGGCGACGTGCGCTATGGACGCGGCGTGCTGTCGGGCGGATATTATTACGGCTTCGCGCCCAATTACGTGCTGAGCTTGACCGCCGAGGGCGGCTACATCCGCGGCATCGAGGATACCGTGCGCATCGAGGATCGCTTCTTCGTCGGCGGCGACAATCTGCGCGGCTTCAAGGTCGCCGGCATCGGCCCACGCGACCTCGATACCAACGACGAGCTCGGCGGCAATATCTACTATCTCGGCAGCTTGTCGGAGAGCTTTCCGCTCGGCCTGCCGGCGGAGATCGGGCTCAGCGGTCACGTCTTCACCGATTTCGGCACCCTCTTTGGCATCGACGACGTCGGCAATATCGGCGATGCGCATCTGCTGCGCGTTTCCGCCGGCTTCGGCGTCTCCTGGAAGTCGCCGCTGGGGCCGATCCGCCTCGACCTTGCCGCGCCGATCGTGCGCGAGTCCTATGATAAATCGCAGTACTTCCGCGTGAATTTTGGCACGAGGTTCTGATGCCCGCGCTCCCCCGGCGCCGGCTGCTCGGCGCGCTGCTCCTGATCGCCGCCGCCGTAGCGCCCTCCGCGCGGCTCGAGGCGCAGCAGGCGGCGCCGCCGCCGCTGGTGATCCTGATCGTCGACATGCAGCAGATCCTGCAGGACGCCAAGGCGGCCAAGGATGTCCAGTCGGCGCTCAACCAGCAATACAGCGCCTATTCCAAGCAGGTGGCGCAGCAGGAGGACGACCTGCAGAAGGGCGGCGCCGAGCTCGAGCGCCAGCGCACCGCGCTCTCGCCTGAGGTCTATACGGCGCGGGCGCGCGAGCTGCAGCAGCGCTATGACGAGCTCGGCAAGACGGTTCAGGCCAAGCGCCAGGCGCTGCAGCAAAGCCTCAACGATGCCATGGGCAAGGTTCGCGCCGCGGCGCTCGAGGTGGTCGCCGATGTCAGCAAGGAGCGGCGCGCCACGCTGGTGCTCGAGAAGCAGGCAGTGGTCTACGAGAGCGAAGGCATGGACATCAGCGCCGAGGCCATCGTACGTCTCGACAAGAAATTGCCATCGGTGAAGATCAACCTCCCCAGCGCCGACGACGGCGGCCCGCAGCCGCCGCCGAAGAAGTAGGCGGAGGGCGAGGCATGGCGGATCCGCGCTTCTTCCGCGCCGCCGGCCCCTTCAGCGTGGCCGAGATCGCGCGCCGCACCGGCGCTGCCATCGGCGGCGCCGGCCGGGGCGAGCTGATGCTGCAGGACGTGGCATCGCTCGACGCCGCCGGGCCGGAGCAGCTGTCCTGGCTCGACAACCGCAAATACCTCGAGGATTTCCGCCGCACCGGCGCCGGCGCCATCTTCGTCGTGCCGGCGCTGGCGGCGCAGGCGCCGCCAGCGGCGACGCTGCTGCTCTCCGAGCAGCCCTATCGCGGCTATGCCATCGCCGCCCAGGCCTTTTACCCCGAGCCGCCGCTGGTGCCGGGCGTCGCTCCAGGCGCGGTGGTCGACCCGACGGCGCGGCTCGGCGAGGGCACGGCGGTGGAGGCAAATGTGGTGATCGGCGCCGGGGTCGAGATCGGCAAGCGTTGCCTGATCGGCGCCAACAGCGTCATCGCCGCCGGCTCGGTGCTGGGCGACGAGGTCCGCGTCGGCGCCAATGTCAGCATCAGCCACGCGCTGATCGGCTCGCGCGTGCGGCTCTATCCCGGCGCCCGCATCGGTCAGGACGGCTTCGGCTTTGCGCTCGACCCCAAGGCCTTCGTCAAGGTGCCGCAGCTCGGCCGGGTGATCATCGGCGACGACGTCGAGATCGGCGCCAATACCACCATTGACCGCGGCGTCGTGCGCGGATACGATCATCGGGTCCGGTACCATGATTGATAATCTGGTGCAAATCGGGCACAACGTGCAGATTGGACGCGGCTGCGTGCTGGTCGCGCAGGTGGGCATTTCCGGCAGCACCCGGCTCGGCGATCATGTCATGATTGCCGGGCAGGTCGGGCTGACCGGCCATCTCGTCATCGGCAGCCGGCGCCCGCATCGGAGCGCAGGCCGGGGTGATGCGCGACGTCGCGCCAGGCGAGACGGTGATGGGATCTCCTGCGTCGCCGGCCAAGGAGTTCTTCCGTCAGATTGCCGTGCTGCAGCGGCTGGCGAGGAGGAAAAGCGAGTAGCATGGATAGGGCGCAGTCGGGCGTCACGGCCGAGATCGACATCCAGCGGATCATGCAGATGATCCCGCACCGCTACCCCTTCCTGATGATCGACCGGGTGGTGGAGGTAATCAGCGGCGAGAGCGCCGTCGGCATCAAGAACGTGTCGGTCAACGAGAGCTATTTCCAGGGGCATTTCCCGCAGCATCCGGTGATGCCCGGGGTGCTGATGATCGAGGCCATGGCACAGACCGCGGCGGTGCTGGTGGTGCACACGCTGGGCCCGGAATTCGGAGGGTAAGCTGGTTTATTTCATGAGCGTCGACAATGCCCGGTTCCGCCACCCGGTCTTTCCCGGAGACCAGATTCACGTGAAGGTGGTGCGCAAGCAGAACCGCGGCAATGTCTGGAAATTTGAGGGCCAGGCGCTGGTGCGCGACAAGGTCATGGCCGAGGCGATCTTCGCCGCCATGATCCGGGATCGCTAGCCGGTGGTCGAGATCCATCCGACTGCCATCATCGAGCCCGGCGCCGAGATCGCCGCCGGAGCGCGCATCGGTCCCTATTGCCATGTCGGCGCCAAGGTCGTGCTCGGCGAGGGAGTCGAGCTTCTCTCCCACGTCGTCGTCGCCGGCCGCACCAGCATCGGCGCCGGCACGCGCATCTTTCCCTTCGCCTCGATCGGCCAGCCGCCGCAGGACCTGAAATATGCCGGCGAGGATTCCGCGCTGGTCATCGGCAAGCGCAACATCATCCGCGAGCATGTCACCATGAACCCCGGCACCGCCGGCGGCGGCATGGTGACGCGGATCGGTGATGGCTGCCTATTCATGGCGAGCGCCCATGTCGGCACATGATTGCTTGCTCGGCGACACGTCATCATGGCCAACAACGCTACTCTCGCCGGCCACATCGTCGTCGGCGATTACGCTGTTCTTCGGCGGCCTTTCGGCCGTGCATCAGTTCGTACGCATCGGCCAGCACGCCATGATCGGCGGCCTCACTGGCGTGGAGCGCGACGTCATCCCTTATGGCTCGGTGATGGGCGATCGGGCGCGGCTGATCGGCCTCAACATGGTCGGGTCTGCAGCGCCGCGGCTTTTCGCGCGAGGATATCCAGGCGCTGCGCAGCCGCCTATCAAATGTTGTTCGAGGACGCCAACGGCACGCTTGCCGAGCGCGTCGACGCGAGTGGCGGCGCGCCATGGCGACGTGAGGCCGGTGCGCGACATGATCGACTTCATTCGCGCCGACAATGCGCGCGGCCTCGTCCAGCCCAAAGTCAATGGCGCCTAAGCTCGGCATTCTCGCCGGTGCCGGCGAGTTGCCGTTGCGCGTCATCGAAGCCTGCCGCGCCGCCGGGCGCCCGTTCTTCGTCCTGGCCTTCGAGGGCTCGGCCGATCCCGCCATCCTCGCCGACGCGCCGCATGCCTGGGTTCGTCTCGGCGCGGCCGGCGAGGGGCTGCGCCTGCTGCGCGAGAATGGCGTCGAGGAGCTGGTGATGGCGGGCGGCGTCCGGCGTCCGTCGCTGCTGCAACTCCGGCCGGATTGGCGCACCGCCAAATTCTTCGCCCGGGTGAGCTACCGCGCGCTGGGGGATGACGGGCTGCTCAAGGCGGTCATCCACGAGCTCGAAGCGGCCGAGGGCTTCCGCGTCGTCGGCGCCGACAGCCTGCTCGGGACGGCGCTCGCGCCGGAGGGGCCGCTCGGCCGGCTCACCCCCGACGAGCCGGCGCGGCACGACATCGCGCTGGGCTTCCGCATCGTGCGCGCGCTGGGCGCGCTCGATATCGGCCAGGCGGTGGTGGTGCAGCAGGGCCTGGTGCTCGGCGTCGAGGCGATCGAGGGCACCGACGCGCTGATCGAGCGCTGTGGCGCGCTGCGGCGCGAGGGGCCGGGCGGCGTGCTGGTCAAAGGGACGAAGCCGGGGCAGGAGCGGCGTGCCGATCTCCCGACCATCGGCATCCGCACCGTGGCGCGGGCCGAGGCGGCGGGCCTCAGCGGCATCGCCGTCGAGGCCGGCGCGACCCTCATCCTCGACCGTGCCGCCACTGCCGCCGCCGCCGATCGTGCGGGCCTGTTCATCATCGGCGTCGCACGCGCCATGAGCGCCGAGGTGCCGCTCATCTACATCATCGCCGGTGAGCCCTCGGGCGACGCCTTGGGCGGCAGGCTGATGGCGGCGCTGAAGGAGCGCAGCGCCGGCGCCCTCGGCTTTGCCGGCATCGGCGGCGAGCGTATGGCGGAGCAAGGGCTGAAGAGCCTGGTGCCGCTGCACGAGCTCGCGGTGATGGGGGTCGCCGAGGTGCTGCCGCGCGCCCGCCTCATCTTGCGGCGGGTGAAGGAGACCGTCGCCGAGATCCGCCGGCTCAAGCCCGCGGCGGTGGTCACCATCGACAGCTCCGGCTTCACCTGGCGCGTGGCGCAGCGGCTGCGCCAGGGCGGCGAGACGGACTTGCCGCTCATCCATTATGTCGCGCCGATGGTCTGGGCGTGGCGCGCCGGCAGGGCGCGGCGCATGGCGCGCTGGTACGACCATCTCATGGTGCTGCTGCCCTTCGAGCCGCCCTATTTCGCCAAGGCCGGGCTCGCTTGCAGCTACGTCGGCCATCCCGTGGTGGAAAGCGGCGCCGAGCGCGGCGACGGTGCGGGGTTCCGCCGGCGTCACGGCATTGCGCCCGAGGCGCCGCTGCTGGCGGTGCTGCCGGGCAGCCGTCGCGGCGAGGTCGGGCGCCTGCTGCCGCCCTTTGCCGGCGCGGTCGAGCGCCTGGCGCGCCGGCATCCCGATCTCCGCCTGGTAGTGCCGGTGACCGAGACTGTGGCCGCGCAAGTGGCGGCGGACGTCGCGGGCTGGGCGGCGCCGGCGGTGGTGGTGCGAGGCGAGCGTGAGAAATACGACGCCTTCGCCGCCAGCAACGCCGCCATGGCGGCCTCGGGCACGGTGGCGCTGGAACTGGCGCTGGCCGGGGTGCCCGCGCTCGTCGCCTACCGCCTCAACCCATTGACCCATTGGCTGCTGCGGCGCATCGTCAAGGTCGATTATATTCACTTGCTCAACCTGATCCTGGGGCGCGAGGTGGTGCCGGAGCTGATCCAGGGAGACTGCGAGCCGGAGCGTCTGGCGGCGACCGTCGAGAGCCTGCTCGGCGATGAGACGCGCGCCCGCGCGCAGATCGGCGCCTGCCGCGAGGCGCTGCGCCAGCTTGGGCTCGGCGACCTCTCGCCGAGCCGGCGTGCCGCCGATATCGTGCTGTCGATCATCGCTTCGCGCCGGCGCGGCGCCGATCTCACCGCCGCCTGAGCCGCGCCCGAAACGCATCCAAGAGGAGGTACCCATGGACACGAAAACCGCCGGCACAGAGGCCGTGCCCGCCATCGCCGCGGGGCGGATGCTGCATACCATGCTGCGCGTCTTCGATCTCGAGAAGTCGCTCGATTTCTACGGGCGGCTGCTCGGCATGCAGGTGCTGCGCCAGCGCAAGGTGCCGGAAGGCCGCTACACCCTCGCCTTCGTCGGCTACGGCAACGAGGACAGCAGCACGGTGATCGAGCTCACGCATAATTGGGACCAGAAAGAGCCCTACGCGCTCGGCAGCGCCTTCGGCCATCTCGCGATCGGCGTCGCCGATGTCTATGCCACCTGCGCCAAGCTCGGCAAGGAAGGCGTCAAGATCACGCGGCCGCCCGGCCCGGTGAAGTTCGGCACCACGGTCATCGCCTTCATCGAGGATCCCGACGGCTACAAGATCGAGCTCATCCAGCGTGACTAAGCCCGGCGCCGCGCCGCGCCTCGAGCTCAGCATCGAGGAGCGCGGCAAATCGGGCCGCATCGCCCGGCTCGCCGTCGATCATCCCGGCAAGCTCAACATCCTGACGCGGGGGTTGATCGAGGAGCTCGCGCAGAAGGTCGACGGGCTGGCCGGCGATGCCCGGCTGCGCGCCTTGGTGCTGACCGGCGCCGGCGAGCGCGCCTTCATCGGCGGCGCCGATATCCGCGACATGGCGGCGCTCGACGGCGCCAGCGCCGCGCCCTTCGTCACGGCGCTCCACCGCGCTTGCGACGCGCTGCGCCGGCTGCCGGTGCCGGTGATCGCCCGCATCCACGGCTATGCGCTGGGCGCCGGCCTCGAGATCGCTTGCGCCTGCGATCTGCGCATCGCCAGCGAGCATGCGCGCTTCGGCATGCCCGAAGTCAAGGTCGGCATCCCCTCGGTGATCGAGGCGGCGCTGCTGCCGAGCCTGATCGGCTGGGGCCGCACGCGCCGGCTGCTGCTCACGGCCGAGACCATCGATGCGCGCGAGGCCGAGCGCTGGGGCCTCGTCGAATGGTGCGTTCCCGCAGCCCAGCTCGACATCGCCGTGGGCGAGCTTCTCGACGCCATTCTCGCCTGCGGCGCCAAGGCGATCCGCTTGCAGAAGACGCTGATCCGGGAGTGGGAGGAGCTGCCGATGTCGCAGGCGATCGCCCGCGGTATCGACAGCTTCGCCGAGGCTTTCGCCAGCGACGAGCCGAAGCGGATGATGGGCGATTTCCTGACCAAGGCGGCGGCGCGGAAGAAGGCGCGCTCGCGCTAGATCGGCTCGCGCGCAGCCGCGGCTGCCGGCCCGGTATTCTGGCAGAGACACCAGCAAGGACCCCCGCCGATGCGCCCGCTGACTTTCGCTCTCGCCACCTCCGGCCTCACCAAGCCCTTGAAGGAAGGCGCGGTCGAGTGCGGGCGGCCGCTCGATTTCGTGCCCGTCGAGCAGATCGTGCCGCTGATGCGGCGGATGGTGCGGGGGCTCGACTTCGACATCTGCGAGATGGCGTTCACCACGTATCTCTGCGCTCGCGCGGCGGGCAAGCCGATCACCGCCATCCCGGTCTTCGTCACGCGCAATTTCCATCACTGGGCGGCGTTCCAGAACGCCAAGGCGGGGCTGCGCTCGCCGCGCGACCTCGAAGGCCGCACCGTCGCGGTCAACCGCGGCTACACCGTCACCACCGGCCTCTGGGTGCGCGGCATCCTTGCCCATGAATACGGCGTCGATTTGCGCAAGGTCACCTGGGCGCCGACCGATGACGAGCATGTCCAGGACTACCAGGCGCCCGCCAATGTCACCTACAAGTTCCGCGGCCGGCCGGTGGCGGAGATGCTGCTCTCGGGGGACGCGGTGGCGGCGGTCGGCGATGTCCGCAGCGAGGCGCCCGAGATCACGCCGCTCATCGCCGATGCGCGGGAAGCCGGCTTCGCCTGGTACCGCAAGACCGGGATCTATCCGATCAACCACACGGTGGTGGTGAGGGACGAGGTACTGGCGGCAGAGCCGCGCCTCGCCCGCACGCTGCTCGCGGGCTTCGTCGCTGCCAAATCCGCCTATCTGGCAGCGGCTCGACGCGGCCCAGGATCTCGGCCCCGCCGACGAGACGGTGCGGCGCCTCGCGGCGGTGGTCGGCGATCCCTTTCCCTTCGGCGTCGCCGCCAACCGGCCGGCGCTGGAGGCGATCGTGCGCTATGCCGTCGAGCAGCAGGTGATCCCGGCGGCGCTGCGCCCGGAGCAGCTCTTCGCCAGGCGAATTCGCGAAGCGAATTCGTCCGCGGCGGGCGCCAGCGGTATGCGCAGCAACCGCGAGAGCCCGCACCCCCGAATGAGAATCGCCCGCACGCTGCGGGCTTCCGCGGTTGCAAGAGCAACCGCTGGCGCCCGCCGCGGACGAACTCCTTTCAGGAGTTCGCCTGGAGTTTGCTAAACACCCGCTTGGCGTTGCCTTCGAAGATCTTCTTGCGCTCGGCATCGCCGAGCCAGGACACCGCCTCGATGTAACGCTTGGTGTCGTCGTAATGCTGGCCGGTCTCGGGATCGATGCCGCGCACGGCGCCGACCATCTCGGAGGCGAAGAGGATGTTCTCCACCGGTATCACCTTGGTCAGCAGCTCGATGCCGGGCAGGTGGTAGACGCAGGTGTCGAAGAACACGTTCTTGAGCAGCAGCTCCTTGAGCGGCGGCTTCTTCATGTCCTGCGCCAGCCCGCGATAGCGGCCCCAGTGATAGGGCACGGCGCCGCCGCCATGCGGGATGATGAATTTGAGCGTCGGGAAATCCCGGAACAGGTCCGAGGTCAGGAACTGCATGAAGGCGGTGGTGTCGCCGTTGATGTAATGCGCGCCGGTGAAATGGAAGGCGGGGTTGCAGGACGCGCTGACATGCACCATCGCCGGCACGTCGAGCTCGACCATCTTCTCGTAGAGCGGATACCACCAGCGGTCGGTGAGCGGCGGGTCGGTCCAATAGCCGCCGGAGGGATCGGGGTTGAGGTTGCAGCCGATGAATCCCAGCTCGTTGACGCAGCGCTCGAGCTCGCCGATGCAATTGGCCGGCGGCACGCCCGGCGATTGCGGCAGCTGGCAGACGCCGACGAAATTCTCGGGGTAGAGGGTGCAGGCGCGGTGGACGAGATCGTTGCAATGCTCCGACCAATGCTGGCTGGTGGTGGCGTCGCCGATATGGTGCGACATGCCCGCGGCGCGCGGCGAGAAGATGGTGAGGTCGGTGCCGCGCTCGCGCTGCAGCTTCAGCTGCGCGCTCTCGAGGCTGGCGCGGATCTCGTCGTCGCTGATGCCGAGCGTGCCTTTGGCGCGGGGCTGCGACTTGTCCACGAGCGCCGCGATCTGGCGCTGGCGCCAGCTTTCCAGCTGCTTTGGCGCGGTGGTGTAGTGCCCGTGGCAATCGATGATCATGCTGGCCTCGCGCGGGGAAGGGAGCCGGATGCTACGCGCCGGGCCCGCCGCGGGCAACGGCCCCCTTGTTGCTCCCGCCACGGGCTTTGCTAGCATGCGCGCAACCGATCCCAAGGAGAAACCATGGCCGAGCTGCCCCGTCTCAACGGTGTGATCCGCGCGCTGGAGCAGGGCCAGCCGGCCTTCACCGCCTTTTGCCAGGCCGAGACCGAGGCCGCGCTCGCCATGAGCACCGCCAAATACGACGGCATCGTCTTCGAGATGGAGCACAACCCCTGGGACGTGCGGGCGCTGCGCGACAGCCTGCAATACATGCTGAACCGGCGCCAGATCGCGCACTCCGCCTCGCTCGCGCCCTCCGTCACGCCCATGGTGCGCATCCCGCCGAATGGCGACGAGAAGAACCAGTGGCTCGCCAAGCAGGCGCTGGATCTCGGCGCCTACGGCATCGTCTGGCCGCATGTCAGCACCGCCGAGCAGGCGTATAACGCCGTCGCCGCCTGCCGCTATCCCCGCCTCAAGACGGCGCCGCTCTATGAGCCCCAGGGGCTGCGCGGCGACGGGCCGACCGCGGCGGCGCGCTATTGGGGGCTGACGCAGCAGGAATACTACGCCAAGGCCGATGTCTGGCCGCTCAACCCCAAGGGCGAGCTGCTGGTGATCCTGATGATCGAGGACACCGCGGGCATCGCCAATCTTGGCGACATGCTGAAGAACGTTCCGGGGATTGGCGTCGTCCTGATCGGCGAGGGCGATCTCAGCCAGGAGCTGGGCTATCCCCGGCAATACGAGCACCCGCAGGTGCTCGCGGCGATGGCGGAGGTGGTGCGCACCTGCAAAGAGCGCAACGTGCCGGTGGGCCACCCCCATGTCGATGCCAGCAATGCCGGCCGCATCCTCGAGGAGGGGTACCGCTTCCTGATGGCGGCGCCGACCCGCAGCTATGCCGCGCTGGAGAAGGCGCGGGCGCTGGCGGGACGAAGCCTAGGCCTAGGAGACCACCGCCCACACCGCCGCGGCCAGCAGCGCCGCGCTCGCCGCCAGCGACACCAGCCGGCTCAGCCGGACGCCGCAGCGGTTGTCATTGGCCGGGCGCGGCAGCCTGCCGGGCCAGAGCAGGCTCGCGACATAGGGGCGCTCGCCGTCGCCGCTCCGGCGTGCCCTGCCGTGGCGGCTGACGCTAGCCACGCTGCTTCACCGGCACGTAATGCCGCAGCGTCTGGCCGGTATAGAGCTGGCGCGGCCGGCCGATCTTGGCGTTGGGGTCCTCGATCATCTCGTTCCACTGCGCCACCCACCCCACCGTGCGCGCGATGGCGAAGAGCACGGTGAACATCGACATCGGGAAGCCCATGGCGCGCAGGATGATGCCGGAATAGAAATCGACATTGGGATAGAGCTTCTTCTCGATGAAATACTCGTCCGAGAGCGCGATGCGCTCCAGCTCCATGGCGAGGTCGAGCAGCGGCTCGTCGCGCACGCCGAGCTCGTCCAGCACCGCGTGGCAGCTCTTGCGCAGCACCGCGGCGCGCGGGTCGTAGTTCTTGTAGACGCGATGGCCGAAGCCCATGAGGCGGAAATGGTCGTTCTTGTCCTTGGCGCGCTTGACGAATTCCGGCACGCGGCTCTTGTCGCCGACCTGCATCAGCATCTTCAGCACCGCTTCGTTGGCGCCGCCATGCGCGGGGCCCCAGAGCGAGGCGATGCCGGCGGCGATGCAGGCGAAGGGGTTGGCGCCCGACGAGCCCGCGAGCCGCACGGTGGAGGTGGACGCGTTCTGCTCGTGATCGGCGTGCAGGATGAAGATCAGATCCATCGCGCGGGCCAGCACCGGATTGACGGTATAGTCCTCAGCCGGCACGGCAAACGTCATGTGCAGGAAGTTCTCGGCGTATTTCAGATTGTTCTTGGGGTAGATGAAGGGCTGGCCGACCGAGTATTTGTAGGCCATCGCGGCGATGGTCGGCATCTTGGCGATGAGGCGATGGCTGGCGATGACGCGCTGTTGCGGGTCGTTGATGTCGGTGCTGTCGTGGTAGAAGGCCGAGAGCGCGCCGACGACGCCGCACATCACCGCCATGGGATGCGCGTCGCGGCGGAAGCCGCGGAAGAAGGTGGCGAGCTGTTCGTGCACCATGGTGTGCATGGTGATGTCGCGCTCGAACTTCTTCTTCGCGGCGGCGGTCGGCAGCTCGCCGTTCAGCAGGAGATAGGCGGTCTCCATGAAATCGCTGTTCTCGGCCAGCTCCTCGATCGCGTAGCCGCGATAGAGCAGCTCGCCCTTGTCGCCGTCGATATAGGTGATCTTGGATTCGCAGCTGCCGGTGGCGGTGAAGCCGGGGTCGAAGGTGAAATGGCCGAGATCGGAGTAGAGCCGCCTGATGTCCATCACCTTGGGGCCCAATGTCCCCGACAGCATGGGCAACTCGACCGACTGGCCGGTGGCATTGTCGGTGACGGTACAGCTCTCGCGCGGTCCCTGGATGCGCTCCTTGCTGGCGGGTGCTTTGACTTTGGCGGCGGGCGTCTTGGTGTCGTCCATCGGCTTCGTCCCTATTGGCACTGTTGCAGCGCAATATCCCGGTGCGGCGCAGCATAGGCCGGCTCAATCCTTTTATCAAACGCTGACATGGCCGGTTTATCGCATGCCGGCGCACCCCGGCGCGGCATCGGCGAGGCGGCCGAGCGTCTCTTCCCGGCCAAGCACTTCCATGACCTCGAAGATCGGCGGCGAGACCGTGCCGCCGACCAGTGCCGCGCGCAGCGGCTGGGCGAGGGCGCCGAGCTTCAGCCCGCGTTCCTCGGCAAAGCCGCGCGCCGCCTCCTCGAGCGCCGGTCCCTGCCAATTAACCTTAGCGAGGAGCGGCGCGAGCGCCGCCAGCAGGGCGGGCACCTCGCCGGCGAGCTGCGCCTTGGCCTTGTCGTCGATCGGGATCGGCCGCGGCGCGACGTAGAAGCGGGCCTTGTCGGCGAGCTCGGCGAGCGTCTTGGCGCGCGGCTTGAGGCCGGGCATGGCGGCGAGCAGCCGGGCCTGCCGCGCCGCGTCCAGCGCCACGCCCAGCGCCTTCTCCAGCCGCGGCGCGACCAGCGCCGCCAGCCGCGCATCGGCGGCGGCGCGGATGTAATGGCCGTTGAGGCTGTCGAGCTTGGCGAAGTCGAAGCGCGCCGCGGCACGGCCGACGGCGTCGATGTCGAACCAGGCGATCGCCTGCTCGGTCGAGATGATCTCGGCATCGCCATGGCCCCAGCCGAGGCGCAGCAGGTAATTGCGCAGCGCTTCCGGCAGATAGCCCATCTCGCGATAAGCGTCGACGCCGAGCGCGCCGTGGCGCTTGGAGAGCTTGGCGCCGTCGGGGCCGTGGATCAGCGGCACATGCGCGAAGTGCGGCGCCCCCCAGCCGAGCGCGCGATAGATCTGCGTCTGGCGGAATGCATTGTTGAGGTGGTCGTCGCCGCGGATGACATGGGTGATGCCCATGTCGTGATCGTCGACGACGACCGAGAGATTGTAGGTCGGCGTGCCGTCCGACCGCAGGATGATGAGATCGTCGAGCTGCGTATTGGCGACGGTGACCGTGCCCTGCACCAGGTCGGGGATCACCGTCTCGCCGCTCTGGGGCGCCTTGAGGCGGATGGCGGGCTTGACCCCCGGCGGCGCCTCCTTGGGATCGCGCTCGCGCCAGGTGCCGTCATAAAGCATCGCCTTGCCCTCGGCGCGCGCCCGCTCGCGCATCGCCGTCAGCTCCTCGGGCGTGCAGTAGCAGCAATAGGCGTGGCCCGCGGCGAGAAGCTGATGCGCCACCTCGGCATGCCGGCCGCCGCGCGCCGACTGCATCACGACATCGCCGTCCCACAGCAGCTCGAGCCAGGTGAGCCCGTCGATGATCGCGCCGACCGCCTCCGGCGTCGAGCGCAGGCGGTCGGTATCCTCGATGCGCAGCAGGAATTTGCCGCCGTGGTGGCGCGCGAAGAGCCAGTTGAACAGCGCCGTGCGCGCGCCGCCGATATGGAGGAAGCCGGTGGGCGAGGGGGCGAAGCGGACGACGACGCTCATGATCCCGCGGTCTAGCACATCGCCTGCTGCGCACCAACCGGCGTTGGCGGAGCGCATTGGCTGATTTACACTCGCTGTCATGCAACCTGTGGATACCAGCGATCTCGCGCTCGGGACGGGGGCGCCGATATCGGCGGCCCGGCGCCGGCCCGGCGAAGCCTGGCGCTGGCTCGTCGCCAATTTCCTTGCCGAGCGCGAGCGCTGGCCGCTCTGGATCCCGGTGCTGGTCGGCGCCGGCATCGGGGCCTATTTCTGGCTGACGGTCGAGCCGCCGCTGGCGCCGGCGCTGGCGGCGGCGGGGCTCGCGCTCATCGCCGCATTCGCCGCGCTGCGCGCGCAGCGCCTCGCCATCCCTGCGGTCGCGGCGGCGGCGGTGACGCTGGGCTTTGCCGCGGCGGCGCTGCAGAGCTGGTGGGTGGCGGCGCCGGTGCTGCCGCACCGGTTCAACGCGGTGATGGTCGAGGGCAGGCTGGTCGCGGTCGAGCCGCTGCCGGAAGGCACGCGGCTCACCATCGCGCCCCGCAGCATCGAGCGCGTCGATGCCGCGTCGCTCCCCGCCCGCATCCGCGTCAGCGTCAAGCAGGAGATGTCTGAGCTGGTTCCCGGCATGTGGCTGCGGATCAAGGCCGGGCTCTTCCCGCCCTCGGCGCCGGCGATGCCGGGCGCCTATGATTTCCAGCGCCGCGCCTGGTTCGACCGGCTGGGCGCGGTGGGCTTCGCGCGCGGCGCGCCGGAGATCATCGCGGCGCCGGAGGGCGAGGGCCCCAGCCGCTGGCGGGTCGGGGTGGAAGCGGTGCGCGAAGCCGTCACCGCGCGCATCCGCGCGGCGCTGCCCGGCGATACCGGCGCCATCGCCGCGGCGCTGATCACCGGCGAGACCCACGCCATCCCGCCCGACGAGGCCGGACATTTCCGCGACGCCGGCCTGGCGCATATCCTGGTGATCGCCGGTCTCCACATGGGGATGGTGGCGGCGGCCGTGTTCTTCGCCTTGCGCGCGGTGCTGGCGCTGATCCCGGCGCTCGCTCTGCGCTATCCCACCAAGAAATGGGCGGCTGCCGGCGCGCTGGGCGTGGCCTTCCTCTATCTGCTGCTGTCGGGCGCCACGGTGCCGTCGCGGCGCGCCTTCATCATGACCGGCCTCGCGCTGCTCGCGGTGCTGGTGGATCGCCTGAGCCTCTCGGCACGCGCCATCGCCTATGCCGCGCTCGCCATCATGCTGATGACCCCCGAGGCGGCGGCGGGGCCGAGCTTCCAGATGTCGTTCGCCGCCGTGGCCGGCCTCGTCGCGTTCTACGAGGCGATGCGCGAGCGCCTCTCGGAATGGCACAGCCATGCCGGGCTGTTGCGGCGCTCGGGCCTCTATCTGCTCGGCATCGTCTTCACCACCCTCGTCACTACGGTGGCGACGATGCCGTTCACCATCTATCACTTCAATCGGTTCCCGCTCTATTCGGTGCTGGCGAACGCGCTGGCGGTGCCGGTCACCGGCTTCTGGATCATGCCCTGGGCGCTGATATCCTGCCTGCTGATGCCGTTCGGCGCCGAAGCCTTCGCGCTGGCGCCGATGGGCTGGGGCATCGATTGGGTCACGGCGATCGCCGCCGGCGTCACCTCCTGGCCCGGCGCGGTGGTGAGCCTGCCGAGCATGCCGGCGGCAGGACTGATCCTGCTCGGGCTCGGCGGCTTGTGGCTCTGCCTGTGGACGCGGCGCTGGCGCTGGCTCGGCCTCGCGCCGGTGGCGCTCGGCTATGCCAGCCTGCTGCTGGCGCGGCCGCCCGATCTGCTGGTGGCGGGCGAGGGCGGTCTCGTCGCGGTGCGCGCGGCCGATGGCAGCTACCTCGTGTCGAGCACGCGCGGCGAGGCTTTCGTCCGCGACACCTGGACGCGCCGCGGCGCCGGCGATGGCGGCGCGGCCTGGCCCGAGACCGGCGCCAGCGCCGATGGATTGCTCTCCTGCACGGCCGGGAGCTGCCGCTACAGCGCGCGCGGCCGCGTCGTGGCGCTGATCCGCGATGCGCAGGCGCTGACCCGCGACTGCGCCGGCGCCGATCTCGTGGTGAGCCCGGTGCCGGCCTGGCGGCTCTGCCATGGCCCCGTGATCATCGACAGCATCGACACCAGGCGCAAAGGCGCGCATGCCGTCTGGCTCGAGCCCGGCGGCATCCGCATCGAGACGGTGGCGGCGTGGCGCGGCGTGAGGCCCTGGGCGCCGGCGCCGGAGGGGCGGTGAGCAGGGAGCGGTGCGACTTCTCGCGGTTGCTGTGCAACCGCTGGCGCCCGCCGGCGACGACGCTGCGCGTCGCGCCGCCTGCACGGTGCGGGCTCTCGCGGTTGCTTTGCAACCGCTGGCGCCCGCCGGCGACGACGGTGCGCGTCGCGCCGCCGGCATTGACAAGCGGGCGCGCGTCTTCTCCAATTTGGGCAAAATCGGAGGAAGTCGTCATGGCGCTGGAGCTCAGACCGCTGCATCCGCTGTTCGCCGCCGAGGCCTCGGGGGTCGCGCTCGGCCGGCCGCTCGCGCCCGAGACGGTGCGCGCCATCGACGCGGCGATGGACCGCTTCGGGGTGCTGGTGTTCCGCGACCAGCCGCTCGACCAGGACCAGCAGATCGCTTTCGCCCGCTCCTTCGGCACGCTCGATATCGGCCTCAGGCGCGCGACCAAAGGCCAGCACCGCTTCAAATACGACGAGCTCATCGACATCTCGAATGTCGCGCCCGAAGGCGGCATCGCCGCGCGCGACAGCCGCCGCATCGCCAGCATGATCGCCAACCAGCTCTGGCACAGCGACAGCTCCTTCCAGTCGCCCGCGGCGAAATACTCGATGCTGTCGGCGGTGGTGCTGCCCTCCTGGGGCGGCGAGACCGAATATGCCGATCTGCGCGCCGCCTATGATGCGCTGCCGGACGGGCTGAAGGCCGAGCTCGACGGCCTCGTGGCCGAGCATTACGCGCTGCATTCGCGCATGATGCTCGGCACCACCGACTGGAGCGAGGAGGAGAAGACCGTGCTGCCGCCGGTGCGCTGGCCGATCCTGCGCACCCATCCGGGATCAGGGCGCAAGCTGCTCTTCGTCGGCGTCCACGCGCGGGCGATCATCGGCTGGACGCTGCCCGAGGGCCGGATCATGCTGGCGGATCTGCTGGAGCACGCGACGCAGCGGCAATTCGTCTATCGCCACGAATGGCGCGTCGGCGATCTCGTGATGTGGGACAATCGCTGCACGCTGCACCGTGGCCGGCGCTACGACCTCAGCGAGCGCCGCGAGCTCCGCCGCACCACGACGATGGCGCTGGAGGGCGCGGAGGCGGCGGCGTAGCGCAGCCCTAATACTTGCGGATCAAACCGACCAGCTTGCCTTGCACCTTGACACGGTCGGGGCCGAAGATGCGCGTCTCGTAATCCTTGTTGGCGGGCTCCAGCGCGATCGAATCGCCGCGCCGGCGCAGCCGCTTCAGGGTCACCTCGGTGTCGTCGATGATCGCGACGACGATCTGGCCGTTCTCGGCGAGGTCGGAGCGCTGGATCAGCACGGTATCGCCGTCGAGGATGCCGGCGTCGATCATGCTGTCGCCGGCGACCTCGAGGGCGTAATGCTCGCCCTTGCCGACCAGGCTCTGCGGCACGCCGATGGTGGCGGTGGGATCGCGCAGCGCCTCGATCGGCGTGCCGGCGGCGATGCGGCCGAGCAGCGGCAGCTGTGCCGTTTCGCCGCCATCGCCGGTCGCGGCGCTCGGCAGCGCCGCCTTGAAGTCGCCGCGGATCACGGTGGGCGAGAAGCGGGCGCGCTCGCCGCTGCGGGCGCGCTGGCCGCCGGCATAGGCGGTATCCTCGGGCAGGCGGACCACCTCCAGCGCTCGCGCGCGATGCGGCAGGCGGCGGATGAAGTCCGCGCTCCTCGAGGCCGCTGATGAGGCGGTGGATGCCCGATTTCGACTTGAGCCCGAGCGCGTCCTTCATCTCCTCAAACGAGGGCGAGACGCCGCCGTCGGACAGCCGACGATTGATGAAAAGCAGCAGCTCGTATTGCTTTCGCGTCAGCATCGCCGTCCCCGCGGGGTTGTGAAGAACAAAACCAAAACCATGGCAGTGTTCTAGTTTGGTTCGCGCGGGTCGTCAAGGCTTCCGTGGAGTGGCCCGCCGCCCGTGGGGTCAGGCGAGGAAGGGTTCGGGGCCGAGCGGCACAATCTCGACGCTGGTGCCGGCTGCGGCGGCCGGCGCATGCGGCGGGCGCACCACCAGGCAGTCGGATTTCGCCAGCAGCGACATCATCGAGCTGTCCTGCTTGAGGAAGGCGTGCGCCTGGAGCGTGCCGTCTGGCAGGCGCGTCAAGGTTGCACGAAGGTAATCCTGGCGGCGGTCATTGGCCGGCAGCGGCTCCGCGAGACGCGCGCGCAGCGGCGGCGCTTCCACCGCGACGAGCCCGGTGAGCCGCTCGATGGCGGGCTTCAAAAACAGCAGGCCGCAGACCAGGCTCGACACCGGATTGCCCGGCAGCCCCATCATCGGCGTGTCGCGGTAGCGCCCGACCATCAGGGGCTTCCCCGGCCGCATCGCGATCTTCCAGAAATCGAGGCTGAGCCCGCTGGCGCCCAGGGCGTCGCGCACCAGGTCGTGGTCGCCGACCGAGGCGCCGCCGGCGGTGACGAGGAAATCGGCGCCGATCGCCGCCTCGGCGATGCGCTGCAGCGCATCCGCCCGGTCGGGCGCGATCGGCAGGTGCAGCGGCACGCCGCCGCATTGCGTGACCAGCGCCGCCAGCGCCAGGCCGTTGGAGCTCACGATCTGGTTGGGGCCGACGGGATCGCCCGGCATCACCACCTCGTCGCCGGTGGGCAGGATGGCGATGCGCGGCTTGCGGTAGACCAGGAGCCAGGGCCGGTTCATCGCTGCCGCGAGCCCGATATCGCGCGCGGTGAGCCGCCGGCCGGCGCTGAGCCCGACCTCGCCGGCGCGGAAATCGAGCCCGGCCGGGCGCACGAAGGCGCCCAGCGCCGCCGGCTCCCGCACCTCGACGATGTCGCCGCGGCGCTCGGTGTCCTCCTGGATGACCACGGTATCGGCGCCTTCCGGCATCGGCGCGCCGGTGAAGATGCGCACCGCCTCGCCGCACCCGACCGTGCCGGTATAGGCCTGGCCCGCCGGCACCGTGCCGATCACTCGGAGGATCGCCGGCATGCGCTCGACATCGGCGGCGCGCACGGCATAGCCGTCCATCGCCGAGACCGGCCAGGGCGGCTGGGTGCGCCGCGCCGTCACTTCCTCGGCGAGCACGCGGCCGACCGCCTCGCTGAGCGCGACCTGCTCGGCGCCCAAGGGCTTGAGCGGCGCCAGCAGGCGCTGCCGGGCTTCTTCGACCGAGATCATCGGGTCGCCTCGTAAACCCCTGACTTGCCCCCGGATTTATGGAGCAGCCGAATGCCCTCGATGCGCATGGCGCGGTCCGCGGCCTTGCACATGTCATAGACCGTCAGCGCCGCCACGGCGACCGCGGTCAGCGCCTCCATCTCGACGCCGGTGCGGCCGGTGACGCGGCAGGTGGCGGTGATGTCGACGGCGTTGCGCTCGGGATCGCAGGCGAGCCTGACCTCGACCGCGGACAGCGCCACGGGATGGCACAGCGGGATGAGATCGGGGGTGCGCTTTGCCCCCATGATGCCGGCGAGCTGCGCCACCGAGAGCACGTCGCCTTTCTTGACCCCGCCGGCGAGGATGAGGTCGAGCGTCGCCTTCGCCATGATGACGCTGCCGGTCGCGACGGCGACGCGCGCGGTCTCGGACTTGCCCGAGATGTCGACCATCACCGCATCGCCCTTCTCGTCGATATGGGTGAGCCGGCTCATGCCGGAGCCTCGGCCGGCGCCAGCAGCGCCCGCGTCGCCGCCTCGACATCGGCCTCGCGCATCAGCAACTCGCCGACGAGGAAGCAGCGGGTTCCCGCGCGCGCCATGCGCGCCAGATCCTGCGCGCTGTGGAGGCCGCTCTCGCTCACGCCGATGCGTCCCGGCGGCAACGCCCGCGCCAGCTCCTCGGTTACCGCAAGGTCGACCTTCAATGTCTTGAGATTGCGGTTATTTATGCCAATCAACCGGGTCTTGAGCCCAGCCGCGCGCGCGAGCTCCGCGCGGTCATGCACCTCGACCAGCACGTCCATGCCCCAGTCGATCGCGTGCTCCTCGAGGAGGCGTGCCTCGGCATCGCCGAGCGCGGCCAGGATGAGCAGGATGCAGTCGGCGCCCATGGCGCGCGCCTCGGGCACCTGATAGGGGTCGAGCATGAAATCCTTGCGCAGCACCGGGAGGTTCACCGCCGCCCGCGCCGCGGCGAGATGCTCGGGCCGGCCCTCAAAATGCGCCTCCTCGGTGAGCACGGAGAGGCAGGTGGCACCGCCGCTCGCATAGGCGCCGGCGAGGCTCGCCGGGTCGAAATCGGCGCGGATCAGGCCGCGGCTCGGGCTCGCGCGCTTGATCTCGGCGATGAGCCCATAGCGTCCGGCCGCGACGTCGCGCTCCAGCGCCGCGATGAAGCCCCGCGGCGGCGCGGCGTCGCGCGCGGCGCGCTCCAGCTCGGCGAGCGGCCGCCGTGCCTTGGCGGCGGCGATGGCGCGGCGCTTTTCGGCGTTGATGCGGTCCAGCACGTCGCTCATTCCGGCGCCGCCAGCTTGATGTTGGTGATGGCGACGAGGCGCTCCAGCGCGCGCCTCGCGCCGCCGCTGTCGATCGAGCGGGCGGCTTGCGCCACGCCCTCCTTCAGGTCGCGCGCGCGGCCGGCGACGATCAGCGCCGCCGCGGCGTTGAGCAGCACGATGTCGCGCAGCGGTCCCTGCCGGCCGTCGAGCATCACCACCATGCGCGCGGCGTTGGCGGCGGGATCGGCGCCCTTGATGTCCTCGAGCCGCGCGCGCGGCAGACCCGCCGCTTCGGGCGTCACCTCGAAGACCGTGACCGCGCCGTCGCGGAGCTCCGCGACATGGGTGGTGCCGGTGGTGGTGAGCTCGTCGAGGCCGTCGCCATGCACCACCCAGGCGCGCTCGCTGCCGAGCTTGCCCAGCACCTCGGCGATCGGCTTCACCCAATCGCGGGCGAAGACGCCGACGAGCTGGCGCTTGACCCCGGCCGGGTTCGAGACCGGGCCGAGCAGGTTGAAGATGGTGCGGGTGCCGAGCTCGACGCGCGTCGGCCCGACATGGCGGGTCGCGCTGTGATGGCGCTGCGCCATCATGAAGCCGATGCCGGCCTCGCGGATGGCGCGCTCGATCAGGCTGACCTCGCAATTGATGTTGACGCCGAGCGCCTCGAGCACGTCGGCGGCGCCGGTCAGCGACGAGGCCTTGCGGTTGCCGTGCTTGGCCACCGGCACGCCGGCGCCCGCCACCACCAGCGCGGCGGCGCTCGAGATGTTGAAGCTGCCCTGGCCGTCGCCGCCGGTGCCGACGATGTCGATCGCGTCCGGCGGCGCCGCCACCGCCAGCGCCTTGGCGCGCATGATGCGCGCGGCGCCGGTGATCTCGGCGACGGTCTCGCCGCGCACGCGCAGCGCCATGAGGAATCCGCCCATCTGCGACGGCGTCGCGTCGCCCGACATCATGGCCTCGAAGGCGGCGGTGGCCTCGGCCTCGCCGAGGCTCTGGCCGCTCGCCACCTTGGCGATCAGCGGGCGCAGATCGCCGGACGCGCTCATGCGGCGACGCTCTGGGCGGCGGCCAGCCGCAGGAAATTGCGCAGGAGGTCGTGGCCGCCGACCGAGGCGATGCTCTCGGGATGGAACTGCACGCCCTGCACCGGGCGCTCGCGATGGGCAAGGCCCATGATGAGGCCGTCGCATTCGGCGGTGACCGCGAGCGCCGCCGGCAGGCTCTCGCGCTCGACGATCAGCGAATGATAGCGCGTCGCCGGCAGCGGGTTGGGCAAGCCGGCGAAGATGCCGCTGCCGTCGTGGCGGATCTCGCTGACCTTGCCGTGCATCGGCGCCGGTGCGCGCACCACCTTGCCGCCGAAGGCCTGGCCGATCGCCTGATGGCCGAGGCAGACGCCGAGCAGCGGGATCTGGCCGGCGCGGCGCACCAGCTCGAGGCAGATGCCGGCATGGTCGGGATCGCTCGGCCCCGGCGAGATGACGATGCCTTGGGGCTTGAGCGCCAGCGCCGCCTCGACCGAAAGCGCGTCGTTGCGCTCCACCACCACCTCGGCGCCGAGCTCGCCCAGATAGTGCCAGAGGTTGTAGGTGAAGCTGTCGTAGTTATCGATCAACAGGTACATCGGCTGGTTATATCAGGTTCGAGGCGGGGGGTGAAATTCCGGTCCGGCGCGCCCGGGAGCGGGGAGACCCTACGCCATTGGTGTACTCCATTGAGAAAAAATCCTGGTGCGTCGCTGACGCAGGCTGGCGCTCCGGATCGGCGCGAGAATGAGCATAAGCCTGCAACCCTCCGCCACCAAGGCTCGCCCTTGACGCTGGCGCGAAATCGCCTTAACCCACGCCCTCCCCAGCGGCAGCAAGAGGCGCGCCCCCGTGAAGCAACGCATCCTCGGCACGTCCGGGCTCCTGGTTTCGACCATCGGGCTCGGCTGCAACAATTTCGGCGGCCGCATCGACACCGAGGCGTCGCGCAAGATCGTCCACAAGGCGCTCGATCTCGGCATCACGCTGCTCGACACCGCCGACATCTACGGCACCATGAGCGGCGGCAGCCGCGGCGCCTCGGAGGAATGCCTCGGCCAGATCCTCGGCGACCGCCGCCGGGATGTCGTGCTGGCGACCAAGTTCGGCATGGCGATGGACAAGGAGGAGCGGCTCAAAGGCGCGTCGCGGCGCTACATCATGCGCGCGGTCGAGGACAGCCTGCGGCGGCTCAAGACCGATTGGATCGACCTCTACCAGGTGCACCGCCCGGATCCGCTGACGCCGATCGAGGAGACGCTGCGCGCGCTCGACGATCTCGTCCATCAGGGCAAGGTGCGCTATATCGGCTGCTCCAACTACGCCGCCTGGCAGGTGGTGGACGCGCAATGGACCTCGCGCCATCTCGGCCTCAACGCCTTCATCTCCTGCCAGGACGAGTACAGCCTGCTGGTGCGCGACATCGAGCGCGAGCTGGTGCCGGCGATCGCGGCGCATGATCTGGGGTTGCTGCCGTTCTTCCCGCTGGCGAGCGGGCTGCTCACCGGCAAGTACAAGCGCAACGCGACGATGCCCGACGGCGCGCGGCTGGCGCGCGACCAGCGCATGGCGGACCGCTATCTCCTCGACAGCCACTGGCAGAAGCTGGAGCGGCTCGAAGCCTTCTGCGCCCGGCGCGGCCGCAGCATCCTGGAGCTCGCCTTCTCCTGGCTGCTGGCGCGGCCGGGGGTGGCGAGCGTCATCGCCGGCGCCACTAGGCCCGAGCAGCTCGAGCAGAACGTCAAGGCGGGAGACTGGGAGCTCGACGCCGGAGGAGATGGCGGAGGTGGATAAGGCGACGGTGAGTTCCTGAAACGGTTTGAGCTTATTAGGCGCGGGCTGGATCGACAGCGTTGCGTCCTTCGACATGGCCAACCCGTTCGATCGCTTTGCGATCGAACCCTCCGGGGCCGACCGCAGAGCGGTCGGCCGGGTTGGCCGCGCCAAGCTCAGGATGAGGCGTTTTTTCTTCGTGCCATCAACCCTGTAGCCTCATCCTGAGCTTGCGCCGCAGGCGCATGTCGAAGGACGCACGACAGAGATGCAGCGGCCATTTGCCGACGCGCTGCCATAGCCGAAGCGGGGCGGCAGAGGGCGCATTGCGGCAGGGGTTATTGACATTTCATCCCCCCGCGACCGGCCATCTCCTGAACATGCCAGCTTACTGGAAGGTTTGGTGCGCGGGGGAGGGCGTCATGAATATCGGCGATGTCGCGGAAGCGACGGGGCTGCCGGCCAAGACGATCCGCTATTATGAGAGCGCCGGGCTGATCGAGCCGGCGCGGTCGGAGGCCAATTACCGGCTTTATGACCAGCGCCATGTCGAGACCCTGCGCTTCATCCAGCATGCCCGCCATCTGGGATTCTCGGTCAAGGAGGTGGGGGCGCTGGTGGCGCTGTGGCGCGACAAGCGGCGCGCGAGCGGCGATGTGCGGCGGCTGGCGGCGGCGCATCTCGAGGTCATCGATGCGCGCATTGCCGAGCTCAGGCGTATGCGCCAGGCGCTCGAAGGGCTGGTCCGGCGCTGCCATGGCGACCACCGGCCGGATTGCCCCATCCTCGACGAGCTCGCGGAAGAAATTGGTTAACAATTTCCGCTACACTCCTGCCTAGGCCGATGGACGAGAAACTCGAGCAATTCGTAGCGCTGCTGCGGCGCGGCGCGGCGGAAGCCGCAACGCCGGCGCGCCCCGCGCCGCCGCCGGCTGCGGCGCCGCGCCGGCGCGCCGTCATCCGCGCCGCGCCTCCGGTCCCGTCCCGGCCTCACCCGTCACCGCCACCTCCGGTCCCGTCCCAGCCGCACCCGTCACTGCCCCGGCCGCGCCTGTCACTGCCCCGGCCGAGCCCGCGCCTCTGGGTCAATCTCGGCGCGGGCGCGGCGGCGGTTCGCGGTGATCCTGCTGGCCGGCTGGCTGGCGCTGCCGCGGCACCCCGCGGCGCCGGCGGCACCCGCGCCCCAGGCCGCCCAGCCGGCGGCGCCGCTGCCGTCGCGCGAGCGGGTCGCGGTGGTCGCCGGCAAGATCACCTTGCCGTTCCCGACCGCCGAGACCGATGAGCAGGGCGAGATGAGCGCGCCCGATCCGGGCGAGGCGCCGGAGCCGCCGCCGCTGCCGGGCGCGGGCGGGGCCAAGCTCGCGGCGCTGCCGCCGCCGGTGCCGCCGGCGCGTCCTGGGGAGCCCGCCTGGCTGCGCTTTGCCGTGCCGGCGCCGGCGGCCGAGGGCCGGCCGCGCATCGCCATCGTCATCGACGATCTCGGCCTCGACAAGAAGCGCAGCGAGCGCGCCATCACCTTGCCGGGGCCGCTCACCATGTCGTTCCTGCCTTATGCCACCGACCTGCCGCGGCTCACCGAGGCGGCGCATCAGGCCGGGCACGAGCTCCTGGTGCATGTGCCGATGGAGCCGATGAGCCGCGCCGAGGATATGGGCCCCAACGGGCTCGCGGTGAGCCTCGGCGCCGACGAGGTGCTGCGCCGGCTGCGCTGGGATCTCGGCCGCTTCGACGGCTATGTCGGCATCAACAACCACATGGGCAGCCGCTTCACCAGCGATGCCGCCAGCATGACGCCGGTGATGGAGGAGCTGAAGGCGCGGGGGCTGCTGTTCCTGGATTCGCGCACCTCGGGCAGCAGCGCCGGCATCGAGGTCGCGCGCAAGCTGGGCGTGCCGCATGCCGGGCGCGACGTCTTCCTCGACAATGAGATCAACGCCCCGGCGATCGCCGCGCAGCTCGCCGAGGTCGAGCAGCTGGCGCGCCGCCACGGCAGCGCCATCGCCATCGGCCATCCGCATGACGCGACGCTCGATCAGCTCACGACCTGGCTTGCGGGCTTGCGCGCGAAGGGCTTCGAGCTGGTGCCGCTCAGCGCGATCGTGAAGGAGCAGACGGCGGGGCGTGGTGGGACGGGGTGAGGGAGAGCTTCCGCGTCGTCAGCATGAGTTGGGGCGGCGCGGTCACCCGCGTCATCAACCGATCCGACCCCACCGCCGACATCTGATCGACCTGCCGAAGGGCGGGTGCGCGGAGCGGCAGACGCTCGCGCACAGTGGCAAGTTCACGTCGGACGCGTGCTTACGGCTCCAGCCCGTCGATTTCATTTGCGGTCTCAGTCGCCTTTGCGACGTCGTGGGAGCATCCTACGGCCAATCAATAGTCGGTGTTTGAGAGCGCCGGATGGCACATGGCAGGTCGGCTTCGGCGCGATCATCGGGCTACTCGGGGGAAAGTCGATTTAGCGCCGCCGCTCGATTGCTGCGGCGTCCGTAAGGCGATACACTCTTGCCGTGTGTTTGGGTCGGGGGTGCTCATTCCATGCGTAACAAGATCGTTGCCAGCGCCATATGCGCGGTTGCCTGCCTGAGCGCGCCAGCACGGGGACAGCAAAATCAGCAAACACCTGAGTCCGTCGCCGCGATCAACAAGGCTATAAAACATTGCGTCGATGTTGTGCATACGATGAAGGTGGAAGAACTATACATGCCGTTTTTCAAGCACTTCGACGCCTACTACAATCCCGCCACTGGGATGGTCGAGAACAATGCGGCTTCCAACGGCGACCAACAGGCGCTCTACAATTTTAGGAAGTGCATGGCTCAAGAAGGCTTTGCGCTCGGCGGCGCTGCGGGCAGCAAGCAATAGGCGGAAGTATCCATGTCGGATCACGCAATCGGATTGATCGGGCTCGCGCTCGCTGTCGTTTCCATAGTTGCGCCATTTCGGTGGCGCGAAATGCCGCGCTGGGCTACGGACATCGGAATTCTGGTCGGCGCCATACTGGCAGGGACAAAGGAATGGAAAAACTGGTATACCAATGGTCAAATAAAGTTTGACGGTTACTACAAAGAAGATTCGCTTGACGGTGAATTTAAAAAGTGGCATGAAATGGAAAAGCTCAAACATTCGGAAAATTCGATTTTGGAAAATTAGTTGGTAAATGGCAAACATATGGCATGATAATGATAAATTAGAAGCCAATGAAGAAATTTATCTAACGGCAAATCTGAAGGTAAATTTTCATACTGGTATAAAAACGGTCAAAAACAAAAAGAGGGCGAATTTAAAAACGGAAATAAAGAAGGCTCATGGATAAGTTATGACCAAGATGGGAAAATCAATAAAGAAAGTATTTTTAAAGAAGGGAAAGATATTACGTTAGTCGGCAAATGGCTTGATAAAGACAAAGATAGATGGGAGTTTTTTGAGGATGGTTCTTATATTTTTGATTTTGCAAGAGAAAAAGAATGATAGAAAAAAAGGGATTTGGAGATTTAAATCTGATCAATTGATAGTTGATGATTATGATTATGACATTAAAGTATTATCAAAAGATACTGTATATGCTTCACATTGGTCACGTGATTTTTGGTATGGAAGGCAAAAGACTCGAATAATTCAAGCTCATAAGGTAAATTAATTCTTGTTTTAATAACAGACAAACCCCGCTTTCGTAGGGCTTGTCTGTTTATTTTTTTTAGTTGAAGTTTGCAATTTTAAAGCAATTAAGCTTTTTCAAGTTCAACAACTAAATCGGCCATTTCGCCATTCACAACACTTACGGTAGCAACTTGGTCTTTATATCCCGGTTTGGTTATAGTAACAGTATAAGTTCCTTCAGGCATGCTTTTAATATTAAAATTGCCTTTTGCGGCTGTTTTCTTTACAATATGGCTATTTCCATTTCCGTTTCCGGTAGCACTGCTGTCATTGCTTTTAATAGTGCGGTGGTAGCAGGTTGAAAAGTAAAAGTTGCATTTTGAACAGGTTCGCCACTTTGTAATTCAGTAGCAGATGCCTTTTAAAGCAAGCGAGCCAGTTCCTGTATCAATTATTTTGCGAAGTTCTTATATTCATTATAAAAATTAGCTTGCGAAACTTTAACCATTTCAACAAGCATATCAATTTTAGCAAAATTGGTATCAAGCGTATCAAATAAAGTTACAAGTTGGTCAGTAGCTTGTTTCTTATCAGCAATTCCAATTCGTGGTTTAGGGATTGCAGCATTAAAGTTTGTAATGGCAGTTTGCAATGTGGTAAGAATTGCAGCAGTAACGCCATAAGTTGCCAAAGCTGCAACATTAGTATTTGCACTGTCATAGATAACCTGGCAACGGTCTTTTAAAACAGTATCAGGGCTTTTTTTCAAATCGCTTTCGGTATAACTTGTTTCAGCAAGCAATACCGCATTATTTACATTGGTTGCATAAGCCACAACCCTGCGTTCAACATCAATAGCTTGTGCAATTAAGTGTTGTCCGCTGTTGATTTTTGTTAACTGTAATACCGGTTTTATCAAACTCTTGTTGTTCACGGATAGTTTGAATTGAGTAATCCCCGATTGTATTGGGGTAAAATAGGTTGCAAAATTAGGCAGGTTAGCAGTAATAGTTGAATTTGCTGCTAAATACGCACTTTCTGCCATTGCCATACTTAAACGGCTTTCTTGATTGTTTGTCATAATTTTTCAATTATTAGAGGTTAATAAATTATTTAATTTCAGAGTTTTAAATCTTAAATTTATAACTCTTAAGAGGCAAATTATAAATTGTTAAATTAATTTCCAAATAAGTTTAACAAAATATACAACCTTATTTATCACTCATATGTCTCAAATGAACGTGTCTATGACTTATTTAAACAGTTCCCATAACTCAATTGAACGTACCCAAGACACAAATGAACGTATCCGAGATTCAAATGATTGAGTCCAAAAACCAATTGATCGGGTCTGAGATTCAACTGAACAAAACCAAGACTCAATTGAACGGATATATGACTTAAATGAACGTACCCAAGATTCAATTGAACGTACCTATGACTCAATTGAACGATCCCAAGTCCCATCTGAACGAATCCTAGATTGACTTCCGGGAGTATGCGACAGATTATGTAAAGACAACCACCCCAATTTGCAAGCACATTTGGCTTTCACGCCACAAACCACCCGCTGGCAAAAAAGCCAAAAGAGCTTACAAAGCCAACGCACACTGCTAAATATCTTGACAGAAAGAAAACCCAACCCAAAAAAACCAAATCAATTTTGTGCTTCGTAGCATCGACAAAGCTCGTATACTGTGATTTTAGATTAAAATGCACGATTGCCTAACAACAACGGCTCATACCATCCGGGGTATGAGGGTTGCGATTGTCGGTGCTTTCTATTACTTTTATGTCGGGGGATAGGGGCACAGTTCTAAAACCCGGCCGGTACATAGCCGCGACCGTTAGGCCACATGAACACGGATAAAAAATACCTTATATTATTAATTAATCACTTAAATACACATTAATTTATGAAAAAAAAGTAAGCCTATTGATTTTTGCCACAGCTATTATGCTTATGTCGGCTTGTAATACCAAGAAAAACGATCCTAAACCTGCTCCAACCGTCAGCGTTAGTGCGGATAGTACTATTATTACCGTAAACGGTAAAGTCCATTTTACCAGCACTATTACTAATGGACCGGTAACTTTATAATTGGAAATTTACTGATGGCAAACATGCCGACTATGAACTGAAGCTAATCCGGTTATTGCTTATAGCACCGTTGGTAAGTATGCGGTGAATTTGACAGTTATCTAACATAATGGTCAAGGTGTTTATAGCAACGACACTTTAATCAAAGTTATAGCTCCAGTGGTGCTTGTTAAACCTAAAGCGGATTTTATGATCGATATGAGCTAGAGCGGTTTATTGGTGAGGGAATTGGTACTTTTCACGATAAATCTCTGGTTAGCCATACCTATTCACAAAGTACTAGCTTTATTTACATACCTGGGGTATAAAATGAGTTGTAAGTATTCCTGGAGGTTTAACGGTGGTTATGCCGCCTTGATGCGAGTGAATATTTGAACCTGTTCGGCTTTATAATGCCAATTTTAAACTTGTCATTCAGGACACCAGTGTTTCTACGTTCCCAAGCCGTTAGTATTTTATCCTCAAGCTGGCATTTACTCTATTACTTTGGTGGTTAGCTGATGATCAATGGCACCGACTCAATTACTAAAACTAATTATTACGGTAGCTGATGACCGCCTAAAGGTATCTGGTAAAATTTTGAATGTCGGTAATCAATTAGTACTTAATAGATTGAAGTACTAGGTGGCTGTCGGAAACAATGTTGACACTTTAGGAGTATCTCATAGCTTTGGAACAGCGGAGCCCGGAATCTAATGCTTGTTGGACATATAACTATCCTTACTTAATTTTAGTTGAACATAGATGGTTGGGTAAACAGATTGATGTTGTAGGAGAGTGCAGATTAGAAAAATCCAAATACTCCAACAGATACTGGTGGTACATATATTGGTTCTACAATTTACAGTTGCTACAGAAAATATCGTTGAATTTTGATATTACTAGGCTTTGGTAAATATCAAATACATCATGATTTGGTTCTATCAGTTCATTCAATTGTAGTTATTTCTAACAAAAATTTACATGCCTCTCTTTTCAAAAGAAAAGGAGGCATTTTTAAACAATTATATTTTGCAATTATTCAGTTTATAATTATTTTAGTAACAATAAATTTAAAACACGTGGCCTAACAACGGCTCACAGCCAATGCGGGTTTCAGAAGGTTCGCAAGCGTCAGCGCCCGCATGTAGGCATTTGTGCCAGCGGACAGGGACGCAAGCACGCAATCCCGCACTGGCAGTAGCCGCGAACGTTAGGTGGTATGCAGATTTCGGTGATTTTCAAACGTAAAAATTTAGATAATTTATGAAAAATTAATATAGATAATTACATCAAATAGATTTGATAATGATTATAGATAGATAACATTCAAAAAATTTGTGATTCTAATTTGTTAAACACATTTTTTAAAACAAAAACATCAAGTATTACAATAAAGCCATTCGTATAATCCATATTTATGAATCTTTGCAGTTATTATCGCTCCTTGTTGCAGCTAAACAAGGCAATTCGGCTATTCCTTCATAAATATACTAATCACGGCTTTAAAAATATTTCTCGTAGATTTTCTAATTATTAATTTTTTAGATAAAATCATCTTGTATTGCAGATAGATTTGATAATTTTGAAAACAACATCGTTGATTGTAGGCATTATAAGGTTTTGGTGTCAATGAATTAGATTTATTTTTTCTCAGCTAAATAAATTGAGTTTAGCGTGCAGTTTGAGTTTTAAAAGTTCTACGATTTCGAGCTCATCAATGATTAGCAATATTCTATTCGAAGCAAAGAAGAAGTATTAAATGCAAACCACCTAACAACGGCTACATTCCATGCGGGGTTCAGAAGGTTGCGATTGTCAGTGCTTTTAGTTACTTTTATGTCGGGCGATAGAGACGCGTTTCAAAAACCCGCACGGCAAGTAGCCGCAACCGTTGTACGTAATGCTTCGCACAGCCCATATACATCTATGGTTCAAGGTTTATACCATGATAATTTGCGTAATTTTCTGTATAACCAAATAGATAAGTAAACATGAAAGACATCACCCTAAACAAAGAAGAATTTAAACTATTTGATCAGGATGACCAGTTTGGCTTTTTCTACGATGATGATGGTTACCCGACAAAAGATGCCGAGATTAAATTTGATTCCTACGTTGATGAACTTTTCAAAAAATATGAATATATTAGCGTTGATGTTCAGGATAATATCTATGGCGTAAAAAATGAAAAAGAAAAAGTTATTCATGAAGAAGCGCTATAGAAGCCGTATGAAATAGCTGAGCGAAGAAAAAGAAGGAGAAATGTGTTCGGGTCATCCGCAAACGAATGAAAAAGTAAATTATAGCGATAAGAAATATCGTTTGGCAGATTTTTTTAATACATATTGGGATACGTATACCCAATCACCCAAGGAATATATCAAACCAGAGCAATACAAAGCCGTCAATGCAATCAGGGTATGCCGCACAGCAGCATTAGGCGTAGACATATATGCCTGTCCGGATTGTGGGGAATTAAGCGAGATATATCACAGTTGCAAGAACAGTTTTTGCCCAACATGTGGTTGGCATGATACAGTAAAATGGTCAGATCGTGTAAAAGGACAGATGTTCGATTTACCACACCGTCATGTTGTATTTACCTTACCACATTCTTTAAACCAATTAATCAAGCGAAATGGCAAGTATTTATTAAATATATTGATGCGTACATCGGCCGATACTTTCAAAGACTGGATAAGCCATAAGTATGGATTAAAGATAGGCATAATAACCGTATTGCATACATATGGAGAACAGAAAAACAGCCATTTCCATGTACACATGATAATATCGTGGGGCGGGATAGACACTATCTAACAGGGGAATTAAAGAAAATAAAGGGGATTATGTAAACTATAATTTTTTACAAGGATAAATTCCGGTGCAAGTTTGAGGATAGTTTAGTAGAGATGTATGATTCAGGAGAATTGGAACACAATTTTGTGGACAGGATAGATTTTTTACGGTTCCTCAAGCGGATAAACAATAAAAACTGGAATTGCATTTAGAACCACCGATGGAGATACCCTCGTTGGTCATCCGTTATATCGGACGATACTCAAAACGCGCATGCTTAAGTGAGTATAAAATCACGCAGATGGAAGGGGAATATATTAGTTTCCGGTATAAGGATTATCAAAAATTAGACATAAACAATAAAGCCATAGAACTAGAACTAACGTTACATTACAGTGATTTCTTCCCAAGGTTGTTACAACATGTTCCCTTGCCATATTTTAGGATAGTAAGGTATTATGGTTTATACTCAAACCGAGGTAATATATCAGAAGAATATCTTTATAAAAGCACACCAGAAATAGATCAGATAAGCGAAGATTACGCTATCGAAGAAAATCATTTATATTGTCAACATTGTAAAATAGAAAAGGAATATCAGCATACCGTAATAGAAAAACGGAGGACAAAGAAGATGGATCAGCGACCAATAATAATATACAGGAGGCCATTATGGAAGAAACGAACAGCCGCATAATTGATAAGGCAGGAATAACTATGTCATGACGTTAAAAATGAACAAAAACTAAAAAAAAACTTTAAAAAACTTTAAAAATGGATAAAAAACTAAAGATAGAAATACAATTATTAGGAAATAAATTAATCAAAAAATGATCAGTTATTAAAGTAAAAGATAAAACTAAAGGATTAAAAAATTGAAATACTATAAATAGAGTTAAAAGCAAAACGTACAACAACGGCTCATACCCAATGCGGGTTTTAGAAGGATGCGATTATCAGTGCTTTCTTTCACCTTTCGTCATCGGGCGATAGAGACGCAGGTATAAGTCCCGCACTGGGCATAGCCGCGAAACGTTAGCAACAAGCCTAAAAAAACTCTCTGATGACAATTTTATAGCAAGATTGAAAGATATGAAAACAAATTCTCCACCCATGAATGTTTATTTTATATTTTTACTTTTGAGAATTGCATAACAACATTTATATAACTTATGAATTAAACTTGCCAACCATGAAAAATAAACTAGATGCATTGATGAATTGTTTTAATAATCCTTTTTATCAGTTGTATAAATCAACACTTATAAAAAGAGCTTTAATATTCATTTTACTTTTTGACATTTTTATTATCTCCTGCCTTTCCTCAATCAGCATATTGGACATCTCAAACCAGCGGTACTTCGCAGGATTTATATTCTATTTGCTTTAATAATGTTGACACTGGCTATACTGTTGGCTGGAATGGTAAAATTTTAAAAACGGTTAATGGTGGCACTGAATGGGCTGCACAAGCAAGTGAAACCACAAATTATTTATTATCAATTTATTTTACTGATAATAATACTGGCTTTGCTGTAGGAGGAGGAGGCACTATACTAAAAACTATCAATGGAGGTAGTAACTGGACTACTCAAACTAGCGGAACTGCCAACATATTAAATTCGGTTTTTTTTATTAATGCTAATACTGGTTTTACTGTTGGTAATAAGGGTACAATTTTAAAAACAATTAATGGAGGTTTCAGTTGGACAGTGCAAACAAGTGATACTACAAAGTATCTATTATCAGTGTGTTTTACTGATGAAAATATAGGCTATGCCGTAGGCGAAGGGGTATTATAAAGAAAACAAGTTAACTGGAGGTATTAGTTGGACAAATCAAACAAGTGGAACAACCAAAACCTTAATTCTTTTATTTTTTATTGACAATAACATCGGGTTTGCTGTTGGAGATAGTGGCATAATTTTTAAAAACAACAAATGGGGAATAAATTGGATTAAACAAACAGGTGAACAACGGAGTACCTGTACTCAATATATTTTGCTGATTCAAATACAGGTATGCTGTAGGTAGCAATCGTACTATCCTGAAATTAAACAATAATGGGAAACAGACTCGGTACACTTTAAGCAATACGTCAGATCCTTTTTATTCGGTTTTTTTTGTGAATAAGGATATCGGGTATATTGCTTCATGGGCAGGCAGAAGATACAAAAAACTACTTCAGGAGGAGTTCAACCGCCATTTTTAAAAACTTTTCAAGACTCAGTAATTATTGGGCAAACTTATAATTATAATTATTTAGATATTTCTTCAAATACAAACTGGTTAATTGAAAGCGACCAGTTATGGTTAACACCCAGCATAGTTTCTGGAACAGGAAATGCGTCTGTAAAACTTACTGCAAGTGAAAATCCTTCTACCTCTTTTAACTAGAGCAGCTAATATAACTATTTCAGGTACTAATGTTACTTCTAAAACTGTTACTGTTAAGCAGGAGCCAACGCCTATTTATTTATCTGTCCCATTAACAAATTGGTATATTCATTCATTGGATCCTACCCAGGCTATAAAAAATAGTTTCTAATACAAATTGGAAGACCCAAATGACCAGAGTCTGGCTAACGGTAAGCTGTGATTCGGCCTCTGGAGATTCTGTTCATTTTGATTTCTGCAATTAAAAATCCTTTTCTTCATTCGAGAAACTGGGAAAATAACCTTAACCGGGGCAGGTAGTTTCAATATTTTTCAGTTAATCGGCCGAGCTCTATTTCCTGTTTTAACCGTTTCTGCCAACACACTCTCTCTTAGGTTCTCAAGCAAATAGTGCAAATTCATTAAACATAAATGCAAACTTTACATGGTACTGGGCCACAATAAGTAATCAAAATTGGTTAAAAGTAAACGACTTTTTTGTTTGTTCCGGAGTGGGTAATAAAATTTATTCAAATAAAAGCAACAGAAACAAATCCAGATACTTCGAAACGGACAGCTACCATTACTGTGTCGGGACAAGGCATTCTACGCCAAATAATAATTGTTACTCAGGAAGGATTAGCAAATGAAATTAATATTTCAACTAATACTTTGAACATTGCTGCGCCGTTAAACAGTTCAAGAACCTTTAAGGTTTATTCTCCAATAAGTATTATCTGGACAGTTTCGAGTAACCAAAGCTGGTTAAGTGCAAGTAAAAACCATTCTACAGGAAATGCTGATCTTATCTTTACTGCATCAAATAATACCTCAACCCTTGAAAGAACTGCAATAGTTACCATTGCATCTTCTGGTCTTGCAGATAAAACTGTAATAGTAACTCAGGATGGTTCAACAGCTGCATTAAATGTTTCAACAAACATTCTTTTTTCTGACATGCTGTTTCAAGTCTTTTCAACCATCACTTGGACAGCCACTAGTAACCAAAGCTGGCTGTCATTAAGAACTGGGGCATCAGCTTTTGTAACAACAATTTCAGGAACAGGAACAGCATATGTTATGGCAAGTGCATGGACAAATATGACACTTGAGCCTCCATTTGCAACCATTACAGTTTCAGGTTCAGGAGTTTCAGATCAAATTATTACTTTCACTCAGGAAGCTGGCTCCCCATATTTAACAGTTTCTCCAAGTTTATGGGGCATAGCCGCACTTGCCAATGCCACAAGAATTTTTACCATTAATTCAAATGCTAAATGGAATGTGTCAATTGATAAAACATGGTTAAAGGCTGAACCAGATTCTGGTTCTGGAAGTGGAACGATTACCGTTACTACATTAGAACAAAATCCTGATACAATTTCAAGAACTGCAACAGTTACTTTTATAGGATTAGATTCTACTTCTCAAACAGCTCAAGTTTTGCAGTTAGCAGGATATTGTTTAAGTGCTTCTGCTGATACAATATTCGTACCTTTCAGGTTCTTCAAATACATTCAAATTTAAAGTAAATTCGAATACCAGTTGGCAATGTAATTCGGACAAAAACTGGCTTATGGTTAACAATGAGAGAATCC
>CAWBKF010000045.1:0-52393 GCA_963789275.1 uncultured Alphaproteobacteria bacterium
TCTCTGTCTGTGGATGGGCTCTTAAGGGCTCAGGCGACCTTCTTGGCGGCCTTGGGCTTGCCCTCGATCACGCCCATGATGTCGCTTTCTTTCATGATGATGAGCTCTTGGCCGTCGAGCTTGACCTCGGTGCCCGACCATTTGCCGAACAGCACGCGATCGCCCGCCTTGACGTCGAGCGGATGCAGCTTGCCGTCCTCGCCCCGCGCCCCGGGACCGACAGAGACGACTTCGCCTTCCTGCGGCTTCTCTTTGGCCGTGTCGGGAATGATGATGCCGCCCGCGGTCTTCTCCTCCGACTCGATGCGGCGGACGACCACCCGATCGTGCAAGGGACGGAATTGCATGGAAATCCTCCTGCGAAATGTTGTCCAAAACTATGGGCTTATGCCGGATTGTTAGCACTCTCCGAGCATGAGTGCCAGCAAAATAGGCGGGGATTTCCTGGCTTTCAAGATCAGCCGCGGGCGGCAACGGAAAAAAACTGCTATCCCGGAGGCCGAAGGGCGCTGAGGCGGCGATGTGGGCGAGGGCGATGGTGGGCGCTGTAGGGATTGAACCTACGACCCCACCCGTGTGAAGGGTGTGCTCTCCCGCTGAGCTAAGCGCCCGAAGCCGCGGAGCATTTAGGGGGTGGGGCGCCACGGTGTCAAGCAAGCGGCGCCGTCGCGGAGGCGGTTGATCGCAGCCGGCGGATGCCGCACTCTGGAGCAATGATGCCCAGGGGACGCCGCCGGTGGAGGCCTGTCCGGCGCGATGCTGCGGCGGCGCTGCTGGGCTCGATGCTCGTCTCGCCGGCCCTGGCGGCGCCGCAGCAGGCGGCGGCGCCAAGCGGTCTCATGGCGCCGCTGGAGGTGCGCTACGAGGCCTATGCCGTGGGCTTGCCCGTGGTCGCCTTCGATTTCCGCCTCGATCAGGGCAGCCAGGACTACGCGCTGAGCGGGCAGGTAAAGACGGTGGGCCTGCTGCGGCTCTTTTACCGCCTCGACCTCAAGACCCTCAGCCAAGGCACGGTCGGCGCCGCCGACCTCCAGCCGCTATTCCACGAGCAGGCGCTACGCGCGCGGGGCAAGGAGCGCATGGCACGCCTCGACTACCCCGGCGACGGCACGGTGGCGACCTCGCTGGTCCCGGCCGAGGATCCCGGCCGGCCCAAGCCCACCCGGCAGCAGATCGCCCACACAATGGATCCCCTGACCGCGCTGCTGGCGATCGGCCGCGACGTGGCCCAGCGCCAGCGCTGCGACGGCCGCGTCGCGGTCTATGACGGCCGCCGGCGCTACGACATCGTCCTCAGCGATGATGGCGGCGACCGGCTCGAGAAATCGCCGGTCTACGCCTATGCCGGCGAGGTGCGCCGCTGCGCCGCGGCCGCCGTCAAGATCGCCGGATTCTCCTGGGACCAGGACTACTCGCCGCACACCACCGGGGGCCGGGTCTGGTTCGCGACGCCCCGGCCCGACGCGCCGGCGCTCCCGTGCTCATCGATTTCGGCAGTTCCTGGGGCTTTGTCACGGTGCGCCTGACGGCGATCGATCCGCCGCCGTGACGGCCGCGCGCCTAGCGCAGGCCGAGCATCCGTTCCGCCAGGGACGGCAGATCGGCGAAGCGGTCGACCATGGCATCGGGCCGCAGCGCCCCGAGACTGGCCAGGCCATAGCCGTAGCGGGCGAAGATCGCGGCGGTGCCGGCGCCTTGCGCCGCCAGCACGTCGTTGCGGTGATCGCCGACCATCGCCGCCTGGGCCGGCGCGACGCCGAGCCGGTCGAGCGCCGCGACCAGCGGCGCGGGGTCGGGCTTGTGCGTCGGCAGGCTGTCGCCGCCAAGCACGGCCGAGAAGAAGGGGGCGAGGCCAAGCCCCTCGAGCACGGCATGCGTCGCCCGCTCGGATTTGTTGGTGCAGACCGCCAGCGCCACGCCGGCGCGGCCGAGCGCCGCCAGGCCTTCGGGAACCCCGGGATAGGGGCGGGTGCGGGTGATGGCGTCGGCCTCGTAGAACGCGGTGAAACGGGCAATGGCGGGCGCCCGCGCCACGTCTTCGGCCTGCCGGGCGGAGAGCGCGCGCTCGACCAGCTTGGCGACGCCGTCGCCGACCATCAGGGCGATCTCGGCCTCGCCCAGCGGGTCGCGCCCAAGCTCTGCGAGCAGCCGGTTTGCGGCGGCGGCGAGATCGGGCACGCTGTTCACCAGCGTGCCGTCGAGATCGAATAAAACCGCTGTCCGCTTCATCTTCGTTCACAATTCTTTACTGGTCTTTACGGGCCGCTGTTATTCTCTTATGACAGGTTTCAGCCGCGCGAGACACCGATGATTCCGCCGCTTTGCCGCCACGTCGCCGCCTAGCCATGACCGATGCAAAGCTTGCCGTGCTGGTCCTCGCCGCCGGCCAGGGCACGCGTATGCAGTCGGCGCTGCCCAAAGTGCTGCACCGCATTGCCAACCGGCCGATGATCCAGCACGTGCTGGCGGCGGTGACGGCGCTGGCGCCGGCGCGCACCATCGTGGTTATCGCTCCGGGCATGGAGGCGGTGGCCCAGGCGGTGGCGCCGGCCGAGACCGTGGTGCAAGTGACGGCGCGCGGCACCGGCCATGCCGTGATCTCGGCCCGGCCGGCGCTGCAGGGCTTCACCGGCGATGTGCTGGTGCTCTACGGCGATGCGCCGCTGCTCACCGCCGAGACGCTGCGTCTGGTGCTGGCCGAACGGCGCCGCGAGCCCGAGGCGGCGGCGGTCGTGGCGGGGATGCGGCCCGCCGATCCCGGTCCTTACGGCAGGCTCGTGATGCGTGACGGCATGCTCGAGGCGATCGTCGAGGCGCGGGACTGCGCGCCGGCCGAGGCGGCGATCGGCTTCTGCAATGCCGGGCTCTGGGCGCTCGACGGCAAGCGCATGTTCGAGCTCCTGGAGCATATCGGCACCGACAATGCCAAGGGCGAGTATTACCTCACCGACATCGTGGCGGTGGCGCGCCGGCGCGGACTGCCCTGCCGCGCCATCGAAGCGCCGGCCGCCGATATGGTCGGCATCAACAGCCGCGCCGAGCTCGCCCAGGCCGAGGCGCTGATGCAGCGCCGGCTGCGCGCCGCGGCGATGGCCAGCGGGGTCACGCTGACCGATCCCGACACGGTCTATTTCAGCGCCGACACGCGCATCGGCCGCGACACCGTGGTGGGGCCGTTCGTCGTGTTCGGCCCGGGCTGCAGCATCGGCGCCGGGGTCGAGATTCCCGCCTTCTGCCATATGGTCGGCGCCAGCATCGGCGACGGCGCCAGCATCGGGCCGTTCGCGCGGCTGAGGCCGGGCGCCGATCTCGCCGAGAATGTTCATATCGGCAATTTCGTCGAAGTGAAGAACTCGCGCCTGGGACCCGGGGTCAAGGCGAACCATTTGACCTATCTCGGCGACAGCACCGTCGGCGGCGGCAGCAATATCGGCGCCGGCACCGTCACCTGCAATTACGACGGCTTTGCCAAGCACCGCACCGAGATCGGCGAGCGCACTTTCATCGGCACCAACGTCGCCCTGGTGGCGCCGGTGACGATCGGCGACGGCGCCTTCATCGGCGCCGGCAGCGTCGTCACCGAGGACGTGCCGGCCGACGCGCTGGCGGTGGCGCGCGCGCCGCAGGTGACCAAGCCGAAGCGCGCCGCCGAGATGCGCGCGCGGCGCAGCGCCGCGAAGGCGAAGAAACAGCGGCAGGGCAAGAACTGATGTGCGGCATCATCGGCATCATCGGCAAGCGGGAGGTCTCGCCGCTGCTCGTCGAAGGCCTGCGGCGGCTCGAATATCGCGGCTATGACAGCGCCGGCCTCGCGACGCTGGTCGACGGCCGCATCGAGCGCCGCCGCGCCGAAGGCAAGCTCGACCGCCTCGTCGAGCGGCTCAAGGCGGCGCCGCTCGGCGGCAAGATCGGCATCGGCCATACCCGCTGGGCGACCCATGGCGCGCCGAACGAGACCAATGCGCATCCCATCGCCACCGACCGGGTTGCCGTCGTGCATAACGGCATCATCGAGAATTTCCAGCAGCTCAAGGACGAGCTCACCGCCTGGGGCCATCGCTTCGAGACGCAGACCGACACCGAGGTGGTGGCGGCGCTGCTGACCCGCCACCTCGCCGAGGGCATGACGCCCGTCGAGGCGGCGGCCAAGGCGTTCAAGCGGCTCGACGGCGCGTTCGCGCTCGCTATCCTCTTCGCCGGCGAGCCCGATCTGCTGATCTGCGCCCGGCGCGGCTCGCCGCTTGCCATCGGCTTCGGCGACGGCGAGATGTATCTCGGCTCCGATTCGCTGGCGCTGGCGCCGCTGACCCGCCGCATCCTCTATCTCAACGAGGGCGATTGGGCGGTGGTGACGCCGGACGGCGCCAGCGTGTACGACGCCGATCACCACAAGGTGGAACGGCCGATCAAAGAGACGGCGCTGTCAGGGGCGCTGATCGGCAAGGGCAACCATCGCCATTTCATGGAGAAGGAGATCTTCGAGCAGCCGGCGGTGATCGGCGACACGCTGCATGCGCATTTCAATCCGACGACGCGCAGCGTCCATCTCGCCAGCCTGCCCTTCGATCTCGCCGACATCGACAGGATGACGATCATCGCCTGCGGCACCTCGTACCACGCGGCGCTGGTGGCGAAATACTGGCTCGAGCGCATCGCGCGCATCCCGGTCGAGACCGACATCGCGTCGGAATTCCGCTACCGCGCGCCGGCCATGCCGCGGGACGGACTGGCGATGTTCATCTCACAATCCGGCGAGACGCTCGATACCCTCGAGGCGATGCGCTACGCCCGCAAGCAGGGACAGAAGATCGTCGCGCTCGTCAATCAGCCCGAGAGCACCATGGCGCGCGAGGCCGATGCGGTGCTGTCGACGCTCGCCGGTCCCGAGATCGGCGTCGCCTCGACCAAGGCCTTCACCACCCAGCTCGCCGTGCTCGCCTGCTTCACCATCGCCACGGCGCGGGCGCGCGGCGCGATCCACGCGGCCCAGGAGGCCAGCCTCTCGATCTCGCTCACCGAAGTGCCGGCGCGCGCCAATGACGTGCTGATGCATGCCGGGCGCATCGCCGAGCTCGCGGCGACCATCGCCGAGGCGCGCGACGTGCTCTATCTCGGCCGCGGCACCGCTTATCCGCTGGCGCTCGAGGGCGCGCTGAAGCTCAAGGAGATCTCCTACATCCACGCCGAAGGCTATGCCGCTGGCGAGATGAAGCACGGGCCGATCGCGCTCATCGACGAGCACGTGCCGGTGATCGTGCTGGCGCCGCGCGACGATCTCTTCGAGAAGACCGCATCCAACATTCAGGAAGTGGTGGCGCGCGGCGGCAAGGTGGTGATGATTTCGGACCGTGAGGGCCTGGCCCGGATGGGCGGGCGCCTCAGCTTCGGCATCGAGGTGCCGAGCTGCGATCCCTTCGTCGCGCCGCTGCTCTACGCGATCCCGGTGCAGCTCCTGGCCTACCACGTCGCCGTGGTGAAGGGCACGGATGTCGACCAGCCGCGCAACTTGGCGAAAAGCGTTACGGTAGAGTAAGGGTGGCGGAGCAGGACGCGCGGTTGCGCCGCGTCAGCCCTGCGCCGATTTGCGCTTGGCCTCGCGCGCATGTTTCTGGGCCTGCTTCACCGCGTCCTTGGTCGTCTTGGCGGTTTCGGCGTCGGCGGCTTCCTTGGCCAGGCGCTGCTCCTTGAGCCGCGCGGTCTTGGCGGCTTCCGCGAGGCGCTGCTTGTCGCGCGCGGCAAGCCGCTCGGCATCCGCTTCCTTGGTCCGGCTGGCAACTTCCTGCGCCTTGCGCCGGGCGGCGGCGGCGAGATCATCGGCTTTGCTCATGCTCACCCTCCTGCGCTGGACGTGAGAGACAGCGGGACCGGCCGGGCCCGCTAATAACCCTCGCGCTCCATGCGCTTGCGCAGTGCCTTGCGCGTGCGGCGCACCGCTTCGGCCTTCTCACGCGCCCGCCGCTCCGATGGCTTCTCGTAAGAGCGGCGCCGCTTCATCTCGCGAAACGTGCCCTCGCGCTGCATCTTCTTCTTCAGAACGCGCAAAGCGGCATTGATGTCGTTGTCGCGGACGAATACCTGCATGAAGCCCTCCTCCTCAGCCCGTTAATCCCGTTCATTCGTGCAAGCGCCGCCCGGCGGCCCCCTTCCGAGAGCCGCCGGGTGGACGCCGGTACCTCGGTACTTAGTCCGCCAACGCGAGATTGGCCGCAGCCTGCTTGCCGCGCTCGGTGACTACCTCGAAGCGGACCTTCTGGCCCTCCTGCAGAGGGGCAAGCCCGGCGCGCTCAACCGCCGAGATGTGGACGAAAACGTCCTTGCCGCCATCGGCCGGCTGAATGAAGCCGAACCCCTTCTGCGCGTTGAACCATTTAACTGTACCAAGAGCCATGTCGGCCTCCGTTAGATTATAAAAACGCCCCACGCGCCCTCGCGTGGTGCGATGCAGTGTCGGCCTCATCAGATCTTGAAGGAACGCCCCAAGGGACGATACGGCAAGCGCCGAAGCAGAGACTGATTGGCACAAAATGGTGCTTTTCGGGCATAAATGCAAGTCGCACGTGAAGTCACGGCCCGGGCGGCCGGCGGCCCCGGCCGGCTATACTTTCCTGCCCGCAGGCCGGCACGCTATGGTCCGGCCGCCTCGAACACGGACCTCGCCGCATGTTCCACAGCCCCCTGGCCGCGATCGGCCGGCGCATTCTCGACTATCTCGCCCAGCCCATCGCCGACTATGAGCCGTTCTTCGCGCCTGACCCGGCGCTGTTGGCGCGCTGCCTCGAGCCCGGCGACGTGCTGCTGATCGAGGGTAACACCCGGCTCAGCGTAATCATCAAATATCTCACGCAATCGACCTGGTCGCATGCCGCGCTTTATGTCGGCGACGATCAGCTCGGCCGCAACGCCGCGGGCGAGCCGCTGGTGCTGATCGAGGCCACCGCCAAGGAAGGCGTCACCGCGGCGCCGTTGTCGGACTACGCGCGCTTCAACACGCGCATCTGCCGCCCGGTGCGGCTCACCGACGCCGATCGGCGCAAAGTCATCGACGGCGCCGTGCGCAGCCTCGGCAAGCAATACGATGTCCGGCAGATCATCGATCTCCTGCGGTATCTCTTCCCGTATCCGCCGGTCCCGGTCTCGGTGCGCCGGCGGATGCTGGCGCTGGCGAGCGGCGATCCGACGCGCGCCATCTGCTCGACGATGATCGCCGAGACCTTCCAGTCGATCGGCTATCCCATCCTGCCTGAGCTTCCCGACGATCACGCGGCGATCTCGGGCAAGCCCTACGCAATGACGCCCTATGTGGCGAGCGAAATCCGCCATATCGAGCGGCACGGGCTTTTCACCCCGCGCGATTTCGACGTCTCGCCCTATTTCGCCGTGATCAAGCCGACGATCGAGGGCGGCTTCGACTACCGCAAGCTCTCGGCGGTGGCGTGAGGCAGCACGTCAGAAATACGGCACGCCCTGGGTGTTGACGTAGAGTGCGTAGAGCGACTGGCTCGCCGCCATGAACAGCCGGTTGCGCTTCAAACCGCCGAAACAGAGATTGGCGCAGCGCTCGGGCAGCGCGATGCGGCCGATCGGCTTGCCGGTGGGCGAGAGCACGATGACGCCGTTCCTGCCCGGTCCGGTGCCCCAGCCGCACCAGAGATTGCCGTCGATGTCGCAGCGGAAGCCGTCGGGCGAGGTGCCGGCGCCGCCGTCGAAGAACGGCCGGCCATTGGCGAGGCGGGTGCCGTCGGCCGCGAGATCGTAGATCCGGATGACTGGATTCGGCGTCGCTCGGCTGTCGACGACATAGAGGTGGCGTTCATCGGGCGTGAAGCAGATGCCATTGGGCCCGTTGAGATCGTCGGCAACCACCGTCGCCGTGCCGGTGCGGGGATCGAGGCGGTAGACGTTGGGGTGAAGCTCTGCCGGCGCCTGGTTGCCCTCGTAATTGCCGGCGATGCCGAAGGGCGGATCAGTGAACCAGATCGAGCCGTCGGATTTGACGATGACGTCATTGGGCGAGTTGAGCGGCTTGCCGTCGAACTGATCGACAAGCACGATGATCGCGCCGTCATATTCGGTGCGCGTCACCCGCCTTCCGCCATGCTCGCAGGTGACGAGGCGGCCCTGGCGGTCGCGCGTATTGCCATTGGCGTTGTCGGAGGGCTGGCGGAAGATGCTGACGGCGCCGGTCTCCTCCTCGTATCTGAGGATCCGGTTGTTGGGAATGTCGCTCCACAGCAGATAGCGGCCGTCGCCGAACCAGACGGGCCCCTCGGCCCAACGGGTGCCGGTGCCGAGCCGTTCGACGGCAGCGTTGAAGAGGCGGTATTTGGCGAAGCCGGGATCGAGGATCTCGACGGCGGGGTCGGGATAGCTCTCCGCCGGCTCCCAGCGCGCCTCGGCCGGCGCAGCGCCGGTGCTCGCGCCGGTCAAGCCGGCGTGCCTTGCGGGCGTCATGGTGTTTCCTCCGCTTCGTCGCTGTCGGGCCGACGCCCCGCTTCAGCCCCTGAAGAGCTTGCGGAAGCCTTGCCAGCAGGCATCGTAATCGCGCTGCAGCGCCGGCGTCTCGAGCGCAAACCGGGTCGGCCGGCAGACCAGCCTGGTCTCGAACATGAAGGCGAGCGTGTTGTCGATCTTGTGCGGCGTCAGCGCCGCCTCGCTCGCCTTCTCGAAGGTCGGCGCGTCAGGGCCGTGCCCGCTCATGCAATTGTGCAGGCTGGCGCCGCCCGGGAGGAAGCCCTCCGCCTTGGCATCATAGACGCCGTGGATGAGGCCCATGAACTCGCTCATGACGTTGCGGTGGAACCACGGTGGCCGGAAGGTATCCTCGGCGACGAGCCAGCGCGGCGGGAAGATGACGAAATCGACATTGGCGGTGCCGGCGGTCTCGCTGGGCGAGGTCAGCACGGTATAGATCGACGGGTCGGGATGGTCGAAGCTCACCGTGCCCATGGCGTTGAAGCGCGCCAGATCGTATTTGCAGGGCACGTGATTCCCGTGCCAGGCGACCACATCGAGCGGCGAGTGGTCGAACTCGGCCGCCCACAGATTGCCTTCGAACTTGGTCACCACCTCGACGCGCCCGTCGCGATCCTCGAAGGCGGCGACCGGGGCGAGGAAGTCGCGCGCATTGGCGAGACCGTTGGCGCCGAGCGGGCCGAGCTCCGGCAGGCGGAAATGCGCGCCGTAATTCTCGCAGACATAGCCGCGCGCAGCGCCATCGGGCAGCGCGACGCGAAATTTGAGACCGCGCGGCAACACCGCGATCTCGCCCGGCGAGAGCTCGAGCAGGCCGAGCTCCGTATGAAGTAACAGGCGCCCGTGCTGCGGCACCAGCAGCATCTCGCCGTCGGCGTTGCTGAAATAGCGCTCGCTCATCGAACGGTTGGCGAGATAGAGATGGATGGCGACGCCGCTGCGCGCGCTGGCATCGCCATTGCCGGCCATGGTAACGAGCCCGTCGACGAAGTCGGCCGGCGCGTCGGGCGACGGCAGTGGATTCCAGCGCAACCGGTTGGGTGGCGCCTCGACCTCGTCGAACGGCGCGCTGCGCAGCAGCCGGTTGTCGATGCGCAGGTAGGCCGGGTGCATGGCCGAGGGGCGGATGCGGTAGAGCCAGGTGCGGCGGTTCTGTTCCCTGGGCGCGGTGAAGGCGGTGCCGCTGATCTGCTCGGCGTAAAGCCCGAGCGGCGCGCGCTGCGGCGAGTTGCGGCCTTGCGGCAGGGCGCCGGCGATCGCCTCGCTGGCGTGCTCGTTGCCGAAGCCGGGCAGATAGCGCGGTGCGGCCTCGGCCGGAGGGGGCGCGCTCGCCCTGGGCTGGACCATCGTGCTCATCGAAACCTCCCTGGCATCCGCCGGCGCCTGCGCCGCGCGGGCGATGGTAGGCCTCCCTCCCAAGGGACGCAACGAGCGGCGGCCGTCGCTTGACGGCGCAAGCCCCGGAGCGCTACCCCGCGAAAGCGGCAGTTGCACGCCGCCCGAGAGAGGATCTTCCCATGTCGACCGCCATGCCCGCCGGCAATGCCGAGGAGCCCGTCATCCCGCGCCACGACTGGACGCGGCATGAGCTTCGCGCCCTCTTCGACCTGCCGCTGCCGGAGCTGATCTATCGGGCTCAGACGGTTCATCGCCGCTCTTTTGATCCCTCCGCGGTGCAGATCTCGACCTTGCTGTCGATCAAGACCGGCGGATGCCCCGAGGATTGCGCCTATTGTCCGCAAAGCGCGCATTACGAGACCGGGGTCGACGCCGCGAAGCTGATGAGCGTCGAGGCGGCGCTCGCCGAGGCGCGGACGGCGAAAGCGGCGGGAGCCTCGCGCTTCTGCATGGGCGCGGCCTGGCGCTCACCCAAGGAGCATGAGCTCGACGCGGTCTGCGCCATGGTGGCGGGGGTGAAGGCGCTTGGGCTCGAGAGCTGCGTCACCCTCGGCATGCTGACGGGCGCGCAGGCGCAGCGGCTGAAATCGGCCGGGCTCGATTATTACAACCACAACCTCGACACCTCGCCCGAATTCTATGGCGAGATCATCACCACGCGCACCTACCAGGACCGTCTGGACACGCTCGCGCATCTGCGCGATGCCGGCATCAATCTGTGCTGCGGCGGCATCGTCGGTATGGGCGAGACGGTGGACGACCGCGTCGGCATGATCGCGACGCTTGCGACGCTGCCCGTCCACCCCGAGAGCGTGCCGATCAACCTCCTGGTGCAGGTCGAGGGGACGCCGCTCGCGGCGCAGCGCAAGCTCGATCCCATCGATTTCGTCCGCGTGATCGCCGTGGCGCGCATCGCCATGCCGCGATCGGTGGTGCGGCTCTCGGCCGGCCGGCAGGAGATGAGCGACGAGACGCAGGCGCTCTGCTTCCTTGCCGGCGCCAACTCGATCTTCTCGGGCGACCGGCTGCTCACCACCGCCAACCCCGAGCATGAGCGCGACCGCCGCCTCTTCGAGCGGCTGGGGTTGACGCCGATGACCGCGTGAGGGCCGCATTGGCGTGGTATAGTCGGCAAAAATCACGTCCAGGACGGAGGATCGGTCATGCAGCTTAAGGACCCCAAGCTCTTCCGGCAGCAATGTTATATCGACGGCAGATGGGTCGATGCCGGCAATCGCGAGACGATCCCGGTCAACAACCCCGCCGACAATTCCATCCTCGGCCAGGTGCCGAAGATGGGCGCCGACGAGACGCGCGCCGCGATCGAGGCGGCCGAGCGGGCGCTGCCGGAGTGGCGCCAGCGCACCGGCAAGGAGCGTGCCGCGGTGCTGCGCAAGCTCTTCGATCTCATGCTCGCGAACCAGGAGGATCTGGCGCAGCTCATGACCGCCGAGCAGGGCAAGCCGCTGGCGGAATCGCGCGGCGAGATCGCCTATGCCGCCTCCTTCATCGAGTGGTTCGCCGAAGAGGGCAAGCGCGTCTATGGCGATACCATCCCCGGCCATATGCGCGACAAGCGCATCGTCGTGCTGAAGCAGCCGATCGGCGTCTGCGCCGCGATCACGCCGTGGAATTTTCCGGCAGCGATGATCACGCGCAAGATGGGGCCGGCGCTCGCTTCGGGCTGCACCATCGTGCTGAAGCCGGCGACGCAGACGCCGTTCTCGGCGCTGGCGCTGTGCGAGCTCGCCGAGCGCGCCGGCCTGCCCAAGGGCGTGTTCTCCTGCGTCACCGGCACCGCCCGCGAGATCGGCGGCGAGATGACCTCCAACCCGATCGTGCGCAAGCTCACCTTCACCGGCTCGACCGAGATCGGCAAGCTGCTGATGGAGCAATGCGCCGGCACGGTGAAGAAGCTGTCACTGGAGCTCGGCGGCAATGCGCCCTTCATCGTCTTCGATGATGCCGATCTCGATGCTGCGGTGAAAGGCGCCATGGCGTCAAAATACCGCAATGCCGGGCAGACCTGCGTCTGCGCCAACCGGCTGCTGGTACAGGACGGCGTCTATGACGCTTTCGCCGCCAGGCTTGCGGAGACGGTGAAAGCGATGAAGGTCGGCCCCGGAATCGAGACCGGCGCAGTGATCGGCCCGCTGATCGACATGAAGGCGATCGAGAAGGTCGAGCAGCATGTCTCGGACGCGCTCAAGAAGGGTGCGCGGATCGTCGTCGGCGGCCATCGCCACGCGCTGGGCGGCAGCTTCTACGAGCCCACCGTGCTGGCCGATGTCACGACCGCCATGATGGTGACGCGCGAGGAGACGTTCGGACCGGTGGCGCCGCTGTTCTGTTTCAAGACCGAGGCGGAGGCGATCCAGATGGCCAACGATACCGAGTTCGGCTTGGCCGCCTATTTCTACAGCCGCGACCTCAACCGGGTCTGGCGCGTCGCCGAGGCGCTCGAATACGGCATCGTCGGCATCAATGAGGGCCTCATCTCCACCGAAGTGGCGCCTTTCGGTGGCGTCAAGGAGAGCGGGCTCGGCCGCGAAGGCTCGAAATACGGTATCGAGGAGTTCCTCGAGGTCAAATATCTCTGCATGGGCGGCGTCAGCGGCTGAGGCTGCCTGCGGGCCGCAGCCAGCGGCGCAGCGGCCAGGCCACCGCTTCGACCAGGTTGCGCGGCGCGTCGGCGGTATCGAGGCCGGTCGCGGGGAACTCGCCCGGCAGCGGCCGGTGATGCGTGCCGAAGAGGATGTCGAAGATCGGGAAGAACGACGCGAAGTTCTTGTTCCAGTGCCGGGGCAGCGGCGAGTGGTGGATGCGGTGGTATTGCGGGCCGTTCACCAGCGGCCAGAGCGGACCCAGCGACAGGCGCAGATTGAGGTGCGAGAAAAAGCGGATCGAGCCGAACAGCGTCGCGACGGCGAGGACCGCGGGCGGCGTCTTGAACAGGATGGCGACGACGGGATAGACGAACGCCACCTTGAGCGGCACCTCCAGCCAGAAATTGCGCTGGGTCGTCGTCACATTGACCGAGCGGTCGCTGTGGTGGAAGGAGTGCATCGCCCAGAGGAAGGGCCAGGCGTGCTGGGCGCGATGGAAGGCGTATTCCATGAAATCGGTGGCGAGGAGATAGAGCGCGACCGAGCCAGCGAGCTTCCAGCCCGCCGCGGGCAATTCGATCAGCCCGAGCCCGCAGGCGTTGAGGAGGTAAGTCTCGGCCGCGCCCATCGCCGGAGCGGCGGTGAAGATCAGCCAGTTCAGGACCACCGAGTATCCCAAATTCATCAGGAGATCGTCGGTCAATTGCGGCTTCTGCGCCGGGGCAAGCCGCTCGATCAGGCCGCCCACCAGGAAGACGGCGAGCCAGAGCCAGAGCATGGTCTGGGCCACGAAGTCGCGGAAATACTCGAGGACTGCCATGCGCCCAGCCTGGGCCGGCAGCGATTAACGTCTTGTAAATCCAGGCCCGAATGCCCAGCGTATGGGTTGAGGCGGGCGGGATCGACGCGCTAGTCTGGCGCCGCAATCCGCCGACCGGAAGAGGCGTCCATGGCCAAGTATGATTTCGATCTGTTTACCATCGGCGCGGGCTCCGGCGGGGTCGCCTCTTCGCGCCGCGCCGGCTCCTATGGCGCCAAGGTGGCGATCTGCGAGGACAGCCGGGTCGGCGGCACGTGCGTCATCCGCGGCTGCGTGCCGAAGAAGCTGCTGGTCTACGGCGCGCAATTCGCCGACGCCTTCGCCGACGCCGCCGGCTACGGCTGGACGGTGGCGCCGCCGGTGCATGATTGGGCGAGCCTCATCGCCGCCAAGGATAGGGAGATCGACCGGCTCGAAGGCGTCTATCGCGATCTCCTGAAGAATTCCGGCGTGTGGCTGATCGAAGGACGCGGCCGGCTGGTCGACCCGCATACGGTCGAGGTCGACGGCAAGCACTACACCGCGGCCAACATCCTGGTGGCGACCGGCGCCCATCCCGTCATGCCGGCCATTCCCGGCATCGAGCACGCCATCACCTCGAACGAGGCGCTCGATCTGCCGGCGCTGCCGCGCCGCGTGGTCATCGTCGGCGGCGGCTACATCGCCGTCGAGTTCGCCGGCATCTTCAGCGGTCTCGGCGCCGAGGTGCAGCTCGTGATCCGCGGCGAGGAGCTGCTCAACGGGTTCGATGACGACATCCGCGTCTGCCTGGCGCAGGAGTTGCGCCAGCGCGGCATCGACATCCGCGCCCGCACCCAGATCGCGCGCATAGAAAAGCGCGACCACGGCGTCGATCTTCGCACGGCGCATGACGACACGCTCTCGGCCGACCTCGTCATGTATGCCACCGGCCGCCGCCCGAACACGCGCGGCATGGGCCTCGAGGAGGCGGGCGTCCGGCTTGTCGGGGAGAAGGCGGTCGCCGTCGACAACTGGTCGCGCAGCAGCGTGCCGCACATCTATGCCGTGGGCGACGTCACCGACCGCCTCAACCTCACGCCGGTGGCGATCGCCGAAGGCCGCGCGCTGGCCGAGACGCTGTTCAACGACAATCCCATCGAGATCGATCACCGCAACGTCGCCACCGCCGTCTTCAGCCAGCCGCCGGTTGGCACTGTCGGCCTCACCGAGCAGGAAGCGCGCCGGCGCCATGGCGCGGTCGACATCTACCGCGCGCGCTTCCGGCCGATGAAGCACGCGCTCTCCGGCCGCGAGGAGCGCACCTTGATGAAGCTCGTCGTCGATCGCCAGACCGACCGCGTGCTCGGCTGCCACATGCTCGGCGCCGACGCGCCCGAGATCATCCAGGGCCTCGCCATCGCGCTCAAATGCGGCGCCACCAAGCGCCAGTTCGACCAGACCATCGGCATTCACCCGACCGCCGCGGAAGAGTTCGTCACCATGCGCGACAAGCTGCCGGAGCCCAAGGCGGCGGCGGCGGATTAACGCGGGTTACGCCAACAGGCGGTCGTATTCCTCCCGGACCGTGCGATAGCATTCGCAGGCCGCCGTCTCGAGCCCCTCGGCATCGAGGATGGTGATGTGGCCGGGGCTGTTGCGGATGAGCCCCGCCGCCTTGAGCGCGCCGGCGGCGACGGTGACGCTGGCGCGGCGCATACCGAGCATCTGCGCGAGAAATTCGTGGCTGAGCGCGATCTCGTCGCTCTCGATCCGGTCGCGCGCCGCCAGCAGCCAGCGCGCCAGCCGCGCCTGCGCGGCGTGGCGCCCGTTGCAGGCCACCGCCTGCGAGACCTGCGCATGCAATGCCAAGACATAGCGCAGCAGCAGCGCGAGGAGGAAAGGGCTGCGGCCGATTTCCTCGCGCAGCACGCTGGCCCGCAGCCGAAGCGCTGGGCCGGGGATCTGGACCATGGCCTCCGACGGCGTCGTCGCGGAGCCGAGCACCACGGCGATGCCGATGAAGCCTTCGCGGCCGACCAGCGCCAGCTCGACCATGGCGCCGTCCTGCAGCGGCTGGACCAGCGACACCATGCCCTGCTGGAGAAAATAGACATGGTCGATGCGCGTCGCCGGCATCAGCAGGCATTGCCTTCGTGTCAGCTCGACTTCCTCGGCATGGCGCGCAAGACGGTCTAACTCGTCGGTCGGCAGTGCCGCCAGCAGCCGGTTGCCGACATCCGGTCGAGGCGGCTTCGGCCGCTGTCGCATTTCCCCCCTCGTATCCTGGTGCTGGCGCGCGACGAATATTCCTACCAATTGGTATTGACCATACCTTTTGGTGGCTCGCTCGTATCACTTATGGTCTTTTGCCCCGGTCTTTTCGGTACGCTTGCGTACAAATCGTTGAAGTTCCCGCCTGATATCGTCCACGCAGCGCGTCGCCCGCCGGCGTGAGGCGGACCTGTCGGGGAGGCAAAGGGTGCGGAGACTCCTGATCATTGACGACCAGTCCGACGTTTGCGAGATGATCGAGACCTTACTCGTGGAGCGCGGCTATGCCGTGGATCACGCCGTCGACAGCTCGGCCGCGCGGCGGCTGCTGGCGGGCGACGGCTACGACGGGGTAATCCTCGATGTGCTGATGCCGGGCGAAGGCGGATTGGCGCTTGCCGGTGTGGCCGAGCGCCAGGGGTCCCGGGTGCTGTTGATGTCGGGACACCCCGAGGCGATGGCAATGGCGCTGCTCCAATCGTCCCGTACGCTGCTGCGCAAGCCGTTCCGCCTCGCCGAGCTCGAGGCGGCGGTCGTCGCGCTGCTCGAACCCGTGCCGGAGACGCCCCCAGGCTAGGACCCTGGCTGGAAGGTGAGCTACTCCGCCGCGGCGGGTTGCGGGCGCGCACCGATGCGCTGGCGCACCTGCATCACCGTCGGGACGCCCAGCGCGAAAGAGCAGGCGATCGCCAGGAAGACGGCATGCGTGGCGCCATGGTCGAGCAGCACGCCGAACAGCAGCGGCGCCGCCGAGGAGCCAAGGTCGAAGCCGGAATAGACAAAGCCGAAGACGCTGCCGGTGCCGATGCCGGCGGCGGCCTTGCGCACCAGCACGTCGCGCGACGGGCCGGTGATGCCATTGGCAACGCCGGCCAGCGTGGTGATCGGCAGCAGCACGAAGGCGGCGAGCCCCGGCAGCACGGCGACGCCCAGCATCAGCAGCGCGGCGACGGCGATGCCGCTCATCGCCACCCGGTGGTGGTGATGCGTGTGGTCGGCGAGAAAGCCGCCCGCGACGATGCCCAGCGCCATGCCGACCAGATACAGGCTGAGGCCCAGCGTCGCCGTATCCAAGCTGAGCCCATAGCCCGAGGTGAGCGCGGTGATCGAGAAGGTCTGCATGCCGGAGCCGGCAAACGAGGTCATGGCGAAGTAGCCGAAGGCCATCAGCACCACCGGCGCGCCGACGAGCTGGAGATAAGGCGTCCGCCGCGCCGCGCCCGCGGCGTGATGCACCGCGGCATGCGCGTAGTCGAGCAGCGAGCGATTGGCGAAGGTCATGGCCGCGATCGCCAGCCCGACCAGGCCGATGGCGCTGAGCGCGACATGCCAGTTGGCGTAGTAGGCGATCAACGTGACCAGCACCGGCGAGGTGGCGTAGCCCAGCGAGCCCGAGATGCCATGGACGGCATAAGCGCGGCCGAGCCGCCGCTCGCTCACGCGGTGGCTCAGGATGGAGAGATCGGCGGGGTGGAAAATGCTGTTGCCGAGGCCGGCAATCGGCGCCAGCGGCAGCAATTGCCAGTAGGAGCCGGCAAAGCCGGCCAAGGCGATCGATCCCGACTAGCAGCACCAGCCCCGCGGCCAGCAGCCGTGGCGCGCCATAGCGGTCAACCAGGACGCCCGCCGCGGCCTGGCCGAGACCGGAGGCGACATAGAACAGCGTGACGAACGCGCCGAGCTCGGTAAAGCTCACGCCGAATTCGATGTGCAGGATCGGGAATAGCGGCGGCAGCGCCAGCTGCAGCACATGGCTCATGTAATGCGCCGCGCCGACCAGCGAGATCACCGCGAGATCGCGCTCGCCACGTTGCGCCTGTGCCTGCACCGCCATGACGAAATGCCTCTGTACTTGCCCGCGGGCACTCTAGCACAGGCGCCACGCCGCCCGCCGGAATGGCTGCTATGCGCCCGGTGGGGCCGTCACGGCCGGTGCCGCCTAGTCCTGGTGGCCGTGATGCGGATTAACCCCCGCCGGAAACAGCAGCGCCAGCGCCAGGGCCGCCAGCGCCAGCAGGCCGGCCACGAGATAGACCTGGTGCAGCGATGCTGCCACCGCCTGCGCCAGCCGGGCGGTGGCGCCGGCGCCGAGCTCCGCGCGCTGGCTCGGCTCCATCAGCCGCTCGACCACATCGCCGGCGCCGGGCAGTCGCCGCGCCAGGCCGAGATTGAGGATGCCGCCGAAGATGGCGGCGCCGACCGACTGGCCGAGCATGCGCATGAAGAGGCCCATCGAGGTGGCGATGCCGCGCTGGCGCCAGGGGACGGACGATTGCGCCGCCAGGATCAGGCTGGTATTGCCGAAGCCCATGCCGAGGCCGGTGAGGAAGGCGGCGCTGCCGGCCCAGAGCGGGCCGCGCGCAGGCGTCATGGCGATGAGCAGCGCCGCACCGAGGACCAGCGCCACGCCGCACACCGCCGCCATGGCGCGGTACGAGAAGCGGTTGACGAGCCGCCCTGCCAGCGTGCTGCCCAGCGGCCAACCCATCGACATGGCGGTGAGCGCGAAGCCGGCGAGGATGGCGCTGCGTCCCATCACGCCCTGGACGTAGGTCGGGACGAACACCACCGTCGCCATCATCACCGCGCCGATGGCGAAGGCGCCGATATTGACGGCGGCGATGATGCGCAGGTGCCAGAGCTCGAGCGGCATCATCGGCTCGGGATGGCGCCGCTCATGGCGGAGCAGCAAGAAGAGTGCCAGCGCGGCGACGGCGAGCAGCCCCATCACCATGCCGGCGCCGAGGCTGCCGGCCTGCACCAGCGCCAGGATCAGCGCGCTCGATCCCGCCATCAGCAGCAGCGAGCCGAGATAGTCGACGCTGTGCGGGCGCGGCGGCCGCTGCTCGTTGAGGACCAGCGCCAGGACCAGCACGGCGGCGGCGCCGATCGGCAAATTGACCCAGAACACGGTGGGCCAGCCCACCTGCTGCACCAGGAAGGCGCCGAGCAGCGGTCCGGTGACAGCGGCGACGCCCCACAGGCTCGAGATCGCGCCCTGGACGCGGCCGCGCTCGGTCGGCGAATAGATGTCGCCGACAATGGTGGTGGCGACCGGCATGATGGCGCCGGCGCCAAGCCCCTGCAGCCCGCGGAAGAGGATAAGCGCCGGCATGTTCCAGGCGAAGCCGCACAGCGCCGAGCCCGCGAGGAAGACGCCGCAGCCGACGATCAGCACGCGTTTCCTGCCATAGAGATCGGCGAGCCGGCCATAGACCGGGATGGTGACCGCCTGGGTCAGGAGGTAGGCGGCGAAGACCCAGCTCAGCAGATGGAAATCGCCCAGCGTCGCGACGATGGTCGGCATGGCGGTGGAGACGATGGTGCTCTCCACCGCGGCCATGAACATCGCCATCATCGCCGCGGTCATGATCCAGCGGCGGCGCGCAACGGTGAGCGCCGGCGAGGCGGAGGGGAGGGTGGCGTGATCGGGCAAAGCGGTCTCGTCCATCATCCCGGCGATTCCGGGCGCGCGAGTTAAAGCAGATCGTCGTGCATCGCTCCATGCCGCGACGGGCATGGGTGCCATACCGAGCCTGAGGGCGACGGCGTGGCGGCTACCGCTCCCCCCAGGGCAACGCCTCGAAGGCGGCGAACTCCGCCTCGAGCCGCCATTGCGCGCGCGCCTTCTCGCTCGACGCGAGGAAGACGGCGCAGGCCGGAGCCGGGGCGCCTCTGCCCGGCGCGCTGCCGGCGCAGGCCTCGCGCGGCACCGGCGGCGCCGGCGAGCGCCACAGGCTCTCGCCCGGCAGGAAGGCGTATTCGAGGCTGTTGCGCGCCAGCGCCTTGAGATCACCGTAACCGAGGTGATAGCTGAGCGTCGCGCGCAGATACTCATGCGTGAGATCGCCGCGCGACACGCCCTCATCGTCGGTCGACAGCGCCACCGGCACGCCGGCGCGGCGATATGTCTCGAAGGGGTGGCGGTCGCCGCTGACGCCGAGGATCAGGTCGTTGCTGGTGAGATTGATCTCGACCATCACGTGGCGCTGCGCCATCTCCTGGAGGAGGCCCCAGGGGTCGTCCTCATGGACGAGGTCGGCGCCGTGGCCGATGCGGCGCGCGCCGGCGATCTCCACCGCTTCGCGGATATGAAAGCGGAGCTGCTCCGACGGCACCAGCCCGGGCGCCAGCTCGCCGGCGTGCAGCGAGAGCTTAACCTCGGGCATCTGCCGGCCGAGAAATCCCAGCATGCGCATCTGCCGGGTGTAGTCGCGCAAGGTGACGGGATCGTCCTCGGGGGCGACGAGATTGAGCCCGACGATGCGCGGATCGGCCGTGGCCAGCTCGAAGGCGAGCAGCGACTGGGCGAAGACCTGCTCCGGCGGGAAGGTTCGGATCACCTGCGCGAGATAGCGCACCGTGACGGCGCAGCCGGGCTTGGCGGCGGCGCCGCCGCAGCCCAGGCGCCGGCGCATGCCCGCCTCGACCTCGTCGAGATCGCGCCGTACCGCCGGCACGATCTCGCCCAGCCCCGCCGCCATCAGCTTGGCGCGCAGCTCGGCGAGGTCGTCGCTCGAGCCGACCGCCGCGCCGATCTTGCGCGCCGCCCCCATCCCCGGCGAGGTCATCAGCTCGACATAGGAGACATTCTCCTCGCCGGCGCGCTCGACCGCTTCGGCCAGCATGTCGGCGCCGCGCTGCTCGCCGGCGGCGTTGAATTTGGCGAAGGCGGCGAAGAAATGATCGTGGCCCGATTGCGGGCCCGCCACGAAGTCGCGCATCGACAGCGCGTCGATCACCGCCGAATAAAGCGAGCTGTCGCGATAGATCTGCGCTGCCGGGAGCATCTGCGGCGCGGCGCAGGGCGGCGGCGCCAGCGCCAGCGCCTGCCGGTCGACGCACAGCCCGTCCGCCGCCGCCCAGGCGATGTAGCTCTCGGCATAGATCGCGCCGGACAGGTGATTGTGGAGATCGCCGCCTTTCGGCATCTGCCGCAAGAAGGCGGTAAGAAGCGGCGGCGTGTCGCGGATCTCCTCGAGGTAGCGCGCGGCCTGCTGCTCGCTGCCGGATGCGGCGGGTGAGGTCGGCGCGCCGCCGGTGGCGCAAGAGGTGAGTGACGCCGCCGCGGCGAGAACGACGATCGCCGCGGCGATGCGGAGGGCGCGACGCGCCGCGTGCGCGACAGCGGCGATGAAGATGCTTGGCAAAATATCCTCCACAACTTACCGTTTTGCGGCGGCGACGCCTTCGGTTCGCGAGCATATCGGGCTGTCGCTCGCGGTGCGAGCATCGAGGGGGAGGCGATGGCAAACTCAGCTCCGGCCAAGCTCGAGGTCCCCGATCTCACCCAGGCCGTCACCGCCGTCATCCAGACCTTTGCCGCCTTTGTCGGCATTTCGCTGACCGATTTCTTCGACGAGGCAAAGAACACATTGGATCGGGATGTGCGGATTTGCGCATTCGTCGCGCTGGTCGCGTTGCTGCTGCGCTATATCATCGGCAGCGCGGTCCATCTCAACCGCGCCTACGGGACGAGGAAGGGCAAGGACCAGCCGCTGCAGCCCTCGATCGGGCTTTTCATCAAGGATCTGTTTTTCCTGGTGATGTTTGGCTACGTCGCTATCCAAATCACCCACTCGCACACGTTCATGCATTTCCTGCGGTGGTCGGCTTGGTTCGTGGGCCTGGGCCTGCTCTGGTCCATCAGCGACCGGCCGCTCAGGCGGTGGTTGCTGCCCGATGCAGCAGACAATGCGCGGCTCAATCGGCTCGCCCGCATTTGGGCCCGGATCGATGCCGGTCAACTTGCCTTCACGGTGCTCCTCGCTTTCTGCCCGGCGAAGGGCATGTGGACCGCCGTCCCCCTCGCCGGGGTCTACATCGCCATCTTCGTCACCGACATGGTCTACTTAGTGGATCCCCGGCATTCGGATTGAGGCGTTGCTGTGAAGCAGGCAAGCCTCTAGGCAATCGCGAGCTTGCGCAGCGCTGCGTCGAGGCTCCGGGCGACGTGCTCTGTCTCGGCATGGGCAAGGTCGAGCCGGATGGTGGCGGATTCCGTGAGCATGAGGTTGTAGGGCGCCTTGCCGGGCTCGTCGGCGGCGCGGAAATCCGTACGGAAGAGCACGAGCGGCTTTTTCCCATAGGCATAGCCGCATTCCCAGCAGGTGCCGGAATCGGGATCGGGCCCATCCATATTGGCGACGACGGCGTCGGCCCAATCGACGCCGGCGACGTCGTCGGCGAAGATCTCTTTCGCCGTCTTCGACCGCTGTTCGCGCTCTTGCGGCAAGAACACCTCATGGCCTGCCTGGCGCAGCAGGCGCGTCAGGCCGGCGTTGAAATCCCGCTCGGCGGTAGTGAAGAGCGGGCCGGCCAGATAGATCTTCATGACGACACCTCCGGGTGCGGGAGCGGCATTCTAGCCAGCGCATGGCTGGCCCGCAGCGCCGGCAATTGCCGGCCATCGCCTTCGACGGGATTGGTGATAAACTGCCCGAGGACGATGCGATCCCTCGACGGGCAGGGCGGCGGGCTGGCCGGATGCGGCTGGCCCGGCCCTGGTGTTTCCGGGAAAAACCGGATATTCCTGACAGTTAGAACGCGTTCTTGCGTAGCTTCGCGAGGCTGGTCATGGCGCAGAGATGGAACCCCGACGGTTGGCGGGGCAAGCCGGTCAGGCAAGCGCCTGACTATCCCGACGGCACGGCGCTGGCCGAGGTCGAGACGACGTTGCGCAACTATCCGCCGCTGGTCTTCGCTGGCGAGGCGCGGCGGTTGAAGCAGAGCCTTGCCGCGGTGGCCGGCGGCCGGGCTTTCCTGCTGCAAGGCGGCGACTGCGCCGAGAGCTTCGCCGAGTTCCATCCCAACAACATCCGCGACACCTTCCGCGTGCTGCTGCAGATGGCGGTGATCCTGACCTATGGCGCGGGCTGCCCGGTGGTCAAGGTGAGCCGCATGGCCGGCCAGTTCGCCAAACCGCGCACCGCCGACCTTGAGACGCAGAACGGCGTGACGCTGCCCGCCTATCGCGGCGACATCGTCAACGGCATGGAGTTCACCGCCGCGGCGCGCACGCCCGATCCGCAGCGCATGGTGCGGGCCTTCAGCCAGGCGGCGGCGACCCTGAACCTGCTGCGGGCTTTCGCCCAGGGCGGCTATGCCGATCTCCACCGCGTGCACAGCTGGAACCAGGGCTTCGTCGCCGAGAGCCCGGCCGGCGAGCGCTACCAGGAGCTGGCCGACCGGCTCACCGAGACGCTCGACTTCATGGCGGCGTGCGGCCTCACCTCGGAGACGACGCCGCAGATCCGCGAGACCGATCTCTTCACCTCGCATGAGGCGCTGCTGCTGCCCTACGAGCAGGCGCTGACGCGCGTCGATTCCACGAGCGGCGACTGGTACGACTGTTCGGCGCATATGCTGTGGATCGGCGACCGCACGCGCCAGGCCGACGGCGCCCATGTCGAGTTCCTGCGCGGCGTCAAGAACCCGATCGGCATGAAATGCGGACCCAGCCTCGATGCCGCCGATCTGCTGCGGCTCATCGACATCCTGAACCCCGAGAACGAGCCCGGGCGGCTCACCCTGATCGCCCGCATGGGCGCCGACAAGGTCGAGGCGAAGCTGCCAGGCCTGATCCGCGCCGTCGCGCGCGAGGGGCGCAAGGTGGTGTGGTGCTGCGATCCCATGCACGGCAACACCGTCAGCTCGTCCACCGGCTACAAGACGCGCTCGGTCGATCGCATCCTGAGCGAGGTCAAGGGCTTCTTCGCGGTGCACGAGGCCGAGGGCAGCTATGCCGGCGGCGTGCATTTCGAGATGACCGGGCAGGATGTCACCGAATGCATCGGCGGCGCGCAGGCGATCACCGAGACCGCGCTCGCCGACCGCTACCACACGCATTGCGATCCCCGGCTCAATGCGAGCCAGGCGCTGGAGCTGGCCTTCCTCATCGCCGAGGCGCTCAAGAAGAAGCGCGCCGGCGAGGTGCGCCGGCGCGCCGCCGTTTCCTACTGACAGCCCGAGCGGAAGATCGCGATGCAGCCCGAGCCCAAGGATTTGCCGCGCCTCACCGACAGCTATTTCCTGCGCACCAAGGAAGTGGTCCGGCACTTCGGCGACCGCGAGGTGACCTATGCGGTCTTCATGCGCCGCCCGGTGATCTGCACGCCCAAGCTGATGGTCGATTTCCTCGAGGCGATGGCGGCGGAGCGGAAGACCAAATTCGCCATCGAGTTCAACTATGCCGAAGGCGATTGGGTCGGCGCCGGCGAGCCGCTGCTCTACCTCTCGGGCTCGCTCTATCATCTCGTCGATCTCGAGACGGTCTATCTGCAGAAGCTCGGCCCCGCCTGCGTCGCCGCCTACAACGCCTATGCCATGTGCGTCGACCTGCCGAAGACGGCGTTTCTCGCCATGGATGCGCGACATTGCGCCGGCGCCGAGATGGCCGAGATGATGGCGTACGCCGCCTCGGTCGGCTCGGCCGCGGCCCGGCGCGAGGTCGGCGCGGTAGGGTTCGTCGGCAACGCCACCGACGCCACCGCGCGCTTCTTCGGCAATGAGAAGGGCAAGGGCACGATGCCGCATGCCCTCATCGGCTATGCCGGCTCGACGGTGCGCGCCGCTGAGATGTTCCACGAGACCTTCCCGGACGAGGGGCTCACCGTGCTCGTCGATTATTTCGGCCTCGAGGTCAGCGACGCGCTCGCCGTCTGCCGCCGCTTTCCCGAGCTTGCCGCGACCGGCCGGCTCTCGATCCGTCTCGATACCCATGGCGGCCGCTATATCGAGGAACTCGACCTCGCGCGCAGCTACGAGGTGCTGGAAAGACATGTGCCGAAGGCGATCCGCGGCTATCGCACCGAAGCGGAGCTGCGCTATCTCGTCGGCACCGGCGTCACCGCCGCCGCCGTCTGGCATGTCCGCCAGCGGCTCGACGCCGAGGGATTCCCCAAGGCCAGGATCGTCGCCAGCTCGGGCTTCACCCCGGCCAAATGCCGCATGATGGCGGTCGCCGGCGCGCCCATCGACGTCATCGGCACCGGCTCCTACCTGCCGGAGCTCTGGACCGAGACCTACGCCACCTCCGACATCGTCGCCTATGACGGCAACCCGCTGGTCAAGAAGGGCCGCGAGTTCCTGCTGCGAAAGCGGGTGGAGGGGTAGTTGTGAGCCGTCAGCTATCAGCTATCAGCTATCAGCCGCCAGGGAAGCGCCGATGGTGCCGTCTCGAGCGATCGGCAATTTGCAATTAAACGGGCCGCATCTTAACTGATAGCTGACAGCCGAAAGCTTATAGCTCCCCCAATGACCAACCACCTCGCCATCGCCATCGCCCAGCTCAATCCGACGGTCGGCGACATTGCCGGGAACATCGCCAAGCTCCGCTGGGCGCGAGCCGAGGGCGAGCGGCTCGGCGCCGATCTCGTCATCGCGCCCGAGCTTTGCGTCGCGGGCTATCCGCCCGAGGATCTCGTGCTGAAGCCCGCCTTCGTCGCCGCCTGCCAGGCCGCGGTGCGCGACTTCGCCAAGGAGACGGCGAGCGGTCCCGCCATCATCATCGGCACTCCCTGGCAGCAGGACGGCAAGCGCTACAACGCCGCGGCGCTGCTCGACGGCGGCAAGATCGCGGCGCTGCGCTTCAAATACGACCTGCCGAATTACGGCGTGTTCGACGAGAAGCGCGTCTTCACCGGTGGTCCGGCGCCCGGCCCGATCGCGTTTCGCGGCGTGCGGCTCGGCCTCATGATCTGCGAGGACATGTGGACGCCGGACGCCACGGAATCGCTGCAGGAGAGCGGCGCCGAGCTGCTGCTGGTCATCAACGGCTCGCCCTTCGAGAGCAACAAGCGCGATGAGCGCCTGTCGCTGGCGGTGGCGCGCGTCCAGGAGAGCGGCCTGCCGCTGCTCTACGTCAACCAGATGTGCGGCCAGGACGAGCTGGTCTTCGAGGGCGGCTCGTTTGCCATCGATGCGGCCTGCCAGCTGCGCGTCCAGGCGCCCGATTGGCGCGAGGCGGTGCTGGCGACGACGTGGCGGCGCGGCGCCGATGACCGCTGGACGGTCGAGCCCGGGCCTATGACGCCGCCCTCGGAAGGGCTCGAGGCGACCTACCAGGCGATGGTGCTGGGGCTGCGCGACTACGTCCGCAAGAATCGCTTCCCCGGCGTCGTCATCGGCCTCTCCGGCGGCATCGATTCGGCGCTGACCGCCGCGGTCGCGGTCGATGCGCTGGGCGCCGGCAACGTGCACTGCGTCATGATGCCCTCGCCCTATACGTCGCGGGAGAGCCTCGATGACGCGGCGGCGGTGGCGACGCTGCTCGGCGCCGAGCTGCGCAGCATCGACATCGGGCCGGCGATGAAGGCGTTCGCGTCGATGCTGGAGCCGTCCTTCGACGGCCTCGCGCCCGACACCACCGAGGAGAACATCCAGTCGCGCGCCCGCGGCATCACCTTGATGGCGCTCTCCAACAAATTCGGCTGGATGGTGCTCTCGACCGGCAACAAATCGGAGATGTCGGTCGGCTACGCCACGCTCTACGGCGACATGTGCGGTGGCTACAACGTGCTGAAGGACGTCTACAAGATGACGGTCTTCGCGCTGTCGCGCTGGCGCAACCAGGCGCGTCCCGACGGGCTGCTCGGGCCCGCCGGCCGGGTGATCCCCGAACGGGTCATCACCAAGCCGCCCAGCGCCGAGCTCAAGCCCAACCAGAAGGACGAGGATTCGCTGCCGCCGTATCATGTGCTGGACGGCATCCTCGAATGCCTCGTCGAGCACGAAATGCCGGTGGCCGACATCGTCGCCCGCGGCTATGACGAGGCGACCGTACGCGCCGTCTGGCGCATGCTCGACCGCGCCGAGTACAAGCGCCGGCAGGCGCCGCCCGGGGTCAAGATCACGCGCCGCGCCTTCGGCCGCGACCGGCGCTATCCCATCACCAACGGCTTCCAGGACAAGGGACCGGCGGCGGTTCAGGACCCCGGCGAGGCGCCGCGCGCGCCGGTGCCCTCGGTGACCTGACCGGTCGAGGGTCGGCCGGGCGGCGTGGACCGGTGGCGGGGAATCTGCTACCCCTCGGGCGGTATTCATCAACCGATCCAAACCCGTGCCGCTGGTTCTTCACAACACGCTGACGCGCCGCAAAGAGGTCTTCGCGCCATTGGACGCGGCGCGGGTGCGCATGTATGTCTGCGGCCCCACCGTCTACGATCTCGCGCATATCGGCAATGCCCGGCCGGTCATCGTCTTCGACGTGCTCTACCGGCTGCTGCGTCTGGTCTACGGCGCGGACCACGTGCGCTATGTCCGCAACATCACCGATGTCGAGGACAAGATCATCGCCGCCGCCAGGGCCAGCGGCGAGGACATCCGCACGCTGACCGAACGCACCGCGCGGATCTTCCGCGAGGACGCGGCGGCACTGGGGGCGCTGGCGCCCGATGTCGAGCCGCGCGCCACCGAGCATATCGGCCAGATGATCGCCATGATCGAGACGCTGGTCGCCGCCGGTCACGCCTATGTCGCGGACCATCACGTGCTCTTCGCGGTGCCGAGCATGCGCGATTACGGCCGCCTCTCCGGCCGCTCGCGTGACGAGATGATCGCCGGCGCCCGGGTCGAGGTCGCGCCCTACAAGCGCGATCCCGCCGATTTCGTGCTGTGGAAGCCGTCGACAGCCGACCAGCCGGGCTGGGAGAGCCCCTGGGGGCGCGGCCGGCCGGGCTGGCACATCGAATGCTCGGCCATGTCCGAGGCTTATCTCGGCGAGACCTTCGACATCCATGCCGGCGGCCTCGACCTGATCTTTCCCCATCACGAGAACGAGATCGCGCAAAGCGTCTGCGCCCATGCCGGCCGGCCCTTCGTGCGCTACTGGCTGCACAATGCCTTCGTCATCGTCGAAGGCGAGAAGATGTCGAAGTCGCTGGGCAACTTCCTCACCATCCGCGACGTGCTGGCGCAGGCGCCGGGCGAGGCGGCGCGCTACGCCATGCTGATGAGCCATTACCGCGATCCCCTCGACTGGACCGCCGATCGCCTCGCCGAGGCGAGGCATGCGCTCGACCGCTTCTATCTGGCGCTGCGGCAGGCACCGGAAGCGGTGCCGAGCGCCGTGCCCGAGCGCGTCCGCGGCGCGCTCGAGGACGACCTCAACACGCCGCTGGCGCTGGCGGCGCTGCATGACCTGCTGGGCGCGCTCAACAAGGCCGGCGACGCCGCCGAGAAGGCGCGGCTCAAGGGCGAGCTGCTGGCCGGCGGCGCGCTCCTCGGCCTGCTGCAGCAGGACCCGCAGGCCTGGCTTCAGGGGGCTGAAGTTACGGCAAAGAACCCACGCATTGATGACCTCGTTCGTCAGCGGAACGAAGCTCGGAAGGCAAAGAATTTTGCCCTGGCCGATCAAATCCGCGCACAGTTGGCGATCGAAGGCGTCGTGTTGGAAGATAGGCCGGACGGCAAGACCGACTGGCGGCGCACGACATAGGTACGATGATGACATCAATGCTCAGCACCCGCCGCACCTCCCTTTCTCCCTCTCCGCCCCTTGGGGCGGAGAGGGTTGGGGTGAGGTGGCGCGCGCCTCAGAAGCGAACCGCGCCATGACCCGCGAGCGGCTTTATCTCTTCGACACGACGCTGCGCGACGGGGCGCAGACGCAGGGCGTTGATTTCAGCGTGCAGGACAAATGCACCATCGCGGAGGCGCTGGACCGCGTCGGCATCGACTATGTCGAAGGCGGCTGGCCCGGCGCCAACCCGACCGATACCGGCTTTTTCGCAGCCCCCCCGGCGCTGCCGCGCGCCACGCTCGTCGCTTTCGGCATGACCAAGCGCTCCGGCCGCAGCACCGCCAACGATCCCGGCCTCGCCGCCGTGCTCGACGCCCGGGCGCCGGCCACCTGCCTCGTCGGCAAGAGCTGGGATTTCCACGTGACGCTCGCGCTCGGCATCGCGCTCGAGGAGAATCTCCTGCTCATCCGCGAGTCGATCGCGGCGGCGGCGGCCAAGGGCGAGGCGTTGTTCGACGCCGAGCATTTCTTCGACGGCTACAAGGCCAATCCCGACTACGCCATCGCCTGCCTCAAGGCGGCCGAGACGGCGGGAGCGCGCTGGATGGTGCTGTGCGACACCAATGGCGGGACATTGCCGCACGAGGTCGAGCGCATCGTCGGCGAGGTGGTGACGCGGCTGCCGGGCGGCAAGCTCGGCATCCACGCCCATAACGACACCGAGAACGCCGTCGCCAACAGCCTCGCCGCCATCCGCGCCGGGGTGCGCCAGGTGCAGGGCACGCTCAACGGGTTGGGCGAGCGCTGCGGCAATGCCAATCTCGTCTCGCTCATCCCGAGCCTGCTGCTGAAGCCCGAATATGCCGAGCGCTTCGAGACCGGCATCAGCCGCGAGAGCCTGCGCCATCTGACCCAGCTGTCGCGGCTGCTCGACGAGCTCCTGAACCGCGCGCCCAACCGGCATGCCGCCTATGTCGGCGCCTCCGCTTTCGCGCACAAGGCGGGGCTCCATGTCTCCGCGGTCGAGAAGGACCCCCGCACCTACGAGCACATCCCGCCCGAGACGGTGGGCAATCAGCGCCACATCCTGGTCTCCGACCAGGCCGGCCGGTCCAACATCCTGTCGCGCCTGCGCGAGGCCGGGATCGAGCTCGATCCCCGGCATCCCAAGGTGGCGCGGCTGCTCGAGGAGGTGAAGGAGCGCGAATTCCAGGGCTACGCCTATGACGGCGCCGAGGCGAGCTTCGAGCTGCTGGCGCGCCGCGCGCTCGAAAGCGTGCCAGAATATTTCAAGCTGCAGAGCTTCCGCGTCATCGACGAGCGGCGCTGGAACGTGCGCGGCGATCTCGTCACGCTGTCGGAGGCGACGATCAAGGTCGATGTCGGCGGCACCACGCTGATGACGGTGGCCGAGGGCAACGGCCCCGTGAACGCGCTCGACACGGCGCTGCGCAAGGCACTGATCCCGGTCTTTCCCGAGCTCGAGAGCATCCGCCTTACCGATTACAAGGTGCGCATCCTGACGCCGCAAGATGGCACCAAGGCGGTCACCCGCGTCATGATCGCCACCAGTGATGCCGGTGAGATCTGGTCGACAGTCGGCGTCTCCACCAACGTCATCGACGCCTCCTACAACGCGCTCCACGACAGCCTCACCTACAAGCTCTGGCGCGCGGGGCGAAGATAGTGTCGCGGCTTCAACGAATGGGACGCGAATAGGTATCGAATGTTAGAATCGGGACGCTAACGATGGCAGGCACCGATCGGCGCCGCCTGCCGGCCAGCGGCGGGCCCGCGATCATCCTGGTCTGGCCGCAGCTCGGCGAGAATATCGGCACCACCGCGCGCGCCATGTACAATTGCGGCCTGACCGAGATGCGCCTGGTGAAGCCGCGCGACGGCTGGCCCAACCAGAAGGCGGTCGCCGCGGCGAGCGGCGCCGACACGGTGCTGCAGCAGGCCCGCCTCTTCGACACCGTCGAGGAGGCGATCGCCGATCTCCGCCATGTCTATGCCGCCACCGCGCGCGACCGCTACATGGTGAAGCGCGTGCTCACGCCGCGGCACGGCGCGGCCGAGATGCGCCGCCATCTCGCGGCGCGCGAGGCCTGCGGCATCCTGTTCGGGCCGGAGCGCACCGGCCTCGTCAACGACCATATCGCGCTCGCCGACACGGTGCTGACGGTGCCGCTCAACCCCGCCTTCTCCTCGCTCAACCTGGCGCAGGCGGTGCTGCTGGTAGGCTATGAATGGTTCACCTCGGGCGAGGAGGTGCCGGCCGAGCAGCTCGTCACCGGGCATTCGAAGGTCGCGACCAAGGAAGAGCTGCTGCGCTTCTTCGGCCATTTCGAGGAGGAGCTCGACCGCAGCGGCTTCCTGCGCACCGCCGACAAGCGGCCGGGCATGGTGCGCAACCTGCGCAACCTCTTCCAGCGCGCGCAGCTGACGGCGCAGGAGCTGCGCACGCTCCATGGCGTCATCACCGCCTTTGTCGGGCCGCGCGATCGCCAGGCCGCGGCGCCGGCGAGCCGGCCGAAAGCGGCGAGGGGGAAGGGCCGGGAGACGGCGCCGCGCCAGCCCGGCAAGGTTTGACAACCGCGCCGCCTTCCCTATAGTGCCGCCGCTTCATTCCCAAGAAAGTGGGCCTTTGGGCCCCGTCTCGCCAGCGGGCGAGACCTATTGGGACAACAACAAATACAATGGATTGACCGGATCATGAGCAAACGTGAAGGGTCTAAGTACAAGATTAATCGACGCCTCGGCGTCAATCTCTGGGGCCGCTCCAAGAGCCCGCTGAACCACAACCGGGATTACGGCCCCGGCCAGCACGGGCAGCGGCGCAAGAAGCCCTCCGATTTCGGCACGCAGCTGCTGGCGAAGCAGAAGCTCAAGGGCTATTACGGCAATATCGGCGAGCGCCAATTCCGCCGCCTCTATGAAGAGGCTGCGCGGCGCAAGGGCGATACCGGCGAGAACCTGATCGAGCTGCTGGAGCGCCGGCTCGACGCCGTCGTCTACCGCATGAAATTCGTGCCGACGCCGTTTGCCGCGCGCCAATTCGTCAATCACGGCCACATCCGCGTCAATGGCCGGCGCGTCAACATCAGCTCCTACCTGGTCAAGGACGGCGACAACATCGAGGTCAAGGACAAGTCGAAGCTGCTCGCCCTGGTGCTCGAGGCCTCGAGATCGAGCGAGCGCGACGTGCCGGACTACCTTCAGGTCGACCACGACAAGATGAAGGGCACCTTCGTGCGCGCGCCCAAATTCGCCGATGTGCCCTACCCGGTGTCGATGGAGCCCAACCTGGTGGTGGAGTTCTATTCGCGCTGAGCCACCGCTGCGCCGGATTGTCCCGGGGCGTTGACATCGGGCGAGGCGGGTGGATGGATAGGCGGGGCGCCTTGCCCGAGCGATGCCGTTGAGGGTGCCGCCACGCTGATCTCGCGCCTCTGCCAAGGGCCAATGTTTCTTGCCGTCTTACGGCGGCGCGGCACGCTGCGCCACGCGGCGGCGCTGCTCGGCATCCTTGGGCTGCTGCTCCAGCTTGCCGTCGGCTCTGTCCATGTGCCGGTGCGGGCGGCTGTCGTGGCGCCCGCGGGAATGCCGTGGCTGGCCGGAGCGATCTGCCTGCGGACCGGCAGCGCCGCGCCCGCCGATGACGGCTCGCTGCCGCACAAGGCACCGTTCTGCCCGATCTGCCTCGCGCTTTCGCTCGGCGGCGCTTTGCTGTTGCCGGTGATTGCCGCGCTGGCGCTGGCGCTTGGCGCCGCTCTGCGCGCGCCGCCGCTGCCGTCGGCGACAGGATACGCCGTCCACACCGGCCTTGGAGGTTTCGCCCGCGCCCCGCCCGCGGCGGCCTGACGCAGCGCCGCGATCCCGGCCGGATGCCGGCGCGGCTTCGACCCCGTCAGCTCAGGAGCGCTTCCATGCCTTTCACCTCTCGCGGCGCGCTGGCGCCGCTCCCTGTCGCTACCGGCATCGCCCGATGACGCCGCCCTTGCGCCGCTTCCTCGGCGTCGGCCTGGGTCTGCTGATCGTCGTCGCCGCCGCGACGACAAGCCTGCTGGTGGCCTATCGCTCGAGCGAGCCGATCCTCGCCACGCCGGCGCTCGGCGGCCGCTTCGCGTTGACCGCCGCCGATGGCAGCGTGGTCACTGACCGCAGCTATCCCGGCAAATGGCTGCTGGTCTATTTCGGCTACACCTACTGTCCCGATGCCTGTCCGACGGCGCTGAGCAATATTGCCGGCGCGCTCGCCAAGCTCGGGCCCACCGCGGACAAGCTGCAGGTGCTGTTCATCACCGTCGATCCCGGCCGCGATACGCCCAAGGTGATGGGCGACTACGTCAAGAACTTCGATCCCCGGATCGTCGGGCTCAGCGGCTCGGCGCAGCAGATCACCGCCGCGGCGAAGGCCTACAAGGTCTATGTCTCGCCTCATACCGGCGACGGCGAGGGATATCTCGTCGATCACAGCTCCTTCGTCTATCTGATGGACCCCAACGGCAAGCTCGCGCGGCTCCTCGCCAGCGACACGCCGGCCGATGGCCTCGCGGCGCAACTCCGCCCTCTGCTCGATCAGGAACGCTCATGAAACAACAAAATCTTCGCGTCGTGGCGTTGCTCGGCCTGCTGCTCGGAATCATGGTCGGGCTCGTCTCCTTTTCGGCGACGTTCTATCGCTTGTTCTGCGCCGCCACCGGCTATGGCGGCGCGACGCAGCGCGTGGCTGCCGACACGGCAAGCCCGTCCTCGCGGATCGTCACCGTGCGCTTTTCCACCAACGTGGCGCCGGGCCTGCCCTGGCGCTTCGAGCCGGCGCAACCCGAGGTGCAGATCCGTCTCGGTGTGGACACGCTCGCCTTCTTCACCGCCCGGAATCTTTCCGCCCGCGACTATGTCGGTCACGCCACCTTCAACGTGACACCGCTCAAGGCCGGCATCTATTTCAAGAAGATCCAGTGCTTCTGTTTTACCGAGGAGCGTCTCGGCGCGCATCAGCAAGTGGAGATGCCGGTCGATTTCTTCGTCGATCCGCAGCTCGGCACCGACCCCTCGACCAAGGATGTCGACACCATCACGCTCTCCTACACCTTCTTCGCGTCGGAGCGCCCCGAGGGCGCGCAGGATCTCGCGCGCTTCGCCGGCGGGGCACCCGATCCCGCGGCCGGCGGCAAGCTTTTCGCTTCGCGCTGCGCCGGCTGTCACCAGCTCGACCGCGCCCTCATCGGCCCGCCGCTGGCCGGCGTGGTCGGGCGCCATGCCGCGAGCCTTGTCGGATATCCCTATTCCAAGGCGCTCCTCACTTCCGGCCTCGTCTGGTCGCCGGCGACCCTCGATCGGTGGCTCGCCGGGCCGCAGCGCCTGGTGCCGGGGGCGCTGATGCCCATGGGCATCGACGATGCCGAGACGCGGCACGACATCATCGCCTATCTCGAGGCGCAGCCCGCCAAGTCGGGCGCTGCCCCGGCGCCGCCACGGAGGGGCGGCGACTAGGAGCCTGTCCGGGCTGGCGCCCCCGGCATCGAGCCCGCCGCCCTGCCGGCGCGACAGGCGGCGCAAAATCCGCCGGGACCGCGTATCCTGGGGGCCAAGGCCCCAACCGACCGGATATGGCCATGCTCTGGCTGCAGATCGTCATCGTCTTCCTCCTCATCCTGCTGAACGGCTTCTTCGCCATGGCGGAGATGGCCGTGGTCTCCGCGCGCAAGGCGCGGCTCCAGCACGCCGCCGACCTCGGCCGCCGCGGCGCCCAGCTCGCGCTCGAGCTGAAGCGCGACCCCGGCCGCTTCCTCTCCACCGTGCAGATCGGCATCACCCTCATCGGCGTGCTGGCGAGCGCGCTCGGCGGCGCGACCCTGGCGGAGACCCTGGCGCGCCGGCTGGAGACCATGCCGGGTGCCATCGGCACCTATGCCAATTCGATCGCCTTCTCCAGCGTCGTCATCCTCATCGCCTATTTCACGCTGGTGCTGGGCGAGCTGGTGCCCAAGCGCCTGGCGCTGAGCCGGCCGGAATTCATCGCGGCGCGGCTGTCGCGGCTCCTCCAGGTGCTGTCCTCTGTGGCGCGGCCGGTCGAGCGGCTGCTCAGCGCGTCCTCCAGCCTGGTGCTGCGGCTCGCGCCGACGCGCACCGGCGAGCCGCCGCCGGTGACCGAGGAGGAGATCACCTTGATGCTGCGCGAGGCGACCGCGGCCGGGCATTTCCAGGCGGTCGAGACCGAAATGGTGCAGATGGTGTTCCGCCTCGGCGACCGCCGGGTCAGCGCGGTGATGACGCCGCGCACCCAGGTCGAATGGCTCGACCTCACCGACAGCGAGGACGAGAACCGCCGCAAGATCCGCGACAGCGACTATTCGCGCTTTCCCGTGGTGCAGGCCTCGCCGCAGCACGTGCTGGGCATCGTGCAGGTGAAGGACCTGCTCACCGCGCTGCTCGCCGGCCGGCCATTCGACATCAAGGGCGCGGTGAAGCCGGCCATATATCTTCCCGCCACGGTGACGGCGCTGCGCGCGCTTGAGCTCTTCAAGAAATCGGGGGCGCCGATGGCGCTGGTCGTCGACGAGTATGGCGATTTCGAGGGGGTCGTCACCTTGCACGACATCCTGCAATCGCTGGTCGGCGACATCGCCGACCCGACCGATGCCGAGAGCCGCACGGTGGTGCGCCGCGACGACGGCTCCTGGCTGGTCGACGGCATGGTGACGGTCGACGAGATCAAGGACCTGACCGGGCTGACCCAGCTTCCCGACGAGGACAGCGGTGATTTCCAGACGCTTGGCGGCTTCATGATGGCGCGCATCAACCGCGTGCCGCAGGTCGGCGACCATATCACGATCAAGGGCTTCCGCTTCGAGGTGGTCGACATGGACGGCCGCCGCGTCGACCGCGTCCTGGTGATCCCGCCGCGCGCGGCGCGCGCCTTGCGCAAAGAGCCCGAACGGCCCACTTGATCCGACACTTGCCCAGCCCGAGGTTGAAGATGACCGCCCCCTCCTTGCCCACCTTGTTCCTGTCCCACGGCGCGCCGACACTGTCGCTCGATCCCGGCGAGACCGGCGCCTGCTGGCAGCGCCTGGGCCAGATCCTGCCGCGTCCGGCGGCGGTGCTCTGCGTCTCCGCGCATTGGATGACCGAGGCGCCGGCCGTCTCGGCGCCGCAGCGCAACGAGACCATCCATGATTTCTACGGCTTCCCCGAGCCGCTCTACCGCCTGACATATCCCGCGCCCGGCGACCCGGCGCTGGCCGAGCGCGTCGTGGCGCTGCTCGGCGATGCCGGCATCGCCACTGCGGTCGATAGCGCGCGCGGGCTCGATCATGGCGCCTGGGTCCCGCTCAGGATCATGTATCCCGACGCCGCGATCCCGACGATCCAGCTGTCGATCCAGCCATATCGCGACGCCGCCTGGCACCATCGCCTGGGTGCCGCGCTGGCGCCGCTGCGCGGCGAGGGCGTGCTGATCCTCGCCAGCGGCGGCGCGGTCCACAATCTGCGCGGCGTCAACTGGCAGGGCGGTGCGGCGCCGCCATGGGCGCGGGAATTCGACGACTGGATCGCCGCGGCGCTGGCCGAGGGCCGTGAGGCGGAGCTGCTCGCCTGGGCCGAGCGTGCGCCCCATGCGCGCGAGGCGCAACCGACGCCCGACCACTTCCTCCCGCTCTTCGTCGCCTTGGGCGCGGCCGGCCCCGGCGCCCGCGGCGAGCGCATCCACCAGGGCTTCACCCTCGGCAGCCTCAGCATGGCGGCCTATAAATTCGCCGCCTGACGTAGCGTCGCTTGGCCGCTCGGTAAGGATGGCTTCCTCGACGGCGGGGTGATATCTAGCTCGCCAAGGATCATAACAAGCCGCAAAGGGAGGCTCCTGATGTCGTTTCGCTCATTATCCGCCGCCGTGCTTCTCGTCCTGGCGCTCGCCGCGCCAACGGCGCTGGCGCAGGGCAAGCCGGTCAAGATCGCCTTCATCCAGGACAAGACCGGCGCGCTCGAGGCCTATGCCGCGCAGGAATCGCGCGGCTTCATGCTGGGCCTCGAATACGCCACCAAGGGCACGATGACGGTGGCCGGCCGCAAGCTCGAGATCATCGAGAAGGACAGCCAGCTGAAGCCCGATGTCGGCCGCAACCTGCTGTCGGAGGCTTATAACGACGACGATGCCGATCTCGCCGTCGGCGGCACCAGTTCGGGCGTGGCGCTCGCCATGCTGCCGGTGGCGCAGGAGGCGAAGAAGATCCTGATCGTCGAACCGGCGGTGGCCGATTCCATCACCGGCGACAAATGGAACCGCTACATCTTCCGCACCGCGCGCAACTCCTCGCAGGACGCGATCTCCAACGCGCTGGCCATCGGCCGCCCCGATACCGTGATCGCCACGCTGGGTCAGGACTATGCCTTCGGCCGCGACGGCGTCGCCGCCTTCAAGGCGGCGCTCGCCGGCACCGGCGCCAAGCTCGTGCATGAGGAATACGCGCCGCCCGCCACCACCGACTTCACGGCGCCGCTGCAGCGCATCTTCGACGCCTTGGCGAAAGAGCAGGGGCACAAGGTGATGTGGGTGATCTGGGCCGGCGGCAATCCCTTCCCGGCGATCAAGGCCGCCGATCCCGGCCGGCTCGGCATCAAGCTCGCGACCGGCGGCAACATCCTGCCGGCGCTCGCCGCCTACAAGGATTTCCCCGGCCTCGAGGGCTCGACCTACTATTACTACGAGATCCCCAAGAACCCCGTGAACGACTGGCTCGTCGCCGAGCATCAGAAGCGTTTCCACGCGCCGCCCGATTTCTTCACCTGCGGTGGCATGGCGGCGGCGATGGCGGTGGTCGAGGCGCTGACCAAGACCGGCGGCGCGACCGACACCGAGAAGCTCATCGCCGCGATGGAGGGCATGTCGTTCGAGACGCCCAAGGGCAAGATGATCTTCCGCAAGGAGGATCATCAGGCGCTGCAGGAGATGTACGCCTTCAAGATCAAGGTCGACCCCGCCGTCGCCTGGGCGATCCCCGAGCTGACGCGGGTGATCGGCATCGACGACATGAAGGTGCCGATCCAGAACCAGCACTGAGCCGCTGGAGCCGGAGAGAGGGATGGCCGCGGCGGCCCCGATCCTGGAGACGCGCGATCTCACCATCCGCTTCGGCGGCCACGTGGCGGTGGATGGCGTCTCCTGCGCCTTCGAGCGCGGCACGCTCACCGCCATCGTCGGCCCCAACGGCGCCGGCAAGACGACCTATTTCAACCTGATCTCGGGCCAGCTCAGCGCCACCGCCGGCGCGGTGCTGCTGAAGGGCAGGGATATCACCCGGCTCGCGGCGCCGGCGCGCACCCGGCTCGGCTTCGGCCGCGCCTTCCAACTCACCAATCTCTTTCCCAATCTGAGCGTGCGGGAAAATGTCCGCCTCGCCGTCCAGGCGCGCGCCGGCATCGGCCTCGACTTCCTCACCATGGCGGCGCGCCACCGCGACCTTGCCGAGCGCGCCGAGGCCTGTCTCGCCCGCGTCAACCTCGCCGAACGCGCTGCGGCGAACGCCGCGGCGCTGTCGCATGGCGATCAGCGCAAGCTCGAAGTCGCGATCCTGCTGGCGCTGGAGCCAGAGATCTTCATGTTCGACGAGCCCACCGCCGGGATGAGCGTCGACGAGGTGCCGGTCATCCTCGATCTCATCGAGGCGATCAAGCGGGAGGGCGACAAGACCATCCTGCTGGTCGAGCACAAGATGGATGTGGTGCGCCGGCTCGCCGACCGGGTTATCGTGCTGCACAATGGTGCGCTGGTCGCCGATGGCGCGCCTGCCGCGGTGGTCGCCTCGCCGATCGTGCAGGAGGCCTATCTCGGCATCCGCGCCGCGCCCTAACCGGAGGAGGAAGGCAATGCCGTTCGTTCTCGAGACCGCCGAGCCATCGAGCCTCGGCTTCCGCGTCGATACGCTGAACCGGCTCGGCCGCATCATCGAGGGGCATATCCGCGAGAACCGCTATCCCGGCGCGCAGATCGCGCTGGCGCGCCACGGCAAGCTGGCGCTGTTTCGGACCTTCGGCGCGGCGCGGATCGAGCCCGACGCGACGCCGGCCACCGACGACACGCTGTGGCTGCTCTATTCCAACACCAAGGTGATCACCGCCGCCGCGATCTGGGTGCTGGTGGAGGAGGGGGCGCTCACCTTCCACGACCGCATCGCCGACCATATCCCGGACTTTGCGCGCAACGGCAAGGGCGAGATCACGCTGCTGCAGGTGCTGACCCATCAGGCGGGCTTTCCCGGCGCCGGCATGGCGATGCCGCCCTCCGCCCTGGAGGATCATGCCCAGCTCCGCGATCGCGTCTGCGACTTCACGCTGGAATGGACGCCGGGCTCGCGCCTCGAATATCACCGGCTCGCCGCGCATTGGGTCTGCGCCGTGCTGATCGAGGCGGTGGCCAAGGGGGATTACCGCGACTTCATCCATCAGCGCGTGATCAAGCCGCTGGGGCTCGAAGGCGAGCTCTATGTCGGGCTGCCCGAGCGCGAGAACACGCGCGCCGCCGACATGCACGGGCCGTCGGAGGACGGCCGCAAGCAGCTCCGCCTCGGCCAGGAGAACGATGCCGCCTGGCGCCGCGCCGGCGTCCCGGGCGCCGGCGGCTATGCCACGGCGCGCGCCATGGTCGCCTTCTATCAGGCGTTGGTACAGGGCGGCGTGCTCAACGGCGCCCGGCTGGTCTCGCCGCGCATGATGCAATACGTCACGCGCAACTACACCGGCGATCGCGTCGACCAGTATATGGGCGTGCCGATGCATCGCGGCCTCGGGCCCCATTCGCGCGGGACGACGCCCAACATCCGTGGACTGGGCTCGCTCGCCTCGCCCACGACCTTCGGCCATGGCGGCGTCGGCTCCTCCTATTGCTGGGCCGATCCCGAGACCGGCGTCTCCTTCGCCTATATCAGCAACAGCCGCGTGCCCGATCCCTGGCATTCGCGCCGCCTCGACATCATCAGCAGCCATGTCCACGCGGCGATCGAGGACGCCAAATGACCGATGGCGCGGCGCTGCTGAGCCTCGCCGGCATCCACACCCATATCGGCCGCTATCACATCCTGCACGGCGTCGATCTCGCCGTGCGCCGTGGGCGGCTGACCATGCTGCTCGGCCGCAACGGCGCCGGCAAGACCACGACCTTGCGCACCATCATGGGGCTGTGGCGGCTGAGCGCCGGCACGATCAATTTCGACGGCAGGCCGATCGGCGATCTCGAGACGCCCGACATCGCCCGTCTCGGCATCGCCTATGTGCCGGAGACCATGGGCATCTTCGCGCAGCTCACGGTGCGCGAGAACCTGCTGCTCGCCACCGGGCCGCAGGGCTTCGACGAGGCGCGGCTCGAGGACGTGCTGGCGCTCTTTCCGGCGCTGCGGCAGAAATGGCACAATGCCGCGGGTTCGCTCTCCGGCGGGCAGAAGCAGATGCTCGCCATCAGCCGCGCCATCATCGAGCCGCGCCGCCTGCTCATCGTCGATGAGCCGACCAAAGGCCTGGCGCCGGCAGTGATCCAGCAGCTCATCGACGCCTTCCTGCGCTTGAAGCGGATGGCGACGACAATCCTGCTGGTCGAGCAGAATTTCCACATGGCGCGCTCGGTCGGCGACGATGTCGCGGTGATGGATAACGGGCGCATCGTCCATACCGGCACCATGGCCGATCTCGCCGCCGACGAGGCGCTGCAGCAGCATCTCCTCGGCCTGAGCCTGGCGAGCCACCAGTGAGCGAGGCGTGGCACCGCCTGCGCGCCGCCGATTGGAGCGCCTATGCGATCCTGCCGGTGCTGGCGCTCGTGACCTTGCCGGCGATGAGCTTCTCCACCTGGCTCACCCTCACCGTCGCCGGCATCGCCATGGGCATGATGCTGTTCCTGATGGCGGCGGGGCTCACCCTGATCTTCGGCCTGATGCAGGTCTTCACCTTCGCCCATGGCGCCTTCATCACCTTGGGGGCCTATCTTGCGGTGAGCGTGGTCGCAGCGCTCACCGGCTGGAGCGCGGCGGAGTCCTGGTGGCTCAACCTCGCCGTGCTGGCGGCGGCGCTGCTCGTCGCGGTGGTGGCGAGCGGGGCGGCGGGCTATGTCTTCGAGCGCGTCATCATCCGCCGCGTCTATGGCGAGCCGCTGCGGCAGATCCTGATCACCGTCGGCGGCCTCATCATCGCCGAGCAGCTCGTGGTCGCGCTCTGGGGCGCGAACCCGCTGCCGCTGCCCAAGCCCGCGAGCTTCCGCGGCAGCATCATCGTCGGCGGCGCCGCGATCGAGAAATACCGCTTGCTGGCCGCGGCGCTGGGGCTGCTGGTCTATGGCGCGCTTCATCTGCTGCTTAACCGCACGCGCGTGGGATTGCTGGTGCGCGCCGGCGTCGAGAATCTCGAGATGGTGGAGGCGCTCGGCTACCGCATCCGGCGGCTGTTCATCGGCGTCTTCGTCACCGGCACGGCGCTGGCCGGGATCGGCGGCGTCATGTGGGCGCTCTACCAGGAGCTGGTCACCAGCCGCATCGGCGCCGACATGACCATCCTGATCTTCATCATCCTGATCATCGGCGGGCTCGGCTCGATCGGCGGCTGCTTCACGGCCGCGATCCTGGTGGGCCTGGTGACCAACTACGTGGGCTTCCTCGCGCCCAAGCTGGCGCTGGGCTCGACCATCGTGCTGATGATGGCGATCCTGCTGTGGCGGCCGCGCGGCCTCTTTCCGGTGGGGGCGGGGTGAGGGCGCGGGCGCGCCGGCCGCTCGACTGGCTGCTGTCGGGCGACCGGCCCGGCGGTCCGGTGCTGAGCCTGCTGCTGCTGGCGGTGCTGCTGGGCCTCGCCTTCGCGCCCTTCCTCTTTCCCGGCACGCGCCCGCTCGGCGTGGCGTCGCGCATCTGCATCTTCATCGTGCTCGCCGCGAGTTACGACGTCATGCTGGGCTATACCGGCATCGCCTCCTTCGCGCACACCATGTTCTTCGGCATGGGCGCCTATGGCGTCGCCATCGCGCTGTCGAAGCTCTGGGTCGGCTGGGACGCGGTGCTGCTCGGCGCGGTGGCCGGCGTCGCGCTGGCGGCGCTCGTCGCCATCCTCATCGGCCTCTTGAGCCTGCGCGTGCGCGCCATCTTCTTCTCGATGATCACGCTGGCGGTGGCGAGCTTCGCGCTCATTCTGGCGACGCAGCTGCGCGACCTCACCGGCGGCGAGGACGGGCTCACCTTCTCGGTGCCGCATCTGCTGACGCCGGGCTTCCGGCTCACCGCCGAGCCGGTGCTGGGGGTGCGGCTCGACGGCCGGCTCGTCACCTACTACCTGATCTTCGCGCTGTCGCTGGCGCTCTTCCTGCTGATGCTGCGGATCGTCAACTCGCCCTTCGGCCGCGTGCTGCAGGCGATCCGCGAGAACGAGTTCCGCGCCGAGGCGCTGGGCTACCGCACTGTCATCTACCGCACGCTCGCCGGCGCGCTCTCGGCGGCAGCGGCGGCGCTGGCCGGCGCGATGATGGCGCTGCTGCTGCGCTACAACGGCCCCGCCGTGACGCTGTCCTTCGACGTGATGGTCGATATCCTGCTGATGGTGGTGATCGGCGGGATGGGCACGCTCTACGGCCCGGCGCTGGGCGCCGTCGTGCTGGTGATGGCCGAGTATTACCTCCAGCCGGCGATGGCGGCGATCTCCGCCAGCCTTGAAGCCTGGCCGGTGCTGCCGGCGCTCTTCCATCCCGACCGCTGGCTGCTGTGGCTGGGCGTGCTGTTCGTGCTGATCGTCTATTTCCTGCCGGCCGGGATCGTCGGCAAGCTGCGCGAGCGTCGGGGCTGACGCGCGGCGGTCAGTCGGCTTCGTTCGGCGCCGGCTTGGGCGGGGTGGCTGCTCCCAGCGGCGCCAGCAGCGCCTTGCGCCAGAAGCCCAGCATGTCGGAGGCGAAGAGACCGAGATCGTCGATCGCCTCGAGGTAGACGCTGAACGCTGTGGGCCTCGGCGCCGCGAGCTTCGCCTCGGCCTCCAGCCGATCCACGCTGCCGCCGAGCGCATGGACGATGCGCGGGATGCGGATGTTCTCGGGCATGTAGCCGAAGACCAGCGAGAGGCCGTGATTGGCGGCGAAGTCGAGCGCATGCTCCACCAGGGCGTGGCCGATGCCGTGGTCGCGCCGGTCGGCGGCCACCGTGATGCCGACCTCGCCGCGGCGCTCGGCGCCCGCGCCGTTCGGTACGATCTCGATCAGCCCGACCAGCCGCTCGCCCTCGAGGCAGCCGATGAGATGCGCGTCGCGCCGACGCATCTCGGCGCAATAGTCCCGGATGCGCTGGTCGCTGGTCAGGCCGTGAAAGCGGCAGCGGCGATCCTCCGGCGTCATCGCCAGGAGATGCTCGAGGATTTTCGGGTCGTCGGCAGAAAGTGCTCGGTAAACGAACATACAAAAATACCTCGCCAGCCTGCGGCGGCGTTGCCCTCCCCGGGATAGTGTCAAAAAACTATTGATATCGCGTTAGCAGCGCCCCAAGGCCCGGGCGCCGCGTCGTTCAGCCGCGGGTCTCGATGCCCTTCAGCCGCGGGTCTCGATGCCCTTGCCTTTGAACACGTCGCCGAGCTCGCCCGCCTCGAACATCTCGCGGACGATGTCGCAGCCGCCGACGAACTCGCCCTTGACGTAGAGCTGCGGGATGGTCGGCCAGCTCGAGAATTCCTTGATCCCTTGGCGGATCTCGGGGTCGGCGAGCACGTCGATGCCTTTGAACTTGACGCCGAGATGGGTGAGGATCTGCACCACGGCGGCGGAGAAGCCGCATTGCGGGAAGACCGGCGTCCCCTTCATGAAGAGCACCACCGGATGGTCGGCGATGTCCTGCTTGATGCGGTCGATGACGGTGGCGTTGGTTGTGGTCATGTCATGTTCCTCGCGATCTCGGCTCAATCTTCCGGGGAGCTGGTCTGCAACGCCAGGGCATGGAGCTCGTTGCCCATGCGCCCTCTGAGCGCCTGATAGACCAGCTGATGCTGCTGCACGCGGCTCTTGCCCTTGAAAGCGGCGGAGACGACATGCGCGGCATAATGGTCGCCGTCGCCGCGGAGATCCTCGATCGTGACCTGCGCGTCCGGCAGGCCCTCCCTGATCAACCGCTCGATCGTCGCCGCATCCATGGCCATGCGCGTGCCTCCGGCCGGGCGTCTCAGGGAGCTGCCATGTAATTGGGCAGCCAAGCCTCGTTGATCCGCCGCAACTCTGCGGTGGATATGGCATCCCCACTGTCCAGTGTCAACGCGTCCCCGCCGGTGGTGCCGAAGCGCCGGACCGGCACCCGGGCCGCCTCCAGGCGCCGCACGACCCCGGCGGGATCGGTCGTTGTCAGGACGTAACGAGCCTGGTCCTCGCCGAACCAGAAGGCGTGGGGCGCTACGGCCGGCGGGGCGGCGAGTTGGGCGCCGACACCCCCCGCCATCGCCATCTCGGCCAGCGCCACCAGCAGCCCGCCATCGGCGACGTCGTGGCAGGCGGTGACCCCGCCCGCGGCGATCTCGGCGCGCACGGCATCGCCGTTGCGGCGCTCGGCAGCGAGATCGACCGGCGGCGGCGCCCCCGCCTCGCTGCCGGCGAGCTCGCGCAGGTAGAGCGAGCTGCCGAGATGGCCCTTGGTCTCGCCCACCAGCAGGACCGCCTCGCCGGCGCGCTTGAAGGCGAGACTCACCGTGCGGGCGGCGTCGGCGATGAGGCCGACGCCGCCGATCGCCGGCGTCGGCAGGATGCCGCTGCCATTGGTCTCGTTGTAGAGCGAGACATTGCCGGAGACGACGGGGTAGTCGAGCGCGAGGCAGGCCTCGCGCATGCCTTCGATGCAGCCGGCGAACTGGCCCATGATCTCCGGCCGCTCGGGATTGCCGAAATTCATGTTGTCGGTGATGGCGAGCGGGGTCGCGCCGACGGCGGTGAGATTGCGCCAGGTCTCGGCCACCGCCTGCGCGCCGCCGCGCCGCGGGTCGGCGGCGCAATAGCGCGGCGTGCAATCCGTCACCAGCGCCAGCGCTTTCTTCCGGCCGGGGATCCGCACCACCGCCGCATCGCCGCCCGGCCGCTGCACGGTGTGGCCCATGACGAGATGATCGTACTGCTCCCAGATCCAGCGCTTGGAGGCGAGGTCGGGGCAGGCGAGCAGGATCCTAAGCGCGGCGAGGGGCTCGCTCGCTGGCACCTCCGCGGCGCTGAGCTCCGCGCGCCGCGGCGTCTCGACCCAGGGGCGCTCATAGAGCGGCGCTTCGCTGACCAGCGGCTCCACCGGCAGCTCGGCGGCGATCGCGCCGTCCTTGCGCAAGACCAGCCTGCCCGTTTCGGTGACCCGGCCGATCACCGCGAAGTCGAGCTCCCATTTCTCGAAGACGCGCCGCGCCGCATCCTCGCTGCCAGGCTTCAGGATCATCAGCATGCGCTCCTGGCTCTCGGAGAGCATGATCTCATAGGCGGTCATGTGCTGCTCGCGCACCGGCACCTGGTCGAGATCGAGCTCGAGGCCGAGGCCGCCTTTGCCGGCCATCTCCACCGAGGAGGAGGTGAGCCCGGCCGCGCCCATATCCTGGATGGCGACGATGGCATCGCTCGCCATGAGCTCGAGGCAGGCCTCGATCAGCAGCTTCTCGGTGAAGGGATCGCCGACCTGGACGGTCGGGCGCTTGGCCTCGCTGTCCTCGGAGAACTCGGCCGAGGCCATGGTGGCGCCGTGGATGCCGTCGCGCCCGGTCTTGGCGCCGACATAGATCACGGGATTGCCCGGCCCCGCGGCGGCGGAATAGAAGATGCGCTTGGCATCCGCGAGCCCCACCGTCATCGCATTGACCAGGATGTTGCCGTTATAGGACGGGTGGAAATTGCACTCGCCGCCGACGGTGGGCACGCCGACGCAATTGCCGTAGCCGCCGATGCCGGCGACCACGCCGGCGACGAGGTGGCGCGTCTTCGGATGGTCGGGGCTGCCGAAGCGCAGCGCGTTGAGATTGGCGATCGGCCGCGCGCCCATGGTGAAGACGTCGCGCAGGATGCCGCCGACGCCGGTCGCCGCGCCCTGATAGGGCTCGATGAAGGAGGGGTGGTTGTGGCTTTCCATCTTGAAGATCGCGGCCTCGCCGTCGCCGATGTCGATGACGCCGGCATTCTCGCCGGGGCCGCAGATCACGCCCGGGCCGGTGGTAGGCAGGCGGCGTAGCCAGATCTTCGACGATTTGTAGGAGCAATGCTCGCTCCACATCACCGAGAATATCCCGAGCTCGGTGAGGTTGGGCGCGCGGCCGAGGATGCGGCAGGCGCGCGCGAACTCCTCGGCGGTGAGCCCGTGCTGCGCGACGATCTCCGGCGTGAGGCTCGACCCGGCGGCTTCAGCGCTCAAGCGAGCGCCTCCACCAGCCCGGCGAAAAGCGACTGGCCGTCGATGCGGCCGAGCAGCGGATCGGTGGCGTCCTCGGGATGCGGCATCAATCCCAGCACCGTCTTCGCCTCGTTGAAGATGCCGGCGATGTTGCGCGCGGAGCCGTTGGCGTTGCCTTCCTCGGTGACCTCGCCCTCAGGCGTGCAATAGCGGAAGGCGATGAGGCCTTTCTGCTCGAGCCGGTCGAGCGTCGGGTCATCGGCGAAGTAGTTGCCGTCATGATGCGCCACCGGCACGCGGATCACCTGGCCCGCCTCATAGCGGCAGGTGAAGATGCTCTGGCTGGTCTCGACGCGCAGATCGACTTCCTTGCAGTGGAATCCGAGCGTCTTGTTGGTGAGCAGCACGCCCGGCAGCAGCCCGGCCTCGGTCAGGATCTGGAAGCCGTTGCAGATGCCGAGCACCGGCGTGCCGCGCGCCGCGCAGGCCTTGATCTCGCGCATGATCGGCGAATGCGCCGCCATGGCGCCGCAGCGCAGATAGTCGCCATAGGAAAATCCGCCGGGGATGACCAGCAGATCCGCCTTGGGCAGCGCGCTGTCGCGATGCCACACCCTGAGCGGCGGCTTGCCCGAGGCCCGCTCGAGCGCGTCATGGACGTCCTGCTCGCGGTTGGAGCCGGGGAAGACGATGATGGCGGCTTGCATCGGCGCGGGCCTCGCTTCGCGGCGCGGGGGCGGGGTCAGCCTGATCTACCCCGCCCTCCGCCGCCGATCAAGCGCCGCGCCGGTTCAGCGCGCGGCCTTGCCGATCCGGCGCGTGGTCTTGCCGGTCTTCTTCGCAGTCGTCTTCCTTGCCGGCTTGCGCTTGGCGCGCTGGCGCGACTGTCCCGACTCGGACATGGCGATGGCGACCGCCTGGCGGCGGCTTTTCACCTTGCCGCGCCGCCCGCGCCCGGCCTTGAGCTCGCCTTCCTTGAATTCGTGCATCACGCGCTTGACTTTGCGCTTTTGCCTGGGTGAGGCCATGACATTCCTCCGATGGAGTTTTCTCTATCTTGGGAACGGGCCTCGTTCGAGCTCCGTTCCGGCGCGGCGCCTTTTCCCTGTCGAGCGCAGCGCGAAGCGGCGATAATCCGGGCGGTGCCATGACGCCGGACGACAAATATCTCATCCTGCTGCGCCGCGAGCTCACCCGCGCGCAGGCGCGATTGAAACGCGCCGAGCGCGAGCGCGACGATGCGCTGGCGGAGAATTTGAAGCTGCGACAGCGATTGCGGCGGCGGCGCGCCCGCGCGCCGACGAAGCTCAGCCCCTGAGCTCGATCTGGTAGCTCTCGATCACGGTATTGGCGAGGAGCTGGCGGCACATCTCCTCCACCGTCTGTCGTGCCCGCGCCGGATCGCTCTCGGCGATCTCGAGATCGATCACCTTGCCCTGGCGCACCTCGCTGACACCGGTGAAGCCCAGCGAGCCCAGCGCATGCGCGATCGCCTTGCCCTGGGGGTCGAGCACGCCCTCTCTCAGCATGACATGGACGCGCGCCTTCATCACTGCACCGTCTGCGGGCCCTTCATGTCGCCCGGCCCGCCTTCGGGCAGGATGCCGAGGCGGCGCGCCACTTCCTGATAGGCTTCCTCGACGCGGCCGAGATCCTGGCGGAAGCGGTCCTTGTCCATCTTCTCTTGCGTCTTGGTGTCCCAGAGGCGGCAATTGTCCGGGCTGATCTCGTCGGCCAGCACCAGGCGCATCTCGTCATTCTGGTAGAGCCGGCCGAACTCGAGCTTGAAGTCGACCAGCTTGATGCCGATGCCGAGAAAGAGGCCCGAGAGGAAATCATTGATCCTGAGCGACATCTGCATGATCTCGTCGAGATCCTGCGTCGTCGCCCAGCCGAAGGCGGTGATGTGCTCCTCCGACACCATGGGATCGCCGAGCTCGTCCTTCTTGAAATAATACTCGACGATCGAGCGCGGCAGCGCCGTGCCTTCGGCGATGCCGAAGCGCTTGGCGAGCGAGCCGGCGACGACGTTGCGCACCACCACCTCGATCGGGATGATCTCGACCTGCCGGACCAGCTGCTCGCGCATGTTCAGCCGGCGCACGAAATGCGTCGGGATGCCGATCTCGGCGATCTTCATCATCAGGAATTCGCTGATGCGGTTGTTGAGCACGCCCTTGCCGGTGATCGTGCCCTTCTTCTGGTTGTTGAAGGCGGTGGCGTCGTCCTTGAAATACTGCACCAGAGTGCCGGGCTCGGGACCTTCGAAAAGGACCTTCGCCTTGCCCTCATAGACCTGTTTGCGTCGGGACATGGCCGGAACCTGCGCTGGCAAGGGGCGGCGGGGAGCAACGCTCTATAGCAAGCCTGCGGCGACGAAACAACGTCGCCGGCCCGCTCACGAGTTGCCGACCTCGCGCCAGGGCGTGGGCTCGGGCTGCCAGGCGCGAAAGCGGAACACCGGTCGGACGCCGGCGCGCGCCGCGGCAGGCAGCGCGATCAGCGCGCTCGAGACCGTGGCAAAGCCGCGCTCGGTCGTGAAACGCATGGCACCGGCGGGTCCGTCCTGCGGCGTCGTCTGGTCATCGGCGAGGAGGGCTTCCCAGGCGCCCCAATCGCCGTTCCCGGGATCGGGCGCGGGTGCTGCGGCAAAGCGCGGGCGGTAGCGGCGCAGCCGCGGCGTCTCGCTCTCGTCGAGATCGCCGGCGGCGATCATGGCGAGGCCGGCGCCGAGCGGCCTTGCCGCGACTCGCTGCCGCCCGCTGGGATCGGCGTGCCGGAGCCAATAGGCGTCGCGGTTGTCGGCGATGATCATGTTGAAGGGGCGGTAGGCGCGGGGGTCGATCTGGGCGAGCGCCGCCGCCGCATCGCCGGCATCGGCATGGTCGAGCGCCTCGAGCACCAGCTCGCCGCGCGAGCGCTGCCCCGGCGCCGGGCCGAGCGTGCCGAAACGGTTCAGGATGCCGGCAACCACCCCATGATCATTGAGCCCGAGCCAGGAGCCGTCGGCCAACTCGTCGAGCCCGGCCGTCACCTCGGGCCGGTCGGGCCAATGCCGGCCCGGCGGCCGCCACGGCCGCCCGATCATCTCGTCGCGGTTGGCCGCGATGAGCAGCGGCCAGTCATGGCTGGGCCGACGCAGGACAACCAAGGTGCACATGCGCTATTCTCCCCCGGCGCATAATGGGCATCACCCGGCGACGCGCCAAGAGGAGTGGCTGATGACGACCTTTAACGAGCGCGAGAAAGGCTTCGAGCGCAAGTTCGAGCAGGAGCAGGAGCTTGCCTTCAAGGTGAAGGCGCGGCGCGACAAGCTGCTGGGCCTCTGGGCGGCGGAGCGTCTCGGGCTTGCCGGCGACGCCGCCCGCACCTACGCGCAGGAGGTGATGCAGTCCGATCTGCAGCATCCCGGCAGCGCCGACATCGTCGCCAAGGTCTGCGGCGATTTGACCCGGCGCGGCGTCGCCTGCGACGAGGCCAGAGTGCGCTTCGAGCTCGCGCGCTGCGCCGAAGAGGCGAAAAAGCAGCTCGACGCCGGGACGTGACGCGGCGGCTCAGCCCGTCCCGAACACCCGCCGGAAGATCGTCTCGACATGCTTCACGTGATAGGCCTCATCGAACAGCGCCTCGAGCTGCGCGGCGGGGAGATGCCGCGTCACCTCCGGATCGGCCTTGAGCAGGTCGAGGAAGCGGCCTTTGCCATCCCAGACCGGCATGGCGTTGCGCTGCACGGTGCGATAGGCGTCCTCGCGGCTCATGCCCGCCTGGGTCAGCGCCAGCAGCACGCGCTGTGAATGGACGAGCCCGCCGAGCTTGTCGAGATTGGCGCGCATCGCCTCGGGATAGACCACCAGCTTGTCGACCACCTGGGCGAGCCGCGCCAGCGCGAAATCGAGCGCCACGGTGGTGTCGGGCGCGATGACGCGCTCGACCGATGAGTGCGAGATGTCGCGCTCGTGCCACAGCGCGACATTCTCCAACGCCGGCACCACCGCGCCGCGCACCAGCCGGGCGAGCCCGGTCAAATTCTCGGTCAGGATGGGGTTGCGCTTGTGCGGCATCGCCGAGGAACCCTTCTGGCCCGGTGCGAAATACTCCTCGACCTCGCGCACCTCGGTGCGCTGGAGGTGGCGGATCTCGGTGGCGAGCCGCTCGACCGAGCCGGCGACGACGCCGAGCGCGGCGAAATAGAAGGCATGGCGGTCGCGCGGGATCACCTGGGTCGAGACCGGCTCGGGCGTGAGGCCGAGCTTTCCCGCGACATACGCCTCGACCTCGGGGTCGACATTGGCGAAGGTGCCGACGGCGCCGGAGATGGCGCAGACTGCGATCTCGGCGCGCGCCGCCTCGAGCCGCTGCCGCGCGCGCTGGAACTCGGCGTAGAAGCCGGCAAGCTTGAGGCCGAAGGTGGTGGGCTCGGCATGGATGCCGTGGCTGCGGCCAATGGTGAGGGTGAGCTTGTGCTCGAGGGCGCGGCGCTTCAGCACCGCCAGCAGATGATCGACATCGGCGAGCAGCAGGTCGGCGGCTTCCTTCAATTGCACCGAGAAGGCGGTATCGACCACGTCGCTGGAGGTTATGCCCTGATGCACGAAGCGCGCCTCGGGGCCGATGCGCTCGGCGAGATGGGTGAGGAAGGCGAGCACGTCGTGCCGCGTCTCGCGCTCGATCGCATCGATGCGGTCGAGGTCGTAAGGGCCTGTGCCCTTGGCCCAGATCGCCTTGGCGGCGGCGGCCGGGATGACGCCGGCGCGCGCCAGCGCGTCGCAGGCATGCGCCTCGATCTCGAACCAGATGCGGAAGCGATTCTGCGGCGCCCAGATGGCGCTCATCTCGGGCCGGCTGTAGCGCGGGATCATGGGCGGGCGCTCGCAAACAAGGGCGGCTGACACTTACCCCAGGCGCCGCCAGGGCGCAACCACGCCCTCAACCCGTGGGATTAATGCTGCGGCACTTCGCTGACCAGGCGCCATTGGCCGTCGCTGTCGCGGCAGGCGACGCCCTCCACCGCGACGCTGCGGCCGGTGAGGGTGGTGTCGGCGGTGTAGGGACGGCACTCGCCGTGGCCTGCCGGGGAGGCGACGGCGTCGAGCGGCGCGTTGGACGCCTGCCGCACCAGCTGCGCCGTCGGGGCGGGGATCGGCGCCGGTTCCCGTGTCCGGCAGCGGCGGCAGTTGGGGCAGCGGCCGGAGGAGAGGCGGGGACCTCTGCTACCGCGTGCGGGCGCTGACGCGGCAGGTGAATCGGGCGGCGGCAGGTCGGCGGCATCGATCGGCGGTGCGGACGAGCCGGTATCGGCGGCGCTCCCGAGCTCGCGGCGCATCAGCCGCGTCGACTCATCGGGTGTCGCGCGCGCCACCCGGTGTGGCTTCGGCTTGGCCGCAGCGGCGGCTGTCGCCGGCGGCACGGGCGCCGTGGCGCTCGCCGGCGGCGCGGCTTGCGGCGATGGCGCTGCCTCGCTCGACGGCGCGGCGGCGGCTTCCGGCGGCTGCACGGCCGCCGCGACGGCCTGCGGCAGCGGCGCGACCTCGGTCGGGCGCGGTGGCGCCGGCGGTGGCGCGGCCGGCGATTTTGCCGCCATCACCACCGGCGGCGCTGCGGGCGGGGCGGGGGGCTTCTGCGTGGTTGCGGCGGCTTGCGGCGGCACCGCCGGCGTGGCGGCGGGCGCAAGCGGCAGCGTGATCTCGGCCTGGCGGGAGCCGCCGCCGGGCAGCCAATCGGCGCCGGTGCTGAGGCCCCAGGCGCCGGCAACCACCAGCGCGATCACCCCGGCCAACGCGGTGCCGGCGATCCATTCCGGCCACCGCCCGCCCGTCGGCGCGTCGGCCATCGGGTATTCGGCGCGCCCGCGGCTCACCGGAAGCTCATCCTCGAGCAGCAGCAGCGGCATCGGCGTCGTGGCGGGCCCGGCCTCCGGCTGCAGCTCCGCAACCCGCTGTTCCCTCTCGAATTCTGGCTCCGGCTCCGGTTCCGGCTTCAGCGTCGCTCGCTGCGCGGGCGCCGGGGCGCCGGCCGGCGCCATCGTCACGTCGCTTGGCAGCAGCAGCAGCTCGACGACCGCGTCGGCCCAATCGCCATCCGCGATGGCGAGCAGCGGCGCCGCGTCGAACGCAGCGGCAAGCCGCTCGCCGATCGCGTCGATCTCGTCCTCGGCGATGCTGACCGCGACCAGCGGCAGCTCGCCGGGGAAAAAGCGGGCGAAATCCTCGCGCTCGAGCCGCGCGCGCAGCCCGTCAAGCGCCGCTTCGGGGCTGTGCGGCGCGAGATCGACCAAGGCCACGCCGATGTTGGGGTGGATCAGCACGACGTCGACCGGCGTCCCGTCGATCCGCCGCTCGAGCAGCAGAATCCATTCGCGCGGCAGCCCCATGAGCGTGTTGGCCAGCGCGGCTTGCGCCTCGTCGAGGGCGCTGTCGTCGGGGTTCAGGGGAAAGACTTGAGCCACGCGCGATAAACAACCGTCACGCGTTTTCGTCCGCGACCGCTGGCGGTTCTTACCCCTAAGTGGGATTTCTGCAACAGTCGGAGTGTTAACGCCGGCGCACTGCCGGCAGCATGCGCTGCAGCACGTCGTCGCGCCGCAGAAAGTAATGCTGCAGTGCCGCGCCGACATGCAGTGCCGCCAGCGTATAGATCGCCCATTGCAGGCTGCTATGAACGAAAATCGCGATTTGCGCCCGCGGCTTCGCCGTCGCGACCAGGGCCGGCACGTCGATCAGGCCGAAATAGTTGAGCTCGATGCCGCTGAAGGTGACGAAGAGGTAGCCGGTGATCGGCATGACGAAGAGCAGGAGATAGAGGAGCGCATGGACCGCGCCGCTGGCCTTGCGCTCGAGCGGTGTCAGCACGGCCGAAGGCGGCGGAGCCGGGCGGGCGAGCCGCCAGAGGAGGCGCAGCGTGGTCAGGGCGAGGACGGTGAGGCCGAGCGACTCATGGGTGACGAACAGCGTGTTCTGCAGCGTGCCGCGCGGCAACCCGCCCATGATCAGCCCCATCGGCATGATCGCCAGCAGCAGCGCGACGGTTAGCCAATGCAGCGCGCGCGCCAAAGTGTTGT
>CAWBKF010000046.1:0-148652 GCA_963789275.1 uncultured Alphaproteobacteria bacterium
CTGAGCCTCGGTTAGACTAGCGGCGCGGCCGCCCCACGCACCCGTTGAGGAACAGAGAGACGGTGTCGCGCGCCCATTCCTCAAGCTCAGGCGCGGTCATTGGCGTGCCGAGCCCGAGGGCGCGCCGCTGCGGCAGCGCCACCACCATCTGCAGGAATTGCGCCGCGGCAAAGGGCGCATTCTCCAGCGTGAGATCGCCGACGCGGGCCTCGCGCTCGAGCAGTGCGGCGATGCGACTGACGGCCTCGCGGCTGCCGCCCTGATCGGCCACCACCCGCGCCAGCTCGGGAAAGCGCATCGCCTCCGCCTGGATCACGCGGTGGAGCGCCAGCGCCTGCGGCGAGAGCGCCGCGCGCAGGATGAGCCGCGCCAGCCGCGTCAAAATCTCCTCGAGCGTGCCGCCTTCGAACAGGCCGGCATCGCCGCTCGGCCGCAGACGCTCGACGACGCGGTGAACCACCGCGCCGAAGAGCTCGGCCTTGTCGTGGAAGCGGCTGTAGAAGGTACGCTTGGAGATGCGGGCGCGGCGCGCCACCGCCTCTACGCTGGTGACGCCGTAGCCGTCGGTCAGGAACAGCTCGGTCGCGGCGTCGAGGATGGTCTCGCCGAGCTGCTCGGCCGCGGCACGCGACGGGCGGCCGCCGCGGCGCGGCGCCGCCGGCCGTTGCGTCGGTCGCGTCCCGTCGGCAGCCGGCGCGGGCTTAGCGGTAGTAGCCTGGCGGATATCCCGGCGCATAGTTATAAGCTGGTGGTGGCGGCGGCGGCGCGTAGTAGCCCGGAGGCGGGGCGTAGTAACCGGGCGGCGGCGCGTAATAGGCCGGCGCCGGTGGCGGTGGCGGGTAATAGGGCGGCGGCGCGTAATAGGCCGGCGCGCGCAGCGGCGCGGTGGCGATGACGAAAGGCGCGGTCAGTAACGCGGCGGCACCGACCACGACGGCAGCGCCGGCTGCCGCAAGGCCGAAGACCGGGCCGTGATGACGGTCATGTGCCGAGGCCGATGACAGCGGCGAGGCGACGAGCGCAACGGCGACGGCGGTGCTCAGTACGGCGGACGGGACCTTCAACATGGTGCCCTCCTGGGGCTGGCGGGTGCGGCGGCTCCTGCGCACCACAAACCCTAACCCAAGACGCCAGAAAACGCAACGGTAGCGTTGCGTTATTTTTGAGTCGCATATATAGCATTGATTCTGCTGGGAAATTGCCATTCCTGCGGCCAAGTCCAAGGCGCAGGCACCGGTGGCCGCTGCCGCCCCCCTCACGGCATGGCGCTGCCGCCGTTGATGCTGACCTCCTGGCCGGTGATGAAGGCCGAGTCCGCGCGCGCGAGAAAGCAGACGAGCGACGCGATCTCATCGATCTCGGCCGCCCTTCCCTTCGGCACCACACCTTCGAAATGCGCCGCCAAGCGGGTATCGCTTTGCTTCAGCGCGCGAAATCGCGGCGTGTTCACGACGCAGGGCGCCACGGTGTTGACGGTGATGTCGTAGCCGGCGAATTCGCGCGCCAGCGCCGTCATCAACCCGTTCACGCCGCCCTTGGCCGCGTTGTAGCCGGCGTGATCGGCGATGCCGGTGCGCAGGCTGTCGGCGCCGATATTGACGATGCGGCCGAAATTCCGCGTCACCATCGGCGGCAGGACCTTATGGCAGCACCAGATCGCCGACCACAAATTCCGCGCCAGCGTCTCGCGCAGGCTGTCGCCGTCATGATCGAGGAACGGGCGGATGATGCCGCCGCCGGCATTGTTCACGAGAATGTCGACCCGGCCCCAGCGGCGCAGCGTCTCGTCGACCATGGCGGCGACCGTGCCCTCCTCGGCCAGCGACCCGACATGGCTCGCCGCTTCCGCTCCCTCGGCGCGCAGCTCCGCGGCGGTCTCGGCGACCTTGGGATCGATGTCGGCGAGCATGACCTTGGCGCCGCCCTCGGCCAGGCGTGCGGCGATCGCCCGGCCGATGCCGCCAGTGCCCTTGCCGGCGCCGGTGACGATCGCCACCCGCTGATCGAAGCCGGCCGAGATCATCGCGCCGCCGCCGGTTCGGTCGCGCGCTCGATCGCGCCTATCGCGGATTTCCGGGGATCGATCGGGCAGTCCCAGTAGTCGAAGGAAGGCTGGATCGGCTCCATCAGGCGCGGCTTGCGCGGGTTCTCGGCGGGAAAGGTCTCCATGCCGAAGCTGTATTCCACGGTCAACCCATCGGGATCGAGGAAATAGAGGAAGATGCTGCCCGACGGCGGATGCCGGCCCGGTCCGTGGACGATCGGCACCTGATTCCGGTTCAGGCGGTTGACCGCCTTGCCGATGTCGTCGATCTCGCTGACCATGAAATTGACGTGATGCAGCCCCGGCTCGCGCGCCGCGCCGATGCCGAGCGAATGGTGGAACGGATTGGGATAGCAGCGCAGGAAGGAGACCCTGCCGTCGATCTCGTCGGAAACGCGGAAGTTGAGACTCCGAGGTCAGGAACCGGCGGGCCTCGTCGTAGCGCGGCGTCTTGAGCACGACGTGGCCGAGCCGCTGAATCTTGGTGTGCGACGGACGGTAGGGCTGACCGCTGAACTCGCGCATCGTGGCGTAGAATTCGAAGACCGCGCCGGTGGTCGGCTCGGTCAGCCTGAAGCTTGGCCCCTGATGGAGCGCGGCGCATTCGGCGGGGGCGACCTCCCAGACCTGGTGGCCGCCGCGCAGCAGCCGCTCGTAGAGGCGATCGCGCTCCGCGTCGCTCTCGATCTCCCAGCCGATGCGCTTCAGGCCCGGCGCCTTGGCGGGATAGAGCAGGAGGTTGTGATGATCGTAGCTGCAGCGCAGCGACAAGGTCCCTTCCGGTCCGGCGCCGGCGACGTCGAGCCCCAGCAGATCCTCGTAGAACGGGCGGGCGCGGGCGAGATCGGTGACGTTCAGAGCGACATAACCGAGCTTGGTGTAGCGTGTCATGATGCCCCCTCAGAGGATGATGCTGAGCTTGCCTTGCGGCCTCAGCGCGTCAAGGTCGAGCACCGCGCGCTTCAAGCGGATGCGCAGCGCGCCGGTGCCCGAGGCCACCAGCTCATAGTTGCTGCGGCCGGGGTAGATATCCATCACCTCGCGTTTCGAGCGGTAGACCACGAAGGCGCAGGCAGCTTTGACGATCTCGCCCTCCTGCTTGAGCAGGCGGACGTTCGAGACGAGGTGCCGCGTGCGCGAATGCGGAAATTCGGCATGGGCGGTCTTTTGCAGCAAGCGGCGCGCGCGCTCGCCGAGCCGGTGCCGGTCGTCATAGATGAGGTACAACGTCTCGTCGGGCGCGCCGTCGGGGCGGTCGGTCGACGGCACCAGATACTGGCCGTCGTCGGTGAAGAGCTCCGCCCATTGCTGCAGCTGCCAGCCATCGAGCAGCGCCGCCTCATGATAGAGGAAATCCTCCACCGCCGACCGCGTGATCTCGACCATGTCAGGCTGCCTCCGTCATCAGCTGGTGCCAGCGCCGCCAGAAGGTCCGCATCTGAAGCTCGTCCTGCTTGGCGGGCGCGGGCCCGTCCTCGGTCAGGACGCCGCGCGAGAGATCGTTCCACTCGACCGCCTCGCAGGTGGCATAGCCCTGCTGGCACAGCTCCAGCATCTCGACATCGTCGGGCGTGGCAAAGCCGGCGGGCCCGAGGAATTCGAGGAAGCTGCGCAGCCGCATGTCGCGCATGAACGGCGATTCGTCCTTGGGCGCCAGCGCCCAGGCCTCGACCTCGAACCGGTCCGGCGCAACCGGAAAATAGGTGCGGACGGTCACCGCCATGATGTCGTTGACGACGAGGTTTGGAAAGATCAGCAGGTTGCGGTCGCCGCGGCAGATGATCTCCGCGCGCTCGGCGCCGAGGCGCGCGGCGAGGCGCCGGTGGATGGCGTCGCATTCGGCCTTGCCCTGCTCGCCCCACGGCGGGATCCAGCGCGCGACGGGCCGTCCCCACGGCGTCTCGCCCACGGATTCCGACACGGCATGGCCGTTGCCGAGATCGCGCACGCGGCCGAAGCCGCCCTTGCCGTAATTGTTCAGGACGAAGCCGTCGCGGGCCTTGATGTAGTTGAAGTACGTGGCGTGCGTGGTGAGCGCGTGATAGCCGTCGGCGCTGTTCTCCTGCAGCAGCTTCCAGTTCGCCCTGGCGCCGTAGGACTGGCCGCCGCCGAGGATCTGCATCCCGGCTTCGCTGTGCTGCGAGACGATTTCGAGATACTCGCAGGCGCCGGCGAGATAATCCTCGAGCCCGTCCGCGCCCGGATCGAAATTCACGAAGACGAAGCCACAGAATTCGGCGAGCTTGGGCACCTCCTTCAGATTGACGCCGGGATCCTCGGCGAAGCCCGGCGCATAGGACTCCGGCAGCGGGGCGCCGATGAGGCGGCCGTCGGCGCCAAAGCTCCAGCCGTGATAGGGGCAGGTAAAGGCGTTGGCGCGGCCTTCCTTCTCGCGGCAGATCATCGCCCCGCGATGGGCGCAGGAATTGAAGAAGGCATGGATCTTGCCCTTGCGGTCGCGGTTGAAGATGAGCGGCCGGCCCCCGACGCGCCGCGACACGAACCGCCCAGGCTCCTCCACTTCCGAGAGATGGCCGAGATAGAGCCAGCAGCGATCGAAGATGCGCCGGCGCTCGAGGTCGAGAACGTCCGGATCGACGAAGGTGCGGCGGTGGACGCGGAAGATGCCGCCGGCCTTGTCGTCGCGAACCGAGCCGCGCAGCCAATCGAGACGCGTCTTCTCGCCCATCCCGGCCTCCCGTTTCTGGTCCCACCAGATTGGTAGGACCATAGCGCCACCCCGCCCGGCATTCAACAGGAAGAACGCCAGCTGGCCCTACCAATTTGGTAGGGCCAATGCTATCCTTCTCCGACATGTACGACACCAGCACGAAACCGGTCATCGCCAAGCTGATGGAATTCGTCGCCGACCGGCGGCTGCAGCCGGGCGACCGGCTGCCCTCCGAGCGGGAGCTGGCGGAGCGGCTGGGTGTCGGCCGCAACGCCATCCGCGAGGCCATCGCCATGCTCGCCTCGCTGCGGGTCGTCGAGGCGCGGCCGCAATCGGGCATCTATATGCGCGAGGTGCGGCAGCGATCGAGCTTCGAGGCGCTGGTGCTGCTGTCGCAGCTGGGCCTGCCGCCGACCGCGCGCGAGATCGGTGACACGATGGAGGTGCGGGCGGCGCTGGAGCGGTCGGCGATCGAGCTCGCCTGTGCGCGACGCGACGGGGGCGATTTGACGGCGCTCGATCGCATCCTCGCGGAGACGTCGGTGGTGATCGCGGCGAAAGGCAATATCGCCGAGAAGGACAACGCCTTCCATCTCGCCCTGGTCGGCGCGGCGCATAACGCGATCCTGGTGCGCGTGCTCAATGCGTTCTATGAGCTGACCCTGCCGCGCCGCCGCCTCTATTTCGCGCGGCCGCAGCGCGCCAAGGCGTCCCACAAGCAGCATGAGCAGATCGTCGATGCCGTTAAGGCGCGGGACGTCGAGCGCGGCATCGCGCTCATGCACCATCACATGGAGACCGCGCGCTCCTATTGGCGTGCCGAATTGGCCGACCGGTAAGAGCCGCGACCCTCCTTCGATCCGGAGACCAGAGATGCAGCAGAAAAGCGATGCGGCGGCGAGCCTCGATGACAGCCGGCAGAGCCTCTACGCGCCCGTGGGGCGCGAGGAGACCGCCTATCACCTCTGGCAGCAATTCGATCCGGATCTCGCGCGGAAGCTGTCGGAGTTCTTCGTCGGCGGGCTCTACCGGCGCGAGCTGCTGCCGCAGCGCGAGCGGGAGCTCTGTGCCGTGGCGGCGCTCACGGTGCTGCGCTGCGCGGATGAGCTGCGGCTTCACATCCATGCGGCGCGCAACAAGGGCGCCACCAAGGAGGAGATCACCGAGGTGATCTTTCAGATGGTGGCCTATGGCGGCGCGCCGTCGCTGGTGCAGGGGCTGAGAACGGCAAAAGCCGCCTTCATCGAGCGTGGCGAATGGGACGGCCCCGCGTAAAGCGACGCGGCTACTTCCCGCTGCCGTGCAGGAGCTGCCAGAGGCGGCCGGCGGTGAGCGGCATCTGCAGGCGGTCGGCCAGCTCCGCCCGGCCGGCGCGCGCCAGCGCATCGGCCACCGCGTTGACGGCGGCCGGCGTGGCGCCGATCGTGCCGAGCTCGCCCACGCCTTTGACACCCAGCGGGTTGGTGAGGCACGGTGTCGACTGATCGAGCTCCGTTTTAAAACGCGCCACCAGATCCGCCCGCGGCATGGCGTAGTCCATGAAGCTCGCGGTCTGGGCCTGACCGGACCCGCCCTCATAGATGAGATGCTCGGTGAAGGCCTGGCCGAGACCCTGCACCGCGCCGCCATCCAATTGGCCGCGGACGATCATCGGGTTCACCACGCGGCCGGCATCGTTGACCGAGGCGTAGTCGACGACGGCGACGGCGCCGGTGTCGGGATCGATCTCGACCTCGCAGATATGGCAGCCATTGGGCCAGGTCGGACCGCCGGCGGAACTGGTGGAATCGACGAAAATCCGCTGCTGCGGCTGGCGGGCGGCAAGCTCGAAGAGACCGACCTTGTGGTCGGTGCCCGAGACCTGGAAGACGCCCTCGACATATTCGATGTCCGCGGCCGAGGCCTCGAGCACCGAAGAGGCGAGCTCGCGCGCCGTGGTCATGACTTTTTCCGACGCGACGCGGATGGCTGAGCCGCCGGTGAAGAGCGAGCGCGAGCCGGCGCTGCCGAAGCCCGAGCCGCGATCGGTGTCGCCCTGGACGATGCGGATCTTGTCGATGGGAACGCCGAACGCGTCGACGGCGAGCTGGGCGAAGCTGGTGGCGATCCCCTGCCCCATCGCCTGCGTCGCCGAATAGATCTCGATCTCGCCATCGCCCTGCACCGCCACGGTGACGCGCTCCTCGAAGACGTTGCCGCCGGTCCATTCGAGGAAGGTCGCGATGCCGCGCCCACGCAGCTTGCCGCGCCGGCGCGACGCCTCGGCCCTGGCGTCAAAGCCCTGCCAATCCGCGAGCTTCAACGCCTGGTCCATCACCGATTCGAACTTGCCGCTGTCATAGACCTGCCCCATCGCGTTGGTATAGGGCATCTGCTCCGGCCGGATCATGTTGCGCCGGCGGATCTCGGTCGGGTCGAGCTTGAGCTTGCGCGCGGCCGCGTCCATCAGACGCTCGATGATGTAGATCGCCTCCGGACGGCCGGCACCGCGATAAGCGCCGGTCGGCGCCGTGTTGGTCAGCACCGCCTGCAGCGTGAAGTCGATGGTCTTGATGTCGTAGATGCTGGTCGACACCCAGGGCCCGATCATCAGCTGGATGATGATGCCGACGGTCGTGCCATAGGCGCCGACATTGGCCTGCGAGTTCACGCGGAACGCCAGCACGCGGCCGGAGGCGTCGAGCGCCAGCGAGGCGCGGCTTTTGACGTCGCGGCCATGCGTCGCCGCGAGAAAATCCTCGAGGCGCTCGGCCGCCCAGCGCACGGGACGCTTCACCTGGCGCGCGGCGATGGCGAGCACGATGTCCTCGGGGTAGATCCCGGTCTTCATGCCGAAGCCGCCGCCGACATCGCCGACCAGCACGCGAACCTTGTCGTGCGGCAGGCCCAGCACCTCGTCGCACAGCGAATCGCGCACGCCGGACGGCATTTGGCTGCTCATGCGCAGCGTGATGCGGTCGCTGGCCGCGTCGTAGTAGCTGATGATGCTGCGCGGCTCCATCGGCGCGGCCGCCAGGCGCTGATTGGTGAGGTCGAGTTCGACGACATGCGCCGCCTGCTTGAAGGCGGCGGCGGCAGCCGCGGCGTCGCCGTGGCGCATCTCAGCGATGACGTTCTGGGCATCGGCGGCCACCGCCCGGTCGACATCGACGACCGCGGGAAGCTCTTCATACTCGGCCTCGACCGCCTCGGCGGCGTCGCGCGCCTGGGCATAGGTCTCGGCGACGATCGCCGCCACCGCTTCGCCGACAAAGCGCACCGTCTCGAAGGCCAGGGCCCGGCGCGGCGGCGTCGCGGCGGGCGAGCCATCCGGGCGCTGGAAGGCGGGTGCCAGCGGGATCGGCTTGACCCCGGCCTTGACCAGATCCTCGCCGGTGATGATGGCGACGATGCCCGGCAGGCGCCGCGCGGCCGAGGTGTCGAGCGATACGATGCGCGCATGCGCATGCGGCGAGCGCAAGAAGAACAGATGGGTCGCTCCGGGCAGCGCCACATCGCCGGCATAGACGCCGACGCCGGTCAACAGCCCCTTATCCTCGATCCGCAGGACCGCCTGTCCGCTTCCGAACCGTCCAACGCTCGCTTCCGCTGCCACCATGCGCCTCCACCGTCAGGTCAACCAAAGTGTGGGCCGAAGCCGGCGACACTTTTCTGAACGAGAGGCGCAACGGCCCCTCGATGCGGTTTAGCGACGGGCTCCGGCGAGAGCAAGCTATGCCATGCGATACCGGATCGGCAGGCGCTTGATGCCGCCCAGAAACGAGGTCTCCGTCCAGCTCGGCCGCCCCGCCAACTCAACATGATCAACCCGCGCGAGCAATTCCCGGAACAGCGCAATCATCTCGGCGCGTGCCAGGTGCTGGCCGATGCAGGCGTGAATCCCGTAACCATAGCCGAGATGGCGGTTGGGCGACCGGTCGGCCAGAAAGGCGAAGGGGTGATCGAAGACTTCCTCGTCGCGATTGGCGGAGGGATAGCACATGAGGAGATGGTCGCCGGCCCTGATCTTCCTGCCGCGCAGCTCGTAATCCTCGACGGCGGTGCGGAAGAAGTGCTTCACCGGCGATACCCAGCGCACCATCTCCTCGACCGCTACGGGAATGAGGTCCGGCTTGGCTCTGAGCTTCCCAAGCTCGTCGGGGTTCTCGATCAAGGCGAGGAGGCCGCCGGCGACGGTCGAGCTGGTCGTGTCGTGCCCGGCGCTCGCCAGGGCGATGTAATAGGAATAGGCCTCGAAATCGCCGATGGGTTTGCCGTCGATCTCGGAATTGGCGATGATCGAGGCGACATCGTCGCGCGGATGGCGCCGCCGGTCGGCAACCACTTCCTTGAAATACTCGATATAGTCGAGCGTCGCCTTGATCAGATCCGAGCCGCGCTGCATCTCGGGGTCGCCGCCGCCGAAATAGGCCTGCGTGATCTTGAGCAGCCGCTCCTCATCCTCGTCCGGCAGGCCGAGGATCATCATGATGATGCGCAGCGGATACCAGACCGAGACGTCATTGACGTAATCGCATTCGCCGCCGAAGGAGCGGAGCCGGTCGACGCTTTCCCGTGCCAGGCGGGCGATCCTCTCCTCGAGCTGGCGCAATTGGCGCGGCTGGAACCAGGCATGCGTCAGCTTCTGATAGGTGCGATGGTCCGGGTCGTCCATCTGATTGATGGCCCGCACCAGCATCGGCCTGCCGCCCATCACCTCCTTGACCTTGGCCTCGAAGTCGATGGTCAGGAGCTTGGTGCGCTTGGCGTTGATGAAGCGATCGTTCTGCCGCTCGACCTCGATGATGTCCTGGTGCTTGGCGACCGTCCAGAACGGCCGGTATCCCTCGGGCTCGGACCAATGCACGGGATCCTCCCGGCGCAAAGCGGCGAACAGCCGGTGCTGCGCCTCGGGATCGCCGTAGAGCTTGTGGTCGGTGATCGCGCTGTCGATCGTCGTGTTCCCTCATTGTTGCCTCCTCCCAAAGCTATTTTTTGGCGCTGTTCCGCCGCAGCCCTGCCTGACGACCGTCACCCTGTCCTCGGCGTTGCTCGCTTTCACTCCTCTATCCAGCGGACGGCCTCGGCGAGGGCGGCGCGGCTGGTACGGAATCGGTTGACCGGATGCACGGGATCCTCGTAGCCGAACGAGATCGCGCAAACGACAAGACGGTCATCCGGCACATGGAAATGCGCCCGGATGAAGCCCGGATAGGCCGCGAGCGCGGCCTGCGCGATGCTGGCGACGCCAAGGCTTCGCGCCGCCAGTGTGAAATTGCTGACATAGGCGCCGCAATCGACGGCGCCATAGACACCCAGCGCCGCGTCGGTGGTGACGATGGCCACATGCTGCGCGCCGAAAAGGCGGAAATTCTCGAGGCGCTGGCGTTGAGCGGCGGCGCGGTCGCCGCGGGCAATGCCGACGCTTTCATAGAGCTGGAAGCCGCACTCGCGCCGGCGCGCCAGATAGGCATCGCGGTATTCGCGCGGGAAGGCGAAATCCGGCGCGGCCTGATGCTCGAGCGCGTGGCGGATCAGGGCCTCGCGAAATCGGTCGGTCGCCGCGCCGCTGGCCACGACGATCTGCCAGGGCTGCGCGTTGCACCAGGAGGCGGTGCGTTGCGCCAGCAGCAGGATGCGCTCGATGGTGTCTCGCGGCACCGCATCGGGCAGGAAGGCCCGGCAGCTGTACCGCTGTGCGAGCAGGTCGGTCAGGGTGTCGGCGGCGGCGCCGCCGTTTGGCGGAGCGCGGTGCTCCGAGATCATGCCGCCGCCCATTGCCTCTTAACCCTCCACACCCGTCTAATCGGCGATGACGTAGACCCGATCGCCCTCGATCTGGACCGGATAAGTCTTCACCGCGTCTTCCGCCGGCAGCGACAGCGCCTTGCCGCTGCGGACGTCGAAAGTCCCGGCGTGGAAGGGGCATTCGACCACACCATTCTCGACAAAGCCTTCGCAGAGCGACGCCTGACCATGGGTGCAGGTGTCGTCGATCGCGTAGAAGGCGCCATCGAGGTTGAACACCGCGATCGGCCCGCAGCCGGACACCTCCAGGCGCTTGGCTTCGCCGGGCTTCAGCTCAGCGGTTCGGCAGGCGAGCAGCATGGCGAAAGGTTCCCTGCGATGGGCAGACAAGGACGGCGGCGCTTCCGGCGTGCGGCATCGTCATGCGGCGCCGCGCGCCGCTTCGGTCTGGCGCTGGTGCTTCATCAGATGGCGGTGGAGCTTGGTGAGATGCACCGTCATCTCGGCCGCCGCCGCTTCCGCGTCGCGGGCGCGGTAATACCTGAGAAATCGGCGCCGAACTCGATCAGTTCGAGCTTCGGCGTCGGTCCAGCATTGGCCATGAAATGGCGCAGGATCTCGTACATGGCGTCGACCACGACGACGAAGACCTCGTTGCGCGTCGCCTGCGCTACCGCGATGTAGAACTGCGCGGCAGCGTCAAGGCGGTCGGGGAAGCTGTCGGCAATCGCCGTCTGGTCGATGATGCGCTCGAGCTTGGCGAAGTCGGCTTCCGTCGCCCGCTCGCAGGCCAGCCGGATCACCACTTGCTGCAGCAGCGTGCGGGCCTCGGTCAGATTGTCCAGCGAGATGCGGCCCAGCGAGAGCATGTCGCGAATCGACTGGGTGACCGCGGTCGGATTGCCCTCCTGAATGAAGGCGCCGCCCTTTACGCCTTTGTGCAGCGCGATGACCCCGGCAATCTCCAGACTGCGCAGCGCCTCGCGCACCGCCGTCCGGCTCACGCCGAATTGCCGCGCCAGGTCGCGCTCGGCCGGCAGCTTGTCGCCCGGGCCGAGCTTGCCGGTGGCGAGCTCCTTGCGGATCTGCGCGCAAATCTCCTCGAAGACCCGCCGGGTCCTTATCGGACCGAAGGCAGGCGTCTCCCGCGCGGCAAGCGGGCCTGCGGCAGCGCGCGCCGCCTGGCGCGGCGGGGACCGACCGCCACGCGACGCCGGGCGCGACCGATCGGCGGTCATGGGCCGCGCGCGCGGGCGGCCCGATGGCCGGCCGCGCCCCCGTCCGAAACCACGCCCTGATCGACCAGGGAAGTCACCGCCTCGGGCGCCAGCCCGAGAAGCTCCTCCAGGACCGCGCGGCTGTGCTCGCCCGCCTGCGGCACCGCCGCCCGCGCCGCGGCGCGCGCGCGCGTCATCTGGAACGGCGGGTTCGGCACGAGGAAAGGGCCGGAGCCGTCGTCGATCCGGGCGAAGCTGCCGCGAGCCGCGTAATGCGGGTCCGCCATGGCGTCGCGCAGCGTCAGATAGCGCGAGCAGGGGATGCCGGCGGTCATCAACCGCACCTCGCATTCCTCGGCCGGGCGCTGCATCGTCCATTGCTCGACCAGGCCCATCAGCTCGTCCCAATGCTGCTCGCGCGCGCCGACCGCGGCAAAGCGCCGGTCGGTCTTCCACTCGGGGTGCCCGATCGCATCGCAGAGATTCTCGAAATTGTTCTGGCTCACCGGCGCGACGATGACATAGCCGCCCTCGGCACGCAGCGGCAAATAGAGCGGCCGGCGGCGATCGGAAGGGAATTGCGCTTCCTGGAACTCGTAGACCAGCATGTCGAACATGCCGTCCATCAGCGAGACGTCGATGAACTGGCCGAGCCCGGTGCGCTCGCGCTGAAAGAGCGCGGTCTCTATGGCGGAGAAGGCGTAGATGCCGCCGAGGACATCGGCGATGAAGATGCCGCTCTTGGCCGGACGCTCCTGCCCATCCTGATAGCTCAGATGCGCCATGTCATAGCCGCTCGCCGCATGGATCACCGGCGCATAGGCGGGCCGGCCGGCGCCCGGGCCGCTTTGACCAAAGCCCGAGATCGAGCAATAGATCAGCCGTCGATTGATCTCCGCCAGGGCCCCGTAGTCGAGGCCGAGCCGCCGCATCACGCCCGGCCTGAAATTCTCGACGACGATATCGGCCCGGAGCACGAGCTTGCGGACGATCTCGATCGCTTCACGCCGCTTCAAATCCAGCACGATGCTGCGCTTGCCGCAATTGAGCTGGCCGAAATAGGTGCTGCGTCCCTGGCGCAGCGGCGGCCGCGACCGCATGTGATCGCCGTCGGGCGGCTCGATCTTGAGCACCTCGGCGCCGACATCCGCCAGCAGCCGCGTGCATTTGGGACCCGCCATCATGATGGAGAAATCCAGCACCCGGATACCCGCGAGCGCATCGGCGCTTGAGCCCTGAAGCGTGGTCATCGGCGCGTCCGACCTCCGAAGCGTTTTCCGCGCCCGGCCCGACCGCTCACAGGCCGAGAGCGGCAGCGGAAGTGGTGCATAGGCTGCGCAAGCGCTCGCGGCCCAGCCGGTCCAGATAGTCTCGGTGGGTGCCGGCGCGGGCGACGTAACGGTCGAGATAGGCGTGGAAGCCGGCCGCATCGGCGCTCGCCGCGACGTAGTCGGCGAGATGCGTCTCGTCCATGCCGTAGAAGCCGGCGCTGGCCGTCGGGTGCGCGCCGAACGGCGCCTCGACCACGGCATCGACGAAAGCCGCGGGAATCTTGGTCAGATGATTGTCGCGCCGGATCGTCTCGGGATCGACGATGCGATCGACGGTGACCACGACACGCTTTGCCGCCTGCGCCAGGAGCGGATCGAAGAACGTCCCGCCGAGGAGCTGCACATTGCCGTACTCGTCGGCCTGTTGCCCGTGCAGCAGCAGCAGGTCCGGCTGGATGGCCGGTACGGCGAGCATCGGCCGCTCGCCGGGCCGACGCGGCACCGGGCGATAGCACTCCGGATTCACGCGCGGCAAATCGGTCGCCATATCGGGGATCAGCATGTAAGGCAGATCGGTCGCTCCCGCGCGCAAACCGCCGGCGATGGCCGGGCCGTCCATCTCGCGGATCTCGATCGTACCGGCTTCGGCGGCGCGCCGGAAATGCGGCGCCAGGCCGAATTGCTCGAAGCTGATGAAGACGCAGGCCGTGCTGGCGACGCAGCCGGCGCCGATCAGCATGTCCGGCGCGATGCTGCCGGGCGCCGGGACGAGCCGCAGATTGCGCAGGCCGCGGCGCACGACCTCGCGCACCAGGGCCATCGGCTGGGAGTTAAAGATCCAGCCGCCGGTCGCGACCTCCATGCCGTCCTGGAGGAAGGCGAGCGCCTCGGTCAGGCTCACGAGCTTCGGCATGCGCTGCACCGCCGTACTCACTGCAAGAGATGGCGGGAGATCACCACCCGCTGGATCTGATTGGTGCCCTCGAAGATCTGATTGATCTTGGCATCGCGCATCATGCGCTCGACCGGGTAGTCCTTCATGTAGCCGGCGCCGCCGAAGATCTGCACTGCATCGGTTGTCACCTTCATCGCGACGTCGCTGGCGAAGCATTTCGCCATCGAGGCCATCATGGGAAGATTGCTCATGTCGCCGGCATCCACCTGGCGGGCGCATTCATAGACCAGGCTGCGCGCGGCCTCGAGCTGCATAGCCATATCCGCCAGCATGAACTGGATGCCTTGGAACGAGGCGATCGCGCGGCCGAATTGCATCCGCTCCTTGGCGTAGGCGACCGCCGCATCGAGCGCGCCCTGCGCCAGCCCGACCGAGGCCGCGCCGACCGTCGGGCGATTGAGGTCCAGGATGCGCATGCACGCGATGAAGCCCTTGCCCTCCTCGCCAACCCGGTTCTCGGCCGGCACGCGCATATCCTCGAAGAAGAGCTGAACATTGGGAACGCCGTTCAAGCCCATCTTCCGCTCGTTCTTGCCCACCTTGAAGCCGGGCGTCTTGGCGTCGACGATGAACGCGCTGATCCCGTCGAAGCCGCGCCCCTCGGAGGTGCGGGCGAAGACCAGCACATAGTCTGCGACGTTGCCCCAGGTTATGTAGCATTTCTGGCCGTTGATCACATAGGCGGCGTTACCGTCGCGCACCGCCTTGGTCTTCATCGAGGCCACGTCGGAGCCCGCCTGCGGCTCCGTCATCGCCACGGCAGTCATGGTGCGGCCCTTGGCGATCTCCGGCAGAAAGCGCCGCCGCTGCTCCTCGGTGCCGAAATGCAGCAAGGGCAGGATGATGCCGATCGAATTCTGCCCGGCCAGCAACGCGGCCGCCTCCGAGACCCGCGAGATCTCCTCGCGCGCCAGACACACCATCGTGAGATTGCCGCCAGGCCCGCCATACTCCTCGGGGACCCAGAGCTGCAGCAATCCCATGTCGCCGAACACGGGAATGAGCTCCTCTGGCAGACGATCGGTCTGGTCCATTTCCGCGGCGATCGGCGCCACGTGGCGCTCGACCATGCGGCGGATGCTGTCGCGAAAGGCGATCTGCTCGTCAGAAAGATACATCGTGCCAACCCTTCATCGACTATTGGACGCGTTCGGCAGCGTTCGGGCGGGTCCCCATCAGGCCCGCCGCTGCGGCCAGGGAAATTTCGCGCGGAGCACGCCGGTGCTGTCGACCCGCTCGCGCAAGACCGCGAGCTCCGCCGCCGTCGGCGGCGCCGTCACGGACGGCGCCGCATCGCACCCGACATCGAAGCCGGTGCGCTCGCGCACTTCCGTCAGCGTGACGCCGTCATGGAGCGAGGCGATGCGCATTGCCTTCGTCGCCGGCTCGAAGTCGAACACGCCGAGCGGCGTCACCACCAGCTTCGGCCCACCGGGCGGCAGCCCCCGGGCGACGCGGCTGTCGCCGCCCTCGAGATGCCCGGGTCCGGAAACGAAGTCGACGTTGGCCGTCAGGCTCACGCGATCGTGCCGGAACATGATGACGTAGAACCGCCTGGCGAGCGCGGTGAGCGCGCTGATGCCTACGGTGCCGGGCCCGCGCAGGCGCGGCTTGGCGTGCGGGCCGACGCACACCGTGTTGATGTTGCCGAAACGGTCGATCTGGAGCGCGCCGAGGATGGCGAAGTCGAAGAAATGCACCTTCCAATCGATGAAATCGACCATCACCGGCAGGTCCATGACCGCTTCGCTGGTCGCGATGTTCTCGTAGTCGGCGGTCGGCCGGATGACCGGCGCGTCGGCGTTCACCATGCCGCCGGGGCCGCTGACCCACCACAATCCCGGCGCCTGCCTCTGCCGCGCCAGGTTGCACGCCGCCACCTGAATATCGGAATTGGTGCCGATGATCGCCTTTTCGCCGTCGGCGAGATCGCGCGCCAACAGCACCGCCATCAGCTCACCCATCGAATAGTCGGCCAATCCGGTCTCCCGTTCCGCGCGCCAAAATCTAATGGACTGACCATTAGTGTTATGATTTATTGATGACGCGTCAAGCGCCAAATTTCCGGCGAAGCGAGAAACGGGCGGGAGGAACACCATGGACCAGAGCGCGGCAGCGCATGGTGCGGCACTCGGCGTCGGCCGTCGCTGACAGGAAGCGTCGCGTGCTCGCGCTGGTCCCCCAAATCGTCGTCGACGGTCTCTTGCTCGGCGCGGTCTACGCCATCGTCTCGGTCGGCCTCACCATGGTCTTCGGCGTCATGCGCATCGTGAACTTCGCGCATGGCGACTTCCTCATGCTCGGCATGTACCTGACCTATGTCGGCGCGACGATGCTCGGCTTCGATCCCTATCTGGCGCTGTTGCTCGTGCTGCCGATCGTGACGCTCTGCGCGGCGGCGGCCTACCAGTTCCTCATCCGGCCGATCATCGGCACCGCCGAGCACAATCAGGTGCTGGTGACGCTGGGTCTGTCGCTGGTGCTGCAGAACCTGGCGCTCGTCATCTTCTCGGCCGATCTGCACACGATCCCGTCGCGCCTTGCCGCGAGCAAGTTCTACCTCGGCTCCGTCATCGTCCGGACGCCCTCGGCCATCGCCTGCGGCGTCTCGATCCTGGTGTGCCTCGCGCTCTACCGGTTCCTGAGGAAGACGGATCTCGGCCGCCGCATCCGCGCCACCGCCGAGGATCGCGACGCCGCCTCGCTCTGCGGTGTGTCTGTCGATCGGATGTATCTGCTGGCCTTCTGCATAGGCACCGGCTCGCTCGGCCTGGTGGCGCCGCTGCTGGCGCCGTTCCTCTATGTCGCGCCGACGCTCGGCATCAATTTCACTCTCACCGCCTTCATCGTCGTCGTGCTCGGCAGCATTGGCAGCTTCATCGGCGCGCTGGCCGGCGGGCTGCTGATCGGCGTCGTCGAGGCGCTGGGCGGGCTGCTTACCAGCGGCTCGATGCCCTATCTCCTCACCTACGCGGTCTTCGTTGTGGTGCTGCTCTTCCGCCCCTCCGGCCTTTTCGGCAAGGCGCGGCTGTGAGCCCGCGATGGGCCTATCCGGCGGCGGCCGCGGCGGGGCTGACGCTGCTCGCCCTGCCACTGGCCGCCACGAGCTATCAGACGCACATCCTCATCCTCATCGCCTTCTACGGCGTGTTGGCGCTGGCGTGGAACGTGCTCGGCGGCATGGCCGGCCAGATCTCGCTGGGGCATTCGCTCTTCATCGGCATCGGCGCCTATGTCTCGACGATCCTCTATTTGTGGCTCGGGATCAGCCCCTGGCTCGGCATGATTGCGAGCGCGGCGCTCGGCGCGGCGATCGGCACCGCGCTCAGCTACGTGGTCTTCCACCGGCGGCTCACCGGCATCTATTTCGCGCTGGTGACGCTGGCCTTTGCCGAGATGGCCTATTATCTCGTCGCCAACCTCGACGCGCTCGGCGCCAGCAACGGCCTCTCCATTCCGCCGACGTCGTCGCCGGCGTCCTTCCAGTTCTCCAGCAAGGCGGCCTATTATTACGTGGCGCTCGGCCTGCTGGCGGTCACGGTCGCCGTCTCGCTCGCCATCCGCCGCTCGCGCCTGGGATATCTGCTCTCCGCCATTCGCCAGAACGAGCGCGCCGCGGCCGCGCTCGGCATCAATGTCGTCGCCGGAAAGCTCGCCGCCGCCGCCATCAGCGGCGCGCTCGCCGCGGCGGCCGGCACCTTCTACGCGCAATACCTGCTGTTCATCGACCCGGACTCGTTGCTGGGCCTCTCCTTCTCGGTGGAGTCGCTGACCTATGCCTTCGTCGGCGGCCTCGGCACCACCTTGGGCCCGCTGCTCGGCGCGGCGATCCTGGTGCCGATTTCGGAGGCGCTGCGCTCGCTGCTGGGCGGGCGCTTCGCGGGCGCGCATCTCATCATCTACGGCATCATCCTAATCGTCGTGGTCCGCCTCGCGCCCGACGGTCTCGCCGGCCCGCTCTCGCGCGCTTGGCGGCGGCGTCGTTCATGACCGCTCCCCTGCTGCGCCTCAGCGGCATATCGAAGAACTTCGGCGGGCTACAGGTGCTGGGCGATATCAGCTTCGAGCTGGGGCACGGCGAGATCGTCGGCCTCATCGGCCCGAACGGCGCGGGGAAGACCACGCTGTTCGAGATCGTCTCCGGCTTCATCCGGCCGAACAACGGCACAATTCACCTCGGCGGCAAGGACGTGACGCGGCTTCCGCCGCACCGGCGCGCCCGGCTCGGGATCGCGCGCACGTTCCAGATCGTCCAGCCCTTCCTCGAGCTCAGCGTGCTCGAGAACGTGCTGGTCGGCGTGATCGCCCGGGGCGGCGGCGTCCGGGCGGCGCAGGAGCGGGCGGAAGTGGTGCTCGAGCGCGTGCAGCTCGCCGGGCGGAGCGCCACGCTTGCCCGTCACTTGACGCTGCCGGAAAAGAAGCGGCTCGAGCTTGCCCGCGCGCTCGCGGTGCAGCCGCGGGTTCTGCTGCTCGACGAGGTGATGGCCGGGCTAACGCCGGCGGAGGTGGACCAGGTGATGCCGATCCTGCGCGATATCCGCGCCGGCGGGACGACGCTGCTGATCGTCGAGCATGTGATGCGGGCGATCATGAGCCTGTCCGACCGCATCGTCGCCATCGCCAACGGCCGCAAGATCGCCGACGGCAAACCCGAGGCGGTGTCGCGCGACGAGGGGGTGATCACGGCCTATCTGGGGCAGAGGCACCATGTCCCTGCTTGAGGTGACCGGGCTCAGCGCCGGCTATGGCGAGATATCGGTGCTGCACGATATCGCCTTGGCCGTGCCCGAGGGCGCGGTCGCCGCGCTCATCGGCGCGAACGGCGCCGGCAAGACGACGCTGTTGCGCACTGTCTCGGGCATCCTGCGGCCCGAGAGTGGCAGCATCCGCTATGACGGCCGCGCGATCGAGACGCTCGCCCCGGACCGGATCGTCGCCGCCGGCCTCGTCCACGTGCCCGAGGGGCGGCGCCTCTTCCCGACCATGACCGTGCTGGAAAATTTGCTCGTCGGCGCCTCGGCGCCCGCCGCGCGCGCGAAACGCAAGGAGAGCCTCGACTTCGTCTTTCAGCTTTTCCCGCGCGTTCGGGAGCGCCGCCAGCAACCGGCGGGGACGCTCTCGGGGGGCGAGCAGCAGATGGTTGCCATCGGCCGCGCCCTCATGGCGTGCCCCAGGCTGCTGCTCCTCGACGAGACGAGCCTAGGGCTGGCGCCGCTGGTGGTCGAGGAGATCTTCCGCGCGATCGCTCGGCTGAAAGCGCGCGGCATGACGATCCTGCTCGTCGAGCAGAACACGTCGCTGGCGCTGGAAGCGGCGCAATACGCCTATGTGATCGAGCACGGCAGGATCGTGCTGCAGGGAGCGACCGGCGTGCTGGCGCGCGATGATCGCGTCAGGCGCGCCTATCTCGGTGTCTAGAATGATCGGAACAAGGGAGAGGATCATGACAAAGCAACGGCTCACCCTCGTCGCATTGCTTGCGGCGATGGGCGCGGCGATCGCCGGCGCGCAGGCGGCAGAGGCGGTCAAGATCGGCGCCGTCTATTCGCTCACCGGACCGGTCGCGGTGGCGGGCCAGGATGCCAAGCGCGGCAGCGAGCTCGCCGTCGCGCAGATCAATGAGGCCGGAGGCATCAAGAGCCTCAGCGGCGCCAAGCTCGACATCGTCTTCGGCGACTCCCAGAGCAAGGCGATCAACGCGGTGAGTGAGGCCGAGCGCCTCATCACCGAGGAGAAGGTCGCGATCATCCTCGGCGCCAACACCTCGTCGGAAACCATCCCCATGACGCAGGTGGCGGAGAAGCACCAGGTGCCGCAGCTGGTGACCATTCCGCAGGGCGCGGCGATCACCGGGCGCGGCTTCAAATGGATCTGGTCGGCAACGCTGCTCGATCCGGACTATGTCGGCGGGCTGATGGACGCGCTGGAGGCGGTGCGCAAGCTCGACCCGAAACTGACCAAGGTGGGCATCATCCGTCCCGACAACGAATACGGGATCGAGATGGAGAAGGTACTCAAAGAGGCGTTCATCAAGCACGAGGACGTGACCCTGGTCGGCATCGAGCAATACAGCACGCGCGCCCAGGATTACTCGCCCGCCGTGCTCAAGCTGAAGGCGGCCGAGCCCGACATCGTCATGCAGGTCGGCTATTTCCGCGACGGCGTCATCCTGGCGAAGACCTATCAGCAGCTCGATTTCCATCCCGTGCTCCTCGGCACCGGCGGCGCCTCGGGTGATCCCAAGCTCAAGGATGAGATTGGCGATCTCGTCGAGGGCCAGATTGCCGTCACGCCCTTCAGCGACGATCGGCCGGTGGTGCAGCCGGTCCTGCAAGCGTTCAAGGCGAAGTTCGACCAGCCGCTGACGCTCAACTCGGCGCTGGGCTATCAGGGCGTCATGGTGCTGCGCGCGGTGCTCGAAAAGGCCGGCAGCACCGATCACGACGCCATCGCCAAGGCGTTCCTTGAGATCAAACTGGCGGACGGCGACGTCATCACCGCTTCCGACTTCATTCAGTTCGACGAGATGGGGCGGAACAAAGGCCGCAATACCGTGCTCACGCAATTCCAAGACGGAAAGCCCGTGACCGTCTGGCCGGCGAGCAAGGCGACGGCGACGCTGCGACTGCGCTGGTTCAACAAGCCCTGAGCGGGGCAAGGCGCGGCCTCCTGCGCGTGCGGCCGCGCCTACTTCGTGCGCGTGTCCTTGACGCGCTTGGCCTTGAACTCGGTCTTGGGCAGCGTGCCGGGGCGCAGCACCTCGACATCGACGCGCACCTCGCAGCGCGAGCGGATCTCGCCGGCGATGCGGTGCGACAGCTTCTCGCCCGCGGCGAACTCGCCATGCTCGACGCGCACCAGCATCACATCCATGCCGGCATCGTCGGTGGCGAGCACGATCTCGAATTCGTCGCCGGTGCCGCCGATCGAGCGCACCGCCTCCTCGACCTGCACCGGGAACATCTTGATGCCGCGCAGATTGATGAGATCGTCCGAGCGGCCGGCGAAGGAGCCGATGGCGCGGGCATGAGAGCGGCCGCAGGCGCAGAGCGAGCGGTCGAGCACGGCGTAGTCGCCGACGAGGAACCGGAGCTGCGGCGAGGCCTCGGAGTTGAGGTTGGTGCAGACGGTGAGGCCGCGCGCGCCATCGGGCAGCGCGGTGCGATCGACGGGGTCCACCACCTCCCAGATCTGCACGTCTTCCATGAGATGCGTGGTCACGGGATGGCCGGGCGTGTGCGAGGCGGGACAGGAGAAGCCGCCGGCCGATGGCGCCGCCTCGGTGCAGCCATAGAACTCCATCAGCCGCGCGCCCCAGAGATCCTGGATGCGCTCGCGCGTCGCCGCCACGCCCATGCCGGGCTCGCCGGCGACGAAGAGCGCGCGCACTGATGTCGCCCCGGGATCGGCGCCCATCTCCTGCATGACCCGGCCGAGGTGGAGCGCGTAAGAGGGCGTGCAGAGCAGGATGGTCGGCTTGAAGCGCAGCACGATGTTGGCGCGCGCCTTGGCGTCCATGCCGCCGCCCGGGATCACCGGCAGGCCCATCTTGGTGAGGCCCGCCTGCACGCCCCAGGCCCAGACATGCGGGCCATAGCCGGTGATCATGAAGACGGTGTCGCCCTTGCGGAACTCCATGGCGTGGAGCGCGCGGGCATTGGCCCAGGCCCAGAGCTCGCGGTCGATCTGCGAATAGCGGAAGACGCGCGGCGTGCCGGTGCTGCCGGAAGACGAGAACATCATCCAGCCGCGCTCGGCCCAGACCGCGGGGTTCATGGTGGTGTAGGTGCCATAAGGCGGGTGGGCCGCGGCATCCTCGCTCATCTCGCGCTTGTCGACCACCGGCCATTTGGCGGCGAGATCGTCGAGGCCGGAGATGTCGCTCGGCAGCAGGCCCAGCCGGTCGAAGCGGCGGCGGTAGAACGGGCTGTTCTCGTAAAGGAAAGGCAGCAGAGCCGCGAGCTTTGCCGCCTGGATGGCGTGGATCTCGTCGCGCGACGCGGTGTCGAGCCGGGGTGACCAGTAACGCTCGGAGCCCGGCGCGTCCGGGTCGAAGCGATAGCGCTCGATGGTCTCGAGCCAGGCGCGCCGCGTCGCCGCGGCGCGGTCCGCGCCTCCTGTCATCCGCCTCTCCCCTGCCCGCAACTCGTTGTAAAAACTAGCTTTTTCGAGAGAGTTCCGGGTTTTTCCGCCGCCCGCCGCCGGAATTCCGGCTTGCCTCCGGAGCAATTGCGGGGTACACCAATAATCAGTCACCGCAACAATGCGACGGGTCGGAAGTCATGGTACGGCTTCTTACGCTGGTGCTCAACGGCCGCAAGCGGATCGACGCCATCGCCGACAATCTGCTGCTGCTCGACTATTTGCGGGAGACCGTGCGTCTCACCGGCACTAAGACCGGCTGCGACGGCGGCGAATGCGGCGCCTGCACCGTGCTCGTCGACGACCGGCCGAAGCTTTCCTGCCTGACGCTGTCGGCGAGCTGCGAGGGCCGGCGCGTCGACACGGTCGAGGCGCTGGCCGAGAGCGGCAGGCTGTCGGCGGTCCAGCGCGGCTTCCATGAGAAGCTCGGCGCGCAATGCGGCTATTGCACGCCGGGGCTGATCATGGCCTCGGAAGGATTGCTGCGCCACTGCGCCGCCCCCAGCGAGGCGGAGATCCGCGCCGCACTCGGCAGCAACATCTGCCGCTGCACCGGCTACATCAAGATCATCGAAGCGGTCCAGCACGCGGCCCGCCTCAAAGCGAGCGGAGACGCGCGATGAGCGAAGCGGCGCCGGTGCATACGATCGGCGGCTATGTGCCGATGGTGGACGGGCCGGAGAAGGTCTCCGGCCGCGCCAAATACACCGCCGATTTCATCGAACCCGGCACGCTCGCCGGCCGCATCTATCGCAGCCCCTATTCGCATGCCGAGATCATCGACGTCGATATCGCGGCGGCTGCAGGCGCTGCCGGGCGTCGTCGCCATCATCACCGGCAAGGATTGCGACAAGACCTTCGGCGTGCTGCCGGTGGCGCGCACCGAGCATCCGCTGGCGCGCGAGCGCGTGCGCTATCGCGGCGAGCCGGTGGCGGCGGTGGCGGCGGTCGACGACGCGACCGCGGCGAAGGCGCTGAAGCTCATCACCATGAAGGTGCGGGAGCTGCCGGCCTATTACACCGCGCGCGAGGCAATGGCGCCGGACGCGGTCACGATCCACGACCACCGGCCGGGCAATATCGAGCGCACCGTCGATTTCGAGCTCGGCGACGTCGCCGGGGGCTTCGCCGCGGCCGATCTCGTGCGCGAGAAGAGCTACCACTGCGCCGAGGTCTGCCAGAACCAGATGGAGATGCACGCCGCGCTCGCCGAATACGACCCGGTGCGCGAGCGCATGACCGTCCATGCCAGCACGCAGGTGCCCTATTACGTGCATCTCATGCTCTCGCAGATCCTCGACATGGAGATGTCGCGGATCCGCGTGGTGAAGCCGCATGTCGGCGGCGGCTTCGGCTGCCGCACCGAAACGCTCAATGTCGAGCTGATCGCGGCGCTGCTGGCGCGCAAGGCGGGCGGCGGTCGCGTGCGCATCGTGGTCAATCGCGAAGAGACCTTCATCACCCATCGCGGCCGGCCCGAGACCGAGATGAAGCTCAAGATCGGCATGCGCAAGGACGGGCGCATCACCGCCGTCGAGTGCGAATGCTATCAGCGCGGCGGCGCGCATAGCGGCTATGGCGTCGTCACCATCCTCTATGCGGGATCGATGCTTTATGCGATCTACGATTTGGACCGGGTCAAATATTCCGGCAAGCGCGTTCTCACCAACACGCCGCCCTGCGGCGCCTTCCGCGGCCACGGCACCGTCGATATCCGCTTCGCCTTCGAGGCGCTGGTCGACGAGATGGCGGATGCGCTCGGCCTCGATCCCTTCGCGGTGCGGCGCGCCAACTACCTCGTCGCCCCGACCTTCACCGCCAACGACCTCATGGTGAACAGCTACGGCCTGCCCGACTGCATCGATTGGGTCGAGCGCGAGAGCGGCTGGGCGGCGCGCAAGGGCAAGCTGCCCAAGGGCAAGGGGCTCGGCATGGCCTGCTCGCATTACATCAGCGGCGCCTCCAAGCCGGTCAACTGGACCGGCGAGCCGCATGCGACGGTGAAGCTCAAGCTCGATTTCGACGGCTCGATCGTTGTGCTCACCGGCGCCGCCGAGATCGGCCAAGGCTCCTCCACGATCCTCGTGCAGAGCGTCGGCGAGGTGCTGGGCCTTGACCTCTCGCGCATCCGCATCGTCACCGGCGACAGCGAGGTGGTGCCCAAGGACAATGGCTCCTATTCCTCGCGCGTCACCTTCATGGTGGGCAACGCCGCGATCGACGCGGCGCAGAATTTGAAGAAGGTGCTGATCGCCGCCGCGGCGCGCAAGCTCGACTGCCGGCCCGAGGATGTGGAATGCCTGGGCGAGCTCTACCGCGCCGGCGCGCAGGACAAGGGCGTGAGCTTCGAGGCGGTGGTGACCGAGGCGCTGAAGGACAGCGGGACCATCACCGCTACCGGCAATTTCTCCACCATCCCCGCCTCCCATGGCGGCAAGAAATACCGTGGTGCTGCGATCGGCGGCACCATGGGCTACAGCTATTCCGCGCAGGTGGTCGAGGTCAGCGTCGACGAGGAGACCGGCGTCGTCACCGTCGACCAGGTGTGGGTCGCGCATGATTGCGGCAAGGCGCTGAACCGCCTCACCGTCGAGGGCCAGGTGCAGGGCTCGGTGTGGATGGGAATGGGCCAGGCGATGAGCGAGGAGACGGGATATCACGAGGGCCTGCTGCTCACCGGCAACATGCTGGATTACCGCGTGCCGACCATCCAGGATTCGCCGCCGATCGCGGTCGGCATCGTCGAGAGCAACGATCCCCACGGGCCCTTCGGCGCCAAGGAGGCCGGCGAGGGCTCGCTTGCGGCCTTCCTCCCGGCGCTCGCCAATGCCATCGCCGAGGCGACGGGCTTGCGCTTCACCGCCCTGCCGGTGACCCCCGACCGGGTGCTCGCCGCGCTCGAGAAGCGCCAGCGCGAACAGCGCGTGGCACCGGGCAAGGCCGCCTGATGGAAGCGCTGCCGGAGATGGAGCTGCTGCGGCCCGGCACGCTCGCCGAAGCGGTCGCGGCGCGCGCCGCGCATCCCGCGGCGCGCCTCCTCGGCGGCGGCACCGATCTCGTCGTCAACATCCGGCGCGGCATCGAGGCGCCGGCGACGCTGATCGACATGACCGGCGTGACGGAGCTGCGCGCGATCAAGGCCGATGCAGCGGCGCTGGAGGTGGGTGCGTCGGTGACGCTGGCCGATCTTGCCAGGCATGACGGCGTCCGCGCGCATTATCCGGTGGTGGCCGAGGCGGCGGAATCGATCGCCGGGCCAACGCATCGCGAGATGGGCACGCTGGGCGGCAATCTCTGCCTCGACACGCGCTGCATCTATTACAATCAGAGCGACTGGTGGCGCTCGGCCAACAATCATTGCCTCAAGACCACCGGCGAGATGTGCCATGTGGCGCCCAAAAGCCGCGGCGTCTGCTTTGCGACATTCAGCGGCGACCTCGCTCCGGCGCTGCTGACGCTGGGCGCCGAGGTGGAGCTGCTGGGGCCGGAAGGCGCGCGCCGCCTGCCGCTCGCCGAGCTCTATATCGGCCATGCGCGCCATGACGGCTCCGGCGGCGACGGCAAGCGCTACCTGTCGCTGCTGCCGGGCGAGATGGTCACGGCGGTGTGCGCGCGCGCCATCCCGGGACTGCGCTCGGGCTATGACAAGATCCGCATCCGCCGCTCGATCGAATATCCCGTCGCCGGCGTCGCGGTGGCGCTGCGCCGTTCGGGCGGCGTTCTGGCGGAGCTGCGCGTGGCGTTCACCGGCACCAACCCGCGGCCGGTGCTGCTTGCCGGCACCGAGACAGCTCTGCGGCGGCGCGCTCGACGAGCGCGTCTTCGCCGGGCTCGAGGCGCTGGTGCGCGACCAGGTGATGGCGATGAAGACGACCTTCACGCCGGGACATTACCGCCGCCGCGTGGCCGGGGTGCTGGCGAAGCGGCTGGTGGTGAAGCTGTTCGCGGCGGGATGACGCGGGCCTGAAGCGCCCGCTCAAAACAAGGGACGGCAAGCGGCAAATAAGTCTACCCTGATGCCTGCCTTCTACCTAAGGGTGGGCCGGGAACGTGCGCCGAAAAACCTCTGCCGCTCTTGCCATGGCGCTTGCCGCCGCTCTCGCATCGACGCAGGCCGCACGAGCGCAGACCGACGAGATCCAGGTCTATGACGCCACCATCGACGAGCCCGGGCAGTTCAGCGTCGAGCTGCACAACAACTACACGCCGATCGGGCGCACGCAGCCCGACTTCCCGGGCGGAGTGGTGCCCGATCACGCGCTGAACGGCGTGCCGGAATGGGCCTATGGCGTCGCCCCCTGGATGGAGGCCGGCATGTATCTGCCGCTCTATACGGTGACGCGCGATGGCCGCGCCGAGTTCGACGGCGCCAAGCTGAGAGCGCTCTTCGTCGTGCCGCATGCCCGCGAGCAGCCCTTCTTCTACGGCATCAATTTCGAGCTCAGCCGCAATGCGCGGCATTGGGAGGAGACGCGCTTTTCCGGCGAGATCCGGCCGATCCTGGGCGAGCATGTCGGGCCGTGGGACTTCATCGTCAACCCGATCTTCGACACCGGGTTCAACGGCCTCCATCGGCTCGACTTCGCGCCGGCCGGGCGGGTCGCCTATAATTTCTCCGATCTCTGGGCGGGAGCGATCGAGTATTACGCCGATTACGGCATCGTCAGCGACATCGAGCCGCTGCAGCGCGAGGCGCAGACCGGGTTCCTCGTCGTCGACTACAACGGCCAACCCAACAGCGTCGAGTTCGGCATCGGCCACGGCTTCACCCAGGGCTCGGACGCCCTCGTGCTGAAGCTGATGGTGACGCACGAGTTCTGAGCACGGCGCGAGGGAAGGGATGAACGGCAACCGCAGGCCGTCCTCCGGCGTTTGCTCTGGAATCAACCCGCCCCCGGGAGAGCAGCGATGGCAACGCCGGACCAGATCATCCACGCCAAGGCGATCGAGATCGGCAAGCTCGCGGTGCGCGCCACCACGGCGGCCGGCAGCGGCCATCCCACCACCGCGCTGTCGCTGGCGCATCTGATGGCGGTGCTGATGTATCGCGTCATGCGCTGGGATCCCGAGCGTCCGCGCGCCGGTGGGGGCAGATCGGCTGGTGCTGTCGGAAGGCCATGCGGTGCCGATCATCTATGCCGCCTGCGCCGATCTCGGCGTGGCGTTCCAGCCCGCAGGGCAAGACCAAGGCGATGACGATCGACGACCTCATGACCTTGCGCGCCATCGACAGTGCCATCGACGGCCATCCCAACCCGGCGTTGGGCTTTCCGTTCTTCGATGCGGCGACGGGCTCGCTCGGGCAGGGGCTGTCGGTGGCGGCTGGACTCGGCGCCGCCGCGCGGGTCGACCGCATCGACAAGACGATCTATTGCATCATCGGCGATGGCGAATCGCGCGAGGGCCAGATCTGGGAGGCGATGGATTTCATCACCGACCAGAAGCTCGCCAACGTCGTCGCCATCTTCAACTGCAACGGGCTGGGCCAGAGCGATTTCGTCTCGGCGGAGCAGAGCTGGCAAAGCCTGCAGCGCAAGGCCGAGGCCTTCGGCTGGACCGCGCTGGCCCTCGACGGCCACGACCCCTCCGCGATCGAAGCCGCGCTTGCGCAACGGGCCGAAGCGGCGGCGTCAGGCAAGCCGCTCTGCCTCATCGCGCGCACGGTGAAGGGCTGGGGCGTGCCGAGCCTTGAGGGGCTGGGCCATCACGGCACGCCGGTGAAGCCTGAGCAGCTCGACGCGGTGCTTGCCGCGCTCGACCAGCGTGCGGCCGAGCTGGGCGCCGCCGGGATCGACCGGGCGGCGATGGCGGCGGCGCTCGCCGTCCCGCCGCCGCCCGAGGTGCCGGCACCGCCGAGCGCGCCGACCCGGCCGGTTGCGGATTTCGCCGCAAGCCTCGCGGCCCAACCCAAGCTCGCCGAGGAAGCGGCGCGGGGCCTGTCGCCGCGTCGCGCCTATGGGCTCGCGCTCAAGGCGCTGGGCGCCGCCGATCCCAGGGTGGTGGCGCTCGACGGCGACGTCAAGAATTCCACCTATGCGCTGGATTTCGCCATCGCCTACCCGGAGCGATACTTCGAAGGGCGCATCGCCGAGCAGAACATGGTCTCGGCGGCGGCGGGGCTGACGGCCGGCGGCAAGATCGCGTTCGCCAGCAGCTTCGGGCGCTTCCTCGAGCGCGGCTTCGACCAGATCGAGATGGCGCTGATCAGCGGGCTCGGCATCAAGCTGGTCGGGACCCATGTCGGCGTCACGCTGGCGGCGGATGGGCCGAGCCAGATGGCGCTCGCCGACATCGCCTTCATGCGGGCGCTGGCGCATACGAAGGACTATCGCGGCCAGTCGGCGGTGACGGTGCTGACGCCGAGCGACGCCGTGAGCACCTATGCGCTGGTGGTGGCGATGGCGGCGCAACCCGGCGCGTGCTATCTGCGGGCGGTGCGCGCCGATCTGCCGATCCTCTACCGCGACAGCGAGCCGTTTCCCTTCGGCGGCTTCAAGCAGCTGCGCAAGCCCGGACAAGGACGCCGGCCGGTGCTGCTCGCCGCCTCCGGCTATATGGTGCATAGCTGCCTCGCCGCCGCCGAGCGGCTGCAACAGGACGGCATCGGCGCCGGCGTCGTCGACGCCTATAGCTTGCCACTCGACAGCGTCGCGCTGCTCGACCTGGCGCGGCGCGAGGCGGCGCCGATCTTGACCGTGGAGGACAATTACCTCGGCGGCCTCGCCAGCGAGCTCGCCGAAGTGGCGGCGGCCGACAAGACGGCGCCGCTGGTGCGATCGCTGACGGTGGGCAATTTCCCGAAAAGCGGGCGCAGCGCCGACGACGTGCTCGGCTATGTCCATCTCGCGGTATCGGACATCGTCGACGCCGCCCGCGCGCTCGCCGGCTGAGGGGCCGATGGAAGCCGCCGGGACGCGTCCGCTGCCGACACCGCTGATCCTGGTGGTGATGGGCGTCTCGGGCTCCGGCAAGACGACGTTGGCGTCGATGCTGGCGGGCCGGCTCGGCTGGGAGTTCGCCGAAGGCGACGATTTCCACCCGGCCGCGAACATCACGAAAATGCATCGCGGCATCCCGCTCGACGATGACGACCGGATGCCGTGGCTGCGCGCCATCGCCGCCGAGATCGATCGCTGGCGCGAGAGCGGCCGCAACGGCATCATCACCTGCTCGGCGTTGAAGCGGCGCTATCGCGCCATCATCATCGGCGACCGCCCGGAGGTCCGGCTGGTCTATCTCCGGGGTGACCGCGATACCATCGCGCGCCGGCTGGTGGCCCGCCACGGCCATTTCATGCCGGCGAGCCTGCTCGACTCGCAATTCCAGGCGCTCGAGGAGCCGGGCCCGGACGAGCGCCCGATCACCGTGCCGGTCAATGTGCCGGCGGCGGTGCTGGTCGATGAAATCATTGCCGCGCTTACACCACGCTGAGCCGATAATCCACCCCTTCCCAGCGCCCCTCGTCCGGCCAGTAGAGGGTGAAGAGGACGGCGTCGCCCGGCTGCAGCTCGGCGGTGGCGAGGTCGGACGACATGCATGCCGAAGCCGGTCGGACGCGTCGGCGTGTCGCGGGTGCTGTGCCAGCCATCGCCGCTCCAATGCGCCAGCGCGGGCGCGCGCAACTCGAGGCGCAGCAGCTTGCCGGCGGGCGAACGTGCGGCATTTGTGGTTCATCCGCCAGCAGGCATAGGGCGAGCGCACGCCTTCGACCTGATAGCGCCGGTAGGGCTGCGGCGGCATGTCGAAGACCCGCTCGTCACGCAGCGAGCGCAGCAGCTTGATGTGCTCGGCATGGGCCCAGACCAGCGGCATCGCCGATCCCGAGGGCCGGCCGCGGAAGAGCTCGCGCTCGGGCAGGTCGTCGCTGTCCCAGACCTGCTCGGGCAGCAGATGCCCGTCGCTGGCGAAGCCTTCGAGCGCGCGCAGCAACGCCTCGGCGCCGGCTCGGTTGCCGGCGGCGAGTTCGTAATGCGCGCGCTCGCCGGTGAGCAGCGGCCAGGGCCGGCCGATTCCGGTGCCGTCGAAGGGCGCCCCGTTCGCATGCTCGCCATAGCCGTCGCCATTGTAGCGCCGCCAGCACGGCCCCGCCGGCAGGTCGACCTTGAGCAAGGCGTCGATGACGCGCAGCGTGTCGCGGATGCGCGGATCATCCGGCGCCCGCAGCCCGAACCGCACCAGCGCCAGCGCGTCCGGGCTCACCACCGAGGCGGCGCGCTCCAGGCCATGGTCGGGCGGGCGATTCTTGATCGGCACGAAGCCGTCGATCGGGCGAAGTGCCGTCGACCACGTCGGCGGGCGCGATCCGCACATAGTAGCCATCGACGCCGAGCTCGACGCGCCAGCGGCGTGCCGGTGGCGTAGATCCAGCGCTCGATATGGTCGTTCCAGAGATCGGCGGTCTCGCGCAGGTAGACAGCGCCGTCGGCATCGTCGAGGTGTTCGGCGAAGATCGGCGGCGGCGAGCAAGGCCGCGATCTCGACGGCGAGCGTGAAGGGCGAGAAGCCGCCATCCTCCTCCCAGCGGTCCTGCCCGGTGACCGGCCCGTTCTGCACAACGTACGAAGCGGCGCGGCGCACCATCGGCCAATAGCGGCGCAGCTCGTGCTCGCCCAGCGCCCCCTCGCGCCAGAGCAGATCGACCAGCAGGATCGGAAACGCGCACTCGTCCATCTGCACGCCGGTCCAATAGGACGTGCCGTCGAGCCAGCAATTCTGCGGCCAGTGGCCGTCGGCCTCCTGCGTCGCCTCGAGCCAGCCCAGCACGCGCCCGGCCTCGGCGACGGCGCCACACGCCGCCAAGCCGCCGGCGGACTCGACGAGATCGCGCGGCCAGACGAGATGGTAGCCACCGAGATCCTCATCGCCCTTGTTGAAGCCCCAGGGGATCGACAGGCTGGCGATCAGGCCGCCGGGAAACGAGCTCGCCTCGTGGCTGCGCAGCACCGCGGTGCTGATGCGGTAAGTGTTGACGCCCATCGGTGGCGTCGGGCGGGTCAAGGTTGAGCAGCCCGTCCTGCCAGGCGCGCCACCCCGCGACATACTGGGCCGTTGCCGCGGCGAAGCCGTCATTGAGGCTGCGCTGGGCGCGGTGGGCCGCCTCGGCCGGGCGTCGGCCGAATCCGAGCGACAGCACGAACTCGCCGCCGCAGGCCGCGAGATCGATCTCCGCGATGAGCGCGACGTTGCCGTCGCGCGCCTGGTCGTAGTTCCAGGTCAGCGCAAAGTGCCGGCACAGATCCTGCCAGCCATCGGAAACCCCGACGAAGCCCACCGAGCGCGCGAGATAGGGCGCCGAGCAGGTGAGCGCCAGCGCCGTGCCGCGGCCGCGGGCGAACAGCATCGGGACGCCCTTGAAATCATCGAGCCAGGCGGTGTTGCGAGCCGCCGCGATTGACCATATGCGGCGACAGCAGCGCGTAGAGCCGGTAATCGTCAAGCGCGCCCTGCAACGGGCGGAAGACGATGCGTTGCAGCACCACCTCGCGCCGGGGATCGGTCAGGACGGTCTTGTCGATGCGGAAGCGGCCGTCACGCGCGGTGTTGGCCAACGCGAAGCCGGGCACGCCCGCGGCGAGCCGGCGCAGCACGCTGGCGGTGTCGCGCTTCTCCTCGGCGAAATAGTCGTGGCCATTGGTGACGATGAGGCCGAAATCGCGGGTGCAGGCGTAATCGACGCGAGGGTAATAAATCTCGTTGAGAATGCCGTGACTGAGCGTGAACCAGATGCGGCTGCGCGGTCCCGAGCGCGGTGCCGAGGCCGCTCTTGGCGCTCGACGTCCAGCGCGCCGGAATACCCGGCCAGCCCGGCGCCGGCCGTTCGGAGACGGACGCCATCAGCCCAACCCCCGCAGCGGCGCGCTCATGCGCCGGCAAGCGGCCGCCAGCGCCGCCCATCGCGGCGCAGGAGCGCCTCGGCCTCGGCGGGCCCCTCGCCGCCCGCGGGATAGACCGGCAGCGCCCTGACCTTGTCGCGCGCCCAGGCGTCGAGCACCGGCTGCACCACGCGCCAGCCCGCCTCGATGCTGTCGGCGCGCTGGAACAGCGTGGCGTCGCCGATCATCGCGTCATAGATCAGCGTCTCGTAGCCGGTGCCGGGCGCGGCGTCGTAGAAATCCTTGTAGTCGAAGCGCATCTCGACGCCGCCCGCGGCGAGGCTCGGCCCCGGCCGCTTGGCGTTGAAGCTCAGCAGGACGCCCTCCTCCGGCTGGATCTCGAGCACCATGTCGTTGGGCGTCAGCCGCTCGATCGGCGTGTCGCGGAAGAGCGCGAAGGGCGCCGGCTTGAACTGGATCACCACCTCGCTGCGCCGGCGCGCGAGCGCCTTGCCGGTGCGCAGGTAGAACGGCACGCCCGCCCAGCGCCAATTGTCGATCATCAGCTTGAGCGCGACATAGGTCTCGGTGGTGGAGTCCGGCGCGACATCGGGCGCGCGGCGATAGGCCTCGACGCGATGCCCGTCGACGGCGCCCTCGCCATATTGCGCGCGCACGACATTGCGCAACGCTTCCTCCGGCCCGAAAGGATGCACGCATTGCAGCACCTTGGTCTTCTCCGAGCGCACGGCATCGGCGTCGAAACAGCTCGGCGGCTCCATCGCGGTCAAGGTGAGGAGCTGACACAGATGGTTCGGCACCATGTCGCGCAAGGCGCCGGTGGCGTCGTAGAACCGGCCGCGGTGCTCGACGCCCAGCGTCTCGGCGACGGTGATCTGCACATGGTCGATATGGTCGCGCTTCCACAGCGGCTCGAAGAGGCCGTTGGCGAAACGGAAGACCATGATGTTCTGCACCGTCTCCTTGCCGAGATAATGATCGATGCGATAGACCTGACTCTCGGCGCAGCACCTGCAGGATGTCGCGGTTGAGCTGCTGCGCCGAGGGCAGATCGCTGCCGAACGGCTTCTCGATGATGAGGCGCCGCCAGCAGCCCCGCTGCTCGCGCATCAACCCGCTCTCGCCGAGGCGGCGAATGGTCGCGGCAAAGCCGCCGGCGGGAATGGCGAGATAGAAAAGCGCGTTCCCGCAATCGTGCTGCGCGGCGACCTCCTCGAGCCGGCGCCCGAGGCGTGCATAGGCGGCGGGATCGTCGATCTCGCCGGCGAGATAGTGGATGCGCTCGGAGAGCCAGCGCCATTCCTCGGTGGCGGCGAGATCGCCTAGCGCCTCGGCGAGGCCGCGGCGGAAGGCGGCGTCGTCCTTGGCCGAGCGCGCGACGCCGATCACGGCAAAGCGCTCCGGCAAGCAGGCGCCTGCGGCGCAGATGGCACAGCGACGGGATCAGCAGCCGCTTGGTGAGATCGCCCGAGGCGCCGAAGATCACCAGCGTGCAGGGCGGCGCCGGCGTGGCGGCGCCGGGCGTTCTCCCGACGTCAGTCACGGCGTCGCACCGGCTTGGCGCCGGAGGTCGGCTCGACATGGCCGCCGAAGCCCTTGCGCATCGCCGAGAGCAGCTTCTCGGCAAAGGTATGCTCTTGGCGCGAGCGGAAGCGGGCATAAAGCGCCGCCGACAGCACCTCGGCCGGCACCGCCTGCTCGATCGCCGCCATCACCGTCCAGCGCCCCTCGCCGGAATCCTCGACGGTTCCGGAATATCCCTCGAGCACGGGATCCGCGGCCAGCGCGATGGCGCCGAGATCGAGCAGCCAGGAGGAGATGACGCTGCCGCGCCGCCATACCTCGGCGACGTCGGCGAGATCGAGCGGGTAGCGCCGCGCTTCGGGCAGGGTCTCGGCAGCCGCGTTGTGCAGGATGTCGAAGCCTTCGGCATAGGCCTGCATCAGCCCGTACTCGATGCCGTTATGCACCATCTTGACGAAATGGCCGGCGCCGCTCGGGCCGCAATGGAGATAGCCGCGCTCGACGCGCGGGTCGCGCCCCTCGCGGCCCGGCGTGCGCGGGATGTCGCCGGCGCCGGGCGCGAGCGCGGCGAAAATCGGATCGAGGCGATCGACCGCCTCCTTGGCGCCGCCGATCATCATGCAATAGCCGCGCTCGAGGCCCCAGACGCCGCCGCTGGTGCCGACATCGAGGTAGTGGATGCGCTTGGCGCTGAGCGCGGCGGCGCGCGTGATGTCGTCCTTGTAGAAGGAATTGCCGCCATCGATGATGACGTCGCCCGCCGCCATCAGCGCGGCGAGCTCGCTTACCGTCTGGCCGGTGATCTCGCCGGCCGGCAGCATCACCCAGATGGCGCGCGGCTTGTCGAGCTTGGCGACGAGGGCGGCGAGATCAACGGCGGCAGCGGCGCCGGCTTGCGTCAGCGGCTGCATCGCCTGCGGGTTGCGGTCGAACACGACGCAGTGATGACCCGCGCGCTGGAGCCGGCGCACGATGTTGCCGCCCATCCGCCCCAAACCGATGACCCCGAGCTGCATTGCCGCATCCTTTGCCAAGGTTCACGCCAGGCTCAGCCGCACCGCGTCCTGCAACACGGCGAGCCCCGCCGCCACGTCCGGCCCGAGATGGAGGCGCAGCGCGCGGCGGCCGCGCTCGGCGAGCACATCGAGATCGCCGCGCGCCTGCGCCGCCTTGACCACGCCGAAGCTGTAGGCGCGGCCGGGAATGGCGAGATCCTCCGCGTCCTCGGCGGTGATCTGCAGGAACACGCCGGAATTCGGCCCGCCCTTGTAGACCTGGCCGGTGGAATGGAGGAAGCGCGGGCCGAAGCCAAGGCAGGTGGCGACGCGCTTGCCGTCGCGGATCAGCAGGCGGATCGCCTGCAGCGCGGCATGATGCCGCTCGCTGCGCTCGACATAGGCGAGGAGTGCCGCGTAGTCGCCGGGACCGAGGCGCCCCAGATGCGCGGCGAGCCAGCCGACCAGCGAGGGTTCGCGCACGGCGGCCGCCAGCGCCTTGGCGTTGCGCGGATCGGCGAAGAGCGTGATGCCGCGATCGCTGAAGAGCGGCGTCTCCGGCGGCAGGCTTCCGGTCTTCTCATAGGCCGCGGTCAGCTCGCGCGTCTTCACCTTGCTGGCCTCGACATCGGGCTGGTCGAAGGGGTTGATGCCGATGATCGCGCCGGCCACCGCAACCGCGATCTCCCAGCGGAAGAACTCCTGGCCGATATGGGAGCGGTCGGCGACCTGCAGGCGCAGCACGGGATGGCCGGCGCGCTCCAGCGCGGCCAGCGCCGCCTCCTGCGCCTCCTCCGCCGCGCCGCCCAGGCGCAGATTGGCGAAAAGACGATCGGCGCCGTAGCGCTCGGGCGGACCCAACGGCTCGCCATCGACCGGGACGAGGCCCTTGCCCTGCTTGCCGGTCGATTCCGCCAGCAGCTGCTCGAGCCAGGCGCCAATATCGGCGATGCCCGGCGAGGCGATGATCGTGACCTTGTCGCGGCCCGCCTTGGCGGCAAGACCGAGGATAGTGCCGAGCGCCACGCCCGGATTCTCCTCCGGCGGCACGCCGGCGCCACAGGAGCGCACCATCGCCTGCGCCGCACCGAGCAGGCGCCGGAGATCGAGCCCCATCACCGCGGCCGGCGCCAGGCCGAAATCCGACAGCACGGAATAGCGCCCGCCGATGCTCGGCCGGCCGAAGCAGGTGTGGCGAAAACGGTCGCGCTCGGCCTGCTGCTGCAGCGCCGAGCCGGGATCGGTGACGGCGATGAAGTGCTGCCCCGCCCGGGCGGCACCCAGCGCGGCGCTGGCGCGGGCGAAGAAATAATCGCGCAGGATGTCGGGCTCGAGCGTGGTGCCGGACTTGCTCGAGACGATAAAGAGCGTGCGGGCGGGATCGATGCGGCGCTCGACGGCGCGGATCTGCGCCGGATCCGTCGAATCCAGCACCAGCAGCTCCGGATGGTCGGGCTGGCGGCCGAAGCTCTGGGCGAGCACTTCCGGCCCGAGGCTGGAGCCACCCATGCCGAGCAGCAGCGCATGGGTGAAGCCCTCGCGCTGGCTATCCGTGCCAAGCTCCTCGAGCTCGTCGAGCCGGCGCTGCTGGGCCGCGACGATGTCGAGCCAGCCCAGCCAGCGATCCTCATCATGGCCGGTCCACAATTCGGAATCGCGCGCCCAGAGGCGGCGGACATTGCCCTCCTCCCGCCAGCGCTGCAGCGACGATGCCACCGCCTGTTGCAGCGGCGCCGGCAGCGCCGCCTGCTGGTCGTCGAGCCGGTCGCCGAGCAGCGCGCGACGCTTGCGCGCCACCGCGCCCATCAGCTTGTCCGCCGCGACGACAAAAAGCCGCACCCCCTCCTCCACCAGCCCGGCCGTGATCTCATCGATGGCGACGCCGCGCTGCGCCAGCGCCGCCATGACGCGCTCCGCCTCCTCGACGCCCTCGGTCAGGCTCGCGCGCGGACGGCCATGATCGCGGAACGCCTCCAAAGTCGCCAGCGGCATGGTATTGACGGTATCGGGGCCGATCAGCTCCTCGACATAGCGCACGTCGCGATAGGCCGGGTCCTTGGCGCCGGTGCTCGCCCAGAGCAGGCGCTGCGGGCGGACCCCCTTGTCGCGCAGCGCCTCCCAGCGCGGGCCGGCGAAGCGGCGCTGGAAGCGGCGATAGGCGAGCTTGGCATTGGCGATGGCGACCTTACCGCGCAGCGCGGCCAGCGCCGGACGCTCGCCCGACTGGGCCTCGGCGAGGCACTGGTCGAGAAGCTTGTCCACCGCGGTGTCGATGCGGCTGACGAAGAAGCTCGCGACGCTGGCGAGCCGCGCGGGGTCGCCGCCGCCGGCGACGAATGCCTCGGCGCCGGCGAGATAGGCCTCGACCACCTGGTCGTAGACCCGTTGGGAGAACAGCAGGGTGATGTTTACGTTGATGCCCTCGCCGAGCAACTGGCGGATAGCCGGCAGGCCGGCTTCGGTCGCCGGCACCTTCACCAGGAGATTCTCGCGGGCGACCTCGCGCCAGAGCCGACGCGCTTCGACGAGGGTGGCCGCGGTGTCGAGGGCGAGATAGGGCGAGACTTCGAGGCTGACGAAGCCGTCGCGACGGCCGCTGGCCTCGTAGACCGGCCGCAGGACATCGGCGGCATGCCGGATATCGGCAACTGCAAGGCTCTCATAGAGCGCCGGCACCTCGGCATCGCCGCTTTTCTCTGCCGCTGCGAGCGCCTCGTCATAATCGGCGCTGCCGGCGATCGCCTTCTCGAAGATCCCCGGGTTGGACGTGACGCCGGTCAGCCCGTCCTGTTGGACCAGCCGCGCCAAGCCGCCCTCTGCGACGAAGCGCCGCGCCAGGAAATCGAGCCACACCGCCTGACCATATTCTGTCAGCGCCTTGAGCGCGTTCATCTCGGTTTTCCTTCGCCTGTGCGGGAGCGGTCGTCGCGGCGCGCCGCTGCCAGGCAGGCAGGCGGACGCGGCCTCCCGGCCACTGCTAACGGCGCAGCTGCCGCTTCTGCTCCATCGCTGGACCGAAGGCAGGCTAGTTCAGCAGGTCGCAATTGTGGCGCTGGGCGAGGAGGCAGTCCTCCATCCGGCTTTGCGCAATCAGCCGGAAGGCCAGCCACAGTCCCAGGATGGCAACGATGATGAGCACGGCCACGGCAGCCCAGGTGGTGCTGTCATTGTCGTAATCGCGTTCGACCTGCCGCGTCGCGGCCTCGCGCGTCTTGCGGGCGGCCTCTTGATCGAGCTTGCTCGCGGCATCGATCTCGGCCTGGCGCGCCGCCCAATCCGACAGGCGCGGCGGCGGGGTGAGCAGCGGGTGCAGCTGTCGCAGGCGCTCCAGCCAGCGCGTCTCGGTGGTCACGGCCCCGCGGCGGCGGCGGCCGCCGCCGCCGCGGCCTCGGCGGCGCCGGCACGCAGATCCATCGGCCGCGCCGGGACGATGGCGGCGATGGCGTGCTTGTAGACCAGCATGGCGCGACCGTTATCGACGATCAGCAGCGTGTAGCCGTCCTCGCCCGCCATCGTGCCGTTGATGCGGATGCCGCCGGTGAGATAGATGGACAGCGGCGGCCGCTCGGTCTGGGCCGTTTGCATGAAGGTTGATTGCAGCCGCATTGCTCGAACTCCCCCGCCGGTGCCGAGACCATCCGCGCCTCGCGCTGCGCCACCCCGGGGCGAACAGACGGCGGGACCTCGCCCACGCCTAAAATATCAGCTACGGCTCGGCGTGTCTCTCCCTCCATGCTAGGGCGCCGCCGCAGCGTCCATCCCCCTGTGCTCAGGCCTGCGCTGAGGCGATGACCACGGCGCCGGCGGCGCGACTGCTCACGCGTTTGTGAACGCCTGCCTGCGCCGGTCGGCATTCTCATAGCCGATGCGCGGCACGAGCTTCCGCGTGACCTGTAGCACGGTTTTGCCTTAGGCTCATCCTTCAACCGCGCGCGAGCCCCTCATGTCGCAAACCGACAAGGCCCGTTCCGTCGCGGATCCGGCGACGCCCCGACCGCCGCATGGCGGGAGGCGAGTTGCCGTGGCCGCGTCGGCGCTTCTGCTGACACTGAGCGCCGCCATCGTCCTCTACGTCGGCGCGAACAGCGCCGGAAATAATGCCGCTCAGGCGCAGAGCGCGGCGCCGCCCGCGCCGGCGGTCACCGTGAGCACGCCGGTCCAGCGCGAGATCACCGAATGGAACGAGTATACCGGGCAGTTCGTCGCCACCGAGTTGGTCGAGATCCGGGCGCGCGTCAGCGGCTATCTCACCGAGATCCATTTCGAGGACGGGCAGTTCGTCAAACAGGGCGACCTCCTCTTCGTCATCGACCCCCGACCCTTCGAGATCGCGCTGGCCAATGCGCAGGCGCAGGTCGATCAGCAGACCGCCCGGCTCCAGCTCGCCAACCAGCAGCTCGCACGCGCGGTGGAGCTGCGTCAGCGCGACGTCCTTGCCGTCAGCACCTATGATGAGCGGTTCGAGGAAGTGCGCGCGGCGACCGGGGCGCTCGACGCGGCGCGCGCCGCCGTGCGCTCGGCCCAGCTCGACATCGAATTCAGCCGTGTCACCGCGCCGATGGCCGGGCATATCAGCCGCCATATCGTGAGCATCGGCAATCTTGTCTTCGGCGGCGACAGCGCCAGCTCGACGCTGCTCACCACGATCGTCGCCACGGACCCGATCTATTGCTTCTTCGACATCAGCGAGACCGACCTGCTCGGCTATCAGCGCGCCTCCGCCCAGGGAAAGCTGGCGCTGGCCGGACCGCACGCACTGCCGCTCGAGGCGCGCCTCTTCGATGAGACCAGCTGGACGCTCAAAGGCCAGCTCAATTTCGTCGAGAACCAGGTCGACCCCAATGCCGGGACGCTGCGGGTGCGCGCCGTCTTCCCCAATCCGGACTCGCGAATCGTCGCCGGCCAGTTCGCGCGCGTGCGCGCCGCCGCGTCGGCGCCGCACCAGGCGCTGCTCATCCCCGATGCCGCCATCGTTCAGGATCAGTCGCGCAAGCTGGTGATGGTGGTGCGCGAGGACGACACGGTCGAGCCGCGGGTGGTCGAGCTCGGGCCGCTCAGCGACGGGCTGCGCGTCATCCGAAGCGGGGTGACGGCCACCGACCGGGTCATCATCAACGGCACGCTGCGCGCCCGTCCCGGCGCCAAGGTGGCGCCGCATCCGGGCAAGATCGAGCCCGCGGCGTCCTAGATGGGGCTCACGCATTTCTTCGTCGACCGACCGATCTTCGCCGCGGTGCTGTCGATCTTCCTGACGCTGATCGGCGGCTTCGCCTATTTCACCCTGCCGGTGGCGCAATATCCGGAGATCGCGCCGCCGACCGTGGTCATCAGCACCAGCTATCCCGGCGCCTCGGCCGAAGTGGTCAGCGAGACCGTGGCGACGCCGATCGAGCAGGAGCTCAACGGCGTCGACAACTTGATCTACATGGTTTCGCAGGCGACCGCCGACGGCAATCTGCAGATCACCGCCAGCTTCTCCCTCGGCACCGATCTCGATATCGCGCAGGTGCTGGTGCAGAACCGGCTGGCGATCGCCCAGCCGCGGCTGCCCGACGAGGTGCAGCGGCTCGGCATCACCGTGCGCAAGAACTCGCCGGACCTGATGATGGTCATCCATCTGAACTCGCCCGACGGCTCGCGCGATCAGCTCTACACCTCGAACTACGCGACGCTGCAGGTGAAGGACGTGCTGGCGCGGCTCGACGGCGTCGGCGACGTCCGCATCTTCGGCGCGCGCGACTACTCGATGCGCGTCTGGCTCGATCCCGACCGGCTGGCCGCACGCAACCTGACGGTGGGCGAGGTGGTGGTGGCGCTGCAAGCGCAGAACGTGCAAGTGGCGTCGGGCGTCCTCGACGCGCCGCCGGTGCCGCATCCCGGCGCGTTTGAGATGAATGTCGAGACGCTCGGCCGGCTCGTCGAGCCCGCGCAATTCGCCGCCATCGTCATCAAGACCGACCCCGATGGCAGGCTGACCCGGGTCAGCGACGTCGCCCGGGTCGAGCTTGGCGCGGAGGATTACGGCGCCAACAGCTATCTCGACACGCGCACCGCGACGGCGATGCTGATCTTCCAGCGTCCCGGCTCCAACGCGCTCGCCACCGCCAAGCGGGTGAAGGCGGCGATGGTCGAGCTCTCGCAATCCTTTCCCCAGGGGCTGCGCTACGACATCGTCTACGATACCACCGAGTTCATCGCCGAATCCGTGCGCGAGCTGATCAAGACGATCTTCGAGGCGATAGGGCTGGTGATCATTGTCGTCATCGTCTTCCTGCAGACCTGGCGCGCCTCGATCATTCCCATCGTGGCGATCCCGGTATCGCTGGTCGGCACCTTCATCGTGCTGTCCGCCGCCGGCTTCTCGATCAACAATCTCACGCTGTTCGGGCTGGTGCTCGCCGTCGGCATCGTCGTCGATGATGCCATCGTCGTGGTCGAGAATGTCGAGCGCAATCTGCGCCTCGGCATGAGCCCCAAGGAGGCGGCGCATCGCACCATGGACGAGGTCGGCGTGGCACTCATCGCCATCGCCCTGGTGCTCTCGGCAGTCTTCATCCCTTCGGCCTTCATCCCCGGCATCTCCGGACAGTTCTTCCGCCAGTTCGCGGTGACCATTGCGAGCGCCACGATCCTCTCCTGCTTCGTCTCGCTGACGCTCAGTCCGGCGCTCTGCGCCCTGCTGTTCAAACCGCATCAGGAACACCCGCCCACGCCCTCGCTGCTGGCGCGGCCGCTCAACGCCTTCTTCCGCGGCTTCAACAGGGTCTTCGACCGGTTCTCCGGCGGCTATGGCGCGCTCACGCGGCGGCTGACCCGTATCGGTGTGATTTTGATGGTGGTCTATGCCGGCCTCATCGCCCTCACCGGCCTCGAATTCGCGCGCGCGCCGAGCGGCTTCATCCCGACGGCCGATCAGGGCTACCTCATCACCGTCATCAGCCTGCCGCCCGGCGCCTCGCTGGCGCGCACCGACGCAGTGGTGCGCCGCGTCGCCGAAATCGTGCTGAACACCCCCGGCGTCGCCCATGCGGTGCCCTTTGCCGGGCTGGACGGCGCCACCTTCACCAACGCGCCCAATGCCGGCACGGTGTTCTCGTCGCTGGCGCCCTTCCCCGACCGCGTCGCCAAGGGGTTGTCGGCTGACCACATCCTCGCCGATCTGCGCCAGCGCCTGAGTTCGATCGAGGAGGCGTTCATCATCACCATCCCGCCACCGCCTGTGCGCGGCATCGGCAATGCCGGCGGCTTCAAGATGATGGTGCAGGACAAGCGCGGCCGCGGGCTGGTGGCGCTCGATGCCGCGACGCAGGAGATGGTGGCGGCGGCCAATGCCACGCCAGGCCTGGTTGGCGTGTTCTCGCTGTTCAACACGCGCACGCCCAAGCTCTACGCCGATATCGACCGCGCGCGCGCCGAGATGCTGGGCGTCTCCGCCGACAAGGTGTTCGAGACCTTCGAGGATTATCTCGGCTCGACCTACGTCAACGACTTCAACTATCTCGGCCGCACCTACCACGTCACTGTCCAGGCCGACGGCCCATTCCGCCAGGATGTCCGCGACATCGCCAATTACAAGACGCGCAACGACAAGGGTCAGATGGTGCCGATCGGCTCGGTGACGACGTTCCGCGACATCACCGGGCCCTACCGTGTGGCGCGCTATGACCTCTATCCCGCCGCCGAGATCCAGGGCAATACCCTGCCGGGCTTCTCGACCGGCCAGGCGCTGGCGGCGATGGAGCGTCTCGCGGCCGAGCATCTCCCGGAAGGCTTCGGCTATGAATGGACCGAACTCGCCTATCAGGAGAAGCTCGCCGGCAACACCGGGCTGCTGGTCTTCGCCGCCTCGGTGGTCTTCGTCTTCCTGGTGCTCGCGGCGCAATATGAGAGCTGGTCGCTGCCGCTCGCCATCGTGCTCATCGTGCCGATGTGCCTGCTGGCGGCGATGAGCGGCCTGTTGCTGCGCAGCATCGATCTCAACATCCTGGCCCAGGTCGGCTTCGTCGTGCTGGTAGGCCTCGCGGCCAAGAATGCGATCCTCATCGTCGAGTTCGCGCGCCAGGCCGAGGCGCAGGGCGAGGATCGCTTCCAGGCGGCGGCGCAGGCGGCGCAAACCCGGCTCAGGCCGATCCTGATGACGTCCTTCGCCTTCATCCTTGGCGTCGTGCCGCTGGCGATCGCCACCGGCGCCGGCGCCGAGATGCGCCAGGCGCTGGGCACCACGGTGTTCTTCGGTATGCTTGGCGTCACCTTCTTCGGCTTGATCTTCACGCCGGCCTTCTACGTCATCATCCGCGGCTTCGTGCGATCGCAGCGCGCCGCGGCGGCGGGGCGCACCGAACCCTGAGACGGATTTGCCGGGACCCCGCAGCAGCGCCATGATGGCCGCCGCTTAACCCAGAGAGGGAACAGCCGGATGCTGATCGGTTTCGACATGCCCGTCCGCGGCGCGCTGGCAACCGCCGACACCGTGGCGCGGCTTGCCGTCGAGGGCGAGGCGATGGGCTATGGGCACGCCACCTTCAGCGACCACATCGTCATCCCGAACGACATCCAGGCGCGCTATCCCTATGCCGAGACCGGCGAATTCCCGGCGCAGGCGCGCGGCGACTGGTACGAGCAGCTCACCACCATGGCGTTCGTCGCCGCCAAGACCTCGCGGCTGCGCCTCGTCACCTCGGTCATGGTGGTGCCGCATCGCCCGGCGGTGCTCACCGCCAAGGTGCTGGCGACGATCGATCTACTGTCGGAAGGCCGGTTGACCGTCGGCTGCGGCGCCGGCTGGCTCGCGGAAGAGTTCGCGGCGCTGGGCACGCCGCCCTTCGCCGAGCGCGGCGCGGTCACCGACGAGTATCTCGCCGCCTTCCGCGCGCTCTGGACGATGGAGACGCCGCGCTTCGAGGGGCGCTATGTCCGCTTCGCCGACATCGTCTTCGCGCCGAAGCCGCGGCAGCGTCCGCACCCGCCGCTCTGGGTCGGCGGCGAGAGCGCGCCGGCGCTTCGCCGCGCCGCGCGTCTGGGCGATGGCTGGTATCCGATCGGCTCCAACCCGCAGCATCCGCTCGATACGCTGGCGCGCTACCGCGCGGCGGTCGAGCGGCTGCGCGGGCTCGTTCGCGATGCCGGGCGCGATCCCAAGCAGGTGGCGCTCGCCTATCGCTGCGCCCGCCACGGCAGCGCGGTGTCCCCGACCGAGGGCGGCGAGCGGCGGCTCTTTTCCGGCAGGGCCGCGGAGATCGCCGCGGATCTGCGCGATTTACGCGATCTCGGCGTCGCCGCCGTCGATTTCGGGCTCGGCGGCGCGACGCTCGAGGCATCGCTGACCAGGATGAAGCGGTTCCGCGACGAGGTGTTGGCGCTGATCTGAGGCCGACAGCGCGCGAGTCCGAGCTTCCGCCTCCGCGGCGACGTCCGCCAGGTCGCGCGCAGATCTCAGCGCCGCTCGATCTGCGTGCTCCGCGAGCGAGCCCCGTGCATAGGCGAGGCGCCGAAGCGCGTTCTCCGCCAGCACCTGCGCCTCGGCCATCACCGCTTCGCTGGTCGCGACCTCGGCGATATCGGAGTAGCGCTCGAACGTCTGCTCGAGGAGCCGCAGGCCGTCGCGGACCGTGCGCGGCGTAGCCGGCGGATAAGCGGAGGCAGGCGCACCATCGAGACGCGCCTCCGCCTCGTCCGCGACCTTTGCCTCGTCCATTGCGGCCGCCTCGAAGAGCCGTGCTGCATCCATCTCACCATCGGCCATGAGCGTCGCCGCAAGAGAGTGATGTCCGGCCGCTGCCGCGCGCTCCACCGCCGCCGCCTGGGCGAAGAACTCCTCGAGCGTTTGCTCCCTCGCGATGCGCGGTACCGGCGACTGCGGCCCGCCTTCGCGTCGCCAGGCCTTTCGCCGCTCGCGGCGCAGCAACCCGGCATGCTCAAGCTCGTCCTTCGCGCACTGCTCGGCCATCTCGCGAAGCCGGTCATCGGCGGCGTAGGCGGCGAGATAGCTGAAGAAAGCGAAGGCACGCTCCTCGTTGCGAACCGCGATCGCGAGCGCCCGGTAGGGCGTCAGCATATAAGAGCTCGCCTCCTCGTCGTCGAATTTTTCCGGCAATTCCCATCGGACGCGCGCCGGATCGGGTCGCTTTCCGATAATCGCAAGGGCGCGATCGTCGATCTGATCGGCATGCTTGTCCTCGATCTTGCCGAGAAAGTCGAAGAGCGCGGCGAGGCCCTCTTCGCCCTGACGACGCATCCGGGCGGAGAGATCGCGATAACGCCGCCCCGCTTCCTGCTCCATTGCGTGAGCGACCGCCAGCAATTCATCGGCGGACTCGACCTGTCCCGGCGGCTCGCTCTTCAGAGTGCCCATGGTCCCATCGCGACGCTCGCCTCAAGATACACCAGACCGGCGTGTCACGGAAAGCGGAGGGATGTCGGGCATGGTCCGAACTTTCGGCATGCCTGCAGCCATAACCCTGGCACAAGGCCGCACAACATTGTAGACAAATGCGTGACGCGATCACATCCATCGAAGCGTGGGGCCCTGGTCACCATGCGGTCTTTCCTATTCGCGGCAAGCCCGCGGCATCTGGTGCGGGTCCTCCAGCGTCAAGCATGGCCGTTGGCGCTGGCGGCGGCGCTCATACTGGGCGGCGCAATCGCCGGAGCCGGACCGGCCGTCGCGCAGCCGACATCGCATCTCACAAACTACCTGAAGCAATTCGAGCTGCAGGAGGTGTTTCCGGGAGCAGACCACATGGCTCCGGTCGAGGGCGATCCGCCCGCCGCTGCCGCATACGATGGCGACCAGCTTCTCGGCTATGTCTATCTCAATTCCGATGTCGTGAATTCGACCGGCTACTCCGGAAAGCCGATCAACATCGTCATCGGCATCGATCTCAGCGGCAAAATCGTGGGCCTGAAGCTGGTGGAGCACCATGAGCCGATCGTTCTGGTCGGCATCCCGCCGGCAACGGTGACCGCCTTCATCGCCAAATATGTCGGGCAGAACTTTCTGAAGGCGCCGCCGGTGCCGACGTCAGATAAGCAGGTCGACATCATCAGCGGCGCCACGGTGACCACCATGGTCATCGGCGACAGCATCGCGCGATCGGCGGTGCGCATCGCGCGATCCCGGGGCTTGGGAGGCGCCCAGGCCGCCGCGCCCACCAGTGTCAGAAAGATCGACGAGACGAAGAGCGGAACCGAGGATTGGGCGGCGCTGTTGGGCGACGGATCGGTTCGGCGCCTCTCCTTGAACGTCGGCGAGATCAACGACGCCTTCGCCAAATCCGGCAATCCGTCGGCCGCCCAGCATCCCGAGGAAGGACCCGACAACGACAGCTTCATTGACCTCTTCCTGGCATTGGCGTCGGCACCGGCCATCGGCCGGAGCCTGCTCGGAGATGCCGCCTACGCCCAACTCAAGCAGAGGCTGAAGCCCGGCCAGCAGGCGATCATCGTCGCCGGCGGCGGGCGCTATTCATTCAAGGGCTCCGGCTACGTTCGCGGCGGCATCTTCGACCGCATCGAACTCGTGCAGGGCGAGGAGATCGTCCGCTTCCACGATCACGACCATCAGCGGCTCGGCGATCTGGCGGCGGCCGGTGCGCCGGATTTTCCCGAGATCTCGCTGTTCACGGTTCCTCCGGATGCGACGCTCGATCCCACGGCACCGTGGAGCCTCAAACTCCTCGTCCAGCGCGCCATCAGCGGCCGCGACAAGGTGTTCTTGACCTTCACCCTCGACTACAGCCTCCCCGACAAGTACGTGGTGACCGAGAAGGCGGCGGCCGCGGCGCCTCCACCGCCGTCACAGGTCGCGCCGGGTGCCACGTCTCCAGGCGCGATGAGCGCGGCGTCGGAAGGCGAGGAGACGCCGCTTTGGATGCGCGTCTGGCGCGGTCGCGTCGTCGACATCACGATCCTGTGCCTGGCGCTTCTCATCCTCACCGCCATCTTCTTCTTCCAGGATTTCCTGGTGCGACGGCCGGTCCTTTATGACCGCGTCAGGCTCGGCTTCCTCGCCTTCACGCTGTTCTGGATTGGCTGGTACGTCCAGGCGCAGCTATCGGTGGTCAATGTCCTCGCCTTCGCCAACGCGCTGCGTACGGACTTCCGCTGGGATTACTTCCTCGTCGATCCCCTGGTCTTCATCCTTTGGTCTGCCGTCGCCGCCGGGTTGCTGTTCTGGGGACGCGGCGCGTTCTGTGGCTGGCTTTGCCCCTTCGGCGCCTTGCAGGAGCTGCTCAATCGTGTCGCCAAGCAGCTGCACATTCCGCAGCTTCGCGTGCCGTTCGGTCTCCATCAGCGGCTCTGGCCGATCAAATACATTATCTTCCTGGCGCTTTTCGGATTGTCGTTCTACTCGCTGTCGCTCGGCGAGGAAGCGGCCGAGATCGAGCCATTCAAGACGGCGATCGTCCTCCATTTCATGCGCGATTGGCCCTTCGTGGTCTTCGCGGCCGCCTTGCTCGCCCCCGGCCTGATGATCGAGCGCTTCTATTGCCGGTATCTCTGCCCGCTCGGCGCCGCGCTCGCCATACCGGCACGCCTGCGTATGTTCGATTGGCTGCGGCGCTACCGTGAATGTGGCAACCCGTGCCAGCGCTGTGCCAACGAATGCCCGGTGCAGAGCATCCATCCCGAGGGACACATCAATCCCAATGAATGCATCCAGTGCCTGCACTGTCAGATGCTCTATCACCACGCCTATAAATGCCCGGTCATGATTCAAAAGCGTCTCAAGAGCGAGAAGCGCCTCGCGACGATGTCCGCGAGCATGCGGCCGCATGCGACCCCCGCAGAACACGCGGCCGCTGCCTCCATAGGCGGCCCCGCGACACCTGCGAAGTAGCCCGCGCCGCCGGCCAACCGTCTAAAACTTCATCCCGCCCGCGTCTTTCGTTGACCTAGGTCAATGATGCGCGGCGATGGCGGCCTTAGCTTGCTCGATGATCAGCAGGGTGGATGGTTACGATCCTCCCTGCGCACACCTTTCAGGAGAAGTAGCTATGACCTCCGACAGGCCATCCAAACCCTCTAGGCCCGGCGATCGAGACGAGTGGCGACGGCAGCGCGTCGGGCGCCGATCTTTCCGGCGTCGCTCCGGATGGCATCAGCCGGCGGAACCTGATCGGCAGCACGGCCAAGTTGGCCGGCATCGCGGGCGCCGGCGCCATCGGCGGAGCGGGGCTCGGCGGCCTCGCCCGGGAGGCTTTTGCCCAGCAAGCTGAGCGCCGCCAGGGCGCGGCTGCAGCGCCATCATCGACGGACGTGCGGCCGGGTGATCTCGACGAGTATTACGGTTTTTGCAGCAGCGGGCAGACCGGAGAGGTGCGCATCATCGGTCTCCCCTCCATGCGCGAGATCATGCGCATCCCCGTCTTCAATCGCGACAGCGCAACCGGATGGGGCCTCACCAACGAGAGCCGGAAGGTGCTGACGGAGGGGCTGCTGCCGGCCAGCCGCAAGTTCCTGGAGACGCGCGGCGGCAGCTTTGTCAATGGCGACGCGCACCATCCTCACATGTCGTTTACCGACGGCACTTACGACGGCCGCTATCTCTTCGTCAACGACAAGGCGAACTGCCGCGTCGCCCGCATCCGCTGCGACGTGATGAAATGCGACAAGATCGTCGAAATCCCGAACGCCTCGGACATTCACGGCATGCGGCCGCAAAAGTTTCCGCGCACCGGTTACGTGTTCGCCAACAGCGAGCACGTGATTCCGATCCCCAACGACGGCAAGATCCTCGACGACCCCAAGCAATACTGGTCCGTCTTCACGGCAATCGACGGCGACAGCATGAAAGTCGCTTGGCAGATCCTCGTCGATGGCAATCTCGACAATTGCGACGCCGACTATCAGGGGAAATACGCCTTCTCCACCTGCTACAACTCCGAGAAGGGCATGAACGTCGCCGACATGACTTCCGCCGAGCAGGATTGGGTGGTCATCTTCAACATCGCGCGCATCGAAGCCGCGATCAAGAAAGGCGATTATAAGGAGATGAGCGGCGTCAAGGTGGTGGACGGCCGCCACGGCCAGCCCTACACCCGCTACGTCCCGATTTCGAACAATCCGCATGGCTGCAACACCGCGCCGGACGGGATTCACGTCGCGATCGCGGGCAAGCTGTCACCGACCGTCACGCTGCTCGACGTGCGGCTATTCGACGATCTCTTCAACGACAAGATCAAGCCGCGGGACGTCGTCGTGGCCGAGCCCGAGCTCGGCCTCGGTCCGCTCCACACCGCCTATGACGGCAAGGGAAACGCCTTCACGACGCTCTTCCTCGACAGCCAGGTGGTGAAATGGAACCTGGACAAGGCGCGCCGAGCCTATAAGGGCGAGAAGGTCGACCCCATCCTGCAGAAGATCGACGTCCACTACCAGCCCGGCCACAATCACTCGACCATGGGTGAGACCAAGGAAGCCGACGGCAGGTGGCTCATGTCCCTCAACAAGTTCTCCAAGGACCGCTTCCTGCCGGTAGGCCCTCTCCATCCGGAGAACGACCAGCTCATCGACATCTCCGGATCCGAGATGAAGCTCATCCATGACGGCCCGAGCTTCGCCGAACCTCACGACATCTGCCTCGTGCACCGCTCGAAAGTGACGACGACCCAGGTATGGAAACGCGACGACCCGATGTGGGAGGATGCGCGTCAGCAGGCGGCGAAGGACGGCGTCAAGCTCGAAGAGGCGGCAAACGTCATCCGCGACGGCAACAAGGTCCGCGTCTACATGTACTCGATGGCCCCTGTCTACAGCCTCGAGAAGTTCACGGTGAAGCAGGGCGACGAGGTCACGGTCTACATCACCAACATGGACGATGTGGAGGATCTCACGCACGGCTTCACCATCATCCGCCACGGCGTCATGATGGAAATCTCGCCGCAGCAGACCTCGTCGGTGACGTTCATTGCCGACCGGCCGGGCGTGCACTGGTACTACTGCCAGTGGTTCTGTCATGCGCTCCACATGGAGATGTCCGGCCGCATGATCGTCGAACCGCGCAGCACCTGAGCCGGCGCCGATGGGCGGGGCAGGCCATTCCTGGTCGATGGCGTTGCCGGCGGCGTGCATCGCCGCCGGCATGCTGTTCGCCGGCCCCCCGCTTCAGGCTGCGACGACGGAGGTTCGGCCGGGCGGCGACGCGCTCGCGCAAGCTGTCGCCGCCGCAGCCCCTGGCGACGTCCTGCGGCTCGATCCCGGGGTGCATAGCGGGCCCATCTTCATCGACCGACCGCTTTCTCTGCTCGGAGAGCCCGGTGCCGTTATCGACGGCCGAAGACTGGGGCGCACGCTGGACGTTCGGTCGCCCGGCGTCGTCATCCGGCATCTCGCGCTTACCGGCTCGGGACTGAGCCTGGAAAAAATGGACGCGGCGATCTTCCTCGAGCAGACGGCGACCGGCGCCGTCGTCGAGGACAACGAGATCAAGGACAATCTGGTCGGCGTCTATATCCACGGCGCGCGCGACGCCATGGTGCGGGGAAACACCATCGTCGGTCGGGTCATGCCGCACTTCAACGATTCCGGCAATGGTGTCTACGTCTGGAACGCGCCCGGCGCGCAAGTGATCGGCAATGATATTTCCGGCGGCCGCGACGGCATCTTCACCAACACTAGCCGCGAGAACGTCTTCAGCGGCAATCGAATCCACGGCGTGCGCTTCGCCGTTCACTATATGTATACGAACGACAGCGTCGTCAGCGACAACGTGTCACTCGGTAACCACGCCGGTTTCGTCATGATGTACTCGGATCGCATCACCGTGCGCAACAACGTGTCGGATGGAGATCGCGACCACGGCCTGTTGTTCAACTACGCGAACGACGCGACCATCGAGGGCAATGCCGTTCTGCATGGCGGCGACCAATGTGTTTTCATCTACAACGCCAATAAGAACCGCTTCCTCGGCAACTGGTTCGAGGGTTGCCGGATCGGCATCCATTTCACCGCGGGGTCGGAGCGCAACGCGATGTCCGGCAATGCCTTCGTCAACAACCAGACCCAGGTCATGTATGTCGGGACCCGCTTCCTCGACTGGTCGGTTGGCGGCCGGGGCAATTACTGGAGCGACGACCCGGCCTTCGATCTCAACGGCGACGGCATCGCCGACGAGCCCTATCGTCCGAATGACGTCGTCGATCAGATCGTGTGGCGCTACCCTGCGGCGAAGTTGCTCCTCAATAGCCCGGCGATGCAAGTGGTTCGCTGGGCGCAATCGCAATTCCCGGGGCTGCACCCCGGCGGCGTCGTCGACAGCGCGCCCTTGATGACGCCACCTTATGTGCCGGCGGCGCATTACGGCGATGATCAGCGGCCATCGCCGCAGGTCGGCGCGGTCGTGCCGCGATGAGCGACGTCACGGTTCGTCTCGACCGCGTCTCGAAGCACTACGCCCGACAGGTCGCCGTCGCGGAGGTCGATCTCGAGCTGCGGCAGGGCGAGCGCGTCGCGCTGGTCGGCCACAACGGGGCCGGCAAGAGCACCCTCATCAAGCTCATGCTCGGCCTCGTTCGGCCGTCGAGCGGCGAGATCGAGGTGCTGGGCGAGATCCCGGCGAGCGGCGCATCGACCGCGAGTCGAGAACGGATCGGCTACCTGCCTGAGAATGTCGCTTTCGCGCCCGCGACAACCGGCGAAGAACTGCTCGCCTTCTATGCCCACCTCAAGCGGCGGCCCGTCGCGCGCAACCGCGAGATCATGGAACGCGTCGGCATCGCTCATGCGGCGCGACGGCGAATCGGCACCTATTCGAAGGGCATGCGCCAGCGTCTCGGCTTGGCGCAGGCGCTGATCGGCAATCCGCGCCTGCTGCTGCTCGATGAGCCCACGACCGGTCTCGACCCCGAATTGCGGCAGGCCTTCTATGAGATCGTCGGCGCGCTCAGCGCCGGCGGAACGACGGTCCTGCTCTCCTCGCATATCCTGACCGAGCTTGAGGGACACACGGACCGCGTCGTGGTCATGAGCCGCGGCAGGAAGCACGCCGATGGAACGATGACGGAGCTGCGGCAGCTCGCGCGACAGCCGGTGCGCATCAAAATTTCGGTCGACATCGAGTGCGCCGCGATCTTTCCAGCGATTATAGGCGACGCAGTCGAGTGGCTGCCGATCGGCGAGCGCGATTTCGAGGTGCACTGCCTGGAGAGCGAGAAGGTCGAGATGGTGCGCCGGATAACCGCTGGGTCCCTGGCGGTGGCCGACCTGCAGATCATTCCGCCGACGCTAGACGACCTCTATGCGCATTTCCTGCACGGGGAAGCCGCGCAATGAGAGCCATCGCCATCATCGCCGCCAAGGAGATCCGCGACGGTCTGCGCAACCGTTGGGTCCTCGCCACGACGCTGCTGATGGCGGCACTGGCCTTGACGCTCACGCTGCTCGGCAGCGCGCCCACCGGTACGGTCGGCGCCAGCCATCTGTCGGTCACCGTGGTGAGCCTGTCGAGCTTGACGATCTTCCTGGTGCCGCTGATCGCGCTGCTGATCTCCCACGATGCGATCGCCGGCGAAATCGAGCGCGGCACCTTGCCCCTCCTGCTCTCCTATCCCGTAGCGCGCTGGCACGTCATCGCCGGCAAGTTCCTCGGCCACGCCGGTATCCTGGCCATCGCCACCGTCATCGGCTACGGCGCCGCCGGTGCCGCGTTGGCGCTCACCGGCCGGCCGGCGGAAGCAGGGGCGTGGCCCGCCTTCGGCGCCATGGTGGGGTCCAGCATCCTGCTCGGCATGGCATTCGTCGCCCTCGGCTATCTCGCGAGCGCGCTGGTGCGCGATCCCCGCACCGCAGGCGGCATTGCGATCGGCCTGTGGCTGTTTTTTGCGCTCATCTACGACATGGCGCTGCTGGGCTTGCTCGTCGCCGACCAGGGCAGGACGATAACCGCCGCCGCCATGAACGGTCTGCTGCTGGCCAACCCGACGGACGTCTACCGGCTGCTCAATCTCACCGGCTTCGGCGATGTCAGCCTCTTTTCCGGCATGGCCGGGCTCTCCGGGGAGGCGCGGTTTGGGTCCTCGCTGCTGATTGCGACGCTCGCCGCCTGGATCGTTCTGCCACTTGGCGCAGCGACGCTGCTCTTCCGACGGAGGGAATTATGATCCGGTGGTGCACAATCCGTGCCGTCCTCGTGTTGCTGGCGCTGTCGGCCGGCGCCTGCGACGAGAAGCCCTCGGCGAAAATGCCGGCGCCACAGGAGGCGACGGCGGAGTCGGTCGCCCAATTCTGCGCGATGGCAGTCGCCGAGCATCCTGGGCCGAAAGGGCAGATCTTCCTGACGGGCAACCAGACGCCGCTCTGGTTCGCCTCGGTGCACGACGCCTTCGCGTTCACCATGCTGGCCGAGACGCCGAAGAACATCGCGGCCATCTACGTGAACGACATGGGCAAGGCCAAGAACTGGGATCATCCGGAGGCGGGCACATGGATCGATGCTCGCCAGGCGATCTTCGTCATCCGAAGCGGCCGGCATGGCGGCATGGGCGAGGACGAGGCAGTCCCGTTCTCGGATGAGGCCGCCGCCCACGCCTTCGCGCACGAGAATGGCGGCACGCTCGTTCACTTTGCCGAGATGCCGAAATCCTACATACTTCCCCAGGGCGACGGCCCCCTCGGCGAGGAGGTGCATCCGGAGCATGACCATCAAGGGCACGACCATCAGGCGCACGACCATGGCTCCGATCCCAGCTGAGGCCGGGTTGCGTGCAGCGGCCAATGGCTGCAGCCGGCGGCGGTTCATCCGCATCACCGCCGCGGCGGCTGCCGCGGCACTGCTTCCCGGGGGAACCTCGCTTCGCGCGGCGACGGTGGCATATGACGCGGATCGCCAGCTTCGCATCTGGCAAGGCGTAGCGCTCGGCGCCGATGCGATGCTGCAGATCCACCACCCCGATGCGGCAGCGGCCGACGAGCTGATCGACCGGTGCCTGACCGAGGTGGCGCGGCTCGAGCGCGTCTTCAGTCTTTATCGTGAGGACTCGGCGCTCTCGCATCTCAATCGGACCGGCGGCATCGATGGGCCGCCGCTCGAGCTCGTCGAGCTGATGGGAGAGGCGGAGGGGTTCAGCCGCCTGACGGCGGGCGCCTTCGACGCCACCGTTCAGCCGCTCTGGGATCTCTACGCCAATCACTTCTCCAAGCCGGATGCCGACCCATTTGGCCCCGGGAAGGTCCGCCCTCGAGGCGACCCTCGAACGCGTCGGGCACGATGCGATCGAACTCGATCCGCGCCGGATCGCCTTCACCAAGCCCGGCATGGCGGTGACCCTCAACGGCATCGCCCAGGGATACATCACCGACCGTATCGTCGAGCTGCTGCGCGATGCCGGCCTTGCGCATGCTCTAGTGGATATGGGCGAGATTCGCGCGATCGGCGGTCGGCCGTCCGGCGAACCATGGACGGTCGGCCTCAAGGATCCGATCATCACCGAGCAGATCGCGGAGCGCATCATGATCGAGAACCAGGCCGTCGCCACCTCCGGGGGCTACGGCACGCTCCTCGACCCCGCCGGCCGCTTCAATCACATCTTCGACCCCAAGAGCGGCGAGACCAGCTGGCGCTACCTCAGCGTCTCGGTGATCGCTGCTACCGCGACCACTGCGGACGCCCTCTCGACCGCGTTCTCGCTGATGCCTCTAGCGCAGACGCGCCGCGTGGTGGACCAGCTCGGCATCTCCGCGCATTTCACCCTGCCGGACGGATCTCGTTTGCTGCAGGGCGTCTGAGCCCGGCTGGGCCAGCCGCCCGGTTTTCGCCGCCTCGCCGCCATCGGCCGGTCTTTTCCGAGTGTCGCCGCCCTTGCCTGCCGGTCGATCCGCGGCTGGCTGGCGATATTCGGCGGCATGGCCAAGCCTCGCCGCCCTTGATCCAGATCAATGCCCGCCACTGCTATTGATCGGATGATAAACACGATCTGAGAGATGGAGGGGTCGATGGTGGCCGATTTATCCCAGTCGAACGCCCGCGCGTGGGTGCGCAAAGCCTTCGCTTCCCTGGCGCAGTTGTCGGGCCGGGTCCCGCTCGCGCTCGACGGCTGGCGTGAGCGTTCCAAGCTGCGGCATGAGTTCGACGGGCTGCGCCAGCACGGCGAGCTTGAGCGCGTGCTGACCGACAGCGGCATCGCCGCCAGCGACGTGTCGCGGCTGATGCGGGCGCATCCGCGCACGCCGCAGCAGCTGGCCGCGATGATGCAGCGCCTGGGCATCGACCGCGCCAAGCTGCCGCACGACACGGCCGTGGCCGAGGTGTTGCGCGCGATGGAATGGCAGTGCGGCGAGTGCGCCGATTGGCGCCACTGCCGCGCCTGGCTTGCCTCGCCAGACGCGGCGGAGAGCCATCACGCCTTCTGCCCCAATGCCGAGGCGCTCGACCGGCTACGCGCCGCCGCGCCCCCGCCTTCAGGCGCTCCGGCCTGAAAGCCCGCCGCTGCCGCCGGGCGCCCGCGGCAGGATCAGGCGCTCGACTGCGGCAGCGAAACCGTCCTCGTCATTCGAGAGGGTCGTGGCATCGGCGTGCCGCTTCACCTCCGCGCTGGCATTTCCCATGGCGATGCTGAGCCCGCTTTTGCGGAACATCGCGACATCGTTCTCCATGTCGCCAAGCGTCGCGATCGCAGCGGTGGCTATGCCGAACCGGCGCGCGAGCGCGTCGACCGCGACGCCCTTGTCGATTCCGGCGGGAGTGACGTCGAGATAATAGAGCTGCGAGCGCGAGACCGAGGCGCTGGATCCAAGCGCGCGGCGCGCCGCCGGCTCGCAGGCGGCGAGGCGCGCGAAATCGTCGCTGACCCCGACGATCTTTCCCACCACCTCGAGATGGCCGTCGAGGCGCTCGACGACCGTCGGCCGGACATGGATCGTCCGCTCCTCCTGCTCGATATAGGCGCCGTCGGGCTTTTCCACGAGCCAGCGATCGCCGGCGAAAGCCCAGATATCGACCGAAAAGGCGCGCAGCACCGCCATCGCCTCGCGCGCCGCCGCCGCCGGCAGCAGCCGCTGCTCCAGGATCTGTCAGGTCCGGCAGCACCAGCGCGCCGCCGTTATAGGCGCCGATCGGCGGGCGCAAGCGGAGCGGCTCGACCAGCATGCGCAGCCCGAAGGGCGGTCGGCTGCTGACGATCGAGAAGCCGATGCCGGCGGCGCCGAGTTGCGAGACCGCAACGCGGCTGCGCTCGGTGAGGCGTTTGTCGCTCGTCACCAAGGTCCCGTCCACATCCGAGATGACCAGCAGGATCTCAGCGGGGAACGGCGCGTTCTGCGGCCCGCTCATGGCAGCCTGTTCATTACCATAGACGCGATCCTGCTCCCGCCCTGCATCCGGCCGGTGCTCAGAGGTGAAACGAGGTCGCGCCCCTTTGGTTCATTGCGGCAGCCTCCGCGGGTCAGGATCGGGAAATCCCGGACGAGACAAACGCGGCGGTGTAGTGGGCGATCCGTTCATCCTCCTCAGGCGCTAAAACGAGCGCCAGGCAGCGCAAATCGGCTCACGCGGTCCAGCGCCAGTCGCGCACTTCCGGCATGTCCTCGCCATGCTCGCTGATATAGAGCTTGTGTCGCTCCATGGTCGTCCAATAGCGCGCCGTCGCCACGGCCACTTGATCCTGGAGTCGCGGAATCCGCCGGATGGCATCCAGGGCGAGCTGATAGCGATCGAGATTGTTCAGCACGACCATGTCGAAAGGCGTGGTCGTGGTGCCTTCCTCGCGGTAGCCGCGCACGTGGATATTGTCATGATTGCGCCGCCGGTAGGTCAGCTTGTGGATGATCGCGGGATAGCCGTGAAAGGCGAAGATCACCGGTGTGGCGGTGGTGAAGAGCTCGTCGAAATCGTGGTCTTCGAGCCCATGGGGATGCTCGGATTGCGGCTGCAGCACCATCAAATCCACCACGTTGACGACGCGGATGCGGATGTCCGGGACATAGCTGCGCAACAGGGTCACGGCCGCCAGCGTCTCGAGCGTCGGCACATCGCCGGCGCACGCCATCACCACGTCGGGATCGCCGGCGTCGTTGCTGGCCCAGCGCCAGATGCCGGCGCCGACGGTGCAGTGGCGAACCGCGGCATCGATGTCGAGCCACTGCCACTCCGGCTGCTTGCCGGCGATGATCAAGTTGATGTAGTTGCGGCTGCGCAGGCAATGATCCGCCACCGACAGCAGGCAGTTCGCGTCGGGCGGCAGGTAGATGCGCACGATATCGGCCTTCTTGTTCGCGACATGGTCGATGAAGCCGGGGTCCTGGTGGGAGAAGCCGTTGTGGTCCTGGCGCCAGACATGCGATGTGAGCAGATAGTTGAGCGATGCGATCGGCTTGCGCCAGGCGATGTTGCGCGTGACCTTGAGCCACTTTGCATGCTGATTGAGCATGGAGTCGACGATGTGGATGAAGGCCTCGTAGCAGGAGAACAGGCCATGGCGGCCGGTGAGCAGGTAGCCTTCGAGCCAGCCCTCGCACAGATGCTCGCTCAGCACCTCCATGACCCGGCCGTCGACGCTGAGGTCGGTGTCGACCTCCTCGACCCGCGCCATCCATTCCTTGCCGGAGACCTCGTAGACGGCGTCGAGCCGGTTCGACGCGGTCTCGTCGGGACCGAACAGCCGGAAGTTCTGCCGGTCGAGATTGAGCTTCATCACGTCGCGCAGGAATTTTCCCAGCACCCGCGTCGATTCCGCTTCGACGCCGCCGGGCTCGCGTACGGACACGGCATAGTCATGAAAGTGCGGCATCGCCAGCGGTTGCAGCAGCTCGCCGCCATTGGCGTGCGGATTGGAGCCCATGCGGCGATGACCGGTCGGAGCGAGCGCCGCAAGCTCGTCGCGGAAACGGCCGCGCTCGTCGAATAACTCGTGCGCGCGGTAACTCTTCATCCACGCTTCGAGCTGCTTCAGATGCTCCGGGTTCTCAAAACCGGCGATCGGCACCTGGTGCGCGCGCCAGGTGCCCTCGACCGGTTTGCCGTCGACGACTTTCGGCCCTGTCCAACCCTTGGGCGTGCGGAAGACGATCATGGGCCAGCGCGGGCGGTCCGGGTTTTGCGTCTTGCCGAGAGAGCGGGCGGCGCCTTGGATCTGGCGCAGCCGCGCCAGGATCGTGTCGAGCGTGCCGGCGAGGCTCTGATGCATGAGGGCGGGGTCATGGCCCTCGACGAAATGCGGGTCGTAGCCGTAGCCGCGCAGCAGCTCCGTCAACTCCTCGCGGCTGATGCGGGCCAGCACCGTCGGATTGGCGATCTTGAAGCCGTTGAGATGCAGGATCGGCAGAACCGCACCGTCGCGCGCGGGATTGAGAAATTTGTTGGAGTGCCAGCTCGCGGCCAGCGCGCCGGTTTCCGCTTCGCCATCACCGATGACGCAGGCCACGAGCAGATCCGGGTTATCGAAGGCCGCGCCATAGGCGTGAAGCAGCGAATAGCCGAGCTCGCCGCCTTCGTGAATGGAGCCGGGAGTTTCCGGCGATACATGGCTCGGAACGCCGTAAGGCCAGGAGAATTGGCGAAACAGCCGCAGCAGCCCGTTCCGGTCACGCTCGATGGCGGGATAGCGCTCGGTATAGGACCCTTCGAGATAGGTCTGCGCCACCAGGCCCGGTCCGCCATGACCGGGACCGATGACGTAGATCATGTTCAGGTCATTCTCTTTGATCAACCGGTTGAGGTGGACGTAGAGAAAGTTCAATCCTGGCGTGGTGCCCCAATGACCGAGCAGGCGCGGCTTGATGTGCTCGAGCATGAGCGGCGCTTCGAGCAACGGATTGTCCTGCAGATAGATCTGTCCGACCGAGAGGTAGTTCGCCGCGCGCCAATAGGCGTGCATCTTGTCGAGGAGATCGGGCGACAGCGCATCCGGCATTGGACTCTCCGAGATTGATTTCTGCTCTCTCGCCCTGCGGGTCGGAGCAAAGCAGAGGCCTTGCGACCTGGGCATTGAGGGAACGTTCTGCCGGAAGTTTCGCTCCGGCGGCTGCCGTGGCGAATGATCTTCGCTCGCCGGCTCGGCACCTCATGGCAGTTCGTGGTGTCGCGCATCGGAGCCGGCTTGTCCAGCGCGGCGCCGTCCGAACTAACTCTACCGCGACCCGGTTCGAGACGCGATCCGCTGCAAGGGCGACACCGTTCGCAGACGGATGCGCCGAGGCATCGTCGTCCGGCGTCGATTTCGCCTTTCCGGAAGCCGCACTTTCGCGCGAGACCTCGCGGAGAAAATACATGCTCCAAGGTAGTCGTGAATTAGCGCTTCGTTCACGACAACCCCTTAGCATTCTTCGCGCTTGCCGAGCGCTTTCTTCGGGATGTCGGGGCGATGGATCCTCGAAGCCCGCCGTTCCCTGCCATTCCTGCGTGGACATCATCCGGTAGAGGCCGCGATCAACAGCCCATTAACCAAGCAATCGGTGGTTTGAATTGAAAAGCATGAAAGAGTTCGCGGAAATGGCCGCCTGGGTCGAGGCGCGAAACCCGCATCACATCGAGACCGTTGGCAGTCTGCCGGACCCGACTTTTGAGGCCAACGGATCGCGGCTGGTTTCCTTCAGCACGAACAATTATCTCGCCTTGGCGACGAGCGATCGTCTCGTCGAAAGCGCGCGTCTCGGCCTCGAGCGTTATGGCGTCGGCAACTGCGAATCGCGATTGCTGAGCGGCAACCTGGATATCTACCAACAGCTCGAAGAAAAGCTGGCTCGGCTGCACGGCAAGGACGGCGCCATGCTGTTCGCCACCGGCTACCTGACCAATCTCGGCGTCCTATCCGCGATACCGCGCAGCAAGCAACTCGCGCGCGCCTACGGATATCGGTCGCGGACAACTCACACATACGAATATTTCAGCGACGAATACAACCATACCAGCATTCAGGAAGGCATCCGAATGTCGCGGGCGGAACGGCGGACCTTCCGCCATTGCGACCCGGACCATCTCGAGGCCCTGCTGCGCAAATCCGACGCCACGACCAAGATCATCGTCACCGACGGCGTCTTCAGCCAGGATGGCGACATCGCGCCGCTGCCGGAGTTTCTCGACCTGGCGCGCCGCCATGATGCCGTCCTCTATGTCGACGACGCGCACGGGACCGGCGTGCTCGGATCGACCGGCGCCGGGATCTGCGAGCATTTCGGCATCGCCGATGAGCGCTTGATGCTGATGGGGACGCTGAGCAAGGCCTATGGCGCGATCGGCGGATTCATCGCGAGCGAAATCTATGTGACCGACATCCTGCGCATGACATCGGCCGCCTATGGCTTCACCTCGACGCTTCCCCCGTCGCAAGTGGCAGCGGTGAGCGAGGCGATCGACATGGTGACCGACGAGCCGGAACGCCGGCGGGCGCTCTGGGACAATCAGCGCTATTTCGTCTCGCGCATGGCGGCGCTGGACTACACGCTGGTATCGACCTCGACGCCGATCGTTCCCGTCCTGCTTGGATCGAACGAACTGGCCGAACGCTTCGCGCGGATCTTGCGCGCCGACAGGATCCATGTCGACGCGGTGAAATTCCCCGCCGTTCCCGCCAACAAGGCGAGGCTGCGCATCCAGCTCAACGCTGGACACACGCACGCCCAGATCGACCACCTCGTCGACGTCCTGGAAGATTGTCAGCACCTGCTCGTCGCCGAGCGGCATGGCACGTGCGACACCGTGACCCGCGACGCGGATGCCGGCGTTCTCCAGATCGCCTAAAGGCCTCGAGGCCCGTCAGTCGCAAGCCCGGATTTCTCACACAGGTACGCGCCGTCCCTCCGGGTTCCACGTGCCTGGGTGAGAAATCCGGGCTAGACCAGCGCCGCGGCCCATCTGGCCGGCGTGAGGCCATAGGCGCGCTTGAACAGTCGCGACAGGTGGCTCTGATCGGCAAAGCCGGCTTCCAACGCGGCCGCGGCCGGCGGCAGACCGCCTCTTATCTTCCGGCGCGCCGCGTCCAGCCGCCGCATCGTGCGGAAGCCGCTGGGGCTTGTCCCGAAGGCCGCGCGAAACTGCCGGGCCAGCGCCCAACGATCGAGGCCCGACACGCCTTCCAGGGTTTCGATGGAATGCCGGATGGTCGGATCGGCAATGATGAGATCGCGAACCCGCAGCAGCGATGCCAATCGAAGGGAGCCTTGTCTGCGGGCGCCGCTTCTTGATGCGCGATCGAGCAGATCGGCAACCGCGGTGACCAGCTCGATCCGCTGAACATCGTCGATCGGCTCTTCCATCCGCCACAATCCTCGCGGCAGGGCGTCCTGAAAAACGCTGTTCTCGACGATCGGGTCCGAAACGAACGGCAGCGCCCTGCCGCCAAGCGCCTGTTGAATCAGCGCGGGATCGATATAGACGATCTTGTAGCGGAAGCCCTCGCCGGTGCCGGCACCACCGTCATGCATCTCGTCGGGATGAAGGACGTGACATTGACCGGGGAGGCAGTACCTTTGCGCGCCGCGGTACCGGAACGTCTGGACGCCGGACAAGGTGACGCCAATCGCATAGGTGTCGTGGCGATGCGGCGAAAACGCCTGGCCGACGAGCCGCGCTTCCAGACGCTCTATCCCTGCGCTGCCGCGGCCGATCCTGATGCGGTTTCGGGCACCGCGGAAATCATGGCCCGCACCGTCGCACAAGCCTTCAAGACGCCCCGCGCTGCGCTGATATAGCTTCCCACCCATGGCTCGCAGTCTACAGGAGGAAGCTCCTTCCGTGGCGCAGGCATCTGCACTCGTGTCGCTGATCCTGGCAGCGCTCGTCGTGATGGGAAGCCCAGGCCCCTCGACCATGAGCGTGACAGCGGTGGGCGCGGCCTTCGGCTTTCGCCGCTCGCTCGCCTATCTCTCCGGCGTCATTCTGGGCACGATCGCGGTCCTCGTCGCCGTGGCTGCCGGGGTCGTTGCCATGCTCCTGTCGCTGCCGCGGCTTGCCCCGGTCCTGCTCGCGGCATCGGCCATCTATATCGTCTATCTCGCGGTCAAGATCGCAACCGCGCCGCCGCTCTCCCGGCAAGATCAGGCCACGAGCGCGCCGTCCTTCGCCGGCGGATTCCTGCTGGGGATCGCCAATCCAAAGGCCTATCTGGCGATCGCCGCCGTATTCGCGGGGACGACGCTCGCCGTTCGGTCGCGCATGGTCGAGGCGGCGCTAAAGCTTGCGGTTCTGGGGATCATGATCGTCGTCATTCATCTGTTCTGGCTGACCGCGGGCGCTTCGCTTTCCCGCCTGCTGCATCACCCGGCGGGATCGCGCATCGTCAACCTGCTGTTCGCCGCAATCTTGATCATGACGACGATCATGGCGATCGCCCGCGACTAGGGCCTCGACAACCCCTTCGGCCCGAGGTTGTCACCCATGTCTTAGGTACGTTCCGTTACCCATCTCTCCGGGTCGGACAAAAGAAAGCGTGGTTGCGGGGGTAGGATTTGAACCTACGACCTTCAGGTTATGAGCCTGACGAGCTACCGGGCTGCTCCACCCCGCGGTGATATCAGGCGGCAGGGGGTTTTGTGATCCCTGCGGGAGGTATGTGAGGAGGGAGTGTTGTGGTTCTGGTTCTTGCTAGGCCTGGCGGCGACCTACTCTTCCGCGTCTTAGGACGCAGTACCATCGGCGCTGAGGGTTTTCACGGCCGAGTTCGGGATGGGATCGGGTGTCTGGCCCCTCGCCATGACCACCAGGCCGAGCAAGGATCAGGAGAGTGGTCAGTTGTGAGCTGTCGGTTATCAGCTTCTGATAGCTGACGACTGAGCACTGACGGCTGATCTTCGAAGAGTGTCCTCCTGCGCGAGCGCGTTGGCTGGCGGGACTTGTCGCTGCGTGCGACGGGTTGCTGCCGCTTGCGCTGCAGCCCGACGATTGCTTGCGCAATCGCGGGGCAATCAAGCCGATCGAGCGATTAGTACCGGTTAGCACGAGCGTTGCCGCTCTTATACCTCCGGCCTATCGACGTGATGGTCTGTCACGGCTCTTAGGCGAGACCTGGTTTTGAGGGGGGCTTCCCGCTTAGATGCTTTCAGCGGTTATCCCGTCCGCACTTAGCTACCCGGCGATGCGGCAGGCGCCACAACCGGTACACCAGAGGTGCGTCCATCCCGGTCCTCTCGTACTAGGGACAGGTCCTCTCAAGTCTCGGACACCCACGGCAGATAGGGACCGAACTGTCTCACGACGTTCTGAACCCAGCTCACGTACCGCTTTAAATGGCGAACAGCCATACCCTTGGGACCTGCTCCAGCCCCAGGATGCGATGAGCCGACATCGAGGTGCCAAACGACGCCGTCGATATGGACTCTTGGGCGTCATCAGCCTGTTATCCCCGGCGTACCTTTTATCCGTTGAGCGATGGCCCTCCACACACGGGACCACCGGATCACTATGGCCGACTTTCGTCTCTGCTCGACCTGTCGGTCTCGCAGTCAGGCGGGCTTGTGCCATTGCACTCAACAGCTGATTTCCGACCAGCTTGAGCCCACCATCGCGCGCCTCCGTTACTCTTTGGGAGGCGACCGCCCCAGTCAAACTACCCGCCATGCAGGGTCCTGCCCCGAGATGATCAGGGCCAGTTAGATGTCAGGAAGCGGAAGGGTGGTATTTCACGGGTGGCTCCATCGGAGCTGGCGCCCCAACTTCATCGCCTCCCACCTATGCTACACATCCCCTCCCTAACACCACTGCAAAGCTGTAGTAAAGGTGCACGGGGTCTTTCCGTCTAACCGCGGGTACTCCGCATCTTCACGGAGAATTCAATTTCGCTGAGCCGGTGTTGGAGACAGCGGGGAAGTCGTTACGCCATTCGTGCAGGTCGGAACTTACCCGACAAGGAATTTCGCTACCTTAGGACCGTTATAGTTACGGCCGCCGTTTACCGGGGCTTCGGTTCAGGGCGTGAACCCCTCTCCTTAACCTTCCGGCACCGGGCAGGCGTCAGACCCTATACGTCGTCTCTCGACTTCGCAGAGCCCTGTGTTTTTGGTAAACAGTCGCTACCCCCTGGCTTGTGCCCCCCGCCCCTGGTTGCCCAGGAACGGGGCCCTCTTCTCCCGAAGTTACGAGGGTAATTTGCCGAGTTCCTTCAACACCGTTCTCTCAAGCGCCTCGGTATGCTCTACCAGTCCACCTGTGTCGGTTTGGGGTACGGTCTTGGTGCTGGAGCTGTTTCCCGGAAGTCCCAGGCCGCCAGGACAATCCAATAAGCCCTGACGGCTTTCGGCCTTCGTCACTTCCAGCAGGCTGGGGACTATTAACCCCATTCCCATCGGCTACGGCTTTCGCCCTCACCTTAGGGGCCCGGCTCACCCTGCGCGGATTAACCTTGCGCAGGAACCCTTGGACTTACGGCGACAGAGTTTCTCACTCTGTTTATCGCTACTCATGTCAGCATTCTCGCTTCCGATACCTCCAGCATGCCTCGCGGCACGCCTTCACTGGCCTACGGAACGCTCCGCTACCACGTGCGCGCTTGCGCGCGCACATCCGCAGCTTCGGTGCATGGCTTTAGCCCCGTTACATTTTCGGCGCAGGACGGCTTGACCAGTGAGCTATTACGCTTTCTTTAAAGGATGGCTGCTTCTAAGCCAACCTCCTGGTTGTCGCGGCTATCCCACATCCTTTCCCACTTAGCCATGACTTGGGGACCTTAGCTGGCGGTCTGGGCTGTTTCCCTCTCGGCGACGGACCTTAGCACCCGCCGCCTGTCTGCCGATCTCCACTCGCGGGTATTCGGAGTTTGGTTAGGTTTGGTAAGGCTCGCGCCCCCCTAGCCCATCCAGTGCTCTACCCCCCGCGGTGAGCAATCGACGCTCTACCTCAATAGATTTCGCGGAGAACCAGCTATTTCCGAGTTTGATTGGCCTTTCACCCCTAGCCACAGGTCATCCCATACTTTTGCAACAGTAGTGGGTTCGGTCCTCCAGTGGGTGTTACCCCACCTTCAACCTGCCCATGGCTAGATCACCCGGTTTCGGGTCTGATCCGTGCAACTCATGCGCCCTATTCAGACTCGCTTTCGCTGCGCCTACGCCTAGCGGCTTAAGCTTGCTGCACAGACCAACTCGCTGACCCATTATACAAGAGGTACGCCGTCACCCTTGCGGGCTCCGACTGCTTGTAGGCATTCGGTTTCAGGTACTCTTTCACTCCCCTCATCGGGGTGCTTTTCACCTTTCCCTCACGGTACTTGTTCACTATCGGTCGCCAAGGAGTACTTAGGCTTGGAGGGTGGTCCCCCCGTTTTCAGACAGGATTGCACGTGTCCCGCCTTACTCAAGGACCCTGAGCTTCTTTTCCCATACGGGGCTGTCACCCGCTCCGGCCCGCCTTTCCAGACGGTTCTGGTAATCCGCTCACGGCCACTGGCCTCTTCCGCTTTCGCTCGCCACTACTAACGGAGTCTCGGTTGATGTCCTTTCCTCCGGCTACTGAGATGTTTCAGTTCACCGGGTTCGCCTCCCGCACCTATGGATTCAGTACGGGATACTCATTGCTGAGTGGGTTGCCCCATTCGGAGATCCCGGGATCAACGATCGCTCGCATCTCCCCCGGGCTTATCGCAGCGTGCCACGTCCTTCATCGCCTCTTGGCGCCAAGGCATCCACCAAATGCCCTTACCTCAACGCTTGATCGCTCAACCCGTCGTCCGCAGGGACAAGCCCCGCAACACAACGCGTCTCGCATGAAGACACTCTTCTCCGAAGAAGCTGTCAGCTGTCAGCTCTCAGCCATAAGCTAAGCGCTAAAGCACGACGCTCCTTCGGTACTCCCTCTTCACTTGTCAAAGATCAAACCGGCATAACCGCGCCGGCTAAACTTGCCTTACCCAATCCCTGGCCCGTCGCTCGCTCGGAGCCTCTCTCTGCACGGAGCCGCTTTCGCGGTAGCTGCGCTACCGCTGGCGCGGCCCGCGACAACGCGCTCTCGCGCGTTGCGCGGTGGTGGAGGTGAACGGAATCGAACCGATGACCTCCTGCTTGCAAAGCAGGCGCTCTCCCAACTGAGCTACACCCCCGGTATCAGGGCGGCCCTGCCGCCCTGATACCGGGGGCGGGCGCCAGCGGTTGCGCTTGCAACCGCGGAAGCCCGCTCGGTTCAAGCAAGGGCTCCGTTCAATTCTGCACCGCCTCGCGCCTGGCCGGAGCCTCTTCCTGCACCGGGCCGCTTTCGGCGCAACAAGCGTTGCGCCTGGCGCGGCGACCACACGAACGCCGCTCTGCGGCGTTCGGTGGTGGGCCAGGGAGGATTTGAACCTCCGACCTCACGCTTATCAAGCGCGCGCTCTAACCAACTGAGCTACTAGCCCTAAGCTGAGGGTGCAGCTGTCAGCTCTCAGCTGTCAGCCAACAGCTTCTCGGGATCGGGGAAGGGATGCGCAGACGGCGACGCCGGATATATGGCGGGTCTGACTGACCCGCCTGATGGAAAGCCCGAAGAACCCCAGGCTGACAGCTGATAGCTGACAGCTTAAAGCTACCTCAAGCATCCAGAAAGGAGGTGATCCAGCCGCAGGTTCCCCTACGGCTACCTTGTTACGACTTCACCCCAGTCGCTGACCTTACCGTGGCCGGCTGCCTCCTTGCGGTTGGCACACCGTCTTCAGGTAAAACCAACTCCCATGGTGTGACGGGCGGTGTGTACAAGGCCCGGGAACGTATTCACCGCGGCGTGCTGATCCGCGATTACTAGCGATTCCAGCTTCATGCTCTCGAGTTGCAGAGAACAATCCGAACTGAGACGGCTTTTCGAGATTGGCACAGGGTCGCCCCGTTGCCTCCCTCTGTCACCGCCATTGTAGCACGTGTGTAGCCCAGCCCATAAAGGCCATGAGGACTTGACGTCATCCCCGCCTTCCTCCGGCTTGTCACCGGCAGTTCCTTCAGAGTGCCCAGCTTGACCTGATGGCAACTGAAGGTGAGGGTTGCGCTCGTTGCGGGACTTAACCCAACATCTCACGACACGAGCTGACGACAGCCATGCAGCACCTGTGTTCCCGCCAGCCGAACTGAAGAAGCCGATCTCTCGGCCCCATACGGGACATGTCAAGGGCTGGTAAGGTTCTTCGCGTTGCGTCGAATTGAACCACATGCTCCACCGCTTGTGCGGGCCCCCGTCAATTCCTTTGAGTTTTAACCTTGCGGCCGTACTCCCCAGGCGGTGCGCTTAACGCGTTAGCTGCGACACCGAGGGACTAGGTCCCCCAACGTCTAGCGCACATCGTTTACAGCGTGGACTACCAGGGTATCTAATCCTGTTTGCTCCCCACGCTTTCGCGCCTCAGCGTCAGTTACGGTCCAGAGAGCCGCCTTCGCCACCGGTGTTCTTCCCAATATCTACGAATTTCACCTCTACACTGGGAATTCCACTCTCCTCTCCCGTACTCCAGCCTCAGAGTATCAAGCGCACCTCCCAGGTTGAGCCCGGGGCTTTCACGCCTGACTTCTAAGGCCGCCTGCGCGCCCTTTACGCCCAGTAATTCCGAACAACGCTCGCCCCCTTCGTATTACCGCGGCTGCTGGCACGAAGTTAGCCGGGGCTTCTTCTGCGGGTACCGTCATCATCGTCCCCGCCGAAAGAGCTTTACAACCCTAAGGCCTTCATCACTCACGCGGCATTGCTGGATCAGGGTTGCCCCCATTGTCCAATATTCCCCACTGCTGCCTCCCGTAGGAGTCTGGGCCGTGTCTCAGTCCCAGTGTGGCTGATCATCCTCTCAGACCAGCTACGGATCATCGCCTTGGTGAGCCGTTACCTCACCAACTAGCTAATCCGACGCGGGCCCCTCCTGCAGCGATAAATCTTTCGCCCGATATCTCCACGACATCGGGCCTTATGCGGTATTAGCCGAGGTTTCCCTCGGTTATCCCGCACTCCAGGGCAGGTTCCCACGCGTTACTCACCCGTGCGCCACTCCTCTATTGCTAGAGGCGTTCGACTTGCATGTGTTAGGCATGCCGCCAGCGTTCGTTCTGAGCCAGGATCAAACTCTCAAGTTAGCCTCGGACGCTCGCTAAAAGCACCCAAGTCCCGGCACCGCAAAACGCTTCTCTTGTCCGGAATTGACAAGAACAATTCCTACCAAGATGCGCTCAACAGCGCCGCTTCAACGCCGCCGCCTGCGCATCCCTTCCTCTGATTCACACTGTCAAAGAGCTGATCGGATCCCCGCAGGGGCCGTGCTTGCGCTCGGCACCCCCGAAGGAGCCGCGCTTATAGGCCTCGCCCCCCGTTCAAGTCAACAACGATTCGCCCGTCTATCCACAGAAATCGGCCGCGGCGCGACAGCGCCGCAACAGTCCCGCGGGCCGGGCGAAGACCGTGCCGCGGATGCCGACGCGCCGCGCGATGCTGTTCAATTCCCACCTGAATCCGCCCTGTCCGCAAGGTCAGCTATGGGTTGACAGCGCCGTCCCGGTCTGCGATTTCTGCCCGGGATGATCATGGTTAACGCGTTCTTGCCATGGGCCGGGGGGATCATGGACGGTATCAAGCGGCGCCCGCCCGCGTGAGGATACTGCAGCGGATATTCGCCGCCCTCGCTCTCGGGCTTGTCGTTTCGCTGGTCGCGCCGACCGCCGAGGCACCCGAGGCGCGTGCCGAGATCGCGCCGCCGGCGCCGGTCTTCGCTCCCCCGCCCGCCCCAACCCTCGCCCCGCCGCCGACGACGCGCCTGCTGCGCCTGGCCGCCGGCGATACGCTCCAAGGCGTGCTGACCGCGGCCGGCGTCGATGCCGGCACGGCGCAGGCGGCGATCGAGGCGCTCGCCCCCTTCTTCCCGCCCCGCAACCTCAAGCCCGGGCAGGAAATGGCGCTCGACTTCATGGGCGTCGAGCTCAGCGAGCTGCGCCTGACCACCGCCATCGACCGCGACATCATCGTCACCCGTGCCGGCGACGGCAGCTTCACCGCCCGTGCCCGCGCCCGGACGCTGGCGCATGTGCCTGAGCTCGCCGCCGGCGTTATCCATACCAGCCTGTTCGAGACGGCAAACGATGCCGGCGTGCCGATGCCGGTGTTGAGCGCGATGATCCGCGCCTTCAGCTACGACGTCGATTTCCAGCGCGATCTGCAGCCTGAGGACAGCTTCGAAGTCCTCTATGACCGCCTCTATGACGAGCGCGGCAAGGCGGTGGCCACGGGCGAGATCGCCTATGCCGCGATGACGCTCTCCGGCAAGACGCTGAAGCTCTACCGCTATCTTCCGGTCGGCGCCAGGACGGCCGAGTTCTTCACCGCCGCCGGTGAGAGCGTGAAGAAGGCGCTGCTGCGGACGCCGGTCGACGGCGCCCGGCTCAGCTCCGGCTTCGGCATGCGGCTCCACCCGATCCTCGGCTATACCAAGATGCATCGCGGCGTCGATTTCGCGGCACCCCCGGGCTCGCCGATCATGGCGGCGGGCGACGGCGTCGTCGAAAGCGCCGGCATGGCCGGCGCCTACGGCAATCTCGTGCTGCTGAAGCATGACGGCGCCTACGAGACCGCCTATGCCCATATGAGCCGCATCGCGCGCGGCTTGCGACCCGGCACGCGGGTGCGTCAGGGCGAGGTGATCGGCTATGTCGGCGCCACCGGCCGCGCCACCGGCCCGCATCTGCATTACGAGGTGCGCCTGCAGGGACAGCCGATGAACCCGATATCGGTCAAGACCGGGCCGGGGCAGCCGCTCGCCGGGACCGATGCCGACCGCTTCCAGGCCGCGGTGCAAGCGACCGAGCGCGAGCTCCTGGCGCGGCGCCAGGCAACCATCGTCGCCGACGTGCCGGGAGCCCGGCTGCCGCAATAACCTTCAGCGCGCGATATCCGCGCCGCCGACGTAGAAGCGGTTCCAGGTCGGGCTGATCAGGATCTCGTTGAGGCAGACGCGCGGCGGCATCTCCGCGACGAAACGAATGGTGCGGCCGAGATCCTCCGGCTGCAGCATGCGCGCGGTCTCCTCCGGCGAGGGCGGCTTGGGGCGGTTCCTGAGGATCGGCGTCGCGACCTCGCCGGGATAGATGACGCAGGCGCGGACGCCGTTGACGCATTCCTCGTCGTTGAGCGAATGGGTCAGCGCCGCCATGGCGTGCTTGCTGGCGTTGTAGGCGGGGCCGGTCAGGTAGGTCTCGAAGCGGCCGGCCCAGGACGAGACGTTGATGACCAGCCCGTCCTTGCGCGCGCGCATCGCCGGCAGCACGGCGTGGATGCAATAGAGCGCGCCGTTGAGGTTGACGCCGACGATCTGAGCAAAGCTCTCGGGCGTCAGCGTCTTCCAGAAGCGGGTCGGCAGATTGATGCCGGCGCTGTTGACGAGGATGTCGACATGACCGTGGCGCCCCAGAATACCCGCGGCGGCGCGCGCCACCGCGTCCTTGTCGGCGACGTCGAGCGGCGCCGCCTCGGCCTTGCCGCCGGCGGCGATGATCTCGGCCGCGACCTCCTCGAGCTGGCTCGGGCGGCGCCCGCTCAGCACGACGCTCGCCCCCGCCTGCGCCAGCTCGCCGGCGCCGGCGCGGCCGATGCCGCTGCCGGCGCCGGTGATCCAGGCCACTTTGCCGTGCAGCATGTGCGCCCCCCTGTCCGTCCCGGCGCGGCATCATGGCCGCGCCGCCGCCGGCTGGCAACCACGCCTGACCGATGCATCCTGGCGGTGGGAGGGCGCGGCGCGGCGGCCACCGCCGCCATCGGCAAAACCCCGTCCCCGCCCCTTGGGGGGCTTTGATCGTCGTGGAATCAACGGCTTGTTCACGATTGGCTGCTCTATTGGCCGGTCATTGCATCCCCTCGAAACGCCGCGCGGCCGGGAGAACAGGTCGATGATCGCCAGGATAGTCGCCGCCATCCGGGACGCTTCCGTTACGGTCAAATTCATTCTCGGCTGTCTCGGCACGCTCGGCGTTATCGGCTTCATCGCCTATGTCAGCCTGTCGACCTTCAGCGAAAGCGCCAAGGGCCTGCGCGACGTCAGGCGCGTCGACGGCCTCGCGCTCTTCGCCGAGGAGGCGCTGCTCGACGAGCGCAGCATGGAGGCCGCCACCCGGGCCGCGCTCGCGGCCGAGGACGTCGCTTCCGCCAAAGACGCCGAGCAGCGGATCCGGGAGCGCAGCACCGCCGGCATGTCGATGCTCGAGCAGGTCGGCAATGCGACGATGATGGAAGACCGCAAGATGCGGCTGCGCGGCCTGCTGGCGGAATGGCCCAAGGTCACCGAGCTCGCCATTGCGGTCTCGGAAAGCCGCGTCCGCTATCTCGAGCTGCGCGCCGCCGGCGTCTTCGGCATCGGACCGGTGGTCGCCGAAAAGATGCAGGCGCTGGAGAAGACGGCGGTGAGGGATCACAAGGACGATCTCGATACTGTGCGGCACGCCATCTACTGGTACAGCGATCTGCGCGGCGCGGCGCTGCGCAGCCAGGCCGACATCGACCCGCGGCTCGGGCCGCGCGCCGAGGCCTCGGCGGCGGTCGCGCTGGGCGATTTCGAGACGCTGCTGGCCAAGGCCCAGGACCCGGCCTACCGCACTGCGATCGATGAGGCGAGGCAGGCTGTCGCCGCCTATGCCAAGGCCGCCGACGAGACCTTCGCGCTGCTGGCGGCGCTGCGCCAGCAACAGCTGCCGGCCTTCCTCGCCGCGTGCGACGCGCATGAGGCCGGCATCGCCAAGGAGGTCGACAATCTCAAGACTACCTCCGATCGCTACGGTGCGGCGGCGATCGCGCTCAACGAGCGCAACGAGAGACTGCTGTGGGTGGTGCTGAGCGTCGCCGGCATCGTGCTGCTCCCCGGCGTGTGGCTCAATCTGCGTCTCATCACCGGGCCGCTGAAGGCTATCGCCGCCGCGGTCGAGGCGCTGGCCGGCGGCGATCTCGCCGTCGCCGTGCCGCATGCGACACAAAAGGACGAGATCGGCCGCGTCGCGCGCGCGGTCGAGGTATTCCGCGCCAGCCTCACCGAGGCCGAGGGGCTGCGCCGCAATCAGGAAGCAGAGCGCGCCAGGCTCGGCGAAGATCGCAAGCAGTCGATGGCGCGGCTCGCCGACGCCTTCGAGAGCGGCACCGGACGGATCATCGAGGCGGTGGCGCAAGCCGCGAAATCGCTGGCCGCGCTGTCGCAGGAGCTTGGGACGGCATCCGCCGGCGCCGGCGAAGGCGCCGCCTCGGCCGCCGCTTCGGCGGAGCAGGCCACGGCCAGCGTCAAGACCGTCGCCGCGGCGGCGGAGGAGCTTTCCGGCTCGATCGCCGAGATCGGTCGGCAGGCAACGGAATCCGCGCGCGAGGCGCACGCCGCCGCGGGCAAGGGCGAGGCGTCGCGCCAGGAGGTCGGCGCGCTCGAGGAAGCGGCGCGGCGCATCAGCGACGTGGTCGCGCTCATCCAGCAGATCGCCTCGCAGACCAATCTGTTGGCGCTCAACGCCACGATCGAGGCGGCGCGCGCAGGCGAAGCCGGCAAAGGCTTCGCCGTGGTCGCGGGCGAGGTCAAGAACCTCGCCGGCCAGACCGCCAAGGCGACCGAAGAGATCTCGGCGCATATCGCCGCGGTGCAGCGCACGAGCCAGGCGACGGCAGCGTCCATCGGCACCATCACCGGCGCGATCGAAGGCCTGACGGCCACCTCTTCCTCGATCGCCGCTGCCGTCGAGCAGCAAGGCGCGGCCACGGCAGAGATCGCGCGCAGCTCACAAGACGCCGCCGGCGCGGCGGGCGGCGCCACCGCGGCGATCTCCGGCGTGTCGCAGGCGGCGGCGCGCGCCGGCCAGCTGGTGGCGGAAGTGCGCAAGGCGGCCGACGAGCTCACCGCCCAGGCCGAGGCGCTGCGGCGTGCCTCGACGGAATTCCTGGTCGGCGTCCGCGCCGCCTGAGGCCGCGGCGCGGCGTCAATACTGTTTGTAAGGCAGGAACTTGCCGCTCATGCTGACGCGCACGCGGTCGCCCTTCGTGTCGGGTTGGCGCTCGATCGCCATGTCGAAATCGATGGCGCTCATGATGCCGTCGCCGAACTCCTCCTGGATGAGCGACTTCCAGGTCGTGCCGTAGACCTGTACCAGCTCGTAGAAGCGGTAGATCAGCGGATCCGTCGGCACCGCGGTCGGCAGCGAGCCGCGATACGGCACCTCCTGCAGCAGCGCCACATCGTCCTCGTCGAGGCCGAGCAGCTTGCCCGCCGCCTCCGCCTCGGCTTTGCCGAGTTTCATCTGCCCGTGCAACGCCGCGGTGTAATAGACCGGCGAGCCCGGCCCGATCTTGGCGGCGATCTCCTTCCAGGAGAGCCCGCGCTTGCGCTTGATGACGGCGATCTTCTCGGTGAGTTCGGCGCGTGTCATTGCTGCCTCCCTGGCGCGGGGAATTGCCCGCCCGAAGCGGGTCAGCCCTACTGAGCGTCAGTGCAACGGCCATGCCAAGAGGCTGCGCGACCGGCGGGCGCGCCCGCGCCGGCGCGCGCTGCTCAATCGCGCATCGCGCCTGCACGCCGATTGGGCAGCAAAAAGGGCGCGGCGCGCGCCGCGCCCTCTAGCCGGTAAGCCCGATTACTCCGCCGCCTGCGCGACCCGGCCGGCGATCGCGAGGCCGCCATCGCCGACGGTGACCTCGACGGTCTCGCCATCGGTGATGTGGCCGGCGAGAATAAGCTCGGCCAGGCGGTTCTGCAGCGCGCGCTGGATCACCCGCTTCAGCGGCCGCGCGCCATAGACGGGATCGTAGCCGGCATCGGCGAGCCAGGCGCGCGCCTTGTCATCGACCGCCAGCGTGATCTTGCGGTCAGTCAGCAGCTTCTGCAGCCGCGCGAGCTGGATGTCGACGATGCCCGTCATGTCGGCGCGCGAGAGCCGGCGGAAGATGAGGATCTCGTCGAGCCGGTTCAGGAATTCCGGCCGGAAGGCGCCGCGCACGACCTCCATCACCTCGGCGCGCACGCTCTCGACCTCGCCGCTCTCCGGCAGATTGGCCAGGATCTCGCTGCCGAGATTGGAGGTGAGGACGATGAGCGTGTTGCGGAAATCGACGGTGCGGCCCTGCCCGTCGGTCAGACGTCCGTCATCGAGCACCTGCAGCAGCACGTTGAAGACATCGGGATGCGCCTTCTCGACCTCGTCGAAGAGGATGACCTGATAGGGCCGGCGGCGCACCGCTTCGGTGAGCGCGCCACCCTCGTCATAGCCGACATAGCCCGGCGGGGCACCGATCAGGCGCGAGACCGAATGCTTCTCCATGTACTCCGACATGTCGATGCGGATCATGGCGCTCTCATCGTCGAACAGGTACTCCGCGAGCGCCTTGGTCAGCTCGGTCTTGCCGACGCCGGTGGGGCCGAGGAAGAGGAACGAGCCGATCGGCCGGTGCGGATCCTGCAAGCCGGCGCGCGCGCGGCGGATCGCGTTCGAGACGGCGACCACCGCCTCGTCCTGGCCGATCACGCGCTGGCGCAGATTGTCCTCCATCGCCAGCAGCTTCTCGCGCTCGCCCTCGAGCATCCTGTCGACGGGAACGCCGGTCCAGCGCGACACCACCCCGGCGATGTGCTCGGCCGTGACCGCCTCGTCGATCATGCGGTGGCTCTCCGCCGCCTCGGCGGATTTGAGCTTGCGCTCGAGCTCGGGAATGACGCCGTAGGTGAGCTCGCCGGCGCGCGCCCAATCGCCTTTGCGTTGCGCCTGCTCAAGCTCGACGCGCGCCTGGTCGAGCTGCTCCTTGAGCTTCTGGGCGCCGGCGAGCTTGTCCTTCTCGGCGCGCCATTGCGCGGTGAGCTCGGCCGAGCGCTGCTCGGCCTCGGCAAGCTCCGCCTGCAGCTTCTCGAGCCGGTCGCGCGAGGCCTGGTCGCTCTCTTTCTTGAGCGCCTCGCGCTCGATCTTGAGCTGGATGATGCGCCGGTCGAGCTCGTCGATCGCCTCAGGCTTCGATTCCGCCGCCATGCGCAGCCGCGCCGCCGCCTCGTCCATCAGGTCGATCGCCTTGTCCGGCAGGAAGCGGTCGGTGATGTAGCGGTTGGAAAGCGTTGCGGCGGCGACGATGGCGCCGTCGGTGATGCGCACGCCGTGATGGACTTCGTATTTCTCCTTGATGCCGCGCAGGATCGAGATCGTGTCCTCGACCGTGGGCTCGCTGACGAAGACCGGCTGGAAGCGCCGCGCCAGCGCCGCATCCTTCTCGATGTGCTTGCGGTACTCGTCGAGCGTGGTGGCGCCGACGCAATGCAGCTCGCCCCGCGCGAGCGCCGGTTTCAGCATGTTCGAGGCGTCCATCGCGCCTTCCGCCTTGCCGGCGCCTACCAGCGTGTGCAGCTCGTCGATGAAGACGATGATCTCGCCTTCAGCGGCGGTGATTTCCGCCAGCACGGATTTGAGGCGCTCCTCGAACTCGCCGCGGAATTTGGCGCCGGCGATCAGCGCGCCCAGGTCGAGCGCCAGCAGGCGCTTTTCCTTGAGGCTGTCCGGCACGTCGCCATGGGCAATGCGCAAGGCGAGGCCTTCGATGATCGCCGTCTTGCCGACGCCGGGCTCGCCGATCAGCACGGGATTGTTCTTGGTGCGCCGCGACAGCACCTGCACGGTGCGGCGAATCTCCTCGTCGCGGCCGATCACGGGGTCGAGCTTGCCCTCGCGCGCCACCGCGGTCAGGTCGCGCGCGTATTTCTTGAGCGCGTCATAGCCTTCCTCGGCGCTGGCGCTGTCGGCATGGCGCCCCTTGCGCACCTCCTCGATGGCGCGGTTGAGGCTCTGCGCGCTGACGCCGGCATCGGCCAGCGCCTTGGCGGCGGCGGTGCCTTTCATCAAGGTCAGCGCCAGCAGCAGCCGCTCGACGGTAACGAAGCTGTCCCCCGCCTTCTCGGCGACCTTCTCCGCCTCGGCGAAGAGCCGCGCCGTCTCCGGCGCGAGAAACACCTGGCCGGCGCCGCTGCCCTCGATGCGCGGCAGCTTGTCGAGCGCCGCCGCTACCGCGCTGCGCGCGCGGTTGGGATCGCCGCCGGCGGCGGTGATCAGATTCGATGCCAAGCCTTCCTTGTCGTCGAGCAGCACCTGCAGGAGATGATCCGGCGTGATCTGCTGGTGACCGCGCCGTTGCGCCAGGGTCTGTGCCGCTTGCACGAATCCTTTGGAGCGCTCGGTATATTTCTCGAAATCCATGATGGGAGCCCCCATAGCGAACCGGCCTGCCGGTCCCTCTTCGAGGCAACCGCGCCGACCTTCCGTCCCCAATATGGGGTGCGTAGCCGGCGCTACCAAGCCCGGCTGCCGCGACCATCCTGATCGCTACACGAGTTAACAAAACGCCCGGCACCCGCCAGGCGTGCAGGCGGAGGCGGCCGACCCTAGGTGCTCGGCGGCGCCTCGGGATCGCCTGGCGGCGGCGAGGGCAGCGGCGACGACTGGCTTTCGCCCTCGCCGTCATTGTCCCCCATCATCATCTCGGTATCGGCGGGGGTCATCGGCCGCGGCGGCGCGACGGAATTGTTCGGGCCCTGCCCATCCGCGTTCATAATGCGGAAATAGTGCTCCGCATGCTGATAGAGATTCTCGGCGGCGATGCGATCACCGGCCGAGGCCGCCTCGCGCGCGAGCGCCACGTAGCGCTCGAACACCTGGTACGCATTGCCGCGAATCTTGACGTTCGGGCCGTTGCTGTCGAACGTCTGCATGCGATGCGGCGGGCGCGGGCCGCGGTTGTTGTTGGGGTTGTTGGGGTTGTTGGGATTGCCGCCATTGTTGTTGCGGCCTCTATGCCGCTTGTTCTGGCCTGGTCTCATGACACCTTTGAAATCGCGATACGACATCGTGCACGACATTTGTGATTGCTGCAGATGCTCGTCCGGCGCCCGCCCGCCGCAGCGGTCAGCGCCATTATCGGTAGGGGAGCAATACCGGCGCCCGCAGGCGCAGGAGCCCTTGGCTCCTTCATCTTCGCGTTTCCACCCTAGACGGGAAGACTGCGCATTCCAACAAGTTTTTTTAGATACCTCGCCTGCTCTATGGTTGCGTAACGACAAGCACCCGCTCGATGCCGGCGAGGTCCGCCCGAACCTGCTGGACGGCCAGACCGGCGCCGTTCATCAGCCCCGCCACCGCCCCCGCCTGCCCCTGCCCCAGCTCGATCAAGCCCAGCCCACCCGGACGCAGCAGCCGGGCGACGTCGAGGGCCAGCCGCCGATAGGCACGAAGCCCATCAACGCCGCCGTCAAGCGCCTCGGGCGGCTCGTAGCGAGCGACTTCCGGGGCGAGATTGGCGATATCCGCCGAACATATATAGGGTGGGTTGGCCAGAATAACATCGGCCGTTCCGCCGATCGCCTCGCCCCAATCGCCGATGACGAACGCGGCGCGACCGCCCAGCCCAGCCGCTGCGGCATTACGCCGCGCGATTGCCGCCGCGCCGGGCAGAATGTCGATGCCGATGCCACCGGCGTTGGGCAGCTCCGACAGCAACGCCAGCAGCAGGCAACCGCTGCCCGTGCCGAAATCGATGAGTCGCAGGCGGGCGGCGCGATCGGGCAACAGCGCCAGCGCCGCCTCGATCAGCGTCTCGCTGTCGGGCCGCGGGTCGAGCGTCGCCAGCGACAGCGCGAGATCGAGGCTCCAGAACGCCCGCCGCCCGGCAAGCCGCGCATAGGGCTCGCGGGCCACGCGTCGCGCCGCGAGTTCGGCAAGCCGCGCTTGCGCCGCGGCATCGAGCCGGCGCTCGGGCCAGCCCAGCGTCACCGCGGGATCGATCCCCATCGCCAAGGCGACCACGAGCCGCGCCTCGCGGCGTGGCGCGGCGATGCCGGCGGCGGCGAGTCGGCGGGCGAGCCTGTCGATCGCCTCGCCCACGCTGGCGCCCTCCCCCCCGTCCCCGGCCTCGCCGCAGCGGCGGCGGCGGGCGCATCGCGCGCCGGGGCGTTCATTCGACCTCCGCCAGCCGCGCCGCCTGGTCCTCGGCAAGCAGCGGGTCGATGAGGTCGTCGAGCGCCTCGCCGCTCAGCACCTTGTCGATCTTGTAGACGGTCAGGTTGATGCGGTGGTCGGTGACGCGGCCTTGCGGGAAATTGTAGGTGCGGATGCGCTCGGAGCGGTCACCGCTGCCGACCTGGCTCTTGCGCGAGGCGGCGCGCTCGGCGGCAAGCGCCTGGCGCTCGCGCTCGTAGAGCCGGGCGCGCAGCACCTTCAACGCCTTGGCCTTGTTCTTGTGCTGCGATTTCTCGTCCTGCTGCGACACGACAAGGCCGGTCGGCAGATGGGTGATGCGCACGGCGCTGTCGGTGGTGTTGACCGACTGGCCGCCGGGGCCGCTGGAGCGGAAGACGTCGATGCGCAGATCCTTGTCGTCGATATGGATGTCGACCTCCTCCGCCTCGGGCAGCACCGCCACGGTCGCCGCCGAGGTGTGAATGCGCCCGCTGCCCTCGGTCTCGGGCACGCGCTGCACGCGATGCACGCCGGATTCGAATTTGAGCCGCTGAAACACGTCGCGGCCGGTGATCGAGGCGAAGGCCTCCTTGAAGCCGCCGAGCCCGGTCTCCGACACGTCCATCACCTCAAAGCGCCAGCCATGCTGCGCGGCATAGCGCTGATACATGCGGAAGAGCACGGCGGCGAACAGCGCCGCCTCCTCCCCGCCGGTGCCGGCGCGCAGCTCGAGGATGACGTTGCGCTCGTCGGCCTCGTCCTTAGGCAGCAGCATCAGCTTCACCGACTGCTCGAGCGCCGGCAGCCGCGCCTTCACCGCCTGCAGCTCGGCCTGCGCCAGCGCGCGCATCTCGGGATCGCCGCCATCCTCGGCGAGCGGCGCCAACTCGGCGAGCTCGGCCTGCGCGCGGCGCAGCGCGGCGATGCTCTCCACCACCGGGGTCAGGTCGCTGTATTCCTTCGACAGCGCCGCGACCTCGCTGCCCGGCAGCGCCGGGTTGCCGAGCGCGTCGCTGAGCTCGGCGTGGCGCCGCACCACCTTGTCGAGCTTTGCGTCCAATGAGCTTTGCCCCGTCACTCGCTTCTCTCCTCGCCTTCCTCAAGCCGGAACAGCCGGCGCAGCAGCGCCTCCATCGCCTCGGCCTCGCCCGGCACCGCCGCCATCCGCTCGCGCAGCACTTCCGAGGGGGCGTGCAGCAGCCGGTTGGCGAGAAGCCGCGTCGCCGCCTCGGCATCGCCGTGGGATTCGGCCAGCGCCTGGCGCCGCAGCGCCTCGACATGCTCGCGCAAGGCGACCACGGCGGGCGCGGCGCGGCGCTGGGCGCGGCGCCGGGCGAAGTCGTCGAGCTCCGCCTCGAGGATGCGCCACGCTTCGGCCGCTGCCGCCTCGCGCGTCGCCCGACCGGCCAGCGCCGCCCGCTCGAGATCGCCGAGATCATAGAGGAAGATGCCGTCGAGATCATTCACCGCCGGCTCGGCATCGGCCGGGATCGCCGTGTCGATGACAAAGATGGGCCGCGTCGGCCGCTGCCGCAAGGCGGCGGCGAGACGCGGCTTGGTGAGCGTGGCGCGGCCGGCGCCGAGCGCGGCGATGACGATGTCGGCGCCGGCGAGCGCGTCCTCGAGCGGCTCGAGCGGCACGATATTGGCGCGCAGGCGCTGCGCCACCCGCTCGACGCGCGCCGGCGGGCCGCACACCACGAGATGGGCGAGGCCGGCGCGCTGAAACTGCTCGGCCATCAGCTCGCCCATCTCGCCCGAACCGAGGAGCAGCGCGCGGCAGCCGGCGATGTCGCCATGGATGTCGCGCGCGAGCTGCAGCGCCGCGGCGGCGATCGACACCGGACGCTCGGCGATGCGCGTCTCGCGCCGCACCCGCCGCGCCGTCGCGGCGGCGGCGGCGAAGGCCCCCTCGAGTTCGACGCCGGCAAGGCCGAGCTCGGCGGCAAGCCGATGCGCCGCTTTCACCTGTCCCAGCACTTGCGGCTCGCCGATGACGAGGCTGTCGAGCGCGCTCGCCACGGCGAAGAGATGGCGCAGCGCCGCCGCACCATCATGGCGGTAGAACGCCGCTGCGACGTCGCCGCCACCGCGGCGCGCCAGCAGCGCCGCGAGCGCGGCCCCGGCGCGGGCGGCATCGCCGCCGGTGGTGACGAGCTCGACGCGATCGCAGGTGGCGATAAGCGCCACCTCGCCGAGACCGGCGCCGCGCAGCTCCTCGAGCGCGCCGGCGAGATCGGCCTCGACCAGCGCGAAGCAGTCGCGCAGCCGCTGCGGCGCCGTCTTGTGGTTGGTGCCGATGACGAGCAGCCCGCTGCCCGTTCCGGCCTCGCTGGCGCCGGCCATGGCGCGCCGCTAGCGGAAGGGCGCGAGGCGATCCCTGAGCTCGGCGAGCGGAACCTCGATCTGCTCGCCGGTATCGAGGTCGCGCAGGCGTGGCGGCATCGCGCGCCAGCTCGTCCTCGCCCAGGATCACCGCCGCGCGCGCGCCGATCTTGTTGGCGCGCTTCATGCGCCGGGCGACATTGCCGGAATAGCCCAGCTCGACGGTGAAGCCGTCGCGCCGCAGCGCGTGGGCGAGCTTCAGCGCCGGCGCCTCGCCCTGGTCGCCAACGGGGATGAGCGCGATCGGCCGCGCCGCGCGCGGCGGCTCGCCGATCAGCAGGGCCAGCCGTTCGATGCCGGCCGCCCAGCCGACCCCCGGCGTCTCGGGCCCGCCCATTACGCCCATGAGGCCGTCATAGCGGCCGCCGCCGAGCACGGTGCCTTGCGCGCCGAGGTCGGTGGTGACGAACTCGAAGGCGCTGTGGCAGTAGTAATCGAGGCCGCGCACCAGGCGCGGGCTCTCGCGATAGGCGATGCCGAGGAGGTCGAGCCCGGAGCGCACCGCATCGAAGAATTCCCGCGCCTCGGGCGTGAGATACTCGGCGAAGGACGGTGCCTCGGCATTGACGCGGCGGTCGCCCTCGTCCTTGGAATCGAGGATGCGCAGCGGGTTGCGCTCCAACCGCGCCAGGCTGTCGGCGGACAGCAGCGCGCGGCGCTCGCGGTAATAGCCCAGCAGCGCCTCGCGATAGGCGTGCCGGCTCGGGGCGTCGCCCAGCGTGTTGAGCTCAAGCACGGTGCGCGGCAGGACGCCGAGCGCGTCGAGGATGTCGGCGCCGAGCGCGATCACCTCGACATCCGCTTGCGGCTGCGCCAAGCCGATCAGCTCGACATCGATCTGGTGGAACTGGCGGAAGCGGCCCATTCTGCGGCCGCTCGTAGCGGAACATCGGTCCGCTGGCGAAGAAGCGCAGCGGCAGCGCTTGGGTCAGTCCGTTGGAGATGACGGCGCGGACGATGCCGGCGGTATATTCCGGCCGCAGCGTTATCTCCTCGACCGCCGCGATCGGCGAAGGTGTACATCTCCTTGGTGACGATGTCCGAGGTCTCGCCGATCGGCCGCGCGAATACCTCGGTGAACTCGAAGATCGGCGTCGCGATCTCGTGATAGCCGTAGCGCTCGGCGATGGCGCGCGCGGTGTCGGTCACGGCGCGGTGGCGGCGCTGCTCATCGGGCAAAAGATCCTGGGTGCCGCGCACCGGCTGCAGGGCGGGCATCGCGGCGGCTATCGCGTCAGGATGCCGCCGCGTCGGCGGTCGCGCTCTCGGCCTTGGCCTTGGCCGCTTCGAGCTCGGCCGCCTTCTTCTCGACCAGCTCGACGAGGTGGTCGACGATGCTCTGGTCCTTCAGGCGGTGGTGCGGCACGCCCGCGACATAGACCTGGTGGGTGTTGTTGCCGCCGCCGGTGAGGCCGATATCGGTCTCGCGCGCCTCGCCGGGGCCGTTGACGACGCAGCCGATCACCGAGAGCGTCATCGGCGTGGTGATATGCGCCAGGCGCTGCTCCAGCACTTCGACCGTCTTGATCACCTCGAAATTCTGGCGCGCGCAGGACGGGCAGGAGATGACGCTGACGCCGCGGCGGCGCAGGCCCAGCGCCTTCAGGATCTCGTAGCCGACGCGGATCTCCTCGACCGGATCGGCCGAGAGCGAGACGCGGATGGTGTCGCCGATGCCGGCCCAGAGCAGCGAGCCCATGCCGATCGACGACTTGACCGTGCCGGTCATGAGCCCGCCCGCCTCGGTGATGCCGAGATGGAGCGGATAGTCGCAGGCCTCGGCGAGCTGCTGATAGGCGGCGACGGCAAGGAAAACGTCGGACGCCTTGCAGGATATCTTGAACTCGAAGAAATCATTGTCCTCGAGAATCTTGGCGTGGGTGAGGGCGCTCTCCACCATCGCCTCGGGACAGGGCTCGCCATAGCGCTCCAGCAGCTCGCGCTCGAGCGAGCCGGCATTGACGCCGATGCGCATGGAGCAGCCGTGGTCCTTGGCCGCCTTGACGACCTCGCGGACCCGCTCGGCCGAGCCGATATTGCCGGGGTTGATGCGCAGGCAGGCGGCGCCGCTCTCAGCCGCCTCGATGGCGCGCTTGTAGTGGAAATGGATGTCGGCGACGATCGGCACCTCGACCTGAGCGCACGATGTCCTTGAGCGCCAGCGCCGATTCCTGGTCGGGGCAGGAGACGCGCACGATATCGGCGCCGGCCTTCTCCAGCGCCTTGATCTGCGCCACGGTCGCCGGCACGTCATGGGTGAGCGTGTTGGTCATCGACTGGACGGTGATCGGCGCGCCGCCGCCCACCGGCACCTTGCCGACGTGAATTTGCCGGCTTTTGCGCCGATCGATGTCGCGATAGGGACGCACGCTCATCGGAGGACCTCTCTACACCGGCCGATGACGAGGAAACGCCAGCGCTATATAGCGCGTTTCGCGCGCGAGCAAAAGAACGGGGGGCGCGAGGGCTACTCGGCGACCGCGGTGCCGGCCAGCAGCCGATCCGGATCGAGGTAGACATTAGGCCTGACCGCGCCGCCGAGCGGCGGCGTCTGGCGGCCGTCGACGGTGACCACCAGCCCGGCGGCTTTACCCGTCTTCATGGTGAGACCCGGCGCATCCGGCACGTGATAGGTGTCTCCGGCACGGAGCTGGCGGGTGAAGATCGGCTTGTGGTCCTTGTCGCGGACCTGGATCCAACTGTCGCTCAGGGCGCGGATGAGGATGCGGGTGCTCTCGCCATTGGCGAGGCCGTAGACGCGCGGCTGATCCGGCACCGGCGTGGCGCCGCCGCCGGGGACGCTGGGCAGGGTCGCGGCCTGGGCGGGTGGCGGCGCCGGCGACGCGGGTTCAGCGGCGCCGGGCGGGCTCGGCGCGGCGGCCACCGGCTCGGCATCCTCGTCGGCCGGCGGGACGGCAGCGGCGCTCGGCGCCGGGATGGCCGGCGCGGCAGAGGGGGCAACCGGCGGGGCCAGGGCCGCCGGTGGCGGAGACGGCGCCGTGGCCTCTGCAGCCGGTGGCGGTGCCACCGCCGGCACCGGCAGAGGGATGGTCGGGGATGGCGAGGCGGCCAGCGGCGCCGCAGCGGGGGCCGGCAGCGCGGCAACAGGGGCGGGCGGGGTCGGGCCGAGCGCCGGCGGGGCCGCAGCCAGGGGGGCGGCGGCGGGAGCGGGCGCGATGGACGGCGCGGGCCTGGCGAGCTCGGCCGGAACCGGCCCTACCCGCTCCGGCCGGGGCCGGGCAGTCGAGGAGAGGTAGAACCAGATGCCATAGGCGCAGACCGCCAGGATCACCGCCGCCAGCACCATGGCGCCGCCCGGGATGCTGCGCTCGGCGAGCGGCACGGGGAAGCTCAGATCACGCTGCGCCTCCAAGCCTTCGGCCTCGAGCTTGAAGCGGCGCACCGCCTCTTCGCCGTCAAGGCCGAGATGGACGGCATAGGCGCGCACGAAGCCCAGCGCATAGACCGGCCCGGGAAGGCGGTCATAGCGGCCTTCTTCGATCGCCTCGAGATATGCCGCGCGGATGCGCAGCGCGGAGGCCACGCGCGGGATGTCGCTGCCATAGCTCTCGCGCGTCTCGCGCAGCAATTGCCCGACGCTGCGACGCCGGACAGGCCGGATCTCGGCCACCGTCTCCGATGCAGCCGCTGCCTTCGCCGGCTCCGCTGCTTCTTCGGGGGTATCCTTGCGTCGCGAAAAGAGCGCCATTCGCCTAAACCGGTTTGTGCACGCCGCGTACTGAATACGGCAAGGATTAAGTGAAGAAACCGTAAAAAGTCGACAGATTTCGATCGCGGCTATGTCGCTAAGACTATCAAAGAGAGCGATGCCGCGGCAATGATCGATGGCGCCGGCGCTGCGATCCTCACACCGGAATTCCGTGATCCCTGGCGAAGTCGCGCAGCTTGCCGCGCAACGCCCGCGGCGGCAGCGTCGCGAGCGTCGCGAGGAGCGCCTCGAGCGGCGCAAGATCGAGGCTGCGGATCATCGCCTTGACCGGGCCGATCGAGCCCGGCGCCATCGAGAGGGTGCGGAAGCCGATGCCGAGCAGCGCCATGGCATCGAGCGGCTGGCCCGCCATCTCGCCGCACAGCGCCAGCGGCACGCTCGCCGCGGCGCAGCCGCGCGCCACCTCGGCGAGCAGCTCCAGCACCGGCAGCGACAGCGGATCGTAACGCTCCGCGAGCCGCGGATTGCCGCGGTCGGCGGCATAGAGGAACTGCACGAGATCGTTGGTGCCGACCGAAAGAAAGTCGATCCTGGGCAGCAGCTGCGGCAGCTCCCAGAGCAGCGCCGGCACCTCGAACATGACGCCGACCTCGACCTTGGCCGGCAGCGTGCCGCCACGCGCGCGGGCGCGCTCGAGCTCGAGATCGAGCACCGCGCGCGCCGCGTCGAGCTCGCCGACCTCGGCGATCATCGGGAACATGACGCGCAGCCGCCGGCCGGCGGCGGCGCGGATCAGCGCCCGCAGCTGCTGGCGCAACAGCGCCGGACGGTCGAGGGCGATGCGGATGGCACGCCAGCCCATCGCCGGGTTCTCGTCCTCGATCTCGGACATGTAGGGCAGCAGCTTGTCGCCGCCGATATCGAGCGTGCGGAAGGTCACCGGGCGGTCGCCGGCATGCTCGAGAACGCGGCGATAGATCGAGGCCTGCTGGCTCACCGTTGGAAAATCGTGGCGCATCATGAACAGCAGCTCGGTGCGGAAGAGGCCGACGCCCTCGGCACCCATCTCGTCGAGATAGGGCAGATCGAGCAGCAACCCGGCATTGAGCTGCAGCGCCACGCGCGTGCCGCAGCGCGTCATCGCCGGCAGGTCGCGCAAGGCGGCGTAGCTCAGGCGTTGGCCGAGCCGCAGCTCCAACCGCGCCGCCACCGCCTGCTGGACGTCTTCGCCCGGCCGCACGAAGACCTGATGCTCGTCGGCATCGACGACGACGAGGTCGCCGGCCTCGACCTTCTCCAGCACGTCCTTGACGCGTCCAATGACGGGAATGTCGAGCGCGCGCGCCACGACGGCGACATGCGCGGTCGGCGATCCCTCCTCCAGCACCAGGCCCTTGAGGCGACGCCGGTCGTAATCCAGCAGCTCGGCCGGCCCCATGCTACGCGCGATGAGGATGAATTCCGCCGGCAGCACGGCGTCGGCCGCGAAATGGCGGCCGGCGAGATGCTGCTGCAGCCGGTTGGTGAGATCCTCGAGGTCGGCGAGACGCTCGCGCAGATAGGGATCGCTCACCTTGTTCATGCGCGCGCGGGTCTCGTCCTGGACCTTTTGCACGCCCGCTTCGGCGGTAAGTCCGCTGCGCACCGCGTCGGTCATGCGTTGCAGCCAGCCGCGATCGGCGGCGAACATGCGGTAGGTCTCGAGAATGTCGCGATGCTCGCCGCCGGCGGCGATGTCGCTCTGGGCAAGGAGATCGTCGATCGCGCTCTGCATCGCGTCGATCGCAGCGCGCAGCCGCGCCAGCTCGGCCTGCGAATCCTCGGCGACCACCTGGCGGATGACGACGCGGGGCTCGTGCAGCACGGCGACGCCGATGGCAAGGCCGGCATTGAGCTTGACGCCCTCGAGCCGGGTCGGCAGCAGACCGATGCCGTTGGACGGTGACAGCTCGATGGGACTTACCAGCTCGCCGCCGGCGGCGAGCTCGGCCAGCACCATGGCGATGGTCTGCAGCGCCTCGATCTCGTCCTCGGTATAGTTGCGCTGCGTGCGGTTCTGCACCACCAGCACGCCGAGCACGCGGCCGCCGCGCAGGATCGGCACCCCCATCAGCGAGTGATAGACCTCCTCGCCGGTTTCGGGCCGATAGGCGAAATCGGGATGCGATTGCGCGTCCGCGAGCGCCAGCGGGCTCGCCGTTGCGGCGATGACGCCGACGAGACCCTCGCCGACGCGCAGCCGGGTGCGGTGCACGGCTTCCGGGCGCAAGCCCTCGGTGGCGAAAAGTTCCAGCACCTCGCCGGCGCGCATGACGTAGCAGGAGCAGACCTCCGCCACCATGTCGGCGGCAATGATGCGCACGATCTCGTTGAGTCGCTCCTGCGCCGTGCCGGAGCCGGCCATCACGTCCCGCAGCCGGCGCAACAGGCGGCGCGAGCCGGTCGCCGCCTCCATCACACCCCTGCCCGGGAGCGACCGCCCCTGTCGGCGTCAGCATCGTCATCGTCGGCGGCGCGCGCGGCGAGCGCGCTCACCGCCTGTTCGACCAGCTCGTCGAGGATGTCGCGGGTCGACTGCTCGCGCGTCACCATGCCGACGCTCTGGCCGGCCATCACCGAGCCGGTCTCGACATCCCCGTCGATGACCGCGCGGCGCAGCGCGCCGGCCCAGAAATGCTCGATCTCGAGCTGGGCGTCCTTTTGCGAGAGCTCGCCGCGCAGGTGCCGGTCGATCACCTGGCGTTGCAGCTCCTGGAATTTTCGCGTGCCGTCATTGGCCAGCGCGCGCACCGGGATCACCGGAAAGCGCGGATCGAGCTGCACCGACGCCACCGCGTCGCGCGCGCCGGCGCGCAGGAAGGCCTGCTTGAAGCGGGCATGCGCGATCAATTCACGCGCGCAGACGAAGCGCGTGCCGAGCTGCGCGCCGGCGGCGCCCATCTCAAGATAGGAGGCGATCGCCTCGCCGCGGCCGATGCCGCCGGCGACGAACACCGGCACCTCGCGGATATGCGGCAGGATCTCCTGCGCCAGCACGCCGGTGGTGACCGGCCCGATATGACCGCCGGCCTCCATGCCCTCGATGACGATGGCATCGGCGCCCATGCGCACCAGCCGCTTGGCGATGACGAGCGCCGGCGCGAAGCACACCAGCTTGGCGCCCGAGCGCTTGATGCGCGCCACCGCTGCGGCGGAAGGCAGCGCGCCGGCGAGCACGATATGGCCGACGCGGCGCGCGATGCAGACGTCGATGAGGTCGAGGAGCTGCGGGTGGAGCGTGATGAGGTTGACGCCGAATGGCCGGTCGGTGAGCGCCAGCGTGGCGGCGATCTCGGCATCGAGCTGCGCCGGGTTCATCGAGCCGCAGGCGATGACGCCGAAGCCGCCGCCGTTGGAGATGGCGGCGACCAGGCCGCGCTCCGATACCCAGGTCATGGCGCCGCCCATGATGGCGAGCTCGGATCCCAGGAACTCGCTGCCGCGCCGCCACAGTCGATCGAGCCGCCGGCGCGCGCGCAGCCGGAGCGCGGCGTCGTGCGCATCGGCGCCGTCCGAGCCTGACCCGGGAGCGATGCGGCGATCCGCTTCTGGCGTCATCTTCGTCAGCTTGCGTCGAGGCCGTAGGCGGTGTGCAGCGCGCGCAGCGCCAGCTCGGTGTACTCCTCGGCAATGAGCACGCTCACCTTGATCTCCGAGGTCGAGATCACCTGGATGTTGATGTTCTTGTCGGCCAGCGTCTTGAACATCTGCTGCGCCACGCCGACATGGCTGCGCATGCCGACGCCGATGACCGAGATCTTGACGACGTTGGGGTCGGGCTTGAGCGCGGCGAAGCCGAGACTGGCGCGCTTCTCCTCGAGCACCTTGACGGTGCGGTCGAGATCCGCCTTGCCGACGGTGAAGGTGAGATCGGTGAAGCCGCCGTGCTCGGAGATGTTCTGCACGATCATGTCGACATTGATCGAGTGCTCGGCCAGCGGACCGAAGATCGCGGCGGCGACGCCGGGGCGGTCGGCCACCTTGATCAGCGTGATCTTTGCCTCGTCGCGGCTGTAGGCGATACCGCTCACTACTTGCTGTTCCACGATCTCGTCCTCGTCCACCACCAGAGTTCCCGGCGCGTCGATGAAGCTCGACAGCACCTGCACCCGCACGCGATGGTTCATCGCCATCTCGACCGAGCGCGTCTGCAGCACCTTCGCTCCTTGCGAGGCGAGCTCCAGCATCTCCTCGTAGGTAATTCTATCGAGCTTGCGCGCCTTCGCAACGATGCGCGGATCGGTGGTGTAGACGCCGTCGACATCGGTGAAGATGTCGCAACGCTCCGCCTGCAGCGCCGCCGCCAGCGCCACCGCCGAGGTATCGGAGCCGCCGCGCCCCAAGGTGGTGATGCGATTGTCCGGCCCCAGGCCCTGGAAGCCCGCCACCACCGCCACCTGCCCGTCGCGCATGCGGCGGATGATCTCGCCGGTCGCGATCTCGCGGATGCGCGCCTTGCCGTGGATGCCATCGGTGCGGATCGGCACCTGCCAGCCCAGCCAGGAGCGGGCGTTGACGCCGCATTGCTGGAGCGCGAGCGCCACCAGCCCCGCCGTGACCTGCTCGCCCGAGGCGACGACGGTGTCGTATTCGCGCGCATCGTGCAGCGTGCAGGTCTGCCGCGTCCAGTCGACCAGCTGATTGGTGACGCCGGCCATCGCCGACACTACCACCGCCACCTCGTTGCCGGCATCGACCTCGCGCTTGACCCGTGCCGCAACCGCGCGGATACGGTCGATGTCGGCCACCGAGGTGCCGCCGAATTTCTGTACGATGCGCGCCATGGAGTAGGAGACCCGCCGAAAACCCTGCACTATCGTCGCCGCCAGCAACTTGCCGGAAAAAGGGCGGCTATACATACTCTTATCGGTGGCGGCGAAGCAAGGCGGGGGAGGACGGCACGATGAGCGCATCCGCGGCAGAGCATACCGGCGCCGGCACGGTCGATCGCGAGGAGGTCGAGCGCTTCGCGCGCATCGCCAAGGCGTGGTGGGAGCCCGAGGGCGAGTTCCGCCCGCTGCACAAGCTCAACCCGGTGCGGCTCGGCTTCATCCGCGACCGCCTGGCGGCGCGGTTCGGCCGCGACATCCGCCAGCCTAGGCCCTTTGCCGGCCTCAGCTTGCTCGATATCGGCTGCGGCGGCGGGCTGGTGAGCGAGCCGCTGGCTCGGCTGGGCTTTGCCGTCACCGGCATCGATGCCGGCGAGGCGATGCTCGAGGTGGCGCGCGGCCATGCCGCGGAAAGCGGCGTCGCCGTCGATTATCGCCGGGCAACCGCCGAGGATCTCGCCGCCACCGGCGCGCAATGGGATGCGGTGCTGGCGCTCGAGGTGGTCGAGCATGTGGCCGAGCCGGAGCTGTTTCTCGCCGCCGCGGCGCGGCTGGTGAAGCCCGGCGGCGGCTTCATCGCCGCCACCATCAATCGCACGCCCAAGGCGTTTCTGTTCGCCATCGTCGGCGCCGAATACGTGCTGCGCTGGCTGCCGCGCGGCACGCATCACTGGGACAAGTTCCTGCGGCCATCCGAGCTCGCCCGCGGCGTGCGGCCGCATGGCCTCGCGGTGCAGGAGGTCAGCGGCCTCGCCTACAATCCGCTCAGCGACCGCTGGTCGCTGAGCCGCGATCTCGACGTTAACTACATGCTTTTCGCGGTCAAGGCGCCGGCGGAGGCCTGAGCCGGTTTCTCAACTGCTGGCTTCAAAGAGCCTTGCCGAGGCCGGCATTCGACCTTATGAGTCATAAATCCCCGCCGGCGACGCCCCCGACGGGGTGGGGGCGTGGGCCTAAAGGGGAGAGGGCGGGGGTCTTCAGGGTGCGTCGATGAGTGCTTTCCAGTCGCCGGGCGAGACTTACCGGCTTGCCGGCAAAATCAAATGGTTCAACCGCAGCAAGGGCTTCGGCTTCATCATCCCGAATGACGGCAGCGGCGACGTGTTCCTGCCGCTCTCGGCGCTCGAGCGCTCGGGGCACAGCGAGGCGCCCGACGGCGCCGCGATTGTTTTTGAATGGACGCAGGGGCCGAAAGGCCGCGCCGTGGCGCAGGTGCTGGAAATCGACGCCTCGACCGCGACGCCCCGGGCGCCGCGCGAGAACCGCTTCCGCGGTGGCGGGGGCGGCAGCGGCGGCGGGCGCAATGACGCCTATGAAGAGGCTTCCGGCCCGACCGAATCGCTCGATGGCGTCGTCAAATGGTACGATCCCGCGCGCGGTTTCGGCTTCATCCTGCCCAATGACGGCAGCAAGGACATCTTCGTGCATGTGACGGCGTTGCGCCGCTCCGGCATCGAAATGCTCGAACCCGGCCAGCCGGTGCGGATGATGGTGGCGCAGGCCCGGCGCGGTCGCGAGGCCGCCTCGATCCAGCTGATCTGAGCCGGAACGCTCAGCGCCGCCGGAGCGTGACGGCGGCCGCCGCCGCAATGAGTGCGGCGGCGAGAAAGGCCGGGCGGTAGCTGCCGCTGGCGGCGACCACGGCGCTGAACAGCGGCGGCCCGATCACCACGCCGAGAAACGTCAGCGACAGCGCACCGCCGGTAGCGGCGCCGGCCGCGCCGGCAGGCGCCAGGTGCGCCACCTCGGCGAGATAGACGCCGTTCCACCCCAACGCGCTCGCGCCCAGCAGCATGGTGACGCCGGCAATGGCGCCCACCGGCCAGTCGGCGGTGATGAGACCGGTGGCGGCGCCCGACGCGGCCATCAACAGCCCCAGCAGAAGCAGAAGCAGGCGGGCGGAGAGAAACCGGTCGGCCACCCAGCCCCACAGGATGCGCGCGGCGACGCCCGCCGCCTGCGCCGCCGCCATCACCGCCCCGGCAGTGACCAGCGCCAGCCCGATGCGATCGGTGAGAAAGGTCACGACAAAGGCGCTGAAGCAAAGCTGGATCGCCGAGAAGGCGAGCGAGGCCAGCGCCAGGCGGCGCAGCGCCGGCAGGCCCAGCACCAGCCGGATCGCCGCCAGCACGCCGCTGGGATAGCGCGCCCGGGGATTGGCATCGCTATCGAGCCGGCGATGCAGCGGCTCGACCAGCGCGGCGACGAGCAGGCAGAGCGCGGCGCTGACCAGCGCGGCGCCGCGCCAGCCCAGCGCCAGCGCCAGCGCCGGCACCAGGATTCCGGCCAGCACGCCGCCCACCGGCACGCCGGTCTGCTTCAGCGAGAACACCAGGCCGCGCCGGTGCGGCGGCGTCTGGCGGATCAACAGATGCGAGCTGGCGGGCGTCACCGGCCCGTAGCCCACGCCGAGCAGCAGGCCGCCGGCCAGCACCAGGAACGGCTCGGCCGTGGCGGCGAGCGCCAGCCCCGCGGCGCAGAGCAGCAGGCAATACTGGCTCAAGCGGATGGCGCCGAGACGGTGGATCGGGCCGCCGCTCGCAGCCGCTGCGAGGCAGGCGGCCGCATAGATCACCGCGGTGTAGACGCCGATGATATTGGCGCTGACGCCGATCGCCGGCGCCGCCAGCGGCGCCAGCACCGGCGGGGTCAGCACGGCCATGGCCACCAGTGCCTGGATGGCGAGGGTAGCGATGAGGGCAAACATGCGGGCGCGGGTGATTGAGACGAGGCGGAAGTGTTGTTGCCAGAGTTATCCCCGTCAATCTCGCTATCAGGGAGCAGAATCCTCTTGCCGGATGCGGCTGCGGTGATACCGTATCTTGTGGTGGTCGGACATTTGACCCACAGGATACAGAGGGGGTGCAATGGACTCGGTTTGGACGCCCGAACTCATCCAGCAGCTTTCGGCCTTATGGAAGCAAGGGCTGTCGACGGCAGAGATCGGCCGCCGGCTGGGTGTCACGAAGAATGCCGTGGTCGGCAAGGCGCATCGCCTGCTGCTCGACCCGCGCCCTTCGCCGTTGAAGCGGCCGCCGGCGCCGCGTGTTGCCACCGCGCTCGGCCCGGCCTGCTCCTGGCCTGAAGGCCATCCCGGCGACAAGAGCTTCCGCTTCTGCGGCAAGCGGCCATTGTCCGGCAAGCCCTATTGCGCGGAGCATGCCGAGCTCGCCTATGTGAAGCCGAAGGAAAAGTCGAACGCGGCGTGAGCATTCACGCTGACGGCTGCGCGCGGCCGCTGTCCCACGCCTCGGCCGCGCGCGGCAGCTGCAACAGGTCGCGGATTTGTGCCTGCAGCGCGGTGGGACGGTAGGGCTTGGGCAGGATGGCAAAGCCCTCCTTGCCCGCCGCCTGCGCCACGATGCTGTAGCCCGTGGTCAGCAGCACCGGCAGGCCGGGATAGCGGCCGCGCAGCACGCGGGCGAATTCGACGCCGCTCATGCCGCCGGGCATCACCACATCGCTGAAGACGAGGTCGAAGCTGCTGCCGCTCGCCAGCGCATCGAGCGCCGCCTGCGCCGAGTCGACCTGGGTCACGCCGTCGCCCAGGGTCTCCAGCAGCGCGACAGTGACCTCGGCCACCTCGGGATTGTCCTCGACCACCAGCACCGCCGCCTGTTCGCGCGGCGGCAGCGGCGGCAGGGGCATGAGCGCGGCGACGGCGGCGCGCGCGACCGCCGAGCTGGCGCGCGGCAGGTAAAGCATCACGGTGGTGCCCTCGCCTCGCGCTACCGTCGCCGTGCCGCCGGACTGGCGGGCGAAGCCGTAGACCTGACTGAGGCCGAGACCGGTGCCCTTGCCCGGCTCCTTGGTGGTGAAGAACGGCTCGAAGACGCGGGCGATCACCGCGTCGGGGATGCCGCGCCGGTGTCGCGGACAGCGATGCTGACGCAATCGCCGGCAATCTCCCCGTCGAGTCGGCGGACGCCGCGCGGCTCGTTGCGCGCGGTTATGGTGAGCACGCCGCCGCCCGGCATCGCGTCCTTGGCGTTCACTGCGATGTTGATCGCGGCGAGCTCGAACTCGTTGGGGTCGATATCGACCGACCAGACGTCGGGCGCGACATCGAGGCGGACCCGGGTATTGCCGGGCAGCAAGTGGCGCGCCAGCTCGGCGACTTTCGGCAAATGCTCGGCGAGATCGATGCGGCGCGGCTGCAGCGCCTGGCGGCGGCCGAAGGTCAGGAGCTGTCGGGTCAGGCTCTCGGCCCGCGTCAGCGCGCGGTCGACGGCGTCCAACTCGACGGTGCCGATATCGCCCAGCCGGCGGCGCAGCATGAAGAGATTGCTGCCGATGATCAGCAGAAGATTGTTGAAATCATGCGCGACACCGCCGGTGAGCTGGCCCAGCGCCTCGAGCTTCTGCGACTGGCGCAGCGCCTCCTCGGTGCGGTGATGCTCCAACGTCTCGCGCTGCAGCGCCTCCACCGCCTGGTTGCGCCCGCGGATCTGCAGCAGGAGCGCGTCATTGGCCTGGCGCAGCTCGACGGTACGCTCGCGCACCCGCTGTTCCAGCTCGTTGCGGGCCCCGGTGAGATCGGCAAGCGCCTGGCGGCGCTCGCGCAGCGCGGCGTCGAGCACCAGCAGGTGATCGAGACGATGCCGATGAAGCCCTGCAGCACCAGCAGCGCTTCGTTCTGTCCGCCGCCGACGAAGGGACCGTGCCCGGCGGCGGTGCCGATAACCGCCACCGCCGCGGCGAGTGCCATGCCGAGCGTGCCGAAAGCGCTGCCGAAGGCGTATTCGATCCACAGCAGGATCGGGATCAGCATGTAGGCCTGCGTCTTGAGCAGCACCGGCACGAGCGGGTTGGCGAGGAAGGCACCGAGAAACACGCCGCCGGCAAGCCGCGGACCGAACAGCAGCAGCGCGGCAACAGCGATGCCCGAGGGCGCCACAGGGTTGCCGCGTCGCCTGGAACTGCAGCTGCAGGCCAAGCCGCGCGCCAGCATAGTAGGCGGCAGCCACGCCCAGCATGGCGAGCACCGCGCGAAGCTGGGAAACACCCGTGTCGAAGCTTTTACGAGCGCGGGGGTCCCGTCAAGCGGCGCGGCGGGCCGCGCGACGACGCTTGCTAGCGCGTCAACCGCCGCATCGCGCGGTCGAGACCGTCGATGGTCAGCGGGAACATGCGGCCTTCCACGAGATCGCGCACCAGTTGGATCGACGGCGTGCCCTCCCAGTAGCGCTCGGGCACCGGGTTGAGCCAGACGGATTTCGGATAGGTCACGGTGAGCCGGCGCAGCCAGGCCTCACCCGCCTCCTCGTTCCAATGCTCGACGCTGCCGCCGGGCTGGACGATCTCGTAGGGGCTCATGCTGGCATCGCCGACGAAGATCAGCTTGTAGCTGCTGTCATAGGTGTGCATCACCTGCAGCGTCGGCGTCTTCTCGACATGCCGGCGCCAGGCGTCGCGCCACAGCGCCTCGTAGGGGCAGTTGTGGAAATAGAAGAACTCGAGATGCTTGAACTCGGTGCGCGCGGCGGAGAACAGCTCCTCGCAGGTGCGGATATGGCCGTCCATCGAGCCGCCGATGTCCATCAGCAGCAGCACCTTCGCCGCATTGTGCCGCTCCGGCACCAGCTTGATGTCGAGCCAGCCGGCGTTGCGCGCGGTGGAGCGGATGGTGTCGTCGAGATCGAGCTCCTCGGCGGCGCCCTCGCGCGCGAACTGGCGCAGGCGGCGCAGCGCCACCTTGATGTTGCGCGTGCCGATCTCGACCTTGTCGTCGAGATTCTTGAACTCGCGCTTGTCCCAGACCTTGACGGCGCGGTTGTTGCGGTTCTTGTCCTGGCCGATGCGCACGCCCTCGGGGTTGGAGCCGTAGGCGCCGAAGGGCGAGGTGCCGGCGGTGCCGATCCACTTGCTGCCGCCCTCATGCCGGCCCTTCTGCTCGGCCAGCCGCTTCTGCAGCTCCTCCATCAGCTTGTCGAGCCCGCCCAGCGCCTGGATCTGCTTCAGCTCCTCGGCGGTGAGCAGCTTCTCGGCGAGCTTCCTGAGCCATTCCTCGGGAATCTCGACCGCGGCATCGCCGACGGTCTCGATGCCCTTGAAGTGGTGACCGAAGACGCGGTCGAACTTGTCGAGGTTGCGCTCGTCCTTCACCAGCGCGCTGCGCGCGAGATAGTAGAAATCGTCGATGCTGTAGTCGGCGAGATGATGCCGCATCGCCTCGATCAGCGTCAGATACTCCCGGAGCGACACCGGGACCCTGGCCTGCCTGAGCTCGAGGAAGAAGTTGATGAACATGAGGCTATGCCGCGCGTCAGCCGCCGCGCTCCCGCCGGTTGAGGAAGGCCAGCCGCTCGAAGAGATGCACGTCCTGCTCGCTCTTCAGCAGGGCGCCGTGCAGCGGCGGGATGAGCTTGCCGGGATCGCGGTTGCGCAGCGCGTCGGGCGGGATGTCCTCGACCATCAGCAGCTTCAGCCAGTCCAGCAGCTCGGAGGTGGACGGCTTCTTCTTGAGCCCGGGCACGTCGCGCAGCTCGTAGAAGACGTTGAGCGCCTCGCGCACCAGCGTCTTCTGGATCTCGGGGTAATGCACGTCGACGATGCGCAGCATGGTGTCGCGGTCGGGAAAGCGGATGTAGTGGAAGAAGCAGCGGCGCAGGAAGGCGTCGGGCAGCTCCTTCTCGTTGTTGGAGGTGATGATGACGATCGGCCGGTGCTGCGCCACCACCGTCTCGCGCGTCTCGTAGACGTAGAACTCCATGCGGTCGAGCTCGAGCAGGAGATCGTTGGGAAATTCGATATCGGCCTTGTCGATCTCGTCGATCAGCAGCACCGGCGCGGTGTCGGCGGTGAAGCTCTCCCAGAGCTTGCCGCGCTGGATGTAGTTGCGGATGTCCTGCACCTTGGGATCGCCGAGCTGGCTGTCCCTGAGGCGCGCCACCGCGTCATACTCGTAGAGTCCCTGCTGCGCCTTGGTGGTCGATTTGATGTGCCAGGTGATGATGTCGCGGCCGAGCGCATCGGCGATCTCGTGGGCCAGGATGGTCTTGCCGGTGCCAGGCTCGCCCTTGACCAGGAGCGGCCGCTCCAGGGCGATGGCGGCATTGACGGCGACGCGCAAATCCTCGGTCGCGATGTAGCTCGCGGTGCCTTCGAACCGGTCCATGGTCTCCTCGCGGCGGTGGCGGTCTCTCAATAGCGCGCGACAGCATCCCGCGCCAGAAACATTCGCCGCGAGCCTCGATTCTCGCCCGGCGGCCATAGCCACACCGACACACGATTGATAATAGTGCCCGATCCCGATGCAGTGCCTGCCCCCGGGCGGCGGCTGGGGAGCGTGGCGGAGGGCGCGAAGCCTTCCTAGGCCGGCACCGCGCGCACCGGCCCCGGCTTGGCGGCGCTGCGCGGCATCTCGACATTGATCTCCAGCACCGAGGCGGCGCCGGCCTTGCCGAGCGAAACGCGGATCATGTCTTCCTTCACGGCGACGTATTTCGCGACCACGGCGAGCAACTCTTTCTGCAGCCGCGGCAGGAAGTCGGGGCTTTCGCGGCCGGCGCGCTCATGCGCCAGGACGATCTGCAGGCGCTCCTTGGCGACCGAGGCCGAGGCGTGCTTGCGCGGAAAGAAGATGTCGAAAATGTTCACGAAGCCGCCCTCCCGAACCAGCCGCGCAGGAAGTTTCGCCGCTCGGGCAGCGCGAAGCGCATCTCGCGCTGCTCGCCAACGAAGCGGGCGACGGCATCTTCATAGGCCCGGCCGGCCGGGCTCGCGGGATCGAGGATCACCGGCATGCCGGTGTTGGATGCCTTGAGCACCGTCTCCGATTCCGGGATGATGCCAAGCAGCGGCACCGACAGGATCTCCTTCACGTCCTCGACCGACAGCATCTCGCCGCGTTTCACCCGCTCGGGCGAATAGCGCGTCAGCAGCAGATGCTCCTCGACCGGCTTCTCGCGTTTCTCGGCGCGGCGCGATTTCGACGCCAGGAGACCGATGATACGGTCGCTGTCGCGCACCGAGGAGACTTCGGGGTTGGTGACGATGATGGCGGCATCGGCGTGGTAGAGCGCGGTGAGCGCGCCGTGCTCGATGCCCGCCGGGCTGTCGCAGACGATGTATTCGAAGTCTTTCTTGAGCTCGGCGATCACCCGGTCCACGCCCTCGCGCTTCAAGGCGTCCTTGTCGCGCGTCTGCGAGGTCGGGAAAATGAAGAGATTGTCAATCCGCTTGTCGCGTATCAGCGCCTGATTGAGATTGGCGTCGCCGTTGATGACGTTGATGAAGTCGAACACGACGCGCCGCTCGCAGCCCATGACGAGGTCGAGGTTGCGCAGGCCGACATCGAAATCGATCACCACCGTCTTGTGTCCGCGCAGCGCGAGTCCCGCCGCGAACGCCGCAGAGGTGGTCGTCTTGCCGACGCCGCCCTTACCGGATGTCACCACGATAACCTTGCCCAAGACCCTCACTCCTTTTCGTTCCGGTTACGAGCCCTTCAGCCCTTGCTCCAGCCTGGCAGGATCTCAAGCCGGTCGTCGATCAGCGCCACCTGCGCCGCGCCGCCGATATGCTCGGGCGCGATCGCCTCGCTGACGAGATAACGGCCGGCGATCGATACCAGCTCGGCCTCGAAGCGGTGGGCGAAGATGCGCGCGCTCTGGTCGCCGGCCGCGCCGGCGATGGCGCGGCCGCGCAGCGCGCCATAGACATGGATATGACCGTCGGCGATGAGCTCGGCGCCGGCACTCACCGGCGCGACGACGATGAGGTCGCCGCCGCGGACATAGATCTGCGAGCCGGAACGCACAGGCTGGGTCACCAACCGCGGCCGCCCGGCCGCCGCCGGACGCGACGCGGCCGGCGCCGAGCGCCGGCTCGGCGGTGGCGGGCTCCGGCGCTGCGCGCGGCGCGGCGGCTCCGAAGCGGCGCGGCGCGCCCCATTGGACTGCGCGCTGTTGAACGCCGCGAGATCGACGGCTTTGGCCGCGCGCAGCTGCAGCGCGCTGGCATTCTGCACGCCGACCGGGAGGAGCCGATGGCGGAGCAGCAGCTGCCTCAGAGCGGTGAAGTCCGAGGCCGAGGTGCAGCCCAGGGTCTCCTTGAGATCAAGCACGACCGGCGCGTCGGCATAGAAGCCGGGGCTCAGCGCCACCTGTTCCATCAGCTCACGCTCAAGCGCGGGATCATAGGGATCGCCGACGCGCACCACCATGACGGTGAATATGCCGCCTTGCACCCTGCTCGCCGTCATCACCGTCATTGCGCATCCCTACCTTGCCGCCCCGCCTGCGGCATGGCGCAAACAATAGCTGCGCAGTTAGCAGATTGAGGGCAGCGATTTGAAGCGTGTAATGAGTCTTTTTTGCGACGCATGCCGCGGGCGCTAGCGATAGCGCCAAAGCCCGCGGTGGAACGAGCGCGCGACACTCTCCGCGCCCACATAATCGTAGCTCTGCGCGGTATCGGCAAGCGCGAAGCCCTCGCCGACGAGAAAGCCGCCGAGATCAACTCCGGCCGAGTCGAGACAGATCGCAGCGGCGGCGCCGTCGCGCTGGCCCGGCGGCACACGGCAGGACACGGCGGTGTTGGCGCGCAGGCGAGTCGCCAGAGCGTCCCGCGCCACATCGCCGCAGGCGCGCGGCGCCGGCCCGGCGACGGCACAGCGGTCGCCGTTCTTGGGCGCGCGCACGCCGAAGAGCGGTACGAGTCGGCCGTGCACAGTGAGTCGCCACGCCATTATCGGCATGCGCGGCGCCGGTGACGACGATCGCCGCCGTCTGTTTGGGCGCTGGCGGCGCCGTGCGCGGGCCCGATTCGGCCGCGCGCGGCGCGAGTTCGCGGCCGTCGCGCTCGCGCAGCGTTACCGGCGCCGGCGGCGGGGTATAATCGGGCACCGCATGCACCGGGCGTGGTTGCACGTCTATGGTCGGCAGCTGGGGCGGCGACGCGGCGGTCGCCGCCGGCGGCGCGGCGTCGGCGAGCTGCGCCAGGCGGGGCGCCGAGGCGGGCGGCGCGGGCGGCAGCGGCGTCACCGCAGCGTCGGCATGCGTCGGATTCGTCGCCGGGGGCGTGCTCTCCCGCCGCGGCAGCAACTCCACGGCGAGGCCGAGGCTCAAGGCAAGAGCAGCGACGATCATAAACGACAAGCGCATGCCCGACAGGCTAGCACCGACCGCGCCGCGGTTCCAGGCTCCGCCGCGCCGGGAACCTCGGACAACCGCAACCGTTTCCCCGGGCCAGGAGATTCACCACTCGCGGCGATGGTCGATGCACACACGCAATTTGGCGCTGCTTGGGCTTCTCGTTCTCGCGCTGGTGGCACCCGGCGGGTGCAGTGCGAGCAATTCCGGCAACGCGCCGGGCGAAGGCGCCGGCACCTCGACGCCGACAAGCGACCCCGGCTATGAGCAGGCGCTCGGCCTCTGGGTCGACAAGCCCGAGGAGGATCTCGTCGCCGTCTGGGGGGTGCCGGAGCGCAGCCAGCGTCTCACCGATGGCGGCCAGGCGCTGGAGTATCGCCGGGTCGATGGCGCCGGCAAGCTGCTGTGCTCGACGCTCTTCACCTCGGATATCTATGGCGTGATCCGGCTCTGGGCCTATCGCGGCACCGAGTGCCGGCCGCCCCAACTCGGCGATTACGGCGCGCATTCCTGAGCCCAGGGCTGAGCCCCGAGGCCCAGACCGCGCGGCTCAGCCATTGTCGCGGAATTCGGGATAGAGCGTCATGCCGCCATCGACGAAGAGGGTGGTGCCGATGACGTAATCGCTGTCGTCGGAGGCGAGCCACACCGCCGCCTTGGCGATATCCTCGGCCTCGCCGAGGCGGCCATAGGGAATGAGGCGCAGCAACGCCGCCAGGGCCTCAGGCGTCTCCCAGGCAGCGCGGTTGATCGGAGTGCGGATGGCGCCCGGGGCGATGGCGTTGACACGGATGCGGCGGGACGCCACCTCCTGAGCAAGCGTCTTCATCAGCAGCATGACGCCGCCCTTCGAGGCGGCGTAGTTGACGTGACCGGCCCAGGGAATGACCTCATGCACCGAGCTCATGCAGATGATCTTGCCGGCGGCGCGCGAGAGGTCGGGATCGATCCCCTGGCGCTCGAAGCAGCGTATGGCGGCGCGCGCGCAGAGGAATTGACCCGTGAGGTTGACCCCCAGCACCTCTTGCCATTGCGCGAGTGTCATGCGCTCGACCGGCGCGTCGCGCTGAATGCCGGCATTGGCGACGAGGATGTCGAGCCGGCCGAAGCGGGCGAGGAAGCCCGCGACCATCGCCTCGACCTCCGCTTCCTGCGAGACGTCGGCCTGGAGCGTGATCGCGGTGCCGCCGAGCGCATGGATGCCGGCCACCACCTGCTCCGCCGCGGCGGCCGTCGCGGCCACCGGGTGATTGACCGCCACCGCAGCGCCCGCCGCGGCCAGCGCATGCGCCACCGCGGCGCCGATGCCGGAGCTCGATCCCGTCACCAGCGCCTTCTGGCCGAGCAATGGCGGGCGGTCCGCGCCGGTCATCCTGCCCTCTCCCCATCAGCGTCTCAGCGTGCCGGAGGGAAAACGGCCGAAAACCGCGATCGTCCCGAAACGGGCGGTTTTCCCTTGACAAAGCCGGTCCCAGGCGGCGCCATGCGCCTCAGGGAAGCGTCCAAACCCTGTCATTTCGAGGTTTAACGTCATGGGTGGATTCAGTCTCTGGCATTGGCTCATCATCATCGCCGTGGTCGCCTTGCTGTTCGGCGGCAAGGGCAAGATCTCCGGGCTGATGGGCGACTTGGCCAAGGGTATCAAGGCCTTCAAGTCCGGGATGAAGGAGGAGGAGACGACCGCCTCCAACGCCCCGCCGCAGGTCTCGCCGCCGACCGGCACCACCAGCACGGCCACCGAGCGCATCGCAGCGCATGACCGCGGCTGAGCCGCGCGACCGGGCCGAGCGTCGCTCCCGCCTCGGCTGCGCCTTCCTGACCGGCTGCTGCCGCGGCAGCTGAACCCCTCTTGCCGCGCGCGCCTCGTGGCGGCGCCCCCGGTGACGATCACCCTGTTGTCGAACTCCCGTCCGGCTGGATAAGCTGCGCCCTCCTGTCTCCTGATGGCGAGCCCCCATGACCGAACGCTTCAAGCCGCTTTCCCTCGACGAGATGACGCCCGAGCAGCGCCGCATGGCCGAGAACGTGCTCGCCGGCCCACGCAAGGCGATGAGCGGCCCGTTCAGCGTCTTCGTCTACAGCCCCGAGACCGGCGATCACGCGCAGGCGCTGGGCGCGCAGCTGCGGTTCCGCAACAGCCTGCCGGAGAAGCTCAAGGAGCTCGCCATCCTCGTCGTCGCGCGCTTCTGGACGGCGCAATTCGAATGGTACGCGCATCACCGGATGGCGCTCGAGGCCGGGCTCGACCCCGCGATCGGCAAGGCCATCGCCGAGGGCCGCCGGCCGGAGCGGATGAGCGCGGAGGAGACGGCGATCTACCAGTTCTGCACCGAGCTGCTCGAGACCAGGGAAGTGAGCGACGCCACCTTCGCCGGGGTCAGAGACCGCTTTGGCGAGAAGGGCGCGGTCGATCTCATCTGCACCATGGGCTATTACTGCCTGGTCTCGATGACGCTCAACGTCAACCGCTACCCGCTGCCCGCGGATGCGACGCCGCTGCCGAAGCTGAGATAGCCGACCGGCCCGACCCTACGCCACTGGTGTACACCATTGACGAAAATTTTCCGTGCGCCCCCGGCGCAGGAGGTCGCGCCGGACGGGGCTCGAGCGTCATGATGCGCCTGCCCCCCTCCACCGACAAGGCTCGGTGCGGGCGCCTCATTCCTCGATGTAATGCGGTCCCGGGCGCGTCGGCAGATCGTCGTAATGGACCAGCACCGGCTCGCCCAGGATGCAGGGCGCGCCGTCGCGAAACGCCCATTCACCGCGGTCGCAATCGGCGGCGCGGACATAGCCGTTGAGGTAAAAGCGGCGATCGCCCGGCGTCGTGTTGGGGCCGGAGCCGTGGATGGTGTAGACGTTCCACAGCGCGACGTCGCCGGGATCGAGCTCGAGCGTGACGAGCCGCGCGGGATCAAGCCCCAAGGCAACGAGGCGCTCATCGGCCATGGCCTGGTCGAGCACCGGCGCCGACCCCGCCAGCGTCTTCTCGCCGAGACGATGCGAGCCGGGATAAACGCGCATGGCGCCGTTCGCGGCGCGGTGCGGATCGATGGCGATGCCGGTCTGGACGTAGGACGTCGCGAGGTTGCGATAGGCCGAGGCCGGGCGGCGGAAGCGCACATCCTGATGGAAGGCGAATTCGGCGGCGCCCGCGCCCGGCGGCTTCCAGTGGAGCTGATTGATGATCTGCTTGATGTCGTTGCCGATGAGCGGCGCGAGGATCTCGAGATAGCGCGGATCGCGGCGCACCGCCTCGAGCACGGGATCGCCGTAGGACGGCCATTGCACCAGCCGCACGATCCTGCCGAGAACGGGATCGCGGCCGAGGCGGTAGAGCAGATTGCCGTGGCGGAAGCTGCGGCCATGCGTCATGCCTTCGGCCCAATGCCGGTCGAAGGACTGGGCCATGTCCTTGACCTCGCCGACATCGAAGACGCGGCGCAGCACGGCATAGCCCTTGTCGCGATAATGCTCCAACGTTTCGGCGATCGCGGTGTCGTCCATCAGTTCGCCCCATGCTCCGGCGGCACGGCGTCACGCGCGGCCACCGCCGGCGCATGCCCGAAGCCGGCGATAAAATCGCCGAGAAAACTTTCCATTCCCTGAAAGGCGCCGGCCTGCAGGCGGCAGCGCGCCGTCGACATACCCCAGCGCGCGGAACGGGCGCAGCAGGTCGGGGTCGCGCGACAGCACGTGGATCGGCACCGTCCAGGGCTGCTTCTCGCCGGCGATGAAGCTCGGCGGCTGATGGTCGCCGAGAATGATCACCAGCGCATCGCCATGCTGCCGCGCGAGCCAGGCAGCCGAGCGTGCGCAGATCATAGGCGACGCTGGCGAGATAAGGCGTCTCGAGATGCGACCAGTCGGGCGCGGCGTAGATGCGGTCCCATTGCGCCTGCGCGATGCCGCGATAGAGCGGCGCCGCGTCCCAATCGGCGACATAGGGCGGCACCGGCGCGAAGGGCGTGTGGCTCGACACCAGCACGATCTGGGCGAAGAGCGGCGCGTGCCCGGGCGCCCCTTCGGTCTCGTCGAGGCGGCGCAGCGTGTATTGGTCGGGAATGTCGAACCAGCCGAAGGGCGGCCCGTCATAGCCGAGATCGGCGGCGTAGAGGCTGCGCTCGAAGCCCCAGAAGCCATGCTCGGGCTCGGGCGACTTGATCCCCGGCATGATCTCGATGCTGCGATAGCCCGCGGCGCGCATGTAGCGCGGAAAGGTCTGGCGCCCGCTGTCGGTGATGAGGCGCGTGAGCAGGGGATCGAGCTTGAGGCCGCTGTCGATCGTGCCGTGGGCGAGCCAGGAGCCGCCGCCGAAGGTAGGCGAGACGATGCGGCTGGACACCAGCCCCCAGCCCGCCTGCGCCACTGTCGCCTGGAAATCGGCGAGCGCCGGCGCCACGCTGTCGGCGTAGCGCGGCTCGTCGAGCGCCACCGTGCCGTAGGATTCGAAGAAGACGAGATAGACGTCATGGCGCTTCAGCCCGGGCAAGGGCCCGGGCGCGGGCTGCGGCGCGGCAAGCGCCGCGGCATAGCGCCGGTCGTAGCCGTGCATCACACGAAATGCCTGCCACAGCCGCGCCGTCTGCAGCCGCGACCACGGGCGCCGTGCGCAGGCCGAGCAGCGGCTCCGGCCGCGCGAGCCGGTCCACCGCCGCGGCCGCGGCCAGCACCAGCAGCAGGCCAAGCGCCACAGCGGCATGGCGCGGCGGCCGCAGCGCGCGCTCGCTGGCGGCGATCGCCCAGGCGATCGACGCGATCAGCGCCAGCGCCGCCAGCACCGCCGCCGCCACCGCCGCCGCCCCGCGCCAGGCACCGGCGGTGGCGGCGAAGAGGCCCACCAGCGCCGGCACATGCGCCAGATCGAAATAGAGGTCGAGCTGGCGATCGAAGACGCCCAGCACGATGGCGTCGGCGGCCTGCAGCAAGGCCACGAGGAAGACCAGGACGGCGAGCAGCCAGCGCAGCAGCGCCGGCAGCCCTCGCCCGGCCAGCGCCAGCGCCGCCAGCAATGCCATCAGCAGCAGCGGCTCGATCTCCGGCCGCCAATCGAGGAAGACCCTGAGATTGTCGTCGTCGCGCGCCGGCACGAACAGCAGGCAGAGCAACGCCGCGCTCGCCAGCAGCGACCAGCACGGCGCGCCAGGCCGAGGGCCGGCGCCGGAACCGCCCCGGCATCACCACAGCGCCGCCAGGCGCTCGTAGTCGGCGAGCTCGTTATAGGCCTGCGCCGCGAGCCTCAGCCAGAGCGCGCCGGATTCGGCATTGACCGCGGCCTCGATGCGCTGCGTGTCGGAGAGCCAGCGCCGGAGTGCCACGGCGCGCGCCGGCGACGCCTCGCCGTCGAGCGGCAGCCGCACCGTCGCCATGGCGGCGAAGCTGCTCTCGGGACCGCCGAGGCCGGTACACCAGCGTCCGGCAAGGAGCCGCGCCGCTTGCCGCGCCAGCGCCGTGTTGCGCGCCATCAGCGCCGCGCCGCCGAGGCTTTCGTGACAGGCGAGCGCCGCCGGCAGCACGAGGAAGGCGGTGGGATCGCGCGTCCCGGTCCAATCGAACTCGGCGGTGTAGCCCGCGCCATAGCCATGCGATATGGCGAGCGGATGGATCAGCGGCTGCAGCGGCTTCTCGCACCAGAGAAAGCCGCAGCCGCGCGGCGCCATCAGCCATTTGTGGCAATTGCCGACATACCAATCGGCGGCGATCGCCGGCAGCGCGAAGGGCACGAGGCCGGGAGCGTGCGCGCCATCGACCAGCACGCGCGCGCCGGCGCGGCGCGCGAGCCGCACCAGCTCGGCCACCGGCAGGACGAGCGCGCTGTGCGACGCGACGTGATCGAAGATCGCGAGCCGCGTCTGCGGCCCGAGCCGGGCGTCGACCGCGGCGAGGATGGCGGCGTCATCGGCGACCGGCAGCGGGATCTCCACCTCGACGAGCGTGGCGCCGCTGCGCTGGGCGACGTAGCGCGCCGCCTTGGCGATGGCGCCATAGGCGAGGCTGGTGACCAGGATCTCGTCGCCCGGCGTGAAATCGAGCGAGCGCAGCACGGCATTGCAGCCGGTGGTGGCGTTGTCGACGAACACCACATCCTCGCCGCGCGCGCCGAGATACGCCGCAAGCGCCGTCGCCGCCTCGCGCAGCAAGGCAGGCAGCTCCTCGGAGAAGAACCGCGTGGGGTTGCGCTCGATGCGCAGCCGCCAGCTCTCCTGCTCGCGCAGCACCGCGCTCGGCGTGACGCCGTAGCCGCCGTGGTTGAGATACGTCACCGCGGGATCGAGCGGCCATTGCGGGCGCAGCGCCGCGCCGTATGCACGCTTGCGTCGCGGCGCGCCGGCTCATGCGCGCTCCGCCACCGCGGCGGCGGCGGGCGAATGGACATGCGTCATGCCGCTGTTGCGCCCGGCCGCGCGATCGCGCATCACCGCCGAAGGCACCGCGAAAGGCGAGGGATAGACCGCCTCGTCGACCACCTCGACCGGGAAGCGGGCGGCGAGCGCGGCGATGATCTCGGGCCCCAGCCTGGCATCGCACAGGATGGCGGCGGTGCTGGCGTCGAGCCGCGGCGTGTTGAACGCGCTCTCGAGCGGGAGATGGAAATCGATCAGGAAGGAGGCAAGCTGCGTCACCGCCGGGATGATGCGCCGGCCGCCGCAGGCGCCGAGCGCCAGCAGCGGCGCGCCATTCTCGGTCGCCACCACCGGGCACATGTTGGCGAGCGGCCGCTTGCCCGGTGCGATCGAATTGGCGCGGCCCGGCACCGGGTCGAACCACATCATCGCATTGTTCATCACGATGCCGCTGCGCGGCAGCACGACTTTCGAGCCGAAGCGCGACAGCAGCGTGTTGGTGAGCGCCACCATGTTGCCGTCGCGATCGACGACCGAGAGATGCGTGGTGTTGGACGGCGCCGGCGCGGCGTGGCCGAGCGTCATCAAGCGATGCGCAAAAGCCTCGCGCAGCGCCTCGGCATAGCCGATGAAGGAAGCGGCGTCCGGATAGGCCAGCACCGCGCCGGACATCCGCCCCGCCAGCGTCGCCAGCGCCCGCGCGAAGGTCGGTCCGCCGGTGAGGCCGGGCGCGGCATGGAGCCGCACGCCGCGATAGTCGAACGCCAGCGGCGCGAGGACGCGCGCCTGGTAATGCGCCAAATCGGCGGCGGTGATGACGCTGCCGCCGGTACGGAGATCGGCAAGGACGGACTGGGCCAGCTCGCCCTCATAGAAATCGCGCGGTCCCGCCTCGCTCAGCCGGCGATAGCTGCGCGCCAGCGCCGCAAGCGCCAGGCGCTGCGGCGGCGCCTTCGGGCGGCGGCACCGGCGGCAGGCCCGACGGCAGGAAGACGGCGCGCGAGGCATCGAAGCCGGCGAGATCGGCAGCCGACAGCGCGATCGACAGCGCGGTGTGCCAATCGACCGGCAATCCCTCCTCGGCCAGCGCCAGCGCCGGCGCCATCACCTCGCGCCAGCTCAGCCGCCCGAAACGCTCGAGCGCGAGGCCGAACCCCGCGAGCGAGCCCGGCACGCAGATCGAGTCATAGCCGCGGAGATTGCGGTCGCCTTCGACGCGCGGCCAGCCGAAGAGCTCGTCGCTGACGCCGGCGGCGGCGGGATAGCGCGCGGGATCGAGCGCCAGGGGCGCCTGCGCGGCGAAATCGACGATTTCGACGCGGCCGGTCGCCGCCTCGCCATAGACCAGCAATCCGACGCCGCCGATGCCGCTCATCCAGGGCTCGCGCACGCCCAGCGCCAGCGCCGTGGCCACGGCGGCATCGACCGCATTGCCGCCGGCGGCGAGGATCTCCGCGCCGGCGGCGGCGGCGCGCGCGTTCTGCGCCACGACGATGCCGCCCTCGGACAGCACGGCCGGCTTGGCGATGGTCCAGCTTTCTTGCGGCGGTATCGGCATGCTCTCCTTGCGACGGCGCATATTGCCCAATGGGACGGGACGGCTTCAAGCATGGCAGGACGCCGCAGGGCTCACTATCTCTTGAGGAGTTGCCCCAATCCGCCCCGCGAAGGAGGTTGCCATGTCGATTGCCGAGATCCTGCACCACAAAGGCCGGCAGGTCTCCACCATACGCACGATCGACGCGGTGGAGACGGCGCTGCACAAGCTCGACGAGGAGCGCATCGGCGCGCTGGTGGTGGTCGACCGCTGGGGCAAGCTCGCCGGCATGTTCTCCGAGCGCGACGTGATCCATGCGCTGGCGCAGCACGGCGCCGAAGCGCTCGCCTTCGAGGTGCACGAGATCATGACCCCCGACGTCACCACCTGCGCGCCGGAGGATCGCCTCGACGCGGTGATGCAGGTGATGACCGCGCATCGCATCCGCCATCTGCCGGTGATGGAGGAGGGCCAGCTCGTCGGCCTCGTCAGCATCGGCGACCTCGTCAAGCACCGGCTCGATGAGAAGGAGCAGGAGGCGGCGGTGCTGCGCGACATCACGCGGGCGCGGCGGTAGCGACGCGCGGAGCGTAGTCGTGTGTGGAATTTCGGTCTGCGTGTTCCCAAGCAGACCGGGCGCCTGTTGACGGGCTCTTGCGCGACCCCGGGCCTGCCCACATTTACGCGGTCGAGAGGGTCGCCGAGCGAACCGCGCAATGGGCGTCGGAGAAACCTACCATGGCGCGCTTGCTTTCAGTCAACGTCGGCCTCCCGCGCGACATCACGTGGCGAGAGAAGACGGTTCGCACGGCGGTTTGGAAGACAGCGGTTCAAGGCCGGCGCATGGTGCGGCGGCTCAATATCGACGGCGACGGGCAAGGGGATCTGGCGGGACACGGCGGCGAGCACCGCGCCGTCCTCGTCTATCAGATGGACTCCTATCGCCATTGGCAAAGCCAGCTCGGTCGAAACGACTTCACCTATGGGCAGTTCGGGGAGAATTTCACCGTCGATGGCCTGTCCGACCAAGAGGTGTGCATTGGCGACCGCTATCGGGTGGGTGGCGCCTTGTTCGAAGTGACACAACCGCGCGTCACCTGCTACCGGGTGGGCATCCGCATGAACGAGCCGCAGATGGCCGCGCTGCTCGTCGCGCACGGCAGGCCAGGTTTCTATCTCCGCGTTCTCGAAGAGGGCGAGGTCGAAGCCGGCGACGAGATCGTGCAAGTCGCGGCCGGTCCCGAGCGCATGAGCGTCTCTGAGATCAATGCGCTGCTTTACCTGCCCGGTCACCCGCGCAGCCCGCTGGAGCGGGCGCTGCGCATCCCGGCGCTGAGCCCCGGCTGGCACGCCTCCTTGGCGAGGCTGCTCGACCAGGAGCAGAGCGGCGCAGCAACGGGAAATGCCGGGCTTGCTCCGCCATCCGGTCCGCCTCCGGGATGGGCGGGGTTCCGCCCCTTGCGCGTGTCGGACAAAATTCGCGAGAGCGGCAGCGTGACCTCGCTGATGCTCGAGCCCTCGGACGGGCAGCCCCTGGCGGCGCCGCTCCCTGGGCAGTTCATCGTCTTGCGGCTGAAACCGGCGCCGGACCTGCCCGCGCTGCTGCGCAGCTACTCGCTCTCCAGCGCGCCCGGCATCAAGCGCTATCGGGTCAGCATCAAGCGGGAACCCCATGGCGCCGCCGGGGCTTACATAGACGACACGCTGCACATCGGCGACGCGGTGGATGCGAGTGCGCCACGCGGCAGCTTCACGCTTCGGCCGGGCGACGACCCCGTGGTTTTCCTGAGCGCCGGCATCGGCGCGACGCCCGTGCTGGCAATGCTCCACGCCTTGGCGGTGGGCGCGTCGCCGCGGGAAGTCTGGTGGCTCCATGGCGCCCGCGACGGCCGCGAGCATCCGTTTGGCGAGGAGGCGCGCACGCTCCTCACGGCGCTCGCCCATGGCCACAGCCACGTTTGCTACAGCTCGCCCGACCCTGGGGATCGCCCAGGCGTGGATTTCGACGCTCGGGGACGCCTGGACATCCATGTGCTCCAGGAGATCGACCTGCCGCGCAACGCCGACTTCTATCTGTGCGGACCGGCCGCCTTCATGAGCGATCTGACCGTCGGCCTGGCAAACCGGGGCGTTGCCGCAAGCCGCATCCACACGGAGATTTTCGGCTCGGCGCCATCCAGGACCCCGGGCATCGCCGTGTCGTCGCAACGGCCGCCGCACCTGCCGCCCGGGCCTCCCGGCACGGGACCCTTGGTCTCGTTCGCCCGCAGCGGTCTCAATGTCCGCTGGGGAACACCGGCTCAGAGCCTCCTCGAGCTTGCCGAAGCGTGCGAGATACCGGTGCGGTGGGCGTGCCGGACCGGGGTCTGCCACACCTGTGAGACGGGGCTTGTGGCCGGGACGGTCAGCTACCAACCCGACCCGATCGATGCGCCGCCGGACGGCACTGTGCTGATCTGCTGCTCGCGGCCGCAGGGTGACGTCGTGATCGACCTGTGAGCTATCGCAGCGGTTATTCGGCCGCGGCGGCGAGGTGAGGGCCGGCGTAAGGCTGGGCGGAGGGCGAGCGCTCGTTCTCCACCTGCGCCAGCGACCAGTCGTCGGTTTGATAAATGTAGGCGCCGGGGTCCTCCGGGACGAAGGAACCGCCAATGCTGGCGTCGCGGGGAGGAGGCGTCCAGCGCAAGCAGAAGCCCATCTTGTGCTGCATGCCGAGAAAGTCGCGGAACCGCACGAACCCATAAACCCAGAGATTGTTGAGACCGCCGAGGAGCCCTTGCACTTGGGTGTCCGAGAGATCGCCGAGCCGGCGGTGCGCTGCGGCGCCGATGGATTTGCCGCTCTCCACCGCCTCGACCACCGGCAGCACGTCGACGAAATCGTAGGTCGGCTCGGATGGCAAGGCGTGGCCCAATCTCACCTCGACGCATTTCTCGATCAGCAGCGCCGTCGTCCGCCCATAGTTGGTGAACTGAATATCTATGGACGGCGCCCTCAGCGCCTGTCTCACGCTTTGGTCCGAACTGGCCAAGCTCACATCGCCAAGTTCCACTCTTGGCAGCTCCGCGCCGACCAGGGCCCGCGCCTGCAGCGAGGCGGCTTCCGCAGATCGCCTGGCGGCATCGGCGGCGTCCCGCGCCACGACGATCATGTCTTTCAGATCACGCGACTGCTCTCGGGCGAGGCCGATGAGACCAGTTGTGGATTTCCACAGCCGGTAAGCGAAGATCGCGACCAATGCGTTGAACAGAATGAGCAGCGGCGGGAGCCAGTCCCGCTCGCGAACGAAGTCCCAAACCTCAGTCAGGTCGCGCTGACCGGTGGCGAGCGACTGATCGAGGATCTCGATCCAGACGATTTGCCGACCGGCGCCGAGCGGGCGCCCGCTCGCCTGCCCGCTTACCGCCGCGGCGGCACCCGCCGCCCTGCCCTCGCGAGAGCCGTCGGTGGACGCAGCGCCGCCAGGTCGATCCACGACGGCGGCGGGCTGTCCGCCTTGGGTTGACGGGACCTCAAGTGATTGGGCTTGCGCGCTGCCGGCCAGAAACCCAATGACCAGGAGAGCCCGCAATGGAACACGCATCGTTGCATTTCCTATCGTGACGACGCCGGGCCGATCCAACAGCAGGCCCGGCATTCACGCCAATGGCTTCTTCGTGTTCTTTTTGGGCCATGGGAACCGTAATCGCATGTTGGGTTCACCACGGAGGTCGAGCCGCGAAGCGGATCGACGAGGTCACGGAGAAGAGGAGGCCGGTCTAGGCGCCCTATCCTCACCAACCACCACCATCCCCGCGCAAGCGAGGGCGAGCGCCGCGCTGTTGCTCCTGGGCCCCGGCTTTCGCCGGGGCAGCGGATTCTTCTCCGTGACCTCCGTGTCCTCGTCGATCCGCTTCGCGGCTCGACCTCCGTGGTGAAACCCTATGCCGGCGACGCGCATCCACCTGTTGGAGGATTTCATATGCGATCCGACATCGTTCCAGGGGCTCACTTCCCCGACTATGAGCTGTCCGACCATACGGCGAAACACCGGAAGCTCTCGGAATTGCAAGGACAGCATCCGATGGTTCTCGTCCTCAGCCGCGGCGGTTTCTGCCCCAAGGATCGCCGGCAGGCCGAAGGGCTGGTGCAACTCCATCGCGAGCTCGAGGTTGCCTATTGCCGGCTGGTCACGATCAGCACCGACAATATCACGGAGACGAATGAATACCGCAGCGGCGTCGGCGCCCACTGGCCCTTCCTCTCCGATACGAGGCGTATCGTGCAAAAGGATCTCGACATCGCCGAATACACCGATCCCCTGCACAATCCCATGATCCCCCATGTGATCGTCCTCGAGCCCGGCCTGGTCATTCACAAGATCTACAACGGCTATTGGTTCTTCGGCCGGCCCACCGTGGAGGATCTCCGCCAGGACCTCCGTGCCGTGAGCAAGAAATGCCGTCCGGATTGGGACATCACCACGCCCGAGCTCAAAGCGGCGTGGCAGGAAGGCCGCAAGGAGCTCTTCTATCCCTACGGCAAGACCTACGCACAGACTCTGGGGGAGCAGGATTAGGGATACGCGTCGCGCGGCGCGCGACCTCGCGTCGCGCCGTCGCCTGTGCTAGAGCGCCGCGCCATGCGCGTCGATGCCTTCGATTTCGAGCTGCCGCGACAGCTCATCGCCGACCACCCCGTCGAGCCGCGCGACGCGGCGCGGCTGCTGGTGGTCGAGCGCGCGCTCAGCGACCGCGTCATGCTCGACCTGCCGGCGCTGCTGCGGAACGGCGATCTGCTCGTGGTCAATGACACGCGCGTCATTCCGGCGCGGCTCACGGGACGGCGCGGCGCGGCGCGGGTCGAGGTGACGCTGCACCGCGATCTCCAGGGCGGGCACTGGCGCGCCTTCGCCAAGGGCGCCAAGCGCCTGAAGCCGGGCGACCGGCTCGATTTCGCCGAGGGCTTCGCCGCCGAGGTGGCGGCAAAGCACGCGGAGGGCGACATCACGCTGCGCTTCGACCGCGCCGGCGGCGCGCTGCGCGACGCGCTGGAGCGCTTCGGCTCCATGCCGCTGCCGCCTTATATCAAGCGTCCGGGCGGCGGCGAGGCGCGCGACCGCGGCGATTACCAGACGATCTTCGCGGCCAAGGAGGGCGCCGTCGCCGCGCCCACCGCGGGGCTGCATTTCACGCCGCGGCTGCTGGCGGCGCTCGACGCCGCCGGCATCGCGCGGGTGAGCGTGACGCTGCATGTCGGGGCCGGCACTTTCCTGCCGGTCAAGGTCGAGGATACGCAAGAGCACAAGATGCACGGCGAGTGGGGCATGATCGACGCCGACGCGGCGGAGCGCATCGCCGCCGCGCGGTCCCAAGGCGGCCGCATCGTCGCTGTGGGGACGACGAGCCTGCGGCTCCTCGAAAGCGCCGCCGACGACCAGGGGCGGGTTGCGCCCTTTGCCGGCGAGACCGCGCTCTTCATCACGCCGGGCTATCGCTTCCGCGCCGTCGATTTGCTGCTGACCAATTTCCACCTGCCGCGCTCGACCTTGTTCATGCTGGTCGCCGCTTTCGCCGGGCTCGAGCGGATGAAGGCGGCCTATGCCCATGCTGCGGCGGCCGAATATCGCTTCTTTTCCTACGGCGACGCCAGTTTGCTATACCCGCGGGAATGAAAGCGGATTTCAATTTCAGCCTGTTGGCGCGGGATGGCGCGGCGCGGCGCGGCCGGCTGATCACGGCGCATGGCACGGTGGAGACGCCGGCCTTCATGCCGGTCGGCACCGCCGCCACGGTGAAGGCGATGCGGCCCGAGGATGTGGCATCCACCGGCGCCGAGATCATCCTCGCCAACACCTATCACCTGATGCTGCGGCCCGGCGCCGAGCGCATCGCCGCGCTGGGCGGGCTGCACCGCTTCATGAATTGGCCGGGGCCGATCCTCACCGACAGCGGCGGCTACCAGGTGATGTTGCTGGCGAAGCTGCGGGCGATTGACGAGCAAGGGGTGACGTTCCGCTCGCATCTCGACGGCGCGCGCTACACGCTGACGCCCGAGCGCTCGATCGAGATCCAGCACCTGCTCGGCGCCGACATCACCATGGCGTTCGACGAGTGCACGCCGTTTCCCGCCGCCGAGGACGACGCCGGCCGCTCGATGGCGCTTTCGATGCGCTGGGCGCAGCGCTCCAAAGCGGCATATCAGCGACGCCCGGGCCATGCGCTCTTCGGCATCGTCCAGGGCAGCATCTATCCGGCGCTGCGCCAGCGCTCGGCCGCGGCGCTGGTCGAGATCGGCTTCGACGGCTACGCCGTGGGCGGGCTCGCCGTCGGCGAGGGCCAGGAGCGCATGTTCGCGGTGCTCGACGAGACCGTGCCGGCGCTGCCCGCGGACCGCCCGCGCTATCTCATGGGCGTCGGCAAGCCCGCCGACCTCATCGGCGCGGTCAGGCGCGGCATCGATCTCTTCGACTGCGTGCTGCCGACGCGCTCCGGGCGCACGGCGCAGGCCTTCACCCGGCGCGGCACGGTCAACCTGCGCAATGCGCGCCACACCGAGGATCCGCGCCCGCTCGATGCCGATTGCGCCTGCCGCGCCTGCCGGCACTACAGCCGGGCATATCTCCATCACCTCGTCCGCGCCCAGGAGATCCTCGCGCCGATGCTGTTGACCGAACATAATCTTCGCTACTATGCCGACCTGATGGCGGAGCTGCGTGGCGCGATCGCGAAGGGTGGCCTGGAGGATCTCGCCGCCGGCGTCGCGGCCCTAGAGGAGGAAGGCGATATTCCGCCGCTTTAAGAGCAGCTCCCGCTACTTACTCCGCCGTCCCCGCGCAAGCGGGGACCCAGGGGAAGCGCTCCGTGAGGCCCCTGGATGCCCGCTTTCGCGGGCAAGGCGATCGTTGAGGGGTGCGCTCCCTATTCCCCAAACAGGCTCTGAGCGACCATGGCGACATCCCTGAAGCAGCTCGGCCACCGCAGCGCGCTCCCTGCCTCGCCGGAGAAGGCGCTGCTCGAGCGCGTGGCGAACCCGCATCCGCGCGCGACATATCTCGTGCGCTTCACCTGCCCGGAATTCACCGTGCTCTGCCCGATCACGGGACAGCCGGATTTCGCCCATCTCGTCATCGACTACGTGCCGCGGCGCTGGCTGGTGGAGAGCAAGTCGCTGAAGCTCTATCTCGGCGCCTTCCGCAACCAGGGCGGCTTCCACGAGGATTGCACGCTGGCGGTGGCGGAGCGCCTGGTGCGGCTGCTGGCGCCGCGCTGGCTCAGGATCGGCGGCTATTGGTATCCGCGCGGCGGCATGCCGATCGACGTCTTCTACCAGACCGGCGCGCCGCCGCGCGGGCTGTGGCTGCCGGACCAGGGCGTGGCGCCCTATCGCGGGCGGGGGTGAGAGAGCGAGGCAGGCAATCGCATGCGCCATGAACCCGAGCCAAAGAAGGGTTCACCACGGAGACACGGAGATCACGGAGGACGAAAGAATGGCGCGCCTGGCGCGCCGAACGCCTCTTCTCCGTGTCCTCCGTGTCTCCGTGGTGCGGCTTTTTTGTTGGCGCCGCCATGACCGAAGCGATCAAATCGGCCATTCGCGACGAGGCGCTGCGGCTCGGATTCGATGCCGTGGGCTTCGCGCCGCCGCAGCTTGCACCCAGAGCGCGAGCACATCTCGCGGAATTCCTGGCGCGCGGATATCACGGCGATATGGGGTGGCTCGCGGCGCGCGCCGAGGAGCGCGGCGATCCACAGGCGCTCTGGGCCGATGCACGCAGCGTCGTGGTGCTCGGCGTCAATTACGCTCCGGAAGCCGATCCGCTGGCGGCGCTGTCGCGGCACGATCGCGGCGCGATCTCGGTCTATGCGCAGGGACGCGACTACCACGACATCGTCAAGGCGCGGCTCAAGGCTCTGGCGCGCTACATCGACGGGCGCTGGCCCGGCGCGCTGAAGCTTTTCGTCGACACCGCGCCGGTGATGGAGAAGCCGCTGGCGGCAGCGGCGGGGCTGGGCTGGCAGGGCAAGCACACCAACCTGGTGTCGCGCGATTTCGGCTCCTGGCTCTTTCTCGGCGAGATCTATCTGGCGTTGGCGCTGCCGCCCGACGCCGCCGAGGCGGATCATTGCGGCGCCTGCCGGCGCTGCCTCGACGCCTGCCCCACCAATGCCTTTCCTCAGCCCTATCAGCTCGAGGCGAGGCGCTGCATCTCCTATCTCACCATCGAGCACAAAGGGCATATCGACGCCGATCTCCGCCCGCTCATCGCCAACCGCATCTATGGCTGCGACGACTGCCTCGCCGTCTGCCCCTGGAACAAATTCGCCCGCGCCACCGCCGAGCCGGGATTCCGTCCGCGCGAAGCGTTCGCGGCGCCGACGCTGGCGGCGCTGGCGCGGCTCGACGATGTGGGATTCCGCGCCCTCTTCTCGGGCTCGCCGGTGAAGCGCATCGGCCGCGACCGCTTCCTGCGCAATGTGCTGATCGCCATCGGCAACAGCGGCGAGGCGGGGCTCCAGGCCAGCGCCGAGGCGCTGCTCGACGATCCCTCGCCGCTGGTGCGGGCGATGGCGGTCTGGGCGCTGCGGCGGCTCGCCGAGGCGGGTGCCGTCGCGGCGCTGCGCGCGGCGCGGCTGCCGCAAGAGAGCGACGAAGCGGTGCGCGCGGAATGGCAGGCGTGATGGAGTTGGGCATCGGCGCTGTGCCGGAGGCACGTAGAAAATTCACCACGGAGGCAGACGCGGTAGGGACGCGCATTACTGCGCGCCCCCCGCACAGAACCGTACGTGCGGCTTTCCCGCATACGGCTCCCACCTCGGGTGCTTGACGGTGAGCGACCTGCCGTATGCGGTCCAACCCCTGTGCCACGCGTTCCCGGTCCTGTGCCCGGAGCGTGCTGCGCTGGCCCGCATTCCCCTTGGTCCCCGCCCTTCGCTCCACCGGCTCCTCGGCCGGTCGCCCGGCCTCGTTCGTCGGCTTCGGCGCTACTACGGCGGGGTCCGACTTCTCACGCCCGTGCATCATTGGCTTCGGCTCCTCGCCTTCCCAATGCGGGCCGGGACGGTTGCCCGCCGCCGGCCGGGCGTGAGATCTCCCAGGTTCCGACGCGATCCTTTCGTGCGTGATGGGGTCTTTGACCACGGCAGAGCGTCAGCGCCTCGCATGGCGGCGCCGCACATGTTGCCTTCGATACCTCCGACGATCTCGGCCTCTGCGGGCTTGTGTCTTTCGCGGCTCAATACCCACCCCACACGATCGTTGTGTACGCTTCGCGGCCATCGTCGCCGATGGACTCGCGCAACACTCACTACCAGGCGGGCGCTACCCCTTACCTGGGCTGGTCTTCCACCAGCTGGATCGCGCCAGCTTCGCCTGGCGCACCGGAGGGCACGGAGAAGAACAGGTGTTGGGCGCGCGCAGCGCGCCCCTCCTCGTATCTCCGTGACCTCCGTGCCTCCGTGGTCAATCTTCATGGCGCCGTTTGGCTGCATGATGACGTCTTCAAACGGCAGGCAGCGTCCCTTACCTTCCCCCAAGCAGCAGAAGCCGCGTGACCGGAGGAGAGCATGAGCAAGAAGACCGATTGGCGCGAGCACGGCGTGCGGGTGGTCAGAGGCGCGGAGCTCGACACCAACACGCCGCAGACGCCCGGGATGAGCCGCGCCGCCGCCATCACCCATGCCAGCGCCGGGGCGCAGAAGCTCTGGGCGGGCACGGTGACCATCCACGCCAACGCCAAGACCGGCGCGCACCACCATGGCGAGGTCGAGAGCGTGATCTATGTGGTGAAGGGCAAGGCGCGCATGCGCTGGGGCGAGAAGCTTGAATTCGTCGCCGAGGCCGGCCCCGGCGATTTCATCTATGTGCCGCCCTATGTGCCGCATCAGGAGATCAACGCCAGCACCAGCGAGCCGCTCGAATGCGTGCTGTGCCGCAGCGGCCAGGAGCCGGTGGTGGTCAATCTCGACATCACCCCGATCGAACCGCCCGAAGAGGTGCGCTGGATCGATCCGATCCACCGCCACTGATCAGCGCCGCGGTGCAACTTTTTTAGGCGTTGCGCCTGCACCATTTTTAGGCGGGCGATCGGGGGCGCGCCTTCGCGCATTTTTCGCGCCGCTGCATACGCGGTTAACCGAAATTCAATCTCGAACCGCAATGTTTGATGCTGCCGGGGGGCAACACCGCCTGCAGTCTGGAGACTCTGGTGACCGAGCCAGAACGCATCATCGTGCTGTCGCACCGGGTCGGCCGGATCGCCGAGGACAAGATCGCCCTGATCAACCGCATCACCGGCGAGACCAAGATCCTGGCCCTCAACGCGCTCATCGAAGCGGCCCGCGCCGGCGATGCCGGCCGCGGCTTCGCCGTCGTCGCCGGCGAGGTCAAGGCGATCTCCGGCCGCATCACCGGCATCGCCGAGGATCTCAAGACCGAGCTCAAGGGCTCGATCACCGAGCTTACCGATCTCGGCGAGCGGCTGGTGCAGCAGGTGCGCGGCCAGCGCCTCGCCGACCTCGCCCTCAACATGATCGAGATCATCGACCGCAACCTCTACGAGCGCTCCTGCGACGTCCGCTGGTGGGCGACCGACGCCGCCATCGTCGGCGCGCTGGAAGAGTCCGGCGCCGACAGCACCCGCCATGTCTGCGAGCGGCTCGGCATCATCCTCAACAGCTATACCGTCTATCTCGACCTCTGGGTCGCCGACGCCCAGGGCCGCGTCATCGCCAATGGCCGGCCGCAGCGCTATCCCGGCGTCATCGGCGCCAGCGTCGCCGACGCCCCCTGGTTCCGCGCCGCCATGGGCACAGGCAGCGGCGACGACTACGCCGCGCTCGACATCGACACCGTGGCGACGCTGGGGGGCGCGCAGGTCGCGACCTATGCGACCGCGGTCCGCGAGCAGGGCAAATCCTCCGGCAAGCCGATCGGCGCGCTCGGCGTGTTCTTCGACTGGCATCCCCAGGCGGCCGCCGTGGTCAAGGGCGTGCGGCTGAGCGCGGACGAGCGGGGGCGCACGCGCTGCCTCATCCTCGACGGGCAGCAGCGGGTGATCGCCGCCTCCGACGACCAGGGGGTGCTGCGCGAGACCGTGGCGCTCAGCGGCAATACCGGCAAGGACGGCTTCTACGAGACCGAGGACGGCACCACCGTGGGATTCGCGCTGACGCCGGGATACGAGACCTATAAAGGGCTCGGCTGGTACGGCGTCGTCGTCCAGCTGCCGCCGCCGGCGGAGAAGGCCGACGGATAGGGACGGCTTGCAGCGGCGCGCGGCCGCCGCTATTGTGGCCCTCGATGATGACGCGCCCCACCCCTTCCCGATCGTATTGGCGCCGCCGGTTCATGCCGGCGGCTTAGGATCGCGCACTCTCGTCGCAGACCCCGAAGCCGCCCCGATCCCAGGCGGCTTTCGCGTTTTCACCATCCCCCTCGTCGAATACCCGCCCTCGGAGCGGCTTCCAGCAGAAGGAAGCCCAGCATGAACGATTTCGATGTCGTCACCGGCCCGTCACCGGCCAAGCCGAAGCCGCCGGAACCGCGCCCGCCGCGCGAGGCGGCCGAGCGCGAGCGCGCGGCGCCCGCGGCCCTGCCGCAGCCGCCGCGGGGCGAGGGAAACGCGGTCTGACGCGGGCGCTTGGCGCAAGTCCAGATGAGGAAGACGCCCTGGCTCACCGTCCCACGATCTTCTCCTCTCCGCCCCAATGGGGCGGAGAGGCAGGGTGAGGTGGGGCTGGCCATGCCTATGAGAGTGAGGATGCAGATCGCTCCGCGTGTGCGCCGAGCGGCAACCGATCTCGAAAAAGATTCTCTGGCGGACATTGCGCCGGCGGGCGTGCTGCAGGCAATTCGCCGGGATCTCGAAGCTCCCCCACCTCACCCAACCTCTCCGCCCCGAGGGGCGGAGAGGAGCAGATTCACCGGGACATTTCCCCGCCCGTGAGTCCTGCTCAACGCGACACGCTCACCCCGCACGCGCGGCCTTCAGCAGGTCGGAGAGCTTGCGCGCGGCATCCGCGAGCGCCGCTTTCGGCAGCACCGCATGCGTCGCCACCAAGCGGCGCAGCACCGCCATGTCGCGGCCGTTGTTGACGGTGATCGCCGCCGCGATCCGCCCCTCGGCATCGAGGCCGAGCAAGGTGAAGGCGCCGGCGGCGGGATCGCCGCGCAGCACCGGCTCGAGGCTCGCCTCGAACAGGCCCAGCGCCTGGATGTTGCAGTCGTACTGGTCCGTCCAGAGCCACGGCAGCTCGGCATAGGGCTCGCTGGCGCCGAGCATGGCGGCGGCGACGACCGCCGCCTGGTTCAGCGCGACCTGCCAGGATTCGATGCGGAGGGCGCGGCCGAGGATCGGGCTCTCGTGGCGCGTCACATCGCCGGCGGCGAAGATGTCGGGATCGCTGGTGCGGCCCAGCGCGTCGACGCGGATGCCGTCCTCGACGGCAAGCCCCGCCGCCTCGGCGAGCGCGGTATTGGGCTCGGCGCCGATGCCGGCGATCACGAGGTCGCAAGGGTAGGACTGGCGCGCGCTCTCGACCAGCGGACGGCCATCGGCGCCGCGCGCGATCGCATTGAGGCGCGCAGCGAATTCGAAGATCACGCCATGACGCTCGTGCAGGGCGCGCACGAAATCGCTGACCAGCACCGGCACGGCGCGGCTCATCAGCCGCGGCGCCATCTCCAGCACCGTCACCGCGGCGCCGAGCTTCCGCGCCGAGGCGGCGATCTCCAGCCCGATGAAGCCGCCGCCGATCATGACGATCTCGGCGCCGGGCCTGAGCGCGGCGCGGATCTGCAGCGGCATCGGCGAGGCTGCGCAGATAATGGATCGGCACGTCGGCGGCCGATGCCGGCAGCCTGCGGCCGCGGCAGCCGGTGGCGAGCAGCAGCCGGTCATAGGCGATGCGCGCGCCATCAGAGAGCAGCACCGATTTGCCGGCGCGGTCGATCGCCGTCGCGGCGGCGCCGAGGCGCAGCTCGATGCGCTGCTCGGCGTAGAAGCCCGCGGGCTTCAGCGCAAGGCGCGCCGCCTCGAGCCCCTCGGTGAGGAAGGCCTTCGACAGCGGCGGCCGGTCATAGGGCAGATGCGGCTCGTCGCCGATCAGCACGATGGCGGCATCGGGCGCCTTCTGGCGCAGCATTTCGGCCGCGCGCATCCCGGCGGGGCCGGCGCCGATGATGACGAAGCGGCCGCTCAATGCAGGTGCACGTACTCGTACTCGACCGGCATGTTGTTGATGCCGCGGTCGGGGGGCGCGATCCAGCTCGCCATCTTGCCGGGCTCGACGACGCGCTGCATCAGGCTCTTGATGAAGGCGCGGTCGCTCGCCGACGGGATCCAGCCCGGGAGCTTCGCCTGGTAGTCGGCGGCGGCGATGAGCCTGCCCTGGGGATCGACCGGCTGGTTCGCCCAGACGCCGATGCCGCGGCGGAAGCGCTCGCTCGGCAGCGTCAGCTCATGGGCATAGCCCGCCTTGGTGATGAGGCGGTTCCAGCGCTTCACGCCGATCTCGCAGTCGCGAATATAGGCGGTGCGCGTCACCTCGTTCATGGCGTTGCGCAGCGGCACCTCCTCGCTGGTGACGCCGCCCTTGCCGTCGGGCTCCTCGAGCGTGAAGCTGCCCTCGCGGCAGATATGGTCCCCGTAGTTCGCCTCGTCGGGACGGCCCTTGATGCCGGTGGCGAAATATCCCGCGGCATTGGACGAGTTCTCCGCGCCGAAGAGATCGAGCGAGGAGGTGAACCAGAAATTGAGATAGCGCTGCACCGTCGGCAGGTCGACCGCGCCCTTGGCGCGGATCGCGGCGGGATCCTCGGTGCCGAGCTCCTTCATCACCTCGAGCGTGCGGCGCACGACGCGGCCGATGCCGGTATCGCCGACGAACATGTGATGCGCTTCTTCGGTCAGCATGAAGCTGCAGGTGCGCGACAGCGGGTCGAAGCTGCTCTCGGCGAGGCTCTTGAGCTGGAACTTGCCGTCGCGGTCGGTGAAATAGGTGAACATGAAGAAGGAGAGCCAGTCGCTGATCGGCTCGTTGAAGGTGCCGAGGATGCGCGGCTTGTCGCTGTCGCCGGAATGGCGCGCCAGCAGCTCCTCCGCCTCCTCGCGCCCGTCGCGGCCGAAATAGGCGTGAAGCAGATAGACCATCGCCCAGAGATGGCGGCCCTCCTCGACATTGACCTGGAAGAGGTTGCGCAGATCATAGAGCGAGGGGCAGGTATGGCCGAGGAGCCGCTGCTGCTCGACCGAGGCGGGCTCGGTGTCGCCTTGGGTGACGATGAGCCGGCGCAAGGTCGAGCGGTGCTCGCCCGGCACCTGCTGCCAGACCGGCTTGCCGTATTCGTCGCCGAAGCCGATGCGGCGGTCGGGAATGGCGTCGGCGAGGAAGATGCCCCAGCGGTAGTCCGGCATCTTCACCGTGCCGTAGGTCGCCCAGCCCTTGGCATCGACCGAGGTGGCGGTGCGCAGATAGACATCGGCGTCGAGGAAATCGCTCGGCCCCAGCGCCCGCCACCACTCGAGGAAATGCGGCTGCCAATGCTCGAGCGCGCGCTGCAGCGTGCGGTCATTGTCGAGATGGACGTTGTTCGGGATCAGCTCCTGATAGTCGATGGCCATTCAGACCCTCTCCCATTTGAATTTGGCTTTCGAGCCGCTGCCGAAGAGCTTCAGCGCGCCGGTCTCGCCGGTGGCGTTGGGCCGGTTGAAGATCCAGTTCTGCCAGGCGGAGAGACGCCCGAAGATGCGCGTCTCCATCGTCTCCGGCCCGGCGAAGCGCAGGCTCGCCTCGAGTCCAGTCAGCGCGTCGGGCGAGAGGCTGGCGCGCTCCTCGACGGCGAGCCGGATCTCGTCATCCCAATCGAGCGCGTCGGGCGCGAAGGTGACGAGGCCGAGCGCGATCGCCTCGGCGGCGTCGATCTCCACGCCGAGCGCGCCCTTGGCCGCGCGCTCGGAAGCGGCGGCGTCGCCGCAGAAGCGGTTCTCCAGCCGCGAGACGCCATTCACCATGGCGAGCGCGCCGCGATTGGCGCTGCTGAGGGTCACGCGCGGCGCGTCATTGTCGCCCTCGGGCAGCGCCAGCATGAAAGAGCGGTCGGCGGCGAGCGCCAGCTCCATCAGCGTGCCGGCAAAGCAGGAGCCGCGATCGATGATGGCGAAGAGGCTGCGCGAGGAGACATCGAGGCGCGCCAGCGTGCGGCGCAGGAAGGCGCGGGTCTCTCGCACGAACCAATGGCTCGTCATGCCGGTCCATGGCCGCGTCGCTCGCCAGCACGGCGGCCGCCGAGCCGCGGGTCTTCAGCAGCACCGTCCCAAGCTCGAGCTCGTTGACGCGCAGCATCAGGATGGCGTCGTCGAGCTCGCGCGCCATGGCGAGCGGCCACCACGCCGCGCCCGCCGCCTCGATCTCGGCGAGATCGCGCGGCGCCGTGTCGGGCGCGCGGATGGTGAGCGTCGCCACCCGCCGCGCGCGGTCGAAATCGACATCGACCCAGCGGTAGTGATAGCCCTGCTCGTCGAGCTTGCGCGCGAGCGGCGGCAGCGTCACGCCGCTCGCCTGCTTGCGCGCGGCTGCTGTCGGCCGCGAGCGCGCGGGCGCGCTCCCGCACCAGCTCGGCAAAGCGCGCCGGCGGCGCGGTGTGGTCGACGAGCTTCCATTGCTTGGCGCGGTCGGCGCGCACGCCTTCGGCCGTGGTGCAGAAGACGTCGGCGAGGTCGCGGCGCACCTTGCGCTTGTCGATGAGGCGGGTGAGGCCGCCGGTGCCGGGCAGCACGCCGAGCAGCGGCACTTCCGGCAGGCTCACCGTGGTGGAGCGGTCATCGACCATGACGATCTCGTCGCAGGCGAGCGCCACCTCATAGCCGCCGCCGGCGCAGGTGCCGTTGAGCGCGGCGAGGAATTTGAGCCCGGTGCTCCGGCTCGAATCCTCCATGCTGTTGCGCGTCTCATTGGTGAATTTGCAAAAATTCACCTTCCAGGCATGGGTCGAGCTGCCGAGCATGTAGATGTTGGCGCCGGCGCAGAACATGCGGTCCTTGCCGCTGGTGAGCACGACGCATTTCACCTGCGGGATGCTCGAAGCGGATGCGGTTCAGCGCGTCATGCAGCTCGATATCGACGCCGAGATCGTAGGAATTGAGCTTGAGCTTGTAGCCCGGCTGGATGCCGCCATCCTCGGCGACGTCGAGCACCAGTTTCGCCACGGCGCCCTCGATTTCGAGCCGCCAATGCTTGTAGCGCTCGGGGTGGGTATCGAACGTGATCATAGAACGCCTCCGCCCCGCCTTGAGTGTTAAACGCACTATAATGCATGTCGATATTTGGTCAAGCAGTATGTTGCAGATGGCGGTGGAACCGCGCGCTGCGCGTGCAGAACGTCGAGAGCCTTGGGTGGGGAGGGGTGCAGCGAGAGAATTGACCGGGTGAAGCAGGAAGCGAGGACGATATGCGAAAACATCTATCAGCAGCGCGCAAGAGAGCCCGGACTTTGCTATCGCAACTTGGATACCTTCCCGGCGAAACCATCGGAGGCGCGGCGCCGTCCATCGCAAAAAAGCCAAAGTCCAAAAGCAGATTGCCTCGAGCGGCCAAGCGCGGTGGAACAGCCGGCGGCAAGCGGGCGCGCATGCGTGCCGACAAGCCGCGGCGCGCGGGCGGCGGCGACATTCAAACGGAACCGCTGCCGCCGCCGAGCAGGAACATACCGGGGACCGATATTCCCGATCAGTCCCGTTCCGAGGAAGCGAATGCGGAGAACGGCTTGCAGGAGACCGATCCCAACATGAATGAGCATGTGGCTGTGCCCAACAAAGACATCGATCCAGCAGGCTGGCCGCGCGAGGACACGCGATACTACCCTGGGATCGTCAACACGCCCGTTCGCGGCAGCCACAAGCCGCGCACAATGGCCCCGTATCGCCGATAGGCAAAGGCCGTGGCAGCCGTCGTCCCCCGCACCTGGACGCCCGCCGCGCGCCGCGCGGCCTGCGCACTCGTCGCTGGAGTCGCAGCCCTGATCGGCGCGGAAGGCGCCTATTCCCAGTCCAATGATGCTACGCTCCGGTACAGAGTCACCGTCCGCCAGGTCGAGGGAAGCGAAAGCGTGCCGGCGCATATGGTCTGCGCCAGGAGCAAGGTCTGCCGCGGCCTGATGTCGATCTCCGCAGCCGGCGGTCATATGCGTGTCTTCGTCACCGCGATGATCGACGGCGGCTATGCCTATTTCAGATTCCATGCCGAGGAGCGCGATGTGTCCTGCGGCCGGCCGCGCGATTTCGTGGCTTTCGCGCTGGGGCCACCCCCGATATCGGCCCATGGCAACGCGTCGCTGTGCGATGCCCCGCCCTCCTCTCGCGAAAGAGCGCCGGGCCTGGCCGCCGAGCCTCCGGTGCTGCGGAATATCACGCCGCCGCTGGCGACCGTGCGGATCGATCTGCATTCGATCGACAACGGTCCCAATCGCTAACCCGCCACCGCCGCTTTGAGCTCGCGCAAGCTCTGCTCCACCGTCTTTCCGGCGGTGTCGATGCGGGCGTCCGCCTTGCTGTAGAGCGCATTGCGGCCGGCGAGGATGCGGCGGAGATCTTCCATCGCCTGCTCGTTCTCGGCCATCGGCCGGGTGTCGCCTTGCGCCACGACGCGGCTCATATGCTCCTCCGGCGCCGCGGTGAGCCAGACCGTGTAGCAGGCCGAGAGCAGCAGGTCGAAGGTGGCGGGCTCGGAGACGATGCTGCCGCCGGTGGCGATGACCGCGCTGCCATGGCGCTCGATCACCGTCTCCAGCGCCCGGCGCTCATAGCGGCGATAGGCGGCCTGGCCGTAGAGGTCGAAGATTTCGGCGAGCCGCGTGCCGCTCTCGCGCTCGATCTCGCGGTCGAGCTCGATGAAGGGCGCGCCGACCGCCTTCGCCAGCATCGCCGCCCAAGGTCGATTTGCCGGCGCCGCGCAGGCCGATCAGCGCGATGCGGTGGCGCCGCCCGCTTTCCACCGCCGCGCCGAAGGTCTCGCTCAGCATCAGGCGCGCCTGCGCCAGGTCCTTTGGGCTGGAGGCGGGCCAGGGTCTGGATGAGGAGGGTGAGCTCCACCGGCCGGTCCGGCTCCTCGCGCACGAGATCGCCCAAGGGCAGGCCCATGGCATGGGCGATCTGGCGCAGCAGCACGATCGAGATGTTGCCGTGCCCGGCCTCGAGCTGGGCAAGGTAGCGCTCCGACACCTTGGAATCCCGCGCCAGGATCTTGCGCGTCATGCCGCGCCGGGCGCGCGCCTCGCGGATGCGGTCGCCGAGCAGCCGGAGATATCTCGGCCTCGCCATTCTCGGCGCGCCGCTCCCTGGTCTCCGCCGCCTCGCGCGCCGCCATGCCCTGCTCCTTCGCCCGCTCCCCCGTGCCTATCGATCGGCTGACATGTATTATAATGCTTGCCAATGGCGATGCATGCATTATCGTCGCTTCCGGCGGGCAGGGCCAGCCCGAACTTGCGCGACCGAGGAGGCGGGGTGGAGCTGCAACTGACGATCCTGGTCGGCACCATGACCGGCACGGCGCAGCTCGTCGCAGACGAGCTTGGCGATGCGCTGAAGGCGCAAGGGGTGGCGGCGGACATCGTGGCCATGGACGGGCTCGATGCCGCGGTCTTTGCCAAGGGCGGCGCCTTCCTGCTCTGCACCTCGACCTATGGCCAGGGCGACGTGCCCGACAACGCGCAAAAGCTCTTCGCCGATCTCGAGCAAAGGAAGCCGGATCTGCAATCTGTCGTATATGGCGTCATCGCGCTGGGCGACCGCACCTATGCCCAGACCTTCTGCTTTGGCGGCAAGCGCTTCGACGCGCTGCTCCAATCGCTCGGCGCGCGCCGCATCGGCGAGGTGATGCTGCATGATGCCAGCGGCGGCACCATTCCCGAAGAGGTCGCGGTCGAATGGATCGGTCCCTGGATCGACCAGTTCCGCAGGGCCCGCGACAGGGCTGCCTAGGCGAACTCCCAGAGGGGGTTCGTCCGCGGCGTCTAGGCGAACTCCCGGAGGGAGTTCGTCCGAGGCGGCGTCAGCGGTTGCCCAGCAACCGCGAAAGCCGCACAGTGCGGACTAGCACCTCTTAGCACCCGCTAAAACATTGATTTAGCAAGATTATACGGAAGATTGCGCTAGGCGCCAGCATCTCGCCAATGGCTTGCGAAGGCGTGGATGGCCGGGTCAAGCCCGGCCATGACGATGAGGTAGAGTGTGCTGAGACGCGTGCGGCTGAGAGGGCCGCCTCCCCGCCGCTCAGGTAAGCCGATCTTAAGCGCGGACGATGAGAATGGCGGCGCATGGCGAGCGACACCAAGAAGATCGAACGCCCGCGCCTTCCGATGTCGCAGGTCGAGCTCGACGAGGTGGTGCGCCGGCATGACATGTTCCTCTCCGCGCGCCTCGGCGGGCAGCGGGCGCTGCTGGCCTATCGCGATCTCTCCGGGCTCGATCTCGCGGGAATGCGGCTGAACGATGCCGACCTCACCGCCGCCTTCCTGCCGGCGGCGCGCATGGCCGGCGCCAATCTCGCCAATGCCACCATGTTCGCCTGCAACCTGACGCGGGCGGATCTGCGCGGCGCGGTGTTGAGCCGCGCCGATCTGCGCGGCGCGGTGCTGCGCGGCGCCAATCTCGAGGGCGCCGACCTCTTCGACGCCGATCTGCGCGACGGCAGGCTGGGCCAGCGCCTGCGCATCGGCGTCATCGAGGAGGTCGCCATCGCCAGCGCCGCCTCGTCCGATCTCGAGGGCGCGCGCATGGTCAATGCCGATCTGTCGCAAGCCAAGCTGTCGGGATCGCTGGCGGCGCATACCGATTTCACCGACGCGGTGATGCGGCGCTGCAAGCTGGTGCGCGCCGACCTGCACAACGCCACGCTCGACGGCGCCAATCTCGAAGGCGCCGATTTCTCGGGCGCCAATCTGCAAGGCGCCAGCCTGCGCAACGCCATCCTCACCGACGCGATCTTCCACGCCACCGCGATGGACGGCGCCGACCTCATGGGCGTGCTGACGGAGAAGCCGGCGGGACGCCGGCTCGCCGAGCTCGGCGGCCCGGTCGCGGAATTGCTGCAGCGCCACGAGCGCTGGGCCGCGACCCAAGGCGCCGAGGGCGCGCCGCTCGATCTCAGCGGCTATGATCTGCGCGACCTGCCGCCGGTGGGCGGGCTCTGCCTTTCGGCGCTGCGCGCCAACGGTGCCATCTTCGTCGGGCTCACGCTCGACGGCGTGGCGCTGCAGGCGGCGCAGCTCGCAGGCGCCGATTTCCGCTCCTGCCGGCTCGCCCGCGCCGATCTGCGCGGCGTCAACCTCACCGCTGCGCGGCTCACCAATGCCGATCTGCGCGACTGCAATCTGGGGCCGCTGGTGCTGCCGGGCGGCAGGCTGATCGTCAGCATGCTGGAGCGTGTCGAGGCGCGCCATGTCGATCTCCGCGGCGCCAATTTGTCGCGGGCGGTGATGCGCGGCGCCGACCTCTCGGCCGCCAATCTCAGCGGCGCCGAGCTCGCCGGCATCGACCTGCTGGACGCCCACCTCGCCGGGGTCATAGGCCTCCCCTGAAGAGGTCATTGCACAAGGCAGCAGTGCATTTAACACTCTGTTAATGACGCCATCGGATGCTTACGTGTGAGTGTGGGTGCGCTTTCGACTCGCGCGACATCTTAACCAAGTGTCGCCACTTGTGGGTAAGGCACGCGACAAAAGCGGCGGCGCGCCGTTGGCCTAGCACCCAGCCGAGAACAGGCGCGAAATCGCGCGCAAAGCGCGGCAGGAGGAACGCGGATGAACGACGAAGCTACGGGCAAGCAGAAACCAAACCGGGAGCAGGAGCGCGAGCTGCAGGCGGGGCGCGGACAGCGCCGCGACGAGCCGCAGGGCAAGACGGAGCGGGAAAAGAAGCTCGCCGAATGGCGCGGCTCCGGGGTGTGCGGCGACCGCCACACCGACTAGCGCCAACCACGATCGGCCACTTCGGAACGTGATCGCGCGACCTGCTGTTTGCCGCCAAGGCAAGGCAGGAGCGATCGGATGAGCGGATTTCGCGTTTTGGGCATCATCGTCGCCGTGGTCGGCGCGGTGCTGTTGTATTTCGGCCTCAACGGCTCGCATTCGCTGGTCGATCAGGCGTCGCAGACCCTGACCGGGCGCTTCACCCAGCAGACCATGGTCTACATCATCGTCGGCGCCGTTGCGCTGGTCGGCGGCGCGCTCACCGCGCTGGTCGGCCGCCGCTAGCTCTTCGCGCCCCGGCGCCGCACCGGTTGACAAGCCGGCGCCGCGCCGCATCCTGCAATTGTCAGGGGCGGGGGCGCCGGTGGACAGGCGGAACAATTTCGACGCGCTGCGGCTTGTCGCCGCCGGCGCCGTGGTGTTCTCGCACAGCTTCCTGCTGAGTGAGGGGCGTCAGGACTGCGAGCCGCTGATGCTGCTGACCGGCGGCCAGGCGATCCTCGGCGTGGTCAGTGTCTTCGTCTTCTTCGTGCTGTCCGGATTTCTCGTCACGCAGAGCTTCGAGACCACCGCCTCGCCCTGGCGCTTTGCCGCCAAGCGCGCGCTGCGGATCTATCCCGGCTACGCCCTCTGCCTGCTGCTCTGCGCCCTGGTGCTGGGGCCGCTGGTCAGCACGCTCAGTCTTGGCGACTATTTCGCCAGCGCCGGCACCTGGGACTTCATGCTGTCGAACCTGGCGCTCGATGTCGAGCATAACGCCCTGCCCGGCGTGCATTTCACCGGCTTTGCCGTCGGCGACATCGTCGACGGGCCGCTGTGGAGCCTGCCCTGCGAGATCGTCATGTACGCGCTGGTGCTGGCGCTGGGCGTGCTGCGGCTGCTGCGCCTCGCGGCGCTGCTGCCGCTGCTCGCGCTGGGCCTCGCCTGCCTCTGGCTCGACACCGCGCAGAGCGATTATTTCATCGGCAGCGTCGGCTGGCTGCTCGGCTTCTTCGTCGCCGGCATGATCCTCTACAAGCTGCGCGCCACGCGCCTCTTCGACCGCAGGCTGGCGCTCCTGGCGCTGGCGGGGCTGGCGGCGAGCGTGCCGCTCCATCGCTTCATCCTGCTGTTTCCGCTGGTCGGCGCCTATCTCGTGATCTGTCTCGCGCTCGAGCCGCGCCTGCCGGTGATCCCGGCGGCGCGCTTCGGCGATCTCTCCTACGGGCTCTACATCTATGGCTGGCCGGTGCAGCAGACGCTGCTTTACCTCAGCAGCGGCCGCCTCGCCTGGTGGCAGCTCTTTGCGCTGGCGTTGACGGTCACAGCGGCGATCGCCTGGCTCTCCTGGCATCTCGTCGAGCAGCCGGCGCTGCGGCTGAAGCCGCGCGCGGCAGCGCCGGCTTCCCCGGGCATCCCCGCCCCCAGCCTCGCCGCTCCCTAGCGGCGCCATCATCCCGCCGATGAATTCCCCGTGAACGGGGGATGGGCCGGCGCCGGGCGACGTATCTCATGGTATGGCGAGCCCGGAAGCGGCCCGCCCACCGTACCTACCCCGCCGCGGCGGCTCCGTCCCCCGCCGCCGTGGCAACCGGCCCGCGGCTCTCCCCCGACCGCTGGGCCTTGCCTGGGCACGTCCCCCCGTGCCCGGACACCGGCGGCGGCGCCTTAGGCGCCGCCGCCCGCCTCTCCCGGCCGCGGCGCCGGCGCCACGCACAATAATGCCGCTTTGGCCCCGAGCCTGCAGAATACTGCTTGACGCCGGCCGTCCCCCTGCGGCACCTATTGGCGCAAGATCGGCAAGCCTGCCGACGACAAGCGGTTGTGGGAGAGGAGACCAGCGATGCCTGCCGACCGCGCGGCGCCGCAGATCGCGATCCCGCGCGATTACAACGCCGCCGTCGATCTCATCGAGCGGAACCTGCAGGCCGGGCGCGGCACGAAGATCGCCTTCCGCGACGACCGCACCGCGCTGAGCTACGCCGCGCTCGCCGAGCGGGTCGATCGCGCCGCCAATGCCTTGCGCGGGCTCGGCATCGAGCCGGAGCAGCGGGTGCTGCTCTGCCTGCTCGATACCGTCGACTTCCCCACCCTCTTCCTCGGCGCGATCAAGGCCGGCATCGTGCCGGTCGCAGTCAACACGCTGCTGACCACCGCCGATTACGATTTCATGCTGCGCGACAGCCGCGCGCGCGTGCTCGTGGTCTCCGACGCGCTCTATGACCGCTTCGCGCCGATCCTGGCGCGGCAGAAGGCGCTGAAGCATGTCGTGATTTCCGGCAGCCAGCCGGTCGAGGGCCGGCGCCTGCTCAGCGATCTCCTGGACGCGGCGGCGCCCAGCGCCAAAGCGGCGGAGACCACGGCGGATGATGTCTGCTTCTGGCTTTACTCCTCGGGCTCGACGGGCACGCCCAAAGGCGTCGTCCATCTGCAGTCGCATCTCATCCTCACCGCCGAGCTCTTCGGCAAGCCGATCCTCGGCCTGACCGAGAAGGATGTCGTCTTCTCGGCCTCGAAGCTGTTCTTCGCCTATGGCCTCGGAAATTCGCTCACGTTCCCGATGTCGGTGGGCGCGACGGCGGTGCTGATGGCCGAGCGCGCGACCCCGGCTGCGGTGTTTCGCCGGCTCAAAGAGCAGCAACCCACGATCTTTTACGGCGCGCCGACGCTCTACGCGGCGATGCTCGCAAGCCCCGAGCTGCCGACGCGCGCCGACCTGGCGCTTCGCCTCTGCAGCTCGGCGGCCGAACCGCTGCCGGAGAATATCGGCAATCGCTGGACCGAGCATTTCGGCGTCGAGATCCTCGACGGTATCGGCTCGACCGAGATGCTGCATGTCTATCTTTCGAACCGGCCGGGTGAGGTGCGCTACGGCACGACGGGAAAGCCGGTGCCTGGTTATGCGATCCGCCTCGTCGACGAGGAAGGCGAGGCCGTCGAGGTCGGCGAGATCGGCGAGCTGCACGTGTCAGGGCAGACCAGCGCCGCCTGCTATTGGAACGATCGCAAGCGCAGCCGCCACACCTTCCTTGGGGCCTTGGACGCGCACCGGCGACAAGTACGTCGAAGACCGCGACGGATATTTTACGTATTGCCGGCCGCACGGATGACATGCTGAAGGTGAGCGGCATCTACGTCTCGCCGTTCGAAGTCGAAAGCGGCGCTGCTGAGCGCACGAGGCGGTGCTCGAGGCGGCGGTCGTCGGCCAGCTCGACGAGCAAAAATTGATGAAGCCCAAGGCCTATATCGTGGTGAAGCCCGGCGCCGAGCCCTCGCCTGCGCTCATCGCGGCGCTGCAGCAGCATGTGAAGGCGCGGCTTGCGCCCTACAAATATCCGCGCTGGATCGAGTTCATCGACGAGCTGCCAAAGACCGCCACGGGCAAGATCCAGCGCTTCAAGCTGCGCACGCGCGGCGCGCTCTGACGCCAAAGAGGAGGACGACATCATGGCCAAAGAAGACAAGAGAGCGGGCCGACGCACGGTGCTGGTCGGGCTCGCCGCGGCCGCCGGCGCGAGCGCGGCGGCGACGTTCGTGCCCGCGCGCTTTGCCATCGGCCAGCAGGCCAAGATCAAGCTTGGCCTGATGCTGCCTTACACCGGCACATATGCCGCGCTGGGCAAGAACATCGATGCGGCGCTGCGCCTCGCCATTGCCGAGGCCGGCGGCAAGCTCGGCGGGCGCGAGATCGAGTATGTCGTGCTCGACGACGAATCCGAGCCGGCGAAGGGCGCCGAGAATGCCAACAAGCTGGTCACCCGCGACAAGGTCGATTTCCTCATCGGCACCGTGCATTCCGGCGTCGCCATGGCGATGGTCAAGGTCGCCACCGACAACGACACCATGCTGCTCATCCCCAATGCCGGCGCCGGCGCCGCCACCGGCGCCGCCTGCGCGCCCAACATCTTCCGCACCAGCTTCTCCAACTGGCAGCCGGGCTTCGCCATGGGCAAGGTGGCGGCCGCACGCGGCTGGAAGCGCGCGGTGGCGGTAAGCTGGGATTATGCCGCGGGACATGAATCGATCGAGGGCTTCAAGGACGGCTTCGCCGCGGAGGGCGGCAAGGTCGAGAGCGAGCTGCTTGTGCCCTTCCCGCAGGTCGAGTTCCAGGCGATCCTGACGCAGATCGCCTCGATCAAGCCCGAGGTGGTCTACACCTTCTTCGCCGGCGGCGGCGCGGTGAAGTTCGTCAAAGACTATGCCGCGGCGGGGCTGAAAACCGCGGTGCCGCTGGTCGGCGCCGGCTTCCTCACCGACGGCACGCTCGAGGCGCAGGGCGAGGCGGCGCAAGGGCTGGAGACGACGCTGCACTACGCCGACGGGCTCGACCTGCCCAAGGACAAAGCGTTCCGCGCGGCGTTCAAGCAAGCGGCGGGCCGCGACGCCGATGTCTATGCGGTGCAGGGCTACGATACCGGCCAGCTGCTGGTCGCCGGGCTTGCCGCGGTCAAGGGCGACACCGGCGCGCGCCAGCCTCTCGTCGCCGCCATGGCGACGGCGGAAATCGACAGCCCCCGCGGCAAGTTCACCCTCTCCAAGGCGCACAACCCGGTGCAGGATTTCTATCTGCGCAAGGTTGAAGGGCTGGAGAACAAGTATGTCAGCGTCGCCGTCAAGGCGCTCGCCGATCCCGCGCGCGGCTGCAAGATGGCATGAGGGAGCTATCAGCTGTCAGCTATCAGCTGTCAGCCGGTAGAGGGCGGCGCATGACGCTTTCGCTGACGGCTGAAAGCTGATAGCTGAAAGCTCATGTCTTCCGGCCTCGTCTTCTTTCTCATCCAGGTGCTGAACGGCGTGCAGCTCGGCCTGCTGCTGTTCCTGGTGGCGAGCGGGCTCACCCTGATCTTCGGCATCATGGGCATCATCAACCTCGCCCATGGCAGCTTCTATATGCTGGGGGCCTATCTTGCCTTCTCGCTGGCCGAGCTTTGCGGCAATTTCTGGCTCGCCCTGCTGATCGCGGTGCCGCTCACCGTGCTCATCGGCGTAGCACTGGAAGTCAGCCTGTTCCGCCTGCTCTACGCCCGCGACCATCTCTATCAGGTGCTGCTGACCTACGGACTGATCCTGGTTTTCGAGGAGCTGCGCAGCCTGATCTTCGGCGACGATGTCCACGGCGTGGCCGTGCCGGGGTTCCTCGACTTCTCGATCCGGCTCACGGACACGCTGAGCTATCCCGTCTATCGCCTGTTCATGTCGGCGGTGTGCCTGGCGATTGCCGGCGGGCTGGCACTCCTCATTCGCCACACCCGGCTCGGCATGGCGATCCGCGCCGGCGCCGTCAACCGCGAGATGGTGCAGTCGCTGGGCATCGATATTGGCCTGGTCTACCGCTTCGTCTTCGCGTTGGGCGTGGCGCTCGCCGCGTTTGCCGGCATGATCGCCGCGCCGGTCGCCTCGGTCTTCCCCGGCATGGGCAACCAGGTCCTCATCATCTCCTTCGTCGTCGTGGTCATCGGCGGCATCGGCTCGATCAAGGGCGCCTTTGTCGGCGCGCTGCTGATCGGGCTCGCCGACACCTTTGGCCAGGTCTATGCGCCCGGGATCGCCGGCATGACCGTCTATGTGCTGATGGCGGCGGTGCTGCTGTGGCGGCCGGCCGGGCTCTTCGGGCGCGCGGGCTCGTGACGCGGCGGTTGCGCCCGGCGCTGCCTGCTGCTGGCGCTCGTCGCGCGTGGCGCTGCTCGTCTTCCCGTCCGTCGCCGGCAAGTTCTACCTGCAGCTCTTCAGCACCATCATGATCATGGCGATCTTCGCCATGAGCCTCAAGCTGCTGGTCGGCTGCACCGGCCTCGTCAGCTTCGGCCATGCCGCCTTCTTCGGCCTCGGCGCCTATACGCTGCTGCTGCTGTCGCCGGGAGACGGGGCGGCGAGCCTGTGGCTGTCGCTGCCGGCGGCAGTCGCCGCGGCGGCGGCGGCGGCGCTCGTCATCGGCCTCCTGGTGCTGCGCAGCTCCGGCGTCTATTTCATCATGGTGACGCTCGCCTTCGCGCAGATGCTCTTCTACTACGTCACAGGTGCCAAAGGACTGGGCGGCTCCGACGGCGCCTATATCTACGTGAAGCCCGATGCGGCGCTGTTTGGGCTCACGCCGTTCCGCCTCGCGGACGCGCATCATTTCTATTATGTCGTGCTGGCGCTGATGGCGGCGACGTATCTGCTGCTGCGCGTGATCCTGCGCTCGCCCGTCGGCCATGCGCTGCAAGGCATCCGCGTCAACGAGCATCGCATGCGCGGGCTGGGCTTTGCCACCTTCCGCTACAAGCTCGCCGCCTTCGTCATCGCCGGCGGGCTTGCCGGGCTCGCCGGATATCTCGACGCCGCGCAATTCGGCACCGTCAGCCCCGACCTCTTCGGCTGGCGCCAATCCGGCATCGTGCTGATGATGGTCATCCTCGGCGGCAAGGACAAGCTCTACGGCGCGATCCTCGGCGCCTTCGCGCTTGTGCTGCTGCAGGATGTCCTCGCCGACGCGACGCGGCATTGGCTGCTGCCGATGGGGCTGTTCATCATCCTCGCGGTCCTGCTGCTGCCGCAAGGCCTGAGCGGGCTTGCCGCGCAGCTCGCCGCGCTGCGCCGGCGGGAGGTCCAGAGTGGCTGAGCCGGTGCTGCGCATCGACCGGCTCTCCAAGCAGTTCGGCGGGCTTGCCGCGGTGAGCGAGGTGTCGCTGGAGCTTCGTTCCGGCGAGCTGCATGCGGTGATCGGCCCCAACAGCGCGGGCAAGACCACGCTGCTCAACCTGCTGTCGGGCGATCTCAGTCCAAGCGGCGGCAGCGTGCGCTACAAGGGTCGCGAGATCGCAGGATTGGCCGCCGAGCGCATCGCGCGGCTCGGCATCGGCCGCAGCTACCAGAAGACCAACATCTTCGCGGAGTTCAGCGTGTTCGAGAATTGCCGGCTCGCGGCGCAGGCGCGGCACTGCGGCGCGATGCGCTTCGTCCGTCCCGCCTTCCGTTATGGCGCGGTCAACGATGCCGCCCGGCGCGCGCTGGTACTGGCCGGGCTCGAGCAGCGCGAGAGCATCATCGCGGCAACGCTGTCGCATGGCGAGCAGCGCCAGCTCGAAATCGCCATGACGCTCGCGACATCGCCTGACGTGCTGCTGCTGGACGAGCCGCTGGCCGGCATGGGCGCCGAGGAGGCGCAACGCATGGTGGCGCTGATCGACAGGCTCGCCGCCGACCATGCGATCATCCTGGTCGAGCACGACATGGACGCGGTGTTCTCGGTGGCGCGCGTGCTGACCGTCATGGTCAACGGCCGCGTGCTGGAGAGCGGCGCGCCCGATGCCGTCCGCCGCAGCCGCGCGGTGCAGGAGGCCTATCTCGGCGAGGCGCCGGCATGAGCGCGCCGCCGCTGGTCGAGGCGCAGGGCCTGCATACCTTCTACGGACCGAGCCATGTGCTGCACGGCGTCGATCTCAGCATCCGGCGCGGCGAGACCATCGCGCTGATGGGGCGCAACGGCATGGGCAAGACGACGCTGCTGCGCTCGCTCTTGGGCCTGACGCCGCCCCGGCGCGGCAAGGTCCTGATAGACGGGCGCCCGATGACCGGCGCCAAGCCGCATCTCATCGCGCGCCAGGGCCTCGCCTTCGTGCCGGAAGGGCGCGGCATCTTCGCGACGCTGAGCGTGCGCGAGCATCTCGTCATGGCGGCGCGGCCCGGGCGCGACGGGCGGCGCGACTGGAGCCTCGAGCGCGCGCTCGCCGTCTTCCCGCGGCTTGGCGAGCGGCTCGATCATGGCGGCGCGCAGCTTTCCGGCGGCGAGCAGCAGATGCTCACCATCGCGCGCGCTCTGCTGACCAATCCCGACCTCCTCATCCTCGACGAGGCGACCGAAGGGCTGGCGCCGCTGATCGCCAAGGAGATCTGGGCGATCATCCGCGCGCTGCGGGCGGGCGGCCTCGCCGTGCTCATCGTCGACAAGAATGTCGCAGCGCTTGCCGCACTGGCCGACCGCGCCATCGTGCTGGTCAGGGGCCGCGTCGCCTTCACCGGCAGCACCGCCGAGCTCATTGCGCAGCCGGAGATGGTGCATCGGCATCTGGGGGTCTAACGTGCAGCCTGTTCCTCATTGCGACGGATCCGCCCGATGCCCTTCCTGACCGCCGCCGGCCACCGCCTGGAATACGAGCGGATTTGCGGGAACGCCCGGCGCGCCGACGCTGATCCTGCTGCATGAGGGGCTGGGCTCGGTGGCGTTGTGGCGCGACTTCCCGGCGAAGCTGGCGCAGGCGACCGGCAACCCGCTGGTGGTCTATTCGCGCTACGGCTATGGCCGCTCCGATCCCATCGCCGCGCCGCGCGGGCCCCGCTACATGCATGACGAGGCGCTGGTGGCATTGCCGGAGCTGCGGCACGCGCTCGGCCTCGACGACGTCATCCTGATCGGCCACAGCGACGGCGCCTCGATCGCGCTCATCCATGCCGGCAGCGGCCGGTTTCCGGTGCGCGCGCTGATCCTCGAGGCGCCGCATGTCTTCGTCGAGGAAGTCTCGGTCAAGAGCATCGCCGAGGCGCGCGCGGCTTTCGCCGAAGGCGAGCTGCGCCAGCGGCTCGCCCGCTATCACGCCGATGTCGACAGCGCCTTTCGCGGCTGGAACGACGCCTGGCTCGACCCCGCCTTTGCCGATTGGACGATCGCGGAATATCTCGCCGGCGTCACCTGCCCGGTGCTGGCGATCCAGGGCGAGGGCGACGAATACGGCACGCTGGCGCAGATCGCGGCGATCGAGCGCGGGGTCAGGGGCAAGTTCGCGAAGCTGGTGCTGCGCCACTGCCGCCATTCGCCGCATCGCGACCAGGAGGCGGCGGTGCTCGAAGCGATGGCGGAGTTCATCGCGCGGGTGTGACCGGCCTCAGAACTTGACCTGCGGCGGCTGCTGCGCCTGTTCGGAGATGGTGAAGGTCTCGCGCAGCTTGGCATCGGGGTAGAGCCAGGCCGCGACCCATTTGTCCGGGATCGTCCTCAGCGTGGTGTTATAGGCCTGCACCGCGGCGATGTAGTCGCGCCGCGCGACGGCGATGCGGTTCTCGGTGCCTTCGAGCTGCGACTGCAGCGCCAGGAAATTCTGATCCGATTTGAGCTGGGGATACTGCTCGCTCACCGCCAGCAGCCGGCCGAGCGCGCCGCCCAGCGCCGCCTGGCTCTGCTCGAATTGCTTGAACGCTTCGGGATTGGACAGGATGTCCGGCGGCAGCTGGATCTGCGTCGCCTTGGCGCGCGCCTCGGTCACCTGCGTCAGCACCTGCTGCTCCTGGCGGGCATAGCCCTTCACCGTCTCCACCAGATTGGGGATGAGGTCGGCGCGGCGCTGATACTGGTTCAGCACCTGGCTCCAGGCGGCCTTCACCGCCTCGTCCTGGCGCGGCACCTTGTTGACGTCGCAGGCGGAGAGGCCGGCGAGCAGGACGACAAGAACGAGCATTCGAAGCGCGGTGCGGGGAAGGCGCAACTGCATGGCGATGATCCTTCGTGTCAGGCGCCGGACGCGGGCGGGCGCGCCGGGCAATGGGTTTCGAGCACGGCGCCGCACGCCTCGGCGGCGGCGACGAAGCCGTCGGCGAGGCGACCCGCCGCCACCGCGGCGACGAAATCGGCGACGATCTTTTCCCAGGTGCCGGGGGCGACCGCGGCATGGATGCCGCGATCGGCGATCACCTCGACATAGCGCTCGCCGAGCGCGACGAAGAACAGCACGCCGTTGCGATGCGCGGCATTGGCCAGGATGCGGGCGGCGAATTCATGGTGCGCGAGCTCGCGCGCATGCGCGTGCTTGACGCGCCTGGGCACCAGCATCAGCCGGAGCTTCCGCCACTCGAAGAGCAGGGTCAGCGCCGCGAACAGCACGGCCTCGGCGGCGAAGCCGGTGGCCAGCGGCAGCGCCGGCCGCAGCGCCGCCAGCAGGCCGGTGGCGAGGAGCGACAGCGCCGCGCCCCAGACGATGGGGTACAAGGCGTAGCGGTCGCTCTGGGGCACGATGACCAGGGCGAAGGTCGAGCTGGTGCGCCGCTCGACCGCCGCCGTCGCGGCGCTGACGCGCTCATGGTCCGCTTCCGTCAGAGGGATGCTCGCCATCACCATCCGCCCGAGGCGCCGCCGCCGCCGAACGAGCCGCCGCCGCCGGAAAAGCCGCCGCCCGAGAAGCCGCCGCCGCGGGAGAATCCCCCCGACGCTCCCCCCATGTACCAGATCCCCGAATGCCGCACGCCGCCGCGGCTCAGGGCAAAGAAGGCGCGGAAAATGACAAAGCCGATCACCAGTATCCAGATCAGCGCGCCCAGCCCCGACACATCGACCGGCCCCTCGCGCGGCGGCGCCGCGGACCCCGCGGCGCCCGCCGCCGGCGAGCCGCCCAGCGCCACCAGCATCGCGGTCACGCCGGCGCGCACGCCGCCATCGGTATCGCCGCGGCGGAACGCCGGCAGGACCGCCTGCTCGATGATCTCGCGGCTGATCGCGTCGGTAAGGCGATCCTCGAGGCCGTAGCCGACCTCGATGCGCACCTTGTGCTCGGCGGGCGCGACGATGAGGAGGGCGCCGGTGTCGCGGCCTTTCTCGCCGATGCCCCAGGACCGGCCGAGGCGATAGCCATAATCCTCGATGGTGTCGCCCTGCAGCGAGGAGAGCGTGACGACGACGACCTGCTGGCGCGTCTGCTGCTCGTGCTGCGCCAGCATCGCGGTCAGCGCGTCGCGGGTCGCGGGCGACAAGATCCCAGCCTGGTCGACGACGCGGCCGGTGAGCGGCGGGAAGCTCGGCGCGGCGGCGAGCGCCGCCGCCGCGAGCAGCACCGCGACGAGCGCGCCCAAGAGCCCGCGGATTATTCCGGGATTCGTCACGGGCGGGACCGCACCACCCCGGCGTCCGCCCGCTCTGCATAAAGCCACTCGACCAGCGCCGCGCGGTTGGTCAGCACGGCGCGCTGGTTGATGTAGCCCTTGTCGGTGATCTCGCCCTTGTCGATCGAGGGCGGCTGGTCCAGCAGCAGCGCGCGGGCGATACGGTGCGAGCTGCCGCCGGCGCCGGCGTTGAAGCGGGCGAGCACCGCCGCGAGCGCCGCAGCCACGGCGTCCTCCCGGACCAGCGCGGCGAGCGGCGCGTCCTGAGGCAGATGCGGGCAGAGGCTCCGGCAGCCGGAGAGGCTGGGGAAGATCAGCGCGCCGATCTCGTCGCGGTCATGGCCGGTGATCACGGCATCCTCGATCACCGGCGCGCATGCCGCGATCAGCGCCACGCGCAGCGCGCCGACGCTGACCCAGGTGCCCGAGGAGAGCTTGAAATTCTCGCCGATGCGGCCGTCGAAGACGATGCCGAGGTGGGGCTTCGCGGGGTCCTCGAGCCGCGCCGCGTCGCCCGGGCGATAGAACCCCTCGGCGTCGAAGGCGGCGGCGGTGAGGTCGGGGCGCTTCCAATAGCCCGGCGTGATGTTGGGGCCGCGCACGCGCAGCTCCAGCTTGTCGCCGTCGGGCACCAGCTTCACCTCGCAGCCGGGCGCCGGCAGGCCGATATTGCCGGCGCGCTCGATGGGATAATGCACCAGGGTCGCAAGCGGCGCGGTCTCGGTGGTGCCCCAGGCCGAGACCATCGCCACCTTGTGGCCGACGGTGGCGAGCGACAGCGCCTCGAGCCGCGCCCAGAGGCTCTGCGGCAGCGCCGCGCCGGCATAGAGGATGAGGTCGAGCTCGCGGAAGAAATTGCGCGCGAGATCCGGCTCGCGCTCGAGATGGTCGAGCATCATGGCGAAGCCGCGCGGCACGTTGAGATAGATCGTCGGCGCCACCTCGCGCAGATTGGCGACGCTCTTCTCGATGAGGCCCGGCACCGGCCTGCCCTCATCGATATAGAGCGTGCCGCCATTGCGCAGGATCATGTTGAAATCGGAATTGCCGCCGAAAGTGTGGTTCCAGGGCAGCCAGTCCAGGATCACCGGCGGCCGCGCCTCGAGGAACGGCCAGGCCAGCGCATAGCTCTCCTGGTTCGAGGTCAGCATGCGCTGGGTGTTGATCACGCCCTTGGGCTCGCCGGTCGAGCCCGAGGTGAAGAGGATCTTCGCCACCGTGTCGGGGCCGACCGCGGCAAAGGCGCGGTCCACCGCGGCGGTCGGCCGCGTCGCGGCAAGCGTCGCGAAGCTGGTGGCGGCGATGCCCTTGGGCGGGTTGGAGACCACCACCAGCTCGGCCGCGCCGAGGCCGAGCGCGGCGATCGCCGCGGCGTAGCGCTCGCCGTCATCGGCGAAGACCAGGCCGGGCGCGATGACATCGTGGACATAGCGCAGCTTGGCGAAATCCTGCGAGAGCCGCGAATAGGCGGTCGAGACCGGCGTCACGGGCACGCCGACATGCATCGCGCCCAGCGCCAGCAGCGCATGCTCGATGCCGTTGTCGCTGAGGACCATCACCGGCCGGTCGGGGCCGAGGCCGCGATCGAGCAGCGCCTGGCCGATGGCGCGCGCCGCGGCGAGCGCCTCGCCGTAGCTGACGCGGCGCCAGGCGCCGGCGGCGTCGCGCTGCGCCAGGAACAGCCGGCCGGGATCGCGCGCGGCCCAGCCCTCGAGCAGCAGGCCCAGCGAGCGCGGGATCTCGCCCAGCGTATAGGGCGAGCGCAGCTTCACGCCGCCGCCCGGCAAGGGCTCGGCGATGACCGCCGCCTCGGCGAACAGCGTGCGGCGCGGCCGCGGCCCTGGGGCGCCGTCTTGCGCCATTTTTTCCTCCCTCGTCGCGGTCCAGACTAGCGCAGGCGCGCGGGCGGCGGGAAGCCGGAGGTTTCGCCGGTCCCGCGGGCGCATTATCATCGGCCGGCAACAAAGGCGCGCGACGCCGCCTCAGGGAGGACATCATGCTCGAGACCACCATCGCCGGCAGCCTGCCCAAGCCGTTCTGGCTCGCGAAGCCGAAGGTGCTGTGGGCGCCCTGGGCGCAGGAAGGCGCGGCGCTGGACGAGGCCAAGCGCGATGCGACGCTGCTGGTGCTGAAGGAGCAGGAGGATGCCGGCATCGACATCGTCACCGAGGGCGAGCAGTCGCGCCAGCATTTCGTCCATGGCTTCCTCGAGCAGGTCGACGGCATCGACTTCAACCGCCGCGTCGCCATGGGCATCCGCGGGAACCGCTATACCGCCGAGGTGCCGACGGTGACGTCGGCGCTCAGGCGCAAGCGCCCGGTGCACAAGACCGAGGCGGCGCTGGCGCGGGCGCACACATCGCGCAAGCTCAAATTCACCCTGCCGGGGCCGATGACGATCATCGACACCATCGCCGACGAGCATTACGGCGACCGGGTGGCGATGGCGATGCGCTTTGCCGAGCTCCTCAACGAGGAGGCGCTGGAGCTCCAGGCGCTGGGGGTCGACGTCATCCAGTTCGACGAGCCCGCCTTCAACGTCTACATGGACGAGGTCAAGGAATGGGGCATCGCGGCGCTGCACCGCGCGATCGAGGGCCTCACCTGCAAGACCGCCGTCCATATCTGCTATGGCTACGGCATCAAGGCGAATATCGACTGGAAGGCGTCGCTCGGCGGCGAGTGGCGGCAATATGAAGAGATCTTCCCGGCGCTCGCCAGAAGCCGCATCGACCAGGTGTCGCTGGAGAGCATCAACTCGCGCGTGCCGGTGAGCCTGCTGCGCTTGCTCGAGGGCAAGGAGGTGCTGCTCGGCGCGATCGATGTCGCGAGCGAGCAGGTCGAGACGCCGGAGGAAGTGGCGGCGGTGCTGCGCCGCGCGCTGGAATTCGTGCCGGCCGAGCGGCTGCAGGCCTGCACCAATTGCGGCATGGCGCCGCTCGACCGCGCGGTGGCCAACGCCAAGCTGCAGGCGCTCGGCGCCGGCGCGGCGCTGTTGCGGCAGGAGCTCGGGCGGCGATAGCCGGCCGCTCTACGCCTGTTGCTGCAGACGGCGGCTGCGGAGCCGCAAGCGGTCGAGCGAGAGATAGATCACCGGGACGCTATAGAGCGTGAGCAGCTGGCTCACGATGAGGCCGCCGACGATGGCGATGCCGAGCGGCCGGCGCAGCTCGGCGCCCTCGCCGAGACCAAGCGCCAGCGGGAGCGCCCCCAGCAATGCCGCGACGGTGGTCATCAGGATGGGACGAAAGCGCAGCAGGCAGGTCTCGGAGATCGCGTCGCGCGAGCTGATCCCGCGGCGCCGCTCGATGTCGAGCGCGACGTCGATCATCATGATCGCGTTCTTCATCACGATGCCGATCAGCAGGATGACGCCGATCAGCGCGACGACGCTGAAGTCGGTGTGGAGCGCCAGCAGCGCCAGCACCGCGCCAAGCCCGGCCGAGGGCAAGGTCGAGAGGATGGTGACGGGATGGATCGCGCTCTCGTAGAGAATGCCGAGGACGATATAGACGGTGAGGATCGCGGCGAGCACGAGGCGCGGCTCGTCGGAGAGCGACCGCTCGAAGGCGCGCGCCGTGCCCTCGAAGCTGCCATGGATGCCGGCGGGGACATGCAGATCCGCCATCGCGCGCCGGATCACCGAAGCGGCGTCGCTCAACGCTTCTCCGGGCGGCAGGTTGAAGGAGATGGTGGTGGCGACGAAGGGGCCGTGGTGAAAGACCGCGACCGGCGTCTTGCCGGTCTCGTAGCGGGTGACGGCGGCCAGCGGCACCATGATCTCGGCCGCTGTTGCTGACTGGCGCGCCGCTTGAGGCAAGGTAGCGGCCGGTGGCGCCGAGCTGGTTCGCGGCGAGATTGCGCGCGACATCGGCGGCGATCGCCGCGGCGCTCTTCTCGGCCAAGGGCGCGCTCGGCGCGGTGGTGGTTCCGGCGACGGCATTGCTCGCCCGCGTGCCGCTGACGGGTCCGCCGGCGGTGCTGACATAGATCTCGTTCAGCGTCTGCGGGCTCTGCCAGTATTGCGGCGCCACTTCCATGATCACGTGGTATTGGTTGCGCGCGGTGTAGATCGTCGACACCTGCCGCTGGCCGAAGGCGTCGTAGAGCGTGTTGTCGATCTGGCTGACGCTGAGGCCGAAGCGCGCCGCCGTCCCGCGATCGATCACCAGGTCGCTCTCGAGCCCGTCATCCTGTTGGTCGGCGTTGACATCGGCGAGGGCGGGTTCCTTCTGCAACGCCGCGACGATCACCGGCGTCCAGCGCCTGAGCGCCGCGAGATCGTCGCCGAGCAGCGTGTACTGGAATTGCGCGTTGCTCTGCCGCCCGCCGACGGCGATGTCCTGCGCCGATTGCAGATAGAGCGTCGCCCCCGGCACCTCGCCCAGCGCCTTGCGCAGCCGCTCTATGACCTCATCGGCGGCGAGATCGCGCTCCGAGAGCGGCTTCAGCGTCACGAAGACGTAACCCCAGGTATAGCCCGCGGCGCTCTCGACCGCGGGATCGTGGTCGAGGATCGCGATGAACCGGTCGAGCTTGTCGCGCATGAGCTGGAACGAGCTGCTCTGATCGGCCTGGATCCAGCCGGTGAGCCGCCCGGTATCCTGCTGCGGCACCAGGCCCTTCGGCACGACGACAAAGAGATAAAGGCTGAGGCACAGCGTTCCCAGCAGGCTCAGCACGATGAGCGAGGAATGGTCGAGCGCCCAGCCCAGGCTCCGGCCGTAGAAGGCGCGCATCGCATCGAGCAGCCGGCCGCTCGCGCCGAGGATGCCGAGCGGCCGGCGCTCCCCCCGGCGCCCGACCGCACGACGCTTGATGAGATAGGCACACAGCATCGGCGTGGTGGTGAGCGACACCACCAGCGAGGCCGCCACCGCCATCGAGACGGTGAGCGCGAACTCGCGAAACAGCCGGCCGACCAGCCCGCCCATCAGCAGGATGGGGAGGAAGACGGCGATCAGCGACACGCTCATCGACAGGACGGTGAGACCGACCTCGCGCGCGCCCTCGATCGCGGCGTTCACCGGGGTCATGCCGTCCTCGACATGGCGCATGACGTTTTCCAGCACGACGATGACATCGTCGAGCACGAAGCCGGTCGCGATGGTGAGCGCCATCAGCGATAGATTGTCGAGGCTGAATCCCAGCAGGTACATTCCGGCGAAGCTGGTCGCCAGCGACACCGGCACCGCGACGCTCGAGATCAGCGCGGCGCGGCCGTCGCGCAGGAACAGGAACACGACCGCCACGACGAGCGCTGCCGCCAGCAGGAGGGTGCGCTCGATCTCGTGCAACGAGGCGCGGATGGTCAGGGTGCGGTCCGACATCGGCGTGATGTCGATATCGGCGGGGATCGAGGCGCGCAGATAGGGCAACAGCGCCTTGATCCGGTCGACCGTGTCGATGATGTTGGCGCCCGGCTGGCGGTAGAGCACGACCAGCACGGCGCGGCGACCATCGGCGATCCCGCGGTTGCGCAGATCCTCGACGGAATCGACGACCTCCGCGACATCCGACAGGCGCACCGGGCCCCCGTCGCGAAAGGCGATCACCAGCGAGCGATAGGCGGCGGCATCGCGCGCCTGGTCGTTGGTGTAGACCTGCCAGCGCTGCGCGCCATCCTCGATCGCGCCCTTGGGACTGTGGGCGTTGGCGGCATTGAGGGCGGCGCGCACGTCCTCGAGGCCGATCGCATAGCGGAAGAGAGCGTGCGGATTGAGCTCGACGCGCACCGCGGGCAAGGAGCCGCCGCCGATCGTCACCTGCCCGATGCCTTCGATCTGCGACAGTTTCTGCTGCAGCACCGTCGCGGCGGCATCGTAGAGCTGGCCGGGGCTGCGCGTCGGCGAGGTCAGCGCCAGCACCAGCACCGGCGGACCCGCGGGGTTGACCTTGTGATAACTCGGCGTGCTCCTGAGATTGACCGGCAGATCGGCGCGCGCGGCGTTGATCGCCGCCTGGACATCGCGGGCGGCGCCATCGATGTTGCGATCGAGGCCGAACTGGAGCGTGACGCGCGTATAGCCGCGATAACTCTCCGAGGTCATCTCGCTGACATCGGCGACCTGCGAGAGATGGCGCTCCAAGGGCGCGGCGACGCTGCTCGCCATGATCTCCGGGCTCGCGCCGGCGAGCCACGCCTCGACGATGATCGTCGGCAGGTCGACTTGCGGCAGCAGCGACACCGGCAGCAGGAAGAACGCGACGATGCCCGCGAGCGCCGCCCCGAAGGTCAGCACCGTCGTTGCCACCGGCCGCCGGACGAAGAGCGCGGAGAAGTTCATCGCTGCGCCTCACGCGGAGCCCGGTGGCGCCGGGTGCAACTCACCCCCGGTGTACACCGTCGACACAAAGCCGCCCTGCGCCGGCGAGCCCGGGTAATTCCTGAATTTTTTGTCATGCGGCGCCGGCGTCGAACTTTGCCATGCTTGGGCATCGCCGTCGCGGGCAGCCGCGCCGGGGCGCACAAAACGCGCCGGCCGGGCACCGGACGGCCAATGCAGAAAAGGGAGGTTCACATCATGACGAAACCATTGATTTTGGGGACCGCCGCGCTCTGCGGCGTGGTCCTTGCCGCTCCCGCCATGGCGGCGACCATGTATGGCCCGGGGGTTACCGACACCGAGATCACGATCGGCCAGACCATGCCCTACAGCGGACCTGCCTCCGCCTACGGCACCATCGGCAAGGCCGAAGACGCCTATTTCAAGATGATCAACGCCGAGGGCGGCATCAACGGGCGCAAGATCAAGCTGATCAGCCTGGATGACGGCTACAGCCCGCCCAAGACCGTCGAGCAGACCCGGCGACTGGTCGAACAGGAGGGCGTGCTCATCGATTTCAGCCCGCTGGGCACGCCGACCAACACCGCCATCCAGAAATATCTCAACGAAAAGAAGGTGCCGCAGCTCTTCGTCGCCACCGGCGCCACCAAGTGGGGAAATCCCAAGGAGTTCCCCTGGACGATGGGTTGGCAGCCCACCTATCAGACCGAGGGCCGCGTCTATGCCCACTATCTGCTCGAGCACATGCCCAACGCCAAGATCGGCATCCTTTATCAGGACGACGATTACGGCAAAGACTACGTCAAGGGCCTGACGGATGGGCTCGGCGACAAGGCGAAGACGATGATCGTCAAGGAGGTCTCCTACGAGACCAGCGACCCCAGCATCGATTCCCAGATCATCACCCTCCAGGCGTCGGGCGCCGACGTCTTCTTCAACGTGACCACGCCCAAATTCGCCGCCCAGGCGATCCGCAAGGCGTCCGGCATCGGCTGGAAGCCGCTGCAGCTGCTGAACTCGGTGTCGAACTCGGTAGGCGCGGTGCTGGCCCCAGCCGGGCTCGAGGCCGCGGCCGGCGTCATCAGCGTCGAATACGAGAAGGACCCGACCGACCCCACCTGGCAGAACGACCCCGGCTATAAGCAGTGGCTCGCCTGGATGGACAAGTACTATCCCGAGGGCGACAAGAAGGACACGTTCAACGTCTTCGGCTACAACGAGGCGGCGACGATGGTGCAGGTGCTGAAGCAGTGCGGTAACGATCTCACCCGCGAGAACGTGATGAAGCAGGCGGCCAACCTCAAGTCCCTCTCGCTGCCCATGATGCTGCCCGGCATCACCATCAACACGAGCCCGACCGACTTCTATCCGATCAGGCAGGAGCAGCTTGCCAAATTCGACGGCAAGACCTGGAAGCTGTTCGGCGACGTCGTCGCGATGAGCAAGTAGAGCAGCGCTCGTCGGCCCCACCTCATCCGCCCGCTGCGCCCCGGCGGGCGGAGAGGGTCGCGGTGGGGCGGCCCGCGGATTTGCGATAGGCGGCACTAGGCGAGCTGCCAGACCGTGACCGGCTCGGCATAGCCGCGCACAGTGACGGGTCCGAGCAGGAGCGCGTCGCCGATCGCATCGCCCGCCGCGGCGTAGACGGCGTCGGAGACGAGGAGTTCCGAGCCCAAATCCTTGTTGAGGCTCTCGAGGCGCGAGGCGAGGTTCACCGTGTCGCCGATGACCGTGTATTCCTTGCGGCGGGGCGAGCCGACCGTGCCGGCCACGGCGTCGCCGAGATGGATGCCGATGCCGATGCGGATCGGCCAGTCGTTGCCGGCGTTGCCGGCGGCGACGGCGCGCAGCATCTCGCGCGCCGCCGCCACCGCGTCCGCGGCCGACGCGGGATCGTCGATCGGCGCGCCGAAGATGGCGAGGAGCCCGTCGCCGAGGAACTTGTTCACGATGCCATGGTGGCGGTCGACGATCTCGACCAGGATGGCGAAGACGGCATCGAGACGGGCGACCACCTCGCCCGGCAGGCGGCTGCGCGACGCCGCCGTGAAGCCGCGGATGTCGACGAACATGACGCAGACCCGCCGCATCTCGCTGAGCTCGGCGGCGCCGATGGCGAGCAGCCGCTCGACCACCTGGGGCGAGACGTGCTGGCCGAAGAGGTTGGTCACGCGGTCGCGGGCCGAGGCGGCGGCGAGCGCCCGCTCGAAGTGGCGCCGGATGGTGACGCCGACGGATCCCGCGAGCATCCCGGCCGCGAGCAGCACCAGGCTGCGCGGCAGGTGATAGGCGATGGTGAAATTGATGTCGTCGGCCTGAAAGGTGAGCGGCAGCCTGACAGCGGCAAGCGCGAAGAGCTCGACCGCGGCGACCGCCCCGGTGAAGGCCGAGAGCACGAAATCGAGGCGCAGCGTCGAGAGGATGATGAAGAGAAAATAGAGCAGCGACGGCCAGGCGCTGAACGCCATCGGCGCCGCGACATAGCCGCCGAGGAGATAGACCAGCAGCGTCGGGAAGCTGGTCTCGATCAGCGCGTTGGCATAGCGCCCGACGAGCGGGACGTTGCGCCCGCGCCGCAGCAGGATCGTGAAGATGCCTGCGGCGAAGAGCTCATAGGCGATGAAGGGCAGGAAGGCGGTCAGCGCCAGCCGCACCGGTATCGGGCCATGGAAGACCGACGGTGACGAAGCCCGGCGCGAAGATCCGCAGCAGCAGGATCAGGCCGAGAATGACCGCCAGCATGGCGGCGAGGCCGAGCACGCGCCGCCGCTCGCTGAAGAGGATCTCGCGGCTCAGCAGCAGCCGCAAGGTGGTGTCGGCAGGGCCGGCGGGCTGCTGCCCGCCGGAAATGAGTGGGTCGGCGCCTCATCCGACCGCGGCACGAAAGATCCGCATGTAGTTGCCGCCGGCGATCTTGCCGGCATCGTCGGGGGTGAAGCCGCCGCGCAGCATCGCCGCGACGAGCTGCACCCATTGCGCGTAATCCTGCAGGATGCCGGCGGCGACCTGCTGGTCGGTGCCGATGCTGACATGATCGACGCCGACGATGTCGACCATCTCCTTCACCCCATCGACATATTTGTCGAGGCTCGGGAAGAAGTGCCAGATGCCGATGGAGCCGCCGGTCTCGGCGACCGCGCGCGCGTGGTCGGCGGTGATCTGCCGGCCGGCGAGCGGCGTCGGGCCCATCGCCGGCGATCCCGAGAGCGCGGTGTGCGACAGCAGCAAAGGCTTGGTTGCGACCTTGACCGCCTGCTTCACCGTGTCCTCGGTCGCGTGCGCGACGTCGCAGACGAAGCCCAGCCGGTGACAGGCGCGGATCACCTCGGCGCCGAAATCGGTGAGCCCCTGATGCGTGATGGCGCCGGTCTGGAAGTCGCCGATGTCGTTGGGCGTGTAGTGCACGAGCTGCAGGTGCCTGACGCCGCGCTGATGCGCCTCCTCGAGCCGCTCGAGCTTCATCTCGAGGAAATCGAGCCCTTCGACATCGCCGACGATCGCGGGCTGGCCCGCCGCATGCGCCGCTTCGAGATCGGCTGCGGCGAGCGCGCGGCGCAGGCCATGGCTCGCGACCATCTCGTCCACCCAGGCGAGGCGGTCGAGATGGTACTTGTAGAGCTGGCCCGGCTCGGGCGTGCGCAGCGCGGTGAGGACGCCCGAGCCATTCCGGCCGAGGATGGGACCGTCGGGCACGTCCGCAAGGCAGGCGACCGCCAGCGATCCCGCCCGCATGCGGCTCGCGAGCTCGTCATTGGGCGGCGCCTTGGAGGTGATGCCGCTGGTTCCGCCATGGGTGTGGACATCGACGGAGATGGATTTCCGCAGGACCTTGAGCGCGGCGGAGGCGCTCTCCGCCGTCTGGGCGGCGGCCGTGGAGCCGCGCAGCTCGACGCCGCCGGCGAGCATCGCGCCGACCGAGGTCAGCGCCGTGCTCCACATCCATTGCCGGCGCGTGAGCGCGTGGCCGTGACCGCAGCAATCCATTCCGTCCTCCCCAGGATGCCCCGGACTACGCCGCCGGTGTACGCCATTGGCAAAAAATTCCGCCTGCGCCGGTGAGGTACCGTCGCCGCAGGCGCGCTCGCCTCCCATCGTAAGGCTGCACCCCTTGGCCGCCAAGGCTCGGCTTGGACGGGCTTAGCACGGACGTTTCGCGAAGACTTCCCGTGCCGACGGCAGCGCCGAGAAGGCGTTGGGCCAACCGGTGTAGAAGGCCAGATCAGTGATGGTTTCGGCGGCTTGCGCTTGGGTCAGGCCGCTATCCAAAGCCCGGTTGAGGTGATAGGGAATTTGCGCGGTCTGGCCGGTTGCGATGAGCGCGCTGACCGTCACCAGACTGCGATCCCGGGGCGCCAGGTCGGGACGCAGCCACAGGTCACGTCGCCTCGACCAAGGCAAGTGCCTGATGTCGGCTTGCGGCACGAGGCCGCGGCGTGATCGCCTCAGCTGCGCTGGTCCGTTGACGGATAGAAGGCGGGCGTAACGTCACTGCCGCTGCTCGTCTGCGCCGTGCCATAACCGGAATTTCCAGC
>CAWBKF010000047.1:0-191040 GCA_963789275.1 uncultured Alphaproteobacteria bacterium
AGGGGCGGAGAGGGAGGGTGAGGTGGGGCGTCGACGGTCTCGGGCGCCCTAGTAACTCATCGACACACGCTGATTTTTGTGCCGGTGGTGTACACCAATGAGCGTAGGGGGGAAGAGATGCTTCGTCGAATTGCCGTCATGCTCTGCACGCTGGGATTGCTTGCCGCGCCGGCGCTGGCCCAGGACAAGGTCACTTTCGGCACCGACTGGAAGGCGGAGGCCGAGCATGGCGGGTATTACCAGGCGATCGCCACCGGGATCTATCGCCGGCACGGCATCGAGGTGACGCTGCGCCAGGGCGGGCCGCAGGTGAACCATGCGCAGCTGCTCGCGGCCGGGCGGCTCGATTTCAACGAGGCGCCGAATTCCTTCATCTCGCTCAATTTCGTCAACGAGCACATTCCGATGGTCGCGGTGGCGGCGATGTTCCAGAAGGATCCCTCGATCCTCATGGCCCATCGCGGCGTCGGCAATGACAGCCTCGCCGCGCTCAAGGGCAAGCCGATCATGATCAGCGCCGACACCCGCGTCGGCTGGTGGCTCTTCCTCAAGGCCAAGTTCGGCTACAGCGACGACCAGATCCGTCCCTATACCTTCAACGTCGCGCCGTTCCTCGTCGACAAGCAGGCGGCGCAGCAGGGTTATCTCACCAGCGAGCCTTTCCTCGTGGAGCAGCAGGGCGAGCAGCCGCTCGTCTTCCTCCTCGCGGACGCCGGCTACGCCAGCTACGCCTCGATCATCCAGACCTCGCTGAAGCTGGTCGAGGAGAAGCCCGATCTGGTGCAGCGCTTCGTCGATGCCAGCATCGAGGGCTGGTACAGCTATCTCTATGGCGACCCGGCGCCGGCGAACGCGCTGATCAAGCGCGACAATCCGGAAATGACCGATGATCTCCTCGCCTATGCCATCGCGCGCATCAAGCAATACGGCATCGTCGACAGCGGCGAGGCGGAGAAGAGCGGCATCGGCGTGATGAACGATGCGCGCTGGCAGGATTTCTTCGCCGTCATGGCGGCGCAGGGGCTCTATCCCAAGACGCTCGACTACCGCCAGGCCTATACGCTGCGCTTCGTCGGCAAGCGCGTCGGCATGACCCTCAAGAAATAGCCGCGCGATGGAGCGGGGCGACGCGCCCATCATCGCGCTCGACGGTGTCGGCAAGCGCTACCGCAGCGGCGTCGAGGCGCTGGCCGGCATCGATCTCAAGATCGCGCCCGGCAGCTTCGTGAGCCTGCTCGGCCCTTCCGGCTGCGGCAAGAGCACCCTGCTGCGCATCATCGCGGGGCTGGTGCCGCCCACCACCGGCCGGGTGATTCCGGCCGGGAGCGATCTCTCGCGGCAGCTGGGATTCGTCTTCCAGGAGCCGACGCTGATGCCCTGGGCAACGGTGGCGGAGAACGTCTACCTGCCGCTGCGGCTCGCCGGGATGCGGCGGGACGCGGTGGCCGAGCGCATATCCCAGACGCTGGCATCGCTCGGCCTCGCCGGCTTCGAAGCAGGCCTATCCGCGCGAGCTCTCGGGCGGCATGCGCATGCGCGTCTCGATCGCCCGCGCGCTGGTCACGGAGCCGCGGCTGCTGCTGCTCGACGAGCCCTTCGCCGCGCTCGACGAATTCACCCGCTTCAGGCTCAACGAGGATCTGCTGCGCCTCTGGCGGCAGCATCAGTGGACGGTGATCTTCGTCACCCACAGCGTCTTCGAATCGGTGTTCCTGTCGAGCCGCATCGTGGTGATGACGCCGCGGCCGGGGCGGATCCTCGCGGATCGGCCGATCGATCTGCCTTATCCCCGCGACGGCGCGCTGCGCACTGCCCCGCGCTATGCCGAGCAGTGCCGGACGATCTCCGGCCTCTTGAGCGAGGCGATGGCATGAACGACGAGCGCATCCCTCGGGTGGTGGCACCGCTGGGTGTCGGGCTGCTGTTCCTTGTGGGCTGGGAGCTGCTGGTCAGGCTCGAGCAGATCCCGGTCTATGTGCTGCCGGGGCCGCTGCTCGTCGCCGAGACGCTGTGGCGCGACGGGCCGAGCCTTTTGGGCTCGCTGCTGGTGACGCTCCGCATCACGCTCGCGGCGTTCGCCGCCGCGGTGATCCTGGGCGGCGCGATCGCCATTCTCTTCGCCCAGTCGCGGCTGCTCGAGATCAGCCTCTTTCCCTATGCGGTGATCCTGCAGGTGACGCCGATCGTCGCGATCGCGCCGCTGATCATCATCTGGCTCAAGGACCAGGTGTTCCTGTCGCTGCTGGTCTGCGCCTGGATCGTGGCATTCTTCCCGATCGTCGCCAACACCACGCTCGGCCTCAACAGCGCCGACCGCAATCTCGTCGATCTCTTCCGGCTCTATGGCGCGTCGCGCTGGCAGACGCTGCGCTATCTCCGCCTGCCCTCGGCACTGCCCTATTTCCTCACCGGCACCCGCATCAGCGGCGGCCTCGCGCTGATCGGCGCCGTGGTGGCGGAATTCGTCGCCGGCACCGGCGGCACCGATACCGGGCTCGCGTCGCGCATCCTGGAGGCGGGCTACCGGCTGCAGATGCCGCGCCTCTTCGCAGCATTGCTGCTGCTGGCGGCGACCGGCATCGCCATCTTTGCGGTGCTGAGCTGGCTGGCGCGGCGGCTCATCGGCCATTGGCACGAGAGCGCGCTGCCGCGCGAAGAATAGGCGGGGTCGGCGACGATCTCAGGAGAAGATGTTGAGGAGGTAGCCCTGCATCTGCTGCGCCGTCTGGATAACCTTCAGATTGGCGTCGTAGGAGAGGCTGGCGGTGTTGGTGTTAACCACCTGCTGCGCCAGGTCGACATTGGGCGAGGCGACGTTGCCGTTGCTGTCGGCGAAAGGCGAGTTGGGGTCGTAGATCGCATTGCTGGCCGGCGCCACCGGCTGCTGCGCGGCCTCAGTCCCGCCATCCGGCGCGGCCGTCTGCGTCACGATGGTCGGCTGATAGGGCTGGGGGATCGCCCGGCTGCGGCGTCAGCGGAGCGGTATCCTGGCTGTTGGCGATATTGTTCGCTGCCGAGCTGAGCTGCAGGCTCGCCGCGTTCAGGCCGGAAACCGCGATGGAAATTGGATCGCCCATGGCAGTATATCTAAGGTTGCGTTGGGCGTAATGCGAGCACTATCGCGTAGCATTTTATGCATGTTTTAACGATGGTTACTGGCCGGCCAGCCGCAGCGGCGCCGTCGGCAGATGCGTCAGGCCTCCGGCAGCACCACCGCCACCAGATCGGCGATGCAGGCGGGGCGGTCCGAGCCTTCCAGCATCATGGTGGCTTCCGAGGTGACGCGCACGCCCTTGGGCGTCTCCTCGACCGCGGCCAGCCGGATCCGCGCCTTGATGCGGCTGCCGCTCGGCACCGGCTGGGTGAAGCGCACCTTGTTGCAGCCATAATTGAGCCGCGCCGCGACCTTCCCCACCTGATAGACTTCGTCGATCAGCCGCGGGACCAGCGACAGCGTCAGGAAGCCGTGCGCGATGGTGGTGCCGAAAGGCGAGGCCTTGGCCCGCTCGCGGTCGACATGGATCCATTGATAATCGCCGGTCGCTTCGGCGAAGCGGTCGATCATCTCCTGGGTCACCGTCACCCACGCGCTCTCGCCGAGCACTTGGCCGATGGCGGTCTTGAGTTCCTGGACATCGGCAAACTGGCGCATCGGCAAGGTCCTTTCCCGGCGACAAGGCCGCGCATTGTTCCGCGAAGCGGTCGCGGCGTCCAGAGCGGCGGGGATTGACACTGCCGGAGGGGTGGGCGAGGCTGCGGCAAAACATGAGGAGAGGCCCATGAGAGAAGCGGTCATCGTCGCCACGGCGCGCACGCCGATCGGCAAAGCAGTACGCGGCGCCTTCAACAACACCCATGGCGCCAGCCTGACCGGGCACGTCATCCAGCAGGCGGTCGAGCGCGCCAAGGTCGAGCCGGGCGAGGTCGAGGATGTCGTGATCGGCTGCGCCAATCCCGAAGGCGCGACCGGCCACAACATCGCGCGCGACGCGGCGCTGCGCGCGGGATTGCCGGTGACGGTGCCGGGCGAGACGATCAACCGCTTCTGCAGCTCGGGCCTGATGGCGATCAGCGTCGCGTCGCAGCGGGTCATCGTCGACGGCATCGACGTGGCGGTGGGCGGCGGGGTCGAATCGATCAGCCTCGTGCAATACAACATGAACAAGCACCGCTTCGCCGATGAGTGGCTGGTGGAGCACAAGCCCGAGATCTACATGACGATGATCGAGACCGCCGACATCGTCGCTGAGCGCTATCAGGTGACGCGCGAGCAGCAGGACGAGTTCGCGCTGCTGAGCCAGCAGCGCACCGCCGCGGGACAGAAGGCCGGACGCTTCGACGCCGAGATCGCGCCGATGAAGACGCTGAAGCTGATGGCCGACAAGGACAGCGGCAAGACCTGGACCGAGCCGGTCACGCTCGCCAAGGACGAGGGCAACCGGCCGGATACGACGGCGCCGGGCCTGGCGTCGCTGAAGCCGGTGCGGGACGGCGGCTACGTCACCGCCGGCAATGCCAGCCAGCTTTCCGACGGCGCGTCGGCCTGTGTCGTGATGGAGGCGAAGCTCGCCGAGAAGCGCGGGATCGAGCCGCTCGGCATCTATCGCGGCATGGCGGTGGCGGGGTGCGAGCCCGACGAGATGGGCATCGGCCCGGTCTTCGCGGTGCCGAAGCTGCTGAAGCAGCACGGGCTCAAGATCGGCGATGTCGATATCTGGGAGCTCAACGAGGCCTTTGCCGTGCAGGCGCTTTACTGCCGCAACCGCCTCGGCATCGATCCCGCCAAGTTCAACGTCGATGGCGGCGCCATCTCGATCGGCCATCCCTATGGCATGAGCGGCGCCAGGCTCACCGGTCATGCGCTCATCGAGGGCAAGCGCCGCGGCGCCAAATACGCCGTCGTCACCATGTGCATCGGCGGCGGCATGGGCGCGGCGGGGCTGTTCGAGATCGTCTAAGCTGCCGGCAACGGCGGAGCGGTGTGGCGGAGGCCGCCCGGCGCGGGCGGCCTCTTCTTTTGCGGAATTGGCCAATTGAACCTATATGTTGGGCGAACCTCGGTCGCAGCCTTGCGACCCCATGGCGGCGCGGGCCGCGAGAAAGAGCGGCGTGCGGAAGATGCGTCTCGGCCATATCCTCGTCGTCATTGCCCTCTGCGCCGCGCCGGTGCCGGGATTTGCCCAACAGGCGCCGGCGAAGCCGCTGCCCGTCGGCGTGGTTCCGGCGATGCGCAAGCCGATCACCCAATCGAGCGAATATGTCGGCCGCATCCAGGCGACCAACCGGGTCAACCTCGTCGCGCGCGTGGCGGCGTTCCTGGATCAGTGGTCCTTCACCGAAGGCGCCGAGGTCAAGAACGGCGATCCGCTCTATCGCCTCGAGCAGGGCCCGTTCCAGGCCGATGTCGAAGCCAAGCAGGCGGCGGTCGCCCAGTACAAGGCGCAGCTGCAGAATGCCGATGTGACGCTGAAGCGCGCCAAGGCGCTGCTCAGCACCCCGGCCGGGCAGCAATCGAACGTCGACGCGGCGCTCGCCAACCAGCTGTCGCTCCAGGCGCAGGTGCAGGGCGCCCAGGCGCAGCTCGCGCAGTCTGAGATCAATCTCGGCTATACCGACATCCGCGCGCCGATCGACGGCAAGATCGGCCGCACCGCGGTGACGATCGGCAACTACGTCACGCCCAGCACCGGCGTGCTCACCACCATCGTGAGCCAGGACCCGATGTATGTGGTCTTCCCGGTATCGGCGCGCACGGTGATGACCCTGACCCAGAGCGCCGCCCAGAAGGGCGGTTTCGGCTCCGTCGTCGTCAGGATCCGCCTGCCGGACGGCCGGGTCTACGATCGGAGCGGTACCTTGACCTTCGTCGACAATACCGTCGCCGGCAACACCGACACCATCATCTTGCGCGCGACCATCGCCAACCCGTTGCTGGCCAGCGACAAGGACGGGCAGGTGGCGCGCGAGCTCGTCGATGGCGAGCTGGTGACGGTCATCCTCGAGGATGCGCAGCCGATCGAGGCGCTGACCATCCCGCGCGCCGCCGTGCTGACCGATCAGAGCGGCGACTACGTCTATGTCGTCGGCGGCGACGACAAGGTGCAGCAGCGCCGGCTGCAGCTCGGCCAGTCCTCGCCGTCGCCGACGCTCGCGGTGGTGCTGAACGGTCTCACCGAGGGCGAGAACGTCGTCCTCGACGGCATCCAGCGCATTCGCCCGGGCCAGACCGTCTCGCCCGGGCCGGCCGCGAGCGCTCCGAGCGCCGGTCCCGGCGCGCCCCCAAGCCCGGGCGCAACGTCGACGCCGTCGCGTTCGTGAGCCGCAGAGCGCCGCGATGATTTCCGCCATTTTCGTCCGCCGGCCGCGGCTCGCCATCGTCATCGCCATCGTCATCACCATCGCCGGCGCGATCGCGCTCACCCGCATTCCGGTGGCGCAGTTTCCCGACATCGTGCCGCCGCGCGTCCAGGTCAGCGCCACCTATCCCGGCGCCTCGGCCGCCGTCGTCGAAGCCACCGTCGCGCAGCCGCTCGAGGCGCAGATCGTCGGCGTCGACAAGATGATCTACATGAAGTCGACGAGCGGCAATGACGGCAGCTACAACCTCACCGTCAGCTTCCTGCCCGGGACCAACCCCGACATCGATACCGTCAACGTCAACAACCGGGTGCAGACCGCGCTGGCGCAGCTGCCGCCGGAGGTGCAGCTCCAGGGTCTCGTGGTGCTGAAGCGCTCCGCCGCCATTCTGCAGTTCATGGCGCTCTACGGCGAGGACGCGAAGCTCACCCCCGTCTTCATCACCAGCTACGCCACGATCAACATCCTCGACGAGATCTCGCGCGTGCCGGGCGTGGGCCAGGCGCTGCTGTTCGGCAAGCTCAACTATTCCATGCGCATCTGGTTCGACACCCAGCGGCTCACCAGCCTCAACCTCGCGCCTTCCGACGTCGTCAACGCGATCCAGGCGCAGAACGTGCAGGCGGCGGTCGGGCGCATCGGCGCGCGTCCGGTGAACAACGACCAGCAGTTCCAGATGAACGTGCAGACGCAGGGTCGGCTGACCACGACGCAGCAATTCGGCAACATCGTGCTGCGCGCCAATCCCGACGGGTCCGTGCTGCGCGTGCGTGACGTCGCCCGCGTCGAGATGGGCGCCCAGAACGAGGACACCGAGACCCGCATCAACGGCCGCTCGGCGGTCGGCATCGCGCTCTATCTCACGCCCGACGCCAACGCGGTGGCGACGGCGACGCTGGTCAACCGGGCGATGGCGCGGTTGAGCGAGCGTTTCCCGCCGGGGCTCAAGGCGCATGTCGTCTACGATTCCACCGTCTTCGTCGGCGACACCATCCACGAGGTGCTGAAGACGCTGGCCGAGGCCTTCATCCTCGTGGTCATCGTCGTCTTCCTGTTCCTCGGCAATCTGCGCGCCACGGTCATCCCGGCGGTGGCCGTCCCGGTCAGCCTGATCGGCACCTTCGCGGTGCTGCTGGCGATGGGCTATTCCGCCAACACGGTGTCGCTCCTCGCCCTGGTGCTGGCCATCGGCATTGTCGTCGATGACGCCATCGTCGTCGTCGAGAATGTCGAGCGCGTGCTGGAGGAGGAGCCCGGCGTGACGCCGGCCGAGGCGACGATCAGGGCGATGGGCCAGATCACCGGCCCCATCATCGCCATCACCCTGGTGCTGCTCTCGGTCTTCGTGCCGGTGGCGTTCATCCCGGGCATCTCCGGACAGCTCTTCCGCCAATTCGCCGTCACCATCAGCGTCGCCATGCTGATCTCCGCCCTCAACGCGCTGACGCTCTCGCCGGCGCTCTGCGCGCTGGTGCTGCGCCACGAGGGCCCGCGCCGCGGCATCATGGGCGGCGTGCTGCGCAGCATCGACCATGTGCGCGACGGCTATGCCGCGGTGGTGCGGCGCCTGGTGCGTCTTGCCGTGCTGTCGCTGCTGCTGATCGCGGTCTTCGCGGTCGGCATCTACGGCGTGTCGCGGATCACGCCGACGAGCTTCCTGCCGGAGGAGGACCAGGGCGCGTTCTTCCTCAACGTGCAACTGCCCGACGGCGCCTCGGTGGCGCGCACCAGCGAGACCGTGCGGCGGGTCGAGGATGTGCTCCGCTCGATGCCGCAGGTGCAGGACGCCTTCGCGGTGGTGGGCTTCTCGCTGCTCGACAGCGCCAATGAGTCGAACACCGCCTTCCTGGTGGCAAAGCTCAAGCCGTTCGAGGACCGGGTCGGCGCCGCCAATTCGGCGCAGACGCTGATCCGCCGCATGTTCGGCGAGGCGCAGCAGATCCGCACCGCCACCATCGTTCCCTTCAACCTGCCGCCGATCATCGGCCTCTCCACCAGCGGCGGGTTCGAGTACCAGCTCGAGGCGCTCGAGGGGCAGGATCCGGCGCGGCTCGGCAGCGTCATGCAGGGGATCATCGCCGCCGCCAACCAGGATCCGCGCCTGGCGCGCGTCTTCTCCACCTTCACCGCGACGACGCCGTCGATCTATCTCGACATCGACCGCGACAAGGCGCAGGCGCTGGGCCTCAACATCAACGACGTCTTCACCGCGCTGCAATCGACGCTCGGCGGCTTCTTCGTCAACAACTTCAACCTCTACGGCCGCACCTGGCAGGTCAATATCGAAGGCGAGGCCGCCGACCGCCGCGACATCTCCGACATCTGGCAGATCTACGTGCGCAACAAGGCCGGCGAGATGGTGCCGATGCGCTCGATCGCCAATCTGCGCTTCGTCGTCGGGCCGCAAGTGATCACGCGTTACAACAATTATCGCTCGGTCACCATCAACGGCAGCCCGGCGCCGGGCGGCTCATCGGGCGCCGCCCTGGCCGCGATGCAGGAGGTGTCGGATGCGACGCTGCCGCCAGGCTATACCTTCGAATGGACCGGCACCGCCTTTCAGGAGCACGAGGCGAGCGGGCAGACCGGCCCTATTCTCGCCACGGCGGTGATCTTCGCTTATCTGTTCCTGGTCGGGCTCTATGAAAGCTGGGTGATCCCGATCCCGGTGCTGCTGTCGGTGGTGGTCGGCGTGCTCGGCGCCTATGGCGGCATCATCATCTCGGGTCTGACGCTCGATCTCTACGCGCAGATCGGGCTGGTCGTGCTGATCGCGCTGGCCGCCAAGAACGGCATCCTCATCGTCGAGTTCGCCAAGGAGCAGCGCGAAGCCGGGATGGCGGTCGGCGATGCCGCGGCGATGGGCGCGCGCATGCGCTTTCGCGCGGTGATGATGACGTCGATCGCCTTCGTGCTCGGCCTCGTGCCGCTGGTGATCGCCCAGGGCGCCGCGCAGATCAGCCGGCGCGACGTCGGCACCTCGGTGTTCGCCGGCATGCTGGCGGCGAGCTCGATCGGCATCTTCCTGATCCCGATGCTCTATGTCGTCTTCCAGCATTTGCGCGAATGGGGCCACCGGCGCCTGCGGCGCGGCGGGCGCGAGCACCAGCCGGCCGCCGGCGAATAAACAGCGGTCAGCCGCGTCCGGCGATGGTGACGCCGCCATCGATCACCAGGGTCTGGCCGGTGATGAAGCGGCCGGCGCTGGAGGCAAGGAGGACGGCCATGCCGGCGATGTCCACGGGCTCGCCGATGATGCCGAGCGGCGCCTGCTTCAGGGTCTGGGCCAGGACCTCCTTGTCCTCCCAGAGCGCGCGGGCGAAATCGGTCTTGACCAGGCCCGGGGCGATGGCGTTGACGCGGATGTTGTGCTCGCCCCATTCGACCGCGAGGCTGCGCGCGAGCTGCATGTCGGCCGCCTTGGAAATGCCGTAGGCGCCGAGCATGGAGCTGCCGCGCAACCCGCCGATGCTCGAGACGATGATGACGGCGCCATCCCTACGCTTCGCCATGGCGGGGATCACCATGTTGCAGAGCCAGAGGTTGCTGCGGATGTTGCTGTCCATGATGCGGTCGAAGGCATCGTCGCTGATGCCGGCGAGCGGCCCGTAATAGGGGTTGACCGCGGCGTTGCAGACGAGGACATCGATCCGGCCGAAGGCCTGGATGGATTGATCGACGAGTGTCTGGAGCGCCGCCTTGTCGCCGATATGCGCCGCAATCGCCACCGCCTTGCCGCCTGCCTTCTGGATGCCGGCGACCACTTCCTCGCAGGCCGGCGCCTTGCGGCTCGACACCACGACATTGGCGCCGAACAGCGCCAGCTGCTCGGCGATCGCCCGGCCGATGCCCTTGGAGGAGCCGGTGATGACCGCGGTCTTGCCCGTGAGATCGAAAATCGACATGCCTACCCCCGTTTTCCGCCCTACACGCCGGCGTCTTCCGGCCTTTGGCGGCAGCCTAGTCGATTTCCGACGCCACTGTCATCCCTGGGGGTAAAGAAATTATAATTGGCAACGATCGCCGTGACGGGCGAAAAACCGGGCGGTCGCCGATCGGGAGATGACGAGATGAGAAGAATATGGCTTGCCGTGGCGCTGCTGCCGCTGCTCTCCGCCTGCGGCGGCGGCAACGGCATCGACCCGGCTAAGGATCAGGCCGAAGCCGCCGAGCAGGCGAAGAACTGCGCCGACCCCAAATGGAAAGAGGCGCATCTCGGCATCTGGTACAGCGTCTGCCGCCCCAACGCCGCGGTGCGTTAGGAGCCGGTCTGGCGCGCGACAGGCTTGACAGGGGCGTCAGCCGGGAGTACGCCGCTCCCTGTACCGTGGTGATTTGAGCCGACCGGCTTGCGGCCACGTAAAACCAACCGCTAAAAAGGTCGGAGGCTCCTCCCGGAACCCTGGCCCTTTGCGGATCCAGGGTTTTTTCGTGCCCGCTGCCGGCGACCGCAGGAGCAACGACCATGCCTGACGCCTTTCGCGCGCTTCCCCCAGATCTCCGCCCGCGCACCGTGATGGCGCGCGGCGGCCATCTGCGCAGCCAGTTCATGGAGACCGCCGAGGCGATCTATATGAGCTCCGGCTATGTCTACAAATCGGCGGAGGAGGCGGAATCAGCCTTTGCCAAGGACGGCTCGCGCTTCGTCTATTCGCGCTACGCCAATCCGACGGTAGCCATGTTCGAGGAGCGCCTGCGGCTGCTCGAAGGCGCCGAGGGGTGCCGCGCCACCGCCAGCGGCATGGCGGCGGTCTTCGCGGCGCTCGCCTCGCAGGTCAAGGCCGGCGACCGCGTCGTCGCCTCGCGCGCGCTGTTCAATTCGTGCAACTACGTCATCACCCAGATCCTGCCGCGCTATGGCGTCACTACCGAGCTCGTCGACGGGCGCGACCTTGCCGCCTGGCAGCGTGCGCTGGCGCCAGGGGTCAAGGCGGTGTTCTGCGAGAGCCCGTCCAACCCGACGCTCGAGCTGGTCGATCTCGCGGCGGTGGCCGATCTCACCCACCGCGCCGGCGGCGTGCTCATCGTCGACAATGTCTTCGCCACGCCGCTGCTGCAGCGCCCCTTGCAGCTCGGCGCCGATATCGTGGTCTATTCCGCGACCAAGCATATCGACGGGCAGGGGCGCAGCCTCGGCGGCGCGGTGCTCGGGCCGGACAAATTCGTGCGCGAGAGCCTGATGCCGTTCCTGCGCCACACCGGCCCCGCCTTGAGCCCGTTCAATGCCTGGCTGCTGCTCAAAGGCATCGAGACCCTGCCGCTGCGGGTCGATGCCATGAGCCGCTCCGCCGCCGAGGTCGCGGCTTTCCTCGAGGGTCACGCCAAGGTGGCGCGCGTGCTCTACCCCGGTCTCGAGAGCCATCCGCAGCGGGCGCTGGCGCGCCGGCAGATGAGCGGCGGCGGCACCTTGCTGGCGCTCTCGGTCGCGGGCGGCAAGGCCGGCGCCTTCCGCCTGCAGAATGCGCTGAAGCTCATCGAGATCTCGAACAATCTCGGCGACAGCAAGAGCCTGATCACCCATCCTGCCACGACGACGCATCACCGCTTCAAGCCCGAGGAGCGCGCCGAGCTTGGCATCGATGACGGGCTGGTGCGGCTCTCGGTCGGCCTCGAGGACCCGGCCGACCTGATCGCCGATCTCGACCAGGCGCTCGGCGCGGTGTGAGGCGCCGATGACGTCCTTCACCTCGCGCTTCATCGCCGCCAATGGGATCCGCATCCATTACGTACGGGAGGGGCGGGGCGCGCCCTTGCTGCTGCTGCATGGCTGGCCAGAATTCTGGTACGCTTGGCGCAAATGCATCCCGGCGCTGGCGCAGGATTTCGATGTCATCGCGCCTGATCTGCGCGGCTTCGGCGACAGCGACAAGCCATCGCCGGGGCCGTCGGCCGATGCCGGGGCCGACATTCATGCGGCGGATATCGCGGCGCTGATCGACGGCCTCGGCCTCGGCCGGGTCGGCATCGTCTCGCACGATGTCGGCGCCCATGTCGCCCAGAGCGTGGCGCGGCTCCATCCGGAGCGGCTCAGCGGCCTCTTCTTCTTCAACTGCCCCTATCCCGGCATCGGCAGCCGCTGGGCCGCGCCCGATCACCTCATCGAGATCTGGTACCAGTCCTTCCACCAACAGAGCTGGGCCGCCGAGCTCGTCGGCAGCTCGCGCGCCGCCTGCCGCACATATTTCCGCCATTTCCTCAGCCATTGGGCGCATGACCCGCACGTCTTCGACGAGGATCTCGAAGCCTGGGTCGATAATTTCATGAAGCCCGGCAATCTCCAGGGCGGCTTCAACTGGTACATCTCGGCGCATCAGGCGCGCCTCGCGGCGATGCGGGGGGAGGTGCCGCGGCAGCTTCGCGCGCCCATCGACGTGCCGACGCGCGTGCTGTGGGGCGAGAGCGATCCCATCCTGAGGAGTGCCTGGGCCGATCGCCTGGGCGAGTTCTTCAGCGACGTGACGGTGACGACCGTCGCCGAGGCCGGCCATTTCGTCCATTACGAGAAGCCCGACCTCGCCTGCCGCGAGATCCGCGGCTTTTTCACGAACCTTCGGGAGGTGACATGACGATAAAGCAGGTCGCGGTGGTCGGCGCCGGCACGATCGGCGCCAGCTGGGCCGCCTATTTCCTGTCGCGCGGCCTCGCGGTGACGGCGAGCGACCCCGCGCCCGGCGCCGAGGCCTTCGCGCGCGAGATGGTCATCCAGGCCTGGCCGAGCCTACAAGAGCTGGGCGGCATGGCGCCCGGCGCGCGGCCCGAGGCGCTGCGCTTCGAACGCGACCCGCAGAAGGCGGTCGCCGGCGCCGAGCTCGTGCAGGAGAGCGGGCCCGAACGCGAGGATCTCAAGATCGAGCTCCTGGCGGCGCTCGACAGCGTGCTGCCGCCCGAGGCGCTCATCGTCTCGAGCTCGTCGGGGCTGCTGATCAGCCGCCTGCAATCGCGCTGCCGGCATCCCGAGCGCTGCGTCCTCGGCCATCCCTTCAATCCGCCGCATCTCATCCCGCTGGTCGAGGTGGTGGGGGGCGCGCGGACCTCGGCCGACGCCATCGAGCGGACGCTCGCCTTCTATCGCGACGATCGGCAAGCACCCCATCCATATCCGCAAGGAGGTGGGCGGTCATGTCGCGAACCGCCTGCAGGCGGCGCTGTGGCGCGAGGCGGTGCATCTCGTCGCCGAAGGGGTGGCGAGCGTCAGTGATATCGATGCGGCCATCACCTACGGGCCGGGGCTGCGCTGGCCGATCTACGGCCCGCATCTCACCTTTCACCTGGCCGGGGGCGTCGGCGGCATGGAGCATTTCATGAAGCACCTGCTCGTGCCGATGCAAAGCTGGTGGGATGATCTCGGCAGCCCCGAGATGACGCCGGCGCTGCAGCGCGAGATCATCGACGGCGTCGCTGCCGAGGCGTCGGGCCGCTCGATCGCCGAGCTGGCGGCGCGGCGCGACCGCGCCCTCATCGCCGTCCTGCAGCGCGCTGAAGAGCGCGGAAGGCGGTTGAGGTCAGCTGACCAGCGGCAGGGCGCGGATGTCGTAGGCGTAGCGCATGGAGCGGCCGAGCACGGGGTCCTCGAGCTCCATCTCGAAGCGGTCGGCCGCGGCGATCCCGCCGATCGCCGGCTGGGTCCCGCAGAACATCGCCGTGCCTTCCGGCAGGCCGGGGCCGCGCCCGGTGAAGCGCTCCATCAGCTCGCGCGGATCGCGGATGACCGCCGTGGCGCCTTCCTGGTAGAGGCGACGCTTGCCGCCTGCCACGGCATGGGCGCGCAGGATCAGGCGGTCCCAATGCGGCGCGACCTCCTCGAAGCGCCAGAGCTCGGGCGCGACCACCTTGCGGCAGAGCTGCTTGGAAAGCGCCACCGAATAGGCTTCGGCGGCGCGGTCGGTATGGTCGGAGCCGAGCCCCACCCACAGCCCGCCGGCGGAGAAGATCACCGTCTCGACTTCGCCCGAGGTCTCGGCGCCGACGACGTCGATGCTCGTCTCGGTGGTGAGGAGGCCGCGATCGACGCGGTAGAACAGCGGCACGCTGCTCGGCGGCTTGACGCCGATCGCCTTGAGCTCGTCGATATGATGCTGCAGCCCCGCGGTATCGCGCCCAGTCCATCCGGCAATCACGAGATCGGCGACCTCGAAATCGACGGTATCGCGCCAGCCGCCACTATGTCTCAGCATCCGCACCATGGGGTTCTCTCCGCTCTTTGCCGCGACCATGCGGTATCGCCGGGGGGTTGTCCACGGCGCGTGCCCCGGTAAAGTGGCCGGCGGGGAGGGCAGGCCCATGCAGCACAGCGCGGAGCGGATTCTGACCACGCATACCGGCAGCCTGCCGCGACCGGCGGAGCTGACGCGGCTTTATACCCGCCGCGCGCGCGGCGAGGCGGTCGATCCGGCCGTGCTCGAGGAGGCGGGGCGGCAGGCGCTGCGCTGGGTGGTGCCGAAGCAGCTCGATGCCGGCATCGACATCGGCAATAACGGCGAGCAGCAGCGCGAAGGTTTCTTTCTCTATCTCCGCCATCGGCTCAGCGGCTTCGGCGGCAGCTGGCAGCGCTCGCCGCGCGGCGACATCGAGCGTTATCCGCTGTTCAAGGAGGCGATGCTGAGCCAGCTCGCCGGCAAGGAGGCGGTCAGCAATTTCGCGCCGCCCAAGGCGGTCGGCGAGATCCGCTATCTCGATCCCGCCCTGGTCCAGGCGGAGTGCCGCGATTTCCGCGCAGTGCTGGACGCGATCGAGCGCGGCTTCGTCGAGCCGTTCCTGACCGCGCCGTCGCCGGGCATCGTCGCGTCGGCGGTGCTGAACGAGCATTATGCCAGCGAGGAAGCTTATCTGGCGGCGCTCGCCGCGGCGCTCAAGGTCGAGTATGACGCCATCGTCGGCGCCGGGTTTCTGCTGCAGCTCGATTGTCCCGACCTCGCGCTCGAGCGGCATGTCTCCTACATGGACCGGCCGCTCGGCGACTTCCTCGAATTCGTCGAGCGCGTGATCGCGGCGATCAACGCGGCGCTGGTCGACATACCGCGCGACCGGGTGCGGATGCATGTCTGCTGGGGCAATTACGAGGCGCCGCATGATTGCGACGTGCCGCTGGACGAGATCTGGCCGGTGCTGCGGCAGGCCGAGGTGGGCGCCTTCGTGCTGCCCTTCGCCAATCCGCGCCATGCCCATGAGGCGCGCTGCCTCGAGGCGCTGCCGCTGGCCGACGACCAGCTCATCGTCGCCGGGGTCATCGACAGCCTGACCAATTTCGTCGAGCATCCCGAAGTGGTGGCCGAGCGCATCGAGCGCGTGGCGCAGGCGGTGGGCGATCCGCGGCGCGTCATCGCCGGCACCGATTGCGGCTTCGATACCTCCGCCGGGATGGGGCGGGTGGCCGAGGATGTGGTCTGGGCGAAGCTGCGCGCGCTGCGCGACGGTGCGCGCCTCGCCAGCGAGCGGCTCTTCACCTGAGCGGCGGCATGGCGGAACGGCCCTTCTCGCTCGACGGCCGGCTCGCCTTGGTGACGGGTGCGGCGCGCGGGCTGGGCTTCGCCATGGCGGCGAGCCTGGCGCGGGCCGGAGCGCAGGTGCTGCTGAACGGCCGTGATGCGGCGCGGCTCGCGCCGGTGGTGGAAGGCCTGCGCGCGCAGGGGCTTGCCGCGGCGCAGTTGGCCTTCGACGTCGCCGACGAGGCGGCGGTCGGCCGCGCCTTCGGCGCGATCGAGCGCGAGCATGGCCGGCTCGACATCCTCGTCAGCAATGTCGGGCTGCGCAACCGGCGCCCCATCGACCAGCTCTCGCTCGGCGACATGCGCGAGATGCTCGAGGTCAATCTCGCCGCGCCCTTCGGCCTCGCCAAGGCGGCGGCGGCGCTGATGCTGCCGCGTCGCTGGGGACGCATCATCATGGTGACATCGGTGGCGGGACCGCTGTCGCGCGCCGGCGATGCCGCCTATACCGCGGCCAAGGGTGGTCTCGCCGCGCTCACCCGCTCGCTTGCCGCCGAATACGGCCCGCATGGCATCACCGCCAACGCCATCGCGCCCGGCTTCTTCGCCACCGAGACCAACGCCGAGCGCGTCGCGGACGCCAAATTTCTCTCCTTCGTCGAGCTGCGCGTGCCGTTGCGCCGATGGGGCCAGCCGCAGGAGATCGGCGGTGCCGCCGTCTTCCTGGCATCGACCGAGGCGTCCTACGTCAACGGCCACGTGCTCACGGTCGATGGCGGTTTCAGCGCGTCTTTCTGATTGGCGTCCTGCGGCCGGGTCGGCTATAGCGTGGGCAGCCGGCCAAGAAATGCGACACAGAGCCAGGGAGGTGGGATGCGCGGATTGATGATGGACCGCCCGTTGCTCATCGGGGCGCTCATTCAATATGCCGCCGAGTATCACGGTGATACCGAGATCGTGACACGGACCGTCGAGGGTCCGATCCACCGCTACACCTATCTCGAGGCGGAGCGCCGCGCCAAGCAGCTGGCGAAGGCGCTGAAGCGGCTCGGCGTGGGACCCGGCGACCGGGTGGCGACCATCGCCTGGAACACCCACCGGCATTTCGAGCTCTACTTCGCCGTCTCCGGCATCGGCGCCGTCTGCCATACGATCAATCCGCGGCTCTTCGCCGATCAGCTGCGCTACATCGTGAACCATGCCGAGGACAAGATCCTGTTCCTCGACCTCACCTTCGTGCCGATCGCGGAGAAGATGGCGGGGGAATGGCCGACGGTTCGGCACTATGTGATCATGACCGATCGCGCGCACATGCCGCAGACGAGCCTTCCCGGCGCGCTCTGCTATGAGGAGCTCGTCGCCGGCGAGGCGGCGGATCTCGTCTGGCCGGAGTTCGACGAGAACACCGCGTCCTCGCTGTGCTACACCTCGGGCACCACCGGCAATCCCAAGGGCGCGCTCTATACCCACCGCTCCACCCTGCTGCACAGCTTCGCCGTCTGCTCGGCCAACGCGGTCGGGATCTCGATGCGCGACTCGATCCTGCCGGTCGTGCCGATGTTCCACGTCAACGCCTGGGGCATTCCCTACGCGGCGGCGATGTCCGGCTCGAAGCTGGTGTTTCCCGGCCCGAAGCTCGACGGCGCCAGCCTGCACGAGCTGTTCACACAGGAGAAAGTAACGCTGTCGCTCGGCGTTCCCACCGTGTGGCTCGGCCTGCTGCAGTATCTCGAGCAGACCGGCAAGCGCCTTGACGGCGTGAAGCGCGTCACCGTCGGCGGCTCGGCCGCGCCGCGGACGATGATCGAAGCCTTCGAGGAGACCTACGGCGTCCAATGCATCCATGGCTGGGGCATGACCGAGATGAGCCCGGTGGGCTCGCTGGCGCTGCCGAAGCTGAAGCATCTCGAGCGCTCGAAGGACGAGCTGCTGGCGATCAAGACCAAGCAGGGCTTGCCGCTGTTCGGCGTCGACATGAAGGTGGTCGGCGCCGACGGCACGGCGCAGCCGCATGACGGCAAGGCAAGCGGCGAACTGCTGGTGCGCGGTCCCTGGATCGTCAGCGGCTATTTCAATGATGACCAGGCGACGGCAGCCGCCTTCGACGATGCCGGCTGGTTCCGCACCGGCGACGTCGCCACCATCGACAGCGACGGCTACATGATCATCGTCGACCGCAGCAAGGACGTGATCAAATCCGGCGGCGAGTGGATCAGCTCGATCGATGTCGAGAACGCGGCGATGGGCCATCCCGACATCGCCGAGGCCGCGGTGATCGGCCTGCCGCATCCCAAATGGGACGAGCGGCCGCTGCTCATCGTCGTGGCCAAGCCCGGGCGGCAGCCGACCAAGGAATCGATCACCGCCTTCCTCGGCGACAAGATCGCCCGCTGGCAGCTGCCCGATGACGTGGTGATCGTGCCGGAGATCCCGCACGGCGCCACCGGCAAGGTGCTGAAGACCAGGCTGCGCGAGCAGTTCAAGGACTACCACCTGCCGACGGTCTAGAGAGCGGAGCTGGGGAGGGTGCGATGGCAAAGCGGCTTGACGGCAAGGCGGCATTCATCACCGGCGGCGCCTCGGGGCTGGGGCGCGCCATGGCGGGGGCCTTCGTCGCGGAGGGCGCGCGCGTCGCCATCGCCGATATCGACCGCCCGCGTGGCGAGGATGCCGCCAGGAGCATCGGACCGGCTGCCATCTTCCTCGCTCATGACGTGACCAGCGAGGAGCAGTGGATCGGCAATCTCGGCGCGGCGGAAGAGCACATTCGGCCGCCTCGACACGCTCGTCAACAATGCCGGCATCGGCAGCCGCGGCAGTGTCGAGGCGACCACCCTCGAGGAGTGGCGGCGCATCCATGCCGTCAACCTCGACGGCCCCTTCCTCGGCTGCAAGCACGCCATCGCGCTGATCGCCAAGGCCGGCGGCGGCGCGATCATCAACATCTCCTCGGTGGCGGGGCTTATCGGCGCGCGCGACAGCGCCGCCTATTGCGCCAGCAAGGGGGGCGTGAGGCTGCTCACCAAATCGGTGGCGTTGCATTGCGCGCATCGCAAGAACGGGGTGCGCTGCAACTCCATCCATCCCGTCTATACCGACACGCCGATGGTGGGGCAGATGCTCGCGGAATCGCGCCAGCCCGACAAGATGCTGGAGGCGCTCAAGGCGATGATCCCGTTGGGGAGGCTCGGCACGCCGGAGGAACTGGCGGCGATGGCGGTCTATCTCGTCTCCGACGAGGCGCGCTTTGTCACCGGCGCCGAATTCGTCTTCGACGGCGGCTACACCGCGAACTGATCAATAGGGGCGCAGGTACTCGGCGACGGTCTTGAACTGGTCGGCGGGGAAGACCTCGACGCGCACCGGTACGACGCCGGTCTTGGTCATGTCCAGAAGCTCGGCCGCGCCGCGCGAGACGTCGATGACGCGGCCTTGCGCGAAGGGGCCGCGGTCGTTGATGCGCACCACGACGGAGCGGTTGTTATCAAGATTGGTCACGCGCACGATGGTGTCGAGCGGGAGCGAGCGATGGGCCGCGGTCAGATCGCGCATGTCGTAGCGCTCGCCGCTGGCGGTGGTCTTGTGGTGGAAGTCGCGGCCGTACCAGGAGGCGAGGCCCACCTGCGTAAAGCTCGGCAGGCGGCTGGGGTAGACCGTCGGCGGCTCCGGCGGCAGCGGCGCCTGCAGCGCCAGTGAGGGTTCGGAGGCCGGTTGTGGGCCCGTGCACGCGCCCAGCGCGCCTGCTGCCAGGAGCAGCGCGATCAAAAACGGCCGAAGCAGCGGCATCCCCCGCCTGTGCTTGCCTGCCAGTCTCATGCCGATGAGAGTGTATGAAATTTCTTAGCGAGTTACTAACGATAGATTTAGCAACAATTACAGTTATATATTGTTATTTATGCCCGTCCCGCCTGATGATCTGCTGCTGCTATCGCTTGGGCGAGACGCCGCTCATCGGCGTCTTCGTCGCCATCGCACGGGCGTCGGCGGCCAGGCGTGACGCTGCGGCAGATCGGCGCATCGAAGCGACAAGCCCTGCAGGGTGACCGTCGGCGATCGATCGGCAGCGGGCGCGACAGGCGTGCGCCAGCGCGCGGCACTTCCGGCAAGGGCGCGCCGAACGAAACGGATGATCGGCATCCGTCGCGCGCCGGGGTGAAGCAACAAGGGCCGCTCATTTCTGAGCGGCCCCCGGTTTCGTCGGTTTGGTTGCACAGCTGCCGGTCGCGCAGAGCACGTACCGCAGCGACATAATTGTACCGATCCTCGTCAGGAAACGCTACGTGAAATCACAATTTCGTCACGCGCGATCACGCCGGTCGCTCGCGCAAGCCGGCGAGTGTTTCGCCGACGCCGCATTCTCGGCTCCTTGCGGCGACGATCGACAGCAGAGAAATCCCTGTGCCGTGATGGTTTCTGAGCCGGCGATGAATGCCGCGCCGACGACACCGATGCGCGCGCCGGCAGCGGCGGCGACGCCTCGGCCGCGCGCCGGAAAATCCGCGAGCCGCCATCCGCGCCCCGCGACGGCGGCCGGAGCCCCGCCGAGTCGGTGCCGCCACACGCGACGGCGCCGTTCTGGATGCGGCGGCCAGCGCAATCTTGCCACATTGCCGATGTTTATTCGCAGGAGCGCGCGGTGCCGCCTGGACGGCCCGGCCGCGTCACCATATACCGATGGGAGCGGACCGGCCCGCCCTGTCGAGGGCGCCGCCCTTTCGTGGCCAGCGACGGCAAAAGGATTTCGAGACGGCATGGCGGGCGAGGGTGAGCACGGGCATGAAGGGCGGCCGGTCGCGCTGGCCGGGCTGTCGCTCGTCGCGCTGCTGATCGGCGTGCTGGCCGGCGGCTCATCGGTGCTGTTCCGCGCGATGGTCGCGGCGATCCACAATCTCTTTTTCCTCGGCACGCTTTCCTTCTATTACGATCCGAACCTGCATACGCCCGCCAGCTGGCTCGGTCCGCTGGTGATCCTGTCGCCGGCCATCGGCGGCATTGCCGTCGTCATGCTGATGCGGGCGCTGCCGGCCGACCGGCGGGGGCAGGGGGTCTCGGACATCATCGATGCCATCTATTATCGCGAAGGCCGCGTGCGCACCGTGTCGGCCTTCGCCAAATCGCTGGCGGCCGGCGTGCAGAGCGGCAGCGGGGGCTCGGTCGGCCGCGAAGCGGCGATCGTACAGATCGGCGCCGCGCTCGCCTCGCGCATCTCGCGCCTGCTCAACCTCGCGCAATGGCAGCGCATGACGCTCGTCGCCGCCGGCGCCGCCGCCGGGCTGTCCGGCGCGTTCAACGCGCCGCTCGGCTCGATCGTCTTCGCCATCGAGCTGATGATGCCCGAGATCAGCGCCCGCACGCTGCTGCCGGTCACCATCGCCACCGGCGCCAGCACCTTCGTCACGCGCTTCTATTACGGCATGCAGCCAACCTTCCTCGTCCAGACCGTGATGGCGACGCATCTGCGCATTGCCGGCGTGCTCGGCCTGTTGCCTTTCGTGCTGTTCGGCATCCTGCTGGGGTTTGCCGCCTGGTCGATGATCGCCGTGCTCGGCTGGTCGGAGCGCCAGTTCGCGCGCCTCACGCCGAACCCCTATCTGCAGCACATGATCGGCATGCTCATGGTGGGCGGCCTCGCCTACGGGCTGATGGTCACGACCGGTCATTACTATGTCGCGGGACCGAGCTACGCCGCGATGCAGGACATGCTGCGCGGCGACATCACCAGCCTGGGCTTCTTCGCGTTGCTCTTCGCCGCCAAGGTGCTGGCCACGACCTTGACGCTGGGCTCCGGCGGGAGCGGCGGCGTGTTCTCGGCCTCGCTGGTCATCGGCGCCTCCTTGGGCGGGGTGGTGGGCACGGCCACGACGCTGATCGCGCCGAGCCTCGGCCTCGATGTCACCGATTTCTGCATCGTCGGCATGGCCGGCATGCTCGGCGGCACGACCGGCGCGGCGATCACCGCCATCGTCATGGTGTTCGAGCTGACGCGCGACTACAACGTCATCGTACCGATGATCCTGGGCGTCACGCTGGCGCTGGCCGTGCGCCGCGCGGTGCTGCCGGAAAGCGTCTATACGCTGAAGCTCGTCAAGAAGGGGCATGAGGTTCCCGACGCGCTGCAGGCGAACACCTATCGCATCCGCCACGCCGACAAGGCGATGGCGACCGATTTCGAGCTGCGCCAGGCGAGCCAGCCGCTCGATGAGGTGATCGCGTCGCTGGAGGAGACCGGTAAGCCGTTCTATCTCATGGTCGCCGACGGCGCGCGCATCAAAGGCTATATCCGCCTCGACCCCGGCTTCAAGCTATGGCAGGCGCGCGAGCCCGGCATGACGCTCGGCGATGTCGCGCGCACCGATTTCGCGCTGGCGCGACCGGCGGACACCATGTTCGACGTGATCGGCCGGCTGGCCCGGCGCGGCGGCAACCTCGCGGTCGTCGTGCGCGGCACGCGGCGGATTCCGCGCGCCGATGACGTCGCAGGCTTCATCGCGCTCGATACCATGGGCGCCGCCGTCATCGACAATGCGCGCGCATATTCGGCGCCGCCGACGCGCAACCCGTTCCCGATCCTCTACCGCCGCCGGGTCGTCCGCCCGATCCGCTTCTGGCGCAACAAGTTCCGTGGGCCGCAGCCCGAGCGGGAGCCCTGACCGCGTCTTGCCGCGGCGTTTTCGTGGGCCACCAACATGCTTAAGACGCGAAATGACGCGCCGGACTGCGCCAAAGCAACGCTTGCCTCGGCCGCGGCGAGGAATACTATTGAGAAGACACCGCCGCCGCGTGCAAGACGGGCGTCGGGTATGCTCAAACAGAGGGAGATGCCGCATGGCGCGAAGGTTTCGCCTGACATGCGCACGCACGACCTATTTCGACGTCGATCTGACGGCGGATGACAGCGCCGAGGCGGAGCGGTTGCTGGACGCCGCTCTTGCCAGCAATCCCGCGCTCTGCGACAGCAGCCAGCCGCTCGGCCGGTCGATCCATCGCCTCGTCGAGATCATGGCGCAGGAGGACGGGGCGTCCGCGGGCCAGCCGCAAGGAAGCCGGCCGTCGGCCGAGGCAAACGAAAAGCCAGCTGTCCCTGAGAGACAGCTGGCTTGATGGCTGGTCGGAGTGAGAGGATTCGAACCTCCGGCCCCTAGCTCCCGAAGCTAGTGCTCTACCAGGCTGAGCTACACTCCGGCGCCGGGCGATATACTGCCTTACGCAGCCTGCCGCAACCCCCGCGCCGTCCTCAATGGCCGCGCGCGAGGCAGAAGTCGACGGCCTCGTCGAGCGCACGCCGCTCGGCGCCGTCGCGGAACAAGGCCAAGCTGCGGCGCGCCGCCTCGCCATAATGCCGCGCGCGGTCAAGCGTCGCTCTGAGCGTGCCGAGCCGCGTCATCAGCTCTATGGCATGGTCGAGGTCGCCCTCCTGCTGGTCGAGATCCTCCAGCGTGCGCCGCCAGAAGGCGCGCTCGATCTCGCCCGCCTGGCGCACGGCCAGCACCACCGGCAAGGTGATCTTGCCCTCGCGGAAATCGTCGCCCACGGTCTTGCCGAGCTCCGCCTGGCGCGCGGAATAGTCGAGCATGTCGTCGACGAGCTGGAAGGCGATGCCGAGATTGCGACCATAAGACGCGAGCGCCTCCTCCTCGGCGGCGGGCCGCTCGGCCAGCACGGCGCCGATGCGGCTGGCCGCGGCGAAGAGCTGCGCCGTCTTGGCCTGGATCACCGCGAGATAGGCTTCCTCGGTGGTCTCGGTGTCGTTCGAGGTGACGAGCTGCAGCACCTCGCCTTCGGCAATCACCGCCGAGGCCTCAGAGAGGATCGCCAGCACCCGCAGCGAGCCATCCTCGACCATGAGCTGGAAGGCGCGGCTGAACAGGAAATCGCCGACCAGGACCGAGGATTTGTTGCCCCACACGGCGTTCGCCGTGGCGAGGCCGCGGCGGAGATCGCTGGCATCGACGACGTCGTCATGCAGCAGCGTGGCGGTGTGGATGAATTCGACCGCGGCAGCGAGCGCCACGTGACGCTCGCCGCGATAGCCGCACAGATGCGCCGTGGCCAAGGTCAGCATCGGCCGCAGCCGCTTGCCGCCGGCGGCGACGATGTGGCCGGCCACCTGCGGGATGAGCGCGACCGGGCTCTGCATACGCTCGAGGATGAGCCTATTGACCCGGTCGAGATCGGATTTCAGGAGGGCGGTGAGACCGTCAAGCGTCGCCGGCTGCTTGGCGTCTTCGTCCTGCGCACTCGCCACCAGGGCCACACCCACTTCCCCTTTCCCCCACCGCGGCGGCCGCCCCCTCGCTTGACGGAGCCCTGGCCGCAGGCGAGCATAGAATGCTGGGAGAAGGGGTCAAGCCCGGCTGGTCGGGGGAAATGATTGGGGCGAGACCGATGAAGGAATTGCTGCGCACCAATGACCTCGTCCGGCTGTCCTGGCTGCAGGCGCTGCTCGCCGATGCCGGCATCGAGACCTTTGTCCTCGATCACAACACGGCGGCGATCGAAGGCGGCATCTCCGCGCTGCAGCGCCGGCTTATGGTGCGCGAGCCGGATCATCGCCGCGCGCTGGCCGCGCTTGCCGACGCCGGCGAGACGCCGGGGTGACCGATCCAGCCGCGCACCTGCCGGTGAGCGATGACACGCTGCTGGACGGGCGCGTCAAGCTGCGTCAGCCGCTCTCCGGCTATCGCGTGGCGATCGATCCGGTGCTGCTCGCCGCCGCGGTGCCGGCAGGCGCCGGCGACAGCGTGCTCGACATCGGCTGCGGCGTCGGCGCGGCCGCGCTGTGCCTGGCGGCGCGCGTCGAGGGCTGTCGCATCACCGGCATCGAGGCGCAGCGGGACCTGCTCCGGCTGGCCAGCGAGAACGTGGTGCTCAATGATCTCGCGAGCCGGGTCGTCGTCATGGCCGGCAACCTGCTGCGGCCACCGCCGCGGCTCGAGCCCGGCAGCTTCGCCCATGTCATGGCGAACCCGCCCTTCCTCGAGGCGGCGGCGGCGACCGCCTCGCCCGATACCGGCAAGGCCGCCGCGACGGTCGAGGGCGACGCCGATCTTGCTGCCTGGGTCCGGTTCGCCCTCGCCATGGTGCGGCCCAAGGGCAGCCTCACCTTCATCCACCGCGCCGACCGCATGGAGCAGCTGCTGGCGCAACTCCTGGGCCGCGCCGGCGAGATCATCGTCTTCCCGCTCTGGGCCGGTCCCGACAAGCCGGCAAAGCGCATCATCCTGCGCGCGCGCAAAGGCATCGAGACGCCGACGCGCCTCACCCCGGGGCTCATCTTGCACGAGGCGGACGGGCGCTACACGCCGGCGGCCGATGCTGTGCTGCGTCGCGGCGCGGCGCTGACGCTTTCGTGATTGGACCGGGGCACGCGCTCTGCCCACCATTCTGGCGTCCGTCGCCGTGTTGTTGGGGGCGGATCCGGTGCTGGAGAGCGCATGGGGCGGCGGTCGATGACGATGGCGCGCGCGGCGGCCCTTGCCGGAGCCCTGGCGGTGCTGGTGGGCGGTTGCGGCGGCCAGAGCGGCGCGCCCCCGGCAAAGATCTGGCGCGACGGCGTCGGCGTGCCGGTCGATCCGCGCTATGGGACGCCGCTGCCGGGCTCACAGCCGGACTATTGAGCGGCCCCGAACGCCATGGCTTGTCAAGGCCTGGGGCTCATGCCCATCTTCTAAAGCGATGAGCCTCGTCGACGATCTCCTGGAAAAGCTGCCGATGGAGCGGTTTCGCAATCCGCCGCCGCAAGTGGCAGTGCTGCGGCTCGACGGGCTGATCGGCGGGCGGGGCCCGCGCGGCCTGTCGCTCCGCCGCTTCGCCGGCGCGCTGGAGCGGGCCTTCAGCCTGCGCAATCTCAAGGCCGTGGCGCTGGCCATCAACTCGCCCGGTGGTTCCCCGGCGCAATCCTCGCTGCTGTTCCGCCGCATCCGCCAGCTCGCCCAGGAGAAGGACGTTCCCGTCGTCGCCTTCACCGAAGATGTCGCAGCGTCGGGGGGCTATTGGCTGGCCTTGGCGGCGGACGAGATCTTCGCCGAGGACACCTCGCTGGTGGGCTCGATCGGCGTCATCACCGCGAGCTTCGGCTTCGCCGAAGTGCTGCGCAGGCTCGGGGTGCAGCGCCGCCTCTATACCGCCGGCGAGAACAAATCGCTGCTCGATCCCTTCCTGGCCGAGGATCCCAAGGGGGTCGAGCGCCTGACCGCGCTCCAGCGCGACATGCACGATGTCTTCAAGGACATGGTCCGCGCCCGCCGCGGCGCCCGGCTCAGGGTGGAAGAGAGCACGGTCTTCAGCGGCGAGGTCTTCACCGGGCGGCGCGCGCTCGAGCTCGGCCTGGTCGACGGCATCGGCGATCTGCGCGGCGTCATGCGCCAGCGCTATGGCGACACGGTCAGGCTGCGGGCGGTCGAGCCGGAGCGCCGCCGTCTGCTGCTGCCGCGCTTCGGCCTGCCGCGCCGACCCGATATCGGCGATATCGCGGGCGATTTCCTGGCGCGGCTCGAGGAACGATTGATCTGGGCGCGCTTCGGACTCTAGGGCGGCGCGCTTGACCCTCGGCCGCGGCGCGCCTAAACCGGCTCATGTTCGGGTTTTCCTTGCCCAAGTTTCTGCTGTTCGGCCTGGTCATCGCCATCGTCTGGTTCGGCTTTCGCTATGTCGGCCGCGTCGAGGCGATCCGGCGCCAGCTGCGCGAGGAGATGAAGCGGCGCCAGCGCCCGCAGGGGCCGGTGCGCATCGAGGCCGAGGATCTCGTCAAATGCGCTCAATGCGGTGCGTATGTGTCGGCGCGTGGCGCCTCCTCCTGCGGGCGCACGGATTGCCCGTGGGGCCGGTGACGACAGCAAGAAGCGGCGCGACGGGCCGCCGGCCGGCGGTGCCGCGCGCGCTCGCGGCCGGGTTATGCCTGGTGGCGATGCTGCTGGGGGCGTGCGCGCAGGCGCGGCCGGCCTGGGGGCCGGGCACGCCGCGCAACGGCGCCGGGCAGCCGGTCGACCCCACCTACGGCACGCCGCTGCCGGGTTACCCCACGATCAACAACGGCTAGTGCGCGCTATCGCAATTCCGAGAGTCGCCCCACCAACCCCGCCGACCGCTCTGCGGTCGGCCCCGATTGGGTTCGATCGCGAAGCGATCGAACGGGTTGCTCACCCCAATCTCCGTCACCCGCCCGAAACGGTACAGGTGCGGCCGACGTGCGCTCGCCCTGTACCGGCATGTACTAGATTCTCGGCACTCGGCTCCTCGGCCGCGCCTTGACCCCTTGAGGCGCGGCGTTTATGTTGCGGCGCAATCTCAAATATCATGTCGGACGAGTGGATGGTGGCGGCGGCCGCGGCGACCGGTAACAGCTTCCAGGAGCTGATCCTCAAGCTGCAAGCCTATTGGGCCGCGCAAGGCTGCGTCATCCTGCAGCCCTATGATGTCGAGATGGGCGCCGGCACCTTCCATCCCGCGACGACCTTGCGCGCGCTCGGCCCCAATCCCTGGCGCGCCGCCTATGTCCAGCCGTCGCGGCGCCCGACCGATGGCCGCTATGGCGAGAATCCCAACCGGCTGCAGCATTACTACCAGTTCCAGGTGATCCTGAAGCCGGCGCCGGCCGAGAGCCAGCAACTCTATCTCGACAGCCTCGCCGCGCTCGGCATCGACGCGCGGCGGCACGACATCCGCTTCGTCGAGGATGATTGGGAGAGCCCGACGCTCGGCGCCTGGGGGCTCGGCTGGGAGGTTCGGCTCGACGGCATGGAAGTGTCGCAATTTACCTATTTCCAGCAGGTGGGCGGCATCGAATGCGATCCGGTCTCGACCGAGCTCACCTACGGGCTCGAGCGCCTCGCCATGTATGTGCAGGGCGTCGAGAACGTCTATGACCTCGACTACAATGGTGCCGGCGTCACCTACGGCGAGGTGTTCAAGCGCGCCGAGATCGAATTCTCCGCCTATAATTTCGAGCACGCCGACACCAAGCTGCTCTTCCGGCATTTCGCGGATGCCGAGCAGGAGTGCAGGGCGCTGCTGGCGCAGGCTCTGCCGCTGCCGGCCTATGACCAGTGCATCAAGGCGAGCCACGCCTTCAACCTGCTCGACGCGCGCGGCGTCATCTCGGTCACCGAGCGCGCCGCCTATATCGGCCGCGTGCGGGCACTCGCCAAGGCGTGTTGCGAGGGCTGGCTGGCGCAGCAGGCGAGCGCCGCCTGAGCCGATGGCCGAGCTTCTCCTGGAGTTGCTCACCGAAGAGATCCCGGCGCGCATGCAGTCGCGCGCGGCGGAGGATCTGGCGATGCTCGCCACCGACAAGCTCGAGGCGGCCGGTCTCGTTCCCTCCGACGCGCATGCCTATGCGACGCCGCGGCGCCTGACGCTGGTGGTGGAGGGGCTGCCGGATCGGCAGCCCGATGCGGTCGAGGAGCGCCGGGGCCCGCGCGTCGGCGCGCCGGCAAGCGCGATCGACGGGTTTCTCAAATCCGCCGGCCTGCTGTCGATCACGCAATTGGAGCAGCGCGACAGCGGCAAGGGCGCCTTCTATTTCGCGATGATCCGCCGGCCCGGACGCCCGACCGCTGCGGTGCTGCCGGACCTGCTGCGCGAGATCGTGCTCGCGCTGCCCTGGCCCAAATCCATGCACTTTCCGGCAGCAAGCTTCCGCTGGGTGCGGCCGATGACCAGCGCGCTCTGCCTGTTCGACGGCAAGGTGCTGCCGCTGGCGCTCGATGGCGTGCCGGTGGGCGGCGCGACGAGCGGTCACCGCTTCCTCGCGCCGAAGAAGATCAAGGTGAAGGATTTCGCCGATTATTGCCGCAAGCTGCGCGCCGCGCATGTGATGCTGCGCCGCGAGGACCGCCGCGAGGCGATCACGCGGGCGCTGCATGAAAAGGCCGCCGAGGCGCAGCTTGGCGTCAAGGATGATCCGGCCTTGCTCGACGAGGTGACCGGCCTCGTCGAATGGCCGGTGGTGCTCATGGGCACGATCGACCCGGAATTCCTCGCGCTGCCAGCCGAGGTGCTGACCACCTCGATGCGGGCGCATCAGAAGTATTTTGCCTGCCTCGACCGCGACGGCAAGCTCGCCGGGCGCTTTCTCTTCGTCGCCAACATGATCGCCGATGACGGCGGCAAGGCGATCGTCGCCGGCAACGAGGCGGGGCTGCGCGCGCGGCTCTCGGACGCGCGGTTCTTCTGGGAGCAGGATCGCAAGGTGGCGCTCGCCGCGCGCATCCCGAAACTTGCCGAGCGGGTGTTTCACGCCAGGCTCGGCAGCGTCCTCGACAAGGTCGGGCGGGTCGAGCGCCTGTCCGAGGACCTCGCGCCCTATATCGGCGGCGCGGACAAGGCGAAGGTGCGGCGGGCGGCGGAGCTTGCCAAGGCCGATCTCTCGAGCGGCATGGTCGGCGAGTTTCCCGAGCTCCAGGGCATCATGGGCCGCTATTACGCCCTCCATGATGGCGAGGGCGCCGAGATCGCGGCTGCGATCGCCGAGCATTACTCGCCGCTCGGGCCGAACGACCGTTGTCCCAGCGCACCGGTCAGCGTCGCCGTGGCGCTGGCCGACAAGATCGACACGCTGGTCGGGTTCTTTGCGATCGACGAGAAGCCGACCGGCTCGCGTGACCCCTTCGCGTTGCGCCGGGCGGCGCTGGGCGTGATCCGGCTCGTCCTCGAAAACCGCCTGCGACTGCCCCTGGCGCAGGTGTTCGGCCGAGCCTTCGTGCTTGGCCGCGCCAACGGCTTCGCCCTCGACCCCACCGCCGACCTCCTGGCCTTCTTCGCCGATCGCCTCAAGGTCCATCTGCGCGAGCAGGGCGTGCGTCACGATCTCGTCGCGGCGGTGTTTGCGCTGGGCGGCGAGGACGATCTCGTGCGCCTGCTGGCTCGCGTGGCCGCGCTCGATGCCTTCCTTAAGACCGATGACGGGGCCAACCTGCTGGTGGCCTATCGCCGCGCCACCAACATCGTGCGCATCGAGGAGAAGAAGGACGGGACGACCTACCCCGGCGAGCCCGACCCCAAGCTCCTGCAGGAGCCGGCCGAGGCGACGCTTGCCGCCGAGCTGGACCGGGCGGCGGCGAGGAGCGCCGACGACCTCGCCCGGGAGGCGTTTACCGTGGCAGTAGCGGCGCTCGCAGCCTTGCGCGGGCCGGTGGATGAATTTTTTGCGCGTGTAACCGTTAATTGCGAGAATAGGGAATTGCGGGCGAACCGCCTGCGCCTCCTGGCGCAGATCCGCGACACGCTCAATCGCGTCGCCGACTTCTCAGAGATCGAGGGCTAGACGATGACCAGATGGGTCTACAGCTTCGGTGACGGCAAGGCCGAGGGCAAGGCCGAGATGAAGAACCTGCTCGGCGGCAAGGGCGCCAACCTGGCCGAGATGAGCAATCTTGGCCTGCCGGTGCCGCCGGGCTTCACCATCACAACCGAGGTCTGCACCCATTTCTACGCCAACAACAAGACTTACCCGCGGGAGCTGCGCGCCGAGGTCGAGGCGGCGCTGGCGCAGCTCGAGCAGCGCATCGGCTTCAAATTCGGCGATGCGGGGAACCCGCTCCTGGTGTCGGTGCGCTCCGGCGCGCGCGCCTCGATGCCGGGCATGATGGACACCGTGCTCAATCTCGGCCTCAACGACCGGACCATCGAGGGCTTGGCCAGGCGCAGCGGCGACCGGCGCTTCGCCTTCGACAGCTACCGCCGCTTCATCCAGATGTACGGCCAGGTCGTGCTCGGCGTCGACCATCATCATTTCGAGGATCTGCTGGAGAACGCCAAGCTCGATCTCGGCGTCACGCTCGACACCGAGCTCGCCGCCGATGATTGGCAGGAGGTGGTCGCGGGCTTCAAGGAAGTCGTCCAGCGCGAGCTCGGCAAGCCGTTTCCGCAGGACCCGCAGGAGCAGCTCTGGGGAGCGATCGGCGCGGTCTTCGGCTCCTGGATGAACCAGCGCGCGATCACCTACCGGCGGCTGCATGACATTCCCGCCGAATGGGGCACCGCCGTCAACATCCAGGCCATGGTGTTCGGCAATATGGGCGAGGACTGCGCCACCGGCGTCGCCTTCACGCGCAACCCGTCGACCGGCGCCAACGAGTTCTATGGCGAGTATCTCGTCAATGCCCAGGGCGAGGATGTCGTCGCCGGCATCCGCACGCCGCAGCACCTGACGCTGGCCGGCAAGAAGGCGAACAAGTCGCAGCTGCCGGCGATGGAGGAGGTGATGCCCGGCGTGTTCGGCGAGCTCGCCAAGGTGCGCGACGTGCTCGAGAAGCATTACCGCGACATGCAGGATGTCGAGTTCACGGTGCAGCAGGGCAAGCTCTACATGCTGCAGACCCGCACCGGCAAGCGGACGGCGCCGGCGGCGCTCAAGATCGCCGTCGACATGGCCCAGTCCGGTCTCATCGACAAGGCGGAGGCGATCCGCCGCATCGAGCCGGATTCGCTCGACCAGCTGCTGCATCCGACGCTCGACCCCAAGGCGCCCAGGACGGTGCTGGCGCGCGGGCTGCCGGCCTCGCCCGGGGCGGCGTCGGGCATCATCGTGTTCTCCGCCGACGAGGCCCAGGCGCGCGCCGAGAAGAAGGAAGCGGTGATCCTGGTGCGCATCGAGACCAGCCCCGAGGACATCCACGGCATGCATGCCGCCAAAGGCATCCTGACCGCGCGCGGCGGCATGACCAGCCACGCGGCGGTGGTGGCGCGCGGCATGGGCCGGGCCTGCGTCGCCGGCGCCGGCGAGCTGCGCATCGATTACCGCGCCGGCACCATCACCGTGCGCGAGCACGTGTTGAAGGTGGGCGACGTCATCACCATCAACGGCTCGACCGGCGAGGTCATGCTGGGCGAGGTGCCGACGATGCAGCCGGAGCTCTCCGGCGATTTCGCCACGCTGATGCAATGGGCGGACGAGGTGCGCACCATGGGCGTGCGGGCGAATGCCGACACGCCGCTCGACGCCAGGACGGCGCGGCGCTTCGGCGCCGAGGGCATCGGCCTCTGCCGCACCGAGCACATGTTCTTCGACGAGCATCGCATCATCGCGGTGCGCGAGATGATCCTGGCGGATGATGCCGAGGGCCGCCGACGGGCGCTCGCCAAGATCCTGCCGATGCAGCGCCAGGACTTCATCGAGATCTTCCGCATCATGAAGGGGCTGCCGGTGACCATCCGGCTGCTCGATCCGCCGCTGCACGAGTTCCTGCCCAAGACCGACAAGGAGATGCAGGAGCTGGTCGGCGCCACCGGCAAGGATATCGGCGCGATCCGCCACCGGGCGCAGGCGCTGCACGAGTTCGAACCCGATGCTCGGCCATCGCGGCTGCCGGCTCGCCATCACCGGCCCGGAGATCTACGAGATGCAGGCGCGGGCCATCTTCGAGGCGGCCGCGGCGGTGATCAAGGAGACCGGCGAGAAGGTCGAGCCGGAGATCATGATCCCGCTCATCGCCACCAAGAAGGAGCTCGACATCCTCAAGGAGATGATCGACCGCATCGGCAGCGCGGTGATGAAGGAGGTGGGGATCAGCGTGCCCTATCTCGTGGGCACGATGATCGAGCTGCCGCGCGCGGTGCTGCGCGCCGGCGAGATCGCCGAGACCGCCGAGTTCTTCAGCTTCGGCACCAATGATCTCACCCAGACCTGCTTCGGGCTGTCGCGCGACGATGCCGGCAGCTTCCTCGGCGCCTATCAGCGCGCCGGCATCTTCGAGCATGATCCCTTCATGACCATCGACCGCGACGGCGTCGGCGAGCTGATGCGGATCGGGGTGGAGCGCGGCCGCAAGACGCGCAAGACCCTGAAGCTCGGCATTTGCGGCGAGCATGGCGGCGACCCCGCCTCGGTGCGCTTCTGCCAGGAGATCGGCCTCGACTACGTCTCCTGCTCGCCCTATCGCGTGCCGATCGCGCGGCTGGCCGCGGCCCAGGCGGCGCTGAGCCGGCAGCCGATCGAGACCACGGCTTGACCGCTTCCCTCTCGTCCGTTGCGGCGGGAGGGAAGCCGGCGCTCGCCGCCGCCCTGGCGCGCCTCGAGCGCGCGCCGGAGGATGAGGCGACCCTGGCGCTGCTCGATGCCGCCTATGCCAATCCGCGCGCGCAGGTGGTCGGCGTCACCGGGCCGCCCGGCGTCGGCAAGTCGACGCTGATCGGCGCCCTGATCGCCGCCTGGCGCGGCGAGGGGCGCACCGTCGGCGTCATCGCCGTCGACCCGTCCTCGCGCGCCTCGGGCGGCGCGCTGCTCGGCGACCGCACGCGGCTCAGGACCGACCCTGGCGATGCCGGCATCTTCGTGCGCTCGATGGCGGCGCGCGACAAGCTCGGCGGCCTCGCGGCGCTGACCGTCTCGGCCATGGTGCTGATGCGCGCGCTCTTCGATATCGTGCTGATCGAGACGGTGGGGGTCGGCCAGTCCGAGACCGACATCGCCGGCGCCGCCGATACGGTGGTGCTGTGCGTCCAGCCGGGCTCGGGCGACAGCCTGCAGTTCATGAAGGCGGGGATCGTCGAGATCCCGCATGTCGTCGTCATCACCAAGAGCGATCTCGGCGCCGCCGCCGAGCGCGCGCGGGCGGACGCCCTTGCCGTGCTCGGGCCTTGCCGGACATGCTGGCGCGGGCTGGGAGGTGCCGGTGCTGATGCTGTCGGCGCTGAGGCGCGATGGCATCGACAAGCTCGCCGCGGCGGTGGCAGGCCACTGGCGCTGTCTCGCCGAGGGCCTTGCGGCGGCGCGGCAGGCGCAAGCGCGGCACTGGCTCATCGAGGGGCTGCGCGAAGCGTTCGGCCGCGAGGGGCTGCGGCGGACGGGGGAGCCCGCGCTGGCACCCGGGGAATCGCCGTTTCGGGTCATGGCGCGGCTCGGCGCGGGCTTGCGCCGCTGAAGGGAGAGGCTGGCATGGACGATCTCGCCGGGCGCGTCGCCCTGGTCACCGGCGGCAGCCGCGGCATCGGCCGCGCCATCGCGCTGGCGCTCGCCGAGGCGGGCGCCGATGTCGCCGTCAATTATCACCGCCACGCGGCGGAGGCGGAGGAGGTCTGCGGCGCCATCGCCGCGATCGGGCGCAGCGCGGTTGCGCTTGCCGCCGATGTCGCGGCGTCTGCCGAGGTCGGACGCCTCGTCGCTGCAGGCGCAGGCGCGGCTCGGGGCCGTCGGCATTCTCGTCAACAATGCCGGCATCTCGCAGCCGATGACGCTCGACACGCTGAACGAGGCGGCGTGGGACGCGACCATCGCCACCAACCTCACATCGATGTTCCTGGTGACTCAGGCGGTGCTGCCGGGCATGCGCCAGGCGCGCTGGGGCCGCATCATCAACATCTCGTCGACGGCGGCGCAGACCGGCGGCATCATCGGGCCGCATTACGCGGCGTCCAAGGCCGGCATCCACGGCATGACGCATGGCTATGCCGCCTGGCTGGTGCGCGAGGGCGTCACCGTCAATGCGATCGCGCCGGCGCTGATCGAGACTGATATGATCCGCGACCACGCGCAGGCGAGGCCCGACCGCATCCCGCTCGGCCGCTTCGGCCGCGCCGAGGAGGTGGCGGGGGTCGCGGTGATGCTGGCGCTGAACGGCTACATCACGGGCCAGACGATCAACGTCAATGGCGGCGCCTACATGAGTTGAATCCGGGGGGAGGGGAATGGGCGTGATCTATGTGGCGCGCAGCGCCAAATTCGGCAAATGGGCGAACGATGTCGGGCTCAGCAAGCATGTCTACAAGGTGGGCGTGGCGGAGGGCGATCCTAAGCCGATCGTCGCGCAGGGCTGGGGCGGCGAGACCGACTGGGCGATCCTGAAGAAGCAGGAGGTCGAGGGGCCGAGCGAGGAAGCGGTGATCGAGCGCCTGGCACGGCGGGAGAAGATGGTCGATCCCGCCTATTATCCGCGCCTCAAGGGCGCCACCGGCGTGTTCAAGGTGCTGCCCGACCATGTCGAGAACCACATCATCGTCTCGCGCACCATGGCCGGCGAGTTCGACCGCGCCGAGGTCAAGCTGAAGCCGGTCGACTTCGCCGACTACCTCATCCACAACGCGCTGCGGTAGGTGCTCAGAAATTCGCCCAGCCGGGCTTGCGCGGGACGAGCGTCGCGGTTCCCGCGGTGAGCGGCTTGCCGGCCGACGCCTCGGCCACGGCTTCGAGCCGCAGCAATGCCAAGCCCAGCCCGTCGCGGCCGGAGCGCATCTCGCCCGCCTCCTGATCGCCGAGCATCACCAGCGTGCCCGGCGCGGGCAGCGGCCCGTCGATGACGACCGGCATCAGCCGCTTCTTGATGAGCGCGCGGTACTTGGTGCGCGCGGTCAGCTCCTGGCCGATATAGCAACCCTTCTGCCAGTCGATGCCGTTCAATTCCTCGAAGCCGGATTCGAGCAGGATCGCCTTCTCCACGGCGAGATCGCGGCTGCCATCGGGAATGCCGAGCGACAGGCGCAGCCGGTCGTATTCGGTGCCGTCGTCGATGCGGAAGCCGGCGCTTTGGAGCGGTGCAAGGCCGGCGCCGCGCCGCAGCAGCAGCCGGGCGCCGAGCTCGGGCAGCCGCGGGTCGACATAAGCGATGCCGCCGGCGAACGGCACGGCGGCGCCGGGCTCCACCGGCAGGTCGAGCAGGTTCAGCGCGTCGCTGCCGAAGGCCGCCGCGACGATATAGCGGTCGCCGTTCTCGCCGAGCGAGACCTTGGCGCGCAGACGGTAGAGGCCGAGGCGCCGCTTCAGATCGGCCAGGCGCGCCGCCTCGGCGTCGATCAGGAAGGCGTCGCCGATCTCGGCGATGAAGAAGTCGTGGAGGTACTTCCCCTGCGCGGTGAGGAGCGCGGCGTAGATCGCACGGTCCGGCGCGACCTTCTCGACATCGTTGGAGACCAGCCCCTGCAGGAAGGCGAGGCGGTCCTCGCCCGCGATCTCGAGCACCGCGCGATCGCCCAGCACCATGCAGGATCGCTCAACCATCCGAAATCCTCCGCGCCGATCCGATCCAGGACCATAGAAGTAGGCAAGGGCCGCAACCTTGGCAAGCGCTGGGGACGGGCTTATAAGGCGCGCAGCATATCGCGCCGGAGGCAAATTCCGCGGGCACATGAGGATCCTTTTCGTCACCGGCACGCGTATCGGCGATGCCGTGCTGTCCACCGGGCTCCTCGGCTACATCGTCGAGCGCAATCCCGGCGCCCGCCTCACCATCGCCGCCGGTCCCGATGCGGCGCCCCTCTTCGCCGCGGTGCCGGGGCTCGAGCGGATCCTGATCGTCACCAAGCAGCGCTACGCGCTGCACTGGCTGAAGCTCTATCGTACCGTGGTGCCGCGGCGCTGGGACCTCGTCGTCGATCTCCGCGGCTCCGCGCTGGCCTATCTGCTGGCCGCAAACGAGCGTCGCGTCATGGGCAAGGGCGATGCCGACGCGCACCGGGTGCAGCAGCTGGCACGTCTCTTCGCCCTCGATCCGCCGCCGGCGCCGCGTCTCTGGACGGCGCCCGAGCACGAGCAGCGGGCGGCGCTGCTGGTGCCGCCCGGCGGGCCAGTGCTGGCGGTGGGGCCGGCGGCCAATTGGCGCGGCAAGCAATGGCGCGCCGAGCGCTTCGCCGAGCTGGCGCAGCGCCTCACCGCCGCGTCGGGGCCATTGCCCGGCGCCCGCATCGCCGTGCTGGCGGCGGCGCATGAACGCGCGCAAGCGGCGCCGCTGCTGGCGGCACTGCCGCCGGGCCGCGGCCTCGATCTCATCGCCCGCACCGACCTGTTGACGGCGGCGGCGGCGCTGCGGCGCTGCGCGCTCTTCGTCGGCAACGATACCGGCATCATGCACATCGCCGCGGCGATGGGGACGCCGACGCTGGGCCTCTTCGGGCCGAGCCTGCCGGCGCAGTACGCGCCGTGGGGACCGCGCACCGCGGTGGTGCGCACGACCAGATCCTATGACGAGATCGTCGGCGCGCCCGATTACGATCACCGCACCACCGGCACGCAGATGGATTCACTGAGCGTCGATGCCGCCGAGGCGGCGGCGCGCCGGCTCTGGGCCAGCGTCCAGGGCGAGGCCGCCTGATGCGGCTGCTGCAAGCCATGGCCGGCGCGCGGCATGGCGGCGCCGAAGCGTTTTTCGTGCGGCTCGCCATCGCGCTCAGCCGCGCCGGGCAGGAGCAGCGCGTCCTCATCCGCAGCGATGCCGAGCGGGCGGCGGCGCTGCGGCAGGGCGGCATCGAGCCGCTGCAACTGCCCTTCGGCGGCTGGCTCGACATCGCCACGCGGCGGGGCTTCCGCCGCGCGGTCGCGCAGTACCGGCCGCAGGTCGTGCTCACCTGGATGAACCGGGCGACCAGGCTTTGCCCGCGCGGCGATTTCGTGCATGTTGCGCGGCTCGGAGGCTATTACGATTTGAAATACTACCGGCGTTGCGATCACCTGATCGCCAATACCCCTGACATCGCCGCTTATCTCGTTCGGCAGGGATGGCCGCAGGAGCGTGTCCGCTACCTGCCTAATTTTGTCGCCGCGGCGGCGGCGGCGCCGGTGGCGCGGGCAAGCCTCGCGACCCCGGAAGCGGCGCCGCTGGCGCTGGCGCTGGGCCGGCTTCATCCCAACAAGGGCTTCGACACACTGCTGGCGGCGCTGCGGCTTCTGCCCGAGATCTATCTCTGGCTCGCCGGCGAGGGCGGTCAGCGCGAGATGCTGGAGCGCCAGGCACGGTTGCTCGGCATCGCGGAGCGCGTCCGCTTCCTCGGCTGGCGCGAGGACACGGCGGCGCTGCTGGCGGCGGCGGATTTCCTCGTCTGCCCGTCGCGCCATGAGCCGCTCGGCAATGTCGTCATCGAGGCCTGGGCCGCCGGCCGGGCGGTGGCGGCGACGGCGAGCGAGGGACCGAGCGCGCTCATCCAGGAGAACGAGACCGGGCTGCTCGTTGCCGTCGACGATGCCGAGGCGCTCGCCGCGGCGATGGCGTGGCTGGCGCGGGATCCCGCCCTCAGAGCGCGCCTCGCTGCGGCCGGCCGCGCCGCCTATGAGGCGGACTATTCAGAGCCGCGGGTGGTGGCGCTCTACCGCGAGTTCCTTGCCGAGGTCGCGCGCTGATGTGCGGCATCGCCGGCGTCATGACCGCCGATGACGCGACGCCGCCGGCCGCGGTGCTGCAGGCCATGTCGGCGGCGCTCGCCCATCGCGGCCCCGACGGCAACGGCCATTATCGCGCCGGCAATGTCGGCATGGTGCAGACGCGCCTTGCCATCATCGATCTCGCCACCGGCGACCAGCCGCTCTACGAGCCCGGCGGCGCGGCGTTGATGGCGAACGGCGAGATCTACAATTACATCGAGCTGCGGGCCGACCTCGCCGGCACGGTCTTTTCCACCGGCTCCGACTGCGAGCTGCCGCTCCATCTCTATCGCCGCCACGGGCTCGACTTCACGGCGCGGCTGCGCGGCATGTATGCGATCGCGCTGCACGATCCCGCCGCCGGCCGGCTCGTCCTGGCGCGTGATCCCTTCGGCATCAAGCCGCTCTATTACGTCGAGACGGCGGCGGGCTTCGCCTTCGCCTCCGAGCCGCAGGCGCTGATCGCCGGCGGACTGGTGCCGGCGCAGCTGGTGCGTCAGGTGCGCAACGAGCTGCTGCAGCTGCAATTCACCACCGGCCGCGAGACGATCTTCGCCGGCATTCAGCGGGTGCTGCCGGGCGAGACGGTGGTGGTGGCGCGCGGCCGGGTCGTCGAGCGGCGGCGCTATGAGGCGCTGGCCGGCGCGGCGCCGCGGCCGCGCGAGGAGAGCCAGGCGCTGCAGGAGTTCGACGGCATCTTCGCCGATTCCGTGCTGCTGCATCAGCGCTCCGACGTTCCCTATGGCATGTTTCTCTCCGGCGGCGTCGACAGCTCCGCCGTGCTGGCGATGATGGCGCGGCTCAACGAGCGGCCGGTCAAGGCCTTCACCGTCGGATTCACCACCGGCAATGTCGCCGACGAACGCGCGCAGGCGCGCGCGGTCGCCCAGTCGCTGGGCGCCGAGCACATCGAAGTCGAGTTTCGCGAAGCGGATTTCTGGCGGCTGCTGCCGGAGATCGCCCGCGCCATGGACGATCCGGCGGCGGATTACGCGGTGCTGCCGACCTACAAGCTCGCCGCGGTGGCGCGCGCCGCAGGGCTCAAGGTGATCCTCTCCGGCGAGGGCGGCGACGAGCTCTTTGCCGGCTATGGCCGCTATCGCAGCGTCATGCGGCCATGGTGGGGCGGCGGCAAGCTGCTGCGCGGGCGCGGCAATTTCGACAAGCTCGGCATCCTGCGCGGCGATCTCGCAGGCTGGCGCGACGGGATCGCCGCCGCGGAGCTGCACAGCGCGACACGCGGACGCACGCGGCTGCAGATCGCCCAGGCGACGGATTGCGCCGACTGGCTGCCGAACGACCTGCTGGGCAAGCTCGATCGCTGCCTCATGGCGCATGGCGTCGAGGGGCGCACGCCCTTTCTCGATCCGATGGTTGCCGACTTTGCCTTCGGGCTGCCCGACGATCTCAAGGTGCGGCACGGCACGGGGAAGTGGCTGCTGCGGCGCTGGCTCGCCGAGCACCTGCCGGCGGCCGAGCCGATGGCCAAGAAGCGCGGCTTCACCGTGCCGGTCGGCGATTGGATCGCGCGGCGCGGCGCGCAGCTGGGGCCACTGGTGGCGCGGCAGGCCGGTTTGCGCGAGATCTGCCTGCCGCATGCGGTGGAAAAGCTGTTCCGCGAGGCGGCCGGGCGGCGCACCGGCTTTGCCGCCTGGACGCTGCTGTTCTATGCGCTCTGGCACCGCCAGCATATCGAGCGCCTGCCGCCGGGGCCGGATGTGTTCTCCACCCTCGGCGCCAGCCGCTGAGGCTCAGCCCGCGAGCTGCCAGCCGATCTCCTCGCCGGCCAGGAAAGGCCTGAGCGGTCCCGCCGCGGTCGATATCTCCGCCGGCACGCGCCACGGGCGAGGCGCCAGCGTGATCCGCTGCTCGTTGGCGGGAAGGCCATAGAAGCGCGGGCCGTTGAGCGAGGCGAAAGCCTCGAATTGATCGAGCGCCTGCTCCTCGGCGAAGATTTGCGCGTAGGTCTCGAGCGCCGCGGGCGCGGTGAAGATGCCGGCGCAGCCGCAATCGCGCTCCTTGTCGGCGATCGCATGCGGCGCCGTGTCGGTGCCGAGAAAGAATTTCGCATTGCCCGAAATGGCGGCGCGGCGCAGCGCCAGGCGATGCTTCTCGCGCTTGGCGACGGGCAGGCAGTACATATGCGGCCTGAGACCGCCGGCGAACAGCGCATTGCGGTTGATCAGCAGATGGTGCGCGGTGATGGTGGCGGCAAGCGTGGCGCCGGCGCTCGCGACGAAATCGACCGCCTCCTGCGTCGTGATGTGCTCGAGCACCACCTTTAGCTGCGGCAGGCGCCGCATCAGCGGCGCCAGGACGCGCTCGATGAACACCGCTTCGCGATCGAAGACGTCGATGTCGGGGTCGGTGACCTCGCCATGGACGAGGAGCGGGATGCCAAGCGCCTGAAGGCGCTCGAGCACCGGATAGGTCCTGGCGATGTCGGTGACGCCATGCGCCGAATTGGTGGTGGCGCGGGCCGGGTAGAGCTTCACCGCGGTGAAGATGCCGTCGCGATGTCCGCGCGCGATCTCCTCGGGATCGCTGTCGTCGGTGAGATAGGCGGTCATCAGCGGCGTGAAGCTCAGCCCCGCCGGCAGCGCCGCCAGGATGCGGCCGCGATAGGCCGCGGCGGCCGCGGCCGTCGTCACCGGCGATGCCAGATTCGGCATGATGATGGCGCGCGCGAAGGCGCGGGCGGTGAAGGGCACCACCGCCTGCAGCAGGGCGCCGTCGCGCAGATGCACGTGCCAATCGTCCGGGCGGCGCAGCGTGATCATGGTCGTATCCGGCAGCGATCGTCGCGCCGCGCGCGCTCCTCGCTCATTCGTAATACTCCGGCGCGTGACGCTGCTGATCGCTGTGCGGCTTGTCGTGGTTGATCCAGAGCTGAGCATGGCGCTCGGCCAGGATGTCGGCGATGCGCTGCATCGAGGCCAGCGTTTTCTCCTTGTCGACATTCATGCTCGGCACCCGGCGGTTCTCCCAATTGTCCTCAAAATGTGCGGCGTCGCCGCTGAGCACGATCCAGCCGGTCTTGGGCAGATGCAGCAGCAGCGATTCATGGCCGGGCGTATGTCCCGGCGTCGACAGGATGACGGCGCTGCCGTCGCCGAACACATCCTTGTCGCCCTCGAGCTTCATCACCGTGTGGCCGGCGAGCGAAGGGCGGCGTCGGCTTGGCGAAAGCCCAGTCGTATTCCGCCTTCTGGATCAGCACGGTCGCCTTGGGGAAGAGCTCGACATTGCCGACGTGATCGGGATGGGTGTGGGAGATCGCGACATAGCGGATGTCGTCGGGCTTGACCCCGATCGCGGCGAGCTGTCCCGCCAGCGTCTTGGGCCGGTGCCACATCATGGCGCCATTGGCCATCGATACGCCGTCGGGCATCGCGGCGACCGCATCGGGAATGCCGGTATCCCAGAGCATGTACCCGGCCGTCACATGGTGGATCAGGTAGCAATTGTCGGAGATGTCGATGGGCTTGCCGACATTGACCCCGGGCGACCAGCGCGACTGGTCGGCGGCATGCGCCCAGCCGCACTCCAGCACGTAAAGCCGGTCGATCCCGGATGCGGTTTGGGCGAGACCGGGCGCGGTGCACAGCAGGAGCGCCGCGGCGGCGGCCGTGATCACGTGAGCGAGCTTCATGGCACCCCTCCTTCGACGCCGTCCAGACTAGGACGAACCCGCCGGAGGCGCCACCGCGCTTCGGGCGTTTGCTCTCCCCGATGGCGCGCTCCTCCCCGTGACGCAGGGCCGGGCGGTTGCTATATCTGGCGCAGCCTCGGCAATCGAGATCGGAGGATGACATGACCGCTTGCATCGTCGGCTGGGCACATTCGCGCTTCGGCAAGCTCGAGGAAGACCTCGAGGGTCTGATCGTCAAGGTCGCGGTAGAGGCGATCCGCGATGCCGGGATGGAGCCGAAGGAGATCGACGAGATCTTCATCGGCACGATGAATGCCGGCTTCCAGCGCCAGGAATTTCCCTCCTCGCTGGTGCTGCAGGCGGATCCCGCCTTCCGCTTCAAGCCCTCGACCCATGTCGAGAATGCCTGTGCCACCGGCTCCGCCGCGATCCATCAAGGCCTCAACGCGATCGCTGCCCGGCGCGCGCGCACGGTGCTGGTCGTCGGCGTCGAGAAGATGACCGAGGTGACGGGGCCGCAGGTCGGCGAGATCCTGATCAAGGCCGCTTACATCAAGGAGGAGGGCAGCATCGAGGGCGGTTTCGCCGGCGTGTTCGGCCGCATCACCCAGATGTATTTCCAGCGCTATGGCGACAAGTCGGATGCGCTTGCCCGGATCGCCGCCAAGAACCACAAGAACGGGGCATCCAACCCGCTGGCGCAGCTGCAGAAGGATCTCGGCTACGATTTCTGCCGCACGGTTTCCGAGAAGAACCCGCTGGTCGCGGGGCCCTTGCGCCGCACCGATTGCTCGCTGGTCTCCGACGGCGCGGCGGCGCTGGTGCTGACCGATGTCGAAACGGCGCTCGCTTGCGACAAGGCGGTGGTGTTCCGCGCCGCCGAGCAGGTCAACGACTTCCTGCCGATGAGCCGGCGCGACATCGTCGCCTTCGAAGGCCCCGAGCTCGCCATCAAGCGCGCGCTCGCCGCGGCCAAGGTCGGACTCGATGATCTCAGCTTTGCCGAGGTGCATGACTGCTTCACCACGGCGGAGCTGCTGATCTACGAGGCGATGGGGCTGACGCCGAAAGGGCAGGGCGAGCGCGCCATCACCGAAGGCTGGGTCGCGAAGGATGGCAGGCTCCCGGTCAATCCGTCGGGGGGCCTCAAAGCGAAAGGCCATCCGGTCGGCGCCACCGGCGTCTCGATGCATGTGCTGGCGTCGATGCAGTTGACCGGCACCGCCGGCGGCATCCAGGTGAAGGAGCCGAAGCTCGGCGCCGTCTTCAACATGGGCGGCGCGGCGGTGGCGAATTACGCGAGCGTGCTCGAGCGGCTGCGCTGAGAGGAGGGCGCGATGGGCCAGGTGAAGGCGTTGGTGCTGCGCGAGAGCGCGGGCAAGGTTCAGCCGAGCATCGAGCGCCTCGACGAAAGCGCGCTGCCGGCAGGCGAGGTCACCGTCGCGGTGGAGTATTCCACCCTCAACTACAAGGACGGGCTGGTGCTGGGCGGTCTCGGCCGGCTGGTGCGCAGCTATCCCCATATTCCCGGCATCGACCTCGCCGGCACGGTCGAGCGCTCGGACGCGCCGGAGTACAAGCCCGGCGATAAGGTGCTGCTTACCGGCTGGCGGGTCGGCGAACTCTCCTGGGGTGGCTATGCCGAGAAGGCGCGGGTCAAGGCGGCGCATCTCGTCAAGCTCCCCGACGGGCTCACCACCCGGCGCGCCATGGCCATCGGCACCGCCGGCTTCACCGCGATGCTGGCGGTGATGGCGCTCGAGGAGCACGGGCTCGCTCCCGAGAAAGGCGAGGTGCTGGTGACGGGTGCTGCGGGCGGCGTCGGCAGCATCGCGATCTCCGTGCTGGCCAAGCTCGGCTACCGCGTCATCGCCTCGACCGGGCGGCCGGAGCAGCAGGAGTTTCTCCGCGGCCTCGGCGCCAGCGGTTTTCTCGATCGCGCCGCATTGGCGAAGCCGCCGGCGCGGCCGCTCGATGCCGAGCGCTGGGCCGGCGCCATCGACGCTGTCGGGAGCACTACGCTGGCGAGCCTGCTGACGCAGCTCAACTATGGCGCCGCCGTTGCCGCCTGCGGTCTCGCCGGCGGCAGCGACCTGCCGACGACGGTCATTCCCTTCCTGCTGCGCGGGGTCAAGCTGCTCGGCATCGACAGTGTGATGTGTCCCATAGAGCGGCGCCGCGCGGCGTGGTCGCGGCTCACCCGCGACCTGCCGCTGGAGAAGCTCGACGCGCTCACCGAGACGGTGCCGCTCGAAGCGCTACCGGAGCTCGGACAGAAGATCCTTAAGGGCGGCGTGCGCGGCCGCATCGTGGTCGATCTTCGCGCCGGCTGAGCACCGGCGTTCGCGACGGGGTCATTGCCTAAAATTTTAGTAAAATCAGCGGCGAAAATTCCGCTGATTTAAGGGAGCCTTATCAGGTTGCGGCCGACCATCGCGCATGCAGCACATAAGCCGGTCTGCGCGCGGATGACGACGGTTCGCTCTTCCGCAGCCGCCATCCTGGTGGTCGACGATGACGAGGTGATGCGAGACCTGCTGCGGCGGGTGCTCGAGCGCTCCGGCTTCGAAGTCATGACCGCGATCGACGGGCGCGAGGGTGTCGAGCGCGCCCGCGGCCGCATCGTGGACGTGACCATCACCGACATGATGATGCCGGTGATGGACGGCGTCGAACTCATCCAGGCGCTCGTCGCGGAGCAGCCGAGCATCCGGATCATCGCGGTCTCGGGCGTCGATGATTGGGACAACTATCTGAAGACGGCGCGCTCGCTCGGCGCCAAGGCGGTCTTGCGCAAGCCGGTCAGCAGCGCCGAGCTCCTGAGCACGGTGAAGCGCGTGCTGACGGGCGAATGCTGAACTTCCGGGCCAGCGGCGCGCCGGAGGCCGGCAGGCTGCGGGAAGCCGCAGGCCAGCTGCGCCGCCGCGCTCAATCGGCCGCCGAGGACGCGCAGCGCGCGCAGCTCCTAGCGCTTGCCGAATACTACGATGACATGGCCGCCGACATGGAGGCGCCGGTGCCGCCGGCGCTCACCGCCGTCGCGCCGGCCTGCTGACGCGGTCGCTCCCCGGATCAAGCCCGACAACTCGCGCCTCCCGGCATACCGGCCGCCGGTATTGTCGCAAATTTAACCACCGCATGGCAGCCTGGGGCTTGCCATGACCCGCGAACTCGGCTTTCCCTCGAAAATTTTATCCTGATAATGCAAATGGATATGGCAAAATCCTCAACTAAAGCCTATAGTGCTTCGCGAGGGGCGCTCAACCTTTCAGCGATGCGCAGGAGCGGCGTGCGCGCAAATGACCATGGGCGGTGACGGCATCAATCGGCGCGCCTGGCTGCGCCTCCTGGCGGGCACGGTCCTGGGTGCGGGCGGGCTGAGCTTGGTTGCGCCGGCCTTCGCCGAGCCGATGACGGCGCGGGCGGCGCGGCAGCCCCGCCTGGTGGTGTTGGATCCCGGCCATGGCGGCATCGACCCCGGCGCCATCGGCTATAGCGGTGTCTACGAAAAGGACATCACCCTCGCCACCGCGCGCGACGTGGCCCGCCAGCTCGAGGCGACCAAGCGCTACCGCGTCCAAATGACGCGCACCGGCGATGAGTTCGTGCCGCTGCAGGAGCGCGTCGCTTTCGCGCATGCCGCCGGCGGCGAGCTGTTCTTGTCGATTCACGCCGACGCGCTGCCCAATGCCGGGGTACGCGGCGCCTCGGTCTTCACCTTGTCGGAAAAGGCGTCGGACAAGGAGGCGGCCGAGCTCGCGGCGCGCGAGAACAAGGCGGATCTCATCGCCGGCATCGATTTGTCGCGTCACGAGCCCGTGGTGAGCGAAATCCTCTTCGACCTGGCGCGGCGGCAGACCAACAACCTGTCGATCCGGCTGGCGCGCGAGCTGGTATCGGAGCTCGGCCGCGACGTGCGGCTGCTCAACAACAGCCACCGTTCGGCCGGGTTCGTCGTCCTCAAGGCCCCCGACATTCCCTCAGCGCTGGTCGAACTCGGCTGCCTCTCGAACAAGGATGAGGATTGGCAGCTGCAGCAGCCGGCCTATCAGCGCAAGCTGGCAACCGGGCTGGTGCGCTCGGTCAACGACTATTTCGATTTCGTAGCAAAGGCTTAGCCCGAGGCGGGGCCGCGCAGACGCTGCAGCTTGGCATAGGCCTCGATGACCGGCCCGAGCTCCTGGCGCTGGTCGACATTGCCTTTGCCGCCGGTGCGGGTCAGCGTGGTTTCCAGCGCCTTCACCAGCAGCGCCGCGACATCGAGCTCGCCCCGGTCGCAAGCCTGGTCGAAGGCGGCGAGGATCTTATCGCTGAGGCGGCGTCCGGACGCGGGCATGATGCCGGCAAGCTTATCAGCGATCGTCCCGGCCGGCAGCTAAATCTCGCCCAGGAAGAAAAAGATCGCATTTGCGAAAAATGCGATGTCGTTAACCTTTTATTGATGATCACGGCCTTAATGTCGTTATGCGGTTCGACGTCGGATGCTCCGGCTCGCACCGCAAGTCCTTCGGGCTTTTCCTCCCTGAACTTGGGCCGCACTTCGGTGCGGCCCTTTTTCTATCCGGCGCAGACCAGAGCCGGCGCCGAGGCCCCCTTCTGCCGCAGCTCTCCAATTGTGCTAGGCTGCGCGCCGTCATGTCACGCCGGCAAAAGGGACGGTCCATGCGCAAACTCGCCATCTGCCTTTTCGCCGCCGCGCTTGGCGCCTGCAGCTTCGCCACCATCGCCGATCGCTACGGCAACGAATATGGCGATTGGTACAATCCCGGCGGCAATTTCACCTGGCAGCTCGGCGTCTGCGAACACCAGATGGACACCGACAAAGTGCCGCCGATGAGCCGCAAGGCGAGCATGCGCTGCTGCATGCGCGATCACGGCGTGCCGGTGGACGACGCCCAGGGATGCAGCGCGTGAGCGCTGATGCCCGCGCCGCGAAGCGCGGATGGTGCTGCCGCTCAGGATTGAACTGAGGACCTCTCCCTTACCAAGGGAGTGCTCTACCACTGAGCTACGGCAGCATCCGGGGCCGATGGGTTGAGCGGTGGCGCGAGGACATACACGAGGCAGCTGAGCTTGGCAAGGCAGGCGGCGATGCCGTCCCGCGGAACCTCGGGCGCGCTCGCGCGTTGGTTCGCGATTGGCTGCGGAGGGAAGGTGGACGAGCCGTGGGACGCAAGACCGCGCCGGTAACGCGCGAGCAAGCGTACATCCTGCTCAATGATATCGTGCGTGACGTGCTCGGCTCCGATAGTCCGTCGCTTGCCGATGCGACGCAAGCACAGGATATCCCGGGCTGGGACAGTCTCGTTCAGATCGGCGTCCTTGCCGCTGCCGAAATCCGCTTTGGCGTCGAGATCCGCTTCGCCGAAGCAGACGGCCTCGCCAGCGTCGGCGACCTCGTCGATCTCATTCTCGACAAGGCGCCGCGCCTGCCGGTCGCGTGATCAGCAGGACATTTCCCATCCCTGCCTGTTGACCTTCATTGGAGGCGAGACCCGTGTACACCAGCCCGCTCGAGGAAGACGAAGCAACGGCCGACGTTCTCGCCGCGTTCCAGGCGGCGCGGGCGGCGGCCAGGCCGCCGGTGGAATGCTACCGGGCGGGCGTCGAGGCGTGGCGGCAGCGCCATCCGGACCAGGCGCCGGAATATGCCGCCAAGCGCGCGGTTGCCGTCATCCTCGCGCATAACATGGAGCTGAGGCCCAGCGAGTAGCGGGGGCTGGATATTGAGCGGCCGGCGCCTATCATCCCTGAAGCGGGAAGCAGAAATAGCCGGTCGCCGCGGCTAGACTATCCACCGCCAACCTGCGCCCCGACGCGGGAGTGACGACCGGCAGCAGGAGCGCGCCCGTGGGTCTTACCGCATCTTGTCGTCCGGCACCGCGGCTGTCGTTGTCGCGATTGCCATGCTGGCGCCGGGGACAATCGGCGTTATCCCCGCCTCGGCGCAAACCTACATGCCGGCAGCGACCACGGCCGAGCTCGACGCCCTGCTAGCGCCCATCGCGCTCTATCCGGACCCGCTGCTGGCGCAAATTCTGATGGCGGCGACTTATCCTGCGGAAGTGGCGCAAGCGGCGGCCTGGCAGCAGGAGCCCGCGAATGCCGGCCTCGCCGGCCCGGCGCTCGCGGCGGCGCTGGCGCAGCTTCCCTGGGATCCCAGCGTGAAGTCGCTGCTGCAATTCCCGCAAGTGCTGCAGATGATGGCGGCCAATCCGCAATGGCTGCAGCAGCTCGGCGCGGCCTTCATCGGCCAGCAGGCCGATGTCGCCGCCTCCGTGCAGCGCCTGCGCCACCTCGCGCTGGCCGCCGGGACCCTGGTCTCGACGCCGCAGCAGACGGTATCCGTCCAAGGCGATATCATCGCGATCGAGCCGGCGAGCCCGCAAACCGTCTATATGCCGCTTTACAACCCCGCCGCGGTCTATGGCGCGTGGCCCTATCCCGACGAGCCGCCCGACGGTTTTCCTCCGCCTCCGGGCTATGCGCTCGGTCTCGGCATCGGCTTCGGCGTCGGCTATGGCGTCTTCGATACGCTCTGGGGCTGGGGCGATTGGGATTGGCGGCGGCGCGAGATCAGGATCAACCGGGATCGCTACAACCGGATCGCCGGCGGTCATGGCAACGCGGTTGGCGACGCCTGGCGCCACAATTGGGGCCATACCGCGTTGCGGGCACCGCCGCCGGGCCCGTCCCCACCCCGCGAGGCCGGGCAGGACTTCCGCGGCTATACCGGCGCCGCGCCGCGCAGCCCGGCCGCCTTCGAATCCTTCGGTAGAGGCGCCGAGGTGCGGACCCAGGCGGCGCGCGGGCAGGCGAGCCGCAACGCCGCGCCCGCGCCTATGCGGTCGGCGCCGGCCGCGCGATCCGCGCCGGCCCGCGGCGGGGGGGAGGCGGCGGGGGCCGCGGGCACCGATGATGCACAAGCGCACTCTTTCGCCCGGTGGAGCGGGGCGGCTCATGATCAGCACGCAAGCGATCGGCCGCCGCGGGTCGCGGCATCGCCGCCTCCCCGTGGCGCTCTTGGCCGCGGCGCTGCTCTTTGCCGCGGCGGTACCGGCGCTGGCCGAGCGGGCGCAGCAGAGCTTCGCCTCGCCCGAGCAGGCGGCAGAGGCGCTCTTCGCCGCGGACCAGGCCAATGACAAGGCCGAGCTTTTGAAGATCTTCGGCTCCGGCGGCGGCAAGCTCGTCCGCTCCGGCGACCCCGTCGCCGACCGCAATGGCCGCGCCCGCTTCGCCGCGGCCTATGGCGAGATGCACAAGATCGACCCGGAGGGGGCGGACAAAGCGGTCCTGCTGATCGGCAAGGAGGAATGGCCGTTTCCCATCCCCTTGGTGAAAGCGGGGGACGGCTGGCGCTTTGATACCAAGGCGGGCAGGGAGGAGATCCTCAACCGTCGCATCGGCCGCAACGAACTCAACGCCATCGAGGTGTGCCGCGCTTTCGTCGAGGCAGAGCGCGAGTACAAGGCTGGGGATCCCTTGGGTGACGGCACGCACGACTACGCCCAGCACTTCATCAGCCGAGCGGACAGGCATGACGGGCTCTATTGGGAGGTCGCGGCCGGCGAGAAGCCGAGCCCGATGGGCCCGCTGGTCGCCAATGCGCGCGCCCAGGGCTATGGCGCACGCAAGACCAAGGGCAAGCCCGCGCCCTATCACGGCTATTACTACAAGATCCTGACGCGGCAGGGACCGCACGCGCCCGGCGGCGCCCAGGACTATGTCGTCGGTGGGCATATGGTCGGCGGCTTTGCGCTGGTGGCGTTCCCGGCGACATACGGCGCCTCGGGGATCATGACCTTTCTCGTCAACCAGCAAGGCGTGGTCTACCAGCGCAATCTCGGCCGCAACGGTGCCCCGGCGGCGCGCGCCATCACCGAATACGACCCCGATGAGGGCTGGAAGCCGGTGCCCTAGCCGGGCCGGCGGGCTTGACCGCGCGCGGCGTCCTTCGCATCCTCGCGCCATGAGCGATACGCCGAAGCAGCGGCCGCATCAGACCGAAGCGAGCAGGAGGGCGGCCGAGCGACGGCAGGAGCGGCTGGCCGCGGCGCTGCGCGCCAATCTGGCCCGGCGCAAGGCGCAGACGCGCGGGCGTGCCGGCGCTCCCGAGCATGCCGACCCGCGCCCCAAGCCGCGCGGCTGAGCGCCCTGGCGGCGGCGCTTGAGCGAGGACCGCTCATCCCTTACAACGCCCAGCGCAGGGCTTTACCATTTTCGCCATAAAGTCGGGTTAGAAGAGGCGTTCCCGGTCGCTTCGATCGTCAGCCCAGGACCTTGAAACCATGGATAGAATTCGCATACGCGGCGGCAAGCCCATCAACGGCAAGATCGTTATCGGCGGCGCCAAGAACGCGGCGCTGCCGCTGCTGACCGCAAGCCTGCTCACCGACGAGACGCTGGTGCTAATGAACTTGCCCCGTCTCGCGGATATCACGACGCTGACGCATCTGCTGGTGCAGCACGGCGTCTCCATCACCATGAACGGCGCCGAGGCCGGCGAGGAGCGCGGCCACGTGCTCGAGCTCACGGCGCGGCGCATCGCGTCCACCACCGCGCCCTATGATCTCGTGCGCAAGATGCGCGCCTCGGTGCTGGTGCTGGGGCCGCTGGTCGCGCGCTGCGGCGAGGCGCGGGTGTCGCTGCCGGGCGGCTGCGCCATCGGCACGCGGCCGGTCGATCTGCATCTGAAGGGCCTCGAGCGGCTGGGCGCGGTGATCGAGCTGCGCCAGGGCTATATCCATGCCTCGGCGCCCAAGGGGCTGGTCGGCAGCGAGATCATCTTCCCGGTCGTCTCGGTCGGCGCCACCGAGAACCTGATGATGGCGGCGACGCTGGCGGAGGGCGAGACGACGCTGGTCAATGCCGCGCGCGAGCCGGAGATCGTCGATCTCGCGCGCTGCCTTACGGCGATGGGCGCCGAGATCGACGGCGCCGGCAGCGACCGGATCCGCATCCGCGGCGTGAAGCGCCTGCACGGCGCGCGCCACCGGGTCATCCCCGACCGCATCGAGACCGGGACCTACATGATGGCGGCGGCGATCACCGGCGGCGCGGTGGAGCTGATCGGCGCCGAGCAGGAGGCGGTTGCCGCCGTGGCGCGCGCGCTCGAGGGCGCCGGCGTCGAGGTGAGCGAGACGCCGCGGGGCATCCATGTGCGCCGGCGCAACGGCAGGCTCACCGGCGTTGACGTCATGACCGAGCCCTTCCCCGGCTTTCCCACGGATCTGCAGGCGCAGATGATGGCGGCAATGACCACGGCCGATGGCGCGGCGATGATCACCGAGACCATCTTCGAGAACCGCTTCATGCATGTGCCGGAGCTGTGCCGCATGGGCGCCAATATCAACGTGCATGGCGCCTCGGCGATGGTGCGCGGCGTGGCGAAGCTCACCGGGGCGCCGGTGATGGCGACCGACCTGCGCGCCTCGGTGTCGCTGGTGCTGGCGGGGCTCGCCGCCGAGGGCGAGACGGTGATCAACCGGGTCTATCATCTCGATCGCGGCTATGAGCAGCTCGAAGAGAAGCTCGCTGCCTGCGGCGCGGAGATCGAGCGGCTCGTCGGCGACTGAAGCGGACACGCGATGACCGATCCGCTGAAGCTGCGCGCCGAGGATGAGGAGGATCTCGCCGTCATCTCCGCCATCCTGCAGGACGCCCTGGTGGCGGTCGGCGAGATGGCGTGGCTGCCCGAAGAGAAGCGCTTCGTGCTGGTGGCCAACCGCTTCCGCTGGGAGCCGCCGACAGCAGGGCCGCGCCAGGACGACAACGAGCGGCGCATGTCCGGCCTGCGCATCGATGGCGTGATCTCGGTGCAGCGGCGCGGCTTCACGCCGCGCGACAGCGAGCGGCTGCTGGTGCTGTTGGCGATCCGGCCGGAGGCGGGGGCGCTGTTCCTCGACTTCGCCGGCGGCAGCAGCATCCGCCTGGAAGTCGAGCGCATCCTGTGCCATTTAGATGATTTGGGTGAGCCGTGGCCGACCCGCTGGCGGCCACGGCATCCCGTCGAGGACGACGCCGGCTGATCCGCTGGTGGGGTCATTGGGAGAGTGCATTGCGCGGTAACGAGACGCTGGTTTTGGCGCTGCCCAAGGGGCGCATCCTGGGCGAGGTGATCCCGCTGGTGCGTCGCGCCGGGATCGAGATCGAACCGGCCTTCGACGATCCGGAGGAGCGGCAGCTGCGCTTCGCCACGAACCATCCCGGGCTCGACGTCATCCGCGTGCGCAATTTCGACGTCGCCACCTTCGTCGCGTTCGGCGCGGCGCATCTCGGTGTCGCCGGCAACGACGTGCTCATGGAGTTCGATTATCCCGAGATCTATGCGCCGCTGGATCTCAGGGTCGGCCGCTGCCGGCTGGTCGTCGCCGCGCCGGCCGAAGATGCCGGGCGCGACGATCCCTCGCGCTGGAGCCATGTGCGCATCGCCACCAAATATCCCGAGATCACCCGCCGGCACTTCGCTCAGCGCGGCGTGCAGGCGGAATGCATCAAGCTCAACGGCGCGATGGAGCTGGCGCCCAGCATGGGCTTGAGCCGGCAGATCGTCGATCTCGTGCAGACGGGCTCGACGCTGCGCGCCAACGGCCTGGTCGAGATCGAGCGCATCGCCGATATCACGTCGCGCTTCATCGTCAACCGCGCCGCCCTCAAGACGCGCGCCGAGGAAGTGACGGGCTGGCTCGAGCGGTTCCGCGAGGCCGCCGATGCCGCTTAGGCTCGCCGCGCGGTCACGCAGCTTCGCCCGGGATTTCGCCGCCCTCCTCGACGCCAAGCGCGAGGCGGAGGCGGATGTCGACGAAGCGGTCGCCGCCATCCTCGCCGATGTAAGAGCGCGCGGCGACGCGGCGGTGATCGATTATACCAAGCGCTTCGATCACCTCGACCTCACGCCCGAGACGCTGCGCATTCCCGCCGGCGACATCGCCGCCGCAGCGCAATCCTGTCCCGCCGCGACGCTGGCGGCGCTGCGGCTCGCGGCGGAGCGCATCGAAGCCTATCACCGGCGGCAGATCCCCGAGGATTTCTCCTATAGCGACGCGGCTGGCGTAAAGCTCGGCTCGCGCTGGCGGGCGCTTGCCGCGGTCGGGCTCTACGTTCCGGGCGGCACTGCGGCCTATCCCTCGTCGGTGCTGATGAACGCGATCCCCGCCAAGGTGGCCGGGGTGGAGCGGCTGGTCATGGTGGTGCCGGCGCCGCGCGGCGTGCTCAACCCGCTGGTGCTGGCGGCGGCCGAGCTTGCCGGCATCGGCGAGATCTATCGCATCGGCGGCGCGCAGGCGGTGGGCGCGCTCGCCTATGGCACCGCCAGCATCGCCGCGGTCGACAAGATCGTCGGGCCCGGCAATGCCTATGTCGCGGCGGCAAAGCGCCGCGTCTTCGGCACGGTCGGCATCGACATGATCGCGGGGCCGTCGGAGATCCTGGTCGTCGCGGACCGGCGCAACGACCCCGCCTGGATCGCCGCCGATCTCCTGTCGCAGGCCGAGCACGACACCGCGGCGCAGGCGATCCTGATCACCGATGACGAGCCTTTCGCCGATGCGGTGGCAAGCGCGGTCGAGGCGCATCTCGCGGTGCTGCCGCGGCAGTCGATCGCCGGCGAGAGCTGGCGCGCGCATGGCGCGATCATCATCGTCGGCGGCTGGGACGAGGCGGTGACGCTGGTCGATCGTCTGGCGCCGGAGCATCTCGAGCTGGCGCTGGATGATGCCGAAGGCTTTGCCGCCAAGGTGCGCCATGCCGGCGCCATCTTCCTCGGCCGCTACACGCCCGAGGCGGTCGGAGATTATGTCGGCGGCCCCAATCACGTGCTGCCGACGGCGCGCAGCGCGCGGTTCTCGTCGGGACTGGGCGTGCTCGATTTCATGAAGCGCACCTCGCTGCTGGCCTGCGATGCCGAGAGCCTCAAAGCGATCGGGCCGGCCGCGCTGACGCTCGCCCGGGCCGAGGGCCTCGACGCGCATGCGTTGTCGATCGCGCTGCGGCTGAACCTGCCGCGCCAAGGCTGATGGCGGGGACCGACCAGCGCGTCGTCAGGATCACTCTCGACGAGCGGTCGGTCGTGCGCCGCAATGCCGATATCGAGCATGAGCGCGCCGTCGCGATCTTCGATCTCCTCGAGGAGAACAGCTTCATCCTGGCCGGCGGGACCCCTGGCCCGTTCCACCTCACGCTCGGCATCGAGGAAAACCGCCTGGTGCTCGACATCCGCTCCACCGCGGACGAGCCGGTCGATCGCCTGCTGATGCCGCTGACGCCGTTCCGCAGCATCGTCAAAGATTATTTCCTGGTGTGCGAGAGCTATTTCAACGCCATCCGCACCGCGAGCCCGTCGCGCATCGAGGCGATCGACATGGGGCGCCGGGCGCTGCACAACGAAGGCTCGGAGCTGCTGCGCGAGCGGCTGGCGGAACGGGTGACGGTCGACCTCAACACCGCGCGGCGCCTGTTCACGCTGCTGTGCGTGCTCCACATCCGGGCGTGAGCGGGCTATGGCGCGGCTGCCGTCGAGCGTGCTCTTCGCCTGCACCTTCAATGCCATCCGCTCGCCGATGGCGGAGGCGCTGCTGAAGCACCTCCATGGCCGGCACATCTATGTCGATAGCGTCGGCGTGCGCGAGGCCGAGATCGATCCCTTCGCGGTCGCGGTGATGGACGAGATCGGCATCGATATCGGCAAGCACCGCGCCAAGACCTTCGACGATCTCGAGGATACCTCTTTCGATCTCGTGATCTCGCTCTCGCCCGAGGCGCAGCATTCGGCGGTCGAGCTCACCCGCACCATGGCCTGCGACGTCGAGTTCTGGCCAGTGCTCGATGCCACCGCCGTCGAGGGCAGCCGCGAGGAGATGCTGACGGCCTACCGGCTGGTGCGGGACCATCTGAGAAAGCGCATCCTGGAGCGGTTTCCGCTGGCGCCGGGACGCGGCGGATAGCCTGCCGCTATAGCCTCTTGACCCGCCGCCCGCGCCCCACGATCTTGGGGCGGCTTTGGACCTGCTTCGGGCGGGATTGAACCCACAGGCGAGGGAATGGCGAAAGAAGACCTGATCGAATTCTCCGGAACGGTGACCGAGCTGCTGCCCAACGCCATGTTCAGGGTGAAGCTCGACAACGACCATGAAGTGCTGGCGCATACCTCCGGCAAGATGCGCAAGAACCGCATCCGCGTGCTGGCGGGCGACAGGGTCAATGTCGAGATGACCCCCTATGACCTGACCAAGGGCCGCATCACCTTCCGCTTCAAATAGCCGCGGTCGGGCCGGCCCACCGTGCCTGACCAGTGCCTGGTGCTGGCGTCGGCGTCGCCACGCCGCCTCGACCTCCTGAGCCAGATCGCTCTCGGCCCCGATGCCGTCGATCCCGCCGGTATCGATGAGACGCCGCTCGAGCGCGAGCTGCCGGCGCGCCATGCGCTGCGTCTTGCCGAGGCCAAGGCGCGTGCGGTGGCGGCACGCCATCCCGGCGCCTTCGTGCTGGGCGCCGACACCGTCGTCGCCTGCGGCCGGCGCATCCTGCCGAAGGCGCTCGATGCCGCGACGGCGCGGCGCTGCCTGGCGCTGCTGTCAGGACGGCGCCATCGCGTCCATGGCGGCATCGCGCTGATGCTGCCCGATGGGCGCTTGGTGAGCCGACGGGTCGAGACGGCGGTGATCTTCAAGCGGCTCGACGCGGCCGAGATCGAGGACTACATCGCCAGCGGCGAATGGCGCGACAAGGCGGGCGGCTACGCCATCCAGGGCCTCGCCGCGCGCTTCATCCGCGGGGTGATCGGCTCATACTCCAACGTCGTGGGCCTGCCGCTGTTCGAGACGGCAGGATTGCTGGCCGGGCATGGCTTCGAGCGCGCGCGGCGCCTGCCGCCGGCGCCGCCGTGAGAAGCGAGCTGCTGATCGCGTGCTCGCCGGGCGAGCTCTGGGCGGCGCTGGTCGAGGATGGGGATCTCACCGCGTTGCGCGTGCTGCGCGCCGGCGCCGCGGCGCGGGCCGGCGAAGTCTTTCTCGGCCGGGTGGTGGCGCTGAAGCCGGAGCTGCCGGCGGCGCTGGTCGATATCGGCCTCGACCGCGCCGGTTTTCTCAGCGCCGAGGATATCGGCTCGAGCACCGGCCTTGCCGGCTTGCACGAGGGTCAGGCGGTGATCGTGCAAGTGACCAAGGAAGCGCGCGGCGACAAGGCGACGGGTCTCTCGACGCGCCTGCGGCTTGCCGGGCGCCTCCTCGACCTGATGCCGGCGCGGCCGGACATCGGCGCGCACAAGCTGCTCGGCGCCGAGGAGCGCGAGCGGCTCGTCGCTCTGCTCGGCGCGATCGCGCAACCGGGCGAGGGCTTCCTGCTGCGCCAGGCCGCGTCCGGCGCCGCGGCGGTGACGCTGCAGCAGGAGGCCGAAGCGCTGCGCGCGCGCTGGCGCAAGATCGAGGCGGAAGGCCGCGCCGCCGCTGCGCCGCGGCGGCTCGAGGACAGCGTAAGCCCGGTGGTGCTCGCGTTGGAAGAATTCGCGCCGGCTTTGCCGGACGCGATCGTCCTCGATGATGGCACGGCGCTTGCCGAAGCGCGGGCCTGGCTCGCGCGCCATCATCCCGATCTCGCCGAGCGCCTCAGCCTCTATCGCGGGACGGCGCCGCTGTTCGATGAGCGCGGCATCGCCGGCGATGTCGCGGCGGTGCTCGCGCCCTATGTCGCGTTGGCGGCGCGGCGGCGGGATCACCATCGAGCAGACCGCCGCGGCGACGATGATCGATGTCGATATGGGCGGCGCCGGCGGTCGCGGCCGTGACGCCGAGCGCGCCATCCTCGACGCCAATCTCGCGGCGGCGACGGAAGTCGCGCGCCAGATCCGGCTGCGCGGCATTGCCGGCCCGATCGTCGTGGATTTCATCGGCATGCGGCGGCGCGAGCAGCGCGAGCGCGTACGCGAGGCGCTGGCGGCGGCCGTCGACGCCGATGTCGAGCTGCTCGGCTGGACGCGGCTCGGCCATCTCGAGCTCGTGCGCAAGCGCCGGCAGGCGCCGCTGGCGGAGCTGCTGTTCGAGCGCGCGCCGGATGGCGGCCGGGTCAAGACGCCGCTGACGGTGGCGCTCGAGGCGGTGCGGGCGATGGCCAATGCTGCGGCAGCGGCGCCGCCGCGCGCTCCGGTGCTCCATCTTCATCCCGAGGTGGCGGCGGCGCTCGACGGGCCGGGAGCGGCGGCACGCCAGGAGCTGGAACAGCGGCTCGGCAGGCCGGTCGCCGTCATCAACGAGCCGGGGCGTGCGCGCGAGACTTTCGAGATCCGCCTTGGCTGAGCTAAATTGGCGCCCATGAGCGAGACTGATCCCAGCAGCCGCGGTCGGGCTTGCCCGATCTGCGGCAAGCCGGAAGATGCGGCGCATCGGCCCTTCTGCTCGAAGCGGTGTGCGCTCCTCGATCTCGGCCGCTGGCTCGGCGGCGACTACCGGCTTCCGACCAGTGAAACGCTGGAGGATGCGCCTCCGGAAGACGAGGACAGCTAGCGGCCGGAGGCTGGACAGGGCAGGGCGTTTCTGGCATAAGCCTGCGCCCGCTCGGCACGGGGCCCAGGTAGCTCAGTTGGTAGAGCACGTGACTGAAAATCACGGTGTCGGTGGTTCGATTCCGCCCCTGGGCACCATTCTAAAACACGCTTCAGAAAAATCAGTTGGTTAGAGAGCGAATTGGTCCCACCGGCGAGAATCGCGGTGCAAAGTGGGACTCATTTGTTCTCCTTTTGGCTGGAGATGAGCAGTGGCATCGCGCTCGCCGCGAGCACTTTCTGTCGTGCGGCACGCGTGTAGCGAGCAGCCTCTTTCATCGTCGACCAGCCGAAGATCGCCATGAGCTGCCGCTCGGTTGCGCCGTTCTCGGCCGCGACCGCGGCGCCGGCTTTGCGCAGCCCGTGTGCCGACACGTGCGGCAGCTCGGCCTCGTCGCACCATTTCCGGAATCGATTGCCGAAACCATTCGACGTGAACGGCTTACCGAACTCGGTGACGAGAAAATTCATGTTGGTCGAAGGTGTCGCGTCGAGAACTGCTTGAAGCTCTGGCAGGATCGGGATCGAGAGCGTGACAGGCTTGCGGTTCTGGTTCTTCGCCTGCGTGAAGGTGAGCCAGCCGCCTTTGACGTGCTGGCGCCCGAACCGCACCACATCGGATCGGCGCTGGCCGGTGAAGAGCAACAGCGCGAGGGCGAGGCGCGCTTTCGTGCCGATCGGATGACGCGCCTCGTACTGGCGCACCTCCTCGATCGTCCAGGTGTGAAAGCCTTGGGAGCCGGTCTTGATGTAGGGCACGTCGCGCGCCGGGTTGCGCTCGGCCAGATCGCTGTTCACCGCGAACACGAAGACCTGGCGCAGCGCCTTGAGTCGGCCGTTGGCGGACTCGGGCGTCGCGGCCTTGCGATCTCTGAGCGCTCGAACCTTGCTCGTCGGCATGGTGGCGTAGGGCAGGGAGCCTATGGAGGCCGAATTTTCTGGTGAGACCGGTTCGAGGCAAAGCCCGTCGAGGATCTGTCGCCTGACGTGGCGCGTGCGATCATCCAGAACCTTGAAGTCCGCGCTCTCGTAATAGTGCTCGATCAACCAGCGCAGCGAACCGCGCGCCGCCTTCTCGGCCGCATCGGGCGATTGAGCGGAGATTTTCCCGGAAACAGCTTCCTGGTACTCGGCCAGGAATTCCTGCGAGCCCGGCGGGTTGCGGAGCCTGACCTTGAGACGGCCGCGGCGCTTCACGTAGAGACGCACGTTGCCGTGCCGGTCTGCGTCCTCGACGAGATATTTCAGTTCAACCGTGCCGCCGCCATCTACGAGCCTGACCTTGGCCATGTTCCACTCCGTTCGTCACACCGCGACTTCACTCCACGGATTACGATCCCCTTCATCCGGCAATGCTTCGAAGGCTGCGTCAAGCTGTTTGCGATCCCAAACCGTGCGCCCGTCAATCCGCTTCGGCCTCGGCATCCTGCCATCCTTCACGAGCTCGTCGAATTTCGAAGGCGACACGCCGATATAGGCGGCGCCCTCGACGCGGGACAGGCCGCGCGGCGGCAGCGAGGCAGGCAACAAATCAGAACGGCGTGCCGCGGCGGTCATGGCCTTGCCGTGCCATTTACGGCTCGGTTCGTGTCGCGAAATTGGAACCGGAAAGGGAGCACCGTGCTCACGATTTGCCTTCGGTGCTTGGCGAGCCTGTGCCGGGCCGCATGAGGCGGGCTGTCAAGGCCGCAGCCGCGCGGAGCGCGGTGGCGCGAAGCGCCAGCCTTGACAGCGCGACGCGGTCCGGCAGGCTTGCCGGCAAGCGCCGAAGGCCATCCAGCGCCGGCTCGCGACGCTTCAGCTCCGACACGACGTTGAGCTTGCCCCGTGGCACGAGACCAGGCCATCGGTCGGCAAGACGTCGCAATGGCGAGAGTTCCGGTCCGTTGTTCGGGGAGGATCACTGAAGCCATTTCGGTCACTCCAAATCGGGCACGGGCGGACGTTCCTCGAATGGACCTTTGAAACGTGGAACCGGCAAGTGCCTTTATGGTGCCGCAAAGGCGCTCTCTGGCGCTTGCCGCGCGAGTCTGCGCGTGATTGCTCGGCACCCTCCGTCGGAATTATGGAATATCAAATCGTTAGCGTCGCATGGCCGCTAGGCGGTATGCGCTCCCTCCAAGAATATCGATGTGCAGACAAGCAGATAGGCGCCACCCGGAGGGTGTCTTTTATCTTGCCGTACTTCTCCATTCCGGTTCGCGTCACCGATCTGTGCTGACGTTTGAAATGCGATGTTCGTCCCGAAGCGCTGCGGCGGGGTTAATACACAACTCCCGAGCCGAGATTTACTGCGGAATCCGCAGTAGCAATTGATGAAATCCAATTGCGGGACGCCGGAAAATCGTGCCAACAGTCAAAAGAAATTGTCGACATCTAGCGATACGTCCACTCGTTGATGGTTTGGTTTTCGCGTAGCAAATCGTCCAGAGAACGGGACAACGGGTCGATCCGCTCGGCCTTCTCCCGAGCCCAATGCAGCCATTGCCGAAGCTCACTTGAGGCATTGTCGCCGTCTTCGGTTTCGCATTTTCGTTCCAGTTCGTCGAGGAATGCGCGCGCAGTTCGCGCCTGTTCGGCGCCCGCGGCGAGCTCAAGAAAATGTCGCCATCGTGCGGCATCGAGCCGCCGAAGGCGCTCCTGTTCCGCGCGTTTCTGTTGCTCCTCCCGCTGGAGCCGCTCGGCTTCACGGCGACGCGCTTCCTCGTCCTTCAGCATTGCCGGTGCGGCGATCAGGCGGGTCAGAATGTCGCCGATTTGCTCTTCCAAGGGCTGATTTTGCTGGTCGCGCCATTCGGTTCGTGCGCCGACGCCGATATGCGATTTGACACGAAAAACGAGTTGGCCCGTGGGCTCTTTGATCTGCCTCCACTTGTTATGTTGGTAGAATGGGTCGAACTTTTCCTTCTCGGTGAGGGGCCTGCGGCGCTGCCGCTCATACTCAAAAAGCACGAATTCGATCTTGCGCCCCTCGATCTCCAGGTAGGCATGGTGGTAGCCGTAGCCCTCGGTTTTCACGCGGTGACCGAGCCGTCCCCACTCGGCAAATAGTGCGCTGAGGATTCCAAGACGGCGCTTCTTTATCTCCGCACCGTCGATCGGATCATGAGGCATTGGCCATTTTGAGCGGCGATTTTCACGTTCCCGTTGACGATCTTCGTCGATCCATTTGCGGATCAGAGGATGCGCATGCGTCAGATTAACAGGCACGTGCACTGCCTTTATCTTCGCCGTCTCTGCGGCGATTTCTGCTTCGACGGCCTCGGGGATGGCTGGCCGTGTGGGAGGTAGGGGCTTTGGTGCCGTCGGGTGAATCGTCACCTTGCGCTGCGTGTCGGCCTGCGCTGGAGGCAGCCGATATTTGACGACCGGCTTGCCCGCCTGGAGCTTGTTCCAATAGCCGCGTGGTGGGACCGGCACGTGCATCCGTTTACAGATTTTGGCAAGTCCGGTGCCCGTAATGCCGAACTCGGTTGCAAGTTTATGGGTCGGAGTCGTCCATATTCTCTCGTGCAGCTCGTCACGTGTGAGCGTGATGGGTTGACTTCGATCATTCACAGTCAGTCACCGCTAATCGGATTGACGCTTTGAAATCTAACAATCTGCATGGCTGTTGATAGGCGATGTGAGCATGCCCTTCACGGACGCGCCAACGGAACCGGTACTATTCATCCTACTCTGCGAGCAACCTTCAACTCATCACGCAAGTCGCGGATGAAAGCCTCGGTCCCGTCAGGCTGCCGGTACTTCCAATTGTTCCAAGAGTTCTCGTTTCCTTGCACCACGGCGGAACTGAGCTTGTGCAATGAGGGGTAGTGGATACCGTCCTTGACCAAGAGCCATTTTCCTCCGGCTGCTTGCGCTCGGAATTCCTGTCCTTTGTAAATTCTGAAGATCTCAAACCCTTCGGGGAAGTGGATGCCGTTGCGCTCGTCATTGAAGCCGCCGGCTGGCTGTAAGGGCGCGCGCGCGTCAGTTGCCGTGGTGCCCTCAACGCCAAGGATGCGTCGAAGTATGGCCTCTTCGGTCTCTTCGCCAAACCGGCGATGGCTCCAAATTGCAGCAAAGGTATCTGTCGAGATCGCAATAGTACGCATCAGCTTGCCTTTTATCTGCTAATCTATAGTATAGCAAGATATATAGATTAAAGCACCGGTCTAGTCAAGTCGGCTATATCTCTCACGGAAACAGATGCAGACAACCGATGGCGTCTTTTTATCTTGGAATTTGGCGTCACGTATTGTATATAGAAAGCAGACAACCCTTGGCGACAACATAATGATGCTCAAAGAAATCGTTGATATCCAAGCCGGACTGCCATTTCGTTCCCGAATCGAGACCGAGGTGACGGGCAGGTTTCTCGTGATTCAGGCGCGAGATCTCGGCGTCGACGGGCACGTCCATCTCGATGGCGCGGCGCGCCTGTCTGCGCTGCCGTCACCTCCACGGGGCGGCTTTCTCGAAACCGGAGACATTCTCTTTCAACCTCGAGGCGCGCGATTTTCGGCCGCCCTGTTTGAGGCAGTTGGGCTTCCGGCCGTTGCCGCCGCGCCCCTTTGGATTCTGCGTGCCGACCCGTCCCGCGTCCTCCCTGAGTTCCTGCTCGCGGTGCTGGTGTCGGCCGCGACCCAGGCGATCTTCCGCCAAGCAGCGGCCGGGACACATGTCCCTCAGGTCCCGCGGCAGGCGATCGAAAGCCTGCCCATCGAGCTTCCCGACCTCCCCAGCCAGATCAAACTCGCCGATCTCGCCCGCCTTGACCGGCGGGAACGCGAGTTGACAGATCGCCTCCGCGAAGCGCGGGGGCGGCTCTTTGATCTGGCAATCAAGGAGGTCGCAGAGAAAGCCCGGAAGCGCGCAAACGCTTCCGGGCCTAAGCCGGCCCCTGACGGTGCATCAACACCCAAGGGGCCTTTGTCCACTCCACGTGAACATGAGGTAAGATAACATGAGTATCACTATTGGAAACTACGCGTTTGAGGGTCCTTTTGCGGACCCGGTCTCGCTGAAGAACGTCTCGGGCGTCTACTCCGTCCTGACACACGCTTCCGCCAACGACAGCTACTCCATCGTCGATATCGGCAAATCGGCAACCGTTCGCGACCGGGTGACGAACCACGACCGGCAGGAAAGCTGGAAGCGGTATAAGAAACCGGCCGGCCTTGCTTACGCCGCGTATTATTGCGACGAGAAGATGCGCATGTCCGTCGAGACGACGTTGCGGGGCAAATACAATCCGCCCTGCGGCGACCGGTAAGGCAGAACCAAGGGTGGGCGCGCGAGCGTCCACCCTCATCTCATACCAAGAGGCGTAATTTCATGGCCGATAAGACTAGCCTCGACGACGTCAAGCGGATTGCGTGGGCTGCTTGTGACACCTTCCGTGGCGTCATCGATGCCTCCGAGTACAAGGACTTCATTCTCGTTTTCCTGTTCTTGAAATATGTCAGCGACGTGTGGAAGGAGCATTTCCAGGAAGCGAAGGAGCGCTATGGTGGCGACGATATCCGCATTCGCCGTCGCATGGAGCGCGAGCGCTTTGTCCTGCCGAAGGGTTCTAGCTTCGATGATCTCTATCGGCAGCGGAACGCCGATAATGTCGGGGAGTTGATCGACGAGGCGCTCGATGCCATTGCCGAGGCCAATAAGGCGAAGATCGGCGATGCCTTTGCCGACGTCATGTTCAACAGCGAGACTAAGCTCGGCGACACAAAGAACCGCAATCGGCGCCTCAAATCCCTGATCGAGGATTTCGCCAAGCTCGATCTCCGGCCCTCCAGTGTCGCCTCCGATGGCAAGAACCACAAGACGGCCGAGGATGTCATCGGCGAAGCCTACATCTACCTGATCGAGCGTTTCGGCTCAGAGGCTGGCAAGAAAGCTGGCGAGTTCTATACGCCGCGCCAGGTTGCCCGTGTGCTCGCGAAGATCGTGGTGCCACAACCGGGCGACCGGATTTGCGACCCGGCTTGCGGCTCCGGCTCGCTGTTGATCCGCGCCGCCGAAGAAGTTGGTTCCAAGGATTTCGCGCTGTTCGGCCAAGAGGTAAACCGCGGGACTTGGGGCTTGGCGCGACTCAATATGTTTCTCCATGGGATTGATGGCGCGCGCATCGAATGGGGTGACACGCTTAACGACCCGAAGTTGGTTGAGGGCACGAGCCTGATGAAGTTCGATGTGGTGGTCGCCAATCCGCCTTTCAGCCTCGACAAATGGGGAGGCGAAAGCGCCGAGAAGGATCGTTTCGGCAAATTCTTCCGTGGCGTGCCACCGAAATCGAAAGGCGACTGGGCCTTCATCACCCATATGGTCGAGGCAGCGAAAACGCGCGAGGGCAGGGTTGCCGTCGTCGTGCCACACGGAGTCCTGTTCCGGGGCGGCCGGGAGGGCATCATCCGAAAGGCGATGATCGAGGAGAACCTGCTCGATGCGGTGATCAGCCTGCCATCCAACCTATTCCAGACGACGTCGATCCCCGTCGCCGTGCTGCTCTTTGACCGGCGGCGCGAGCGCGGCGGTGCGTTGGAAGCTCGGCGCGACATCTTCTTCATCGATGCCAGCCGCGATTTCCAGGGAGCCAAGAACCAGAACCAGCTTCTCGATGAGCACGTCGAGAAAATCGTTGGGACGCACGGCAAGCGCAAGGATGTGGAGCGCTACGCGCGCGCCGTGCCGGTGGAAGAGGTCGCGGAAAACGACTTCAACCTCAATATTCCGCGCTACGTCGATACCTTCGAGGCGCCAGAAGAGGTTGACATTGCTGTGGTCCAGAAGGAGATCGACGCGCTCGAGACCGAGCTTGCCGACCTAAGGGTCAAGATGCGCGGCCATCTGAAGGAGCTTGGCATCGATGTCTAATCGCGGCTCGATCCGATGGCGGATTGATTGGGGTCGCTGGACCCTCGGCAAGGGGCGGTCATGAGTTCCTTCGCTTCTTCCGTTCTCGACAATCTCCGCTTGACCCATGACATCGTGACGGCGATCCGGGCGATCGGTGAGGGCAAAGGTAGGCAGGATCTTTTCAAAGAACGCGCACCCGAGCTGCTGGAGAATCTGCGCCAGGTCGCCGTCATCGAAAGTACGGAATCCTCGAACCGCCTGGAAGGCGTCACGCTGCCGAGAACCGCGATCGAGGTTCTCGTCCGCCGGAACGCAGAACCATTGGCCGGAAATCGTTCGCAGGGCGAGATTGCGGGCTATCGCAACGTGTTGCAGCTTATCCACGAGCGACACGAGCACATGGAGCTGACATCCAATGTCGTGCTGCAGCTTCATCGCGATCTTTTCAAATTCGCCGGCGCCGGGGCCGCTGGGCGATGGAAAGCGACGGACAATCTCATCACTGAGAAACGGCCCGATGGCTCGACTTTCGTACGCTTTACGCCGACGCCGGCCTGGCGGACGGGGGAGGCTATGGAGGCGCTGCATCGCGATTTCGCGGCGGCCGGCGACGGTGATGTTGATCCGCTGATCCTCATAGCGCTCTATGTGCTCGATTTCCTCTGTATTCACCCCTTCTCGGACGGCAACGGGCGGATGGCGCGGCTGCTCACGGTACTCCTGCTGTATCGCGAGGATTACGAGGTTGCTCGCTATATCTCGCTGGAGCGTCTGATCGAGCAGACCAAAGAGAGCTATTACGACACGCTCTACCGTGCTTCCCAAGGCTGGCATGACAATGCGCACGACCCGATGCCCTGGGTAGGCTATTTCCTTGGCGTGGTGCGTGCCGCCTATGACGAGTTCGCTCGCGACCTGGGTGAGCTGCGCGACGGTCGCGGCATGAAGACCCAACTCGTGCTCCAGGCTATCGGGCAGACGATCGGCGATTTCTCGGCTTCCGAGCTGCATCAGCGCTGCCCGAGCGTCGGGGTGGACATGCTCCGCCACGTGCTGCGGAGCGAGCGGGACGCTGGCCGTCTTGAGGTTATCGGCCGTGGCCGCGGTGCCCGCTGGCGGAAGGTCTCGGCGCCCGAAAATGACGGAATAGGGGAAGAAAGGGGGTAATGATGGCCTATTTATTACCCTGTTTCTGGCGCAGTTACCCCCTATTTAGCTCCTGGTGCAGGCTCGCAAGATTTCACGTGGGTGGCACGGAAGTACTCGTTGTGGCCATGACAAAGCGCTTTGGCATACAAGTCGACTGGCAATATCGGCCCCTTGGAAGTTTGATCCGGATTGCAACTGGTCAGGTCGATCCAAAGATGCCGCCCTACTCCAACATGCTTCATATCGGGCCGGATAACATACCGATCGGCGGTGGACGGCTAACCGGACAGCTTCAGACTGCCGAGCAGCAAGAACTAATTTCTGGAAAATATGCCTTCGATGCCGATTGCGTCCTCTATACCAAAATCCGCCCAAACCTAAACAAGGTGGTAGCTCCTGAAATTTCCGGCATCTGCAGTGCGGACATCTACCCGATATGGCCCAAAGACCGATCTGTTAATCGCGATTTTCTATTTCAGCTTCTGAGAAGCCAAATTGTATTAAGACCCGCCATTGTCGCTTCAGGGCGCACGGGCCTCCCAAAGATTAATCGGCCAGATCTCGAGGCGATTGACGTTCCGCTACCCTCTTTATCCGAGCAGCAGCGCATCGCTGACATCCTGACAACATGGGATCGGGCGATCGGCGCGCTGCATCAACAGATCAATCGCAAAGAGCAGGTTGCCCATTATCTCCGCGAAGTTTTGATTCCTGGAATACGGCGACTGGGTCGGAAGAAAGACGCGTGGCCGATTGTGCGGCTCGGCGACGCTACCCGACACCTAACCCTCCGCAATGGCATGCGCCACCACAGGGAGCGCGTTATGGGCGTGACCAAGGCCGAGGGTCTTGTCCCCATGAAGGAGCACGTAATCGCGGCCGACATTGCACGCTATCTCGTGCTGCCGCCGCAAGCCTTCGCCTACAACCCGATGCGCATCAACATCGGCTCCATCGTGATGTCCCAAGTAGAAGAAGAAGTCATCGTGAGTCCCGATTATGTTGTGTTCGCCTGTCGCCCAGAGCGTTGCCATCCGCACTTTCTAAATCACCTTCGGCGGACGCGAGCCTGGCAGGACTTCATGACGATCGCTGGAAACGGCAGCGTTCGGGTCCGAATCTATTATGCCGATCTCGCGAATTTCGAATTTCATCTTCCGCCGTTTTCGGAGCAAGCGCGGATCACTGAAGTCCTCGATGATGCCGAAGGTGAATTGACTGCGTTGCAGGCCGAGTGCCGCGCGTGTGAGATTCAACGCGATGCTCTGGGCTCGGAACTCCTAACCGGCCACCTGCGCGTGCACGCTGCCGCGCCGCTCGGCGCGACCGTTTCCAGGTGAGGGTCGAGGCCGATGGCTGCTCCGATCCAAGACACCGAGAAGCACCTCTCGCAGCTCCCAGCGCTGCATCTCTTGCAGAAGATGCGCCCGCGTTGGCAGCTGCTCACGCGCGAGGAGGCGGATCGCGAGCGGGGCGGGAAGCGCAGCAATGTCTTTCTCGACGGTATCCTCAAGGAGAGCCTGGCGCGTATCAACCGGATTGAGCTGCGCGGCCGGACCCATCCTTTCACCGAAAACGGACTCGCTGAGGCAATCGAGCGGCTGAAGCGTCCGCGGCCGTCCGGGCTCTTGCGGGTCAACCAGGAACTGACGGACCTGCTGCTTCTCGGCACATCCATCGAGCAGACCGTCGACGGCACCACGCGCGGCTTTCAGCTCAAATTTATCAACTGGATCGATCCGGCGGCCAATGTGTTCCACGTCTGCGCCGAATTCGACGTCGAGCGCGAACATACGACCGACACGCGCCGTCCCGATATTGTGTTGTTCGTCAACGGAATCCCCTTCGCCGTTGTCGAGTGCAAAGGACCAAATATCGGCGTGGAGCAGGCCGTCTCGCAGCAGATCCGCAATCAGCAGGACGGGGAAATCCCCGGCTTGTTCCGGACCGCGCAGCTCCTCGTCGGCACGAACAAGAACGAGGTCCGTTACGGCACAGTCGGCACACCGGCGTCGTTCTGGTCGCGCTGGCGTGAGATGGAAGACCGGGAATCCGATGTACTTGCCGCCGTCAACGCACCGCTCGATGTCGAGGAGAACCGGCAAACTTTTGCCGATGGCTTCCGTGAGGACCGAGCTTCCTATGAGGCTCGATTCGAGGAAGGCAACCGGCTTGTGACCGAGCAGGACCGCGTGCTGTGGGCGCTCACGCGGCCGGAACGTCTCCTCGATCTGACGCGTCGCTTCTCGCTGTTCGACGCCGGGGAGAAGAAGATCGCCCGCTATCAGCAGTTTTTCTCGGTGCGAAAAATCATGCGTCGGGTTACCGGGGAGCGGGACGAGGAGGGGCGCCGGCTGGGAGGCGTGATCTGGCACACCCAGGGTTCGGGCAAGTCGCTCACCATGGTTATGCTCGCTCGCTCGCTCGGCTTGGAGCCCTTGATTGACGATCCACGGATCGTGCTCGTGACCGACCGAATCGATCTCGACGAACAGCTCGAAGGTACGTTCAAGGCCTGCGGCCTCGAGCCCAAGCGCGCGACCACAGGCCGGAACCTTCTCGATCTGATAGCGAAAGAGAAGCGCGCCGTCGTCACGACCCTCATCAACAAATTCGATACGGCGCTTAACGTTCGCGATTTCGCGGATGAGTCCCGTGATGTCTTTCTTCTGGTTGACGAGAGCCATCGCGGCCAATACGGCCGCCTTCATTCACGCATGCGGAAGATCTTCCCCAATGCCTGCTATCTCGGTTTCACCGGCACCCCGATCCTGAAGGTCGAGCGAAACACGGCGGCGAGGTTTGGCGGAATCATTCCGGGCACGGTCTATTCCATCAATCAAGCAGTTGCGGACAAGGCGGTCGTACCGCTGCTCTATGAGGGGCGGCACGTTGAGCAGCGTCTGGACGAGGCCGCGGTCGACGCATGGTTCGAGCGGATTTGCGCGGTGCTTTCGGAGAAGGAAAAGGCCGACCTTAAGCGCAAATACGCCAAGACGGCCAAGCTCTTTCAGACCGAGCAAACGATCGCCCTCATTGCCTTCGATGTGTCGGAGAACTTCCGTCGAAATTGGAAGGGAACGGAATTTAAAGGGCAACTGGTGACACCGTCGAAACGCTCCGCGATCTTGTATAAGAAAGCGCTCAATGAGCTTGGTGTCGTGACTTCCGAGGTCATCATCTCGCCGCCAGATGACCGGGAAGGAGAGGAACGCATCGACGAAGCCTCCTCAGACGAGGTCAAGCGGTTCTGGAAAACGATGATGGAGCGCTATGGCGACGAGGCAACCTACAACTCGCGCCTTATCGAGGCGTTCAAGAAACGCGAGGATCCCGAAATCCTTATCGTCGTCTCGAAGTTGCTCACCGGCTTCGACGCGCCGCGCAATACCGTACTCTATCTCGCGCGGCCTTTGAAAGAGCACAATCTGCTGCAAGCCATCGCTCGCGTGAACCGCGTCGCCGAGGGCAAGGAATTCGGCTACATCGTCGACTATTGCAGCGTCCTTGGCGAGCTGAATCAGGCGCTGTCGAGCTATTCCGCCCTCGAAGGCTTCGACGAGGCCGATCTTATCGACACCGTCACCTCGATCAACGTTGAAGTTGAGAAGGTTGGTCAACGGCACTCGGAGTTGTGGGATGTCTTTCGCGGCGTCAGTAATACTGCTGACGAGGAGGCGCTAGAGCGGCATCTCGCCGACGAGGCACACCGCGACGAATTCTATGATCGTCTGAATGCGTTCTCGCGGACCCTGGCGATCGCGTTGTCGTCTCACGAATTCGCCAATGATCCGGCAAACCAGCGCCGCATTGCCGGCTATCGCAACGACCTGCGGCGGTTCGAGAATTTGCGGCGTGCCGTCCGCACGCGCTATCAGGATGCGGTGAACTACGGGCAATATCGGCGGCGCATCGAAAAGCTCTTGGATACTTATATCGTTGCCGATCAAGTCCGGCCGATTACCGATCTCGTCAATATTTTCGATGAGGATGCCTTTGCCGAAGTCGTCGGGTCGAAGGCGTCGGCGGCAAGCCGTGCCGATACGATCGCGCACGCGACTAAGCGGACGATCGAAGAGCACTGGGAAGAAGATCCGACGTTTTTCAGGCGCTTCTCCGAGCTGCTTCGGCAGGCGATCGAAGAATTCCGCGCCAGACGCATTTCAGACCTCGAATATTTGAAACGCGTCCGCGATATCCGCGACCAATTGGTGAGAAGAGATACGAGCGACCTTCCGGAGGCTGTGCGCGACGATCCCGTTGCGCGTGCCTTCTTCGGCAGCATTCAGGAGACCCTGAAAGGTCTCGGCGATGGCGTGTCGATGCGGTCGGACGAGATAAGCGCGGAGGCTGCACAACACATTGTCGACATCGTTAGGAGGCACCGCCGGGTCGATTGGGCAGGAAATCCCGATGTGGAGAATGCGATCAAGAATGACATCGACGATTATGTGTTCGACGTGCTGCGTGGGAAGTACGACATACCGATACCATCCGAGGCGATCGATCCGCTGATTGATCGGTTGCTCATGATTGCTCGCCGGCAGGCGCTGTAATGCTCCGCGCAGCAACTTATGGCAGCGCAGTCATCGAATACAGCCTCGATTTTTCTGCGCGCCGATCCCTCGCGATTTCGGTCCTCCCGGACGGCGCCGTCACAGTGATGGCACCGGCGGACGCCGATCCGTACGATGTCGATGACCGGGTGAAGCGGCGCGCGCGATGGATACTCCGACAGCAGCGCCGTTTCGCCGAATTTCGTCCTCGCACGCAGCCGCGCCGGTTCGTGGGAGGCGAAACCCACCGCTATCTCGGGCGCCAGTATCGCTTGAAGATAGAGCGCGCTGACAAGGATCACGTAGCACTTCGATCGGGCCGGCTCGTCGTCGCGACGCGTTTTCCAGAAAATCCTGTCTGGATCAAGACGCTCGTTCGACGCTGGATGCGGGAACGCGCGCACCGAGTCTTGCACGAGCGTTTCAAAGCTATTGCCGGGCCGATGGCGACGGCACTCGGGATTGAGATGCCGCCATTGCGGATATGCCCCATGCAGAAACGATGGGGCAGTCACACACTTTCCGGGCGCGTGCTCCTCAATGATTCGCTAGTCGCGGCGCGCCGGGACTGCATCGATTACGTCATTGTGCATGAGCTCTGCCACGTCGTAGAACGCAACCACTCACCACGTTTTCTCCGGCTGCTCCGCCGCTTTATGCCGGATTGGGAACGGCGCAAGGAACTCCTCGAGCGATCGACTGCCTAACGGAGCTTGCGCGATGGGATGTCTAACGAGAGCGCGATCGGCGCGGCAGCGTCAGTGGCTCGACTTGGTGGGACCCAAACGCCGAAAAGTGTAAGAAAGCAGCGGAAGGTTCTTGAGTTCCCACCGTTCGATATCTTACTGATACCGAAGGATTGCAGCACACCGCCCCTGGGCACCATCCATTGATTCATGGTTCTTCTTGAAGCGCCGACTGGGCACCGATCGGCGTGGTGACGCTGGTTCGCGGTTGTTCACTGTGGGCACTTCCGATACCGCGATGCGCCGCGTCCGGCTCGGGACGATGCGAGGCTGGTCCGTCTTCCGGCCGCCGATCACATTTGTGACGCGCCTCATAGGTGAAGGGCGGCGCCGATGCGGTCGAGTCCTGACGAGCGCGCACCACCGCAAGGAAGGCGCGGCGGATGAGGCGGGTCTGGTTGTGGCAACCAGCGCCCGGTACTATCGTCCGGCGAGCGGGTCGATCCTCGGGCCATCCGGGTGCTATGATCCGCGCCAGGGCAACCGTACCGCCCCAAGGGAGAGGAGCGTCGGGATGGAGACCAGCAAGTCGGGTGATCCGGCCGCGCCGCGCGAGGCGGTGAGGCCGGTCGGCATCAATCACCTCGTGCTCAATGTCCGGGACCTCGAGGAATCGCACCGCTTCTGGACGGAGATCATCGGCTTCCGGCAGGTGGGCGAGCTGCGCCGGTCGCCGCAGCGGCCCAACCCGGCCAAGATGCGCTTCTACAGCGGCGATCGCGACGGCACGACGCATCATCACGATATCGCGCTGGTGGAGAACCGGAACCTGCCGCCGGCGCCGGCGGATTGGAGCATGTATGGCGGCGCTCCGCTCGCGGTGAATCACATCGCCATCACCCTGCCGAGCCGCGAGGCGTGGCTGAAGCAGCTCGCCTATCTGCAGAACCGCGGCGTCAAATTCGACCGCCGCATCAATCACGGCATGACCCACAGCCTCTATATCCACGATCCCAACGGCTATGGCGTCGAGCTGCTCTACGATCTGCCGCCGGAGGTCTGGGAAGGCGATATCGACGCGGCATTGAACTATACCGAAGCGCTGCCCACCGAAGGCGCCGCGGCGCTGGTCGACAAGACGGAGGAGCTTCCGGTATTCCGCCAGGAAGCCCCCGCGCAGCGCTGAGGAGCCGTGCCGTGCCGAAACGCCGAAGCATCGACTTTCCCGGATTCCGCCATCAGAACCCGATCCCCAATGCCAGCCGCATCGGCAACATCATGATGTCGAGCGTGATCAACGGCATGGACCCGGGGACGCGGAACCTGCCGCCGGATCTCGGGCAGCAGCTCGCCAACATGTTCACGCATATCAGGAGCGCGGTGGAAGCCGCGGGCGGCACCGTCGACGACATCATCAAGATCAATGTCTGGATGAAGGAACCGGTGACGCAGCGCGAGGCGCTCAATGTCGAATGGGTGAAGATGTTCCCGGACGAGAGGTCGCGGCCGGCACGTCACACCATGCCGCTGGGGCCCGACAGCAAGGCGCTGGTGTCTTGCGACTTCACCGCCGTCTTCGGCTGAGCATCGTCCGCAAGGGAGCGTTCCAATGGATCTCGGCATCAAAGGCCGCAAGGCGATCGTCTGCGCCTCGTCGAAAGGGCTCGGCAAGGCCTGCGCCGCGGCGCTGGCGCGCGAAGGCTGCGTGGTGTTCATCAACGCGCGCAACGAGCCCGGCCTCAAGGAAGCGGCGGCCGAGATCGAGCACGCGACCGGCGCGCGCGTCACACCGGTGGTGGCCGACATCAACACCGAGAGCGGCCGCGCGACGCTGATCGCCGCCTGTCCCGATGCCGACATCCTGGTCAACAACAACGCGGGACCGCCGCCGGGCAAGCTCGCCGACTGGGACCATGCGGCCTGGCTTGGCGCGCTCGAGGCGAACATGCTGGCGCCGGCGCTGCTCATCCGCGCCCTGGTGCCGGGCATGCAGGCGCGTAAATTCGGCCGCGTCGTCAACATCACCTCGGCGATGGTGAAGTCGCCCGGCCCCGAGATGGGTCTCTCGACCGCGGCGCGCACCGGGCTCACCGCGCTGGCGAAATCGGTGTCGCGCACCTGCGCCCCGGACAATGTCACGATCAACAACCTGCTGCCCTACCGCATCGACACCGACCGGCAGCGCTTCTTCGCCCGGCGCATGATGCAGCAGAAGGGCATCACCATGGAGGAGGCGCGGGCCGAGATCGGCCGCGGCGTTGCCGCCGGGCGGATGGGCAGGCCCGAGGAATTCGCCGATGCCTGCGCCTTCCTGTGCAGCGCCCAGGCCGGCTTCATCTCGGGCCAGAACCTGCAGATCGACGGCGGCAGCTATGCGGGAGTGATCTGAGATGGTAGACGACCGCACCATCGATGCGATCGCGCATGCCTACCATCAGGCGGAGAAGGAGCGCCGGCGCATTCGGCCGCCAAGCGCGCAATATCAGGGCTTCGCGATCGAGGATGCCTATGAGGTGCAGCGCCGCTGGGTGGCGCTCAAGCTCGCCGAGGGGCGCCGGATCCGCGGCCATAAGATCGGCCTCACCTCGCGGGCGATGCAGAGCATGTCGGGGATCACCGAGCCCGATTACGGCGCGCTGCTCGACGACATGTTCTTTGCCGATGGCGGCGAGCTGCCGATGAGCCGGTTCATCGAGCCCAGGCTCGAATGCGAGCTCGCCTTCATCATCGGCCGGCCTCTGGCCGGGCCCAACTGCACCATCTTCGACGTGCTGAGCGCCACCGACTACGTCGTGCCGGCGGTGGAGATCGTCGATCTGCGCACGCTCAATGTCGATCCCGAGACCAAGGCGTCGCGCAAGGTGCAGGACAATATCGCGGACAACGCCGCCAATGCGGCGCTGGTCCTGGGCGGCCGCCCGGTGAAGCCCAACGAGGTCGATCTGCGCTGGGTCGCGGCGCTGTGTTATCGCAACGGGATCATCGAAGAATCCGGGGTGGCGGCGGCGGTGATGAACCATCCCGCGAATGGCGTCGCCTGGCTCGCCAACAAGCTGGCGCCGCATGGCGTGAAGCTGGAGCCCGGCCAGGTGGTGCTCGGCGGGTCTTTCACGCGCACGGTCCCGGCGCGGCTCGGCGACATGTTCCATATCGATTACGGACCGCTCGGCGCGATCACCTGCCGTTTCACGTGAAATCGCCGCTCACGCGACCCGCGGCATCACCTCGGTCCAGAACCGCTCGATCGACTTCATCAGGATGGCGTGCGGCACGAGGCTGTTGTAGGTGTAGCAGAACAGCCAATCGACCGGCAGGCGCTTCTTGATGCGCTCGAGATTGCGCGCCACGGTGTCGACGGTGCCGACCAGCGCGTAGCCGCTCTCGACGGATTCCTCGGCGGTCGGCGCCGCGCCGGTCACGGGATCCATCACGCCCTTGCGGAAACCGAAGGGCTCGAACCAGGCGCGGCCGGAGAACACGCCGGAATCCTTCCACAAGGCGATCGCCTCGGCATCGGTATCGGCGATGATGACGTCGCGCAAGAGCCCCATGCCCTGGCCGCGCGGCCGGCCGGAAACCTCGGCATAGACGTTGAAGAGGTTGTCCTCGTAGGTCGCGTGCATCGGCGGCAGGATGGCGGTGACGCGCTCCTTGGCGCACCAGCGGATGCTGGTCTTCGGAGCTGGCGAAGGGCTGGAAGACCGGCGGGTGCGGCTTCTGCACCGGCTTCGGCACGACGCCGACCGATTTGAGGATGCCGTTCTCGATGCCGGCGCCCCAGTTTTGCGTCGCCTCCAGCGTCCAGGGCGTCTCGCCCGGCGGGATCTTCCAATACTTGCCCTGATAGGACAGCATCGGTTCCGTCCAGGCCTGCTTGATGATGCGGAAGCATTCCTCGAAGGCGGCGCGGTTGGCCGCGTCGATCGCGTCGTGCTGATGCGGCAAGGCGCCGTGGATGCCGTGCGTCTGCTGCGCCATGACATCGACCCAGCGGCGCTGATATCCCCGCGCGAAGCCGGCGCAGGCGCGGCCGCCGGTCATCTGGTCGAGCATCGCGATATCCTCGGCGACGCGGATCGGGTTCGAGGCCGGCAGCACGATGCCGAGCTGGCCGACGCGGATGCGCTTGGTCTGCAGCCCGAAATAGAGATCGAGCAGGACCGGATTGTTGGAGAGCTCGAAGCCCTCGATATGGAAATGATGCTCGGTGAAGCTGACGGAATCATAGCCGAGCTCGTCGGCGAGCCGCACCTGCTCCAGCACTTCGCGCAGCATCTGCTGATAGAGATCGCCGCGCAGCCCGGCCATTCCCGCCTCGATCTCGCGGCGGTTGCCGACGGTCGGCAAGTAGAACAAGGAAGCCTTCACAGCCGCTCCTCCCCGATCTTTTATCGTGTTGCCAGCATGATGGCAAAGATCAGGAAGGCTGTATACCTGGGAGCTTGTCTCCTAGGGATCGAGCGGCACGATTTCGACGCGGTCGCCGCCATCGCCGGCCTCGCCATTGCCGAGCGCACGCACGATGACCCGGGTTTCGGCGACGCCGCGCGCCTCGAGATAGGCGCGCACGGCGATGGCGCGGTCGAGGGAGAGGCGCCGCGCCCGGCTGTTCTGGTTGCTGCCGCTGGCATAGGCCAGCAACTCGATGCGGGACTTGCCGTCGCTATCGAGCCGCGAGGCGAGCCGGTCGAGCACCGGCCGGGCGGCGGCGGGAAGCTCGCTGCCCCCCGGCGCGAAAGGCACCGATCCCAGCACCTGCTCGCTCTCCAGCGCCGCGAAATCAATGCCGGGTCCCGGCGCCGCCGCATGCCGGCATCGCCCCGGAGACGAGCTGAAAGGCGACTGCCGCAACAAAGAAGGCGCGATCGGCTGGTGACAGCGACAGGCGCGCGTCGCCAAGGCAAGGGGATCGGGAGGGAGCGCCGGGACATGTTCATGGTACGTCTCAGACGCGGCAACCCTCCCCGCACATCGCGGCATTTTCTAGGCAATGGCGCGGTTGCCCGTCGCGGCGCAGAGCAAGGTTGCGGGCTGCACCGAATAACGCGAGGATAGGGCAGCAGCACCGGGCGGCGAACGACCCGGGCGGCCTGCACTGCGCAAGGGCGCAGACCGGGAGGGCAGGGATGGCGGAAGACAAGACGGGCAGCACGCTCGCCGCGGATCTCGCCGCGCGCGTCGAGGGCCTGCCCGGCCTAGTGAATGGCGATTCCTGGCTGGTCCATCGCGGGCGCTTCCTGAGCGTCGAGCTGCTGCTCGAGGTGGGGCGCGCGCCCTATCATGTGGTCATCGAGCATGGCCGCATCGCCGCGCTCGAGCGCGGTCCGCATCTGCTGCGGCCCTGGCGTTTTGCGGTTCGCGCCGGGGAGGACGCCTGGCGGCGCTTCTGGCAAACGGTGCCGGCGCCGCACGACCACGATGTCTTCGCTCTCGCCAAGCGCGGCGAGCTCGTCCTCGAAGGCGATCTGCTGCCCTTCATGGCAAATCTCTTCTACTTCAAGGATGTGCTCGCGGCGCCACGGCGCGACCACGGCGAGGGTTGAGCATGGCGGCGCGGCTCGATCCCATCCTCGGGCGCTACCTGCATGTGACGCTCGAGCGGCCGGCGGCATCGGCTCTATTTCGAGGAGGCGGGGCAGGGCATTCCGCTGGTCTGCCTGCACACTGCCGGCGCCGACGGCCGGCAGTTCCGCCATCTCATGACCGACACGGCCATCACCGACCATTTCCGCGTGCTCGCCTTCGATCTTCCCTGGCACGGCAAATCGGCGCCGCCCGAGGGCTGGGAGCGCGAGGAATACCGGCTCACCACGCGCGCCTATACCGAAGCCATCCGCGTCTTCTGCGCCGCGCTCGATCTGGTGCGGCCGGTGGTGCTCGGCTGCTCGATCGGCGGCCGCATCGTGCTCAACCTCGCCATCGAGCATGCCGCAGAGTTTCGCGCGCTGATCGGGCTCGAGGCCGCGGACTTCCAGTTGCCCTGGTACGACACGAGCTGGCTGCACCGGCCGGATGTGCATGGCGGCGAGGTCTGCGCCGCGCTGGTCTCCGGGCTGATGGCGCCGCAAAGTCCGGAAGCATCGCGCTGGGAAACGCTGTGGCACTACATGCAAAGCGGGCCCGGCGTGTTCAAGGGCGATCTCTATTTCTATCGCGTCGACGGCGATCTGCGCGACCGGGTGGGCGGCATCGATACCGCGGCCTGCCCGCTCTATCTGCTGACCGGCGCCTATGATTTCTCGTGCACGCCGGAGGACACGCTGCGCACGGCGCGGCAGATCGCCGGCGCCGAGGTCACCATCATGGAGCAGCTCGGCCATTTTCCCATGAGCGAGAACCCCGAGCAGTTCCGGCGCTATATCCTGCCGGTGCTGCAGCGCATCCGCGAGCGGGGCTGAGAACGAGAACGACGCCGAAAAATGACAAACGGAACAGGGGAGGCAGGCCATGCAACCGGGATTTTGCCTGATCATGTCGGCGATGCTGACGCTCGCCGCCGGCGCGGCGAGCGCCGAGACCATCAAGATCGGTGTGCTCACCGACATGAACGGTCCCTATGCCGATGTCGTCGGCGAAGGCTCCGTGGTCGGAACCAGGCTCGCGGTGGAGGATGTCGGCGGCACGGTGCTGGGCATGCCGGTCGAGGTGATCAGCGCCAACACGCAGAACAAGCCTGATATCGCCTCGGCTATCGCGCGGCAATGGCTCGACGACGAGAAGGTCGATGTTATCATCGGCGGCAGCTCGTCCGCGGCGGGCCTTGCCATCCAGGAGGTGGCGCGCGAAAAGCGGCATCTCTTCCTGATCACCGACAGCGCGTCCTCCGACTTCACCGGCAAGGCCTGCTCGCCCTTCGGCATCCAATTCACCTATGACACCTATGCGCTCGCCAACGGCACCGCGCGGGCGATGGTGAAGCGCGGCGGCGATACCTGGTTCTTCCTCACGGTCGATTACGCCTTCGGCTATGCGCTCGAGCGCGATACCTCGAAATTCGTGCTCGATGCCGGCGGCAAGGTGCTGGGCGAGGTGCGCCATCCGCTCAACAACAGCGATTTCAGCTCCTACCTGCTGCAGGCGCAGGCGTCCAAGGCGAAGGTGATCGGCCTCGCCAATGCCAGCACCGACGCGGTGAACGCGATCAAGCAAGGGACGGAATTCGGCATCGTCGAAGGCGGCCAGCGGATGGCGGCGCTGCTAATGTTCATCGCCGATGTGGAAGCGCTCGGATTGAAATCGGCACAGGGGCTGGTGCTGACGGAATCCTTCTATTGGGACCTCAACGACAAGACCCGCGCCTGGACCAAGCGATTCATGGCGGAGATGAACGGCAAGGTGCCGACCATGGGGCATGCCGGCGCCTATGCCGCGGCGCTGCACTATCTGAAGGCGGTGAAGGAAGCCGGCACCAAGGACGCGAAGACCGTCGCCGCCAAGATGCGCGAGATGCCGGTCAACGACATGTACAACGACAATGTCCGCATCCGCCCCGATGGCCGCGTGCTGCACAAGATGTACCTGATGCAGGTGAAGGCGCCGGCGGAATCGAAATACCCGCATGACGACTATCAGATCCTGGCGGAAACGCCGGGAGAGCAGGCGTTCCGGCCGATGGATCAGGGCGGCTGCCCGCTGGTCGCGAAGCCGTAGCGGTTGACGGGGACGGGGCGATGCGGCGGGAGGTCATCGCTGGCGATCGGCGGTTGCGGCGCGCAGGGCGCGCGCCTGGCGATGCCAGCGCCGCCAGGCGAAGCGGTAGCATCGGAGGTCGTCCATCAGCGCGATGTAGAAGCTTCCGTCGGCGCGCCGGCGGCGAATGATGTCGAGCTGGCGCAGCACCATGGTCTTGAAAAAGGCCTCTTCACCGGCGGCGAACAGCAGTTCGGCGGCCTCTGCCGAGCCCAGATGCGCCGCTAACCGCAGGCCTTCGGGGACGGGCCCGTCATAGCGCCGCTCGAGTTCAGCGAGGCGCGCGAGGAGATCGTGAGGCATGGATCGGCGCCCCTTCGGCAAGCGCGCCGCGGCGGGCGATTCGTATCCCGGCCCGACGGCGCAGATTCTAATCATATCGCATAGAATCTACGCGACGATTGCAATTCAATTCGAATAGTCAGGCGGACACTTAGCTAGGGCTTCCGCGTCCATTCCACCGGCGAGGCCCATTCGACGCGCTCGTCGAGCAAGGGAGGAGCATTGAAAGAGATCAGGGTGAAGTGGCCGCGCTTCGAGCCCTGCGTCAGCGTCTTCAGCAAGCGACGCCCATCCTCAGTGCGGAGAACGCACTCCCGGTTCAAATACTCGTGCGGCGGTCCGCCATCTTTCTTAACAAAGATGATCTCGTTGTCCCGATAAGCCGGGTAATTGGAATCGCCGCGCACCTTGAAGGCCGCGTAATCGCCGTACACGCCGGGAGGGAGGTCGACCTCCTCGATGCCCCCGGGACCGGAGCTCTCATCCACCGGAAAGATCATGGCGCCCGCGCCTACATACCCCGATACGGGGATTTTCACAGTTGAAGCCGGAGACCCCTCGCCGGTCAAGAGCCATGATGCATTTACTTTGAAGGCGGCGGCATAAACTTGCGCGCGCTCGACGCCGAAGCCGCGCGAGCCGTTTTCGTGCGCCAAATAGGTCGGGATCGTCCAGCCGAAGCGCCGCGCCGCCGCGGTCGCATCCCCGTAGCCAGCCCGAGCCCTGGCCAGTTTCAGGCGTTGCGCCTGCTCCCCATCCATGAATGCAGTATGCATAAAATTGCTATGCATTTGGCATTGTATTTTGCTATGCGTTATGCATAATTCGAGTCATGCAGTCGCGCCGACCCGTCCTCGATCGTCCCAGTCACAGCCCGGCTGTCGCGGGTGCGCCTGTCCGGGAGAGAGAAGGCGGGGCGACGCGATTCAGTCCCGATCTGCTCGATGCGGTCGCGGCGGCGCTGCCCGCGGCGGACGGCGTGGCGATCGCGGCGCGCGAGGTGCATGAGCGCGTCCGCGCCTGGAATCGCACGACCGTGCGGCACGCGCTACGCGCGCTGGTCCGGAGCGGGCGCGCCAGCTTCATCGGCGGGGACCGTCATCGGAAATACCGTCTCCCCGGCGGCGCCGAGCCGAATGGCGCGGAGACCCCAACAGCGGTGGCGGGACGCCCCACGCGGCGAGCTCCGGGAAGGCAGGACTCCTGGCGCGACTACGCGCTGCGCGGCGACGGCAGCGTCCAACTCCCCGACGCGCAGACGGTGGCGGCGGCGATGGAGAAGCACGGGCAGCGCTATGACGACGTCGACGCAGCGGCACTGCAGCGCGAGGAACGGCTTGCCGGTTGGTCCTGGCGCCGGCCGACAAACGCGGCGCTGACGCGCGCGGTCTTCGGCGATCCGCCGCCGGGCCGCCGCCGGCCGCCCTGACCGCGATGGCAAAATCAGAGGAGAAAGCCATGAGCCGGCCCAACCCGCGCGATGTCCGCGCCGCCCTGGCCCTGACGGAGCAGCACCGGCGCGACCGGCTGCGCGTCGCCGAGCAGGATCACTTCGAGCGGACAAGGCATAGCCTGATCTTCGACGGGCACCAACTCGGCCATGTCAAGCCGACGGCCGAGACGCAGGCGAAGCTTCGCGCCGATCCGATCGTGCGCCTGGTCGCCAACGAGACGCTGACCCGCGAGCAAGGCCGAGCCGCCGTCGAGATCCGCGGCATCTATGAGCGGGTCGCGGCGGGGCTGCTGGCGCGCACCAGCGATCCTGCGACACGCAGCGCCGGCACGATGCCGCAGATGCCGGAGCGGACGGCACTGTTGCACGCACAACGATATTTGCCTTGGGCGCGCTATCTCGCGGGCAGCGCGCGGCCGGAGCGGCCGGGGAGCGGCGGGCGCTGCGCCGCCGCGCTCGAGGTGGCGGTGGATGTGATCATCGAGGGTCGCTCGCTGGGGCAGAGCGACGCAGCGCGGCACTGGCGCAACGGCACCGCCGGGAAGCTGCTCGCCTATGCGCTCGCGGTCTATACCGACATGGCGGGCTGGGAGCGCAATCGCGACGAGATCGCCGCCTTCGAGGCGTGGTGGGGAAAGCGGCGGTTGACCAATCGACGTCATCCCCAACATGAGCCTTGAGTGGGGAGGGGTTCAGAGATAGAAAGAATTAGCTCGACCTCTTGCGAGCAGCGCCCGCCGGCTTCCGCCGCGCGGGCGTTTTAATTCCGGCGCCGCGCGCAGCGGACGCCGGCCTTCGCCCCACCTCCCTCAAAGGTCTGCCATGACCGCTAAAGCCAAATCCCGGCGCGGCGCCGGTCGCGCCGCTTTTGCGCCGAGCGAGGCGCAGCGCGCGTTCGTCGCCGCGGCGAATGCCGTCGGGCTGCCGCCGGCGCTGATCTGCCGCATGCTGCCGCGCGGCGAGAAGGGCGCGACGGCCAAGATCGATCCAGAGAAGCTCGAGCGGCATTTCGCCGAGGAGCTGAGCCCCGGCTCGATGCTGGCGGCGCGGCTCGTCGTCGCACGCGTGCTGCAGCGCGCGCTGACCGGCGACGATCGCGAGGCAGTCAGCGCGCAAATGACGGTGTTCAAGACGCTCGGGGATTGGCGCGCACTCGGCGACGAGCAGGCGGCGGAGGACCGGCAGCTCGCCGACGACCGCCTCACCCGCGAGGAGCGCGACGCGCTGCGCGAGCTGCTCGACAAGGCGGCAGCCGAAGACGATCCCGCCGACTAGGCGCGTCCCCGCGCCGCTTTCTCCGATCGACGAACGACCCAAGCGAGGCCCGCCATGCGCTCGCCGCTGGCGGCGCGCCTTTCCGGCGATGAGCTGGGAGGGCGGCCGCGGAATTACGGTCATTTGCTCGGGTTGGCGGCGCGCTACGCGCGGACTTGGCTCGACGGTCTCACGGTGGTCAATGCCGAGACCGGCTGGCCGATCGGTTTGCGCTGGTCGCGCGGCTTGGAAAATGCGGTGGCGCCAGGCGTGCCGCCGGTGCTGCTGCAAGCGGTGCCGGCGCTCCCGAAGATGCTCGCCGAGGGACGATATCTCGGCACCTTCGAGGACGGGCCGCCGCGCCTTCCCGTGCGGTGGCTGCACAGCTTTGCGGCGGCGGCGACGGTGGCGGGCCAGCCGCACGAAGCCATGCTGATCGTGCGTGAAGACCCGCTCGGGCGGCTGTTCTTCGACGGCTTCCTGGCGCGGGGTTCGGGCATCGCGGCCGGGAAGACAGTCGGCGGCCGGCTCGACCCGCGTGCGACGCGGGGGCACCGCGTGCCTCGGCGGCAGGTGGGCGGAGGTACGCCGGATTCCGGCGACGGGATCGCGGCGCCGGCGGCGAGCACCGAAGATTCCGTCGCCGATGCCGTGGCGCCGGTGCCGAATGCGACCGCCGCCGCGTCGGAACCGCGCTTCGACGAGATAGGCGAGCCACTTCCGCCAGCGCCGCCGGCGCCTCCGAACGGGACCGACACCTCGTCGGAGCCGCGCTTCGATGATATCGGCAACCCGCTTCCGCCAGCGCCGCCAGCGCCGCGGGTGCCAGTGTACGAAGCGCGCCCGCCGATGGCCGGGTGGGAAACCCTGCCGCCGGGCGATGCGCGGGACGCGTTGGAACACGGCTACGAACCCGGCGAGTGGCGGGCGATGAAGCGCGGGGAGCCTTGGGCACCGCCGCAGCCGCCGCCATTGCCCGGTTTCTGGTCGAGGGTGAGCAGCGGGCTCTCGAAGGACGCCGAACAGGCTTTCGGCGGCAGCTACGGGCTCAGTCCCGAAACCTATGAAGCCCTCGGCGGCGACCGTGCCGTGCTCACCCGCTGGATTTACGCGCCACTCGCCAAGGCGGTTGACGCGCTAGGCCCGGTGCGCGGTCCAACCTTCGCTCGCAACGCACTGACCCGCACCCTCGCCGAGCTTGGCTACTCGCTGAAGCTGTCGAGCGAAGATCCGGAACACGCCAAACGCGACATCGATGACACGCTTGCACTGCTCGGCGCGGCGGTTGGGGCACACCTACCCGAGGCGATGGCGGTGCCGCGGGCTGAAGCGCTGCCTTCGCTGGATACGCCCGAAGCGGCGCTAGCTCCCGCAGCCGACGCCGCGCCGGAAGCGGCGGCCGATGCGGAGCCGAGCGCTCTCGCCACGCCGAAGCGCACGGTCTACAAACGGAAGTACCAAAAAGTCTTTTTCGCAGAGCATCCTGAACTCGACGGACGCGTCGCGGTGCACCATGCGATAGAGCAGCAGGCCCCAGATATCTACCCAGACCTCATAAGCGGAGCAGAAATGCACGCGCTAGAGAACCTCCGCGGAATACCAATTGAGGCTAACGACGAGCTACATTCGAGTATCATCAGAAAAGAGTGGAACCAATTCTATCGGGAGAACCCGAACGCGACCCGCGAGCAGCTCAATCAGAAGCGGGATGAGATCGATGCGAAGTACGGTTCGCAATTTATGCCACCCCTGCCAAGCGGTGAAGAATGACATACTACTATCTCGAGCCCGAAGTGGCGGGAGGCAAGGGCCCGCACTCCGTGATGGATGTGAGCGTCCATCCGCCCATAGTGAGCAAGCTTCATTACTACTTCGATGGCTGGCTGGGCGGAGCCATTCTGGAAAGCTTTCCCTGCTTCATCGTCACCATCCCGGCGCGGCGCGCGCTGCAAGCGATGAAGGCGACCGGCATGACGTTCGACCATGTCGAGATCTCGAAATCCGACTTTTTCAATGAGGTGAACCCAAATCGGGAGCTGCCGGAATTCGCATGGCTGAAGGTCAATGGCAAGGCGGGGCGGGACGATTTCGGTATCGCGCCGGACCTTCGGCTTGTGGTATCGCAGCGGGTGCTCGACCTCTTCCAAAGGCTCGGACTGTCTGACGCCGACGTCGAACCTTTCGAGACCAAGTAGATTAGAGTGTGCTGAACGCGCTATCTGGGGGAGGTGCGCAACCCTCGCAAAATGGAATTGCGATATGACTTGCGCCCAAAGACGAGACGACGATGAGTGACCACAACCTGATAAAAGTGATATTCGACCTTGATCCGGATGACTGGCATCTCCGCCCGGCCGAGAGCTGTTAGGCGGAGCCTATCATGCATGCCGTTCCACGAGCGGTGGGAGTGACCAAAGAGCATTGACGCCTGACTGGTGACACCACTGGAACGAAGCAACCATCCGTTCAGGCGGGGAGACTGAACATGCCGCACACGACGACATTGCTTGACATGGCGCGGAATCTCTTAGATCTCGACAATGAAATGACCATCTACGCGGCCGAGCCGTGGACCGCGGAGTCTCCCGCCATGCTCGCGGACCAGGAGGACGACCAAGGCTATTCTTCGGCAGCAGCAAAGGAAGGGATGACCTATTTCATAGAGGTCTTTATTGCCGTGGATTTTTTGAGAGATTGGATCAAGAAGCAGCAGCCCTCGACGCGTGAGCTATGCAAGTACCTCATCTGTTGCGCCCTTGACGACTGGAGCAGCGTGATGCCCGATCTCGAACGCGGGAGAAGTGACATAAAAAAATGACGTACTACTACCTCGAGCCCGAAGTGGCGGGCGGCACAGGCCCCCACACCGTGATGGATGTGAGCGTCCATCCGCCCTTAGTGAGCAAGCTTCATTACTACTTCGACGGCTGGCTGGGCGGGGCGATTCTGGAGAGTTTTCCCTGCTTCATCGTCACCATCCCGGCGCAGCGCGCGCTGCAAGCGATGAAGGCGACCGGCGTGACGTTCGACCGCGTCGAGATCTCGAAATCTGACTTTTTCAATGAGGTGAACCCAAATCGGGAGCTGCCGGAATTCGTATGGCTGAAGGTCCACGGCAAGGCAGGACGGGATGATTTCGGCATTGCGCCGGACCTTAGGCTTGTCGTATCGCAGCAGGTGCTCGATCTCTTCGAAAGGCTCGGACTGTCCGACGCCGACGTCGAGCCTTTCGAGACCAATTAGATCGGCGCGTGCCCAACGTGCAATCTGGGAAACTCGCAGAATGGTATTGCGAGATGGCTCGCACTCAAAAATGAGACGACGATGAGCGATGACAATCTGATCAAAGTGATATTTGACCTTGATCCGGATGACTGGCATCTCCGCGCGGCCGAGAGCTGTTGGGCGGAGCCGATCATGCATGCCGTACCAGGAGCGGCGGTCTTGCAAAGTTCGCCTTTTTTCAAAAGAGGCGTGAGCTACCTCGATATCCTCCGCGTCTACGCGGAGCAGACGGAGAGGGGGCCGTTGTTCAGATTTGCCGAGGTCATTGCCTGCAGCGGCCATTCCACCTACATGCTCTTGGTGCCCCCAATATGCCCCGCGTTCGAAGGATATTGGATCAAATTGGAGAAGCTGGGATGTTCCTACGAAAGCGCCCCTGGCCTCGATACGAGCCACGGACAGAAGACGCTCTATTCCGTCGACGTTCCGCCCACGGCAGACATATACGCCGTTCATGCCATTCTCATGGAAGGCGTAAGGGACAAAATTTGGATCTTTCAGGAAGGTCATATCGAACATAAATTGAAATCGACGGCCCCACCGAATTGATTTCATGATAGTCGTTTCGACCGGACCCAAGCGGGAGGACGGAGATGAGTGATGTGGGGCCTTGGAGATCGCTTATCGAAGGCCTCGCAGACGACGCGGAATTCGAGCTAGGCGCATCCGAAGGCCAGATCTCCGAGGCCGAGAAAGCGATGGGAATTCCCCTACCGGAGCACCTTCGCTCGCTGCTGCTCGAATGCAACGGCGTCCGGGCCGACTACGGTTCCGAGGTCATCTGGTCTTGCAGCGAACTCGTGGAGCGGAACCTCGAATTCAGGCGCTACGAGCCGTTTCGCGAATTGTATGTGCCCTTCGATAACCTGCTCTTTATCGGGAGCGACTGCGGTGGGGACCAGTTTGCGTTCAGCATCATGGCGAACGGGCAAATCACGAAACACGATATCTATCGCTGGGACCATGAAACAGATGGGCGTGCTTGGTTTTCAGGTCGCCTAAAGCGGTATCTGGAATTTCGTCTGAGCCCTTCTTACTACGACTGCTGAAACGCACCTCCTGGCGCGGCGCGCTCTGTGTGGAATCCTTTGCGGGACAGCCGCCTCTTTCCCATCGTCGTCCTTTCAGGATCGCCATGCGCCACCTATCCTCCCAGCGCTGGCCGGATCCGGTGCGGCTCGGCAGGGCGCTCGACCGCGCCGATGCCGAGGAGGATCTGCTCAATTTCGTCCGCCTGACCTGGCCGGCGATCGAGCCGGCGCGGCCCTTGGTCGAAGGCTGGGTGCTAGGGGCGATGTGCGAGCACCTCACTGCGGTCACCGAGGGCGAGATCAACCGGCTGCTGATCAACGTGCCGCCGGGCTTCATGAAGTCGCTGCTCGTCGACGTGTTCTGGCCGGCCTGGGAATGGGGGCCGCGGCGGCTGCCTGAGACGCGCTATCTCTGCTTCTCCTATTCTGAGGAGCTGACCAAGCGCGACAATGGCCGCTTCCGAAACCTCATCACCTCGCCGCGCTACCGCGAGCTCTGGGGCGGGGTGTTCGGGCCCGGCGACCAGTTCGGCCGGCGCAAGGTCGAGAACGACAAGACCGGCTGGAAATTCGCCTCCTCGATCGGCGGCGTCGGCACCGGCGAGCGCGGCGACCGCGTCATCATCGACGACCCCAACAATGTCAAGAAGGCGGAATCGAAAGCAGTGCTGGAGAGCACCAATCTCTGGCTCACCGAAGTGATGCCGGACCGGCTCAACGACCAGGGCCAATCCGCCATCATCCTGATCCAGCAGCGCACCAACGAGCGCGACTGCAGCGGCACGCTGCTGTCGCTCGAAGCCGATTACGTCCATCTCTCGGTGCCGATGGAATACGACCAGCGGCGCCATTACGTCAACGCGCTGGGCTGGCAGGACCCGCGCACGACGGAAGGCGCGCTCGCCTGGGAAGAGCGCTTCCCGCGCGAGGAGGTGGCGAAGCTGCGGCGGATCAAGGGCTCCTATGCCTATGCCGGGCAGTACCAGCAATCGCCGGCGCCGCGCGGCGGCGGCATCTTGAAGCGCGCGGACTGGCAGCTCTGGCCGCTCGGCGGCGAGGTCTTCGCCGCGGACGGCAAGCCGGTGAAGCCGCTGGAATATCCGCCGTTCGATTATATCCTGGCGTCCCTCGACACGGCACTGACCGAGGCCGAGGAGAACGACTGGTCGGCGCTGACGGTATGGGGCTCATGGCGCGACGCCAATGACGTGCCGAAGCTCATGCTGATGGAGGCGTGGCAGGCGCGGCTCGCCTTTTATCCGCTGGTGCAGAAGATCCTGAAAAGCTGCCGCAAGCGCCAAGTCGACCGGCTGGTGATCGAAGCGCGCGCCAACGGCATCAGCGTGGCGCAGGAGATCGTGCGCCTCTCCTCCGACGAGGAGTTCGGCGTGCAGCTCATCGACCCGCGCAAGGCCGGCGGCGACAAGGTGGCACGCGCCTATGCGGTGCAGCATCTCTTCGAGAACGGCCTCGTCTATGCGCCGGAGCGGGCATGGGCGGAACTGGTGATCGGCGAATGCGAGGTCTTTCCCAAGGGCGCGCATGACGATCTCGTCGACACGGTGACGCAGGCGCTGTGGTTCCTGCGGAAATCGGGGGTCGCATTGCTGGGCGACGAGCGAGGTGGGGACTTGCGTCAGCGGGCGAGGCCGCCCGGCGAGCGGCAGAGCGAGCCGATCTACGACGTGTGAGGGAGAGGACACGCGAGCACTCCGGGACGCTGCGGGAAGCGATCGACGTGATTGCGCTGGCGCTGGAGCGGATACAGCAGGGGAAGCCTACGTATGAGCCGCTGCGCGAGCCGCGGTAGGTGCCGACGAAGGAGGCGATCGACCGCATGGACGAGGCACTGCACTGGCTGCCGTGGCTCGATGAGCGAGGACTTAATCTGGTGACGCTGCGCGCATTCCGGACACCGTGGATCAAGATTGCGTGGAGGTACGGGAGATCAGATACGACGGTGCAGCGGTGGTACAGGGAGGCGTTGGAGGGTGTACTGCCGCGACTTACCCGTGCGCGGTGGCGTCGGTAACACCGGATCTTCCGGCGGGACGATCGCAACACGGCGGGGGAACCTCCGCTCGCCAACGCGACAACTGACGCTGGGCGGTACACTTCGGGCTTGCCGCGGACCTCAGTATCAGGTCGAGCCGCGCCTTTGGCCCCCGCTTGGAGGGTAGGTTCTGTTAATTATTGTGCGGCACACTCGGAGGTCGAAAGACCTCACGCCATGTTCGAACCCAGGCACCCATCGCTCTTCCGCTCCCAGAAGCGTGCGCTTCTCCTAAAACTGCTCGTGCTCGCCATCGGTGGATTTCTGCCGGCGCAGGCGCGCGCAGACGCTGTCGCCCGCTCGCTTCCCAATCTGACGTCCGACGCGGGCGCCCCGGATCAAACAGCTTTGCCGAGCCTGAAGGAAGTACGGAATCTTCCAGCTCCCGGCACGGTCGGAGGAGTGATCTGGAATTCCACGGGGACCGAGGTCGCGGCCTATAGCTTTGGCCCCGGCGCGACCTTGCCAGCAATTATCAGTGTGCCGAGTGCCTTCGCGAGTTTGATCACCATTTGGAACGCCGATGGAACGGTCTTCCGCGAGCTCCGCCGCGACAAGCCGTTCATCGAGACACTCGATACATTCGCTTTCGTCAACGGCGACAGCCGAATCGTCGCACCCCCATCGATCTATGCCGACCACCTAGCCTTTTCGGTCTTCGACATTGCAACAGGTGAGGTCGTCCGTGAGGTGCCCGGGAACATTCCTGGCAAGCAGCGCAGCACGAACGGCGCAAGGATACTCCTGGCCTCTCCTGATGAATCGATTCTCGCCGTGGGGTTCGGTCATGCGACGCCCCAACCGGTCGCGCTCTATTCAACGAAAAATTGGAAGAAACTGCCGGATCTTCAAGATGCCACTGACATCGGCGCGCAGCAGCCGAGCGCGTTGGCATTTTCGAGACACGGAAGGTTCCTGGCCGTCCACCGCGCAGACGGGATGGTCGTGATCTACGACCTGAATTCGAGAAAGGTCGTCCAGACAGTCAATCCGATTCCGCATATCTTCGGTACGTCCATCGCTTTCAGCCCCGATGGCACCATGATCGCCTTCGGCTCGACTTCAGCCACATTTACACTTGGCGATGGGACAAGACCCCCCCACGATCCCGTTCGACTGTTCAATATCAAAGATGGATCGACGGTTGCGATCTATAGCGAGCCGTTTCTTGGCGGCGAAACTATCTCCTAGAGTCCGAATGGCCACCTTCTTGCCTTCGTCACCGGTTATCGGTTGCTGCACGTCTGGAATCCGTTCCAAGCGAAAACCAGCGAATGGAAAACGAATTTGGATACCTCCGCATTTTCCATCGCCTTCTCACCCGACGGTCGAGAGCTGGCCGTTGGCGCCGGACGAAACGTCAAGATCTTCGGTGTTGCGCCATAGGCAAGCAAGCACGCTATATCTGCCGAGTTTCGGCATTTTGATCGCCACGCTCTTCGGATTGGCCGGCGCTCACCGCTGCCGCGCCTTTCATTCATTTTGTTTGGCGGCGCCCCATCGAACTCCGTAACCTGGCAACGTGCCGTCCGTCGGTATCAGTCGCAAGCCATCTGATCTCTCGATAGCTCGCTTGTTTCCGCCGTCTTGCTGAAATGCCTCGCCGTCCGCTCGCATCGTGAGAGGTGGTTGGCATCGAGGCGCAGCACGCGCTCGGTCCCTTGACACCAGCGAGGGCGATGCCTCAATGGGCGACGCTCGAGCCAGACTGCGTCTTGCCGCTCTCCCATTCCCTGAATTGCTCGAAGAGCTGTGTCTTCTGTTCAGCGGTCAAAGCTGGATTGCCGACAATTCGACTCCGCTCATCGAGAAAGCGCTCAAAAATTCCCTGCAATTGGCGCTCATTGAGCACTATCGAAGGGCCGATATTTTGACGCAGCCAAAGCTGAGCCGGGCCAAAACGCCTCCAGCCCGGCATTTCAGCCGTCAAATCCACCTGGCGCCATTTTTGTAAATGCGGTGGGTCAAGGAGGTCCGGGAACTGGGTGAAGAAAATGTCCGTAAAGGTAATTACGTTGCGATAACGTTTTGAGTCCCGTATCAGAGGGGCAACCAACATCACGATGGGTACCGAAAGCGTGTTCACGTCATCGGTGACAATCCCCGGATAATCTTGAGAGGTGAGTTTCGCGGCGGCGCAGCCGGCGAAATCACAGCTTAAAGGTATGTCGAGAAATCTCAGGCCGTCATTCGCCTTTAACGCTCTAAAAAGGGCCGCCGGTTTTCCGCCGACATAAAGCATCGCCGCAATCTCGCCGGAATGTAATTTCTCAAGCGCAACTGAAGAAATATAGTGGGTCGGTACGATCTTCACCTCAAGACGGTCGAAAATTTCGCCTGCTGTGACGGCGCTTCCGTCTTCGAGACTGCCAAGGTTCACCTTTTTCCCGGCTAGATCGTCGATACTTCCTATGGCGCTTCGCGCGAGCAGATGGAACTCCGCTTGGTATAGTTTTGCGAGATAGGACAGCGACTCAATTTTGGGGAGAAGCGTGTGCGCGCGAGCATACTCAAGAACGTCGAGACGGACCAAAGCGATATCGATGCCGTGCAGCGCCAAGAGGTCGGTTAGAGTCTGTAGCGCTCCCTTGCCCACCACGGGAAGCACGCGGCGCGTGTCGCGGCTGTCAACGACAGTCGCGAGATCCTCGACGATCCTGAGGCTGATGTCGTCCGTGCTTCCGGCGCTGATTTCAACCAAGCCGCGATTGGTGCGTTCTTCGAGGGATTCTCCGCTTGCTGTGCTGGAAAGCCAGATGACCGCTAGCACGCCAAAAATTGCTCTGATCGCGAGGCCATGCCGCACGGTGATCCACCCTCGAACTTGTACGATTGACCCCTGACATTGCTGGTCTTGACGTATGCCGATGGGTTAACGCACAAAACACACATCAGAGGCGAGCAAAGAACTAATTGGCTAGAAGGTCGCCTTTTATTAGACGGTGGAGCGCGTGTCCGTTGATAAATAAACGCTGTGCGCGAGTAGTCGGGTGCGTCGCCGGCATGGCTCACCACCGTTAGTTCCCGCATCGTTGGATTTGGAGTAACGACCGGAAATTTGGGCCGACTAGGTGCCCGGCTTAGCGCACGGGCGGTCTCATCTCTGTCTCGGCAAAGGCTTGCATCCCAAGCGGTCCCCGTAACCTGGCAGCACCGCGTCGGCGATATCAGTCGCAAGCCATCCGATCTATAGAAGGCTCGGTCGCCTCCGCCGTCTTAGTGAAATGCGTCACCGTCCGCTCGCATCGTGAGAGGTGGTTAGCATCGAGGCGCAGTACGCGGTCGGTCCCTTGATAGTGACAATCGACGAACCGCACCCAACCCGGTCCATCGCTGTCCATCCGCCAGGATTGACGCAGCGTGCCGGCGCTCAGGCTCTGATCGTCCGGCATCAGTGACGGCGGGCTCTTGTTGTCGATGGCTTCGCCGACCTTCGCCGACAGCACTTCCACGCCGGAGAGCCGGGCCGTCGGCACGTTCCAATCGGCGGGCGCAGACTGCGGGCATTCGAGCTTGTGGGATGGCGGCGCGGCGTGAGCCGTTGAGATCGCCGCGGCGGCCAGAATTAGGGATAGCAGGATGCGCATGGGGTCATTCTCTCAAGCGCACCGGGTGGGCGCAACGCCCCTCCATTCTCGTGATCTGCGGATTGGTGCATTAACCACGAATGAGGTGTTCACCTGCAGAGACTCAGGGAGCAAGCACATGCCTCGACACGACCCGACCATTACCGCCGACGACGAGACCGCCCTTGGCAACGTCGAGACCATCCTCCGCGAATACCACGGCGATCCCAGCCCGGGACGGTTCTCATTCGATACGGTGGCGTGCGATTGCGCCATGGTGATGGCCGACATACTTCGACAGCTGGTGCGGCGACATTCCATGAGCCGTCCCTGACGGTTAACGGCGGCGAGGCGGTCGTAATCGCTCCGTGGTCACTCCCGCAAGGGCTCGGATGAGCTGTCGGTCCCCGGTCGTGGCGCTGGCGGCTTAACTTCCGTCGGCATGACGCCCCCGACGAGCCCCGAGACTTCGGTGAGCAGCGCGTTCATCGAAAACGGCTTGCGCAAATAGCGGTCGCCGGGCGCGACGCGTAGCGGACAATCGGCGTTGGAGGGATCGCGGCCGGAGATAAAGAGGATCGGGCAGCGGAGCTGCGCCCGGACCAAGTTGGCGACTTCTGCACCGCTCACTTTGCCGGGCAGGCCGATGTCCAACACCACCAAGTCAAATGGCTGATCGAGGATCGCGCGCTCGGCCACGTCGCCGTTGTTGGCGGTCCTGACCGCATACCCGCCCTTCTCCTGGAGGACCGTCTGCATCAGCTCGCGCAGCTGCTGGTAGTCTTCAACTATAAGGACACGCTCGCGTGGCATGTGCGGCCTCTGATAGAGCCGGCCAATTCTTATGCAATCGTGGTTGCCAAATTATTAAGGCCGCCGCGCGCGCGATGCGTGATCGTTCTCCGAGATCAGCATCCGGCGGCAGCAACTTATGATCGAATCCTTGGCAACGCTCAACTACCCTCGTCTTACATGCGGCGGTGCCAGGTAATTCGAGACGGGATTGCCATGCGACCGCGCATTCTCGTCGTGCTGATGTTGCTGACGGCGCCCTGTGGCGCAGGCGCTGTCGGCCGCTTCGGCCCCGGGCGACGCTGGCCCAACATTTGGTTCCGCTGCTGACCGCAGCGATCCGTCGCCACCGTTGAGACGATCCCGCGGCGCTGCGTTCCGGCTCTCTCCGTCAGCAAGAGAACGATCCCATCGCCTGCCGCATGACAGAGGAGCCTCCATCCATGCCGATTCCGTGGATCGCGCCGCCGCAGCCGCTGCTCGGGCAAGGGGCGGCGCTCGGGCCGGCGCCCCGGCCGAGCCGGGCGATGAGCGCGGTGGAGATCGAGGTGGACGACGCCACCGGCAAGGTGACGGTCCGCGACCGCAGCAAGCCCGCGCCGCCGGCGAAGGCGGAGAGCTTCGACGACAACCTCGCGGAAAAGCTCGATGACAGCGCGCTCGGCGCCGTCGCGGAGCTGCTGCTGCGCGGCATCGAGGCGGATGAGCGCTCGCGCAAGGAGATGCTCGACCAGTACAGCCGCGGCATGGACCTGCTGGGGCTGAAGCTCGAAGGCGATGCGGCGGGCTTTGCGGCGGGGCAGGGGGGCAAGAACATCTCGCGCATCCGCCATCCCATATTGCTCTGGGCCTGCGTGCGCTTCCAGTCGGGGGCGAGGAACGAGCTGCTGCCGGCGGCGGGGCCGGTCAAGGCGCGGATCGACGGCGACGACACCGGCGCGCGCCAGGAGCTGGCCAAGGATTTCGAGCGCGACTTCAACCATTATCTCACGGTCACCGCCAGCGAATACTACCCCGACACCGACCGCGGGCTGTTCTATCTCGGCTATGGCGGGACGCTGTTCAAGAAGGTCTATCACTGCCCGCTGCGCGAGCGGCCGGTGAGCGAATGCGTCTACATGCCGGACCTCATCGTCTCCAACGACGCGACCGACTTGATGAACGCGCAGCGCGTCACGCACCGCTTCGAGATGGCGCAGAACACGGTCCGGCGGCTGCAGCAGGAGGGGTTCTATCTTGACGTCGCGCTGGCGCCGCCGACCGAGAACACGATCGATCCCGCCAAGCAGAAGGCGGCGCAGATCGCAGGCGTCCAGCCGCAGCGCGAGCAGCAGGAGGACCGGCAGCACACGATCTATGAGTGCTATGCCGAGCTCGACCTCGCGCCGCACGGAGTGACCGAGCCCGGCGCGCGCGACGGGCACCCGCTGCCCTATCGGGTGTCGATCGACCGCGACAGCCGCAAGATCCTCGAGATCCGCCGCAACTGGAAATCCTCCGACCCCGGCTGCAAGCGGCGCAAGCGCTTCGTCAAATACGGCTTGATCCCGGGCTTCGGCTTCTATGATTACGGCTTCCTGCATCTCATCGGCAACCACACCAAGGCGCTCACGGCGCTGTGGCGGCTGGTGATCGATGCCGGCATGTTCTCGACTTTCCCCGGTGGCTTGCGGCTCAAGGGCAGCCGGGCATCGACCAACGAGTTCCGGCCGGGGCCGGGCGAGTTCCCGGAGATCGACGCGGCGGGGGTCGAGGACATCCGCAAGCTGATCATGGCGATGCCCTACAAGGAGCCGTCGGCGGTCATCCTGCAGATGATCGACATGCTGATGAAGGATGCGGCGCAGATCGCCGGCACGGTCGAGCTCGAGCTCGGCGAGGGCCGCACCAACATGCCGGTAGGCACGATCCTCTCGATGATCGAGCAGCAGACCCAGGTCATGTCGGCGGTCCACAAGCGCAACCATGCGAGCCAGCAGGAGGAGCTGCTGCTGCTGAAGGAGCTATTCGCCGAGGACCCGACGGCGTTGTCGCGTCTCAATCCGGATCCGGCACGACAATGGGAGGCGGCGGCGGAGTTCGCGGATCTGGCGCTGGTGCCGGCGTCGGACCCGAACGTCCCGGCGCAGATCCACCGCATTATGCAGAGCACGGTGCTGTGGATGATGGGAACCCAGGCGCCGCAGCTCTTCAATCAGCAGGAGGTGGTGCGCCGCATCCTGCGCACGATCAATATCGGCGATATCGACAGCCTGCTCAACGCCACGCCCGCGCCGCCGCCGGTGGGGCCGGTCGACGCCAAGGCCGCGGCCGCCGCGGCGGAGCTGCCGCTGAAGCAGCAGAAGCTGGCGCTGTCGCAGCAGGAGCTGCTGCAGCAGCAGGCGGAGAACCAGCGCGAGGCGGCGGCGCAGGCGATCGAGATGCAGCAGCGCCAGCAGGACCGCGCGCTCAAGGCGGCGATCGAAAGCGCTAAGCTCGCCCACGCGCGGGAGAAGCTGGCGGCGGGGGAAGCGGGCGCGGCGGGTACATCGGTCGAGGATGCGGATGCCGTCCCACTCCGGCAAGATGGCGGCGGTGCGCCGGATGTCCCCACGACCCAGCCACCGGATTTAGGAACGGCGGGTTCCGAGCAGCAACCGTCGGATTCCGTCTCGAACGGCGGATCCGAGGAAATATCGCAGCCGGTCGATACCCTTCGGTTACCGGGCGGCGCTCCCGTACTCAATCCACTCACCGGAATGCCGCTTATCACCCCGCCGAACGTGTCCCTACGAGATAATGTGGCGGTGGGGCAGCGGATTTTAGAAGACTACGGCGCAGCCACGAGCTCACTGGACACCGGCGACGAAGCGGCGCATCTGCGTGGGTGGAGAGATGCGGAGCTTGCCCGCGCGCTGAAAATGCAAAGCCTGTTTCAGAGCGGCAGCCGGATGGACTATCAGCGCACAAATGGCTATTTCAACGACACATTTACGCCATTTTCGAGCTATAACTACGGCGCGGTGGCGAGGGCTGCGGGCTATTCCTTGGATCAGACGCTCGTCGCGGCCGGGCTCTATAATCGTTCGTCGACGGGAGACAAGTCCGGAATCTATGGCAACAACCCGAAGAATGTTCCGCTGATCACTCAGGGGTGGGAGCAACAGCCAGAATTCATGAAAAACGATGCCGCCAAGTGACGAGGACACCATGAATACGGCCTCGGTATCTTTTCCCTGGGCGAGAAGTTTCTCGCCCGGAGACCTAATACTGGGCGTTGCGACGGTGGCCTGGTTGCTCGTAACGGCATTCTATTGTGCTCGCGATGTCGACCCGTTCTATGGGTTGCTGGTTGCGCTTGCATCGACGGTCGTCACGCCCCTCTGGCTGATCGTTCCGGTCTGGGCGCTTGTCGTTGCTGTGCGGCGGCTGCGATCCCAAGCCTATGTGGCTGCGGGGCTTGCAGCCCTTATTCCCCTCGTCGCTTTGGCCGTGCCAGATTACGGACCTTCTCTCGGCGTTTTCCTCCGTTTTTATTTGGAACGGCCTGGCTATGTCGCGCGGATAGAGGCGGCTCGGGCGGGCCGGGATGACCCCGATATTGTGACCGGCGCTTCCGTCGTCGCCTTCTTCCCGTGGAGCGGCTCGGCCACGGGCACCTATGGGGTGGTCTATGACGAGTTTGACGTGATCGGCAAGCCGATCGCCATGAGGCAGGAGCTGTGGCGCTATCGCCCGGTTCCCGGTGAACTCTTGTGCGACGGCAAGGTGAGGCCGCTCGGCAACCATTTCTATATGGCTGGCTTCATCTGCTAAGCCGTATGGTCTGGACCCTCGAAATACTGCCTTCATTACAAAAGGTTTCGCCGCCGGGGCGAGCGGCGTTTTCGGTCCGTAAACCCGATGGCCGCCAGCGCCCTACCAAAGACAAATTGCCGCCCTCTCTTGAACGCCAACGCGATGTGGACGGTGTTCTTCGGTCGAGGATGCGGACGCTATTCCGCGCCGGCAGCATGGCGGCGCGGACTCGGCGCCGTTGGCGCCGGCACAGGATACGCCCCAGAGCGACGGTGCGGATCAGCCGCAAGCCGACGCCGCCGGGGTGCGGCCGTCGGATCCGCAAGTGGCGGGTCCATTAGATGGCGCGGCTGGACCTGAAGCTCTCGAAAGCCGCGATGTCAGCGGAGAAAAGCCGGCTTATTTTATCGTAGAATTGCCTGACGGCTCGAAGATTCCAGATGACACCCCTGACGGAAGGCCCGACGCGACGTCAGGCGCGAAGTATCTCGTTTCACCCGTACAAGACGTGACACAGGTTGCTCGGGCGGGCAGGGAAGCCGGCGAGACTTTCAGATCGCTCGCGGAAAGTACGGACGGTGGCGCGGGGGCCGCGCCGTACCTGGGCATAAGCCTTGGCCTTCACGTCGGCCATGGCGGCCTCTTCGACTATCAGCGGCGAGGGAACATGGTTACAGGCTACACGCAATTTGGGCAGTTCCGGAATGTCTCGAACTTCAATGTAGGGCTCTTTGCCCAGCAGGCCGGGCTTTCGCTCGACGACACGCTCAGAATTGCCGGCACATTTGCGGCGCTGCGATCGAGCAACGCCGAACCTGACCAGCCTACGGCCTTGACGCGCGAGCAGCGGAGTTCAAGAAAGGGATTCCCCGCCGAGGCGGCGCCTTCGATCCATAGATACCACGCGCCGCCCGCACTCGGGGTATTGAGGTCCGTCGCCGGGCGGCGGTTCGGGCAAGGCCCGCTCTTCAACTACGAACGACGAGCCGGCATGATCACAGTCTGCGCGGCATGAGCATCCGGTCTGCGCGGTGTATCGATAGGCTCGCTGAGCCGCTGTCAGCCAGTGCTTTTCCGCCCGGATGTGGAGGAGGGCGCCGCAGCGGCCCCATTGGGCGAAGTTTCTTCACCAGACGGCTCGCCGCCCACCAAACGATTGCCATCAGCATCGCGGTCAGAAGGATCTCTGGCCACGGGGTGCGAGGCGGAGCGTCGTCATGAGAAAGCGGGCCAAAGATGAGGGAGAGCGGAGCGACGAGCGCGATCATGAGAAGGTCGTGACAGACCCAACTCGTCGGATAGGCGAAGCACGTCCGCGCAGACGTGGAGAACGCATATACTGATGGAGCAAACGGCAGCATCACGATCACGCGAAGCGCTGCGCTGATCGACCATTTTGCTGGCGCTCGCATCCACTCGTCCTTCATGAAGACCCAAACTGCGCCCGCGGCAGCAGGTCGTCAATCCGTCTGATCGAACGTCCGTCGGGGACCGGTTTTTTCCCCCGTTGAGCGGCTCGGCCATGGGAACCTATGGGGTGGTCTACGACAAGTCGGACGTGATCGGCAAGCCGCTCGCCACGAGGCAGGAGTTGTGGGGCTATCACCGGGTTACCAGAATCAGTAGAGTGCCAGGAACTCAGATCTTGGCAACGCCAAGCGCGTCGAGAACGCTGAGATGTTCTTGGCGAAGTGCTGCGCACAGGCCAGCACGAGGTGGTCGGTCTCCAAGAGAAGCGCGACTAGTCGAACTGTTCCAGCCGTAACCGTGTCGCACGCTGGGGAGTCACCAAGTAAAAGGCCGTTAAGGAGCGGCAGGAGGACCGGCAGCACACCATCTATGAATGCTATGCCCAGCTCGACCTCGCGCCGCACGAGTGACCGAGCCCGGCGCGCGACGGCGCCCGCTGCCCTACCGGGTGTCGATCGACCGCGACAGCTGCAAGATTTCTGGAGATCCGGCGCAACTGGAAATCCTCCGACCCCGGCTGCAAGCGGCGCAAGCGCTTCGTCAAATACGGCCTCATTCCAGCTGTTCGAGACGAAGAATTCGGATGATACCCCTAACAGGAAGTCCGATGGGATGCGCGAGACGCAGCATCTCATTTTCCCCGCAAGAGATCTAACGCAGGCTGCTTCACTTCAGCCTTTGACGGGGAGGGGTGAGCGGTAGATTTGGTCAACTTCCGAAATTCCCGAGCACGGATGCGCCGGCAGCGACCTCGCGACGGCTGCCTTTGGACGCGCTCCCTGTCCCCTATTCTGATCGAGGCGAGCAGACATGAAGCGCCGCAAATCGCCGAGCCGGAAGAAAACGACGAGCGCCTCGGATCGTCATGCTCATGCCGCCGCGGGGAGGTCCGCGCGGGCAGCACCGGTCGGTTGGCCAGTGCGTGCCGGCGGCAAATCGCGCCGCGCCCATAAGCGCGCTGGCATCGCGGCGGGAAGCAAACCACGGTTTCGCGCCGACAAGCCGCGCCGAGGCCCGGGCGGGAGCATCCCATCAGAAACGGCGTCGCCGGAGATGCTGTCTGCCCCCGCCGCGCCCGACGCTTCGAACGCCGATACGCTGAGGGGCCTCCGCGACGTTGCCTGGGGCGATCTGCATGCGACCTCCGCCGTGGCGGCGGGCCTGGCCGCGGCTCTGACGCGGGGGATTCTCAAATCAATCCCTGGCGCAACTGCGGTGAGGAGCATGGCAGAGGATGCTCAGAAGGCGGCAGAGTATTGGAACACGCCAGAAGCCCAGAAGGTGCAGCCGCTCCTATATCCCAACGGCGCGTCTTTTCCGCCCTGACCGGCGGCCGCTCCTGACAAAACGATGTCCATCCGGGTAGATTTGGCGACAATGTTGACGAAGAGGCGGAAGGAGAAGCACATGGAAAGCGGTTCGACAAAAGCCGATAGATATAGCCGATGGGCGGTGATCGCCGTCTGGACCTTCGTCATTATCGCCTTGGCTAGAACCGCGGCAGCATACCTCTTGTCATCGTGGGCTGAACCCTGGTGGGTCGCAGGTCTTTACTACGCTTCCCTGGTGTCGATGGCCGTCTTCTCGCTTCTCGCCAGACGCGAGCGGGCAAAACGCAGCCAGGAGCCTGTCCATTTCCCGGACAAGCTCCTGGTCTCAAGCGTCGTGACTGCGCCTGACGCCTCCGGCGGCGATCGCCGGGGTGTCGCATGGTCACGACGCCACATCCTGCGGCGCCAGCGCCGGCGGATCCAGGATGCGACCTTCCGCGCGGCACGTCGACCACGCCCCCACGGGGACCATCGGCGTAGCACTGCGACGGCGCCTCGGCGCTTGCCGGAACCGCTTCTTCGTTGTCTTCCCCAACCGAAAGAGGGCCGCCATCACAACGACGTGAATCCGCGCGCCTGAGGGGGCGCAGCCTGCTGCTGCGCCATGGCTACGCCGTCGGCGGTCCGGTCGAGCGGGCGATCGCCGAGGCCGTTCAGCAAGTACGTACACGGTATGACCATGAGGAAAGAGGCTCACCAAGTTAAAGCGCGGCGGCGCGGCGGAAGACGAGCCCCGGCCGCGCGCCGACAAGCCGCGCCGCGCGACGGGCGGCGAACGTAAGAAGGCCGGACCAAGATCATCATCGTGAACGGCCAGCCCCAGCCGGTGCCGGTGCCGCGCCCGGTACCGGTGCCGGTGGGCGCCGCGCCGAGAGCGCCGGTGCCGGCGGCGGCGCTCCCGCCCTGCCAGCGCCGGCGCCGGGAGGCGCAGCGATGCCCGGCGCTCCGGCGATGGCCGCGGCACGCCCGCCCATGGCCAAGCGCGGCGGCCGGATCGGGCCGCCGGCGCGGGCGGAGCGCCCGCTATGACGGCGGGATCGAAGAACGCCCTGGGCCGGCTGCAGAAGATGAAAGCCTACGGCGCGCATTAGGCCATGCTGGGCGAAGTCGATCTCTGGCGCCGCCTCGAAGAGGCGATCACCGCCGAGCTGGAGCCGCTGCGACGGCATCGTCAGCGGCAATCTCGAGAGCATCGAGCGCTACCGCTTCGAGACCGGATTCTGCGCGTGGATCGCAATGGGCGCCGGACCTAGGCCAGGACATCGCCAGGGCGCCGCACGCGGAAGGCGACCCGGACACATCCTTCGACAACAGCGTTGGAGAGGAAGATGCCGGTTGAGCAGGCGCTGGAGGTGGTGCACGACCGCGACCCCCGCGACGAGATCATGCAGGCGGTCGGGCCGCTGGATCTCGGCGACATCCAGCCGCCCGCCGCCTCGGTCATGGTCGTCGTCTATGAGCGGCCGGACAAGACCAAGGGCGGCATCCTGCTCGCCGATCGCACGCGCGAGGAGGATCTCTACCAGGGCAAGGTCGGGCTCGTGGTCAAGATGGGCAATCTCGCCTTCGTCGAGGATGCCGACCATGTCTGGGGCGAGCGCAGGCCCGGGCCGGGCGACTGGGTGTGCTACCGGGTCGGCGACACCTTTCCTTTCATCGTCGGCAAGCGCACCTGCCGCTTCGTCCAGGATGTGAGCATCCGCGCCATCCTGCACCGTCCCGATATCGTGCTGTGAGCCCGACGCCCCAAGGCGGCAGCGGCGTCGCTGCGGCGGCGGCAGGCGCCAGGCTCAACCAGCATCTTGCCGCCATCTATGCCGAGCGCGTGCTGCGGCGCGCCGCAGCACGGGGCGCGCAGGCGGCGCTGGCCGCGGCGCTGGGCGAGGATGCGGCGCTGCGGCAGGCGGCCGAGGCTCGGCTTCAGGCGTTGCAGGAGATCCCCGAGCAGCGCTGCTTCGTCTCGGCGCGCCAGCGCGACTTTCTCGCGGCCGCGCTGGCCGCGACAGAGCATCCCTAACAATCGATCAGGAGTGACGCGATGGACGCGACGAGCGCAACCGCCGAGCGCGCGGATGCCGATGTGGGACCGCGGACGAGTGACGCCGAGCTGGAGACGATGCGCCAGCTGCTCGCCGAGGAGAAGGAGAAGCGCGCGAGCGCCGAGCGCGACCGCGACACCGAGCGCCAGCGCGTGGCGGCGGAGCGCGGCAACCGCTTTGCCGCGCAGGAGGCGGCGATCTCCGGCGCGCTCGAGATGGCCAAGGCGCGGCTGGCCGGGGCGAAGCACGCCTATGCCGCGGCCATGAGTAACGAGCGCTATCAGGAGGGCGCCGAGCTGCAGGAGCAGATCGCCGAGGCGGCACTCGAGATCCGCGGCCTCGCCTGGCAGCAGCAGCAATTCGAGCAGGCGCGGCGGCAGCCGGCGGCGAGCGACGCGCGCACGCGGTTCGAGCAGGCGATCGCCACCCTGCCGCAAGAGGCGCAGGAATGGTGCCGGCGGCATCCCGATTTTGTCACCGACAGCCGCGCCAATGCGCGCGCGCAGGCCGCCCATTTCGCCGCGGTCGGCGAGGGGATCCGGGAATGGAGCCCGGAATACTGGGACTTCGTCGAGGATCGGCTGGGCATGCGCCAGGCCGGCCAGGATGACGGGTTCGAGGAGATCGATCACGGCAGGGATGCCGGCGCCTCGCGCGGGAGGCAGGAGCGGCAAGAGCCGGAAGCCGACCGGCCGCGCAGCCGTGCCGGGGCCACCACCGCGGCGCCGCCGTCGCGCGGCACCGTCAGTGGGACCGGCGAGCCGCGCCGGCGCTCGCGCCAGCCGAGCTCCGGTGAGATCGAAGCGGCGAAAATCTCCTTTCCCGACGAATGGAAGGAGAGCCCGAGAAAAGCGCTCGAGCTCTATTTCGAGAACCAGGCGGCGCTGAAGCGCGAAGGCCGCCTTTGACCCAGGAGCAGACCATGCGCCCAGCACAGACCCGACCGGCGATGCGCCCGCCGCAGCGTCCGGCGCAGCGCGACCTCTCCTTCCTCTATGAGGAGGAAGAGACCGGCGGCCCCTTCCAGGTCGACGCCGCCGCGATCCCCGACGGCATGAGCTATGAGTGGCGCCGCGTCACCTATGCGGGGAAGGAGGATGTGCGCCACCAGGCGCGCGCTCATCGCCGCCACTGGACGGCGGTGCCGAAGCGGCGCCATCCCGAAATCGTCGGCCGCGACGCCGCGGAGAAGGACCCGGAAGGCGCCATCATCGTCGACGGGCTGATGCTGATGGAGCGCGCCGCCGCCATCAGCAAGGAAGCGGCGAGCCTGCGCGACGCGCGCGCCAAGGAACGGGTGCGCAACCAGGTGAAGAGCCTGAAGCTCACGCCGGAAGGCCAGCTGCCGCGGGTGCGCGCCCAGGCGAAGAAGAAATACAACATCCAGGTCGCCGAGCCCGATGACGGCCCGGCGGGGGCGGAAGAGGAGGACTAGGGCGCTTCAATCGGCATAAGCGGCGGCGAATTTTTCGCGCTGGGCCAAATCGAGCCTTGGTCGGGGAGGGGTGCAGCGGTAAAAAGGATCAACTCGAAGATTTGCGAGCAGCGGGCGTCGCCCCTTGAGCGGCTGCGGTCTGCTCGTTGAATGATGCGACGCGCACCGTCTGCGGCCGGATGGCGAGCGAACACCTTCCAGCCCGCCGCACACAAACGGAATGTTTCCCGAAGAGCCGCGCTGCGGCGCCCGGCAATCGCTCGCCGGCGGTCCCGCAACCCGACGACGACATACTGAATAGCCGGTCCCGCCGAACGCCTCGGCGGGATCATCCACCCAACCCGCGAGCGCGGCGCGCGCGCAAGCGACCATCCCACATATGGAGCAGACAATGTCGAATCCCACGGGCGGATACGGCCTGCGTCCAGTGCGGCGTCGCGATGGCGCCGCCTGGACCGGCGCACTGACCGCCGTTCAGCTTGCCTACAACAACGCGCACACCATCGCCAAGGGTGACCCGGTGGTCTCGCTCAGCACCGGCTTTGTCGACCTTTGGGCGTCCGGGGTCATCCGCGGCGTGTTCTGGGGCTGCGAGTATCTCGACCCCGTCAACAACTACGTCAACTGGTTCAATGCCTGGAAGGCGCCGACGCTGCCCAGCACCACGGTGGTGACCGCCTATATCATCGACGATCCCGACCTCATCTTCGAGATCCGGTCGGGCGCGGGGCTGCAGACCACCCAGGGCAATGTCTGGAACAACGCGGCGATCCAAGGCATGGGCGCGCCCAATGCGGCCGGCATGAGCACGGCGACGCTCACCGGCATCGCCGCCACCGCGGCCCTGCCGCTGCGCATCACCGGGCTCTCGCAGAAGATTGGCAACGACAACACCTCGACGTCGAACATCGTCGAAGTCGTCTTCAACAACTTCGAGCTGCGTCCGGGCCAGACCGGCATCTAACGCATCTGAGCAGGAGAAAGCACCATGACCATCAATCTTGCCCAGATCAAGCAGGAGCTCTTCCCGGGCCTGCGCGGCATCGAGGGCAAATACGACATGATCCCGGCCCAGTGGAAGAAATACTACGAGGTCGGGAATTCCGAGATGGCGATCGAGCGCACTTCGGAAATGGCCTTCGTCGGGCTTGCCGTGATCAAGAGCGAGGGCGCGCCGACCAGCTTTGACAACGCGGCGGGCGACCGCTTCGTCTACAACCAGGAGCATGTCGAAGTGGGACTGGGCTATGCCATCACCCGCAAGGCGATTGCCGATAACCTCTACAAGTCGCAGTTCCAGCCATCGAATCTCGGCCTGATGGAGAGCTTCGACCAGACCAAGGAGATCCTGGCGGCCAATCTGCTCAACACCGCCGGCACCTTCAATCCGGCGATCGGCGGCGACGGCGTCTCGCTGATCAACACGGCGCATCCCGTCGACAACGGCAGCTATGCCAACCGCCCGACCACGGATCTCGACTTCAACGAGGCGTCGCTCGAGGCGGCCAACATCCAGATCCGCACCGGCTTCGTCGATCAGCGCGGCCTCAAGATCTTCGCCCGGGCGCGCAAGGTGTTGGTGCCGGCGCAGCTCGAATATGTGATGGCGCGCGTCTGGCATACGGAGCTTCGGCCCGGCACGACCAACAACGACGCGCATGCCATCCATGCGACCGGCTCCTACAGCGAGGGATATGAGATCCTCGACTTCCTGACCTCGCCCTTCGCCTGGTTCGTGCTGACCAACCGCAAGGGGCTGCTCTATCTGCAGCGCGAGGCCTTCGAGACCGACATGCAGATCGATTGGTACACGGACAACCTCCTCTGCAAGGCGTATGAGCGCTATAGCTTCGGCTATTATAACCCTCGTTGCGTCTGGGGGACGCTACCGACCAGCTAGGTTTTGCACTCAATCTTGTATTCCGCTTAGACCCCGTTCCGGACAGTTCTTCACCAGATCGGCGCCTTTGGCAAAGGTCCCCCGCCCGGATCACTTACTCAAAAACAGATTGATCTCCTCGAAGAACCGAGCTGTGGCAGGTTCGTGCTTCAGAAAGAGATGATTCCGCCCCGGAAGCGCTACGAACCGAGCACCGGGTATCCCTGCTGCCATTTGACGGCCCGCCTCGATCGGACATATGAGATCATCACGCACATGCATGACGAGCGTTCGCACGCGCACTTGCGGGAGCAATTCGCGCACATCGAGATTTCCGACGACTTCGAAGTAGCGGGCGGCGCATTCGGGTGATGTTGTCTTCCGATGAAGGTCGTTGAACCAATCAGCCTGTTCCTTCGTACCCTCGGGAATGAACTGCGAGGTGAATACTTGCCGAAATGCCGGATCATCCATGCCCCACCCAAGGCGCATCAAAGTTCCCATCGCCTTTCGTTTCTCATGTTCCGCTGGTGATCGCTTGCCGCCGCCCAGCGCATAACCACCATAGAGGATCAAATGAGAAAGGCGCTCCGGATGCCGCGCGGCATAAGCAATGGAGATGGCACAGCCTTGTGAGACGCCAAACAGCGGAAAGCGGTCTATCCCAACGGCATCGACAACGGTTTCGAGATCGCCGACCCATGCCTCAAGAGAAAGCTCATCGACGTCCCAGTCCGACAGCCCGTTGCCTCGTGCGTCGTATCGAACCAGCGTGTGATTTCTCGCCAATCCCTCCAGCAAATGATGCCAGATCGGGCTCTCCCAATCGTATTCAAGGTGGTTCATCCAGTTTGCGGTCTTGACCAAAGGTGGTCCCTGCCCCACGGTCGCATAGGCAAGGCGCACCCCATCGGACGCCCGGCAATATTTGATCTCCTGTGTCATACTGATGGAATTGAAGTTCACCGAATAGACCTCGACGGGCTTGGCGATGTTTTTGAGGGTCCGTAGCCCCAGCTTCTCGCAAGTAAAAGAGAGCTTTTCGAGCAAGTGATCATGTGCTTGACGCGAAATACAAATCCCGCCCGGTTCGGCTATGCCCTCAAGCCGTGCGGCGATGTTCACGCCATCGCCGTAAATGTCATCATCGTCGATGATGATGTCGCCGAGGTTTATGCCAACCCGAAACTCGATCCGCTTATCGACACTCACCCTGGCGTTCCGCTCGCTCATGCCGCGTTGCACTTCAACGGCGCATCGTACAGCGTCAACCACGGACGCAAACTCGACCAACATGCCGTCTCCGGTCGTCTTGACGATGCGGCCCCGATGTTCTTCGATTTTCGGATCGACGAGCGCTTGCCGATGCCCCTTCAATTGAGCGAGCGTGCCTTCCTCGTCCGTGCCCATCAGACGGCTGTAACCGGCCACATCAGCAGCCAGAATTGCTGCAAGCCTGCGCTCCACGATTCATCCTCCACCAGGCGTCATCCGGAAGACAAAGAAACCGATATTCTCCGGACGACCATGGATCCACGCCGCTCTGATAAGTAGAGCACCAAAGACTGTGAGGGGCAACACGCCCCCTTTTGGCGCCCGAACAAGCGTGCTGATGATCGAAGTGCCATTCCGCTTTTCAGGACCGGCCCAAATGCCCAGTGAGCGCTAAGCGAGCGGTTGTGTCTGCTTGTGGCACATAGCAGCCGAATTTCCATCTCGGCCATCGAATTGAACACATGACCAAGCCATCAGCTCGGCCACCAGTCGCCAGCCCTCTCGCTGATGGCTAACTGCGGCCAGCTCCTTCAAAGGAACCCACCATGTCCCTCGAAGCTACCTCGGGGCCCGAACTCGTTTGGGGCTAGCTCCCACCGACCATCGGCGGGCACCCGCCGCCCGACTACAACCCCGACCGCGCGCCCAGTGGTGGCGATCTCGGCTGGGGCGTGATCGATCCGCGCTACGGCTACAAGATCGGTGGCTGGATGAACCCGGCCGGCCAGATCGGCGGGGCGCAGGCCAATCCGCTGGCGATCCTCTTCCTCCCGGCGTCCGAGATGGTGGGGGTCGACGCCGCGCCGTCCGCGGTCTCCACCAGCAACATCGCCGCGGCGCAGAGCGCGACCTCCGGAACGCCGTTGACGCCGGCGTCGGCCTCGGGCGCGGGCATCACGGTCATGGCCTCGGCGCTGACCATCCCGCAGACTGGGCTGGTGGTGCCGGCGGGCAACCTGGCGATCGAGGGGCTTCCGGGCCTGGTGCCGTTCGGGAAAGCGGCGCCGTCGCGCTGGTCGATCCCACCAAGAACATCGCGCGGGCGCTCTCTATTACCGGCAGCGCCAGCGCGACCGCGGTGCCTTCCTCGCAACGGCTTCGACCTCTACGGCCAGCCGCAGAGCGAGCTCATCACCGCGTCAGCCGGCGCCACCACAACCAACGGCAGGAAGGGGCGGGAACCCACCACCTCGGTAACGCCGCAATTCACCGACGCGCACAACTACTCCGTCGGCGATGCCGACATCGTGACTTTCTATCGCCGTCTCGGAGTTCCCGATGGCGACGGTGGGATGGGCGAACGCCATCATCGCGGCGTCGACCGGCTTCACCGCCGCCGACCCGACCTCGCCGCGACGTCGACCACGGGGAGCGTGCGCGGCACTTATGCGACGCAATCCGCGTCGAACGGCACGACCAAGCTGCAGATGTTCGTGAGCCCGCAGGTGGCGTCGCTCGCCGCGATAACCGCGACGAGTTTCTCGGGTCTCTTCGGCGTGACGCCGGCGTGACGCCGTCAGCTCTCAGCCGTCAGCTCTCAGTTAGGAGCGGGTCCATGTGCCCCGCGCTCCTCACCAAGACGCTCGCGGCCGCGAGCGTCAACGCCATCGCGCAGAGCCAGTCGCTCGGCGCCGCAGGGAACGTCACTCTCAACGGCGCGACGGCGTCGGGCGGCCTGGCGACGCTCGACACGCAGCGCCGGGTGCTGATCACCAGCGCCGGCAATGACAGCGGCATCAGCTTCACGGTCTTCGGCGCGACTGACAGCGGCACGGCGATTCAGGAGACGCTGACCGGCGCCAATGCCGGAGCGGTGGCGACCAACCAGGACTTCGCCACGGTCACGAAGGTGTCGGACTGGGGCGCCACGGCGTCGACGGTGCAGATCGGCACGAACACGGTCGGCTCCACGCGGTGGCTGCTGCTCGATCAACACGTGACGCCGGGGAGCACGTCCCTCGGGGCGCTCATCACCGCGGGGTCGGCGACCTACACGGCCGAATACACTTATGACGACTTCCTCACTCTCCTCTACGGCGGGCGCCTTCCCGACCCCGCGGACGGTGGTGGGGCTGACGAATTAGACGATGAACACCGACGCGCAGCTCGCTTTTCCGGTGACGGGCGTGCGGCTCACTGTCAATTCCGGTGCCGGCGCGGTCACTTTGACCGTGATCCAAGCGGGCATCCGGCAATGAGGACTCGGCTCTTGTGGCGCGCGGCGGCGGCAGCGCTCCTGTGTGCGCTCGCGGCCGTCCCCGCGGCCGCGCAGGTTCCCGGCACGCAGGGGACATCGCCACCCTATTTCGAGGTGTTCTTCGACACTCCGGGCACCTATTCGCAAATTGTGCCTGCCAACCTCTATCGGCTCTACGTCGACGCCTGCAGCGGCGGCGGCGCTGGTAGTAGTGCTAACGAGCAGCCGCCTTTGGTGGTGGCTCTGGCGCCGCTGCGGCGTGTCTCGTCCGCTATCCGTTGCCTGTCACGCCGGGCCAAACGCTGACGGTCACGGTCGGCGCGGCCGGTACGCCAGGTGTCGCACCGACGGTGACGACGATTTCCGGGACAGGCATCAATTTCCCCACGGTCTCCTGCCGGCGCATCAGCAGCGGGCACTTCTGGCACCGGAGCAACGGCGGCTTCACGAGGCGCAACAGCGGCGCCGGCACCCATCGCCGGAACATCCGGGGGCAACGGCTCCGGCGTTAACGGGGAGCCGGTGAAACGGCAGGGGCCCTTCCGGTCTATTTCCGGGCGGCGCCGCTGGCGTCGGCACAAATGGAAGCGGCGGCGGCGGCTCGTCGGCATTCGGCCCGGGCGCGAACGGTGTAGGTGGTGTGAGCAATGGTAATACGCCTACAGGGTATGGCGGCGGCGGGAGCGGGTGCGCAGGAACAAATCCCGTAGCCTGCACCGCTGGAAGCGGCGCGCCCGGCTTCGTGCATCTGTCGTCGCAATGATCATCGCGGCCGGACGCACCGCCCGGCTCCCTACCACCCGTGTCAGGAGTACCCAGCATGAGCAAGAAGCGCGAGATGAAGAAGGCCAAGGGCGGCCGCACCGGTGAGCGCGAGAACGAGGTCGGCGAGCCGAAGGTGAAGAACCTGCCCTACGACGCGCAGGGCTCCTAAGTGCGACGGAAGCCGAGGACGAGAAGGACGGCTTCAGGGATGGCGGCAAGACGAAGGCCAAGGCGAAGAAGCGCAAGGCCGGCGGCAGGGCTAACGGCCGGCGTTCTCATGCGCGCGCGGACAAGCCGCGTCGCGCCGCCGGTGGACGTGCGCCGCAGTCGCCGCCGTCCGCGGCGGCCTCGCCGCGGATGCGTCCGGGCATGGATGCGTCAGGGTCGCCAAGCTCGGCGCAAGACGATTGAGAGGGCGCGCCAAGGCGCTGATCTCCGCCACCGGCCGGCGCTCTGCCACCGGCGCCGCACGCAAGCGAAGCCGACAGCACCGACTGACCGGCCGCGTCCCCCTCGCGGCCGGTACGGCGGCCGGCCCAGGAAGCCTCCCTCGGCGCCGGCCGCCACCCCTTTGATGCGAGGGCCCCATGATCACGAGCGCCGCCACGTCCTTCGCGCTCTCCGGTGCCGACCTCGTGCTCGAGGCGTTCGACCGGCTAGATCCGGGCGGCCGATCACCCCCGACCACCTGATGAGCGCCCGGCGCTCGGTGAACCTGGTGCAGGCGCGCTGGGCCAACCGCGGCACCAATTCTGGAAGGTGGACCCGACGCAATCGCCGACGACGATCGCGCTCTCGCAGGGGACGGCCACATATCCGCTGGCCGCCAGCACTATCATGTTGCTCGACTGCTACCTGCGGATTTTCCCGACGGGGAGCAACCCCGTCGACCGCATCCTGACGCCGATCTCGCGCAGCGACTATGCGGCGATCCCCGACAAGGGAAGCCAAGCGCCGCCCACGGTCTATTACTTCGACCGCCAGTCGGCGCAGCCGACAGTGACACTATGGCAGGTGCCGGACGGCAACGGGCCTTATGAGTTCCTGGCCTATACCGTGCAGCAGCTGCATACACCAACGTGCTGGCGGCGCAGAGCCCGGACGTGCCCTACCGCTTCCTCGAGGCGCTTTGCGGCGACTTGGCGCTGGCCTTGTCGCGGGGATCTCCGCCGGATCCCTGCCGCGGCGTCACCATCGCCGACCTGAAGGCGGCGGCACTGGAAGCTTGGGAGGAGGCGGCGCAGGAGGACCGCGAGCGCGTGTCGAGATGCGCGGTGGCCGAGGGGTCCAGCTGCTCGAGGTGAGCGATCGAGACCAGCGTCTGCGCGACGGCGCGCGTCGACCCGCAGAACCCGCAGGCCTTCGCCGTCTGCGACCGCTGCACCTGTTCTACAACCACGTCGATCTCAGCTGGCAATACCAATGGCGCGGCAACGAGCTGACCAATATCCGCATCCTGGTCTGCGAGCGCTGCCTCGACAAGCCGCACGAGTTCGCGCGGCCGGTGATCCTGCCGCCGGACCCGGTGCCGATCCCGTATCCGCGGCCGGACAACTACGCCTCCGCCGAGGGGCCGCCGCCGCCGAACGTCTATGTCCGCCAGCTCGTCGACGACCCGGAGCCGCCGCTGCCGACGCCGCCGATCGGGCCGCCACAGAACATCCCGTGAGCGGCGGCTGAGCCATGCAGTATTCCGACCTTACGACGGCGCTCGGCGTCATCTTCGAGATCCCGATCACCAGCGCCGGCTCGGCGTCGCCGTCGAGCGACCGGAATTCAACGCCATCCTGCCGCACGCCATCGAGCAGGCGGAGCAGCGGCTTTACCGCGAGCTCGACCTCATCACGACGCAAACGGCGCGGACGGCGGCGCTACGGCGTCGAGCCGCGGGTCGCGTCCCGGAGAAAATGCTGATCCTGCAGGAGATGAACGTGGTGACGCCGGCGGCCACGTCGCCGGACAACGGGACGCGCAACCCGTTGCAGCGGGTAAGCCTCGCCTTCCTCAACGCCGTGGCGCCAACCGCGGCGGCGACCCTGGGCTCGCCATCAGTGCCGAGATACTACGCGCTGCTCGACGATGTCGACGTGCGGGTCGGGCCGGCGCCCGATGCGGCTTATGAGGCGGAGTTCATCGGCACCGTGCGGCCAGCGCCGATGTCCGCGGCCAAACCGGCAACCTGGCTCGGGACCAACCTGCCGGACCTGTTCCTGGCGGGAACGTGCGTCTTCATGTGCGGCTACCAACGGGATTTCGGGGCGCAGTCAGACAATCCGCAGATGGCGCTCTCCTGGGAAGCGACGTTCCAAACCCTCTTCAAGAGCGCCGCGACCGAAGAAGCGCGGCGCAAGGCGCAGTCGGTCGCGTGGCAGCCCTATGCGCCGGCGCCGCTGGCGACGCCGCCGAGACAGTAGTCGTCAGTTGTCAGTCGTCAGTGACTGAGAACCGATAACTGAGAACTGAGGACTTTCACGATGACCTCGAGCTATACCGCCAATCTCGGCTTACAGCAGCCGGCGACCGGCGACCAAACGAATTCCTGGGGCACGACGGTCAACACCGACTGGACGATCGTCGACAATGCGATCGCCGGGCTCGCTTCGATCAATCTGCCGGCGCAAAGCGGCTATCCGACCGTCGTTCTGACATTCTCTCAGGGCTCGCCGACGCAGCAGCTGCCGAATCGACAACTCATCTTCACCGGAGCGCTTACCGCCAATACGCTCGTTCTGCTCCCGCAAGGGCGCAACTTCGAGATTGCCGTGACGAATGGCACCAGCGGCGCCTTCAGCCTGACGCTCGGCGTCAGCAACGGCGCCGAAGGAGCGCTGGGTTCAACCGTCGCCGTCGCGCAGGGCGCGACGATGGAGCTTTTCAGCGACGGCACGAATATCGGCGTGCGCGCGGTCACGGGACGAGTTCGGTGGCGGCGGCAGGCAATGTCGCAGCTTTTGCCGATCAGACAGGCGGGGCGCTTCAGGACACGGGATTCCCGTCCTCCTCGTTGACCTCGCTGGTGCCGAGCGGAACGATCCTGGAATTCGCCGGCACGACGCCACCAAGTGGCTACTTGCTCGCGAACGGGCAGGCGGTCTCGAGGACAACCTATGCGACGCTGTTCAGCATCTGCGGCACCGCCTACGGCGCCGGGGACGGGTCCACCACGTTCAACGTGCCGGACAGGCGCGGCCGCGTCGGCGCCGGCTACGACCCGAGCAATGCCACTGGGCGGCTCACGGGCAGCACGGCCCAGGGGGCTGGACGGCGGCGCTCGGCAACAGCGGCGGTGAGCAAGCGCACACGGAACGAGCGCGGAGCTCGTAAGCCACTCGCACACGGCGACGAGCATCAGCAGCAGCAACAGCTCCAGCACTGTCAGAGACCCGGGGCATGCCCATGTTTTAGGTAACTCTACACCTGGCGGCACGACGTTCCCGGAGATCAGCGCATCAGCGCAGGGAACGGGCGACAATAATACAGGGTCCGCAACTACAGGTATCTCGGTCTCGACCAGCACGACGACCACGACCTCTACCACGAATACCGATACCGGAGGGGGGAGCGCCTTCAACGTCGTGCAGCCGACCATCATCCTCAACTACATCATTAAGACCTAGCCCAAGCGCGATCGGAGCAGACGATGGTAGACGCTATGGCGCAGCGCCGATCCGATCGCCATGACGCTTTCGCGCACGGCGACACGCACACTCGTGTGGCGCGCCAACTCCATCGTTGAGCGCCGCGCAGGAGATGGTCGGCCGCCTCTACGATAGAGGTCCCGTCGGGGAAGGCCGCCGTGTTGGTCACAACCGTGTCATACGCGGTATCGACGATGCCGTACAGTTCGAGGAGGATGCCGCGCTTCAACGTCTCGTCAGTCGAGAGGGATGGAGCGTCACGATAGAACAGAACATTGAACGTTGCTGGGCGCGGAACGTGCGAGTATTTTTTATACCCAAACGTCGTGCCCTGGTCGCGAAACTCGCACGCGCGATTCGATTGAAGCCGAGATCATAAAGCAGGAACCCATGCGGCAATAGCTGCTTATACACCGCCCAAAAATGTGTGTCGGGCACACGGGCGATGTATCGAAGCTGGTCTCGAGCTCAATGGCGAGCACACCATTGCTCAACAGCGCCTCGGCGCCTTTTAAAATCTCGGGCTCAAACCCCTCACAGTCAATCTTGAGAAAATCGGCGCGCGAGATCGTTCCGTCAGCGATTAGGCTATCAAGGCGACGAACGGGGACAGCCGGCTGTTCGCCCCGCGCTTGATAGTGTCGTCCACGTCATATGGGGATGAGCCCTGCGGATAGAAGGAGGTCGCTGTCGGTTCGGACGCTACATACAGTTCGCGCTCGCCGTCCTCGTTGCCGAGTGCCGTCGCGTAATAATGATGTCTCGGCTTGCTCTCCGCCCTAAGAGGCGCGATCGCCTCTTCGAGCGCATCGAAGCCGTGAACCTCCACACGGTCAGGCAGATGATCCCAGCGCACGCTGGCACCTCCCTGAACCCCGACGTCGATAACGACGAGCGGCGAGGTTAACAGACCGCGACGCAGCACCCATTCCGTGAAAAAGGGGTAGCGATTGTAAGACAGATCCAACTGCTCCATCTGGCCGGCCTTCCTGGCGAACGATGAAAAATGCGACGGCATCATAGACTAGCCCAAATCGCTGGCGTCAACACGCAGTGCGCCGGGACGCTGCAGGAAGGGGGCGAAGCGCGCCAGTGCTCATCGAGACGGCGTTCGCGCTGGAGTCGGCCGCAGCTTGCATTTCAGGCCCCAGAGCGACCCCGGGGCTCGATTGACCCGCAAGGTCGAGAGCCCGGAGCCTAGCGCGGCCGGGAAAAGACGTACTCATCGCAGCCGACGCCGAGTAAGCCGATCCGGGTGTTGCAGGGAAAGAAGCGCTCCGAGGTGAATCCCAGCTCTTTGAACATTCGATCGATCTCGGATGGCGCGGCAAAGTCGTAGGGATAGCCGCCGAGCCAGTCTCGAACATCGGTGAGGAAGCTCATGCCGCGGGCCGACGGATAGGCGCGGATGTATCGCGACGGGTTGCGTCCGGTCGCGGCCAAGGCGAGCACGATCAGACCGGCGAGCGCCATGTCGGCGATCGCCTTGAGCCAGGCCGGAGCGTGGGAATAGAGGCGCTTCTCCACGCGCCAGAACCGGCACATCGGCGTCCTCCGGTAGATCGCTAGGACAAGCCGTCCTCCCGGCCGCACCAGAGCCGCGGCGCATTTGATGGCGCGACGCATGTCGCCGGTATGATGGAGAACGCCCCAGGAATACACGATATCATGACCGTCCGCGTCGGGCATGAGATCGAAGGCGCTGCAGGTTGCGGCCGTCCATGGCTGTCCCGCGGCATAGCGTGCCAGCAGCGCGCGGGTGGTATCGACCGAGCGCGGATCGATATCGACCGCCGTCACCGAAGCGGCTCCGAGCCGCAGTGCGGCGAGCGAATGCAGACCGGAGCCGCAACCGAGGTCGAGGAAGGATTTTCCGACAATTTCGTCACCGAGCAGCCTCACGATACCGGCTGCCGCGCGGTCGATTTGGGCATCGTTCAAGCCCGCGACAAAGCGCGCCCAGTTCTCGCCGAACGCGTAATGGGTGTGACGGTCGGTCAAATCCGCCATTTCCGTCCTTCCGCCCTGCGGGCAAACGCCGCCCCTTCGACGGCCCAACCCCGGCCTCGAAAGCACCGTAGCACAGCGCTTCAACGAACGCATGGGACCGCCGATGCCTCTCGTTCCGCTGAAGATCCGCGCCGGCGTCAACACCCAGTTCACCGGGACCCTGCTCGAAGCCGGCTGGCTTGCCTCGCAGCTGATTCGCTTCCGCGACGGGCTGCTGCAGAAGATCGGCGGCTGGACGAAAGCCGCCCAGACGGGCTTCGGCGGTGTCTGCCGCGGCTTGCACTCCTGGAGGCAGATCGACGGGCTGCTCAATCTCGCGGTCGGCACGCATTTGAAGCTGTGGCTCTATCAGCTCGGCTCGTTCTACGATCTGACGCCGGTGCAGAACAGCGGCACGAGCGCCGACAGCTTTTATACGACGACGAGCGGCTCCAACGCGGTCGGCGTCGCCATCACCTCGCATGGCGCGTCGACCGGCGATTTTTATGAGGCGCTGACCTCGGCCTCGGGCGGCGGCGTGACCATCAGCGGCGAGTATCAGGTCGCCGTCATCGATGTGAACCATTTCACCATTGCGGCCGCAAACAACGCCACCTCGACCGCCAGCTTCGGCGGCGGCGTTGATTGGCAGTTGCTGCTGTCGATCGGCCAGCAGGACACGATCTTCGAGCAAGGCTATGGCAGCGGCCCTTATGGCAACGGACCCTTCGGGGAGAGCATCGGCAGCGGATACGCCGTGCTCTGCCGGCTGTGGTTCGTCGACAATTGGGGCGAGTTCCTGCTTGCTTGTCCGCAGAATGGCGCGATCTACCAGTGGGAGCCGTCGAGCGGCACGACGACGCGCGCCGCCGTTATCGCGACGGCGCCGACGGCAAACGCCGGCATCCTCGTGGCGCTGCCGCAGCAGCAGGTCGTCGCCTTCGGCTCGGGCCAGGGGGTGAGCGATAGAGATCCGATGCTGGTGGCGTTCTCCGATGTCGGCGACAATACGGACTGGACGGCATCCACCACCAACCAGGCCGGCACCTACCGGTTGCCGCGCGGCTCGCGCATTGTCGGTGGGCTGGGGGTCTGGCCGCTGGCGATCCTGCTGTGGACGAATGAAGGCCTCTGGATCATGCAGACTGTCGCGGGTATATTTCCAACAGTTTCACTGAAGTTGGCTTTGGTTGCGGCCTGATCGCACTGAAAGCGGCGGCGAGCACGCCCTTCGGCGTGTTCTGGATGGAGAGTACCGGGAATTTCTACAGCTATAACGGCAGCGTCGCGCCGGTCGACTGCCTGGTGCGCCGCACCAGGTGTTCGACAACATCAATGAAGCACAGGCGAACAAGATCTTCGCGGCGCTCAACAGCGCTTGGAACGAGGTCTTCTGGTTCGATCCGTTGCTCGACAGTGTTGAGATCGACAGCTACGTCAAGTACAACTATGCCGAGCAACTCTGGGACTACGGGACGCTGGCGCGGACGGCCTGGGAGGATCATGAGCACCTCCCGCCGCCGCTGGCGACGGACCCGACGGGATACCTCTACACCCACGAGGTCGGGAACGATGCCGACGGCATGCCGATGGATGCGTGGGCCGAGACCGGTTACGTGATGATCGCCGAGGGCGACGATGTCGCCTTTGTGGAGCGGGTGCTGCCGGACTTCGCCAGCTTTCAGGGGTCGATCGCGCTTTCGGTCTTCGCCGTCGACTATCCAAACAGCGACACGCCGCTGGAAGGCGGCCCCTTTACCGTGATACCGGGCGTAACGCCCTATGTGATCACGCGCCTGCGGGGCCGCGGCATCGCGCTCAAACTCGAAAGCAACGTGCTGGGCGGCGACTTTCGCCTGGGAAAGCTCAGGGCGAAGATTGTCTCCGCAGGAAAAAGATGATGGCGCCTGGTGCTGCACCGAGCGGGCTCTCGCGGCTGCAAGAGCAAGCGCCGGCGGAAAATCTGTTCGATCGCCTGGCGATCGAACCGTCGGGGGCCAAGCAGAGAGCGGTTGACCGGGTCGTCCCCGACGAGCGCAAGGCGCGGCGCTGAGATGCCGATCCAGCTGCCGCGCTGGAGCGGAGCGGAGACGCCGCCGGGCATCCGCGCCTGGGTCGACCGTTTCGCCGGCGCGCTCGAGCGCGCGCTCACCGGCGGCGCGCAGCTCGGCGTCAATGCCGCACCGAACGGGCCCGCAGGCGGGGCCTGGCCGGGACCTACCCCGCGCCGAGCCAGCTTTCGCTGCGGGTCGCCACCGTGGTGACGGCGGGTAGCGGAACGACGCTCTCGGCGGCAGCACTGGCGGGGGGTGTCGTCCAACGCTCCGGACCAGCCTCCGCCTTCACCGACACGACGGACACAGCGGCGCACATCCTGATGGCGCTGGCGGCACCGCAACGCGTCGTCGGCCAGTCCTTCGAGACGATGGTTGTCAATGCGAGCGCCGCAGTCATGACCCTTGCCGCCGGCAGCGGCGTCAGCCTCGCCGGCAATACCTCGGCCGGCGGCTTCACCTTGGCGGCAGGGACGACGCGCATCTTACGCGCCATCGTCACCGCTACGGCGACACCGACAATCACGATCTACGGATAGGATCCATGGCAAAGCTTCCTGACGCGGCCGCGGGTCCGCCGGACTATGGGCGATTGCAGGCGCAAGCGGCCGACCGGCCGGCGCTGCAGCATCTGAAAACGCGGCGGTTTGTGCCGCAGGCCTTCGCCGGCGAGGCGACGGAGGCGCCGCCGGACGCCGTCATCACCGTCGATCTCGGCGGCGAGCGCATGCGCTGCGTCGTGCGCAAAGCGGTCGACGACGACACCGTCATCCTCGAAATCACCGGCGTGCCGATGTCACACAATCACGCGCACAAGCAGGGCGATTTCGTCGGGGCAAGGCGGCAGCGCGGCCTCCATGGCGGCGACGAATGGCGCGCGGTCAACGAGCGGATCGTCAACGAGATCGAGCAGCGCCGGCTCGCCGCCGAGCGGCAGGGCCGGCTCGAGGCGAAGAGCCAAGGGGCGAAGCCGGCCAAGCACCGTGGAGGAAATAGCATGCAGCTCCCGCGACGCGCAGCACCGGCCGCTATGGGCGAGACCATCGGCCGCAGGGGCTATGATGACGGCGGCGGCGTAACGCCCCCGGCCTATCCCGGCGCCAACCCGCAGGTGCAGCAGCTTTACCAGCGCTATGCGAGTTTGCCGCTGGTGACGTTGCAACAGCTCGCAGCGCGGACGCCGCAGACCAGCGCGCAAGGACAGCTGATCCAGCATGTGCTGAAGGCCAAGCAGATAAACCCGGCGGCATCGGGCGCGTTCGCGAGCCCGGCGCCGGTGGCGTCGGCCGCCGCGCCGGCCGGCCCGGTGACAGCGCCCGGCACGGCGCCGCAGCCCAGCGCGCGCGGCGGCGGTATCCGGCATTTCGACGGCGGCGGCGGCGTGGTGTCGGGCATCAACAACGGCGACGGCTTCCAGTGGCTCGGCACGGGCAGCCAGAACAGCGGCGGGTTCCCGACGCTCTCCGGCAGCGGCGAGCTGCCGGGTTGGGGCGGCAATACCAACCCCCCTCCCGCTCCGGCTCCGAGCCAGAGCGGCTTCCCGATGGGAGGATGGAGCGGCCGCGGCGGCTCCGGACCTGGTGGCAGCATGGTGACCGGCCTCCCGCTCAACCCGTCGCAGGCAACGACCCCGGAGATGGGCGGTGCGACCGAGCCGATCTTGCAGCGGGAGGCGCAGCTCCAGGCGCAAGGGATGGCGCCGCAGCAGGTGCAGCAGGCGATGATGAATTCCGTCGGGCGCCAGCAGCGGGGGCCCAAGCGGCTTCCCCACGTCGAGCGGCTACAGCAGCCAGGGCTTCCCCTCGTCGAACCGGGCCGCGGCGCCGGCGAGCAGCGGCACCACGGCGACAGGCGGCACGAGCTATCAACGCGCGCCGGCCTATGGCGCGATGCTGCCGATGATGTCGTTCTCGGCGGGGCAGCCGGGCGAGGTCGGGCCGAGCTGGTCGCCGGGCCAAGCGCTGATGACCCAGCAGAGCGCGTCCACCACGACGCCTCCCGGCTTCGGCGGCACGCCGGCTAATCCGGCGCTGCTGACCGCGGCGCCGAGCGGACCGCGGGTGACGCAAGCGCCGGCGCCGACCCCGGCGCCTGCTACACAGCCCTCAGCGTGGCCATCCTGGTTCACCGGCGGCGGTGGCTGGGCGCAGGGCGGCGGCATTCCGCGTCTCGCGACGGGCGGCCTGGGCGTCGCGCCGACCCCGGAGCAGATGGGCATGTATGCGTCGCGCCGCAGCATGGGCGAACTCTACCACCCCGGCGGGTTCCTCAACTCGCCGGTGGGCGGCCGCACCGATCATCTGCCGCTGGCAGTGCCGGCGGAGAGCCATGTGATCCCGGCGGACGTCGTCTCCGGCATCGGCCAAGGCAACAGCCTCAATGGCGCGGTGCAGCTCGACCAGATGTTTCACAGTGGCCCCTGGGGGGTGAAGGCGCTGGCGTCAAGGGCGCCAAGCGCCATGCCGCGGGCGTCGCGTCTGGCCGCGGGCGGCATGCCCTTCGCCCAGGCATCGGGGGGCAAGCCCGAGCGCACCACCTCGATCCTCGCCGCCGGCGGCGAGTATGTCGTGCGACCGGAGGCGGTGGCGGAGATGGGGCGCCGCGCCAAGCGACTGCACCCGGCGCTGCGACGCAAGAGCGACCTCGCGGCGGGTCATGATGCCGTCGATCAGTTCATCCTGCGCGCGCGCAAGAAGACGGTGGAGACGACGCGCAAGCTGCCGGGGCCGGTGAAGGGATGAGCGAGACCAACTTCGCCGGCGTGCGCCTGGCGCGGCCAGAGGACGAAGAAGCAGTCTTCCAGCTTCTGCTGCTGCTCGGTGACGAGAACGCGATCATGCCGAGGGACCTCGACAAGGTCCGCGCCGCGATCCGGCATGGCACGCGAGGCGAGGGCGGCATCGTCGGCGTCATCGACGGCCAGGGTGGCATCGAGGCGAGCATCGGGCTTCAGTTCAGCCAATTCTGGTACACGTCCGCGTTTCATTTGAACGAAATCTGGTGCTTCGTCCATCCCGACCATCGCAGATCCACCCATGCGCGCCGTCTCATCGAGTTCGGTAAATGGTGCGCCGACCGCCTCAGCGGGGAGGGCGTGCGCGTGCCGCTGTTGCTCGGCATCGTCACGCGCCATCGCCTCCTGCCGAAGCTCCGGCTCTTCCAGCGCCAGGCGCCGCAGGTCGGCGCGATCTTCATGCACGGCATCGATATCCGCGACACCTTCAGCCAGCGCCGGCTCACACCGACGCGGGAGCATTGACCCATGGGATGCGGCAGCAGCGGCCCCGGCAGCACGACCAATACCCAGCAGACGACGACGACACCGCCAGCCTCGGTGCTGAACGCCTATCAGGGGCTGATCAACCAAGGCACCCAGGTGGCGCAGCAGCCGCTGCAGCAGTATCAGGGGCCGGTCATCGCCGGCTTCAACCCGACGCAACAGACGGCGTTCTCCGAGGTCAATCAGGCGCAGGGCGCGGCGCTGCCCTATCTCAACGCGGCGCAGACCTATCTCGGCGCCGGCGCCACGCCGGTGCAGAACAGCGTGCAGCAGTTCAACCCGCAGACGCTGAGCCAATACGAGAATCCCTACGCGCAGCAGGTGACGCAAGCGACGGAGGCGCAGCTCAACAACCAGAACGCCCAGCAATTCAACCAGGCCAATGCCGCGGCGGCGTCGGCCGGCGCGTTCGGCGGCGACCGCGAGGCCGTGCTCGAAGCGCAGATGGCGGGGCAGCAGCAGCTCGCCGAAGCACCGACCATCGCCAACATCCAGAGCCAGGGCTACACCGGCGCCGAGCAGGAGCTCAACACGCAGCAGAACCTCCAGCTCCAGGGGGCGAGTGCTTCGGACTGGCTTGCGCAGAACGCTGCCGGGCTCGAGACCGGGCTCGGCACCACGGCGCAGAACTCGCTGCTGTCGGGCGCCAATGCCGAGCTGGGCGCCGGCACGGCGGAGCAGTCGCTGCAGCAGCAGGAGCTCAACGTGCCGCTGGCCGAGTTCCAGCAGCAGCAGGCCTTTCCGTTCCAGGTGACGAACTATCTTGCGGGGATCGTCGAAGGGGCGGGGCCGGGCGAGGGCGGCACGGCGACCACTACGACGCCGGGGGCCAACTGGATCGGGCAGCTCGGTGGCCTCGCGCTCACCGGTGCGGGTGCGCTGGAGAATTCCGGTCTCTTCGGCAACGGCAGCACGGCAGGGTTCACGCCAAGCTCGTAGAGCTCGGGGCTGGGGGCGGCGAGCACCGATGCCAGCGTGCTCAACGATATCGGCTGCCAGACGGCGGGCTACATGCAGCATGGCGGCCGCATCGCGCCGTATGGGCCGCAATCGGTCCTGTCGTGGCCGCGCCGCGATGTCGGCGGCTTGGTACCGGGCGGCGGCGGCTTTGCGAGCCTCAGCAGCGACGATGCGGCCGAGGTGAACCAGGCGATGTCGCTGCTCGACGCCTCGCCAGTCGGAGCGCCTTCCACCGATCATGCGACGCTCAGCGTGCCGCAGCCCTCGATGGGCGGCAGCGGCGCCAGCAACGGCGCGTCGTCCTCGAGCTCGTCGGCGCTCGGCGCCGTGGCGTCGCTGGCGCCGCTCGCGCTGGCGCTGCTCGCCCGCGGCGGCGGCGCGCGTGGCTTTCCGCGCGCGTTTTCGGATGGCGGCGGCGACCAGGAGGGCGGTAGCGACGACGGCCCGTCGCCGGCGCTTGGCCAGGATCCCGGCGATCTCGGCGATCTGCGCGTGCAGGTGCAATCCTCCGGGGCTTCGCCGCCGGTGCCGGCCGGCGTCGACATGGACGCGGCGGCGAGCCATGGCACCGCGGCGCCGGATGCCGGCTTCCCCAGCGCCACGGGCGCGCCCCGCCAGAGCTTTCCGCGGCTGATCCAGGGACCGCAGACGCGGCGCCGGACGAGACGCCGCATGGCGTCGATGGCTGGCTCGCTAACCCGCTGACGCAGATCGGCATCGGCATGATGACGTCGCGCAGTCCGACGCTCCTCGGCAATGTCGGCGAGGGGCTGCAAGCCGGCGCGCGCGCCGTCAACCAGCATCAGCAGATGGCGCTCGCCGAGCAGAAAGCGTCGCAGCCGCACGTCGACAGTTCCGGCAGCACGATGAAGCTGGTCTATCCCGACGGCACCGTCCTCGATACGGGTCTCGGCACGCGCCACGGGGCGCTGCGCTTGATGAACCGCTGAGGCGTCGGCAGCTCGCGCAGAGCCTCCAGAACGGTTAGCGGCGGCAAGGGTCGGCCTAGGGGCAAAATGGCGGGATGACGCCCTTGCCCGACGAAGCCGCATCCCCGTCGGCCTTTCACTCACCGGAGCAGCAGATGGAAGAACACTCTCCCGGGCTTTTGTGCCGCATGGGGCAGAGCGACCTCATTGCCGGAATGTCGCGCGGCATCGTCATGACGATCTCCGTCTTGGGACCGGTCATCGGGGCGATGATCCTGTGGTGGGTCAGCGATATCGGATCGAAGCTCGACCATATCGACGACCGAATCGCCAAATTGTTCGAAAAGGTCGGGGCCATCGAAACCGTTGGCGCCGGCGCCGCGGTCACGGCGCAGTCGCAGGGGACGCGCGTCGACAGGCTCGAGCAGGAGAGCCAGGATCATGACCGGCGCATCATCCGGCTCGAAGCCGCGCGGGGCGCACCATGAGCGGCCTCGTCAAGGTGCCGACGCGCGGCGAAAAAAACGCCAATCCCGGCAATATTCGCTTCGACCTTCTGACCCGATGGCTCGGGCAGATGGGGCACGACGATCAGGGATTCTGTCTTTTCGATGCGCCGGAACACGGCATCCGGGCGCTGTGCCGAGTGCTGCTCAACTATCAGCGGCTCGACGCCTGCCGCACGCTCGAGGACGTCGTTCGACGCTACGCGCCGCGGAGCGAGAATGATACCGGCGCCTATCTAGCTGATGTCGTCGCGCGAACCGGGATCGATGCCGGTCAGCCGCTCGATCTCGAGCACCCCGGCGAACTCGCCAACCTCGCACGGGCGATCATTTTCCACGAGAACGGCCGCTGCATTTACGACGCGGCTACCGTCGCCAAGGCGGCCACCTTGGCCCTGCAAGGCTAGGAGCGCGTCATGACCCAAGACGACATTCTCGCCATTCTGCGCCACGTCCTGACAACGGCGGGCGGCGCCCTCGTCGCCGACGGCGTCCTCAGCTCCTCGCAGCTGCAGGACAGCGTCGGCGCCGTCATCGTCATCGCCGGCATCGTCTGGTCGCTGGTCAACAAGTACCAGCATCGCCGCGCGCTTGCGGCCGCGAAATCCGCCTGACCAACCCCAAGACGTAAAGGAGATCAACATGGCTGAAACGAGCATCGGTACGGTCCTGAGCACCATCCTCCAGGTGGTGAAGGACAACACCCTCGCTGCCGCCCTGGGGCCGGTGAACAGTTTGCTGACCAGCGTGCAGACCAACGCCGATCCCGTGAATCTCGCGGCGCAGGCAGCGGCGTTCCAGGTCAATCTGCTGGTAGCAGTGCCAGACCTGGAGCAGGCGACTGTCAAAGACGTGGCGGCCATCGTGCAGCAGCAGGTGAACGCGCTGGCCGCGTCGCTTGCGGCGGCGAAGCCAGCCGCCGCTTCCTGACGGCCGTGATCGCCGATATCGATTGCGTTCATGACCTGCGCCGACCTCTATGAGGGCGGCGCGGGCTTCGACGCACTTATCGAGCCCGACGCGGACGATGGCGTCTGCGTCGGGCTGCGGCGACGTGGCGATGATGACCTCGTCGTCTTCCGCGGCTCAACCACCGTCGAAGATTGGGTGCGCGATTTCCTCGCCATCCCGCATGCCTGCGCGAGGCATCCGCAACTGGGCGACGTCCATGCTGGCTTCATGCTCGGCATGGACGATGCTTTCGCCCGGCTGCTGCCGCTTCTGAGGCCGAGCGTCTGGGTCACCGGCCACAGCCTCGGGGCGGCGCGCGCGACGCTGTTCTGTGGGTTGCTCGTGGCGGCGGGTCGACCGCCAGCGGCGCGGGTGGTGTTCGGCGAGCCGCGGTCCGGATGCGCGACGCCTGACGACGATTCTCGCGGGCGTCTCGGGGGCGCTCCTATCGCAACGCGGGCGGTCGGGCGGCACGATTTGATCACGGACGTGCCGACCGAACCGCCCTTCAGCCGTGTTAGCCCGCTGATGGACGTATTTGCGCCGCCGTCGCCGAGCGACCCTTGGGGTATCTTCTCCTATCACCATATCCAGCTCTACCAAGCAGCGCTGGCGGCCGCCGGCATGGAGGCTGCTGCATGATTGCAAGGCGATGGCTGGCACCGCTCGGCGCGTTGGCGGTGGCACTGGGCGGCGCCGTGGTGCATGGCCGGCCGCCGGATAACGCGGATCCCGCGCTCTCTCCCTGGTTCCAGGGCCTCACCGATCCCGTCGGGGGCGGGTCCTGTTGCTCGCAGGCGGATTGCCGACCGGTCGAGTATCGTACAGCGGGCGACCATTTCGAGGTGCTGATCGGCAAGCAATACGGCGAGGACGTGGAGCCGCATTGGGAGCCGGTGGAGCCCGAGCGGGTGTTGCGGAAGACCGACAACCCGACCGGCCGCGCCATCGCTTGCTGGCTTCCCTATACAACGCCGAAAGTGCTCTGCTTCGTAAGGCCGGCGGAGACCTGAGCTGCATGACGAAGCGATGGCGGGAGAGAGGAAGCGTGACAACCGATAGCGACCTGCCGGAGCAAGAGCGCGGCGGCTCAGAGCCGTACCCGGCACAGGCGACTGCCGAGGAACAGCGGAGGGCCTACATCTTGCAGAGCGTCGGTGCTGCGGCAGCGGAAATGGACACGCAGACGTTCTGCCAGATGGTCGTCGATCTCGCGGAGATGCTGCGGACGGGCGCTGTACCGAGCAAGACGCGGACGATTGCGTCCGGTGCCGTGAGCGCTCGGTGTGAAGGGTGCGGCGCGATCGGCGGCCGGCATACACCACTACGCTCTCAGGGTCTCTTGATCGCCTGTGCCAGTCATCTGTGGCACAATGGTACAATGGAACGGCGAACGCATGTTGACAGCGCGCGAACGCCAGGAAGAGGCTGACCGCTTTACCGCCAGCCTCGCCGGCCTCGCTGCGGCTCTACTACTGGGGTTGATCGGGCTCTGGGTAGCCGACGGACTGGCTCAGGTCTCGAAGCTTGAGGACTGCTTGCTCCAAAGTCGCATGAATTGCGAACGCGTCGAATTGTCGCCGGCGCCCTGAGCTTCCTGCTGCCGCAGTCAAGACGGCGGGAAGAGACGAATCGCGACCTCGATGATGGCCTCGTCTGGGTAGTCGGCCGGCAGCGGCGGGAACGGTAGGCTGTTGCGGATCATGCTTTCGACCGCCTGATCGATCCCGGCGATGCCTGAGGACCGGCCGAGCTGCATGCCGAGCACCCGGCCGGAACGGTCGATCGCGACGGTGTAGACTGCCGTTCCTTCCGCCGGCAGGCCAAACGGCCCCATCACCCGCGGATAGATGCGGTGCCGCTCGATCAGCGCGTTAAGCTGATTGAGATAGGGATCGCCGCTCTCAAAGCGCTCGCCCGGCTCGATATCGAGGCGCCTCGGCGGCGCGGGACGCATTGCCCGCATGGTGTCAGCCTCCTTCCTGGGCGGCTCGAGCCGTGCCACCTCCTTACGCGGCGGGGGCTTGGCGCTCTCCTGCGGCTGTTTCTCCAGGGCGGGCGCTGGCTTTTCCGGCGGTGGCGGCGGCACCTGCTTTTCCGCGGGCGTCGACTCCGGTGCCGGAGGCGGCGGGGTCGCTGGTTCCGGCGCCGGCGTGTCGGCAGGAGGGGGGGCGGTCGTGCGCTGATTCGGCCCGGATTCGCGATAGGCGAGAGGCGTGGGCGGCTTCGGTGCCGGCGCGGCAGGCGGCGGGGGCGGAGCTGGGGGCGGAGGCGCGATGACAAGCTGCACGGGGATGACGGGCGGCGCGCGCGGCAGCGCCGTCGGATGCGACCAGTTGATGATAAGCGAGAGCAGCACCAGCGCATGCATCAACGCTGCCGCCGCCATTGCCAGCCAGGGCAGCCGTTGTCGATCGTTGCCGGGCCCGACGTCACGGATAAGCACTTCGGCCGGCAGAGCCATCGGCGATCCGCCTGTCTCGCCCTCGCTCACCCCACTCTCCTGACCCGCGTCCCCGCCCGTGATAGGGCAGGCGCGGTCCAGCTCATCCCTGCACATCGCTTGGTCATTATAGCGCTTGCTCGGCGGGTCTGGCTGGCTAGGACCGGTTTTTTGCCGATTCGGCGGCGCCGACGGCAAAGACCTCCTCATTATGCTCGCCCAGGAGCGGCGCGCGTCGGCGCATCGGCGGACGCTCGCCGTCGAAGGAAAGCGGCAGGCCGATCAGGTTTATATCGGCGCCCGGGACCGGCTCGATCATGCCAATGGCGGCGGTCTGCGGTTCCGCGACGACATCGTCGAGATCTTGAATCGGGGAGCAAGGCACCCCCGCCGCCTCAAGACGCTCCACCCACTGCGACGATGTCGCGTAACGCACGATCGACTGGATTTCCGGAATAAGCACGGCCTTGTTGGCGAGCCGCAGCGCGTTCGTCGTAAAGCGGTCGTCTTGGGTCCATTGCGGCCTGCCGAGAGCGCGCGCGAGCTTCTGGAAGAGACGATCATTGGCGGCGGCGATGATAATCTCACCGTCGGAGGTGTGGAATGCCTCAAAGACCACCAGGCGACGGCTGCCCGTCCGATGACGCTGAGGTGGTTGGCCCGTCACTTGGAAGCTGGCGAATGGCACTGTGAGCCAGGAGAGCGCGGTCTCGAAAAGTGAGGCGTCAACCACGCCACCGCATCCGGTTTGCGTCCGTCGCAGCAGCGCGGCAACGCAACCCAATGTCAGCCACAATCCGGTCCCCATGTCGAGGATCGGTACCCCCACCCGCGTCGGCGGCGCGTCCTCAGCGCCGTTCAGGCTGAAAAGCCCGGCGAATGCTTGCACCATCGGCTCGTAACCCGGTTTGAGACGCATCGGGCCCTTATGTCCGAATGCCGAGAGCGAGGCGTAGATGAGGCGTGGGTGCTGGAGCAGTAGCGTTTCGGCACCAAGCCCGAGCTCTTCCATCGCCCCCGGCCGCATGTTGTGCAAGAGCACGTCGACGCCGGCGAGATAGTGCCGCAGCCATCCGACGCTTTGGGCATTCTTGAGATCGAGGGTGATGCCGCGCTTGTTCCGATTGACGGTCTGAAAGATGGCAGCGGCACCCTGCCAGAAGGGCGGGCCCCAGCCGCGGGCGTCATCGCCTTCCGGGCGCTCGAGCTTGACGACATCGGCGCCGAGTGTCGCCAGAATTTCGCCGGCATAGGGACCGGCGAGGTTCTGGCCGATTTCGATAACCTTGACCCCGGAAAGTGGCAGCATCAATGGCCTCGGCGCATACTGGGCAAGGAGCGCATGGTGGAGCGATCCAAGTCCGCTGTCGAGCCTGACCCGACGGCTTGAGGAATGCCCGTCGACTCCCTATACACCGGCTCTGGCTTCGCCGGTGCGAGGGCAATGAGGCAAGCGTTGGGCAGAGAGCGGGTTCGCCGTGAGGCCAAGTTTTCGGTGGGGCAGATCGTGCGTCACCGGATCTATCCTTTTCGCGGCGTCATCTTCGATGTCGACCCGGTGTTCAACAACACCGAGGAATGGTATCAGTCCATCCCCGTTGATAGGCGCCCGTCGAAGGATCAGCCCTTCTATCATCTGCTGGCGCAGAATGCCCAGGGCGGACCTTACGAGGCTTATGTCTCCGAGCAGAACCTTTTGCCTGATGCGGAAAACGGTCCGATTAACCATCCGATGATCGATGTCATGTTCGAGCGCCTGGCCGACGACCACTACGTCCTGCGAGCAAGTCGGCAGCAATAATCTCAGCGTCGGCGCCACGTGAAGACCGAAGAGACGGCATAATTCCAGACCGAGCCCACGACGGCGCCGGCGATACCGGCGAGCCACCAGACGTTGTCAGCGGCGAAGACATAGGCAGCGATCCCGACATTGCCCACCGCGCCTACGGCGCAGATGAGATAGAACGAGAGCAGGCCACGCAAAAGCCCCAAGCCCCGCAACCGCTGATCGCGGTAGGTAAAGAGGTTGTTGAGGAAGAAGTTTGACGTCATGGCAACGAGCGTCGCGGCGGCCTGTGCCTCAGCGAAATCGAACTTCGGTACGACCAGAGCCGCGCGCAGCACCGCGAGGTGAACGCCGAGGCCGACCGTGCCGATGACCATAAAAAGGGCGAAGCGCACGGGCACGAGATGGCCCACGAGCTTGTCGGCGAGCAGCATGCCGAACTCCCATGCCACCAGCGTGTCAAGCTTGCTGGTTCCGTGCCGGCGCTGGCGGAACTGGTAGGGCAGTTCCTTTAGGCGCAACTGATCGGGCGAAGAAGCGAGAAGATCGAGCAGGATCTTGAAGCCTTGGCCGGAAAGCCGGCGCACGGCGTCGTCGAAGATCTCGCGGCGCATCATGAAGAAGCCGCTCATGGGGTCGGCGATGTCGGTCTTGCAGACGAGGCGAGAGAGCTTGGTGGCAAGGCTGCTGATGCCGGCGCGGTGGCCATCCCAGTCACCGACGCCGCCTCCGGCAACGTAGCGCGAGCCGACGACGATATCATAGGGTTCGCGCTTTAATGTCTCCAGCATGGATGGCAGCAGGCGCTCGTCATGCTGGAGGTCGGCGTCCATGACGGCAACGAAAGGCGCAGAGGAAGCGAGGATGCCCTCGATGCATGCGGTAGACAAGCCGCGCCGCCCGATGCGCAGGAGGCCGCGTATGCGCGGGTCGCGTCGCGCAAGATCCCGTACCGCTGCGGCCGTGCCGTCCGCCGAGTCGTCATCGACAAAGATTATCTCCCACTCGACACCTTCCAGCGCCGGGCTGACGAGCTCGATCAAAGGCACTAGATTTTCGTACTCGTTGAACGTCGGGACCACGATGGCGAGCTCGGGCGCTCGCGTCCTGCCGGTCAGTGCCTCCGTCCCGATTGATCCTGCCGCGTGTTGCAAGAACCTGCTCCCTTCATGCCCGCCACTACCCTATCCCGGCGCGCGCCGCAAGGAGAAGACCGCGAGACAGAAGCGCCCCCGAATGCTACACACAGCAAGATCAAGCATTGTCGCGGGGGACGAGGCATGGCGCGGGTCGGAATTCCGGGACGCACAGTGGACGTAGTGTCGGTGGGAGAAGGGCCGGATCTGGTCCTGCTCCACTCGCTGCTTATCGATCGTTCGGCTTTCGCCCGGGTCGTGCCGACCCTGGCGATGGGCCGGCGCGTCCATCTCGTGGCCCTACCCGGGTTCGATGGGTCAAGTCCCGCCGGGCCTGGCGTCGAAGATGACGCCGATCGCATTGCCGAAGCGTTGCACACCCTTGATCTCGGCCGAGGCAGCGCAGTGCTTGGGAACGGTTTCGGCGGGTTCATCGCGGTAGCACTCGCAGCGCGGCATGGGACGCTTTTTGAGAAACTGCTGCTCGTCGATACCGCGGCGAGATTTCCGCAACAGGCGCGATCGGCCTTTGCTCTCATGGCCGAGAAGGTCGCTGCCGGCGGCATGGGCGCGGTCGCCGAAATCGCTGCGCGGCGCATATTTCATGAAGCGTATCTCGCGGCTCATCCCGAGGCGGTCGCGGAGCGCCAGGCCGTGCTCATGCGCTTCAATCCTGAGGCCTTCATCGCCGCTTGCCGCGCTCTGGAGCAGGTCGATCTCAGCGGCATGCTCTCGCGCGTGGTGAACCCCACGCTTGTCGTCGTGGGCGAATTTGACGCCGCCACGCCGCTCGATCTCGCCCGCGAGCTCGCGCAAGAAATCCAGGGCGCACGCTTTCTCCTGCTGCCGGGGTGCGGCCACTGCCCGCCACTGGAACAACCCGAAGCTTTCTTGGCCGCCATCGGCCCTTTTCTGGGGCTGCCGGAAGTCTAGACCGGCGCTCCCCACCAGGTCCTTCGGGCGAGGTCCATTTCGCTGCCGAGCGCTCCTCGCGGGTCGGCCATGTCGCGCGGAAAAGGATTGCGGGCGCGATTCGGATGCGGCGGAAGCCCGATGATCAGCCCGCGGAGCTGATCAGGGCGCTGTAGCCGTTCCAGATGATCTCGATGCCGATGCAGAGCAGAATGAAGGCAGACAGCCTGACCAGCACGTTGGTGCCACGCTCGCCGAGCGCGGCGATCATCGGCTCGGCAAAGCGGTAGCAGACATAGACCGTTGCGGCGATGGCGGCGAGCCCGGCGATAGCTGCACCGCCGAGCAAGGCAAGATCGGCGAGACCGGCTGCCGCGTTCGGGCGCTGGCTGCCGAGCGTGATGGCCACGGCGATCGATCCCGGCCCGACCGTGAGCGGCATCGTCAAAGGGTAGAATGCGTCGGTCGGTCCAATTGGCTTGACGACGGCGTCAGCGGCGCGCTGATCTTCCAGCTCCTGCCCGGCGTGAAGGAGTTTCCAGGCGAATGCGGTCACCACCAACCCGCCGGCGACGCGCACAATCGGCAAGGTGATGCCGAAGAACTCGAGCACGTGCGAGCCGACGAACAACGACCCCAGCAGCAAGAAGAACCCGTTGAGCGCGATACGGCCGGCGAGAGCGTTGCGCTCCTGGTCGGTGCAGTGTCGCGTCAGGCCAAGGAAGATCGGCGCGCTGCCCGCCGGGTTCACGATCGGGAAAAGGCCGGCATAGACCAGCAGGAACGAATTGGCGATGTCGTTCACGGTCGAACCGGATCAACTCTGGTAGGATCTTTCCTCGCGCTCGAGCCGCCGCACCATCGCTTGCCACGCATATTCCGCGCCGCCTGCGGCGCTCCTGCCGAATTGCGCTGTGATGTCGATGGCTGCGGGGGTCGCTTGAACGAGCTTGCCGCCGCAGGCCATCGCGCGCAGCTGCGCCCGCGCTGCCTTTTCCAGCAAGAACATCGTCACGAATGCTCGGCCGATGGTGGGACATGCCACCAGCGTGCCGTGATTGCGCAAGATCATGACGGATTTGTCGGCAAGATCTCGCACCAATCGTTCACGCTCGGCGAGGTCGAGCGCGATTCCCTCGTAGTCGTGAAAAGCGAGCTGGCTCTGGAAGAACATCGCCGTCTGGGTCAGCGGCAATAGTCCCCCTTCCAGCACGGATAGCGCCATGCCCGCCTCGGTGTGGAGATGGATGACGCACCCCACCTCCGGCCGGGCCGCGTGGATGGCGCTGTGAATGGTAAAACCCGCAGCGTTGATCGGATATTTCGAATCACTGACAATGCGGCCTTCGAGATCGACCTTGACCAGATTCGAGGCTGTCACCTCGTCGAAGGCAAGGCCGAAAGGATTGATGAGGAAATGGTGCTCCGGCCCGGGAACCCGCGCGGAAATATGATTATAGATAAGTTCGTCCCAGCCGTTCCTATGCGCCAATCGATAGCAGGCGGCGAGGTCCGTCCGAAGCTTGCGTTCCTCCTCGCCCATCGGTGCATTGCTGAGCAGCCGCTCGCCGGCCATCTCGACGGTCTTTTCCATGGACTTCTCCTTAGCCGAAGGCGCCTTTGATCCGGTTGGGCATGAGCGGCAAGTCACGCAGCCTAGCGCCCGTCGCATGGGCGATGGCATTGCCGATCGCCGCGGCGGTAGGGCCTTGCGCCGCCTCGCCGGCTCCCAGCGATCTCTCCGCCGGACGGTCGAGCACGGTCACCTTGATTTCCGGCACTTCGGGGAAGGTGATGATGGGATAGCGGCTCCAGTCGCGCGAGGTGATGCGTTCGGCATTAAAGCGCACCTCTTCCTTGAGCGTCCAGCTCACGGCTTGAATGATGCCGCCCTCGGTCTGGTTGATAAGGCCGTCGGGATTAATTACCTGGCCGGCGTCGATCGCCGCCACCGCCCGGGAGATGTTCACTTGACCGCTCTGACGATCGACTTCGACATCGACCACCACGGCCAGATAAGCGGACAGGTTCTTGTACTTGGCAAAACCGAACCCGCGCCCCTTGCCGGTGCCGCCGGGAAGACCGGGCTGCCAACCCGCAAACGTGGCGGCGGCCTTGATGACGGCGATGGCGCGCGGATCGCTCAAGTGCCGCATCCGGAACTGCACGGGGTCGACCTTGGCAGCCTTAGCGAGATCGTCCATGAAAGTCTCGATCGCAAAGATATTGGCGTAGGCGCCGAGGGCGCGCAGCGCTGAAACACGGATCGGCATCTGCGGGATGAAGTGATGCGTCACGCGCTGGCGCGGAAAGTCGTAGAGCGGGATGGCGTTCCGGTCGCCGCCGCCGGCCGGCTGCGGAATGATCTCTGGCTTCCCCGGCGATTTCGGCTGCGCCAAATGCCACGAAGCCAGGAGGTTGCAGCCGTCTTTCTGCGGTCGCGTGCTGTGCGTGTTGGTCCAGACGTCATGCGTCCAATCGACGATCATTCCGGCATCGTCGAGGCTGCCGTGAAGCTCAACCGTCATCGCGGGACCATAAGGCTCCCACCCGAACTCGTCATCGCGCATCCATTGGACCTTGACCGGCCGACCGCTGCTGGCGCGTGCCAGCAGAGCCGCATCGAGGGCGACATCGTCGGCGCCATTATGCCCGTAACAGCCCGAGCCCGGTGCGTGAACGCACCGGATCTTTGTTACATCCATGTCAAGCGCCTTGGCGAGGTCGCGTTGCAAGGGGAAGACGCCCTGCGAGTGCGTCCAAACCGTAAGCTGACCATCCTTGACTTGCGCGATGGCGCATGATGGTCCGATCGAGGCATGTGCCGTATAGGGCCTCGTATAGGTCGCGGCGAGCGACACGCGCGTGGGCGGCGGAGCGTCGCCGCCCGTGCGGCTGATCACGTGATCCTCGGCCGGCAAGGATTTCAGGTGCTGGTAGATGTCATCTGGGGACGGTAGCGATGGTGCTTCACGCCATGTCGCCGCCCGGGCGAGATCGTCGCGTGCGGCGATCGCCTGCTCCTCGCGTTCGGCGACCACGCCGAGGAATCGGCCGTCACGTATGACAGCGATGACCCCGGGCAGCTTGCGCACACGCGCTTCATCAAAGGATATGATGTCCGCGCCGTAGCTCGGCGGGCGCGAGATGCGGCCGAAGAGCATGCCCGGCAGCCTCACGTCCTGGATGTATGCCGCGCCGCCGGTGACCTTGGCGGGAATATCGAGCCGCGGCTTGCTCTTGCCGATGTTCTTATGCAGCTCCGGCGGCTTGGGAGGCATGTCCGCGCTTGCCTCGCGATGAAGCTGGGCATCCGGGCTCAGCTCCCAATAGGTCACGCTCTTGCCGCCTTGTGCAGTGATCGTGCCGTCTTCGACTGCGAGTTCGTCGGTCGTGGTCTTGAGTCTCGCCGCGGCAAGCTTCAGCAGGATGTCGCGCGTCTCGGCGCAGGCATACCGGATCGCGGTGCCGCCATACTCGATCGATTGGCTGCCCGAGGTGAAGCCTTCGTCAGGCGTCCGCGCGGTATCGCCCGAGACCAGTTTGATCCGCTCGGGTGCGACGTCGAGTTCGTCAGCGGCGATCTGCCCGAGCGCGGTAAGGATGCCCTGGCCGAGTTCGACCTTGCCGGTGAAGATCGTGACCGTACCGTCAGGGTCGATGCGGAGCCAGGCGTCAAGCATTCGATTGTTGGTCAAGCTGCCCGGCAGCTTTCCCGCGTCGGCACCCCAAGCGTGCGGCGCCAATGAAAACGCGACGGTGAGGGCGCCGACGGCCTGACCGAAACGCCGGCGAGTGATTGTGTTGGCCGTCATGGCGCCATCTCCGCTGCCGCTCGGGCTACGGCGCGCAGGATGCGCGCATGCGTTCCACAGCGGCAGAGATTGCCGGCGAGCGCTTGCCGGATAGCCGTGTCAGTCGGTCGCGGATCGCGCCGCAGCAACGCGGCGGTAGTCATGATCATGCCGTTGACGCAATAGCCGCATTGTGCCGCTTGTTCGTCGATGAACGCCTTTTGTACGGGATGTGGGTCTTCTACCGTGCCGAGGCCCTCGATGGTGGTGATCGGCTTGCCCTGAGCACCCTCGATCGGGTAGGAGCAGGAACGTATCGGTTCGCCGTCCAGCAGCACTGTGCATGCGCCGCACTGCGCCAGGCCGCAGCCGAATTTTGCACCATTGAGTTCGAGGTCGTTGCGGAGAACGTAGAGCAGCGGCGTATCCGGCGAGACATGAAGCCGATGCGTCCTGCCGTTGACGGTGAGCTCGATGGCATCGGCCATAGGGCATCCTCCTGATTAGCTTCACGCCTAAGGTACAACACCCCGGGCGCTTGCGGAACGATCAGCGCGCGCCGGCGCCGCCGGCGAGCCTTACGCCTCATTTGGCCCCCTCTCCCATGATGGGAGAGGGGGCTTTTTTTTGCTCTGGCATAGCGAAGAGCCCGCCACAGCCGCTCTGGCGTCGCCGGCATGTCGAAATGCCGGAGGCCCAGCGGCTCGAGAGCGTCATTGATGGCGTTCATCACCGCCGGCAGCGCTCCTACGGTGCCGGCCTCGCCGGCCCCCTTGATGCCCAGCGGGTTCGTCTTGGCCGGTACCTCGTTGCTGCCCACGGCGATCATCGGGAGATCATGCGCGCGGGGCATGCAGTAATCCGTGAACGATCCCGTCAGGAGCTGGCCACTGTCGCGGTCATAGATCAGCGCCTCGCACAGCGCCTGCCCGGCCCCTTGGGCGATGCCGCCATGGATCTGGCCTTTAAGCAGCAGGGGGTTGACCACCCGACCGACATCGTCGACCACGGCGTAGCGCACGATCTTCGCCACGCCGGTCTCGGCGTCGATCTCGACTTCGCAGATATGGCACCCGTTGGGAAAGGTAGGGCCGGGCGGCGTCACCACCGCCTGGGCATCGAGGCCCAGCTCCACGCCGCGCGGCATGCGCTGAGGAACGAAGGAGGCGATCGCAACCTCGGTCAGGTCGATCGACCGATCGGTGCCGACGACGGCGAAGCGTCCATCGGCGAACTCGATATCGAGCGCCGAGGCCTCGAGGAGATGCCCGGCGATGAGCTTGCCTTTCTCGATGATTTGCCGTGCCGCGCCGAGAAAAGCCGCGCCACCCACGCTTGCCGAGCGCGAGCCGAACGTGCCTCGCCCGTGGAAGACGATATCGGTGTCGCCATAGAGGAGACGCACCCGCTCCGGCGATAGGCCCAGCATGTGGCTCGCGAATTGGCGGTACATGGTCTCATGCCCTTGCCCATGCGAATGCGTCCCGGCGAGCACGGTGGCGTAGCCGGTGGGGTCGAAGCGGATCTCGACGGCCTCCTCGAGCGGGAAGTCCGCCGGGCCGCCGGCAATCTCGATGACGCTGGCGATGCCGGCGCCGTAGAGCCTGCCGCGCGCCATCGCTTCGGCGCGACGCGCGGCCACGCCGTTCCAGTCCGCGAGCTGCAGCGCCATATCGAGATTCTTTTCGAACTCGCCGCTGTCATAGGTGAAGACCAGGCCGGTCTTGTAGGGCATGGCGCTGGCCGGGATCATGTTGCGCCGACGCAGCTCCACGCGATCGATGCCGGTCTCGCGCGCGGCTATATCGATGATGCGCTCGATGCAGTAGGATGCTTCGGGCCTTCCGGCTCCGCGATAGGGGCAGGTAGCGTTGGTGTTGGAGAATACCCCCGTCACCGTCACATGGATATGCGGGGTCGTATACGTGCCGGCGAGACCACCGATATTGTTGGTGGCGACGTGGACGCCCATGGTGGCAAGAAAGGCGCCGAGATTGGCCAGCGTATTCACGCGCAACGCCAGGAATTTGCCGCGCTCGTCAAGCGCTAGCGCCACGTCCGAGACATTGTCGCGGGCATGATGGTCGGCGACGAAGCTCTCGCTGCGCTCGGCCGTCCATTTGACCGGACGGCCGACCCTCTGGGCCGCCCACAATACCAGCGCCAGCTCCGGAAAGGCGCTGCCCTTCATGCCGAAGCCGCCGCCGACATCGGGCGAGATCAGGCGGAAGCGGTTGGCCGGCAGCTTGAAGATGTTGCTGGCAAGCTCGACGCGCGCGCGGTGCACGCCTTGGAGCCCCGCATATAGGGTGTAACGCTGGTCGCGCTCATCATAAACGCCGAGCGCGGTGCGTCCTTCCATCGGATTGGCTGCGATCCGGCTGATACGGAAACGCTCCGTGACGACATGCCTGGCGCGGGCGAACGCCGCGTCGACCGCCGCCTTGTCGCCGACCTCGTGCACAAAGCATATGTTGTCCGGCGCCTCGTCCCATACCGCGGCGGCGCCCGGCGCCGGCGCCGCCGCGGTATCGGTGACCGAAGACAGCATCTCCCAATCGATCTCGATGAGCTCGGCGGCGTCCTTCGCTTGGTCGAGGCTTTCGGCGATGATGGCGGCGACCGGCTCGCCGACATGGTGCGCGCGGTCGAGCGCGAGCACACGGTAGGGCGGAACAAAATTGGCTGCGCCACCCGGCCGCTTGCGTTGAACCGCGGAGGAGAAGGTGCCGAGGCCGGCCATCTGAGCGTCCTTGCCGGTCAGGATCGCATGTACCCCCGGCGCGGCGACGGCGGCGTCGAGATCAATGGCACGAATGCGCGCCGCAGCATGCGGCGAGCGCAGGACGTGGAGGTGAGTTTGCCGGGGCAGATTGATATCGTCGGTATAGCGGCCGCGGCCGCGCAGCAGCTGGAAATCCTCCGTTCTCGGCACGGCGCGGCCCAGATCGAATTCGCGCAAAGACACCTCCTCAAACGGTCCACGATCCTGCCTGGCCGTCCGCGCTTCTGTCCAGCCTCTGCACCGCTTTTCCGTCCCCTGGCGGCGTGACCCGTTGACATCCATCGCCCCACATGCGGATATGCCGGGAGCATCCGCGCCCGGCGGCCGATGGTGATCGTCCGATAAGCTGGTCGGATGACCGAGGGGAGGGTGGATCATGAGCGGACGGGCTTGGCTAGGGGTGTCCTTGGCCCTCCTGCTGATGATTTCCTCGGCCAGCGCCGCCGAACCGGTGCTCGAGTTGCGGGTCGGCTGGGCAGTGGTGCCGGGCCAGCTCACGTCGATCATCTACGCGAAGCCCGAGCTTCTGCCGCATTATGGCAAATCCTACACCGTGCAGCTTATCCATTTCCGCCGCAGCGCACCGCAGATCACCGCGCTGGCGGCGGGAGAGCTCGACATCGCCGCACTTGCCTTTTCCTCCTTCGGCCTCGCGATTCAGAACGCGCATATGGACGATCTTCGCGCCATCGGTGATCTCTACCAGGACGGTATCGACGATTACTACGCGAACGAATACTTTGTTCTTGCCGACAGCCCGATCCGGAAGATCGAAGATCTCAAGGGCAAGGTCCTCGCCACCAACGGTATCGGCGGTGCCGTCGACATGGCGTTACGCAAGGTCCTCCGGGACCACGGGCTGGAGGACAAGCGCGACTATCAGATCATTGAGATACAATTTCCCAACATGGCGCCGGCGCTCGAGGCGAAGAAGGTGGACCTCGCCGGCATGGTCATGCCGTTCGCGCTAACCGCCAAGAAGACCGGCAAGGTGCGGACGTTGTTCACGATGAAGAGCGCCATGGGGGAGGCGCAAACCACGCTGATGGCGGCGCGCCAAGGCTTCATCGACGCGCATCGCGCCGTGCTCGTTGATTTCTTCGAGGACTGGCAGCGGGCGATGCGCTGGTATTATGATCCGGCGAACCGGCCCGAGGCGATCAAGATTCTCACCGATGTCACCAAGCAGCCGGCTGCCGTTTATGACGAGTGGGTCTTCACCAAGAAGGACTATTACCGCAATCCGGATGTGATCCCCAATCTTAAGGCTTTGCAGAGCAATCTGGATGTTCAGAAGGAGCTGGGGCTACTCGCGATTTCGATCGCCGTCGAGAAATACGCCGATCTCTCGCCTGTCAACGAGGCCGCGCGGCGACCGCGCTGACATGGATGCGGTGGCGCGAGGATGACGGCCGGGATCTCCTTTCACGAAGTTAGTCACTCCTACCGACCGCCGCGTGGCCGGGCGGTACTGGCCTTGGAACGCGTCTCGCTCGAGGTGCGCGAGCGCGAGTTCCTCGCATTGCTCGGTCCCAGTGGTTGCGGCAAGAGCACGCTGCTCTATCTGCTCGGCGGATTTCTGCCGATCGAATTGGGGATGGTTACTGTCGCCGGCCGGCCTGTCGCCGGTCCTGGACCAGACCGAGGCATCGTCTTTCAAAACTTTGCCCTTTATCCCTGGAAGACCGTGCGGCAGAACATCCTCTATGGGCTGGAAAAGCAGAAGCTCCCGCGGCGCGAGCGGGAGAGCCGCGCGCGCGAGTTGATCGACCTGGTCCATCTCGGCGGCTTCGAGAACAGTTACCCCGCGCAACTTTCCGGCGGGATGAAGCAACGCGTTGCCATCGCTCGCACGCTTGCCGTCGATCCAGCCATCCTGCTGATGGACGAACCTTTCGGCGCCCTCGACGCCCAGACCCGCGCCCTCATGCATGAGGAATTGTTGGCGATCATCCGCCGGACACCCAAGACCGTCGTGTTTGTCACGCATGATGTGCGCGAGGCGGTCTATCTCGCGGACCGTGTTGCCGTCATGTCGGCGCGGCCAGGGCGTATCAAGGAGATCGTCGACACCAGCTTTGCCGGGGAGAAGGGGCCGCAGCTCGCCGGCACGCGCGAGTTCGCCGAGAAGGTCGAGCATCTCTGGGGTCTGGTGCGCGGCGAGGCGATGCTGGCGCAAGCGAGTCGCGAGCCGTGAGGGCCGCGCTGATACGCTACTCGCCGCTCTTGCTGCTGGCGGTCGTGTGGGAGGCGGCGCCGCGTCTCGGTCTTGTCGACCCCGACACCTTGCCGCCGCTTAGCGCTGTCATGCGTGCCTGGTTGCGGCTGCTGCAGGATGGCGATCTCGCCGTCAACGGCCTTTCGTCGCTGCAAAATTTGGTGGCCGGCCTCGCGCTCGGCATCGTCGTCGGCGTTGCCCTCGGCATCTTCATGGCTTGGTATCGGCCGATCGAGATCTTGTTTAATCCTCTCATCCGCGTGCTTTATCCGTTGCCGCGTTCGGCGCTCATCCCGGTGATGATCCTGTGGTTCGGCCTAGGCGCCGCTTCGAAGATCGCCGCAGTCTTCCTTGGCTGTCTTCTGCCGGTGGTGATCGGCGCCTTCAATGGCGCGCGCGGAGTAGAGCAGGTGCTGATCTGGTCTGCGCTCGCCGCTGGCGCCAAACGCCGCGAGGTTCTCTGGGAGGTCGTGCTGCCGGCGGCGATGCCGGAGATCCTGGCGGGCATTCGCAACGCCCTCGCGCTTTCTTTTATCCTGCTGGTGGCGGCGGAACTCCTGATCGGCCAGCGTGGCATGGGCTATCTCATTTCCTCCTTTGGCGAAGGGGGGGCCTATGATGCGATGTTCGCGGGCGTCGTCACGGTGTCGGCTGTGGGGTTCTTTGCCGATCGTCTCTATCTTCGGTTGATGGGCTTGGCGCTGCGATGGCGTGGATAGCCGCCCTCGGCCAAGCGGCGCTGCGCTGGATCTCGATCCTCGCTGTGCTGGTCCTGTGGCAGGGGTTTGCCGAAGCGCATTTCGTCTCCGATTTCCTGCTGCCGCCGCTCTCGACAGTGCTGGTGCGGCTCTACCACGATGTCGCTTCCGGAGACATGATCCTCGGCGTCGCGCTCACCCTCTATCGGGCCTTTGCCGGCTTCGCGCTGGCGGCGGTCTTTGGCATCGCCATCGGCATCCTCATCGCGCGCGTGCCGCTGATGCGCTGGTTCTTCGACCCGCTGGTATCGATCGGCCTGCCGATGCCGAAGATCGCCTTCTTGCCGGTGTTCATTCTTTGGTTCGGCGTCTTCGATGCGTCCAAGATTCTCATGGTGGCCTTCTCCGCGGTCTTCCCCGTGGTCGTTGCATCCTGGGCTGCCGCCGACGGCGTCGAGGGGGTGCTGATCTGGTCGGCGCTAAGCCTCGGCGCAGGGCGCCACCAGTTGCTGTGGGAAATCGCGCTGCCGGCGTCGCTGCCGCAGATCTTCACAGGCTTGCAGGTGGCACTGCCGATCGCTCTCATCGTCGAGATCGTGAGCGAGATGGCGATGGGCGGCGAGGGGCTCGGCGGGACGATCATGACCGAGATGCGTTTTGCCGACTCGCCGGGTGTTTTTGCCGGCATTGTCGCGATCGCTATCGTCGGTGCGGCGATGGTCAAGGCGATGGAGTTGATTCGCCGACGGCTTCTGCTGTGGCACCCGGAAGCGCTGGCGGTGTGAGCGTCTGCACGCGGATCACGGTCGCGGAGGCTGCTCGCCCAGCATCGAACCGACAGCGATGCCGGCTTCGCCTCCGGAAATCTTCTTGCCATCGTCGACGCGGCAGCGCAACACCTCGATGAAGCCGCCCTGCGCGTGCACAGTAAAGCTCTGAGCGCTGATGGCGACAACATGGCCAGGTGCCAGCCCTTTGACCTGGGCAAATCGGCGCGCGACGATTTTTCGTGACTCGAAAATATGGAGTCGGCGGCCACTTTCCGTTGTCCAGGCGCCCGGGGCCGGGTTGCAGCCGCGAATGAGATTGTAGACGATATCGACGGGACTCGCCCAGTTGACGTGCAACTCCGCTTCCCGCACCCAACCCTCGTAGCTGGCTTGGCTCTCGTCCTGGATGCGCTCTTGCGCCTTGCCGCGAGACGACGAGATCGGCGGCTTCGACGAGCGCGGCGACTCCCAACGGAAAGATCTTGTCGAAATAGAGGCTCGCCACCGTGTCATCGGGGCCGATCGCCACCTCTTTCTGTAGGATCACCGGACCCTCGTCGAGCCCGTCCACCGGGCGGAAGATCGTGAGCCCGGTCTGGGTCTTGCCGAGCATCACCGGCCAGTTGATCGAGGATGGGCCACGATGCTGCGGCAGCAGGGACGGGTGAAACTGAATAGTGCCGTGGCGCGGCACCCGGCAGAAGCTCTGCGGCACGAATTGCAGCACATACGCCATGACGGCGAGATCCACCGCGAGCCCGCGCAACGCGTCGCTGGCTTGTGCGGTGCTGTAGCTCGCGGTCGGAAACACCGGCAGCTTCTTGTCGCGAGCGGCGACGGCTAGCGGATCGGGTCTCGCGCCGGCAGGCTCCGGCGCGACGAACACCCCGGCGACCGTGTCGCCCCGCGCCAGGAAAGCGTCGAGCACGGCCTTACCGAAGGCCTGCTGGCCGATGATTGCAATTCGCATCAGAACCGTCCCCCCGCCTGCAGGGGTAGCAGAGAACCCACCCGCCGCCAACCGATCTAACCGCTACACATTGGCGCTGCGCAACGCGTCACACACCGCTTCCGTCACCCGCGCCGTCGTTGCGGTGCCGCCGAGGTCCGGCGTATGAAGCGCCGGGCTGGCGGTGACGCGCTCGATGGCAACCATCAATCGCGCCGCCGCCTCGCTCTCGCCCAAATGCTCAAGCATCATCGCGGCGGTCCAGAAGGTCGCGACGGGGTTGGCGATGCCTTTGCCGGCGATGTCGAAGGCGGAGCCGTGGATGGGCTCGAACATCGAGGGAAAGCGCCGTTCCGGATTGAGATTGGCGGTCGGTGCGATGCCGAGGCTGCCGGCCAGCGCCGCCGCGAGATCGCTCAGGATGTCGGCATGGAGATTGCTGGCAACGACGACGTCGATGGTCCCGGGCTTCAGCACCATGCGCGTCGTCATGGCATCGACGAGTTCCTTGCCCCAGGTCACGTCAGGATAGTCTCGCGCTACTTCGGCGGCAATCTCGTCCCACATCACCATGGCGTGGCGCTGCGCGTTGGATTTCGTGACCACGGTGAGGAGGCGTCGCGGGCGCTTGCGCGCCAGCTCGAAGGCAAATCGCATGATGCGGGTGACGCCAGTCCGCGTGAAAACCGAGGTCTCCGTGGCGACCTCCTCGGGCAAGCCGCGATGGACGCGTCCGCCATTGCCGGCATACTCGCCTTCGCTGTTCTCGCGCACGATCATCCAGTCGAGATCCCCTGGCGCGCAATTCCTCAGCGGCGATGTGATGCCGGGCAGCAGGCGCGTGGGGCGTAGATTGGCGTATTGATCGAAGCCTTGGCAGATCGGCAGCCGCAGCCCCCAGAGCGTGATGTGATCGGCGATGCCGGGGTCGCCGACCGCACCGAAGAAGATGGCATCGAAGCGGCGCAGTACCTCGAGCCCGTCCTCCGCCATCATCCGGCCATGCTTGCGGTAGTAGTCCGAGCCCCATGGGAAGTGTTCGATCGTGAGCCGAAAATCGCCATGGCGCGCCTGCAACGCTTCGAGCGCCGTCAGTCCTGCGGCGATCACTTCCCTGCCGATGCCGTCGGCAGGAATGGCGGCAATGCGGTATTCGCGCATAGCGGTTTTACCCTCTCTGTTGGATAAGCTTCCTACTGCCGCCGCGCTTGCGCATCAAGCGCTTACCGCTCATCATTCAGCCTCCCTCTCGGGCGTAGGCGAGGCAGCCATGAGCAGTGAGTCCGACCGTATCACCCGCGCCGCCCACTACTACTACGATCTCCATCACGGCAAGCAGCCGTTACCGCCGACGCCGGAGGAGATCGCCGGCGCCAGCATCGACGAGGCTTATGCAATGCAGGAGGCGCTGCAGGCGCTCCTCGTTCCCGAGCGCGGGCCGATCGCCGGCTACAAGATCGCCCTCACCACCCCGGTGATGCAGCAGCTGATGGGGATCGACCATTCGATCGCCGGCGCCATCTTTGCCAAGCGCGTCCATTCGTCGCCGGCAACCCTTCGCCACGCCGATCACGCCCGGATAGCGGTCGAGTGCGAGATCGCCATGCGGCTCGGCGAGGATCTGCCGGCGCGCAGCAAGCCCTATGGGAAGGAAGATGTGGCGGACGCCGTCGCTGCCTGCCTGCCCTCGATCGAGCTCATCGAGGATCACGCCTGCAACCAGTACAAGCTCGTCGGCGGCCGCGGCCTCATCGCCAACAACGCCTGGAACGCTGGTTGCGTCCTGGGTCCCGAAGTAGTGGACTGGCGCGCGCTCGACCTCGCCGCCGTCACCGGCACGATGACGATCAACGGTGTCGAGATCGGCCGCGGCCGCGGCGGCGACGTGATGAGCGGCCATCCCTTGCACGCGCTCGCCTGGGTCGCGAACACCGTTGCGGCGCGTGGCCGTCCGCTACGGCGCGGGATGATCGTTCAGACCGGCAGCGTCGTCGCCACGCAGTGGCCGAAGCCCGGCGATATCGTCACCGTGAACTTCGCCGGGCTCGGCGAGGCAAGCGCCCGCTTTCTCTGATGGTCAAAACCGGTGCTTTGCTGTTGTTCCTTCTTGTCACTGCCTGCGGCGGGATGTCAAGTGTGCAGGCAACGGTCGCGACCGCCGACGGCGTAACTTATCGCTTCCCCGCCGACCAGCGGGACGAGGCGACTCGCCAAGCCATGCTCTATTGCGCCAATCTCGGTCGCAGCGCCGTGCTGAAATCGACCGAACCCGACGGGGGCGACCTTACTGTGGCGGCCTACGATTGCCGTTAGTCCGCGGCTTTCGTGCAAAGCGCCACCACAAGCACCCCGCTCCTGCTGCCAGGAAGACCACGGCGAGCACACCCATCAGCGGCGTGACCTCGTGCAACTCGTGCACGTAGACCATCACGCCCTTGCCCAGCCAAAAGGCGAGGATGCCCCAGAAGCCTACCCACAGCGCCGCGCCGACGGCGTTCAGCGCGAGAAAGTGCAGCCAATGCATGCCGAGAGTCCCGGCGACGATGCCGTTGAACTGACGCAGGATGACGACGAAGCGGGCGAACACGATTACCCAGCCGCCATAGTGCTCGAAGAACGCTTCGACCTGCTTCAGGCGATCCCTCGTGATGCCGATGCGCCCGCCATAGCGCACCATGAGATGATGGCCGCCGAAATGGCCGATAGCATAGCCGATATTGTCGCCGATGACGGCGCCGACCCAGGCAAGCAGCAGCAGCAGATAGACATTGAGCGCGCCGGTTGATGCGCTGATGGCGCCTGTAATAAGCAACATCTCGCCCGGCGTCGGCAGGCCGAAATCCTCAAGCAGGATGCCCAGCGCCACGGCAAGATAACCGTAATGCTCGATGTAATGGTTTACCCCGGCGAAAAAACCGTGATCCACGTTGTTCGCCGCGTTGCGCGTCAGGAAGCGGCGTCGCTGCGGCTGCCGCCACGCGCCGCGGACCAGCCGTCGGGATCGTCCAGGAAGGCTTTGACCGCGGCGAATTGCGGCGCCGTGAAGTAGCCGAGCCCTTGCGCCACGCGGAGCGCGTCCCACCAGGTGGCGAGCCAGTGGAGGCTCACTCCTTCGGCCGCGAGGCTTGCCATGCTCTGCGGGAAAATGCCGTAGTTGAAGATAACGAAGCTGTGGGCGATGACGCCGCCGGCTTGGCGGATGGCACGGACGAAGTTGAGTTTCGAGCTGCCTTCGCTGGCGAGATCCTCGATCAGCACGACGCGCGCGCCTTCCGCCATCTCGCCTTCGATCTGCGCATTGCGCCCGAAGCCCTTGGGCTTTTTGCGCACATAGAGCATGGGCAGCGCCAGCCGTTCGGCGATCCAGGCGGCGAAGGGAATGCCCGCGGTCTCGCCGCCGGCCACCGCGTCGAGTGATTCGTGGCCTACCGCGCGCTCGATCCGGTCGGCGCCAAGGTCCATCAGGCGCCGGCGGGCGCGCGGGAAGGAGATGAGACGCCGGCAATCGACATAGACCGGGCTGACGCGGCCCGAGGTGAAGGTGAAGGGCTTGTCCGGGCTGAACAGGATAGACTTCGTCTCCAGCAGGATGCGGGAGGTGATCTCGGCGGCATCATCCGCTGGGGTCGTTGCCATCGGCTCCTCGGTTACTCGGCAGAAGCGCATGTTTAAGGCCAAATCGCCCGTGGGGCAATGTGCTAGGCTCCGGGAAACCAGGAGGCGAGGATGGCGCAGGAAGTCGTGATCGAGCGCGACGGCGGTATCGTCACGGTGACGCTCAACCGGCCGGAGCGGCTCAACGCACTAACCTGGGCGATGTGGGAGGGGGCAGGGAACGCCTTCACCTCGCTCGAAGCCGACGATGATGTTCGCTGCATCGTGCTGCGGGGAGCGGGCGATAGGGCGTTCGCGCCGGGAGCCGATATCGCGGAGTTCGCGGAGTTGCGCTCCAATTTTGAACAGGCGCGCGCCTATGGCCGTCTCATGCATGGGACCATGCGCGCCATCGCCGAATCGCGCCACCCCAGCGTGGCATTGATCCAAGGCATCTGCGTCGGCGGCGGGCTTGAGCTAGCGATGCTCTGCGATATCCGCATCTGCGGCGAGGGAAGCCGCTTCGGCGTGCCCATCAACCGCCTCGGCGTCACCATGGGTTATCCCGAGATCGCGGCGCTTATCAAGCTGGTGGGACGGCAGGTTGCGCTCGAGATCCTGCTCGAAGGCCGTGTCTTCGGCGCCGCGGAGGCGAAGGAGAAGGGGCTCGTCAGCCGCGTCGTGCCCGATGCGCAGGTAGCCGAGGAGGCCTATGCGGCGGCCCGGCGCATTGCCGGGGGTGCGCCGCTGGTCAATCGCTGGCACAAGAAATTCGCCCGCCGGCTTGATGACCCGCGTCCGCTGGATCCGAAGGAGTTCGACGAGCCTTACGAGACCTTCGACACCGAGGATTTCCGCGAGGGCTATCGGAGCTTTCTCAAGAAGGCGGCGCCGACCTTCCGCGGACGGTAGCCCCACCGTCGCAGCAGCGAACGGCATTTGACTCCTCGGCGCAATGAGAACAAAATAGGAACAAATAGGTTAACTCCTTGGCATGACCGTGACCAGCCGAAACGGTCGCCTCGCGGCGCTGCGCCGTCGCCTCGAGGCGTTGGAAAGGACGGGGCGGCAGGGCCGAGCGGCCCTGCCTTTTGCCGTGTCGGCAATCGATCGAGCCTTGCCCGATAAAGGCTTGGCCTTGGCGGCCCTGCATGAGGTGGCAGGGGCGGGTTCCGAGGAGGAGGACGGCGCGGTGGCTGCCGCCTTCCTCGCCGGTATCCTGGCGCGGCTCAAGCCGGGACTGCCGGTGCTGTGGTGCCTGGCCGAAGGCGATCTCTACGGACCGGGGCTGGCCGCCTTCGGCTTCGATACCGGGCGGCTGATCCTGGCGCAGGCGCAGCATCCTCGCGAGGTGTTGTGGGCCATGGAGGAAGGGCTGAGAAGCCCGGCGCTGGCTGCCGTGGTCGGCGAGCTGGAGGCGCTTTCCCTGCCGGCGAGCCGCCGGCTGTTGCTGGCTGCCGAAACTTCCGGCGTCACCGGCTTTGCGTTGCGACGCTGGCGCGACGGTGAGCGGGCGGCGGCACAGCGCCTGGCGCCAAACGCGGCACAAACCCGCTGGCGGATCAAGGCGATGCCGGGCGATGTCACGGCCGGGGAGCCCGGGATCGGCCGAGCCCGTTGGCAGGTCGAACTCTGGCGCTGCCGCGGCGGCGTATCGGCATCCTGGATCATGGAGGCGTGCGATGCGACGGGTCATGTGTCTCTGGCTGCCGCATTGGTCGATCGACCGGCGGCATGGCAGCCAGCCGCGCGCGCCGGATAGACCCTTCGCTCTCGCCCTTTCGGTCGGCAACCATCGCCTCGTCACGGCCGTCAACGCCGCAGCCGAGGGGCTGGGCCTCGCGCCGGGCCTGCCGCTCTCCGATGCGCGCGCGCTCCATCCCGCGCTTGCCGTCGCCGAGGCCGACCCTGCCGGCGATGTCGCGGCGCTCCGGCGGCTTGCTCACTGGTGCCATCGCTACAGTCCCTGGACTACGCCTCAGGGTACCGACGCAATCCTCCTCGATGTCACCGGTTGCGCCCATTTGCGCGGCGGCGAAGCGAGCCTAGCGCGCATACTGGTCGAGCGACTCCGGCGGCAAGGCATTGCCGGCCGTGCCGCCATCGCCGACACCGCCGCCGCCGCCTGGGCGGTGGCGCGATGTGGCGGTGCCGAGAGCGCGGTGGTGCCGCCCGGCGAGGGGCGGAGGGCGATCGCTTCCCTCCCGATTGCGGCGCTGCGACTTGATCCCGTCCAGGCGGCCGAGCTCGAGCGGCTCGGTCTGCGCCGGATCGGCGATCTCTACGCCTTGCCGCGCGCCGCGCTCGCCGCGCGGTTCGGCGCAGGGCTGGCGGGGCGTCTCGACCAGGCGCTGGGCGCGGCGGCGGAGCCGCTCTCGCCGCTGCCGCCCAAGCCTGCGCGCTGGGTGCAGCGCCGCTTTGCCGAGCCGATCGTCACGCCCGAGGCGATAGCCACCGCGATGCAAGAGCTGCTGGAGAGCCTCTGCCGTGCGTTGGGCAAGGAGATGCTCGGCGCGCGCCAGCTGACGCTGAGCTGCTATCGCGTCGATGGCGCGGCGGCACAGGTGACGGTCGGCACGGCACGGCCGACCCGCGACCCCTCTCATCTCGCCCGGCTTTTCGCGGAGAGGCTCGGCACGATCGATCCCGGTCTCGGTATCGAGGACATGGCGCTGACGGCGATGGCGGTGGAAAGCCTGGCGGCGGCGCAGCTGCGCCTGGCCAATGCCGCTTCCGTTCGGCCTGCGGTTGTTCGGCCTGCGGTCGGGGCCGCCGGGATCGTGCCGTTCCCTGGCGACAAGACCGTGGCGCGGCGGGTGGCGCGCGCTCTGTTGGCGGCTGACGGCAGAGATCGCGATATCGGTGATGCGGCGGTGCTTGCCGCTCTCGTCGATCGCTTGGCCAATCGTCTGGGGCTGCCATCGGTCGGGCGCCTCGAGCCGTGCCAGAGCCATGTGCCGGAGCGCGCCCAGCGCTTCGCCCCGCCCTTTGCTCCGCCGCGGGCTGCGTGGCGGCTCGATCCGCCGCGGCCGATCCGGCTTTTGCCGCGGCCGGAGCCGGTGGAGGCGGTGGCGCCGGTGCCGGACGATCCGCCGATCCTGTTCCACTGGCGCCGCCTCCAGCATCGCGTGCGCCGCGCCGATGGGCCGGAGCGGCTCTGCGGTGAATGGTGGCGCGGCGGCAAGGAGGCGGCGGAGCTGCGCGACTATTACCGCGTCGAGGATGAGGACGGGCGGCGCTTCTGGCTCTATCGCGCCGGTCTCTTTCTGCCGCAGAAGGCGCCGCCGCGCTGGTTCCTGCACGGGATCTTTGCGTGACGCCATGACCGCCTATGCCGAGCTGCAGGTCACGAGCAGTTTCTCTTTCCTGCGTGGCGCTTCGCAGCCGGCGGAGCTGGTGCTGCGCGCGCAGGAGCTGGGCCATGCCGCCATCGCCATTGCCGACCGCAACACGCTCGCTGGCGTCGTCCGCGCCCACAGCGCTGCCAAAGAGCTTGGGTTTCGCCTGGTCGTCGGCTGCCGGCTCGATCTCACGGACGCGCCGAGCCTGCTGTGCTTTCCCACCGATCGGGCCGCTTATGGCCGGCTTTCCCGCCTGCTGACCCAAGGCAAAAGGCGGGCGGAAAAAGGCGAGTGCCGGCTGGCTTATGCCGATGTGGTGGAGCAGGGCGGGGAGCAGGTGCTGATTGCGTTGCCGCCCGACCGGCTCGATGCCGGGTTTGCCGATTTCCTCGCCTGCCTTGCCGGCGATTTTCGCGGCGCTGCCTATCTCGCCGCGCACTACCTCTATCGCGGCGATGATGCCCGGCGCGTCCATCACCTGGCGGCGCTCGCCGAGCGGACGCGGCTGCCGCTGATCGCCACCAATGACGTGCTCTACCACACGCCGCATCGGCGCAAGCTGCAGGATGTCGTCACCTGCATCCGCGAAGGCTGCACCATTGCCGAGGCGGGCTTCCGCCTCGAGGCCCATGCCGAGCGCCATCTGAAGCCGCCGCAGGAGATGGCGCGCCTGTTTCGCGATCATCCCGCGGCGGTGGCGCGTACGCTCGAGATCGTCGAGCGCTGCCGCTTCAGCCTCGACGAGCTGCGCTACGAGTATCCCGACGAGACCGGCGATGACGGTACGCCGGCGCAGATGAAGCTCGAGCGTCTGGCGCGCGAAGGCGCGGCACGGCGCTATCCCCAAGGCGTGCCCGAGAAGCTCCGGCAGCAGATCGAGCACGAGCTCCGTCTCATCGACGAGCTCGGCTTCGCCGCCTATTTCCTCACCGTTCATGACATCATGAGCTACGCCCGGGGGCTGGATATCCTCTGCCAAGGTCGCGGCTCGGCGGCGAACTCGACGGTGTGCTATTGCCTCGGCATCACCGATGTCGATCCCAACAAGATCGATCTGCTGTTCGAACGTTTTGTCAGCAGCGAACGCAACGAGCCGCCCGACATCGATGTCGATTTCGAGCATGAGCGGCGCGAAGAGGTGATCCAGTACATCTACAACAAATACACTCGCGAGCGTGCCGGCATGACGGCGGTGGTGAGCTCCTACCGTTCACGCGGCGCCATCCGCGAGGTGGGGAAAGCGCTCGGGCTGTCGGAAGATGTGACCGCGGCGCTCGCCGGAACCGTCTGGGGCACGAGCGGCGATGCCATCGACGAGGCGCAGGTGCGTGCGGTGGGGCTCGATCCCGCCGACCCGACCTTACGCCTGGCGCTCGAACTGGCGCGGGAGTTGCTGGGCTTCCCGCGCCACCTCTCGCAGCATGTCGGCGGCTTCGTCATCACCCGGGGGCGGCTCGATGAGCTCGTCCCGATCGAGAATGCGGCGATGGAGAACCGCACCGTCATCGAATGGGACAAGGACGATCTCAATGCGCTCGGCATCCTCAAGGTCGATGTGCTCGGCCTCGGCATGCTGAGCTGCATCCGCCGTGCCTTCGATCTGCTCGATCAGCACGACGGCCGGCGCTACACCCTCGCCAGCGTGCCGCCGGACCAGGATGATGTCTACGACATGCTCGGCCACGCCGATACGATCGGCGTCTTCCAGGTCGAGAGCCGCGCGCAGATGAGCATGCTGCCGCGGCTCAAGCCCCGCGCTCTTCTTCGATCTCGTCATCGAGGTGGCGATCGTCCGTCCCGGCCCGATCCAGGGCAACATGGTGCATCCCTATCTCCGCCGCCGCAGCGGCGAGGAGAAGGAGGAACCGCCGCGGGGCCTGGAGGAGGTGCTGAGGCCCACCTGCGGCGTGCCGCTCTTCCAGGAGCAGGCAATGAAGATCGCCATGATCGGCGCCGGCTTCACCGCCGGCGAGGCGGACGGCCTGCGCCGCGCCATGGCGACCTTTCGCCACAATGGCGAGATCCATCGCTTCGAGAAGAAGTTCATCGCCGGCATGCTTGCCAACAAGTACGAGCAGGACTTCGCCATACGTTGCTTCCAGCAGATCAAAGGCTTCAGCGAGTACGGTTTTCCGCTGTCGCATGCCGCGAGCTTCGCGCTGCTCGTCTATGTCTCGGCCTGGCTCAAATGCTATAATCCCGAGGTCTTTGCCTGCGCGCTGCTCAACAGCCAGCCCATGGGCTTCTATGCGCCGGCGCAGATCGTGCGTGATGCGCGCGACCATGGCGTCGAGCTGCGCCCGGTCGATGTCAATCACAGCGTCTGGGATTGCACGCTCGAGCCTGCCGCGGACGGCACGTGCCGTGCGTTGCGCCTGGGATTTCGCCAGGCGAAAGGCCTTGGCAAGGAGGAGATCGAGCAGAAGCTCGTGGCACGGCGCAATACCCCTTTCCGTTGGCCGGCCGAGCTGCAGCATCGCACCGGGTTGAGCCGAGGCGCGCTGGAGAAGCTCGCCGACGCCGATGCCTTTCGCTCGATGGGGCTCGACCGGCGCCAGGCGCTCTGGGCGGTGAAGGGGCTCGGCGGCGAGGCGCAAGGGGCCTTGCCGTTGCTGGCGCCGCTGGCTGGCACCTCCCTGGAGCCGCTGGCGGATCTTCCGGCGATGGGCCTGGGCGAGCAGGTGATCGAGGATTATCGCGCTACCGGCCTGTCGCTGAAGCGACATCCGCTGGCGCTGCTGCGGCGCGAGCTTGCGGGCCGCCGCATTGTGCCGAACGCTGAGCTCCTCGCCACACCGGCAGCAAAGCTGGTCAAGGTGTCAGGCCTGGTGCTGGTGCGCCAGCAGCCCGGCAGCGCCAAGGGCGTGATCTTCATGACGCTCGAGGACGAGACCGGCATCGCCAACATCGTCGTCTGGCGCAAGGTGTTCGAGCGCTTCCGTCCGATCGTCATGGGCGCGAGGCTGGTCGAGATCGTCGGCCGCGTGCAGCGCGAGGGCGAGGTCATCCATGTCGTCGCCGACCGCCTCGTCGATCTCTCTTCGCTGCTGCGCCGGCTTGCCGATCCCGGCCTCAGCGAGCCCGCCGAACTGCGCGTCCAGAGCCGGGATTTCCGCTAATGAGAGCGACCATCCGGTCTTGATCCGCCGACTTATCCACCCTGCACCCTCCGCGGCCGCCGGTGCAAGCCGGGGACAAGCCGGAATATCGTGCGACCGCAATGGCCTGCAAGGGACATGCGTGCGCGCAAGGCAGGGAATTGAATCTGAACGGTAAACATTTGCTCGCCCGGGCGATCCGTTGCACCATCCGCCTGGCACAACACGGACGGTAGACGCCATGACGGACAGCGAAAGCCCACCAGCGGCCCTTCACGCCGCTTCGGAGATGGGCTCGGCCGGCCTCGCGCATCGGATGGGCACCACCGGCGTGCTGCCCTATCAGGCCATCATGGCGATGATCCGTTCGCGCGAGATCACCGCCGCGCCCGAGATCGAGCCCGCACAGATCCAGCCGGCGAGCATGGATTTGCGCCTCGGGCATCACGCCTATCGCGTGCGCGCGAGCTTCCTGCCCGGACCCAACGCGGCCGTTATGGACAAGGTCAAGGACATGGGCGGGTATCCGCTCGATCTTGCCGAGGGCGCGGTGCTCGAGCGCGGCTGCGTCTATGTCGTGCCGCTGCTGGAGAGCGTCAGGCTGGCGGGCGGCGTCACCGGCTTCGCCAACCCGAAGAGCTCGACCGGACGGCTCGACGTGCTGACGCGGCTCATCACCGATCGCGGCACCGCCTTCGACCAGATCGAGCGCGGCTATGAGGGGCCGCTCTATCTCGAGGTGGCGCCGCAGACTTTCAGCATCGTCGCGCGCCAAGGCTCGCGGCTCAATCAGTTGCGCTTCCAGCGCGGCAATCCGATCATCGCGGCGAGCGAGCTGCACCGCCTCTACGAAACGGGCCAACTCGTGCGCTCGTCAGCCCCGCGGCTTCAGCTCCGGGACAATCTCGTGCCGGTGACGATCGATCTGAAGGGTGCCGGTCCCGGCAACGTCATCGGCTATCGCGCCAAGAAGCACACCGACAAGATCGATATCGACGCTATCGGCGTCTATGACCCGCATGATTATTGGGAGCCCATCACCTACCATCGCGACGCCGCGCTGATCCTCGACCCCGACGAATTCTACATCCTGGCGACCGCCGAGGAGGTCGGTGTACCCGCCGACCTCGCCGCCGAAATGGTGCCGTACTACACCCGCTCCGGCGAATACCGCGTCCACTACGCCGGCTTCTTCGATCCCGGCTTTGGCTGGGACAGACAGGCCGGCGGTAGCCGCGCCGTGCTGGAGGTACGCTCGCACGAGGTGCCCTTCATGCTCGAGCACGGCCAGACGGTCGCTTGGCTGCGTTATGAGCGCATGGCTGGCCATCCCGATCGCGTCTACGGCGCCGGCATGCGGTCCAATTATCAGAATCAAGGCCTGGCGCTGGCGAAGCACTTCCGGCCGTTCACCCGTTAGGTGTTGTCCTGCCGATTGCCGGGCGAGGGGAAAACGCTCTATTCTCTGGCAAAGTCAAGAGAGTTGCCGAGGAGACGCGCATGCCTACGATCAAAGTCACGGATTTGGCCTATGGCCGGCTCAAGGCGCCGGACCTCGACGTCATGGAGGAATTCCTTACCGATTTCGGCATGGAGCGGGCGGCGCGGACCAGCCGGGCGCTTTACATGCGCGGCACCGATCCCGCCCACCATATCCACATCACCGAACTGGGCGAGCCCGGCTTCGTCGGCCTCGCCTGGTATGCCGCGAGCGAGGATGACCTCCAGCGTCTGGCGAAGCTGCCAGGCGCCTCGCCGGTCGAGTCGATCGATGAGCCAGGCGGCGGCAAGCGGGTGCGGCTCACGGAACCCAATGGCTATCAAATCGAAGTCGTCTACGGCATCGAGAAGCTGGCGCCGATCCCGGTGCCGCTGCAGCCGCTCAACATGGGCCAGGAATCGCTAAAGCGCGCCGGCGAGCTGATGCGCCTGAAGCGCGGCCCCGCCCGGGTCAAGCGGATCGGCCATGGCGTGATGGGGTCGCCCGATCTGCGCGGGACGGTGGGCTGGTTCCGCAACACGCTCGGCCTCGTCTGTTCCGATGACGTCTATGCCGGCAGCAAGGATCACATCATCGGCTCGTTCAACCGCCTGGACCGCGGCGAGGAATTTGTCGACCACCACGTCTTCTTCTGTATCCAGCACGAGAAGAAGGGGCTCAACCACCTCTCCTTCGAAGTCCAGGACGTGGACGACGTCTTCGTCGGCCACGAGCATCTGCGCGAGAAGGGGAAGTACGAGCATATGTGGGGGTTCGGCCGCCACCTCCTCGGCAGCCAGATCTATGATTACTGGGCCGATCCCTGGGGCCGAGTGCATGAGCACTGGACCGACACCGACCGCGTCAATGTCAAGGCGGTCGCCAATCTGTGGTCGGCGGAAGAGGGGTTGACCTCGCAATGGGGCGAGCGGCCGCCGGAGAAGATGCTGAACCGGATTTGCGCATAGCGCCCGCGGGCTAAGCCGCTGTCACTGTCGCGGCGCCGTTGGCGTGCGCGGCGCCCGGCGCCTCGATCACCCGCTCGCTCTCGGGATCGATCAGGTGCATATGGCGCATATCCGCCATGAAGCGCATGCGCGCGCCCGGCGCCAGCGCCGCCTCCGGAGTGACGCGCGCACACACCTCCGTGCCGTCGACGATGACATAGACCATCGTCTCCATGCCCATGGGCTCGACGACGTCGACCGGCAGGACGAACTCCGCGCCCATGCCATAGGCGCGCGTCTCGGTGATGTGCTCGGGTCTGAGGCCCAGCACCAGGGCGCGACCGGCGTAAGGCCGATAGGCGGCACTGCGGTCGGCGGGGACAGGGAGCGTCAAGCCCTCGCCAAGCTGCAGCGCGAGCGCACCCGCGGTCTCGATCAGCCGGCAGGAAATGAAGTTCATCGCCGGCGAGCCGATGAAGCCGGCGACGAAGCGCGTCTTGGGGAAATGATAGAGTTGGTGCGGCGTGCCGATCTGCTCGATGCGCCCGCCATTCATCACGACCACCCGGTCGGCCAGGGTCATCGCCTCGACCTGATCGTGGGTGACGTAGACCGTGGTGGTTCGGACCTGCTGGTGCACCTTCTTGATCTCGGTGCGCATCTGCACGCGCAGCTTGGCGTCCAGGTTGGAGAGCGGCTCGTCGAAGAGGAAGACCTTGGGATTGCGCACGATGGCGCGGCCCATGGCGACGCGCTGGCGTTGTCCGCCGGAGAGTTGGCGCGGCCGGCGGCCCAGCAGCTCCGTTATGTCGAGGATGCGCGCCGCGCGCTCGACCCGCTGCTTGATCTCCGCTTTCGGAAATTTCTTCAGCCTGAGGCCGAAGGACATGTTCTCGAACACCGTCATGTGCGGATAGAGCGCGTAGTTCTGGAACACCATGGCGATATCACGATCCTTGGGCGGCAGGTCGTTGACGACTTGCCCGCCGATAACGATCTCGCCGGCGGTGGTCTCCTCGAGCCCGGCGATCATGCGCAAGGTGGTGCTCTTGCCGCAGCCGGAGGGCCCGACCAGCACGACGAACTCCTGATCGGCAATGTCGAGATCGATGCCGCGCACCGCCTCGGTCTGATCGAACATCTTGACGACTTTGTTGAGCGTCACTTGCGCCATGGCGCTTATCCCTTTGTCGCGCCGGCGGTGAGCCCGGCAATGTAGTAGTCCATGAGAAAGGCATAGACGACGAGCGGCGGCGCCGCCGCGATCAACGCCGCCGTCATGATCATGCCCCATTGATAGACGTCGCCCTTGACCAGGGTGGTGATCGTCCCCGCCGTCAACACCTGCTGATCGCTGCTGAAGATGAAGGCCATGGGATAGACGAAGGCGGCCCAGCAGACGGTGAAGGCGAAGATAGTCGCGGCGATGAGCCCGGGCAACGCCACCGGGATGAAGATCTTGAACAGCATCTGCAGATGGCTGGCGCCGTCGATCAGCGCCGCCTCGTCGAGCTCCTTGGGGATGCTCTGGAAGTAGCCGATCATGATCCAGGTGCAGAACGGCACGGTCAGCGTCGGATAGACCAGCACCAGCGCCCAATAGGAGTTGAGCAGCCCGAGAGCGCCGACGACCTTGAACAGCGGCAGGAACAGCAGCGAGTCCGGCACGAGGTAGGTCAGGAACACGCCGGTGGCGAGGATTCCCGATCCCCAGAATTTCATCCGCCCAAGCGAGAACGCCGCAGGCACGGCGATGACCATGGTCAGGGCGACGACGCAGACCGTGACCAGCGCGGTGTTCCTGAGGTAGATCGGGAAGTCGGTCTTGTTCCAGAGATTGTCGATGTTGTCGGCGGTCGGCGCGAAGGACGGCAGCCACGGGTTCGTGTTCTGATTCGAGACCTCGGCGCTGCTCTTGGTCGCCGTTACCAGCTGGTAGTAGGGCGGGATGAGAAAGAAGATGGCGAACAGGATGAGGAAGAAATAGGACGCGACCAGCGCCCAGCGCCGGTTGCGGCGGAGGCTGCCGCCGGCGAGGTGGCGGCGCGGCAGGTCGGCGGCGACCGCGCTCATCAGATTTCCTTTCCGCGGCGGCGGACGCCGCGCAGGATGAAGATGGCGGAGATGCCGAGGATCGGAACCATGAACAGCGACACCGAGGCGCCGAGGGGAATGTCGCCGCTGGCGATGCCGAGCTGGAAGGCCCAGGTGGCGAAGATATGCGTGGTGTTGCGCGGCCCGCCCGACGTCAGCACCCGGACGATGTCGTAATTGGCAAACGTGACGATGAGCGAGAACAGCACCGTGATCGCGATGATGTTGCGCATCATCGGCAGCGTGATATGGATCAACTTCTGCCAGGCATTGGCGCCGTCGATCGCGGCCGCCTCATAGAGCTGCTCCGGCACCGATTTGAGCGCCGCCAGGTACATGATGAGGAAGAACGGCGCGCCGAACCAGACATTGACCAGGATGGTGCAGAACCGCGCCAGATTGGGCTCGCTGAGCCAGGGGATTTGCGACCCGCCGATCTCGGCCAAGAACCAGTTGAAGGCGCTGTAGGTGGGATCGAGCAGCCAGAGCCAGCCGAGCGTGCTGAGCGACAGCGGTATGACCCACGGGATGAGCAGCATGCCGCGCCATTTGCGCTGCCCCTTGCTCGGCAGATTGTTGACGAGATGGGCAGTGACGATGCCGATGAGCGCCTTCAGGATTACCGCGGTGACGGCGAAGATGCAGGACTGCTCGACCACCCCCCAGAAGGTCTCGCGGCTGAAGAGGAAAGCGTAATTGCCGAGGCCGATGAACTTGGTCTGGGTCTTGTTGAGCGTCGACAGATAGACGGCGTAGAAGCCGGGATAGACGATCAGCCCGCCGACCACCACCAGCAGCGGCAAAGCGAAGAGGAAGGCGATGGTCGAGCGGCGGCGCGAGAGGCGATAAAGATTGCCTTTGCGCGCGACGGCAGGCGCGGATCGCCTGAGGGTGACCAGCCGGCGCGGAATCGTTTCACTCATGGCGTTGAAACTCCCGTTGGGTCGCGCCCGCACCTGCCCCCGGGCCACCCGCGACACGACAGGGGCGTCACGCCGTGCCGCGCCTTCGGGTTCGGTGAGCCCATCGGCTCAGCTCCGCAGATAGCCTTCGCACTCGCCCTGAGCCCATTTCACGACGTCGTCGATCTTCTCGCCGCCCTGCGCCACCTTGCCCACCATGACGGTCTGCAGCGATTGGTTGTAGATCTGGGCGGCGATGTCCGGACGTGCGGGATAACCCGTGATGCTCAGCTCTTCGTCTCCGCGCGGCGGGTAATTGTAGACCGTGCCTTTCGGCGGCTCGACGGTCTTCCAGGTGTCGAAGTCGTAATAACTCTTGAACGCCGGCAGGTCGTAGCCGTTGGAGGCCGCCACCAGCCGCTTTGCCTGGGGCTTGTCGACCATGTGGTGAACGAGCTCTTTTGCCGCGGTCTTGTTCTGCCCGAAGCTCCACACGCCATAGAACCAAGGCAGGTAGGGTGCGAAGCGGCCGCTCGGCCCGCGCGGCATATCGTGCGTCCAGCACTGCTCGGCGACCTTGGGGTTGTCGCGCTTGGCGACCGACCAGGCGCTGGGCGGGTTCATGATGCTCGACCCCTTGCCGGAAATGAGCCATTTGTTGTTGCCGGCATCGTCCCAGGCATAGACGTCGGGCGGGTTGAAGGCCATCAGCTTCCGGGCGTAGTCGAGCGCCGCCCGCGTCTCGGCGGAATCGACTTTGATATTGTCCTTGTCGTCGACGAAGACGGCGCCATAGGATCGGAAGAGCGCTCCCACCCAATCGATCGCGTCGCTGGTCTGGCCCATCGGCAATCCGACGGGATAGCCGGCCTTGAACAGCTTCTCCGCGGTCGCAAGGTAGAGGTCCCAGTTCCAGCTTTCGACCAGCGCCTTGTCGCGCAGGCTGTCATCCGGCGGAAAGATCTTGGGGATGTCCACGTCGCAATACTGTCGGTAGAGATCGATGCGCGAGCAGCAGGGCTTGATCTGGCTGCCGACGACGCTGGGGACTGCTCGCCATTTCCCATCATAATTGGCGAGATACTCGCTGATCTTTGCGATCGGGCCGTGCTCTTTGACCAGCCCGCCGATGACGTCGTCCATCGGCTCGAGGACATCGCGATGGACCGCGACTTGCCAGGAACGATGCTGGGCGATGTCGTGCCCGGTGCGCGCCTGCGCCTCGGCGCTTGCCGTGAGGATATCCTTGTCGCCGACCGAGGTGATGAAGTCGATGTGCACCTCGACGTGATTCTGCTCGCCCCACTCCTTGCAGATGGTGGCGAGCGTGTCGTTCGCGCCCGGGACCCAGTGGTCCCAGCAGCCGAGCGTCAGCCGTCCGGCAGAATAGGATGTCCGCATGTAGGGGGCGGCGACCGCAGCAGTCGTCGTCAACGCCACGCGCTTCAAGAACTTGCGGCGCGAAACACTTGTCGTCTTCATCGTGCTTCCTCCCGTTCCGGCCCGCTCTTGTCGGCGGCGTCATTGGGTTAAAGAGTAGATTGGCGCGCTGGCTCGGCAACCTCCGAAGATACTAAGAGTTTAAAATCAATCACGTCGTGCATCATGACCTTGAAGCGCCCGACTGGACAAGCCCCAGATGTTGCCGCGGTGCAACAAGCGGCTCCAGGCTTTGCCGCCGCTGCTCGGTTTTGGCGGGCGCAAGCGCCGCCGCCCGTCGATGGCCGTGTCTCGCGGCCAAGAGGTCTTCATAAACGGCGTTCCGTCCATCATGATCCTCCCACGCCCGATCGGGCAAGCCCCAGCGCCGGATGCCCCATGGGTCTCGTCTTCGCCGTGCCGCCTCCTGAAGTCGATCCGTTGCGGCAGGCCGTGCGCCTCGCCTGCCGCATGGACGAGGGCGAGGCGGTCGAACGCATCCTCGCGGCTGCGAGGATGCCGGCCGAGGCGAGCCAGCGCATCTCCCGGCGTGCGTACGACCTCGTCAGCGAAGCGCGGCAGCGCCGGCTCGGCAAGGGCGGGATCGACGCCCTGTTGCATGAGTATGCGCTGTCGACGCCCGAGGGCGTTGCGCTCATGTGCCTCGCCGAGGCCTTGCTGCGCATCCCCGATGCCGGCACCGTCGACCGGCTGATCCGCGACAAGCTGGCGCCGGCCGATTGGGCGAGCCACCTCGGGCAGTCGACCTCGCTGCTGGTCAACGCCTCGACCTGGGCGCTGATGCTGACCGGGCGGCTGATGGGCGAAGTCGATGCGCAGGGTGATCTGGCCCGGGCGCTGCGCCGCCTGCTGGCGCGCTCGGGCGAACCCGTGGTGCGGCAGGCGGTTACCTCCGCCATCCGCGTTCTCGCCCGTCAATTCGTCATGGGCCGCACCATCGCGGAGGCGCTGGACCGTGCCAAGCCGGCCGAGCGCCAGGGCTACCGCCATTCCTACGATATGCTGGGCGAGGCGGCGCGCAGCGCTGCCGATGCCGAGCGCTATTTCGCCGCTTATGACGCCGCCATCGCCGCCATCGGCGCGGCAGTGAAGCGCCGCGACATCCTTGCCGCTCCGGGCATCTCGGTGAAGCTCTCGGCGCTCCATCCGCGCTATGAGGAGAGCCAGCGCCAGCGCGTGCTCCAGGAGCTGGGCCCACGTCTTGCCGCGCTGGCGAGCCGCGCCCGGGCCGTCGGGATCGGCTTCACCATCGACGCCGAGGAGGCCGACCGGCTCGATCTCTCGCTCGACCTCATTGCGACGCTGGCGCTCGATCCCGCGCTCGCCGGCTGGGATGGGCTGGGTCTTGCCGTCCAGGCCTATCAAAAGCGCGCGCTGCCGCTGATCGACTGGCTCGCCGCGCTTGCCCGGCGCGGCAAGCGCCGGCTGATGCTGCGCCTGGTCAAGGGCGCCTATTGGGACAGCGAGATCAAGCGCAGTCAGGAGCGCGGGCTGGAGGGATACCCGGTCTTCACCCGCAAGATCGCCACCGACGTCTCCTATCTCGCCTGCGCCCAGCGCCTCCTGGCGCGCGCCCGATGCCTTTTATCCGCAATTCGCCACCCACAACGCCCATACCCTTGCCGCGGTGCTCGACCTCGCCGGTGAGCGGCGCGACTACGAGTTTCAGCGCCTCCATGGCATGGGCGAGGCGCTCTACGAGCAGGTGGTCGGCAAGGACAAGCTCGACCGCCCCTGCCGCGTCTATGCCCCGGTCGGCAGCCACGAGGATCTCCTGGCCTATCTCGTGCGGCGCCTGCTCGAGAACGGGGCCAACACGTCTTTCGTCAACCGGCTGGTCGATGAACGCGCGCCGATTGCCGAGATCGTCGCGGATCCCGTCACCCGTCTGACGGCACTGCCGAGCAAGCCGCATCCGCGCATCCCGCTGCCCCGCGATCTCTACGGCGCCGAGCGGCGCAACGCGCGCGGCATCGACCTCGCCGATCCGCGTCGGCTGGCCGAGCTGGCGGAAGCGATCACCTACGCGATCGAGCCCTGGCATGCCGCCCCGATCATCGGCGGCAGCGAGCGCTCCGCCGCGGTGCGGCCGGTACTCGATCCCGCCGATCGCCGGCGCGAGCTCGGCACCGTCGCCGATGCGACGCAGGAGCATCGCGACGAGGCGCTGGCGCGCGCCGCCGCCGCCGCCCCGGGCTGGAATCGCGTCAACGCCGAGGAGCGCGCTGCCCATCTCGATCGTGCCGCCGAGCTCATGGAGGCGCGCTTGCCCGCGCTCATGGCGCTGATCCTGCGCGAGGGCGGGCGGACCATCCCCGATGCGCTCTCCGAAGTGCGCGAGGCGGTCGATTACTGCCGCTATTACGCGCAACGCGCTCGCGTCGACTTCGCTGCCGCCGAGACGCTGCCGGGGCCCACAGGCGAGCGTAACGCGCTGGCGCTCCATGGCCGCGGCGTCTTCGCCTGCATCGCGCCATGGAATTTTCCGCTGGCGATCTTCACCGGCCAGATCGCCGCGGCGCTAGCCGCCGGCAATGCGGTGATCGCCAAGCCCGCCGAGCAGACCCCGCTGGTCGCCGCCGCGGCGGTGCGCCTGCTGCATCAAGCGGGCATTCCCGGCGACGTGCTGGCGCTGCTGCCGGGCGACGGCAACAGTGTCGGCGCGCCGCTGGTTGCCGATTCCAGAATTGCCGGGATCGCCTTCACCGGGTCGACCGAGACGGCGCGCGCCATCAATCGCGCTCTTGCCGAGCGTCCCGGCGCGATCGTGCCGCTCATCGCCGAGACGGGGGGCCAGAACGCGCTCATTGCGGATTCATCGGCGCTGCCGGAACAGGTGGTGGCCGATGTCATCGCCTCCGCCTTCAACAGTGCCGGGCAGCGCTGCTCGGCCTTGCGCGTGCTGTTCGTGCAGGAGGATATCGCGCAGCGCGTCATCGCGATGCTGGACGGCGCGATGCGCGAGCTGGTGATCGGCGATCCCGGTCTCATCGCCACCGATATCGGTCCGGTGATCGATGGCGAGGCGCGCACCGCGCTCGAGCAGCATGCCGAGCGCATGGCCCGCGAGGGCCGGCTCATCTGCGCGCTCCCGTTGCCGCCCGGCACCGAGCACGGGACTTTCTTCGCGCCGCGCGCTTTCGAGATCGACCGGCTCGATCTGCTTACCGGCGAGGTGTTCGGGCCGATCCTGCATGTCATCCGCTGGCGCGGCGATGCGCTCGATCGGGTGCTCGACGCGATCGCCGCGACCGGTTACGGCCTGACCCTGGGCATCCACAGCCGGATCGACGAGACGGCGGCGCGCATCTACGAGCGCCTGCCGGTCGGCAACACCTATGTCAACCGCAACATGATCGGCGCGGTGGTGGGCGTGCAGCCCTTCGGCGGCGAAGGCCTTTCCGGCACCGGCCCCAAGGCCGGCGGGCCGCATTACCTGCACCGCTTCGCCGTCGAGCGCACGCTGAGCATCGACACGACCGCATCCGGCGGCAATGCCACCCTGCTGTCGCTGCAGGAGGAGGGCTAAGCAGGATTCACTTGAGGGTGCCACATATCGTAGAACTCTGGTTTTTGCGCTACGGGCTGCGGGCTGGGTCATGGCGGGACATCCTCGGGTGGTATCGAGCGCGGCGCAACTTCTGGCGTTGCAGGAGCTGGCGCGCTCGGAGCGGCGGGACGAGGCGGATCGGGCGCGGGCCATCGTGCTGTCGGTGAACGGCTGGACGAGCGGGCAGATTGCTCGGGCGTTCGGTGTGACGCCGGACAGCGTGCGGCGGTGGCGCAGCTGGTTCGCTGCCGAGGGGGTGGATGGGCTGCGGGCCGGCGAGCAGAGTGGCCGGCAAGCGGTGAAGAGCCAAGCGGCGGCGAGTGTGGTCGAAGACTTGCTTGCCGCGCCGGTTGCGGATCGCACGAACTGGACGCTGCCGCGGCTGCAGGCGGAGATCACGCGGCAGACCGAGGTGTCGATCTCCAAGTCGCAGCTGAGCAAGGCGCTAAAAAAAACGGCTATCGCTGGCGCCGACCCCGGCACTGCCTGCACGGCCGACAAGACCCCGACGCCGTCGATCGCGCCGGGCTCCGGCTCAAATTGCTGAAGCAGCAGGCCGAAGCCGGCGACATCGTGCTCCTGTCGGCCGACGAGTCCGAGGCGCTGACCCACCCTTATCTGGCGCATGCTTGGGCCAAGCGCGGCACTGATCTGCGGGTGCCGGCGCCCGGGCAATCGCGTAAGCTGGCACTGATCGGTGCCCTCGACCATGCCGCCGGCAAGCTCATCGTCCATCGCAGCCCTACCAAGCGCAGCACCGACTTCATCGGCTTGCTGGAGTGCCTCGACCCGCTCTACGGGCCGCGGCCCGGACACCCCGCAAAGCCTGTGCTCCTGGTGCTCGACAACGGCCCGATTCACATCAGCAAGCTGAGCCGCGCCGCCCTCGAAAAGCGTCCCTGGCTGACCGTCGAGTGGCTGCCCAAATACGCCCCGGAACTGAACGACATCGAACGTTCCTGGCGCGATCTGAAACGCCACTTCCTCGCCCATCAGACTTTCCGCTCGATCGAGGAACTCGACGACGCCGTTGCCCGAGCCGTCGATAACCTCGATCATGAAAGACGACGCCATTTGTGTCACCAGCAACGAATCGCTGCTTAGGTCCGCAGCGCCGGCCAAACCGCCGCGAGACCGTCGAGGACGAGCTGGGCGGCGAGCGCCGCGAGGATGATCCCGAGGACGCGGCTCACTACATTGGCGCCGGTGACCCCGGCGAGCCGCATGACCTGCGGCGCCACGAGCAGCAGGGCGAGCGTGATCGCCATCACCGCCACCAGCGCGGCGATGACCCCGAGCTCGGCGAGCGGCGCGCCGGCGCGCTCCACCAGCAGCACGATCGAGGTGAGCGCGCCCGGCCCGGCGAGCAGCGGGAAGGCGAGGGGAAAGACGGAGATGTCGTGGCGCTGCTCGGTCTCTTCCTCTTCAAGCGCGGTCGGCCGGCGGATGCCGGATTCGCGCGCGAACACCATCTCGGTGGCGAGGAGGAAGAGGAGGATGCCGCCGGCGATGCGGAAGGCGGGCAGCGTGATGCCGAGCGCCCGCAGCAGCGCGCCGCCGCCCAGCGCGAAGGCCAGGATGAGCACGGTGGCGATGAACACGCCGCGCAGCGCGCACAGGCGCCGCAGGTGTTCCGGCGCGCCACGCATCAGCCCGGCGAAGATGACAGCGTTGCCGACGGGGTCGATGATGACGAAGAGGGTGACGAAGCTATAGAGCAGGTGAGCGAGCATCGCGCGGCGCCGCTCGCACTCAGCTCCGGCGTTCGAGCGTCATCCGCATGCCATAGCGCGGGCGCAGGGTGATCAGGCCCTGCGGATCGACAGGGAAGCCGGGCACGAGCCGCAACCGGTAGCGTTGCGCCAGCGCCGCCAGGATCAGCATCGCCTCGGCCATCGCGAAGGCGGCGCCGATGCAGATGCGGGGCCCGGCGCCAAAGGGGATATAAGCGAAGCGGTGGCGCCGCGTCGTGCGCTCGGGGGTGAAGCGCTCGGGGTCGAACCGCTCGGGATGCTCCCACAGCTTGGGGTTTCGGTGCAGCAGCCATGGCACGATCAGGATGGTCGCGCCCTTGGGGATGTGCTTATCCAGCACCTCGTCGGCGCCCATCGCTGTGCGCGACAGCGTATGGGCCGGCGGATAGAGGCGCATCGCTTCCTCGATCACCATCCGGGTATAAGGGAGCTTGGCGAGATCCTCATGCTTGGGCGGCCGCCCGCCGAGCACGGCCTGCAGCTCGGCCTGCAGCCTCGCTTCGGCGGCCGGGTGTTGCGAGAGCAGGTACCAGGTCCAGGTCAGCGCTACCGCGGTGGTCTCGTGCCCGGCCATGAAGATGGTGACCACCTGGTCGCGCACTTCCTGAGCGGTCATGCCGCCGCCGGTCTCCTCGTCGCGGGCGGCGATGAGGCGGGCGAGCAAATCCTTGGGCTGTGCCGCGCCCGCCCGCCCACGGGACGCGAGCAGCCGATCGATGGCGCGGTCGAACTCGGAGAATATCCCCTTTGCCCGGCGTGCGCCGCTGAGCCGCGACAGCCATTCCGGCAACTCCAGCAGGTCGGCGAGCACGGGGCGCACCTCAGCCTGGTAGCGTCCGACGCCGCTTTCGACGATGCCGACGATCTCGTCGGAATCGGACGAGAACATCGTGCGCGAGATGATATGCAGGGTCGCGTGCATCATCGCCGCGGCGACATCGACTTCGGAGCCGGCGGGCAGCGCGTCCCAATCGGCCAGCAGCCGCAGCGCCTCCTCGGTCATGATCGGTGAGTAGGCGACAATGCTGCGATGATCGAAGGCCGGCGCCATGATGCGGCGATGGTGCCGCCAGGTCTCGTCCTCGCTGGTGAGCAGGCCGCGGCCGAGACCCGGCTCAAGCAGGCGGCGCGTGATCTCCGTCTTGTGGTAGTTGGCGGCGTTGTCGAGCAGGATGTGCTTGATGGCGCCAGGCTCATTGATGAAGAAGGTGCGCTTCCACAGCAGTCGCCGGTCCAGGATGTCGGCGGTGTACGCTTCGCGTGCGATATGTCGCGAGCGAGTTGTCGCGCAGCACGCGCAGGAACTGGAAGAGCGAGAGCGGCTGCTCCGGCACGGTCGGCACCGCCAGGCGCGAAAGTGGAGCGGGCGCTGTGCCCTGATCAATCGCGCTCATCTGCATCCCCTCATAGTCCCGTCCTAGGGTTTACACCCTAACACCGCGCTCCCGGCGGCCACAAGGCTCGATCTAGCCGCGTTGGCGCAGCTCGCGCCGGATGATCTTGCCGGTGGCGGTCATCGGCAGCGTCTCGACGAACTCGACCTGCCGCGGATACTCATGCGCCGCAAGCCGGGTCTTGACGAAATCCTGGATCTCGCGCGCCAGCGCCCGCGTCCCGCCATGGCCGGCCTTGAGCACGAGGAAGGCCTTGACCACCTCGGTGCGGACCGGGTCCGGGATGCCGACGGCGGCGGCAAGCGCGACCGCGGGATGCTGCATGAGGCAATCCTCGATCTCGCCCGGCCCAATGCGATAGCCGGCGCTGGTGATGACGTCGTCGCTGCGTCCCTGGAACCAGAAATACCCCTCCTCGTCCTGGCGAGCGATGTCGCCGGTAATGAGATAGTCGCCAGCGAATTTCTCGCGCGTCGCCTGGGGGTTGCGCCAATATTCCAGGAACATGACGGGGTCGCCGCGGCGGATGCCGATGTGACCGTCGGTGCCGGCTGGCAGCGGCGTCCCGCGATCATCGACGATCGCGACCCGGTGCCCGGGAATGGTCCGCCCCATCGAGCCGGGATGCACCGGAAAGAGCAGAGCGTTGTTGCCGACGACGAGATTGCACTCGGTCTGGCCGTAGAACTCGTTGATCGTGACGCCGAGCGAGGCGCGACCCCAATCCAGCAATTCCGCGCCGAGGGTCTCGCCGCCGCTGCCGATCGTGCGCGGCTCGACCCCCGGACGTCGGGCACCGCCGAGCTCACGCATCAGTTTCAGCGCGGTGGGCGGCATGAAGACATTGCGAACGCGGTATCTCGCCATGAGACCGAAGGCTTCCTCGGGATCGAACTTGCGCGCGCGATAGGCGAGCACCGGCACGCCATGGTGCCAGGCCGGCATCAGCACGTCGAACAGCCCGCCAATCCAGGCCCAATCCGCCGGGGTCCAGAAGAGATCGTCCGGCGCCGGGAAGAACTGGTGCGGCATCTCCACCCCCGGGAGGTGGCCGAGCAGCGCCCGGTGGGCATGCAGCGCGCCTTTCGGATTTCCCGTCGTGCCGGAGGTGTAGACGATGAGCGCGGCATCGTCGGCGGCGGTATCGACCGGCGGAAAGTCGGATCTGGCCCGCGCCAGCTCGGCATGGAAATCGACGGCGCCGCTGCCGCCGGAAACGGCGAAGATCGATCTGAGATCCGGCAGCCGCGCGCGGATCGGCGTAAGCTTGGCGAGGCCGGCCTCGTCGGTGACGATCGCCCTGGCGCCGCAATTCGACAGGCGGAACTCGAGCGCGTCCTCGCCGAACAGCGTGAAGAGCGGCACCGAGACGAGCCCCGCCTTCCATGCCGCGACATGGGCGATTGCCGTCTCCGGCGTCTGCGGCAGGAGGATGCCGATGCGATCGCCGCGCGCCAAGCCATGCGCCCGCAGCACATTGGCGAAACGGTTGGACGACCGACGGATGTCGCCGAAGGAGAAGCGCTGCTCCTGATGCTTCTCGTCAATGAAGATGAGGGCGAGGGCGTCCGGGCGCTGGCGGTCGACGACGTCGACGCCGATGTTGTAGCGCTGCGGTACCCGCCAGCGGAAGCGACGCACCACCTCTGCGTAGCTCGACCCCTTCGGCAGCACGGCGATGGCCTGCTCCCTTCTCTCGACAATCCGACGATGACATCCCCGGGCGGACCGCGCAACCGCTTCCCCCGCCGGCCCTGCCACCATATATTCCTCTCAGGAGGACAGGGATTGCCGCGCGATTTCGCAGCCTCGGTTTGCCCACATGATTGCCCGAGCGTCTGTGCGCTCGAGGTCGAGCGGATTGACGCCTCGACCATCGGCCGGGTGCGGGGACGCAAGGATCACCCCTACACCGCCGGAATCGTCTGCGCCAAGGTCAGCCATTACGCCGAACGCCAGCACCATCCGCTGCGGCTGCGGACGCCCCTGCGCCGGACCGGCGATCGCGGGACCGGCCGGGCGGGTTTCGTGCCGATCGCCTGGGACGAGGCGCTCGACCGCGTCGCCGAAGCCTTTGCCCGCGCCGTCCAGCGCTTGGGCAGCGAGACGGTCTGGCCGCACTTCTATGCCGGCACCATGGGACTGGTGCAGCGCGACGGCATCAATCGCCTGCGTCACGTGCTGCGCTACTCGCGCCAGCATTCGACGATCTGCAACGTGCTGTCGGATTCGGGCTGGCTTGCCGGCGCCGGGGTCAAGCGCGGCGTTGACGCGCGCGAGATCCCGCTCGCCGATCTCGTTGTCATGTGGGGCGGCAACCCGGTGGCGACGCAGGTCAATGTGATGACGCACATCACCCGCGCCCGCAAGGAGCGGGGCGCGCCCTTCGTCGTCATCGACCCCTATCGCACCCCCACCGCGGAAGTGGCGGACATTCATCTCGCGCCGCGTCCCGGCACGGATGGCGCGCTTGCCTGCGCGGTGATGCATGTGCTGTTCGGGGAAGGCTATGCCGACCGGGCGTATCTTGCGGCGTATACCGCCGGCGCCGAGAAGCTCGAGGCGCATCTGCAATCGCGCGATCCCGCCTGGGCGGCGGAGATCACCGGGCTCGACGCGGCGGCGATCGTCGACTTCGCGCGGCTTTACGGCCGCACCAAGCGCAGCTATCTGCGCATCGGTTACGGCTTCTCGCGCACGCGCAATGGCGCGGCGCAGCTTTTCGCTGCGAGCTGCCTGCCGGCGGTGACCGGCGCCTGGCAGCATCAGGGGGGTGGCGCGCTCTATGCCAATGGCGCCGGCATCTACAAGCTCGACCGCAGCCTGATCGAGGGACTCGATGCCGTCGATCACACGACGCGGATCCTCGACCAGTCGCGCATCGGCCCGATCCTCACCGGCGACCGGCGCGATCTCGGCGACGGGCCGCCGGTGACGGCGCTCCTCGTCCAGAATACCAATCCGATGGTGGTGTCGCCCAACTCCAACGCCGTGCGCCGCGGCTTTTCACGCGACGATCTCTTCGTTTGCGTGCATGAGCAGTTCATGACCGAGACGGCGGCGATGGCGGATATCGTGCTGCCGGCGACCACGATGCTCGAACACGACGACATCTACACCGCCGGCGCTCACACCTTCCTGCAGGTGGCGCGCAAGGTGATCGAGCCTTTTGCCGAGGCGCAGCCCAACCACTTCGTCATTTGCGAGCTGGCGAAGCGCCTCGGCGCCGAGCATCCCGGCTTCCATCTGACGGAATGGGAGATCATCGACCGCACGCTCGCGGCGTCGGGCCTGCCCGATGCCGCGACCATCCATGCGAAGGGCGGCCACGATTTGGCGTTGCCCTTTGCCACCGCGCATTTTCTCGACGGCTTCGGCCATGCCGACAAGCGCTTCCATTTCGAAGCCAATTGGGCGGCGATCGGCCCCAACCAGGCGCGTTGCCGCCGCTTCCTGATCACGTCGCAGTGATCGACCGGGCGGATGGCGAGCATCCCTTCCGCATGGTGGCGCCGCCGGCGCGCTCCTTCCTCAACACCACCTTCAACAACCTGCCGTCGAGCCTCGGCCGCGAGGGACAGCCGACGGTGCGCGTCCATCCCGACGACCTCGCTGGGCTCGGCCTCGACGACGGCGCGCGCGTCCGGCTTGGCAACCGCCGCGGCACCGTGGTGCTCCATGCCCGCGCCTTCGACGGGTTGCAGCGCGGCGTCCTCGTCGTCGAAGGCATTTGGCCCAACCATGCCTTCGAGGAGGGCATCGGCATCAACGCCCTCATCAGCGCCGAGCCCGGCCTACCCAATGGCGGCGCCGTATTCCACGACACCGCCGTCTGGCTGCGCGCAGCCTGAGGGTCATGACCATGCTCGACACTTCGCCTCTCTGGCCGGCTGATCTCGACCACTTGCGCATCGACTCGCCGGCGCCGCAAGCGCTCGCCGAGTTCTATGCGCGCGCCCTCGGCATGAGCGTGTCGCCGCTCGGCGACGATACCTATCTCGCCGAAGGGCGGCAGCGCCGGCTGGTGATCGGCCGCGGCGAGGCGCGTGGCCATCCCTGGAGCGCCTTTGCGCTCGAGGACGACGCCCAACTCGAGCGCTATCGCCGTTTCGTCATCGCGCGGGGCGGGGCGCCGCTGCCGTCGCCGACACCGCTCTTCGCCCAGGGCGGCTTCGCGGTCGGCGATCCCGACGGAAGGCTTGCCGTGTTCGGCGTCCGAGGTGATCGCGGGGCGCTGTCCGCTTCCGGCGCTGCCGCCGGCTTCGCCGCGCGGCTGCAGCATGTCGTGGTAGCCTCCCAGCGCTTTCCGGCGATGATGGCGTATTATCGCGACGTGCTGGGATTCCTGATCTCGGATACCGTGCATGTCGATGACGGCGGGGGCGGCCTCGGCGAGGTCAATGTCTGCTTCCTGCGCGGCAATATCGAGCATCACAGCTTCGCCGTCTTCCGCGCTCCCACCTCCGGCAGCGATCATTTCGCCCTTGAAGTGCCGGGCTGGGATGACATAAGGCGCTGGGCCGATCATTTTGCCGCGCTCGACATCGGCATCTGGTGGGGGCCGGGCCGGCACGGCGCTGGCAACAACCTGTTCTTCATGGTGAGGGATCCCGATGGCAACAACATCGAGATCTCGGCCGAGCTCGAGACGCTGGCGAAAGGCGAGCCGGGCAAGCAATGGGCCGCCGGCGGCAAGGCGCTCAACCTCTGGGGCCCGGTCTGGGTGAGGGATACGGTGGGTTGAGCCCGGATGCTGGCGGCGGAACCCGCTGGCACCCCATATACTAGGGCTATGGCTGGCGACGACGAACGCAAGGATCAGCTCCCCGCCGACCGCAAATCGGCGGCGGTAGAGGCGTTTCTGCGCCAGGTGGAGCGCAATGCCGGCGGTGCGGCCGGCGAGTGGCCGCGGCCGGCTCGTCTTCGCGCTCGACGCCACGGCCAGCCGCGAGGCGAGCTGGGACCGCGCCTGCCGGCTGCAGGGCGAGATGTTCGAGGCGGCGGCGGCATTGGGCGGGCTTGATGTGCAGCTCGTCTTTTACCGAGGCTTCGACGAGTGCAAGGCGAGCCGCTGGCTCGGGACGGCGGCCGATCTCCACCGCGCCATGCGCGGCGTCTCGTGCGTCGGCGGCGAGACGCAGATCGCTCGCATCCTCAGCCATGCCCTGAAGGAGGGACGTGCCGAAAAGGTAAACGCGCTGATCTTCGTCGGCGACGCCATGGAAGAGAAGCTCGACGAGCTCAGCCGGCTCGCCGGCGAACTCGGCCTGCTCGGCACCCCGGTCTTCATCTTTCATGAAGGCGGTGATGAGACCGCGGGTCTCGCCTTCCGTCAGATTGCCAAGCTCTCCGGCGGCGCCTATTGCCCGTTCGACGCCGCCAGTGCCGAGCAGTTGCGCCAGTTGCTGGGCGCGGTGGCCGCCTATGCCGCCGGCGGGCAGCGCGCGCTCGCCGCCTATGGCCAGCGGGTCGGCGGCGCCGCGCTGCGTCTGGCGGGCGCGGTCGGCGGCGCCAAGAAGTAACGCGATGATCGTCTATCTTGGCTTCGGCGTGCTGGTGCTGCTGCTGGCACTGTGGCTGTTGCGCCTGTTCGTCGAAGCCGATCCGGCCAGGCTGGCGCGCGCCGCACGCGTCTTTCTTATTGTCATCGGCGGCAGCCTGGCACTGGTGCTGCTGGTCGTGCTGGTCGCCAGCGGTCGTCTCGGCTTGGGGCTTGCCGAGATCGGCGGTCTTGCACCGCTGGCGCTGCGCGAGGTCGCGCGCTGGCGCCGCCGCCAGGCGGCGACGGCGCCACCGCCGGGACAGGCCTCGGAAGTCGAGACCGATTACCTGCGCATGCGGCTCGATCATGATAGCGGCACCATGTCGGGCACCGTCCGCCGCGGCCTATTCCAGGGCCGCCACTTGAGCGAGCTCAGCCGCGACGAGCTGGTGGCCTTGTGGCGGGAATGTCGTGCCGAGGATCCGCAAGGAGCGAGCCTGCTCGAAGCCTATCTCGACCGGGTCATGGCGGGATGGCGCGAGGCCGGCGATTCCCAAGGGGCGGCCGGGCGGCCGCCGGGCGATGCCATGAGCCGGGAGGAGGCGTACGCCGTTCTCGGCCTCGCTGCCGGCGCCAGCGAGGCGGAGATCCGCGAGGCCTACCATCGCCTGATGATGAAGATCCACCCGGATCAAGGCGGCTCAACCTATCTGGCGGCGCAAATTAACCTTGCGCGGGAAGTCCTGCTGCGCGGTTGAGATCCCTGGCGCCTGCGGCGCGCCGAGGTTATAAATATCCCCTATAGCGGAGGTGCGGCCAACCGCCGCGCAATTCGCGTCGTGAGGGAACAACCCGACAGGACCCTCCGTTATCCCTCGAACGAGATCCACGACCGAAACGAGAGGTTCATGGCACAGCGTATTCGCAAGGCCGTCTTTCCGGTCGGCGGGCTGGGGACGCGGTTCCTGCCGGCGACCAAGGCGATGCCCAAGGAGATGCTGCCGGTGGTGGACAAGCCGCTCATCCAATACGCGGTGGAAGAGGCGCAGGCAGCCGGGATCGAGGAGTTCATCTTCGTCACCGGCCGGTCGAAGACGGCGATCGAGGATCATTTCGATCACTCCTACGAGCTCGAGACGACATTGCGGGAGCGCGGCAAGGACGCGCAGATCGCGGCGGTCAATTCCTGGATGCCGCGCCCCGGTCAGATCGCCTACACGCGACAACAGGTGCCGCTGGGGCTCGGTCACGCGGTGTGGTGCGCGCGCAACCTGGTCGGCGACGAGCCTTTCGCCGTGCTGCTCGCCGACGATCTCATCCTGGCCGATACGCCCTGCCTCAAGCAGATGGTCGACGTGCACAGCAAGACCGGCGGCAGCGTCGTCGCCGTCATGGAAGTCCCGCGCGAGCACACCAATCGCTATGGTGTCCTCGATGTCGAGGGTGATGACGGGCGGCTCGTCAGCGTCAAGGGGGTGGTGGAGAAGCCCGATCCCGAGGTCGCGCCCTCAAACCTCAGCATCATCGGCCGCTACATTCTGCAGCCGGAGGTGTTCGACCATCTCGCCCGCATCGGCCGCGGCGCCGGCAATGAGATCCAGCTCACCGATGCGCTCGCCGAGTTGATCCGCGGCAACAGCCCCTTCCATGGGCTGCGTTTTTCGGGCACGCGCTTCGATTGCGGCGATAAGGTCGGCTTTCTCCAGGCCAATATCGCTTTCGCGCTGGCGCGGCCGGATCTGGCCGGCGCCTTGCGCAAGATCCTCGATGAATATTGCTGAGTCGTGAGGGCGGTCATGAGCGGTGACGGCGGCCGCAGTCTCAACCCTACCATTCTGCGCGAATACGACATCCGCGGTGTCGTCGGCGAGACGCTCGACGCCGCCGATGCGCACGCCATCGGCCGAGCCTTTGCCGCCGTGGTGGCAGAAGCCGGCGGCCAGCGCGTCGCTGTCGGTCGTGACGGCAGGCTGAGCTCGCCCGAGCTCGAGGCCGCGCTGGTGGCAGGGCTGGGCGAGGGGGGCATCGATGCCCTGCGCATCGGCCTGGGCCCGACGCCCATGCTTTATTTCGCGGTCAACACGCGCCACGTCGATGGCGGCATCATGGTGACGGGCTCGCACAATCCCGGAACCTATAACGGCTTCAAGCTGATGCTCGGCAAGAAGTCGTTCTTCGGCGAGGATATCCAGCGGTTGGGCCGCATTGCCGCGGCACCGCCGCGCGCCCTGCGTCAGGGCGACGCCACCGAGGCGAGCGGCGTCGACGAGGCCTATGTCACCCGTCTCCTCGCCGATTACGACGGGACGCGGCCGCTCAGCGTCGCCTGGGATGCCGGCAATGGCGCCACGGGCGAGGTGCTGCAGCGGCTGGTCCAGCAGCTGCCCGGCCGGCACGAATTGCTCAACGAGACCATCGATGGGCGCTTTCCGGCGCATCACCCCGACCCGACCGAGGCGAAGAACCTGGTGCAGTTGCAGCAGGTGGTGATCGCCCGTGGCTGCGACCTCGGCATCGCCTTCGACGGCGACGGCGACCGTATCGGCGTGGTCGACGGCAAGGGGCGCATCCTTTGGGGCGACCAGTTGATGGTGCTGCTGGCGAGCGACGTCATCCGCACCCGGCCCGGCGCCACCATCATCGCCGACGTCAAGGCGAGCCAGGTGCTGTTCGACGAGGTCGCGCGGCTCGGCGGCACGCCGCTGATGTGGCGCACCGGCCATTCGCTGATCAAGACGAAGATGGCCGAGATCGGCGCGCCGCTCGCCGGCGAGATGAGCGGCCATATCTTCTACGCCGACCGTTACTACGGCTATGACGACGCGCTCTATGCCGCGGTGCGGCTCCTGGGCATCCTTGCCCGCGGCAGCGAGAGCCTGGCGGCGTTCCGCGACCGGCTGCCGGCGGTGGTCAACACGCCGGAGCTGCGGTTTCCCTGCGCCGATACGCGGAAATTCGCAGTCATTACCGAAGTGCGCGAGCGTCTGAAGCGTGCCGGCGCGGAGATGTCCGACATCGACGGCGTGCGCGTCAAGACCGCCGATGGCTGGTGGCTGCTGCGTGCTTCCAACACCCAGGATGTCCTGGTGGCCCGCGCCGAGGCGAAGGACGAGCCCGGCCTCGCCCGGCTCAAGGCGCTGCTGGCCGAGCAGCTGGGCCAAAGCGGAATTGCGCCGCCGGCTTTCTGACGCCGCCGAGACCCATCCGAAATCGGGCTCTTCTGTCCGCGTGAAGCCGTCCGCCAAGCGCGGCGGGACGCCGCCTGTTCAGCCGTGGCGCGCGGTGTTCGCCGCCATCTGCTGCGTCGGGCCGGGGGCGACAACGGCGCATTGCACGTGCTTCTTGTGCAACGCGCGGCAGGCCTTCTCCGCCTCGCGCTCGGAGAAATTGACGATGCGGGCGCGGAAGTAGCGCTCGCTCTGGCCCGGAGCCAGCACTTGCACCGATCGGCCTTTGGCCGCGGGCAACCGGGAAAGCGCCGTGCTCGCCGCCTTCTCGGCGGCGACTTGCTGGGCGAAGGCGCCGACCTGGATGCTCCAGCGCTCCACCGAGTCGCGGGCATTGCGGGGGCGTGGCGGCGTGGCCGCCTCGGCGCGTCCCACCGGCGAGAGCTGCGCCAGCGTGTGCGCGGCGCCGTGGGCCAAGGTATTCTGTTCGGCATCCTCGTCATTGTCGGCAGTCTGTACCGTGGGCGCCGCCGTCCGGCCGGCGAAGGCCGTGTTCAGCAGCTGCGCCATTTCCATGTCACGGGCATGCGCGGTCAGGCCGCCCATCACGATGCCGATCAGGCGGTGGTTGTCGCGCACGGCCGAGGCGGCGAGATTGAAGCCCGAGGCGCGGATATAGCCGGTCTTGATGCCGTCCATGCCCTCGAAGGCGTGCATGAGATGGTTGTGATTGGTGTAGGTGGCGCCGTTATAGGTGAATTCCTCGGTGGCGAAATAGGCGTATTCCTTGGGGAAATCGCGATAGAGCGCCAGCGCCAGGCGCGCCAGGTCGCGTGCGGTGGTGAGCTGCGCCGGATTGGGCAGGCCGGAGGCGTTGCGATAGACGGTTTGCGTCATGCCCAGGGCGCGCGCCTTTTGCGTCATGCGCTCGGCAAAGGCGGGCTCGCTGCCCGCCATGTTCTCGGCCACGGTGACCGCCGCGTCATTGGCCGATTTGGTCACGATGCCAAGGATGAGATCGCGAACCGAGATGGCTTGCCCGTCGATCAGCCCGAGCTTGGAAGGGGCTTGCGCCGAAGCCCAGCGGGAGGCAGTAAACTGCTGATCCAGCTTCACTTTCCCCTGTTCGATCGCCTCGAACAGGAGATAGAGCGTCATCATCTTGGTGAGGGAGGCGGGATGGTTCTCGGCGTCCGCATTGTGCTCGGCGAGCGCCTTGCCGTTCTCGGCGTCGATGACGATGAAGGATTCGGTTTTGGCGAAGGCCGGCGATGCGATCACAAGAACCGACACGGCCAGGAGGGCAATTGGCAATTTTACGAAGAGAAATTCCGTAACACGCCACCGAGACATCAAGCTTCTCACCGTTCTCCCCCAATCCCCCCGTATCCAGGGATAGGATTCAATCAAAGAGAGATTAAAAAACCATGGACTCCTTGTCCAGGTTTTCTATCCACAGGCCCGCGACTTTTTTGTCGCGGCGCAACACAGTTCCGGCTCCCCGCGTCGCGATTTCGCACCCGAGCGGCAAGGAAACCGGCAGTCAACGGCAGGTCTCGTCATAGGTTCCCGTCCGGGCCAGCATCGGCACGCCGTCGCATGGTAGTTGGCTCCGTCCAGGCGCCGTGGGGTTGCGGCTGCTCCATGGGGCAATTCTGTTGCAATGCACAAATTTTTCTTGAACAAGTTGTGCAAAACGCCATATAAGACATGTTGCGTTGCAGCAAGTCGGGGCCGCAAGCCTCATCACCTGGAGTATGAGCGATGGCGAAGACAAGGAAGCCGGCGGTCGCGGTCGCGGCGAGGAGTCCCAAGGCGAATGGCGAGACGGCCGCGGTGCTGTTTGCCGGCTACGAGGAACTGGCCGATCTCGGCCGCGAGAACATGGCTGCCGTGATGCGCGCCAATACGGCGCTGTCGAGCGGTCTGGAGGCGATCGGCAAGGAGGTCATCCTCTATGCCCGCAGCTCGTTCGAGCAGGCGGCGGAGACGGCGACCGCGCTCCTCGGTGCCAAGACCTTCGAGGACGTCTTCCAGCTCAATTCCCAATTTGCCAAGGCCAATATCGAGCGGATGATCGAGGGCTCGGCCAAGCTGTCCGAGATGGGCATCAAGCTGGCCAACGAAGCGCTGGCGCCGCTCGGCGGCCGAGTCGAGGCGACGATCCACAAGCTCGGCAGGCCGCTTGCCGTCTAAGGCCGACCATTACACCCAGAACGCGAAAGACCCGGTCGCTGGCCGGGTCTTTTCTTTTTGTCCATGCTCAGCCTTTCCGAGGCGTTAACTATAATGCTGCTACACTCTGTCGCAGCGGGTCGCCGAAAGCGGCGGCGGCACGGCGAATTGGCGCGAGGGGTCATGGAAAGGTCTTCCCCCGGGATCAGCGAACCCAATATCATGGGGGAGGTTGGAACGGACGGACCGTGTCGTGATCGACCGAAGATGAGCGATGTCGAGAAACGGAACGGTGGCGAGGGGCCAGCCACCGGCGTCATCGTCAAGGCCAAGCCGAAGACGAAGAAGCCGTCGATGTACAAGGTCCTCATGTTGAACGACGACTACACCCCTATGGAGTTTGTCGTTCACATCCTGGAGCGGTTCTTCAACAAGAACCGAGAGGAGGCGACGCGCATCATGCTGCATGTCCATCGCCGCGGTGTGGGTGTTTGCGGCGTTTATACCTACGAGGTTGCCGAGACCAAGGTGACCCAGGTGATGGACTTCGCCCGGCAGCACCAGCACCCGCTACAATGCACCTTGGAAAAAGATTGAGTAGGAAAGCCCCGTCGGAACCATAAGAGGATTAGGCGTAGATGCTCTCGCGCAACCTTGAAAAGACGCTGCATCGGGCCCTCGCTTACGCCAATGAGCGGCGGCACGAATACGCGACGCTCGAGCACCTTCTGTTGGCCCTGACGGAGGACCAGGACGCGGTAGCGGTACTGCGTGCGTGCACCGTGGACCTCGAGAAGCTGCGCCGCGACCTCCTGGGATATGTCGACAACGAGCTGGTCAACCTGGTCTCGACCCATGTCGAGGACGCCAAGCCGACGGCCAGCTTCCAGCGGGTGCTGCAGCGCGCCGCCATCCATGTGCAATCCTCCGGCCGCGAGGAGGTGACCGGCGCCAACGTGCTCGTCGCCATGTTCGCCGAGCGCGAGAGCCATGCCGTCTATTTCCTGCAGGAGCAGGACATGACGCGCTTCGATGCCGTCAACTACATCTCGCACGGCATCGCCAAGGCGCCGGGCCGCTCCGAGACGCGCCGCGTCCAGGGCGCGGAGGAGGAGGAGCGCAGCAACGAGAAGCAGCAGAAGCGCGGCCATGACGCGCTTGACGCCTATTGCGTCAACCTCAACAAGAAGGCCAAGAACGGCAAGATCGATCCGCTCATCGGCCGCGAGGCCGAGGTCGATCGTACCATCCAGATCCTGTGCCGGCGGTCCAAGAACAACCCGCTCTATGTCGGTGACCCCGGCGTCGGCAAGACGGCGATCGCCGAAGGGCTGGCGCGGCGCATCGTGCAGAAGGAAGTGCCGGAGGTGCTGCTCAACGCCACCATCTATGCGCTCGATATGGGCGCGCTGCTTGCCGGCACGCGCTACCGCGGCGATTTCGAGGAGCGGCTGAAGGCGGTGCTGGGCGAGCTCGAGGCGATGCCCGGCGCGGTGCTGTTCATCGACGAGATCCACACCGTGATCGGCGCCGGCGCCACCAGCGGCGGCGCGATGGACGCGTCCAACCTGCTGAAGCCGGCGCTCGCCAGCGGCGCGATCCGCTGCATCGGCTCGACCACCTATAAGGAATACCGCAACTACTTCGAGAAGGACCGCGCCCTCGTCCGCCGCTTCCAGAAGATCGACGTCAACGAGCCGACGGTCGAGGACAGCGTCAAGATCCTGCGCGGGCTGAAGCCCTATTACGAACGGCATCACAAGGTGCGCTATACGGCCGACGCGATCCGCGCCGCGGTCGAGCTGTCGCATCGCTATATCGGCGACCGCAAGCTGCCGGACAAGGCGATCGACGTGATCGACGAGGTCGGCGCGGCGCAGATGCTGGTGCCGGAGGGTAAGCGGCGCAAGACCATCACCGCCAAGGAAGTCGAGGCGGTGATCGCCACCATGGCGCGCATCCCGCCCAAGAGCGTCTCGCGCGACGACAAGGAAGTGCTGAAGAACCTCGACCGCGATCTCAAGACCATGGTCTTCGGCCAGGACCGGGCGATCGAGGCGCTGGTGGCCGCGATCAAGCTCGCCCGCGCCGGTCTGCGCGATCCCGAGAAACCGATCGGCAGCTACCTCTTCTCCGGTCCGACCGGCGTCGGCAAGACCGAGGTGGCGCGCCAGCTCGCGCGCACCCTCGGCATCGAGCTCACCCGCTTCGACATGTCGGAGTATATGGAGCGGCACACCGTGTCGCGCCTGATCGGCGCGCCCCCGGGCTATGTCGGCTTCGACCAGGGCGGACTGCTGACCGACGCCGTCGATCAGCATCCCCATTCGGTGCTGCTGCTCGACGAGATCGAGAAGGCGCATCCCGATCTCTTCAACATCCTGTTGCAGGTGATGGATTACGGGAAGCTCACCGACCACAACGGCAAGACGGTGGATTTCCGCAACGTCATCCTGATCATGACGACGAATGCCGGTGCCGCCGAGATGGCGCGGCCGGCGATCGGCTTCGGCGGCGAAGCCCGCACAGGCGACGATGAAGAGGCGATCAACCGCCTGTTCACGCCGGAGTTCCGCAACCGCCTCGACACGATCATCTCGTTCTCGGCGCTCTCGCCCGAGACCATCGGCCGCGTCGTCGACAAGTTCATCCTTCAGCTCGAGGAGCAGCTCGCCGACCGCAACGTCACGATCGAGCTCGACGACGCGGCGCGCGCATGGCTGGCGCAGAAGGGTTATGATCCGCTCTTCGGTGCCCGTCCGCTCGGACGCATCATCCAGGAGCATGTCAAGAAGCCGCTCGCCGAGGAATTGCTCTTCGGCAAGCTCACCAAGGGCGGCACGGTGCGCGTCACGCGCGATGGCGAAAAGCTCGCCTTCTCCTTCACCGAGGCGCCGCCGCGCGCCCCGGCGCCCAAGGAGCTCGAGCCGGTCGAGACCTGAGCTGCGTTTCGACGATGTGATCAAGAGGGAAGGCCGCGCAAGCGGCCTTCCTGCTCTTCAGCCGGTCGATGATTACTTTTCGCTGCGGCTCGGCTCATGCCGGCACCGTGCCTTCGATGATGATGCGGTGCATGAGGCGCCGCGAGCCTTCGGGATAGTCGGCATTGGCCTTGTGCATGGTGCAGCGATTGTCCCAGATCAGGACGTCGCCGGGGCGCCAGCGGTGCCGGTACTGGTATTTCTCCTGGATCGCGTGCTGCGTCAGCGCGTCGAGCAGCGCATCGCTCTCGGCGCGCTCAAGCCCGATCACCGCTTCCATGCGGTTGGGATTCATGTAGAGCGCCCTGCGCCCGGTGTCGGGATGGGTGCGGACCAGCGGATGCGCGACGGGTGGCACTGTCTCGGCCTCTTCGGGCCTGAGCTTGGCGACGCGCGTGCCCTTGCGGCTGGAATCGTAGGCGTGGAGCACGCGCAGATCGGCGATCCGCGCCTTCATCGCCTCGGCGAGATCGTCATAGGCCGCGTACATCGAGGTGAATTGCGTGTCGCCGCCAATGGACGGCACCGCGACGCCGTAGAGCGCTGTCAGCGAGCACGGTACTGCCTTGTAGCTGTCATCGCTGTGCCAATGCGCGCCGACGACGAGCCGCTTGCCGTCGCCGTCGTCGTCGCGGTCCTCGCTGGAGAGGATCATGATCTCCGCCACTTCGGGATGGCGCGCGGCGAGGCGCAGCTGCGGCAGCGGCGTGCCAAAGATCCGCATGGCGGCGAGATAGGCTTCGGGCGCGAGATGCTGGCCGCGGATGCAGAGCACCAGCCCGTCGAGCAGCGCGCGGCGCAGCGCGTCGCGCACCGCCCCGTCGATGGGACGGTTGAGGTCGACGCCCTCCGCGGCGATGCCGAGTCTGTCGCCGAGCCGGGCCAGGGCGAGATCAGGCATCTCTCCTCCTCGCGCCGCTACGGCGTCTCGCATTTGAACGGCGACAGCGTCTCCTCGAGCATCTCCATCTCGTTCGCCAAGGCACGGCGCTCGCGGGCGAGGAAATCGTCGACCGCGCGGGCAAAGCCGGGGTCGCGGATCCAATGCGCGCTGTAGGTCGCCACCGGCAGATAGCCGCGCTGGATCTTGTGCTGGCCCTGCGCGCCGGCCTCGACGCGCGCGAGGCCGCGCTCGATGGCAAAGTCGATGGCGCGGTAGTAGCACGCCTCGAAATGCAGGAACGGAAAATCGCCGAGGCAACCCCAGTTGCGGCCGTAGAGCGTGTCGCGACCGATGAGATTGAGCGCGCCGGCGACATAGCGTCCGCCCTTCTTGGCCATCACCAGCGCGACCCGCTCCGCCATGCGGCGGCCCAGCAGGTCGAAGAACGCACGCGTGAGATAGGCCTCGCCCCATTTGCGGTCCGAGGTCGACCGGTAGAAACGATAGAACGCATCCCAATGCTCGCGCTTGATGGCGCTCCCCGTGAGCGTCTCGATCTCGATGCCGTCGGCCAACGCGTCCCGGCGCTCGCGCCGGATCTGCTTGCGCTTGCGCGCGTTGAGTGCCTCGAGGAAATCGTCGAAGCAGCCGTAGCCATCATTCTGCCAGTGGAATTGCTGGCCGACGCGCTGCAGGAAGCCGGCCTTGCCGAGCCGCTCCCATTCCGGTTCCGTCGGGAAGGTGATGTGCAGCGACGACACCTTGTGGCGGCGCGCCAGCTCGATCATGGCGGCGATCAGCGTGTCGGCGGCGGCCGGTCCGGCATCGGGCCGCAGCAGGAGGCGCGGGCCGGTCACCGGCGTGAACGGCACGGCGCATTGCAACTTCGGGTAATAGCGCCCCCCGGCTTGCTCATAGGCCGACGCCCAGCCCCAGTCGAAGACGTATTCGCCATAGGAGTGGGTCTTGAGATAGAGCGGCACGGCAGCCACGAGCCGGCCATCCTCGCCCTCGAGCGCCAGATGCTGCGGCAGCCAGCCGGTCTCGGCCGTCGCCGAGCCCGATGCCTCGAGCGCTTCGAGAAACGCATGCGACAGGAAGGGGTTGTCGTCGCCGGCGCAGGCGTCCCATTCGGCCGCCGGGATGTCCGCGATCTCCGGGACGACCTTTACCGTAACCCCGTCGCCGCCATCCGCCATGGCACTTAGCGGACCTCGAAGAGCGCGTCGATCTCGACCGCGACGCCGCCGGGAAGCGCGCTGACCCCCACCGCGGCGCGCGCATGCCGGCCGGCATCGCCCAACAGCTCCACCATCAGATCGGAGGCGCCATTCGCCACTTGCGGCTGCTGGGTGTAATCGTCGGTGCAATTGACGAAAGCGCCCAGCCGCACGCAGCGCAGGATGCGGTCGAGATCACCGCCCAGCGCCGCCTTGGCCTGGGCGAGGATGTTGAGGGCGCACAACCGTGCCGCCTCCTGACCCTGCTCGAGGCTGATCTCGCGGCCGAGCTTGCCGATGAAGCGGCGCTCGCCTTGCCACTGGCAGATCTGGCCGGCGATGAACAGCAGGTCACCGCTGCGCACCGCCGGCACGTAATTCGCCACCGGCGCCGCCGCCTGCGGCAGCTCGAGCTTGAGTTCCCTAAGCCGCGCCTCGATCCGTCCCGCCATGACAGGGCCTTTCCCTGGAATTTGCCGTGACCATCAGCATAGCGCGCCGGCTCGCCGCCGCGAAAGCGCCGCAATCGGCGGCTATCGCAATGATCTCGCCGTCGGGAGGGTCACATGCGCCGTCTGTTGCTGTCGCTTTGCCTCATGCTCGCCGCTACAGCGCCTGGAGCGGCGCGCGCGGCGCTGTTCGGCGATGCCAGCATCGCCTACAGCGCCGAGCGGACGGTCACGGTCAACGGCAAGAGCTATAGCGGCATGGTCTTCCATATTCCCGGCCATGAGCGTCACGAGCAAACGATCCAGGGCGTTGCCGAGGTTATCGTCCTCGACGCCGCGGCGAAGCAGGGCTTCCTCATCGTGCCGATGCTTAAGACCTATGTCACCTTCGCCTTTCCCAAGGTCATGGCCGAGCTCGACGACCCCGCCCTGCGCCGTGAGCCCGTCGGGCACGAGACGGTTAACGGCGTGCGCACCACCAAGTATCGGATCGACCACCTCGCGGCCGATGGCAGCCGCGCCCAGGGCTTTGCCTGGCTCAGCGCGCAAGGGGTGCCGATGCGGATCGACGGGACCGTCACCCGCGGCGGTAGCGGAAGAGTGACGGCCATTCGCATGGAGCTTGCCAACCTCGCCCTGGGGCCGCAGGACCCCGCCCTGTTCCAGGTTCCGCGGGGCCTTGCCCAGCTGCCGGCCGCGGCGCTCGAGGGGCTGCTGGGCAGCAATCCCGGCTGATTTGGAAAAAAAGACCGGCCACCGCTGAGATGGCCGGTCAGTCAACTGCGCGTGGCCCCTCGCCACTGCGGCGAGGGTAACGGTAGTAGGCGGGGCAGGGATCGGTCATCCCCATGTCACAAGAAATTTAGCTACCCGGTCCTTTCCGCTGGGATATTGCCACTGCAGCCCTGCCGGTCAGGCCGCGAGGCGCCCGGCTCGCCCGTGCCAGGGCTGGTCCGGGCAGGGCCGGCTCAGGCGGCCTTGGCTGCGAGATGGCTGGTGAGCCGGTCGGTGATCATTCGCCGCAGCCCATTGAAATCGGCGGCGGAGACGTCGCGCGGGCGCGGCAAGGTCAGGGCCGTGTCGCTGTCGATACGGCCGGGCGCCGCCGACATGACGACGACGCGGTCGGCCAGCAGCACCGCCTCCTCGACGGAATGCGTGACGAAGAGGATGGTGGTGCGCGTGCGCCGCCAGATCTCCAGCAGCTCCTCCTGCAGCTTGGCGCGGGTGAGCGCATCGAGTGCGCCGAACGGCTCATCCATCAGCAGCACTTCGGCCTCGTTGGCAAGACAGCGGGCGATGGCGACGCGCTGCTTCATGCCGCCGGAAAGCTGGTGCGGGAAGCGATCGGCGAAGCGAGTGAGCCCGACCATCGCCGACATAGTGCTCGGCGACGTCGCGCACCTCGCTGCGCGAGCGGCCGCGCTGGCGCGGGCCGAAGCCGATGTTCTGTCGCACGGTCATCCAGGGAAAGAGCGCATAGTCCTGGAAGACCATGCCGCGGTCGGGCCCGGGCCCGGTGACCGGCTTGCCGGCGACCAGCACCTTCCCCGACGATGAGGTCTCGAAGCCGGCAATGATCCTGAGCAGGGTGGATTTGCCGCATCCCGACGCGCCGATGAGGCAGATGAACTCGCCGCGCGCGATGGTGAGATCGACCGGGCTCAGCGCCTCGATCGTGTCGCCGGCGAGCTGAAAGCGCTTGCTCACGCGCTGGATCTCGAGCATCGGCAGGTCAGCCATGCTGCGGGCTCCAGCGCAGCAGCCGGTTGTTGAGCGCCAGCATCAGCCGGTCGGACAGGAAGCCGGCGACGCCGACGACGATCATGCCGGTGATGACGACGTCAGTGCGCGACAATGTGCGTCCATCCATGATCACCGCGCCCAGTCCTTGCGGCACGCCGGTCATTTCACCGACCACGATCAGCACCCAGGCGAAGCCGAGCCCGAGCCGCAAGCCGTTGAAGATGCTCGGCAGCGCCGCCGGCAGGATGATCGAGCGGAACATCGAGGACCCGCGGCAGCCGAGCATCGCCGCCGCCTCGAACAGGCGCGGATCGGTGGCGCGCACGCCGAAAGTAGTGTTGAGCAGGATGGGGTAGAAGGCGCCGAGGAACACCAGGAACACCGCCGAGCTCGGGCCGAGGCCGAAGAAGATCATCGACAGCGGCAGCCAGGCGGTCACCGGGATCGGCCGCAGCAGCGAGATGGTGGGATCGAGCATCTGGCGCAGCAGCTTCACCCGCCCGAGCAGGAGGCCGAGTGGGATCCCGGTGGCGGCGGCAAGCAGGAACCCGCCATAGACGCGCCGGGCCGATTGGTAGAGATGGATATAGGCGGTGCCGGAAAAGGCGTCGTCATAGACGCCGCCGAAGATGAAGTCATACATCATCACCGCGACATTGGCCGGCGTCGGCACCAGCCGCGTGCCGCTCATTCTCACCAGCACGTGCCAGAGCAGAATGAAGCTCACCGGAAAAATCAGCGCCAGGATCACCGTTCGCGCCGCGCGCGGCGGCGTCGGCGCGCCGGCGGCGCTCTCCGCCACGGCCGCGCGCGCCACCGGCGCGCCGATCGAGGGCGCGTCGCTCACGGCGGCCTATTCGGCGATCTCGCGCACGAAGCGCCGGTTGATGAAGCTGTCGTAATCGGCCGGCAGCTCGCGGATCTGCTTGCGCTCGAGCATTTGTGTTCCATAGAACTTGGCGGCCGCCATGAAGGCGTCGTCGATGTTCCAGGTGAGCTCGACATTGGGCACGGCCTTTTCGATCGACTCCCGCGTCTGCCCGAGCTTCTGCACCGCCATCGCGACCATCTCGTCGCGATGCGCCATGGCGTATTCGGTGGCGGCGCGGTGAATCCGCAGGAAAGTGAGAATCAGCGCGGGATCGCGATCGACCATCGCCTGACTCGTCGTCATCACCATGTTGAGCGAGCCGACCTTGGTCGAGTAGGGATATTCGACGATCTTGCCGGTGCCGTTGGCGAGGCTGATGCCCGGGCCGGGCTCGGCCCCGACATAGGCATCGACGTCGCCGCGCGCCAGTGCCGGCGCCATGTCGCTGAAGGAGAGGCGGATCATCTGGATGTCCTTGATCGACATCCCCTCATCGGTGAGCCGATTGAGGATGACGACCTCTTGCGTCGAGCCGGGCCAGATGCCGACTTTCCTGCCCTTGAGGTCGTGGATCGTGGCGATGCCGCTGTCGACCCCGGCGACGACCGCCATGCCGCGATTGCACGACGCGCCGATCACCACCACCGGCTCGCCCGCCGCGGCGCCGAGCGTGGCGGCGGCAAGGCCGTAGGTGCCGAAATCCACCGATCCCGTCACCACCGCGTTCTTGCCGTCGCTCGGGCTCTCGAAGGGCGAGATTTCGATCTTGTAGCCCGGCGGTGCGAACTTCTCGTAAAAATAGGGGGTGATGGCGTGGATCAGCTTCAAGGTGCCGACCTTGATCACCCGGTCGTCCGCGGCGGCCGGCCGCAGCGCCGCCAAGCTCAGCGCCGCCGCGAGCGCCATGGCCGCAAACCCGATCCTATGCCGCATCCGAAGTCCCTCCGCCGACCGCTCCTCGGGCAGCAGCAAGAAACATGCCGTGAGCGGGTCCGGGTTTCCGGAGCTTGGCCGGCGGCATGACCGGGCGCGCGAGGCGAGGCTGCTCGGTTTTTATGCAGCGGGTTGGCGTTCGGCGGCAGTTTCCCGGCGCGGCGCCGGGCTAAGGGCTCGAACCCGAAAAAAGCGGGGTGCGGCTTTCGCCGCACCCCAATTTCTGCCTCAATACCGTGGCCCGGCCGGGAGGCTTTGAGCCGGGGTCACGCCGCGATCAGCTACAGCCGCTCGTGCTGCCGCAAGTGTCGCATTTGAGGCAGGTCCCGTTGCGCACGAGGGTGAAGTTGCCGCATTCACCGCAGCTGTCGCCCTCGTAGCCCTTCATGCGTGCGGCGCGGATCTGCTCGATGCGGTTGTCGGGCTGGGTGAGCGAGGTGCTCTCCCGCAGCTCCGCCGCGAACGATACGCTCTGCGTGACCGGCGCGCCCATGGTGATGGCGGCGTTGCCGTCGCTCGTCATCGCGCCCCGCGCGCCGCCTTCGAAGACGGTGAGCCGGGTGAGCTTGTTGCGGACAAAGCCGGTCGAAAGGACTTTCTGCACTGCCGCCGTCACATCGCCGCGGCCGCCGCCATCGGGGAGGTTCGATTCCACCACGCCCTTGCCCAGCGTGTCCGGCAGTATGTCGGCCGGCTGGACATGCGCGAGGTCATTGCGGCCGAGATAGGAGATGGCGAGCTCGCGGAAGATATAGTCGATCAGCGAGGTCGCCATCTTGATGGCGTCGTTGCCTTCGACCAGGCCGGCGGGCTCGAAGCGGGTGAAGGTGAAGGCCTCGACATATTCCTCGAGCGGTACGCCGTATTGCAGGCCGATCGAGATGGCGATGGCGAAGTTGTTCATCAGCGAGCGGAAGGCGGAGCCTTCCTTATGCATGTCGATGAACACTTCGGCGAGCTTGCCGTCTTCGTACTCGCCAGTGCGCAGATAGACTTTGTGGCCGCCGACAATGGCCTTTTGCGTGTAGCCCTTGCGCCGCTGCGGCAGGCGCCGCCGGCCGGCCTGCTGCACGACGCGTTCGACCACCCGTTCGACGATACGCTCGGCGATCACCGGCACGCGTTCCAGCGGCGTCTTATCCAGGAGATCGGCCATGGCGTCGTCATTCTCGTCATCGGCGATCAGCGACGAGGAGAGCGGCTGCGACAACTTGGAGCCGTCGCGGTAGAGCGCGTTCGCCTTGAGGCCGAGGCGCCACGACATCCGATAGGCGTCCTTGCACTCCTCGACCGTCGCGGTGTTCGGCATGTTGATGGTCTTGGAGATCGCGCCGGAGATGAAGGGCTGCGATGCCGCCATCATGCGGATGTGGCTCTCGACAGAGAGGTAACGCTTGCCGATGCGGCCGCAGGGATTGGCGCAGTCGAACACCGCCAGATGCTGCTCCTGCAGGAAAGGCGCGCCCTCCAGCGTCATGGCACCGCAGCAATAGGTGTTGGCGGCGTCAACTTCGGCCTTGGTGAAGCCCAGTTCCGCCAGCATGTCGAAGCCGACATCGTCGAGCGCCGCCGCGCTGAAGCCGAAAGCCGCTTTGCAGAATTCCTCGCCAAGCGTCCATTTGTTGAAGACGAATTTGATGTCGAAGGCGGCGGCGAGCGCTCCTTCGACCGCCTCGAGCGCGCCGTCGGTGAAGCCGCGCTGGCGCAGGTTTTCGTGGCTCACGCCCGGCGCGTTCTTGAGCGTGGCATGGCCGACCGCGTAGCGGGTGATCGCCTCGATCTCCTCGGCGCCATAGCCGAGGACGCGCAGCGCCTCCGGCACCATGCGGTTGATGATCTTGAAGTAGCCGCCGCCGGCGAGCTTCTTGAACTTGACCAGCGCGAAATCCGGCTCGATGCCGGTGGTGTCGCAATCCATCACCAGTCCGATCGTCCCGGTGGGGGCGACGACGCTGGTCTGGGCGTTGCGGTAGCCGTGCAGCTCGCCCAGCGCCAGCGCCGCGTCCCAGGCGCGGCGCGCAGCACCGATGAGCGCCTTGTCGGGGCAGTTGGCGGCGTCGAGCGGAACCGGCGGAATCGAAAGCTCTTCGTAGCCCTCGGTCTCGCCATGCGCGGCGCGGCGGTGGTTGCGGATGACGCGCAGCATCGCGCCGCGATTGCCGGCGAAGCCGGGGAAGGCGCCGAGCTCGGCCGCCATCTCCGCCGAGGTGGCGTAGGCGACCCCGGTCATGACCGCGGTGATGGCGGCGCAGAGCGCGCGGCCCTCGTCGCTGTCATAAGGCAGGCCGGTCGCCATGAGCAGGCCGCCGATATTGGCGTAGCCGAGGCCGAGCGTGCGGAACTCGTAGGAGAGCCGGGCGATCTCGCGCGATGGAAACTGCGCCATCAGCACCGAGATCTCGAGCGTGATCGTCCACAGCCGCGTCGCGTGCTCGAAGGCCGGCGTATCGAACTCGCCGTCCTCACAGCGGAAGGTCATCAGGTTGAGCGAGGCGAGATTGCACGCGGTGTCGTCGAGGAACATATATTCCGAGCACGGGTTCGACGCGTTGATGCGGCCGCTCCCCGGGCAGGTATGCCATTCATTGATCGTGGTGTCGTATTGCAGGCCGGGATCGGCGCTGGCCCAGGCGGCGTAGGCGATCTTGTCCCAGAGATCGCGCGCCTTGAGCGTCTTGTGCGGCTTGCCGTCGGTGCGGCGGATCAGGCTCCAATCGCCGTCGGCGTCGACCTTCTCCAGGAAATTGTTGGTGACGCGCACCGAGTTGTTCGAATTCTGGCCGGAGACGGTGAGATAGGCGTCGCTGTCCCAGTCGGTATCGTAGGTGCGGAAGTCGATCTCGGTATAGCCCTGCTGCGCGAATTGGATGACGCGCTGGACGAAGTTCTCGGGGATCATGGCGCGGCGCGCCGCCTTGATCTCGCGCTTCAAGCCGGGATTGCGCGCGGGATCGTAGCGGCCGGCTTCGTCGACCTCGCCGTCATGGCAGGCGGCGATGATGCAGTTGAGGTGGCGCTGCGCCAGCTTCGATCCTGCGACCAGCGCGGCGACCTTCTGCTCCTCGACCACCTTCCAGTCGATATAGGCCTCGATATCGGGATGATCGATGTCGACGGTCACCATCTTGGCGGCGCGCCGCGTCGTGCCGCCCGATTTGATCGCTCCCGCGGCGCGATCGCCGATCTTGAGGAAGCTCATCAACCCCGAGGAACGTCCGCCGCCCGACAGCTTCTCGCTCTCGCCGCGCAGCTTGGAGAAGTTGGAGCCGGTGCCCGAGCCGTATTTGAAAAGACGGGCTTCGCGCACCCAGAGGTCCATGATGCCGCCCTCGTTGACGAGGTCGTCGGCCACCGACTGGATGAAGCAGGCATGCGGCTGCGGATGCTCGTAGGCGCTCTCGGAGGCGACGAGCGCGCCGCTCTGGAAATCGACGTAGTAATGACCCTGCGCCGGCCCGTCGATGCCATAGGCCCAATGCAGCCCAGTATTGAACCATTGCGGCGAGTTGGGCGCCGCCATCTGGCGGCACAGCATCAGCCGCATTTCGTCGTAATAGGCGCGGGCGTCTTCGTCGCTGTCAAAATAGCCGCCCTTCCAGCCCCAATAGGTCCAGGTTCCTGCCAGCCGGTCGAACACCTGCTTCGCGCTCTTCTCCGAACCGTAGCGTTCCTTGGCCGGCAGCGCCTGCAACGCCTGCTCGTCAGCCGTGCGCCGCCACAGCCAGTCCGGCACGTCCGCCTCGACCACCGGCACCAGCCTTGCCGGCACGCCGGCCTTGCGGAAATATTTCTGCGCGAGGATGTCGCAGGCGACTTGGCTCCAGAGCGCCGGCACGTCGATATCCGGCAGATGGAACACACGCGAGCCGTCGGGATTGCGAATCTCGCTGGTCGCAATGCGGAACTCGATGCCGGCGTAGGGATCCTGGGCCGCCTTGGTGAACCGTCTCTCTATGCGCATTCTAACCCCCACCCACCACGAAGTTTCTTGCCATTTTCCCCGCCGGGATGCAGCCGCTACATCTAGGGGCTGTGCTGATCAAGAAACCAGATGTTGGCGTAAAACCCGGCCACCAGCAACAAGATTTTGTGGGTCCTCCGTTTGCCAATCAATCTGTAGCGTTTGGGGAGGGAATATTAGGGGACCAGCGGCGATGAGACGGTCGAGCGCTTTTCGGCGGCTCGGGAGGAAGGCCGCCGGCGCCGCGCGTCCTCCCACGCAGGGCTGCCGGGCGCGCTATGGACGCGCCCGAAGGCAGGTGCCATAGTCGCGCCGGTTTTTCCAGGAAACACGGCGGCCGGACGTCGCTAGTCGCCGCGAGCGATGGGATTCTCGTCGAATGGGCATCACTCTCGGCACAAGGCTCTTCACTTGGCTCAGAGGCGAGCTGGTCGGTACCGATCAGTTCGGCAACCGCTACTACCGCGACAAGGGCCATCGGCCGCTGAAGCGCGGCGGCGGGCGCGAGAGTCGCGAGCGCCGCTGGGTGATTTATAACGGCGAGCCCGAGGCCTCGCGCGTGCCCCCGGAATGGCATGGCTGGCTGCACCACACCTTCGACGAGCTGCCACAGGCGGCGGGTCAGAAGAAATATCCCTGGCAGCGGGATTACGTGCCGAACCTGACGGGCACGCCCGACGCCTACCGGCCGCCCGGCTCGGTGCTGCGCGGCGGCCATCGCGCCAAGGCCGCCGGCGACTATGAGCCCTGGAAGCCGGAATAAGACCGCAACGGAAAGCCTGCGAGGGAGCGAGAGGGGATGAATCGCAACGCCGTCGAGACCGTCATGGGCGCCGTCGTGCTGGTGGTTGCCGCCGTATTCCTGTTCTTCGCCTATACCACGAGCCAGGTCCGCGCCATCACCGGCTACGATGTCACCGCCAATTTCGATCGAGTCGAAGGGCTGCGCGACGGCGGCGATGTCCGCATCAGCGGCATCAAGGTCGGCAGCATCGTGTCGCAGACGCTCGACCCCAAGGACTACGTCGCCGTGGTGAAGATGAGCATCGAGCCCACGATCAAGCTGCCGGTCGATAGCGTGGCGACGATCGCCTCGACCGGCCTGCTCGGCGACAAATATCTCTCGATCGTGCCCGGCGCCGAGGACGAGTACATCAAGCCCGGCGGCAAGATCGACCATACCACGCCGCCCATCAGCCTCGAATCGCTGATCGGCCAATTCATCTATGGCACGCAGGGCGGCCAGCAGCCGAAGCAAAATGGCCAGATCCCCCCGGCCAAATAATCTCGTCCGACCCGGCGCCCCACTCGTCGAGCAGCGCTGGGATCCCGCGCGGTATCAGCGCAACGCCGCCTTCGTCGCCGTGCTCGGCGAGCCGTTGCTGGCGCTGCTGGCGCCTCGGCCGCAAGAGCGCATTCTTGATCTCGGCTGCGGCGACGGCGCGCTCACCCAGCTCATCGCCGAGCGCGCCTCGGTCATCGGCGTCGATGCCAGCGTCGAGCAGGTGGCGGCGGCGCGCGCCCGCGGCCTCGCCGCGGAGGTCGTGGACGGGACTCGGCTCGCCTTCGCGGCGGAGTTCGATGCCGTCTTCAGCAACGCGGCGCTGCATTGGATGCGCGATCCCGATGCCGTGATCGCCGGCGTGTGGCGCGGCTTGAAGCCGGGCGGGCGCTTCATCGCCGAATGCGGCGGCGCCGGCAATGTCGAGGCGGTGCGCGGCGCGCTGACCGCGGCGCTGGCGCGGCGCGGCGTCGACGGCGAGGCGGCGAGCCCGTGGTATTTTCCCGCGCCGGAGGAGTATCGCGCCCGGCTGGAGAGCCAGGGTTTCATCGTAACCTCGATGGCGCTCATCCCGCGGCCGACGCTGCTGCCCGGCTCGCTCGCCAATTGGCTCGACACCTTCGCCGAGAGCTTCCTCGCCACCGTTCCGCCGCAAACCCGTCCTAGCGTCAAGCAGGAGGTCGAGGACATGCTGCGCGACCGGCTCGCCGACGCGGCGGGCGCGTGGACGGTGGATTACGTGCGGCTCCGCTTCAGCGCGCTGAAGCCTGCGGAATCGGCTGCATGAGCGGGACACCGGGCAAGCTGGACTTGCCGACCTGGCTTACCGCGGAGGGCGAGCCGGTCTCCTGCGTCGAGAAGATCAAGGTGCTCAACGAGAACCTCGAGGAGCTGCGCGCGCTGGCGCAGGACGCGCTCGAGGATGCCGTGCTGATGGGCTGTGACGAGGCGCAGTTCCGCGAAGTGCTGCGCCGCCTCGTCGCCGGCCTGGTCAACCCTTACAAGAAGGATCGGGCGTGAGGCTGCGCCACTTTGTCCTGGTGCTGCTGCCGGTCCTGCCGGCGGCGGTCCCGGCATGGGCGGACACGGTGGCGGTGCTGCAGGGCCTCGACAAGACCACCGCGCGCATCAGCAAGTTCGATGCGCCGATCGGCAAGCCGGTGCGCTTCGGCCGGCTGATCATCACCGTGCGCGCCTGCGTCAAGCATCCGCCCGAGGAGGAGCCGGAAAGCGCCGCCTTCCTGCAGATCGACGAGCAGCGCCAGGGCGGTGGCAGCGACAGCCTCGCGCAGCGCGTCTTCAGCGGCTGGATGTTCGCCTCGAGCCCGGCGCTCTCGGCGCTGGAAAATCCGATCTATGATATCGGCGTGCTCGACTGCAAGAGCGCCAACGCCGCCGCCGCCGCCAGCGGCTCGCCCGGGAAGTAGGCCTCGACCTGCAGCGCCGCGGCGAGCTCGCGGTGGTATTGGCGGCGCGGAATCTCGATGGCGCCGAAACGCTCGAGATGCGGCGTGACGAATTGGGTGTCGAGCAGGCGGAAGCCGCCTAGCCTCAATCGCGCCACCAGCTGCGCCAGCGCCACCTTGCTCGCCTCGGTCACCCGACTGAACATGCTCTCGCCGAAGAACGCTCCGCCGAGCGCCACTCCGTAGAGCCCGCCGACCAGCGCGCCGCCGTGCCAGCATTCGACACTGTGCGCGAAGCCGCGGCGGAAGAGCGCGGTGTAGAGCTGCACGATCTCGTCATTGATCCAGGTCTTCGGCCGCTCCGGCCGCGGCTCGGCGCAGCCGCGCACCACCTCGGCAAAGGCGCTGTCGCAGCGGATCTCGAACAATTCCTGCCGCAATACCCGACGCAGCCGCCGCGGCAGGTGGAAGTCGTCGAGCGGCAACACGCCGCGCTGCTCCGGATCGACCCAGAAGACCTCGCGATCCTCGGCGTCCTCCGCCATCGGGAAGATGCCGGCGGCGTAGGCGCGCAGCAGCAGCTCGGGGGTGAGCGCGATCATGGTCAGGGATGATGCCGCACCGCGCGGGCGAATGCCACTGAGGCGGAACGGTTCCTTGAGTCAGGCGCGTGCGAGGAAGCGCTCGAGCCAATGGATGTCGTAATCGCCATTGATGAAGTCGGGGGCGGCGACGAGACGTTGATGCAGCGCGATCGTCGTCTCGATGCCGGAGATGACGTATTCCTCCAGCGCGCGCCTGACGCGCATCAGGCATTCGTTGCGCGACGTGCCGTGCACGATGAGCTTGGCGACCAGGCTGTCATAGTGCGGCGGCACGACATAGCCCTGATAGAGCGCGCTGTCGACGCGCACGCCGAGGCCGCCCGGCACGTGATAGCTCGCGATGCAGCCGGGCGAGGGCGCGAAGGTCTCGGGATTCTCAGCGTTGATGCGGCATTCGATGGCGTGGCCGCTGAGCTTGACGTCGTCCTGACGATAGCCCAGCGGCGCGCCCGCGGCGATGCGGATCTGTTCGCGCACGATATCGATGCCGCTCACCATCTCGGAGATGGGATGCTCGACCTGGAGCCGCGTGTTCATCTCGATGAAGAAGAAGGCGCCGTCCTGGTAGAGGAATTCGAGCGTGCCGGCGCTCTTGTAGCCGAGCTTGCGGATGGCGGCGGTGGCCAGCGCGAGAAGCCGTTGGCGCTCGGCGGA
>CAWBKF010000048.1:0-15036 GCA_963789275.1 uncultured Alphaproteobacteria bacterium
CTGGCGCTCCACACCGGCGGGCGCTGCGGGGCGTGCGATCTGCTCGAAATCGGCGGGCTGGGCCTGAGGCTGCTCGCGCCCACAAGCGCTGCCGCGCACACGTCTTGAGCATGCCCGCCGTCGTCGATCGCAGCAGGAGACCCAAGCCCATGAGCAGAATTGTCTGCGCCGTTGTCGCGGCGCTCTCGCTTGCCGGATGTGTCGCCGTGTGGGGCGGCGCATATGATGTCGACAGCGCCGACCCGACATCCGTCGCCATCAAATACGACGCCCACTTCACCTCGGTGGGCAACATCGAGCGGGTCGCGCAGACGAGCTGCGGGCGCTTCGACAAGGTCGCCGTCTCCGAGGCGGAATCGACGAGCCTCTGGGGCATCACCACGGCGCGCTTTGCCTGCATCGCGCACCAGCAATAGCGCGGTCGCGTCGCCGCGGTCACTGGATAGAGGGGAGCTCGATCTCGACGATGAGGCCGTGGGGCTCGTTGTTGCGCGCCCGCGCCGCGCCGCCGTGGAGCTGCACGACGCGCTGGCAGATGGCGAGGCCGATCCCCGAGCCGCCGGTGTCGCGGGCCCTCGCCTCGTCGACGCGATAGAAGGGCTCGAACAGATGATCGAGCGCCGCCGCCGGGACGCCGGGACCATGATCGATCGTCGCGACGCAAGCCAGGCCGGGAGGCTTGCGCGACACCACGATCTCGACCCTGGTCCCCACCGGCGTGTAGAAGATGGCGTTGCGCACCACGTTCTCGATGGCACGGCGCAGCAGATCGGCATTGCCGAGGACGGAGATCGGTGCCGCCTCACGGCGCAGCACCAGATCCGAGGCCCGGTCCGGCTTCTCGTAGACGGCATCCGCGACGATCCGCTCGACTAGGGCACCGAGATCGACCGGCCCGAATTCGGGCGGTGCCCCGATGCTGTCGAGCCTGGCAAGGGTGAGCAGCTCGCCGGCGAGCGCCGCAATCCGTTCGATCTCGTGCTCCATCCGATCGAACTGCCGCGGCCTGTCCTGCTCGGTCAAGCGGCGCGCCAGCCCAAGTGCCATGCTGAGACGCGCGAGCGGCGATTTGATCTCGTGCGAGATGTCGCCGATGAGGCGCTGTTGCGCCTTGACCGCGGCCTCCAGCTCCTCGGTCCGCATCGCGATCTTCGCCTCGAGGGTCTGGTTGAGCGCGGCCAGCTCGCGCACGAACTGCTCGCGCTCACGGGTGGCGCGTTGGAGATTGTCGGTCATGCGGTTGAAGGACTGCGCGAGCGAGCCGAGCTCGTCAGACGAGGTCACCGGCGCGCGCGCCTCGAGCCGGTCGGTATCGGCGATCTCCCGGGTGACGCGGGTGAGCTCCGCGATCGGCCTCGTCAGCTTGTGCGAGAGCCAGCGGCCGAGCAGGACGATCGGCAGGCCGAGGCAGACGCCCAGCAGCGCCAGTTCCATCGCCACCCAGCGCAGCGGGCGCGTGGCGGTGGCGGAGTCCTCTACCGTCACCACTTGCCAGTCCGCGACGAGGCCGCTTTGCCGCACCGAGCGGCCGATGACGAAGCCGCCGCGCCGCTCGGCGGCGGCCGCAACCGCAGGCGATACACCCGCGCGGTCGGCGATGTCCCTGGGATTGGCGGCTAGAACGCGCGGCCGGGTGCCGTTCTCCAGCAGGATGGTCCCGTGCTCCAGCGCGAACAGGAGATGCTCGACGGAGCTCCAGGGATAGGTCATCACCAGCGTGCCGATGCGATAGCTCCGGTCGAAGCTGGCGAAGACAGGAATCTCGAGCGCGACGGTCTTGCCCCCGGTGATCGGGTCGGCACCCTTGGCAATGAAGGTAAGCCGGTCGGCGGTGCCTTGCCACGGTGCCGGGAGGCGCTCGCCGCCGGGGCTGATGCCGGCATTGGAACTTGCCACCAGCGTATCCGCCGCGTTGAACGCGTAGAGGTCGCCCGAAAGCCCGTAGAGCCGCTTCAGCGCCTCGAGCGCATGGGTGATGCGCTTGTCGAGGTCGCCGGAGACGAGATCGTTCATGACGTCGAGCTCCGACCAGGCGGTAAGGTCGGTGGCGAGCGCGCGGATCACATTGGCGAGCTGCTCGTATTTCAGGTCGGCGAGCTGGTTGAGCGTGGCCGCGTCGCTCTCGAGCAGCGATGCGCGCACCCCGGAATAGACCACGATCGCGGTCGCGAAATAGGTGGCGACATAAATGCTCAGCAGTGCCGCGAGGATGCGGCGCGGGATGGAGCGTGAGAGAAAGCCGCTCACGAGGCTTGCCGTCCGGCGCTGCCGTCAGGGAACATGGGCCAATACCTTCACACCGACCGGCGCGGTCGTGTCGCTGATGTAACCGATGGATCCCGGAACCGCGCGAATGAAAGCGAGCATGGCCTGCTCGGATTCCTGCACCACCGGCGGCAGCTTGCCCATGAAGTGCATCTGGTTCCAGTAGGCGGCGAGGCTGGCGTTGTCCTGATGCAGCACGCGCGCCGTGAACGCCGCCCTGATCCGGTTGCTCGCCTCGCGATTGACGGGGATGATGTGGCTGCCGTCGGGCCAGATCGTCAACCGGTCGAGATAGATCGCGGCGATCTCGCCCAGCGTCAGTGGCATTGCCGCCTCGACTGAGGGATTGGCGATGACGAGCAGCCCTTCGGCCCGCGCCGGCACCATGCCCACGAGCCCCAGCGCGAGGGTGACGGCAAGGAGCAGCCTCGTCATGCCGCCGCTCAGAAAAGGATAGCCCAGGCGGCAAACAGCCCCGTGGGGTTGACCGGTCGTCCGCTGAGATTCTGCAGATACTCGAGCCGCAGCACCATCGGCGGCTCCGGCCGGTAGGCGATGCCCGCGAGCAGATCATGCGCGACCGAGGGTGCCGTCCGGTCGGAGAACTCCTCGTACCAGCCATAGACCGACCATTTCTCGCTGAGCGCGTAGGAGCCTGCGGCGTAGAGGCCCCATTCGGTATCGCGGCCATGGACGGCGGCGGCATTGCCGATATCGGAAAAGGTGCCTTCCCCCTGCAGGGTCAGGCGGCCGACGGTGTAGTGGTAATCGAGGCCGTAAAGCGATTGGTTAGAGCCGAAGGTGTCCTTCGACTGCTGGAAGGAGATGCCGACCTGGTCGAGGAGCCCGAGCGGAAAGGCGATACGCGCACCTTCGACGGTCTTGTACTGGTGGAAGGTGATGGTGTCGGGGCGCTCGGCGAATTCGCCGCTCGGCTGCCAGTACACCTGCACGTCCGGCAGGCGCGCGAAGGGATCGCTGTAGAGGACGGAAAGGCCGGTGGCGTATTCGCTGAAATCGCGGTAGGTGACGGCCGGCCGCACCGTCGACAGCTCCAGCGGCGCCGCGTGGATCACGTTCCACTCGCCGACCGGGGTCAGCATCTTGCCGAGGCGGAGCGTCGTGCTGGGCGTCAGGTAGGAATCGTTGTAGAGGCGCTCGAGGACGAGGTCGCCATCGCCGCGGTCGCGGCCCGGCGCGCCGGAGCTCACGATATTGAGATTGGCCAGCTCCGCTTCGGTGAAGGGATTGAAGAACCGCCCGAAATGACCGCTGACGAAGAGGCTTAGATCGCCAAGGGCGAGCGATTTCTGCTCGCCCTCAGGGAAGCCCGCGACCAGATTGCTGTAGCCGGCGAAATTGAAGGGGCCGAGATCGAGGCCGTGCCCCAGCTGATAGTCGTCATCCGCGCGAGCCGCCGGCGCGCGCAGCGCGCAGAGCAAGGCGACGAGGCCGAGCCGCAGCCATGAGCGGTTCTGCCGGCGCGGAGGCCTTCGCCTGAAAATGAGCTCCTCCTCCGGACGGCGCCGTTCAGCCCCGCTTCAGGAGCGTTCGCCGGGATGCGCCTCGGGTGCAGCCGGCGGCGACGGCACTGCGTAGATATAGCCGACATTGCGGACGGTTTTGATCCGCTGGTCGAGGTCGTTGGCGGGACCGAGCTTGCGCCGTACCTTGCTGACCAGCGTGTCGACGTTGCGATCGGCCGCGCCCAGCGATTCCTGCCGCCCGAAGGCGGCGGCAGAAAGCTCCTCGCGCGCGACGATGCGGCCGGCGTTGCGCAGGAAATGCTCGAGGAGATTGAATTCAGCCGTCGTGAGATCGAGCTTCTGCTGGTCCGACCAGGCGTTGCGGGCGGCAGCGTTGAGGCGGATTTCGCCGACGGCGATGTCGCCGGAGGACGACGGCGAGAGCGAACTCGTCCGCCGCAGCACGGCGCGGATGCGGGCGACGAGCTCGCGGGGATTGACGGGCTTCGACACGTAATCGTCGGCGCCTATCTCCAGCCCGACGATGCGATCGACATCCTCGCTGCGCGCCGTCAACATGATCACCGGGACATTGGAGCGCTGGCGCAACCGCTTCAGCACCTCGAAGCCCGACAGCCCCGGCAGCATGACGTCCAGCACCACGAGATCCGTGCCGTCCACGGCGCAGCGAAAGAAGGCAGGGCCATCATGCACGGCTTCGACCACGAAGCCTTCGAGCTCCAGGAATTCGCGGATCATGTCGGCGAGCTCGACATCGTCATCGACCAGCAAGATTCGGTGCGTCACCCCTTCCCTCCCCAGACTCTCCCGCGCGCTGGATTATAGCGCCGGCGACCCCACGAGGAACCATTAAGACGGTTCCGGCAAGGACGATCGTGGAGTTTCGTGCAGAAGTGATGAGATGTTTGGGCGCCCATGCGCCTTCGAACGGTACTGCGTTGCATTCGCGGCACGGCGCACAGCCTCGCGCGTCCAGTTACGTCGAGAAAGTCATCGGCGGTGTGGAGTCTTGCCGAAACGCCTCATAGGCAGCGCCGAAGCGTTTGGCGGGATCGTGCGATATGCTATTCCCCTGAGGGGCAATCGAGGTGGGGGGAAATGACGCGCGATTCATCCGAGCCCGCGGCCGATGTGTGGTCCAACTGGCTCTTGCATCTCCGGCACGGCGACGATCCCGAATACGATCGCATCATCCGCGCCAGGCTCGAACGCTACGCCGACAACGTCCTCGACGGTGCCCAGCTCGCGGCGGGAATGACGCTTGCCGATATCGGCGCCGGCGAAGGCCTCATCGGCTTCCGCGCCATCGACCGGATCGGGCCGTCGCTGCGGGTCCTCTTCGTCGATGTCTCCGAGCCGCTGCTGCGGCACGCCAAGTCGCTCGCGATCGAGCGCGGTGTTCGCGAGCAATGCGCCTTCCACCATGGTGCCGCCGACAAGCTGACAGCCATCGAGAGCGGGTCCGTCGACGTCATCACCACCCGCGCGGTTCTCGCCTATGTCGCCGACAAGCTCGCCGCGCTGCGCGAATTCCGCCGCGCGCTCAAGCCCGGCGGCCGCGTTTCGATCGCCGAACCCGTCCTTCGCGACGAAGCGCTTGCCGTCAGCGCCTTGCGGGAGATCCTCGAGAAGCGGCCCGCCGGACACGGCGGCCCTGTCCTGTCGCTGCTGCATCGCTGGAGGGCGGCCCAGTTTCCCGACACCTTGGAAAAGATACAGGCGAGCCCGATCACCAATTACTCCGAACGCGACCTGGTTGGGTTGTTCCAAGCGTGCGGCTTCACCGAGATACACCTGGAGCTCCACATCGACCTGCTCCCGTTCATCTACACCTCGTGGGAGACCTTCATCCGCACCGCGCCGCATCCCTGGGCCCCGCCGCTCGGCGAGATCCTGGCCGAACGCTTCACGCCAGAGGAGCGAAAGATCCTGGAGGAAGATGTTCGGCGTACGGTGGCGGCACCAAAATCCGTCGCGGTCGAGCGCGTCGCCTATCTGACGGCGACGAAGCCTCCGTCCTGACGACGACAGCGCGCCGGCCCTGACTGTGATCCTATGGAACAACATGCGAAGCCATGTGCGGCACCGTGCTCCCGCCGGTCGCTGTTGGGGGGTGCCGCGCTGTAGCCGACACCCGCGGCGGCGAAGCCGGCGACGGGAGAATCCGAGCGCCGGCCTCACTCGACGCTTCGCAGTCGCCGCGCCAGCCCCCCAGATCGTTTCAGGAACATTCGGCGGTCGCTCAAGGACTTAAAGCCCGTCCGACGCCATCTTTCACGCATCGCAGGAGCTGCGACGTGAAAGGACGAGCCATGGACGACCTCGATGAACTCCTCTTCGGCTACATCACCAGCGGCAATCCCAAATCGAACGAGCATCTGAAGCGCTACCTGCGGCTTTATCCGCGGTACCGCGAGGAGATCATCGAGTTCACGGCGACCTGGCGCGCCCTCTTGATCCTGGAGAAGGTGCTGCCGCCGCCCGCTCCGGATCCCGCGCTCGACCGTCAGATCCTGCGGCGCGCGCAGGCGCAGCTGCGCGTCCTGCTGCGCCAACGCGCCAGCGAACGTGTGTTCTGACCGAGGGATTCCCCCACCAACACCCAATTCACCGAGGTAGTCATGGAAACAGCAAAGATCGACGGCACTCCGCTCGCCGTCTCGAGAGTGACGCTCGGGGGCGCGCTTCCCCATCCGGCATTGGCGAGATGGACGTTCTCGGCGACGAGCCGCGTCGGCGAGCCCCACTGAATTGTCAGCGGCCCGGCGATGCGGATCTGGCGGACGATCGCGCTGCTCACGGGGTGCTCGAGCGCCCAGGCGATGACGGGGCCGCCGCCGAGCCATAGCGCCGCCACGCCGCCGGCAACAATGATCAGGACTGCCGCGACTGCCCAGCCGGCAATTTTTGGTCCACGCATCTGTTCCGCCCTCAAAGCCCGCACCGTCCGCGGTCACTTCGAGCAACACGCCCGCCGCGGGCCAAGTTACCCGCAGGCGGCCGGTCACTGTGCCAGGCGCGCCAGATGCGGCCATAACCCCGCGACGCCGATGATGATGAGATAGAGGGCGACGATGTAGTTCAGCAGGCGCGGAATGAGCAGAATGAGCAGGCCGGCAATGAGCGCGATCAGCGGCTGCAGGACCAGCAGATTGACGGTGACCATGCGGAGTCTCTCCTCGATGGGGCGAGCCGTGTCGCGGCGCGCGGGAAGGTCAGCGCTATAAACGTCCGGCGCACCATGATCTCCCGCCGAGGCCGGCGCGCGCCGGTCCGACCCGGGTTGCAGCGGCGCGCTGCATCGCCTCTAATTCGCTGCGGGCTTAGGGCGACGCACGGGGAGGAACAGCATGCAGCTCGGTTTCATCGGCCTCGGCACCATGGGTGCCAGCATGGCGGCGAACCTGCAGAAGGCAGGTCATCGCCTGGTGGTCAACGATCTCCGCCGCGCCGCGGCGGCCTCGCATCTCGCCGCGGGCGCGGTTTGGGCGGAGACGCCGCGGCAGGTGGCCGAGGCGGCGGAGGTCGTCTTCACCTCCCTGCCGGGACCGCCGGAGGTCGAGGCGGTGGCGCTCGGGCGCGACGGACTGCTCGGCGCTATGCGCGATGGCGGCGCCTATTTCGATCTCTCGACCAATTCGCCCAGCGTGGTGCGCCGCATCCATGCGGCCTTCGCCGAGCGCGGCGTCCACATGCTCGACGCGCCGGTGAGCGGCGGGCCGCGTGGCGCCAGGACCGGCGAGCTCGCCCTCTGGGTCGGCGGCGAGCGCGCCGTCTTCGAACGATACAAGCCGTTGCTCGACGCGATGGGCGATCAGGCCCGTCATGTCGGTCCGATCGGTGCCGGCAGCGTGGCGAAGCTGGTGCATAATTGCGCCGGCTACGCCATCCAATGCGCGCTGGCCGAGGTGTTCACGCTGGGCGTCAAGGGCGGCGTCGAGCCGCTGGCGCTGTTCGAGGCGGTGCGTCAGGGCGCGGTCGGCCGGCGTCGCACCTTCGACGGGCTGGTTGATCAGTTTCTGCGCGGCGTCTACGACCCGCCGGCTTTCGCGCTGCGGCTCGCGCATAAGGACGTGACGCTCGCCACCGCGCTCGGCCGCGAGCTGGCAGTGCCGATGCGCTTGGCCAACCTCACGCTCGAGGAGATGACCGAGGCGATGAACCGCGGCTGGGCCGAGCGCAATTCGCGCGTCGCCATGCTGCTGCAGCAGGAGCGCGCCGGCGTCGAGATCAAGGTCGATGAAGGCCGCTTGGCCGCGGCGGTCAAGGCGAACGCGCGCTAGCAGCGGCGAACGCGCGCTCGCGAGTTCGTCCGCGGCGGCGTCAGCGCCCCCGCGAGCGCTCTTGCGCTCGTCGGGAGCGCAGCAAGCGCGGGAGCCGCACCGTGCCGGCTGGCCGCGGGGCGCGGGCTTCCGCGGTTGCAAGGGCAACCGCTGGCGCCCGCCGGCGACGACGCTAGGGCGTCGCGCCTAAGCGGCGCGGATCTTGTCGAGGAAGTCCCTGACCTGGCCGCGCAGCTGCTCGGCCTGGCGGGCGAGCGCGTCGGCGGCGGATTTGACCCCCGCGGCCGCGGTGCCGGTCTCGTCGGTGCCGGCGGCGACGCCGGCGATGTTTTCGGAGACGTCCTTGGTGCCGCGCGCCGCCTGCTGCGTGTTGCGGGTGATCTCTTGCGTTGCCGCGCCCTGCTCCTCGACCGCCGAGGCGATCGAGGTCGCCACCGTGCTGACCTCGCCGATGGTGCCGCCGATGCGCTTGATCGCGTCCACCGCATCCTTGGTGACGTTCTGCACGGCGACGATCTGCGCCGAGATCTCCTCGGTCGCCTTGGCCGTCTGGTTGGCGAGCGATTTCACTTCCGAGGCGACGACGGCGAAGCCCTTGCCGGCCTCGCCGGCGCGCGCCGCTTCGATCGTGGCGTTGAGCGCCAGCAGATTGGTCTGGCTGGCGATGTCGCTGATCAGCTTCACCACCTCGCCGATGCGGGCGGCGGTCTCGGCCAGCCCCTGGACGGTGCCGTCGGTCTGGCGCGTCTCCTCGACGGCGCGGCTCGCGACGGTCGCGGCGCGCGCCACCTGGCGGCTGATCTCGGAGATTGAGGCGCTAAGCTCCTCTGACGCCGCCGCGACGGTCTCGACATTGGTCGAGGCCTCTTCCGAGGCGCCGCTCGCCGCCTTGACCTGCCGGCTGCTCTGCTCCGCGGTCTTGGCGAGGCGCTCGGCGGTGGCGCGCATCTGCTCCGAGGCGCCGCCCAGCGAATCCAGCGCGTCGCGCACCTGGCCCTCGAAGCCGGCGATATGCGCCTCGGTCGCCTGCTGGCGCGCCTCGGCCTGGGCGCGGCGGCCGCGCTGCTCCTCCTCGATGCCGAGCTTCTCGACGGCGTTCTGCTTGAACGTCGCGAGCGCGCCGGCCAGCGCGCCGATCTCGTCGTGCCGGGTGGCGAAGGCGACCTCGGCGGTGAGATCGCCGCCGGCGACCTTCAGCATGGCGTCGCGGATCGTGTGCAGCGGTTGGATGACGCGGCGGCCGACCAGCATCGTGACGGCGAGCGCCAGCGCGATCGCGCCGACCAGCAACGTCAGCTGCACGCCGAGATCGACTGCCGCCGCGCTGCGCTGCGCTGCGGCGTACTCCCGGGCGGAGTCGAGCGCCACTTCCGCCACCTTCAGCAGGCTTCCGAGATGCGCGATGGTGTAGGGCGCCCATTGGTCGGTGGTCATCTCCGGTTTCTCGCCCGCCTGCAACGCCTTCAGCAGCCGCTCGCGGGTGTCGGTGTAGTCCGCGCCGAAATAGGTTTTCGCGGTGGCGTCTATCGTCTCGCGCAGCTTGGGCGGCGTCGATGGGCCATATTCCATGGCTTCGATCGCGGCCCATAGGGCCTCGGCACCGCCGTTCGAGGCGGTCAGTTTCTGCCATCCGTCCGGCGGCAATTTTCCGGCGGTCAAGCTGTTCGCCAGCACCAGCGCGCCGTTGCCCGCCATGTCTCGCAATGCCCAGGCGAGCTGCTTCACCTCCATCATCTCGTCGATGAAGGCGTCGTCGTGCTTGATGCTGGCGGTGAGCCGGGTCGATATCTTGTCCAGCGTCTGCAGCATCCCCGTGACCGCGGCCTGGTATTCGCCGGCCAGTTGCCCGGGCCGCTCCGGTTTGGGCTTCGGCAGGGCGTCCCAGGCCTCGGCCTGCAGCGTGCTCACGGTCTTGATCGACTGTTCCAGGCCGGGCAGCAGGGTCTCGCGCTCGGCGAAGTTGATCGTCCCGAGCAGCTCGACGGCCGAGCGCAAGGCGGGCATCTCGATCTCGTGCATCGTTTGGATCCGCTGCCGCCCGTCGGCATCGAGGGTGCCTTCGGCATTCAGCCCGCGCACCGTCTCCGCGCGATCGACGCGCAGATTGTGCAGCGCCTTGAAGGCGTAGCCGGAAGCCTCGGCGGCCACGGCGATGCGGCGCGCGACCGCCAGCCGCTGCCATGAGCCCCAGGCGGTGAGCGCGAGCATGAGCACGGTCACGGCCGCGGTGATCGCGATGACCGATCTGAGCAGGGCGTTTGCGGATAGCCGATCCAGCATGGGGATCCCCCGATTTTCTGACTGCAGCCTGCCCGTGGCTGGTAAAGGATTGGTTGTCGCGGCCGCTTTTTCGGCCGTTCCGGGGCTCCCCGGCCTGCGGAACGGCGCGATCACCCTGAATCGGGGAGTAAAATCGAGCTGCTGGCACGCCGCGCGCGCGATGCCGCTCCCGCCGGGATCGGGAGCGCCGGCGATGGAGGCGTGACAGGGTGGGGAGCGCCCGTAATATAGGCGGGCCGAATAAAGGGGAGGGCAGCGTCATGAGCGTGCTGGATGGTCCCCGTCGCGAGATGCGGCGGATCCGGGCAGCGTCTATTGGGTGACGGCACGCGACGGCGGCATGCTCGAGCGACAATGTCCGCAAGACCGCGCTCGGCAATGACGAGCGGCGGCCGCCGCAGCTGCGCCAGCGCTGAGACGGGAATAGAGGTCACGCATGGGTGAGTTTGGCATCGGCCAGCCGTTGAGCCGCTTCGAGGACAAGCGGCTGCTGCGCGGCGCCGGCCGCTACGTCGACGACGTCAACCTGCCGCATCAGGCTTACGCTTATATCCTGCGCTCGCCGCATGCCAATGCGCGGATCGGCGGCGTCGACCTCGCCGCGGCGAAAGCGGCGCCGGGGGTGCTCGACATCTTCACCGAGGCCGATCTCGCCGCCGACGGGCTCGGCACCAACGAGCCGACCATCGCGAGGAAGCGCCCCGACGGCTCGCCGATGTTCTGGCGCGCGCATCCGGGATTGGCGCGCGGCGTCGTGCGCTATGTCGGCGACCCCGTGGCGATGGTGGTGGCGGAGAGCCTCGCCGAGGCCAAGGACGCCGCCGAGCTGATCGAGGTGGATTACGAGCCGCTGCCCTCGATCACCGCCACCGACGAGGCGCTGCTGCCGGGCAGCGCCGCCGCCTGGCCCGACTGCCCCGACAACATCTCGCATGTCTTCGAGGTCGGCGACAGAGCCGCGGCCGATGCCGGTTTCGCGCGCGCGGCGCATGTGGTGCGCCGGCGCTATGTCATCACCCGCGTCCACGCCCAGTTCATGGAGCCGCGCGGCGCGCTTGGCTTCTACGACACCCGCGATGAGCGCTTCACGCTCTACGCCGATGTGCAATATCCCCACCGCGTGCGCGAGATGCTCGCCAACCGCATCTTCAAGGTGCCGATGCACCAGGTGCGTGTTGTCGCCGGCGATATCGGCGGCGCCTTCGGCATCAAGGGCTGGCAATATGTCGAGCACCGCCTGGTGCTGTTCGCGTCGCGCCGCCTCGGCCGCCCGGTCAAATGGCGTTGCGAGCGCAGCGAGGTGATCCTCGCCGACGAGCATGGCCGCGACGTCGTCGCCGATGCCGAGCTGGCGCTCGACCGGCAAGGCCGGTTCCTCGGCCTCAAGGTGCGGACGATCTCCAATATCGGGGCCTATCTCTCGGCCGAGCGCAACATGCTGGCGACCTTCACCAGCCTGCCGGCGGTGGTCGGCGTCTACGCCATTCCGGCGGCGCATGTGCAGATGACGGCGGCGGTCACCAACACCAACCCGACCGCGCCCTATCGCGGCGCCGGCCGGCCGGAGGCGATCTACATCATCGAGCGGATGATCGACGACGCCGCGCGCGAGCTGGGATTCGACCGGCTGGAGCTCCGGCGGCTCAACATCATTCCGGCCGCGTCGATGCCCTACAAGACCGTGCTCGGCTTCAACTACGATTGCGGCGAGTTCGCCAAGAACATGGCGCGCGCGCTGGAGCTCGGTGACGTCGCCGGCTTCGCTGAGCGCCGCGAGGCATCGGCGAAGCGCGGCAGGCTGCGCGGCCTCGGCATTGCCAACGCCATCGAGCGCGCCGCCAGCCCCGGCATGGAGTTCGCCGAGATCCGCTTCGACAGCAGCGGCCGCGCCACCTTGCTGATGGGCACCAAGAATCAGGGGCAGGGGCACGAGACCGCCTTCCGCCAGATCGCCAATGAGAAGCTCGGCCTCGCGCCCGAGGACATGCGCTATGTCGATGGCGACACCGATCTCGTCGCCTTCGGCATGGGCACCATGGGCTCGCGCTCGACCGTCATCGGCGGCACCGCGCTCAGCATCGCCGCCGACAAGGTGATCGCCAAGGCGAAGAAGATCGCAGCCCATCTGCTCGAGGTGAGCGAGGCTGAGCTCGCCTTCGGCGAGGGCCGCTTCACCGTGCCCGGCACCGACCACGCCATCCCGATCCGCGAGGTGGCGCGCGCCGCCTTCGTGCCGGCGAAGCTGCCGCGCGGGCTGGAACCGGGCCTCTTCGAGACCGGCAGCTTCTCGCCGGCGCAGGACACCTTTCCCAATGGCTGCCATGTCTGCGAGGTCGAGATCGATCCCGAGACTGGCGCCGTCAGCCTCGAGCGCTACAGCGTCGTCGACGACGTCGGCGTCGTGGTCAACCCCAAGACGCTCAAGGGCCAGATCCATGGCGGCGTGGCGCAAGGGCTGGGCCAGGTGCTGATGGAGCAGGTGGTTTTTGACCGTGAATCGGGCCAGCTGCTCACCGCCTCCTTCATGGACTACGCCATGCCGCGCGCCGGCGACATCTGCATGATGGAGGTCGAGAGCAGCCCGGTGCCGACCAAGCTCAACCCGCTCGGCGTCAAGGGCGGCGGCGAGGCCGGCACGGTGGGAGCCTTGCCCGCGGTAATGAACGCCATCCTCGACGCCCTCGCCCCGGCCGGCGTCACCGCCCTCGACATGCCCGCCAGCCCGCTCCGCGTCTGGCAGGCGCTCGCTGCGGTAAGGCGGGATCCCGCATAGGCGCGTTCGTCTACATCCTGCGCTGCGCCGACGGCTCCTATTATGTCGGCAGCACGCGCGCCTCGCTGGACGAGCGCTTCGCGCAGCACGAGGCCGGCACCTTCGATGGCTATACCGCGCGCCGCCGGCCGCTGCGCTTGGTCTTCGCGCAGGAGTTCCAGCGCATCACCGATGCCATTGCCGCGGAGCGGCAGCTCAAGGGTTGGCGGCGCGAGAAGAAGGAGGCGCTGATCCGCGGCGATTGGGACGCGCTGCCGGCGCTGGCGGCGGGATGGAAGAAGCCGAACTAGCTCTCGCTGGACCGGCTCAGTGCGTCCTTCGACTGCTCGCTCCGCTCGCGCTCAGGATGAGGCATTTTTCTTTGTGCCATCAATAACTTTATGCCATCAACAACATTCCTCATCCTGAGCTGGCGCGCGCAGCGCGCCTGTCGAAGGACGCACCGGCGTCGATGCAGCCGATATTTGTGCTAGGGTGGGAAACCTAACCGAGTCAAGGGAGGCGCCCCATGAGCATCCTCGGCACCGCCGTGCTGCGGCCGGCATCGTCGAGCGCCAATGATGAACTCCGCTTCACGCTCGAGCGCCAGCGCGAGGCCTTCCTGCGGGCGGGTCCGCCGCCGCTGGCCGAGCGGCTCGCCGATCTCGCCCGGCTCAAAGCCGCGATCCGCGCCAAGGCCGAGGCGCTCGCCCAGGTGATCTCCGCCGATTTCGGCAACCGCTCGCGCCACGAGACGCTCATCGCCGAGATCTTCACCAGCCTCGCCGGCATCCGCCACGCCTCGGCGCATCTGGCGCGCTGGATGCGGCCGAAGCGCGTCTCGGTCGGCTTGGAGCTGCGGCCCGGGCGCGCGCGCATCCTCTATCAGCCGCTGGGCGTCGTCGGCATCATCAGCCCCTGGAACTATCCCTTCCAGCTCGCGATCATGCCGCTGATCGCCGCGCTCGCCGCCGGCAACCGCATCATGGTGAAGCCCTCGGAGCTGACGCCGCGCACCGCGGATTTCGTCGCCGAGATGCTCGCCGGCCTCTTCCCCAGCGAGCAGGTCGCGACCGTGCTCGGCGGCCCCGATATCGGCGCCGCCTTCGCGCGGCTGCCCTTCGATCATCTCTTCTACACCGGGTCGACCGCGGTCGGCCGCCTCGTCATGCAGGCGGCGGCGGAGAACCTGACGCCGGTGACGCTGGAGCTCGGCGGCAAGTCGCCCTGCATCCTCGGCGAGGATGCGGCGCTGAAGGGCGCGGTCGAGAGCATCGTCTACGGCAAGCTGCTGAATGCCGGCCAGACCTGCATCGCGCCCGATTACGTGCTGCTGCCCGAGGGCAAGCGCGAGGAGTTCATCGCGCTGGCGCAACAGGCGGTGCGGAAATTCTATCCCACGCTCGCGGCCAATCCCGACTACACCAGCATCGTCAACGACCGCCAGCACCACCGCCTGCGCCAGTATCTCGACGAGGCCAAGGCCGGCGGCGCGCGCATCGTCGAGCTCAACCCGGCTGAGGAGCCGCTCGACGCCAGCCGCAAGCTCGCGCCCACCCTGGTGATCGATCCCGCCGAGGATCTGGCGCTGATGCGCGAGGAGATCTTCGGCCCGGTGCTGCCGGTCAGGACCTATCGCCAGCTCGACGAGGCCATCGACTATGTCAACCGCCGGCCGCGGCCGCTGGCGCTTTATTATTTCGGCGAGGATGCGGCAAAGCGCGACGGGGTGCTGGCGCGCACCATCTCCGGCGGCGCCTCGGTCAATGAGACGCTGATGCATGTCGTGGTCGAGACGCTGCCCTTCGGCGGCGTCGGCGCCTCCGGCATCGGGGCCTATCACGGCGAGATCGGCTTCCAGACCTTCTCCCACCGGAAAGGCGTCTTCCTGCAAAGCCGCCTCAACGGCGCCGCATTGCTGCGCCCCCCTTCGGCCGCCTCACCGGCCTCATGCTGAAGTTCCTAATGC
>CAWBKF010000049.1:0-9024 GCA_963789275.1 uncultured Alphaproteobacteria bacterium
GTGTGGTGGCAAGCTCGATGCTGTCCGGCCGGCCCGGCAGGCTGAGGCGGCTCACCGCCGGCGCCGCCTCGGCGACGACCCGGCCGCGCCGGATCACAGCGAGCCGCACCGGCTTGAGGCGGATCGCCTCCACGGCATCGCGCGCCTGCAGGATGACGCAATCGGCGGCGCGGCCGACCGCGATGCCATAGCCCTGAAGCCCCAGGATGCGCGCCGGCGTCTCGGTCACCGCGGCAAAGCAGGCGCGCATGCCGGCCTGGCTGGTCATGTGCCCGGCATGGACGGCCATATGCGCGACTTCCAGCATGTCGGCCCGGCCGAGCGGGTACCAGGGATCGAGCACGCTGTCATGGCCGAGCGCCACGGCGCAGCCGGCGGCCATCAGCTCCGGCACGCGCGTCATGCCGCGCCGCTTGGGATAGCTGTCGAAGCGGCCTTGCAGCACCATGTTGGCCAGCGGATTCGCCACAGCGGCGAGGCCTGCAGCCGCCATCTGGCCGATGAGGCGCGCGGCGTAGAAATTGTCCATCGAATGCAGCGAGCAGAGATGCGAGCCGGTGACGCGGCCGGAAAGCCCGAGGCGCTGCGTCTCATAGGCGAGCGTCTCGACCTGGCGCGAGGCCGGGTCGTCATTCTCGTCGCAATGCATGTCGACCAGCAGGCCGCGCTCGGCGGCGAGCGCACACAGCGCCCGGATGGACTCCCGGCCGAGCTCGGCGGTGGGCTCGAGATGCGGGATGCCGCCGACCGCGTCGACGCCGAGATCGAGCGCGCGGCGGATGTTCCCGGCGAGCGACGGCTTGGAGAAATAGCCCATCTGCGGGAAGGCCACGAGCTGAAGGTCGAGATAAGGCGCCACCAGCTTCTTCACCTCGACCAGCACCTCGGCGCCGATCAGCGCGTCATCGCTCACATCGACATGGCTGCGGATGGCAAGGAGCCCCTGGCTCACCGCGAGATCGCAATAGGCGAGCGCGCGGGCGCGCAGCGTCTCGGCGGTAATGTACGGCCGCAACTCGCCCCAGAGGCGAATGCCTTCCGCCAGCGTGCCGCTCTCATTGACCTTGCCGCCGAGGCCGAGGGTGAGCGTCGCGTCGAGATGGAAATGCGCATCGACGAAGGGCGGCGTCACCAGCCGGCCCGCGGCCTCGATCTCGCGCGGCGCGGTGGCGGCGATCGCCGGCGCGATCTCGACGAAGCGGCCGTCGCGCACCGCGAGATCGATGCCGGTGCGGCCATCCGCCAGCGTCGCCCGTCGCACGATGAGATCAAGGGTCATGGCAGCGCCTCCAGTGCACTCCCGAGGGGACCGGCATAATGCACCTAATCGGCCCAGGCGTCGTCGGCGCCGAGCCGCTGGATGCCGAGATCCTGCTCGTGGCAGTAGCGGTGGATCTGGGCGAAATAGGGCTCGAGGATCCGGTTCTCCGCCTCGACCCGCGCGTGCATCGTCTGGAAGCCGGGCAGCAGGTCCCGCAGCTCCGCCAGCAGCGCCGCCTCGTCCACCAGGGTGAGACGCCCGTCTTCGACCACGATCTCACCGTCGACGACGACGGTCTCGATCGAGCTGCCGTTCTCGCAATAGACCAGATGATTGCGGACATCGTTGAGCGGCGTGAAGGCCGGACGGCGCAGATCGAGGATCAGCAGATCGGCCTTCTTGCCGGGCTCGAGACTGCCGGTCTCGTCCTCGAGCAGCGCGCTGCGGGCGCCGCCGATGGTCGCCGCCTGCAGGACCTCGCCCGCGCCCAGCCAGCGGCGGTAATCCGGCGTCGAGACGTTGTGCAGCAGGCCCGCGGCGTGCATGACTTCGAACATGCGAGGCGTGTCGTTGCTGCAGATGCCGTCGGAGCCGAGGGCGACGGTGACGCCGGCGTTGAGCAGCTTGCGGACCGGCGCGATCCCGGCCCCCAGCTTCTGGTTGGAGATGACGTTGTGGACGATGGACACCCCGGCCTCGCCCATCAGCTCGATATCCTCATCGGTGACCCAGACGGAATGCGCGATGGTGACGCCGCCATGCAGCAGGCCGAGATCGTGCATGTAGCGCACCAGCGTCTTGCCATAAAGCGCCGGGCCGGTCACCGCCTGCACCTTGGTCTCGACGATGTGGGTATGGAACGGCACGCGGTGCTGGCGGGCGAGCTCGTCGGCAGCCTGCATGAGCTCGGGCGTGCAGCGCTGCGGCGCCGAGGGCGCGACCATATAGCGCAAGCGGCCGAGGCGGTTGTGGAAGGTCTGGAAGGCGGCGCGGCTGAAAGCGAGATAGTCCTGCGCCGAGGGCACCGGGTTGGCGGCAATCCTCTCGCGCAGCGCCGCCGGAACAAAACGGTCGGTGAAGGGGATGGTGTCGAGGAAATTGCGGTCGATGACGTGACCGGAGACGGTGGCGCGCAGGCCGCTATCGGCATAGGCGTCGAACACCGCGCCGAGCCGGTCGAGATCCTGGCGTGGCGCTTCGAACACGTCGTCGGTAACACAGGTGACACCGTTCTTCAGCGATTCGATCGCCACCAGCATGGTGCGCAGATAGATGAGACGCTCGGCGAGCGCCGAGGTGCCGAGGATCGGATAGGAATAGAGCATCCAAAGCTCCAGCGGCAGGTTGTCATAGCGCCCCTTGAACAGCGCTTCGCTGGAATGGAGATGGCCGTTGATCAGTCCTGGCATCACCAGCCGGTGCCGCCCGTCGATGACGCGCTCGGCGGTCGCGTCGGGCGGCACGGTGCCCACCGCGGCGATCCGGTCGTCGCGGACGAGCAGATCGCCGGTAAAGGGCTCCGTCCCATGCTCGGAGTCCATGGCGAGGATGGTGGCGTTGCGGATCAGGATCGACATGAATTGCTCCTGGATTGCCCGATCATTCGGGAAGGATATGGGCGTGACCGGAGTCCCACCGCGCGACTACCTCCTGGCCGACGCTAAGGCCCAGCGCTTCGATCTCGTGCTGCTGGCGCTGGATGCGCAGCTCCTGGCCGTCCGCGAGTTCGAGGAAGACGGTCACCATCGAGCCGACGAATTCCTGGGTGATGAAGCGGCCGACGAGCTCGTTTCCCGAACCGAGGGACCGCCGGTCCAGGACGATGCGGTCGGCGCCGACCACGAGATCGCGGACAGTCCCGGCGACGGGACGCTCGCCGGGCTGCAGCGGCGCGCAGAACCGGCCGACCGGCGTCTCGAGCGCGAGCTCGCGGCCATTCACCGCGGCAACCGTGCCGCGCAGGATATTGTTGGTGCCGACGAACTCGGCGACGAAGCGGTTGCGCGGCGCGCGGCAGATCTCGTTGGGCGAGCCGGTCTGCTGGATATGCCCGTCATTCAGAATGACCACGCGCCCGGCCATGGCGAAGGCTTCCGACTGGTTGTGCGTGACGAAGAGGAAGGCGATCCCGAGGTCGCGATGCAGCCGCACCAGCTCGGCCTGCATGCGCAGCCGCAAATGCGCGTCGAGCGCGCTGAGCGGCTCGTCGAGCAGCAGCAACTCCGGCTCCGTGACCAGCGCGCGGGCGAGCGCGACGCGCTGCCGCTGGCCGCCGGAGAGCCGTGCGACATCGCGCTTGGCATGCTCGGCGATCCCCATCCGCTCCAGCCAGTCCATCGCCTTGCGGCGGCGCTGAGCCGCGGGGACGCCGCGCTGCTTCAGGCCGAATTCGACATTCTCGACCACCGACAGGAAGGGAAACAGCGCATAGCTCTGCCAGACCAGCGGCGTATCGCGCTGCCACGGCTTGTCCTCATTGATGCGCCGGCCCCAGAGGCGGATCTCGCCCTCGCTCGGCTGCTCGAGGCCGGCGACCAGGCGCAGCGCCGTGGTCTTGCCGCAACCGCTGGGGCCCATCAGGGCCACGAACTCGCCCTTGGCGATCGCGAGATCGAAGCGGTGGATCACCGTCACCCGGCCGAAGCGCTTGACCACGCCGTCGAGCGCCAGGAGCGGCGGGGTGATCACTCGCCTTCTCCCGCGGCGCGCAAGCGGCGGCGCGCGGAGCGCCCGACGGCGAGGTTGGCGAGGCTGACGAGGATCACGCTGATGATGAAGACGATGCTGCCGACGGCGTTGATGCGCGGGCTCACCTGCCCCTGCAGCATGGCGAGCAGGCGCACCGGCAGCGTCTCGTTGATGCCGGAGACGAACCAGGCGATCATATATTCGTCGAACGACACCGCGGCGCTGATGGCCAGCGCGGCGAAGATTGCCGGCCGGCAGAACGGCACGACCACTTGGAAGAGCGTGCGCCATTCGCTGGCGCCCAGGTTCCAGGCAGCCGCCTCGAGATCGCGTTCGAGATCGGCGAGCCGCATGCGGATCAGCGCCATGGCGAAAGGCGCGGCGATCACCACATGCCCGATGATGATTCCCGGCAGCGCGCCGGAGAGGCCGATCTCGGACAGGAAGGCGAGCATCGCGAGGCCGAGAATGATCACCGGCACCGTCGGCGGCAACGTCACCAGCGCCATGTACAGCGTCTTGCCGCGAAACCGATAGCGGTAGTCGACATAAGCGGCGGAGAAGCCGGCGAAGCTCGCCAGCGCGGCGGTGGCGGCGGCGACGATCAGGCTGTTGGCGAGGCCGCGCCCGATCGTGGGATCAACCATGATCGCCCGGTACCAGGCGAGGGTGAAGCCGGACCAGGGCAGGCCGGGAAAACGATCGAGATTGAAGGAAAAGACGATGATCGACGCGATCGGCGCCAGAATGAAAGCGAAAGTCGCAACCACCGAGGCGCCAAGCAACCCGCCGATGGCGCGGTCGCTGGCCATCAGCGCTCGCCGCTCCGGCCATAGGCAAGCCGCATCGCGCCGAAGAGCGCAGCCAGCAGGGTCGCGACCATGATGATGGCGACGACGGCGGCGCGCGGCCAATTGTTGCCGGATTTGACCTGGTCGGTGATCAGGATGCTGAGCGTCGGCGGCTTGCCGCCGCCGAGCAGCGCCGGGCTGACGAAATCGCCGAAGCAAAGAATGAAGGCGAAGGTGACGGAGAGCACCAGGCCGACCCGCGCTGCCGGCACGACCACGGTGAAGACGGTGCGCAGGCGCCCGCAGCCGAGATTGTGTGCCGCCTCGATGAGCCGGCGATCGACGGTACCGAGCGCAAAGAGCTGGATCAGCATGACCAGCGGCAACGTCAGGGTGAGATAGCCGATAACCGTGCCGAACGGGTTGCCGAGCAGCGCGCGTGGCGTGACGCCGAGGAAGCCCAGCAGGTAGTTGATGACGCCGCGGTCACTGAGGAAGATCTCCCAGGCGTAGACGCGGACGAGGTAGCTGGTGAAGAACGGCGTGATCAGCAAGAAGAGGGCGTAGCGCCGCGCCGCCGGCGACGCCCGGAACGCCAGCGCATAGGCGGCGGGAAAGGCGATCAGCGCCGCCAGCAGCGCGCTCGCGGCCGCGATGGTCAGGGTGTAGCGGTAGGCCTCGTAGAGATAGGGCGCGCCGAGCAGCGCCTGCCAATTGTGCAGGATGAAGGCCGGAGTCAGGCGGAAATTCCTGACCTGCCAGAAGCTCATCCACACGAGAAGCAGCAGCGGCGCGAGGAAGAAGGCGAGCTGCCACAGCAGCATCGGCGCGCCCCAGAAGATCGCGAACAGCGCCGGGCGCCGGCGGTCCCGGTTGCCGGCGACGAGGGCGCGATCGCTCGCAAGTTCCGCCATGGTGCCTACCTCGAGCCGCGGGGTGACGGCGTCGCGGTTGTGCTATCCCGATTTGAACTGGGTCCACACGTCGTTCCACGCCTCGATCCCTTGCTGCACCGGCGTGTGGCGGATGTGGATCTTGCCTTCCTTGTACTCGTCCATGACGTTGCGCGCATCGAGCTTCATGCGCAGACGCTCGGCGTCGGCGGGATACTTCTCGTTGAGCAGCTTCCAGCCGGGCATGCTGGGGATCGAGGCGTTGTACGCCGGCATCGTCGCCGAGCGCACCTGCCCCTCTGGCGAGGTCATGTACTGGATGAAGGCTTTGGCGAGATCCTTCCGCTTGGAGGAGGAGACGATCGACATCGATTCCGTCCATTGGATACCGCCCTCGTCCGGCACCATGGTGTCGACGGGAACCCCGTCCTTTTTCAGCAGCAGAGTGATCCAGTCGCCGACGCCGGGGATCACCGCGGCGTTGCCGTTGCGCAGCGAGGAGAATGTATCGGCCATCGAATAGAAGCCGGCGGCTTGCGGCTTCAGCGAGAACAGCGTCTCCTTCACCTTGCCGAAGGCCGCGTCCGAAATGTCGAACGGGTCCTTCAGATTCCCGGCATCGAGGCTGATGCAGCCCATCGACGGCAGGTACCAGTCAAAGAACCCGACCTTGCCCTTGACCTTCGGCGACCACAGGATCTTGTAGGACTTCACGTCTTCGGCGGTCAGCATGTCGGTGCGATAGGCGAGCCCGAGATAGCCGAAGCGGATCATCACTGAATAAAGCTTCCCGTCCAGCCAATGACCGGGAAACTGGCGGAACTCCGGAAAGAAATCAGCGAAGGGATAATCAGCCGGCGTCATCTGGTCGATGAAGCCGCCATCGCGGAGCATCACGACATATTCGGCGTCGGACAGCGCGACGTCGAAGGTGCCCGGCGGCGACTGGTTGATCAGCGCCAGCATGTTTTCGCCGCCGACATATTCCTTAGCGACCACCTTCACGCCGTATTTCTGCTCGAAGGGCCCGACCACCGCGGGATCGCCATGGCCGGGCCAGGACAGCAGGCTCAACGTGTTGTCATCGGCCCGCGCGGTCGACGCGCCGCCCAGCGCGAGCGCTCCCGCCACCGCCCCCGCGCCGCGGAGAAAACCTCTGCGACCGATCGCGCCCGCACTTCCGCTATCGCTGGTCATTGCGTTGCCTCGCCTGTCGTGACGGGGGCGGAGCGCTCGACCCTCGGTACAGTCCGCCGGCCCCCTGTCCATTCAGCAAATCCCATGCCATGCCAAGGCGATGCGTGGCCTTCCTGGCGGCGGTATCGTGCGCGGCTGCCGCGAATGGGCGATGACTATTTTTAGCTGTGGCTGATCGGCGTCGACGCCGGTCACGGCGATGACGCGGCACGGCTTTGCACCGCGACGGGGATTTCGCTCTCCACTATCCCCTGAGATCAATCGACGATCCCGAACCGCCGCGCGCGACTGGACCGGAGGATTTGCCTGCGTCCTGCCCAGACTGCACAAATTCTTCTCAGCGCCGCCGCGCGCGCGATCACTGATGACGGATCCGGCGGTGTGTCGGCTGGCACATGACTTGCTCCGCAACGGGCGTCGCCCGCACCGATGGCCGGCCGGGCGCAGCGGATGGGATCGAGGCGCAGCATGGCCCTGCTTGAAGTCCCGGTGATCGACATCGCCCCCTTCGCCGCGGGCTCGGCGGCGGAGCGCCGGGAGGTGGCGCGCCGCGTCGACGAGGCGTGCAGCGAGATCGGCTTCCTGGTGATCGGCGGCCATGGCGTGCCGCCTGCGCTCATCGCCGAGGTCGCCGCGGTGTCACGCGCCTTCTTCGACTTGCCGCTCGAGGCGAAGATGCTGGTGCTGCGGCCGGCGCCGGATGTGACGCGCGGCTATATCCCGCTCGAAGGCGAGAGCGTCGCGCGCAGCCAGGGCGACGCCGCCGCACCCGGCGACCTCAATGAATCCCTGATGATCGGTCCGGTGGATGTGGCGGACGACGCCTATCATTTCGGCCCGGCAGCGGGGAAGCATTTTCACCCGAATCTATGGCCGCAGCGCCCCAGCGGGCTCAGGCATGCCTATACCGAGTATTACCGGTGCATGGGGGCGCTGGCGGCGACATTGATGCAGCTCTTCGCCTTGGGCCTCGATCTGCCAGAGGATTTCTTCGAGGACAAGACCGACCGCCATATCAGCCGGCTGCGCGTGCGCAACTATCCCGCGCCGGAGCAGCCGCCCAAGCCCGGCCAGCTGCGGGTCGGGCCGCATGCCGATTACGGCAGCCTCACCATCCTCCGCACCGAGGACGTGCCGGGCGGCCTGCAGGTGAAAAACACGGCGGGAGCCTGGGTGGACGTGCCGATCCTGCCCGACAGCTTCGTCGTCAATATCGGTGAGCTCATGGCGCGGTGGACGAATGAACGCTGGCGCGCGACGCTCCACCGCGTCGTCAACCCGCCGGCTTCGGCCGCCGCGCTGAGCCGGCGGCAGTCGCTGGTCTTCTTCCACAACCCCAATTACGACGCCGAGATCGCCTGCCTGCCGAGCTGCCGCGACGAGCACCGGCCGGCGCGGTATCCCCCCACCACGTCGGGCGAGCACCTGCGGGGCCAGTTCGTGCGGACGCAGGCGTATTGAGGCAACGGGGCGGCCCGAGCCTGCCGCCCCCCTCACCCAACCTCCCCGCCCCACAGGGGCGGAGAGTTCTAGGCGGCGGCGCGCTGGAGGATGGCGCGGTCTTCGATCAGGATGCAACCGGAGCGCTCCACCTGGCGGTGCATCTCGGATGCTTCGGGATCCTTCGCCAAGCGCTCGCGGTACTGCTCATAGGCGGCGAGGCTGGGGAAATCGATCAGCGCCAGCGCCCGGTTGGTGGGGCCGGCGAATTTGGTCGGCAGGTAATAGGCCGCCGATTGCGCGCCGCAGCGCTTGGCCGCCGCGGGCACCGCCCCGGCATAAGCGGCGAAATCCGCAAGCTTGGCGGCATCGAGCGTTTAACGGATCGAGAGCGTAAGCATGGCGGGCGTCTCCTTGTGCTGCATGTGTCGCCAGAGTTTACTGCAGAAGGCGCGCCGGATGTTTCGGGGGCGGCCGTAGGGTGTGGCATTTTTCCGCAGTAGCGAAGGCGCTGTTGCCTGTCACGAAGAGCGTGTTACCCTTGCGCAGTGTAGGGGTCGTCTCGCGGGAGAAGCGCCATGGAGGATGCGGCGTTCTGGCGCGATCAAGGCACCATGTTCCGCGACCGGGCGGACACCGTGGCCGATGACGCGCTGATGGCGGAGCTGCTGGAGCTGGCGGCGATCTGCGAGGAAGTGGCGGAAGCGATCGAGGACCGCGCGACCGCGGGCTGAGCCCGCGGGTCAGCGGCGCT
>CAWBKF010000050.1:0-5778 GCA_963789275.1 uncultured Alphaproteobacteria bacterium
CAGCGCTCCACCGCACCGCCGCCGCCGCGCGCCTGACCCGGGGCTATCCGAAGTGGCACGGAGAGGAAACCGTAAAAATCTCTCCGCCGCCCCGGCGAAAGCCGGGGCCCAGGAGCAACCGCGCCGCGCTCGCCCTGGGTCCCCGCTTGCGCGCAGGCGTGTCCGGGTAAAGTTTTTGCAGCGATTCACACTGGCGTGGCGGCATCGCAATGCCCTCAATCGTCATGCCCGGGCCGGCCGAAGGCCGAGACCCGGGCATCCACGTCGCGCAACGAGCGCGCCGCACGACGTGGATGCGCGGGTCAAGCCCGCGCATGACGATGGAAGGTGTCGACGAGTAGTCTCCTTGCAACCGCTTCCCCTTACCCGGACAGCCCTGCGCTTGCGCGGGGACGGCGGTAGATTGTGAGGATAGGGCGCCTGGAACATGCGCCAGGCGCGCCCCGTCGATCCGCTTCGCGGTCCACCTCCGCAGTGAAACCGCCGCAAGGGGATGTTAACTGCGCCGGCCCAAGCTCGGACGATGGAGTTCGAATCGGTCAACCTCACCGTGGTCGGGTGCGGCTTCCTGGTCATCGTCGCGGGACTGCTGTTCCGCCGCTGGCTGTGGCTCATCCTGCTGCCGCCGGGCATGGCGGTCGTCGTCTATGTCCTGCTGAACGTCATCGGGCACCACTGGTCCCGGTGATTTTGCGAAAATAAGCGCCACCACGATCGCGCCGGCGCGGCGCCGACGCGATCGCCGGCTGAGCGCCGCTATATTCGTCCCGCCACCAGCAGCACGATGACGATGATCAGCACCAGGCCCAGCCCGCCGCTGGGGTAATAGCCCCAGCCGCCGCTGTAGGGCCAGCTCGGCAAGGCGCCGACCAGCAGCAAGATCAGGATGACCAGAAGAATTGTGCCAAGCACGGGGTTTCCTCCATGGCATTCGCATGTCTCATGAAACAACAGCCGGCACGTGATTGCCGTTCCGGTGGAATGGATTGATCGCTGCCGGCGCCGGCGGCATACTTCCGTCAGAGCCAGGCGGGAGGGTTTCATGGGCATTGCGGTCAGGCCGCTCCATCCGCATCTCGGCGCCGAGATCACCGGCGTCGATCTCGCGGCGCCGCTCGCCCCCGACGCGCTCGCCGCCATCGACGCCGCCTTCAACCGCCATGCCGTGCTGGTGTTTCCCGGCCAGCCTTTGACCGACGAGCAGCAGATCGCCTTCTCGCTCAATTTCGGCCCGCTCGAGACCAGCCCCGATTATGCCGGCAGCAAGAAGGCGCGCCTCGCGCGGCCGGAAATCGCCGACATCTCCAATCTCGATCCCGAGGGCCGCGTCATGTCGGCGGAGGACAAGCGGCTGCTGTTCAACCGCGGCAACCAGCTCTGGCACACCGACAGCTCCTTCAAATTCGTCCCGGCGCGCTGCTCGCTGCTCTCGGCGCGCGAGATCCCGCCGAGCGGCGGCGAGACCGAATTCGCCGATCTGCGCGCCGCCTACGACGCGCTGTCGGAAGAGAAGAAGCGCGCGCTCGACGGCCTCGTCGTCGAGCACAGCATCTTCCGCTCGCGCGCGCAGATCGGCTTCACCGACTTCAACGACGAGATCACGCGCGCGCTGCCGCCGGTGCCGCAGCTCCTCGTGCGCCGCCATCCCGGCTCCGGCCGCAAGACGCTCTATCTCGCGTCGCACGCCTCGCATGTCATCGGCTGGCCGCTGGCGGAAGGCCGCGCGCTGATCGAGGAGCTCATCGCCTTCGCTACCGAGGAGCGCTTCGTCTACCGCCATCGCTGGGCGGTCGGCGATCTCGTGATGTGGGACGATCGCTGCACCATGCATCGCGGCCGGCCCTATGACGACACACGCTATCGCCGCGACATGCACCGCACCACCGTCTCCGACGAGCTCAACTCGGTCGAGCGCGAGCGCCAGGGCACCGCCGCCTAGCCTTGGCGGCGGAGGGGTGCGTGCTTATCATCAGGGGGTCGCCGTTCCCTGCGTCATCGACGCACGCTGATTTTTTTTGTCAATGGTGTACACCAGCGGCGTAGGGCTCTCCCCCATGCGCGCACGCTCCGAGCTCCCGCAAGACCGCTTCGACCGCCTCATGGCCGAGGTGCGCGGCTGCGCGCTGTGCGCGCCGCACCCGCCGCTGGGGCCGCGGCCGGTGCTGCGCGGCCTCGCCTCGGCGCGGCTCCTCATCACCAGCCAGGCGCCGGGCACCAAGGTGCATGCGAGCGGCCTTTCTTTCGACGACCGCAGCGGCGACCGGCTGCGCGATTGGCTCGGCATCGACCGCGACACCTTCTATGACGAGCGCCGCATCGCCATCCTGCCGATGGGATTGTGCTATCCCGGCCGCTACGCGGCGGGCGGCGACCTGCCGCCCAGGCCCGAATGCGCGCCGCTCTGGCATGCGCGGCTCCTCGCCGCCTGGCCCGCCATCGAGCTGACCTTGCTCGTGGGATCCTATGCCATCGATTACTATCTGAAGGGCCGCCGGCAGAAAAGCATGACCGAGACGGTGCGCGCCTGGCGCGACTTTCTGCCGGCCGCCTTGCCGCTGCCGCATCCGAGCTGGCGCACCACCGCGTGGGAGAAGCAGAATCCCTGGTTCGCCGCCGAGGTGCTGCCGGAATTGCGGCAACGCGTGCAGGCGCTTCTCTAGCTCTCCTGCTCGATCCGCTCCATGTCCTCGTCGCTGAAGCCGAAATGGTGGCCGATCTCGTGGATCAGCACTGGCGCACCACGGCGTAGAGATCCTCGCCGGTCTCGCACCAGTGCTCGAGGATCGGCCGGCGGTAGAGGAAGATCAAGCTGGGCTCGGCGCGCGGGTCCATCACGCTCTGGCGCGGCAGCGCCACGCCGCGATAGAGGCCGAGGATGTCGAAGGGGCTCTCGAGGCCCATCTCCGCTTCGGTCTCGGCGTCGGGGAACTCGACGATGCGGATGACGACGCGGCCGAGGTGCCGCTTCAGCTCCGCCGGGATATCGCCGAGCGCGCGCTCGGCCATCGCCTCGAGATCGCCGAAGCTCGGCGGCAGCGCGGGCGCGCTCACCGCTTGATATCCCGCTTCCGACCCGCCACTTCTCCGTGAGCAGGGCTCAGTCGGGGAGGCGAGGCATGGTCGAGCGTCTGGTCGGCGCGGCGCGCAAGGCCGCGATCAAGGAGCTCCATGGCTGGTCCGAGGTCGAGGACCGCGACGCCATCCGCAAGACCTATCACTTCGGCACCTTTGTCGAGGCCTGGGGCTTCATGAGCCAGGTGGCGCTGATCGCCGAGAGGATGGATCATCATCCCGAATGGTTCAACGTCTTCAACCGCGTCGAGATCATCCTCACCAGCCACGATGCCCGCAGACTGTCGGAGCGTGATCTGCGCCTTGCCCACGCGATCGACGCGCTCGCGCCGCCCCGCGACAAGGAGCGTTCGCGCTAGCGCGGCTATTTCGGCTGCATCCTGAGCGCGCCGTCGAGGCGGATGGTCTCGCCGTTGATCATCGGGTTGGCGATGATGTCGAGCACCAGTCGCGCATATTCCTCGGGCCGGCCGAGGCGCTGCGGGAACGGCACCGATTTGCCGAGGCTCTCCTGCACCTGCGGCGGCAGGCTCGCCATCAGCGGCGTCGCGAAGAGGCCGGGCGCGATGGTGTTGACGCGGATGCCCGCCGGCGCGAATTCGCGCGCCGCCGGCAAGGTCAGCGCGACGATGCCGCCCTTCGACGCGGAATAGGCCGCCTGGCCGATCTGGCCCTCGAAGGCCGCGACCGAGGCGGTGGAGATGATGACGCCGCGCTCGCCTTCCTGCCAGCGGCTCCAGCTTCTGCATGTCGGCGGCCGCGAGCCGCATCATGTTGAAGCTGCCGATCAGGTTGACGTTGATGACGCGGCTGAACTGGTCGAGCGGATGCGGCCCGTCGCGGCCGACGATGTGCGCGCCGATGCCGATGCCGGCGCAATTGATCAGGAGGCGCGCCGGCCCCTGCGCCGCGCGCGCCTTGGCCACCGCCTCCTCGCCGCTCTTGGCATCGGCGACGTCGCAGCGCAGCGCGATGCCGCCGATCTCGGCCGCCACCTTCTTGGCGTTCTCCTCGTTGATGTCGAGCACGGCGACCTTGGCGCCCGCCTTGGCCAGCGCCCGCGCCGTGGCCGCGCCCAATCCCGATCCGCCGCCGGTGACCAGCGCCGTTTGCCCCTTGAGCTCCATGCTTTCCTCCTTGTCCTTGCGGCCGATGCTTAGCAGATCGATCGCCGGCGCGCGATACCGCCGCTTCATGCCGGGATAGGCTCTCGCGCCGCGAGGTGTTGGCTCTGCGCGGCGCACGTGCTATGCCGGGGCAGGCGAGGCAGAGACGCGCCGGCGAGAAGCCGCGCGAGAGCAGGTCGATCATGGCGAACAAGGTATATCCCAGCGCCGATGCCGCTCTGGCCGGCGTGCTGCGCGACGGCATGATGATCATGTCCGGCGGCTTCGGGCTCTGCGGCATTCCCGCGGCGCTGATCGAGGCGATCCGCGAGGCCGGCGTCGGCAATCTCACGGTGGTCTCGAACAATGCCGGCATCGACGGCGCCGGCCTCGGGTTGCTGCTGGAAAGCCGGCAGATCCGCAAGATGATCTCGTCCTATGTCGGCGAGAACAAGCTCTTCGCGCAGCAATTCCTCGCCGGCCAGCTCGAGCTCGAGTTCAACCCGCAGGGCACTCTGGCCGAGCGCATGCGCGCCAAGGGCGCGGGGCTTGGCGGCGTGCTTACGCCGGGACCGGCATCGGCACCGCCGTAGAGGAGGGCAAGCAGAAGGTAAGAACCTCGGCGGCAGGGACTACCTGCTGGAGCTGCCGCTCGGCGCGGACTTCGCGTTCGTGAAAGCCTGGAAGGGCGACACCCATGGCAATCTCATCTATCGCAAGACCGCGCGCAACTCAACCCGAGGTGGCGACGCCGACAAAGTACCGTTGCTGAAGCGAGATAGTGGAGCCGGGAACTCATCCGGAAAAAGTCATTATACCCGGGATGTTCGTTCGCGCATCGTCCACTTTACCAAACCCTGAAAAGGATTGAGCAGCGATCGTTCGGAAGCGCATCCTGAAGAGACCATTTCTTGGACACGTAAGGAGATAGCGCGCGCGTCGCGAGGGAGCTGCCCGACGGCCGCTAGGTGAACCTGGGCATTGGCATTCCCACGATGTGCGCCAACTACATCCCGGGCCGCAGTCGATAACTCTTCAATCCGAAAACGGTTTGCTCGGCATCGGCCCCCCGAAGAGTTCGAGGACGATAAACCCGACATCGTCAAGCCGGCAAGCAAACGGTGACGGCGTGCCCGGCGGCAGCTTCTTCGCCTCGGCCGACTATTCCGCCATCATCCGCGGCGGCCGCATGGACTGGCCGTGCTCGGCGCGATGGAGGTTTCAGAAAAGGCGACCTCGCCAACTGGATGATTCCAGGCAAGATGGTGAACGGCATGGGCGGCGCGATGGACCTGGTGGCCGGCGCAAGGACGGTGGTCGTACGATGGACACACCGCCAAGGACGAGGCGAAGCTGCTGAAGCGCTGCACCTTGCCGCTCACCGGCGCCGGCGTCGTCGATCTCGTGATCACCGATCTCGGCGTCTTCAGCATCGACAAGAAGGGCAGCGGCGGCATGGTGCTGATCGAGCTCGCGCCCGGCGTCACCTTCGACGAGATCCGCGCCAAGACCGAAGCGACGTTCCGGCTTGCCGCCCACTAGGCAAACTCCCGCAGGAGATCACCCCCGCTCAGCGGCGGAAATGCCCGTGCCCGCCGAA
>CAWBKF010000051.1:0-31822 GCA_963789275.1 uncultured Alphaproteobacteria bacterium
TCTTCGCCGGGCTGGAGGAGGGGTTCCTGAAGCTGGTCTCCGGCTGTGCCAAGAATGTGCGCTTCGAGTCCGGCCCGCGGCACCGTCCCTGCCACGGCAGGCATCAGAGAACCCTTAACAGAATCGGAAGTGGCTGGCCTCATTTAATCACCTCGTTGGCGCGCGCGAGAAGCGATGCCGGGATTTTGAGACCCAAAGTTCTCGCGGCTTTGACATTCACCACCAACTCGCCTTTCGCTGACCGCGCAACTGGCATATCGGCGGGTTTGGCGCCGCCCAAAATCCGGCCAACATAGATGCCAGCCTGGCGATACGCATCCCCAAGGTTTGGTCCGTAACTCATTAGACCCCCGAATCTGTAAACTCGCGCCAAGCATATATCGCGGGCACCGCAAGACGCGCCGCCAAAGCAGTGAGCAGATCGCGCCGGCTGTTAAAAAGAGCGTCACCGGTGACGAGGAGCGCGCCTGCGCGGTGCTCGACGATGCTTGCGAAGGCAGGCTCGAAGTCGCGCTCGGCAGCGGCTCTGAAGGTCAAAAGCAGCAACCCATCCGCCTGTGCCGCCCCTCGCAAGGTGCCCAAGTCGGATTCACGGATTGGGTTCTCGGGGTTGACGAGCCTCGCAATGATGGTGGCGCCAGGCACCAATTCGCGGAGCAGGCTTAGCCGCACTAGCTCCTGGTCAATGGTGAACACGCTTACCCCAGTGATATTGCGTTCGGGACGTTCAAGACTCGCGACTAGCCCAAATGAGACTGGATCTACCCCGTCGGCGAAGACAATCGAAATCGTTGAGGTCAGCGACTTTGCCGCCAACGCCGTAACGTCACCGCCACTGGCGATGATCGCTGTCGCTTGACGAAAGACAAGATCGGCCGCCAGCGCGGGCAGTCGGTCGTATTGCCCTCGCGCCCAGCGGTATTCAATCACCACATTATTGCGTTCATCATGGCCGGTGTCGCTGAGGCCTCGGCAGAAGGCGGCAACGAGAGGGGCATATGGCTCGGGCCAAGCGCTGCTAAGAAAACCGATAACGTGCGGCCGCGCTACACCCACAGCACGCGGCCAGGCGAGCAGCCCTCCCGCGAGCATTAGGAGCAAATTGCGCCGTCTGGTGATCGTCTCGGCCGTTACAAGCGTGCTCAAAGGAAATACCCGCGGAAAGTACAACGCTTGCTCCGTCTTCCTGACCCTCTTCTGCCAATCTTGACTGAAAATAGTTCATTTGTCGGCATTAAGCAGCGGTGCCTCATGTTACTGAATCCGAGGGCCCGATGCTGTATCCTGTGTCGCTGGGCCGATGCTTGCGAAAAGCACTTTGCCCCTGTTGATGATGCACCGATAGCCCGGCGCCGCTCGGACGCGGGAAAATACCGCTACGAGTTGGCCCGGCTCGCGGACGTCGCAGGGAACGATGATCGGGCTTTGAAAGCCGTTCGGCGAGAGGAGAACTCGTGGATTCGCTCAGCGCCCGACTGTAAAAGGGACGGACCCCGTCGTCACTTCCCCGCCGGAGAGCGATATCACCTCCCAGTGAAGCTCATATTCCCCGGGGGGCAGCGGCACTGCGGTTCCGTACAAGACCTCAGGCGCGGCTTCAAGGCGGGGGTGCAGCTCTTGCATCATCCGGCCGGCTTCGGTAACGAACAGACGGGACTTCTCATGATCGACCGGCCTATCGAAACGAACAGAATATCCCGCGTCGCGGCCATGTACGACCGCTTTAGCCGGTGGATATGATTGTAGCATCCGCGGAGGCTGAGCCGAGGCGGTGTACATTCCCAGCAACAGAAACACGACCCCGAGGCCGACTACTCCGAGGCACCGCGATTGGGTCGACGTGTTCGCGCTACTCGCGCCGTGTTGGACCGTGCGGAGCCGACCCGCGATACCGCGTTTGACGCCCATTGCTTTTCCTCGTGTGGATAGCGACCCCGTGAATGACCCGGCGCCGATGGGAAATTCCATAGCGCCACTTCACAGCCTCAAGCATAGTCTGCGCGCACATTCTTCATTTGATCTGTGTCAAAGTAGACGATCACGATTCCGACAATCATGCGAGGAGGTGACGGAGAACGAGAATTTCCTGTACGCGGACGGCGATGCTCTACTCGCGCACGGGCAGCGGCGCATCCAAGTTGACGGGACGATCGGCCCGCCCGGCTTATGGCTGCTCCACCGGGAATGTGCCGTCGATGTCAATGGATTGCCGCAATCGGGCGTGACAGCGGCGAGGGTCAGGAGATCGCATTGCTTGCGAGCGTTCCACTGTGGCGCCCTCTTGCCGAAGGCGACGTGATCGTCGTCAAAGATGGTCGAATGATCATGTCGTGTGGCTGATTGCCGTTTAGAGGAAGCGACGCGAACCTTTGGTTTGGCAGCCGGTTGCCGGCCCAATTCCGCGGTCTGCTGTGCTCGGGACCAGGTGTGAAGCAGCGCCGAACCGACCGATCACGGCCCGACTGTCGAATACCTAAGCACCGTCCCCAACTACCCGAACGCACTGCGTCATCTGGCGCCCGAGGGCTTCGAATGGCTGCGCGTTTCGATGTCTATCCTCCCTCCTGCGCCCGCCTCGTTGTACACTTCCCGGAGGGCGGCCGGCTCTGGATCCTGAACGCGGCGTCACCGATATCGGCACGGCAGACGCGCCTCTTCTGCCCGATTGCGCGAAATTTCGACAAGCAGAGCCCGGTCGAGGAGGTGTACGCCTTCAATCTGCAGATCTTTAACGAGGACCGGGCTCTGGTCGAAGCGCAGAAGCCCGAGGATCTGCCGCTGGACCTGCAAATGGAGGCGCATATCACGGCCGACCGCACGTCGATCGCCTATCGGAAGCTACTGAAGTCAATGGGGCTCGGCTCGACCTACACGAGCTAGAGGAAACATAATCATGGCGGTCTTGATCTCTATCAATGACGGCCGTGCCGCTTCCTCGTAGGAGGAAACCTCAAACCAGCCGTCAGACCCGATGGCCGCTAACGAAATGGCCCGAGAGGGATCGCATGAGCATTTTCCCGACGGTTGAAACCAAGGTCTTGCCTCCCGTTCAGCTCCCTTTGCCGGCGAATGATAAAAGCGTCTCGGTCTTCGCGGCGCTAGAGCAGCGAAAGACGACGCGGGAGATCAGCCCAGCGGCGCTGCCCCTGCAGCAACTTTCGAATCTGCTGTGGGCCGCATTCGGAGTGAATCGAAAGACCGGTCCTTTTGGGCTCGCTGGAAGGACCGCCGGTTCAGCCAGCAACTCGCAGGAGATCGACCTCTATGTCGCGGTCAAGGAGGGCGTCTATTTGTACGACGCCCTCAACAACCTGTTGGCACCCATCGTCGCTGGCGATCTGCGCACCGGCGCGCTGACCCCCGGCCAGCGCGACATCGACGCCGGCGCTCCGGTTCAACTGATCTACGTCGTTGACATTCATCGGCTTGCCCATACCGCGGGCTTTCAGGAGCCGGGATTGCAAGATCCTGAGGTTCAGAAGTCGTATTACTACGTCGATACCGGTCTGATCGCGGGCAACGTGTATTTGTTTGCCGCCGCCACCGGGCTGGCGGTATGGTTCCACAACTGCGACAAGACCGGCCTCGCGCAGCAACTCGGGTTACGGCCGGAGCAGCGCGTGCTGTTTGCTCAGTCGGTCGGATATCCCGAGATAGAATAATCGCGGGAGTCAGAAAGTGCAGATCTCAGACAACACGGTGCCGATTACCGGCGGTACGTCCGGCATAGGCTATGCGATGGCCGAGGCCTTCCTTGAGGCTGGAAGCACGGTCGCCGTCTATGGTCGCTCGGAAATGCAACTCCTTGAAGCCCGAACGAGGCATCCTGAACTTCACACGCGCGTTTGCGATTCCCGCCACGGCAGATGATGATGCAGAGCGTCTCCGCCCTGGCCTCGGGCGTGATGGTGGGATTCTCGCTGGGGGTGATCGGCGGCGGCGGCTCGATCCTGGCCGTGCCGCTGCTGCTCTATGTCGTCGGCGTCAGCGATCCCCATGTCGCGATCGGCACGAGCGCGCTGGCCGTGGCCGTCAACGCCTTGGCCAACCTCGTCCCGCACGCGCGCAAGGGGCATGTCCGGTGGCGCGTCGCGCTGCTCTTTGCACTCGTCGGGGTGGCGGGCGCGACGCTGGGCTCGAGCCTCGGCAAGAGCCTCGACGGCAACAAGCTGCTCGCGCTCTTCGCGCTCCTCATGATCGTCATCGCCGTGCTGATGCAGCGCGGGGGCCGGGCGGCGCCGGCCGAACCCCGCCCGAGCGGGCGCGCGGCGGCGGCCAAGGTCGCGGGCACCGGCTTCGCCGTGGGCGCGCTCTCCGGATTCTTCGGCATCGGCGGCGGATTTTTGATCGTGCCGGGCCTCATCTTCGCCACCGGCATCCCCATCATCGACGCCATCGGCTCGTCGCTGGTCGCGGTGGGCGCCTTCGGCCTCACCACGGCGCTCAATTATGCGGCCTCGGGACTCGTCGATTGGACGATCGCGCTCGAGTATATCGTCGGCGGCATTGCCGGCGGTTGGGCCGGGGCGCATCTCGCCGTGCATCTCTCGCGCGAGCGCATGACGCTCCACCGCGTCTTCGGCGCAGTCCTGGTGATCGTCGCGCTCTACATGCTCGCGCGCAGCCTCGCGGCGTTCGGCTGAGGCCGTCGCCGCCACGGCCAGTGCGAGGTTTCGACCGAGGTTTCGACATTGATATATTCACCAAAATGCATATATTCGGCGCGGGCGGCGGTCGTCGCCGTAGGGAGGTCCGGATGAAGGCGCTGCGCAACCTCTTCATTTCGCAAGGCAAGTCGGGTGAGCCGCCGCTGTGCGAGGTCGACGCGGAAACCGTGCGTGGATGGCAGAAGCAGGGCGGCTGCGTGCTGATCGATGTGCGCGAAGATGTCGAATATCGGGTGGAACGCATCCCGGGCGCGTGCCTTGCCCCCTTGTCCCGCCTGGAAGAGGCGCTGCCCTCCCTGCCGGCGGGCGCGAAGGCCGTGTACCTCTGTCGCAGCGGCGCCCGCACCCGGGCGCAGGCGGGTCGCCTGGCACGCTGCAGCCCCGGCGAAGCCTACATTCTCGCGGGCGGCATCGCCGCCTGGAATGCCCGCGGCTTCCCCGTCGAGCGGAGTTGATGGCGCGGACGGAACCGGACGATACTGCCCTGCCGGCACGGGATGCGGGCGGGTGCACGCGGTAAGAGGAACAAGCCAGTGGCAGACACGGCGGAGCTGGAACGGTGGAATGCGCGTTTCGCGGGCGAGGACTATCTCTTCGGCACCGAGCCCAATGCGTTTCTGGCGTCGCAGAAGCATCGTCTGCGGGCCGGGCAGGCGGCGCTGGCGATTGCCGATGGTGAGGGACGCAACGGCGTCTGGCTGGCGGAACAGGGGCTGGAGGTGCTCTCCATCGACTTCTCGCCGGTGGCCCTGGCGAAGGCCCGGCGGCTGGCCCAGCGCCGCGGCGTCAGCCTCAAGACCGAGATCGCCGATGTCGCCGCCTGGGATTGGGGCACGGAGCGCTTCGACCTCGTCGCCGCGATCTTCATTCAATTCGCCGCGCCGCCGCAGCGCCGGCTGATCTTTCAGCGCGTCAAGGACGTGCTGCGTCCCGGTGGATTGCTGCTCCTGCAAGGCTATCGGCCGGAGCAGATCGAGTACAAGACCGGCGGCCCGCCGCACCGGGAGAACATGTACACGGCGGCGCTGCTGCGCGAAGCCTTCGACGGCTTCGAGATCCTGCGTCTGCGCGAGCACGACGACAGCATCGTCGAAGGGACGGGCCATGCTGGCCTGTCGGCGCTGATCGACTTCGTCGCGCGCAAGCCGGCCGCGACGAACACGGCGGCCGGCGGGTAGCTTCCCCCAGGGCGCCCGCGGCTCAACTCGCGTCCGTACGTCGCTCCACGACAACAAAGAGTGTCAGGACGAGCAGCGCCAGAAGGCCGAACCAGCCGAGATCGGGGACGCCGGTGAGATCCGGCAGCCGCACCGGACCCAGGGCGGCAATCGGCAAGATGTGCGCCGCCAGCCAGTCGAAGGACAGGGCATAGGCGATTGCGCCCGCGATCATGCCGGCCGTACCGACGAGCGCGTGGATGCTGCCGGCGCCGATCGCGGCCAAGCCGCTGCCGGGGCAGTAGCCGAGAACAGCCATGCCGATGCCGAACAGCACCGCGCCGATGACGACGCCCAGCAGATTCGCCGGCTTGATGTGATAGGCGGCAAGCGCGTGCTGATGCAGGAATAGCACGCCGATGCCGCCGATGAGGATCGCCGTGAGCACGACCTTCATCAGCGTGAAGTCGCGCAGCCGGAACTGGTTGACGATCACATCGCTGTCGGCAAGCCGTGCCCGGTGAAGGATCCAGCCGAAGACAAAGCCGAACAATACGCCGAGAGGCAGGCTGAGCGGGCCGACAACGGGAAGGCTCATGCTCGATCCTCCCGGCGGCGGCGGCCGGCGGCCGGAAACAAGAGTTCGGCTCGCGCCGACCGCGGTGGCGAAGATGACGATGGCAAATACCCAGCTCGAAAGCGCGAGCTGCAATCCGCCCGAGAGCGCATGGCCGCTGGTGCAGCCGCCGGCGAGGCGCGCGCCGTACATCTCGACCGCTCCTGCGAGGAAGGCCGCCGCAAACCGCAATGTCCGCGAGGGGCCGAAGCGGCGACGCCATAGCTCCGGCACGGTTTCGATGTGGAAGCGGCCTGCGGCCACCGCCGAGGCCACCCCGCCGAGCAGGACGCCGAGTAAAAACAGCGTGCCGTAGGACAGGCCGGGCGGGGTCTGCACCCAATAGCTGTTGTGCGCAACGGCTTCCGCGCCAAGGAACGGCATGGCGACCCAGCCGGCCGTCGCAGACAGGGCCGTGGTGATGCCCAGCGGCTCGTCCATGACCAGGAACGCCGCCCAGCTCAAGATGCCGATGCCGGCACCAGCCAGGTACGGACCCCAGCCGATGCTGCGGCGGGCCTCCGCCGCGGGCGGCCCGATGCGGGCGCTCGAGCGCATGCGCCATGCTCCTTCACACTTTCGTCGGCGCGACACCGGGCGGAACGCCGCCCCGGCGGGTGCCTTCGCCGTGATCGAGCCACAGGCTCTACGCCCTGGGGCGGCGATGCATTGACCTGGATCAGCCGCCACCGTCGCTATCGGAAGCGACGGGGCGAGCCGGCTCAAGCGGCGAAGGTGAAGCGGCTGCCGATATTCGACGTCACCAGCCGGTCGGGCATCGCCGCGCGCATGGCGGCGATGAATTTCGTCCCGCTGCAATGCATGGGGACCACCACGTCGGGATCGAGCAGCTTGAGCTCGGCGACCGTGTGATCGACGTAATCCTGGGGCGCCGGCCCCAGGTGGAAGCCGCCCAGCACGGCGTGCAGCTTGTCGACACTGGCGACCGCCATCGCCGTCTTGATCGTGTTGATGAGGCCCGAATGGCCGCAGGAGGAAATCACCACGAGACCGCGCCCCTGCACGATATAGCAGGTGGCGTGCTCGTCGGGATGCTGATCCGGGACGAGCCGCCCTCTCCGCTCGGTCGCGGTGAAATGGTCGGGCTGCTGCTCCACCAGGGTGCTAGGCAAGACGCGCTCGAAGGATTGACGAGCGATACGTCCGGTGGTGAAGGCGCCGAGCAGCGCCTGCGCGGTGCCGCAACAGACGGGCTTGACCCTGGCCGTCTCGAGCGCGGCCCGATCGAGAACGCCCCAGCAGGGCGGCGGTCCGCCGCTCTTCTCGTTGAGCCATTTTTCGCGGAACGCCCCCTCGCCTCCGGCGAAGAGGCAGAGGTCACCGCGCATGCGCTCGCGATAGGCCGCCAGGAAGCCGAGCAAGCCGCCGTAATGGTCGCGATGACCGTGGCTAAGGATGAGACCGTTGAGGCGCGCGGGCTCGATCCCGAGCAGGTCGAAATTGCGTCCCACGATCTCGGGCGTGTGGCCGAAATCGAGGAGATAGTGCGACGAATCCCCCGATTGGCGCGAACTCCAGATGAAGCGACAAGCCCCACTCGCCGGCGAGCGTGGACATCTCCCTGCCCCGGATCTGCCGCACATGCTCGATGGTCACCGCCGGATGGGTCGCATCCGGGATGAAGCGCTCGTAGAAGGAATCGACGACGACGCGGACCGACAGCCGCTCGACCAGCGGCGCCGCGAACGGCTCGGCGGTCGCGATCTTCGTGCTCATGCTGGCTCTCCCTTCTCCATGGCTCGCAGCTTCAGGCCGGTGTCCGCAGGCGGCGGACCAGGCCAAGGTTTTCTCGGAATAGAGTACGCCGGCCGCGGTGGCCGACGAAACCGAAAGTCGAGCGTGCCAAGCGGGGGCCGAGCACCGGTGCGAGCTCGATCCATCGATATCGGTTATCTGTCCAATCAATATTATATGTTAGAAAGACCAGGCCCTAAGGTGCATGTTCCCGGTTGAGCGGCTCAAGCTGCAGGATAACTCGGCAACCGCAATAAAAGGGGGGACCCAGGAATGAACCCTATGCTCGGCAGGCGCTCGGCGCTTACCCATCTCGGCATTGCGGCCGGCACGGCAACTTGGCTCGTCGCCGGTCCCGCCGCGGCCCCCGGCGCCGCAGCGGCGGTGCCGCAAGCCCCCTATCTGCCGGATGGAACCAAGCGGCTCGCCACGCTCACGGAGCGTCTGGCGAAGGCGCCGCGCCGGCGGGACTTCAAGACGGTGCCGATGATCCTCGACCGCGAGGATCAGTGGGACGCCGCGGCGCTGCGCGACGTGATCACCTATGGCGGCGGGCCGAAGCAGGCGTGGGACCACACCGATCTGACCGGGCCCTGGCTCAATCTGATGCGCAATTCGCTCAATACCCAAATCTGGGCCTGGAAGCATGCCGATTTCCTTGTCGTCTCGGCAACCCATGGCAGCGCTCATCTCGCGCTGCTCGACGAGGCGATGTGGCAGAAATACCAGCTCGGCAAGCTGGTCCCCGGGGCGCCGGCGACGAACGCTTATATCGGCGTGCCGCCGGCCGCGGCGAAGAACGCCCGGAACGTCCAAGATCCCGAAGGCGTCTTCTCGTCCTCGGACAACAGCATCACGGTGCTGCAGCGCCGCGGCGTGGTGTTCATCGCCTGCCACAACGCGATCTGGGAGGTGTCGGAGAAGCTGATCAAGGCGGGCGTCAATCCCGATCACGTCTCGATCGAGCAGATGGCGGCCGAGCTCACCAACCATCTGATCCCGGACGCCGTGCTGAGCCCGGGCATCGTGGGCACGCTGCCGGAGCTGCAACGCGCCGGATTCGACTATGCGAAATGACGCGGCGGCGCGATGCTGCGCCCTCGCCTTGCTTGCCGGTGCCGCCTGCCTTGCAGCGACCGCGCCGCCTCTCGCCGCAGCGGCGGAAACGAACGGCGGCGGCGCGCCGGCAGCGCAGCCGGGCGACGAGATCTTCCCGCCCTGGCAGCATGGCGACAACAACGACGCGCTCGACACGGGCCTCGACTTCACCATCCCCGAAATCGACGACCTCGCCGATTTCCACGGCGATGTCATGAACCCGGCCCTCGTCCTCTATGTCGGCGGAAACTACTATTTCGCCATGGCGCCGCTGGTCGCCGCCTTCGAGCAGGTGAACCCGCAATATCGGGGACATATCTACTACGAGACGATCCCGCCGGGTCTGCTTGTGAAGCAGATAGAAGCCGGCGGCACCATCACCTCGGGCAACATGACCTGGACCGCGAAGCCCGACGTTTATCTTGCCGGCCTGAAGCGGGTGAAAGAGCTGATAGCCACCGGCACGGCCGAGGGGCCGCCGGTCATCTACGCGACCAACACGCTGACGATCATGGTGCCGGAGGGCAATCCGGCTCATGTCTCCGGGCTCGCCGATCTCGGACGCTCCGACATTCGCCTCGCCATGCCGAATCCCGCATTCGAGGGCATCGCGCGGCAGATCGAGGGAGCGCTGCGGAAGGCCGGCGGCGAAAAGCTGGTGACCGAGGTCTATACGACCAAGGTGCGGAACGGCACCACGCTGCTGACGCGCATCCACCATCGCCAGACGCCGCTGCTGCTGATGCAGGGGCGCGTCGATGCCGGCGTCACCTGGAAGTCTGAGGCGATCTTTCAGGAGCAGGTTCACCATCCGATCTCTCACATCGACATTCCCGCAGATGCGAACGCGACCGGGATCTACGCCGGCGCCATGGTGAAAGCGGCCGCGCATCCTGCAGCCGCGCAGGCCTGGCTGAGCTTCATACGCTCGCCGCAGGCGCTTCAGATCTTCGAGGGGTATGGCTTCAAGCCATATCAGGGAAACGAAGCCGGGGCGGAGCGTTGAGCGCGTCCCGCATGGGAGGAAGATGATGGCGACAGTGACTGCGACCAGCCTGCGCGCGGCGCCACGCCTGGCGGAGCGCGCGATCGCCGACCATGGATGGCGCGCCGCCGCCATCGCGCTTTTGGCGGTGCGCTTCATCCAGGGATGGATCTATTGGGGCGGCGGCTCCCGCCGCTTCATCTACGGCCCGCAGAAGCTGGTCCCGCACGGGCAATGGATGGCCCACAAGTTCCAATCCGCCATGCCCGGCGCCATTCTCGGCACCGAGCACCTCATCGCCTATCTGCTGCAGCATTTCTGGCTGCTCTATGCCAGCATCATCGTCTTCAGCGCCGGCGAGCTGATCGCCGGCCTCCTGCTGATGGCCGGCCTGTTCTCACGGCTGTGCGCGGCGCTGACCTCGGTGTTCTCGATCGCGCTCATGCTCATGTTCGGCTGGCAGGGCGCCACCTGCATGGATGAATGGACCATGGCGGCGGCCAATCTCGGCATGGGCGTCACGCTCATCCTCGCCGGCGCCGGCGCCTATTCGCTCGACAACAGGCTGCTCGCGCGCTACCCGGCGCTCGCCGAGAAGAGCTGGTTCCGCTGGCTCTGCGGCAGCCTGCCCTTGCCGCTCTCCGATCGCGGCTTCAATCGGTTGGCGTTCCTCCTGCTCGCCTTCGTCGTTGCCTTCGACGTCAGCACCTACAGCTACTATCGCGGCTCGGTGGTGACGCCCTTCCATGGCGGGCCGGTCAGCCCGTCGCAGCATCATCTCTCGATGGATGGCGGTGCGCTGCGGCCCGACGGCGCGGTAGAGGCGCATGCCTATATCGATGGCGGCACCCCCGACGTGCCCTCCTACATCGTCGCCGCGGCGCTGGAGCAGAACGGTCGCGCCATCGAGCAATGGGACATCGCGGCGCTGCGGAAGCTGCCCAAGACCGCCTTCCGGAACGATTTCGACTATCGGCAGATCACCGCCGGGGCCTATGGCATCGTCGGCGAGGTCGGGGCCAAGGCGACCATCGCCTTGCCGCCCGCCGGCGATAAGCTGACGCTGAGCGGCGAGGGCTACGTGCTGCGGCTCACCATGGTGAACGGCAAGAGCTTCAGCCTGCCGCTTCCCGCGGTCGGCGCGCCTTCGTGACGGCGCAGAGGCGAGCGGATTCTTAGAGCGCCCGGCGCAGGCTCAGGGTGATGCGGCCAGGAATTCCTGGCTGTGCGCGGCGTCGGCCTCGATCCGGAGTCCAGATCGAGCCGCGAATGGTGCATCAGACTGACCACACGCCCAGGCCCGGAGGCCGTGATGCAGATCAACCACGGCTCCGCCGGGATGCAGGGCTCTTGGCCGAACACGGATCGCGGGCCGCCTTCGCCTCTTGGGCTGCTCCGCTTGTGTCGATGCGGCGCGGGGCCGCGTATCCGCTCTCCGCGATCAGCTGCGGGTGCCAGCCGCTTCAAAGCAAGCCGTGCGAGCCGCCTTCTAAGGCCGCCGCGCCGCGCCGCGCGACGCGGTGGCGGTCGCCCGCGCCCGGCCGCTCCGGCCTTGCAGCGTCGTGCCGTTCGGCCGCCCGCTCGAGCGCGCGGCCGAACGGCTTTCAGCCCCTCGCGAGCAGTAGAGATCGTAGAGCAGGCGGATCACTTGCGCCGCCGCGGAGCTGCTGAGGCGATAATAGATCGTCCTGGAATCGCGCCGCGTCTTGACCAATGCCTCGCGGCGCAGCCGCGCCAGATGCTGCGACAGATGCGGCTGTCGCATGTCGAGCAGCCCCTCCAGCTCGCCGACGGATTTCTCGCCCTTGGCCAAGTGGCACAGGATGATCAACCTGTGCTGGTTCGCGAGCCCCTTGAGCAGGACGACCGCCCCTGCGGCGCTCGACCTCATCTTCGCTACGTTCATGACCGGCGAATCGCCCCACCGAAATTAGCCACAAGCCGCGTGAGAATAACCGCGGCAACTCATGAGAGCAAACGGCTCTCTCGAGACTTTAGCCGGCCTTGCGGCGCCACCTGCCGCGGTTGGGGCGTCCGTCTTCGGCATTTGAGTTGTGCACGACGTCGTCGCATTCTAATAATAGAATATAATATCGACACTGATCCGGCGCCGTGATCGCCGCCGCCCTCGTCGTCGCCGACGCCGCAAGCGCCACCCGCGCCGACGAACCGCTCGTGCCGCCGAAGCCGGGGCCGGGCAAGGATGTCTTTGCCACCAATTGCAATGCCTGCCACAGCCTCGATTACATCCGCACCAACGCGCCGTTCATGACCAGCAAGGCGTGGGAGGCAGAGGCGAACAAGATGATCAACGTCTTCGGCGCAACGATCAACTCCGCCGACGCCAAGGTCATTACCGACTACCTCGCCTCCAGGGCTCAACGCGGCGCAGTCGCGCGGCTGCGTTCGAGGCCGGTCTGCGCGTCGGCTGCGCGAAGCCTCTTGATGAAAGTTGTGACGGCGGCGATCAAGGGCCCGGCGGTCTGGTGATGAGGGGCATGGCCGCAATCGGGCAGGTAGATCTGGTCAATCGGGACCGGGCAAAGGGCCGACAGCCTTTCGATCTGTGCAGGGCTGAAGAATTCGTCCTCCTCTCCCTGGATCGCCAGGACGGGGCAACGGATGCGGGCGAGATAGGGCTCGAGCCCCCAGCTGGCAGGCCCGGAAGCGGTCCATGCCTCGACCAGACGCGCGAAGAGATCCGCGGTCTTCGAACCATGATAGCGCGCGAGCCTGGCTTTGAGGTCGCCGCGCTCGAAATCGACGATCTGCTCGGCGATTGCCGCGGCCGTGCGGTCTTCGCGAAAGCTATGCGGCGCGATGGCGGCGACGCCGCGAACCTGGTCGGGAAAGGCGCCGGCGAAGGCGAGCGCGATCGCGGCGCCGTCGGAATGGCCGATCAGGATCGGCCGGCGCAATCCCGCCTCGCGCAGAACATCAGGGAGCGACAGCAGCGCCTCGTCCAGCAGATAGCGGGACGAAAAGGGCCGCTGGAGCGGTTCCGAATCGCCCGAGCCCCAGCGATCATAGACCAAGGCGTCGCAGCCCGTCGCCTCGGCGAGGCGATGGGGAACGTCGCGCCACAGCCGAGCGCAACCGAGCGCATCGTGCAGGAAGACGAGGCTCGGAGCGGCGCCTGACAGCGAGCCGATGCGATGGCCGCGCAGCCGCCTGCCGGCGGCAACGAAGCTAAGCTGGCGCAGCGCCGCCTCGACCACCGCGCGGATATCCGCCGGGCCGAGATTCAAGAACTCGGCTTGCGCGCCGGAGAAGAATTCGTCGACGGCGCCGCCCGCCTCGCCGATCTCGACCCCGCGCAGGCTCGCCTCGAGGTCCAGGACGATTCGTGGCGGCGTCACGAAGAAGTCGCCGGTGATCAGCGCCTCGCGAATGCGCCCGCGCGTCGGTCCTTCGAGGCGGATGTCGGCGCGCAGCGAGCCGCCGCGCCTGGCGAGCGAGGCGTTCACCAGGGTGTCGTCGACCTCCGGCGCATCCAGCATTTCGACGAAGGCGTCGGTGCCGATCTCGTCGTCGTAGAGGTTGTCGGCGAGCGCCTCTTCGAAGCAGCTGATGTCGCCCCATTCCGGCGCGATGCCGAGGCCCTCGGCGAAGCCGTCGAGCAGACCCTGGTAGATCGTGGCGAGATCCGGCAGGCGCTCGCCGAGCAGCTCGCGCATCGAGACGACACGCTGCCGGGCCGAGGTCAGTTCGCGCTTGGCGAGCTTTTCGATCGGCACCTTGAGCGCGGCGATCATCTCCGCGGGATCGAAATCGATGAGCAGCGTGCCCTGGTAGAACAGCGTGGCGCCGTCGAAGAAGCCGCCGGTACCGCCGATCTTGCGCCCATCGACCTCGATGTCGTTGCGCGGCCGGTAGCGCGCCGGCACGCCGAGCTTGTTGAGCCCGAGCGCCGCCGCCTCGCAGATCCGCCGCGTCGCCTCGTCGAGATCGCGCAAGCCGAGGCTCGCGCGGTCGAAGACCAGCTCCCACCCGATCTGGCCCTCGTCGAGATAGAGACCGCCGCCGCCGGTGATCCGCCGGCCGATCTCGATGCCGCGGCGGCGGCAATGATCGACCCGGACCTCGTGGCTCAGGATCTGGTGCATGCCGATCAGCGCCGAGGGGCGGAAGCGCAGGAAGCGGATGGTGTCGGGGATGCGACCTTCCTTGCGCGCGCCGATGAGCGCTTGGTCGAAGGCGATGTTGGCGCGGCCGCCGCGGATGCCGGTGTCGATCACGCGAAAGCGCGCGCCGGTCATCGCCCGCCGCCCTCGCGCGGCAGGCAGCGGCGCAGCTGCCGGCGGATCTTGCGGACATCCCGGCCATCGGGCTGGAAGGGGTAGGAGGCGATGTTGCTCGGCGGCGAATCGCCATAAGGCCGGTCGCAGGCCGAGACGTCCGTTGCATCCTTTCCCGGGCAGCCGGAGGTGCGGAAGGCGACGCCGGCATCGATCACCTGGTCGAGCTGTTCCTGCGGGAAGCCGAAATCGACCAGCCGCCCCTTCGCGTCGAAGCTCATCCGCTCCAGGCGATGGCCGCGGTAGTCGATGAGATAGCGCGCGAGCTGAATGCGCCGCCATTGCGGTCGCGGCACGGGCGGGAGGTGGTCCATGAGCGAGCCGGCCTCGGGGAAGAACGCGAACATGTGGCTGTGCCCGCCAAGATCGCGGATCGCCTGAACCTGCGTAAGAACGTCATGATCGCTCTCGCCCATGCCGACGATAAGATGCGCGCCGAAGCGCTCGGGGCCGAAGATCTCCGCGGCGGCGCGCAAAATCTCCCAGTACTTGTCCCAGCAATGCGGCGATTGCACGCCGCGGCCGCGGGTGCGATCGAAAATGACGGGATCGGCGGCATCGAGCGCCACGGTGAAGATCTCCGCGCCGAGATCGTAAAGTTCCCGCACGTCGTTTCGCGTCATCGTCGTTGGGTTGGAGAGGATCGACACCGGCACATGCGGGACCCGGTCGACCCATTTCTCCAGCACGATGCGCGTGTCGCGATCCGAGTTCGGATGGGTGATCATGCTGATGCACATGCGGTGGAAGCGCCCGCCATCGCCGCCGCCGGCGACGATGTCGATCACTTCGTCATAAGGTACGGCCGGCCAGTCGACGCGGATGAAGTTGCGGTCGGCATAGTCGCGCTCGGCCTCGCGGTGCCGCGCGAGGCCGCAATAGGCGCAATTGGCGCGGCAGCCTTCCGGATAGGTCAGCAGGAGGTTGAGGCAGCGCGTGCAGTCCGTGCGGTGCATATAGCCCTTCATCACGCCGAGCGTGATCGCCGCCGCCGTCGACATCTGCACATAGTCGGGCGAGCGCATGTTGGGCGTCAGGATATTGTCGTTCGGCCGGTAGATGCCCTGCGCCTCGCGACCGAGCGTCTTGACCCGGCCGCCATTGCGTGCCTCGGGGGGAACAGCGTCCGGAACCCGCGGATGCATGGTCTCCGCGTCGTTGAAGTCGCGCCGCTGCCGGCCAGTGAGATCCGGAACGGGATGGCGCGGCATCTCCACACAGCCCATAAGCTAGCCTCCTTCTTCAAGCCTCATGCCGCCCAATACTGCGGATAGGCGATCCAGCCGGCGCGCAGCGCCGCGGCGCCAGGTGCACCGCCGTTGCCATAACTCGCCAGCACCGCGCGGCGGCGCCCAAGCGCGCGCGCCAACGCATCGTCGAAGAGGTCGCCCAGCTCCTCCTCGTAGCCGTCGAGCGCGCCCGGCCGCCCTGAAAGCCAACCGGCGGCCGCTTGGCCCGCCAGCTTTCCGGAGAGCACGGCGGCGGCGATCCCGGCGCCGGTCACCGGATTCGTCAGGCCGGCGGCGTCGCCGGCGAGCAGCACCGGCATGTCGCGGATCGCGGCGCAGGCGGCGAGGCGCCCGCCGACGGGGATCGCCCCACCGATGAGACAGGAGCGGCGCAGGCCGACGCGGCCTTCGGCAACGAGCCCTCGATGCAGCGCGGCGAGCAGCGGCTTGAGCAGCGGCCGCGCCTCGGGCGCCGTGCCGATGCCGAGATTGGCTGTCGGCCCCTTGGGGAAGAGCCAGCCATAGCCGCCGACGTAATCCGCATGGAGAAAGATGTCGGTCGCATCGTGCGGGCGCAGCAGGGGCACCGCCATCTGGCGCGTCTCGACGATCGCCCGATTGACGCGCGCGACCGCCGCGCCGACCCGCGAGCGCGGGCCGTCGGCACCGATCAGAAGGCGCGGGCGGAAGCTACTGCCGTCCGAGGCACGCACCGTTCCGTCGGCCGCGATGCCCAGGACGCTCACCCCGTAGCGGCACTCGGCCCCGGCCTCTTCGGCCCGGTGCGCGAGCAGGCGGTCGAACGCGGCGCGGTCGATCATGCGGCCGGGAAAGCGCGGTGTCTCGTCGGCAGCCTCCGCCGCAACGTAGGTGAGCATCCGGTCGACCGTCTGCGCCGTGACGGAGGCCAGCCCCGCCACCTCCTGGTCGAGCAGGGCCGGCACGAACTCCGCGCATTGCACGGGGCGACCGGCCTCGGCCTGGCGCTCAAGCGCCACCACGCGCGCTCCAGCCGCCGCCGCCGCCTCTGCGGCGCGGCTCCCGGCCGGTCCGAGGCCGATGATCAGGATATCCGGTGGTGCATCGGCCATGACGTCGCCTTAGCCGGCACAGGCCCGCCGCCCGGCGAGCCCGTCGAGAGCGATGGAGCAGCACGCGTGCTCCTGCTCGATCGGGCGCCCGACCGCGTGGGCAAGGGCGACGATACCTTGCGCGGGATAGGCGATGCCGTCGAACCCCGCCATCACCGCATAGGCATCAGTCAGGATCTTGTGGCTGCCGGCGGGCCGCGCGCAGCCGAGCTGCACCGGCGCGTTGCGGACCTGCCGGCGCGCCGCGACGAAGATCGCCGCGACCTCCTCGGGAGGCACCGTCGCGAAGGGGCGCTCCGCCGGCGCGTAGTACGGCATGACCACGACCAGGACTAAGGCGGCGACGCGCTGGCGCGCAATGATGCCGAGCGCGCGCTCCTCGCCGAGGATGCGGCCGTAATGCAGGCCGATGACGACATGCGGCACGACCTCCATAGAGGTGCCGCAGAGCGCCGCCAATGTCGCCTCGAAATCCTCGACCGGCCGATCGAGGTGATAGACTTGGCGGATCGTCTCCGCCGCGCCGATCACGTCCATCATCGCGACGTCGACGCCCGCCGCTTCCATGCGCCTGGCCCGCCGCTCGTCGAGCAGCGCCGTGTGCATGGCGATGCGCAGATGCGGAAACTCGCGCTTCAGCGCCTCGATGGCCGGGTAATAGCGCTCGTAGGGCACCTCGTTGCGCCGGTTGGAGCCGCCGGAGAGGAGAAACCCCTGAAGGTCCTGCAGCAGGACGAGGTCGCGCACTTTGCGCTGCAGGTCCTCCGGACTCGTTGCCGGGATCATCGGCTCCAGGATCTTCGCCTGGCAATGGTCGCAGTTGAGCGCGCAAATGCCGCCGGTGACGGAAAAGGCGGGAAAGCGGTTCTTGCCGCAGCCTCTGAGATCGTCGGTGGCGTATGAACGGAAGGTGGGCGTATAGAATCGCAAGGGGCCGAGCGGCCGATCGCGCGCCTCGGCCTCGAGCGCGTCGACGAGGCCGCGATCGAACGCGAGCGCGTCGAGCGGCTCTATTTCCTGAAGGCGGTCGAACCAGCCCATCGCGTCTCCTCGGATGTCGGGTTACAATGACGCCGCACAGGTCGCCGCTCGCCAGCGTCGGAAACCGATCGATCATGAAGAAGCTCTGCGTCCTCCAGCACACCGAAGGCGAATTTCTCGGCCTGATAGAGGACCACTTCGAAAGCCGCGCCATCGGCTTCCACTACGTGCGTCCCTTCACCGCAGGAGGCATGGTGCCACCCGGCGCCGACGGCTTCGACGGTCTCGTCCTGCTCGGCGCCGGCCCGCTGGGCATCGTCAGCGGCGATCTTCTGCCGAGCCTCGGGGCCGAGCTCCGGCTGGCGCGCGCCTTCCTGCAGCGGGGTCTGCCCGTCCTTGGCTTTGGAATTGGCGCCTGCCTGCTCGCGGTCGCGGCCGATGGCGGCGCCGATGAGGCGCCGCTGCGCTTCGTCGTCGGCACCGCTCGTCGCCTCGCCGCGACCGCGCTTGGCGGTCATCTGCCGGCGGGCTTTCCCTTGGCCGTCTACATGCGCGACCGACCGGTCCTGCCGGCCGACGCAAAGGTGCTCGCGGTCGATGAAACGGACGCGCCCGCGCTGTTCCAGCTGCGCGGCAATTGTCTCGGCTTTCTCGGCCATCCCGGCGTCAAATCGGCGATGATCGAGGATCTCGTCATGGAGTTCGACGAGGCACCGGAGGGCGTGGCCGAGACCCTGGCGGGACTGCGCGCGGCGCAAGGCGCGATCGCCGCCGCGCTCAGCGATATCATGGTCGGCGTGATCACGGCGACGCGGCTGATGGAAGCCGCTCCCTGATCGGGATCCGTTCCGAAGGAAGGCGAAGCGGGTTGGGAAATCGAGGGAGCTCTCGAGCATCCTGACCTCGCCGGCACCAAGGCCCTGCCGCCGTCGGGCGGCCCGCGGCGACGCCCCATGACGTCCCTGCGCCATCATTCATCATTCGCGGCGAAAGTTAAATGCTAATTTTCGCATATATCATCTGGCGTCGATCCGGCACGACGCGCGTGTTGATTGACACATAGCAAACTCGGAATATAATCATTGCAAAATGAGCCGGGTCGGACGCAAGCGTTCAAGCGGTCGCCCGGCATCTGCCCCGAAGGGCGGCGGCGGTGCGTCCGGCTCCAGGACGCGGAGATGGGGAGACTCGGGCAGTGGCGCGCAAGCTGGTGATCATCATGGTCAATACGGATCCTCGCAATGGCGAGGAGCTCGGCGCCCCGTTCTTCCAGGCGAGCGTCGCCGCGGCCATGGACTACGAGGTCGAGGTGATCTGCACCGCGACCGCCGGCCGGCTGATGAAAAAGGGCGTCGCCGACAAGTTGGTGGTGAAGTCGGGTTCGCCCAAGACCGTCTACGACTTCATCAAGGACGCGCATGACGCGGGAGTGAAGTTCTACTGCTGCTCGCCCAATCTCGATCTCTTCGACATGACCGAGGCGGATCTGATCCCGGAATGCTCCGGCATTGTCGGCGGCGCCCACGTCATCGAAGAGGTGATGGAGAATGACGAGGCAAGGGTCCTGACCTATTGATGGCGTTGCGAGGTCGGCATGGCACGCGCACCGATCGGTGATCCGGTATCGAGTTCTCCGGTCGTCGCCTACGAGACGCTCGAGCAGGTGTTCGAGGACATCCGGTCGCACGTTCTCTACGAGCACGAGCTGCATGGGTGCCTCAATTGCGGCATTTGCACGGCGACCTGCCCCTCGGCCCATTACTACGACTACTCGCCGCGCGAGATCGTGCAGCTGCTGTGGACCGAGAATCTCGAGGGTATCTACGAGGCGATGCAGGAGAAGATCTGGGCCTGCGCCCAGTGCTACACCTGCGCGGCGCGCTGCCCCTTCGACAACTCGCCGGGCGGCCTGGTCATGATTATGCGCGAGGTCGCGATCAAGCACGGCATGCAGTCGGCCAAGGACGTGCTGCGGCCGTTCTCGCGCGTGCTGCTCAAGGTGATCTCGACCGGCAACCAGCTGGCGCCGAACATGATCACGCGCGAGGCCTTCCCCGACTGGGGGCCGAATGTGAGCAAGGTCGAGGCGCCGCTCGACGTGCTGCGCAAGGCGATCCCGATGCCGACCATGCACACGACGGACACCGCCTGGCAGGTGAACCTTCGGACGTCGGTCGAGCTCTACACGATCTGGGAAGAGACCGGCGTACTGCAGCAGCTCGAGACCATCGACGAGAACCTGTTCGACGTGATCAGCGACGTCATGGACGAGAAGCGCGACGAGTACGCGGAATGGTTGGAAGAGCACAAGGAAGAAGCGGCAGGCGACGCGTAGCGGCGTCCGCGACAGTACGGAGGTAAGGGGCGATGGCAGACGACAAGCGTTCCGAGGGCGCGTTCTCCGGTTTCGGCCCGGAGTGGCGTCCCGCCCAGCTGAGCCCGGACGAGGCGCGGGCGGCGACGTCCTGGGTCGAGACCCGGATCGACCGGCGCTCGATGCTGACCGGCAAAGACCACGTCGAGGATGTCCGCGACATCATGTGGCAGCTCGAGAAGGACGGCGAGATCGTCGTTCATCGCGTCACCGAGCAGCACGAGCCCGCGACCGCGCGCACGCTCTACGGTTGGAAGAAGCGCATCCCGACCAACCAGCTCTGGCACCACAAATCTTGTGGCCAGTGCGGCAACATCCCGGGCTATCCGACCTCCCTGCTCTGGCTGATGAACAAGCTGGAGACGCGCTATCTCGACGAGACCGACCAGACCTCGTGCACCGCCTGGAACTATCACGGCTCCGGCATCGGCAACGTCGTCAGCCTTGCCGCCGTCTTCCTGCGTAACTTCCACCAGGCCTACGTGTCGGCCAAGGCGCAGGGTCTGCCGGAGGGCTACTATTATCCGCTCGTTCATTGCGGCACCTCCTTCGGCAACTACAAGGAGATGCGCTCCTTCCTGATGCATTCACCGAAGCTGCGCGAGCAGGTGAGGAAGATCCTGGCCAAGCTCGGCCGGCTCGTCGACGGCAAGCTGCTGATCCCCGAGGAGGTCGTGCATTATTCGGAGTGGCTCCACGTGATGCGCGAGCGCATCGCCGAGAAGCGCGTAATCGATTGCAGCCACATCCGGGCGACGGTTCATCCGGCCTGCCACGTCTACAAGATGGTGCCGGAGGACGTGATCTATGACGACACGGTGATGGACGGCAACCGCGTCGCGGTCTCCACCGGTCTGCTGCAGACTCTGGGCGCCCAGGTGGTCGACTACTCGACCTGGTACGATTGCTGCGGCTTCGGTTTCCGCCACATCATCGGCGAACGCGAATTCACCCGTTCCTTCGCGATCGACCGCAAGATCAAAGTTGCGGTCGAGGAGGCGCGGGCGGACGTGATGGTCGGCCACGATACCGGCTGCATCACTACGCTCGACAAGAACCAGTGGATCGGCCGCGCCGCCGGCAAGGTGTATGAGCTGCCGATCATGGCCGACTGCCAGCTCGCGGCGCTGGTCTGCGGCGCGCATCCCTACAAGTTGGCGCAGCTTCATTGGCACGCCTCGCCCTTCGAGGGCTTCCTCGAGAAGCTTGGCATCGACTGGCAAAAGGCGAAGGCGGAATTCGAGGCCTATCTGAAGGAGGTGGCCGCCGGCCGGATCGAGACGCTCTACGACCCCAAGCGCGCCATCACCTCGGGGCCGGGCTTCAGCCGGCCGGCGATCGTGGCGAACGGAGCGACGGCGGAATGAGACCGATCCTGGTCCTCGGCGGCGGGCCGGCGGGACTCTCCGCCGCGCATGCCCTGGCCTCGATGGGCCAGAAGACCATCCTCGTCGACAAGGCCGATCGTCTCGGCGGCGCGCCGATCCTCACCGGCTACGCCAAGCTCGTGCCGTCGGGTGAGTGGGCGAAGGACGCCATCGGCGGCATGGTGCGGCGCGTCGAGGAAAATCCGCTGATCGAGATCCAGCGCGGCGCCACGGTGCGGAGCTTCTCGGGCGAGCCCGGCGATTTCCGCGCGCGGCTCTCCACCGGCGCCGAGCTGCAGCCCGGCGCCGCCCTGCTCTGCACCGGCTTCACCCACTTCGATTCCATCAACAAGCCGGAATGGGGTTTCGGGACCTATCCGGACGTGGTCACGACCGCGCAGGTCGAGCAGATGATCTCCTCGGGCAAGGGTGTCCGCTGCCCCTCCGACGGGCGCGATCCGGAGCGCGTCGCCATCTTGCTGTGCGTCGGCTCGCGCGACCGGCAGATCGGCCGTGAATGGTGCTCCAAGATCTGCTGCACGGTCTCGGCCAACATCGCCATGGAGATCCGCGAGCAGCTGCCCAAGTGCAACGTCTACATCTACTACATGGACATCCGCACCTTCGGCCTTTACGAGGACACCTATTACTGGGAGAGCCAGGAGAAGCACAAGGTCAAGTACATCAAGGCGCGCATCGCCGAAGTGACCTCGGACGGCAAGCGCCTGATCGTCAAGGGCGAGGATACGCTGGTGAAGCGTCCCATCACCATCCCCTTCGACCTGGTCGTGCATGCCATCGGCATGGACCCGAACGTCGACAACATGACGCTGTCGGCGGTCTTCGACGTCAAGCTCGAGAAGCACGGGCACATCGCCAAGGCGTCGAGCTACACCAGCATGGGCAACACCTCGCGGCCCGGGGTCTTCGTCGCCGGCGCCGCGACCGGGCCGGAGACGATCGACGATTCGATCGCGCAAGGCCAGGCGGCGGCGATGGCCGCTCTCGCCTCGATCCAGCGCCGCGTGCGCGAGGCGGCCGAGTAGTGTGGCGCTTCGCCAGACCCAGGCCAGCGCCGGCGGGCGATGCGCAGAAGCCCGTGCTCGATCTGAGCGGACCGCGGCTGCGCCAGATCTTCGAGCATCTGGCCGAGGCCGCCGAGCCGACCGGCGGCGTCGAGCGCTATGTCGGCGCGCTATCGCTCAAAAGCTCGCTGTTCGAGGAGCTGCTCGGCAAGGGGCGGGTGGGCGAACTCACCGAGACCGAGTTCTGCGACCTCTGCGGCTTCATCACCCCGGTGCGCCGGCGCATCGGCGCCTGGCTCGGCCGGCACGGCTTCGTGGCGATGCGGATGCGGCTGGAGCGCCTGCTCGCGGGATGGGCCGATGCGATGACGGCCGATTCGCGTCTCGCCGGCTTCATCGGCAGCTTCCCGCCCGACCGCGCGCACCGCTGGGCGCGCGACCTCGCCGCCGAGGCGCTCCACTTCGCCGCGCCGGAGCGCTATCCTCTGATGACGCGCTGGATGTGGGATGCGCGCACCAACAGCGGCGTCTTGCGCGAGATCTGGTATGCCGAGAACGTCGACGCCATCACCATTCCCGCGGCGGACGATTTCGCGACGTTTGCGACGCTGCGCGAGGAGCTCGATGGCTTTCTGCGCGACAACGGCGTGTTTCGCGACCTGCCGCTCTATGTCGACCTGCTCTGCGCGCATGTCTATGCGTTCTACATAAACGGCCGCGGCGGCCAATATCTCAGAACCGACTTCGGCACCAAGGAGGACCCGATGGCGCATACGCGCCGCCTGCTCGGCCTCGACGCGGTCGACACCGAGACCGGCCGAACCCGTCTCAAGCTGATCGACGGCGCCGCCTATGTGTTGGGCGAGCCGCCGCGGCTGACCTCGTGAGGCCGGTCCATGCCGATCCATGAGAAGTCGCTGATCCGGCCGGAGAACCTGGTCACCCACGAGCAGCTGACGCTCGACGGCGTCGACGTGTCCGGCCATTGGAGCACCTTCATAAAGTCCCGCGTGGTCACCGACTACAACGAGGCCATGGAGGAGGAGATCGCGGCGCTGCCCGGCGGCGAATACATCCATCGCTGCTGGCAATGCGGCTCCTGCACCAACTCCTGCACCGTCAACGCCATCAATCCCGACTTCAACCCGCGCTACTGGATCTACCTGATTCGCATGGGCCTGGAGGAGGAGCTGCTGCGCGACAAGGACATCGTCTGGCAGTGCGTGTCCTGCAACAAGTGCACCTATGCCTGCCCCCGCGACGTCAATCCGGAAGGTGTGATGAAGGCGACCGCCCATTGGCTCGAGCTCAAAGGGCACACCGAGAAGAAGCCATCGATGGCGTTCGACGAGGTCTTCTCCGAGCAGGTCTTCACCACCGGCAAGATCGAGGAGGGGCGGGTGCTGCGGCAGTTCTTCGCGCGCACCGGCCAGTCCCTGTTCCAGGACTGGCTCGTGGCGCTGGTGCGCGGCCTGGCGCGCCGTCTTCCCGTCGGCCTGCTGGCGCGGCTCGGCATGGCAGGTGTCTTCCGGCCGAGAACCCGCGGCTGGGGCCGCGCGCGGGCGGCGATCCGCGAATACCTCGGCGAGCAGGAGACGGCCCAGCGCCGCGCGCTCGGCCTCGGGCAGCACGGAGCGGAGCAATGACCGGCAAGTACCACAAGGTGGCCTACTACCCCGGCTGCGCGCTGGAGGAGACCGGGCACGCCTATAACCGCTCGACCAAGGAGCTCGGCAAGGCGCTCGGGCTCGATCTCGTCGAGCTCAAGAACTGGAATTGCTGCGGCGCGATGGAGGTGAAGAACCTCGATCCGAAGCTGCAGACCTACCTGTCCGCCCGCAATCTCGCCATTGCCGAGAAGATGGGTTTCGACACGGTGATGGCGCCGTGCAACGGCTGCTATCACAACCTCAAGAAGGCCGAGCACGATCTCGCTCACGACCCTGCCTCGCGCGAGGTGGTCGGCCGGCTGTCGCAGAAGGCGGGACACGATGCCTACGAGGCCGGCGGCGTCACCACCATTCACGCGCTCGACTGGATCAAGGAGGCGATCGGCGAGGACGGGCTCAGAGACCGCGTCAAGAACTCGCTCAAGGGCCTCAAGATCGCCAACTACTACGGCTGCATGTACACGCGCCCGCGTCACATCTTTCCCGAGAAGGACAAGGGGCCAGGCTCGGAATTGACCTCGAAGCCGCATTTCATGGACGATCTGCTGGCCGCGGCCGGCGCCGAATGCGTCGACTATCCGCTCAAGACCGCGTGTTGCGGCGGCGCCCATACGCTCTCGGATTGCGACACGTCGACCAAGCTCGTCCTTAATCTGCTGACCACGGCCGAGGCCTGCGGCGCTGACGTCATCGCCACGGAATGCCCGACCTGCCATACCGGGCTCGAGATGCATCAGGTTCGCGCGGAGAAGGTCCTCGGCAAGAGGACCAGCGTGAAGATCCTCTATTTCACTCAGCTCCTCGGCATGGCGCTCGGGCTCTCCGCACGGCGGGTGGGCGTGCAGGAGAATTTGTCCGACGCCTCCGGCTTGCTTCGAAAAAAGGGACTAGGCCGATGACGGATCGAGCGCTTACGGCGCCGCCGGCGGGAATCCTGGAGCGGATCGACGAGATCATCGCCGCCTCCGATAGGACGCTGGCGGCCTCGGCGCCCGCCATCGCCCGCGAGCTTCTCGCTCTCGGCGAGGCGATCCTCGAGCGTTGGGTCGAGGCGCGTGGTGCCATACCGACACGGCAGCGGTCGGAAGGCTTCCGCCTCCTCGCGCTGCACCGGCAGGGCGCAAAGGGCGATCCCAGCTTCAACGCCTGCCGCGAGACCTGCCGCGAGCTCGTCTACCATCACAATGTCGTGCGGCTCGATGCCGGCCACGCCGATGTGGCGCGGCGGGTTCGCCTTGCCGCCATGGTGGCGCGCCACCTGGCGCTCTTCATCGACGGCAAGCTCGAGGTGGCCGGGCTGGGCGAGTTCTGCTGCTCCGCGCGCCCGCTGCGCGAGCACGAGGCCGCCCGATCCGCCACACATTTCCACGAATAGGACCGCTCCGATGCCCAGCGTGCGCGGCTGCAACCTTCCCGACGATCTGCTCTACGACGTCAACAATAATATCTGGTACCGCGACAACGGCGACGGCACGGTGACCGTCGGCATGACCGCGGTCGCCGCGGCGATGGCCGGCCAGCTGGTCGCCTTCACGCCAAAAAAGGCCGGCCGCCCGGTCCAGGCGGGGAAGTCCTGCGCCACGATCGAATCCGGCAAATGGGTCGGTCCGGCAAAGCTCGCCTTCGATGCCGAAGTGAAGGAGGTCAACCAGGCGCTGGCCGCCAGTCCAAAGCTCGCCAACAGCGACCCCTACGGCGCTGGCTGGCTGGTGAAGGTGCAGCCGGCCGACTGGGCCGCCGCCAAGACGGGGCTGGTGGCGGGCACGGCGGTGGCCGGTCCCTATGAGAGCAAAATGGCCGCCGACGGCTTCGCCGGTTGCCAATGACGGGGATGGCGAGGAGCAAAAGGAGACGCTGACATGCCGGACGATATCAAGCCGAACGCCAAGCGGATGTCGATGATCGTCACCAAAGGCACGCTCGACTGGGCCTATCCGCCGTTCATTCTGGCGACGACCGCGGCGGCGATGGGGCTCGAGGTGACGATGTTCTTCACCTTCTATGGCCTGACGCTGCTGAAGAAGAAGCTCGACCTCGAGATCTCCACCCTCGGCAATCCCGCGATGAAGATGCCGATGATGGGCATGCACATGGTGATGCCGAACCTGATCTCGGCTGTCCCCGGCGCCGATGCGATGGCCACCGCGATGATGAAGAGCCTGATCAAGCGCAAGGGCATCGCTTCCATCGAGGAGCTTCGCCAAGCCGCCGTCGAGGCCGACGTCAAGTTGATCGCCTGCCAGATGACCATGGATCTCTTCGAATACACCATCGACGACATGATCGAGGGGCCCGTGCTCGGCGGCGCCGCGACCTATATCGAAATGGCGACGAAATCGGAGATCAACCTTTTCATCTGAGCGGGACGGGCCTCGGCCTGTCGAGCGAGCAAAGGAAGCCACATGACCAACCAGGTTCTCGACGTGAAGGGCTTGAATTGCCCGCTGCCGATTCTGCGCGCGAAGAAGGCGCTGAAGGACATGCCGACCGGGGCGACGTTGCAGGTGCTCGCCACCGATCCCGGCGCGGTCAAGGATTTCGAGGCCTTCTGCCGCATCACCGGCAACGAGCTTCTGGAATCGACGGTGGACGGCAAGGTCTACAGCTTCGTCATCAAGCGTGTGGCGTGAGTGGCGCGAAATCATAGGAGAGTCCGATGTCCGGCAGCCCCTTGTACATTCTTCTCTGCTCGGGGGAGCACGAGAAGCTGCAGATGGCGGCCATGATGGCGTCGGTCGGCGCCGTGTCCGAGCGCCCCGTCGAGGTCTTCGTCAGCATGAACGCCATCCTCGCCTTTGCCAAGGATGCGCCGCCCGAGAAGCGTTACCGCGGCGGCGCATTCTCGCAATTGCTCAGGGACAAGCATGCGCCGGACGCGCTGACGCTGTTTCGCCAGGGGCGCGAGCTCGGCGAGCTCAAGATGTGGGCCTGCTCGATGGCGCTGGACCTGTGCGACTGGGAGATGGACGGCCTGGTCGACGAGCTGTTCGACGGCGCGTTGGGGCTCACCAAGTTTCTGTCCGATGCCGAGGGCGGCCAGCTCGTCACTTTTTAGCGGAGAAGGAGCGGCAGGGATGGCCGAGAGATTGAAAGTCGACGCCCGCGGCGCCTTCTGTCCGGGGCCGTTGATGGAGCTGATCGCGACGTTGCGGCACGTGCAAATCGGCGACGAAGTCGAGGTCTGGTCCACCGACAAGGGCTCGGCCAAGGACATCCCGGAATGGATCAAGAAAGTGCGCCACGAGCTGGTGGCGGTAACCGAGAGCGACGGATACTGGAGCATTATCGTACGCAAGGCGAAATGACGGACAACAGGCGGCCGAGCCACTGAAGGTGGCGCAGCGAGCCGCGATACCAGGGAGGGAGACGTAGCAATGGCAAAGAAGATCCTGATCGTCGGCGGCGGGCTCGCCGGAACGATCGTCGCCAATGGCCTCTGCCGCCAGTTTCGCGACGAGCTCGGCTCGGGGAGCGTCACGATCACGATGCTCGGCGCGTCACAGACGCATATGTACCAGCCCGGGCTGCTCTACGTGCCGTTCGGCCGCATGCGCGAGTCCGAGCTTTTCCGCGACCAGCGCAAGGTCCTGGACCGGCGGGTTCCCTATTTCGTCGATCCGGCCAAGCATATCGATGTCGACAAGCGGACGGTGGTTACCGACTCCGGCAAGAGCCACACCTATGATTTCCTGGTGATCGCCACCGGCTCGCGCATCCGCCCCGAGACCATCCCGGGCATGGCGGAGGGCGCGCACTGGTTCTACGACCTCGAGGGCGCCCGCAAGATGCGCGACGCGCTCGAGAAATTCCAGGGCGGCCGCATCGTCGTCAATGTCAACGCGCCGCACAAATGCCCGGTGGCGCCGCTGGAGATCACCTTCATGCTGCGCGATCACCTTGCCGCCAAAGGGCTCCTCGCCAAGAGCGAGATCACTTACACCTATCCGATCGGCCGGCTGCACGGCCTCGAGCCGGTGGCGCACTGGACAGTGCCGGAGTTCGAGCGCCACGGCATCAAGTCCGAGACCTTCTTCAACACCAAATCGGTCGATCCGGAAGCCAAGACGATCACCTCCGAGGAGGGGACGACGCTGGAATATGACCTGCTTGTCACCATCCCGCCGCATACCGGCCAGCAGGTGATCACGGATTCAGAGATGGGCAAGGGCGGGTGGGTCCCGACCGACCGGAACACGCTGCTGCGCGAGGGATCGAGCAACATCTTCGTGGTCGGCGACACCACCAACCTGCCGATCTCGAAGGCGGGGTCGACGGCGCATTTCGAGGCGGACACCATCGTCGACAACCTGTCGTCGCTGATCAAGGAGGATCGCTGGGCGCGATACTATGACGGCAAGGTGTTCTGCTTCGTCGAGACCGGCCTTAACACCGGGACCTATGTCTGGTTCAACTACCTGACGCCGCCCAATCCCGGCCCGCCGTCTCAGATGATCCACTGGTTCAAGCTGGCCTATAACCGGCTCTATTGGCTTTCCGCCCGCGGCTTGCTGTGAGGAGGCGGCGATGAGCGACGCACGGCTTTCCAACCAACCGGTCAACGAGGTCGAGCGCTTGGCGCAGGCGGCACGCGAGGCGCTGACCGATTCGATGGTCGAACGGCTCGCCGTGACCGGCGCGAACGCGCTGGAGCTGGTCGATCGACTGAACGACGAGCGTACGAGCGAGGCGGTGCATGCGCTGATCGACCGTCTCACCGAACTCCACAAGGTGGGCGCGCTCGACACGCTGTTCGATACGGTCATGCTGCTCCATGCGGCGCGCAGCGCGTCGACCGACACGATCGTCGAGCGCTTGTTCACCTTCGTCGAGCAGATGATCACCACCGTCGGCAATGAAGCGATGGGAACGCTTGCCGACAACACGCGCCAAGCCCTGGACGAGGCGGCGGCGGAAACGGCGCGGACGACGCCCAGGGGCGGAATATTCGCGACGCTGTCGCTGCTGGCGCGGCCGGAGGCGCAACAGACCTTGGCGTTCCTGCTCCGCTTCGGCGAAAAATTGCAGCAACGGACCGTTGGCGGGTAGCCGGTGCAGGTCTCGGAGGGGGATCGATCGTAGGCGGCGTGCGAAGGGCCGGGAGAGGATCGAGGGTGCGAGCGGCGATGCATGCCTTTATGCGGGACTGGCACAGATGGACGCTGGCCGAGCGGCTCGTCGCGGTCGCCCTCCTCGGCATTTTGCTCGGCCTGCTTTTCGCGTTGCTGGTGATCACCCGCGGCGCGCTGTAGCCGCGTCGCCGTGCTGTGTCCGCAGCTTCTTTCCCGGCGAAAGTTCCGTGCTCCGCTTGCGAGCCGCGCTGCGCGATGACGGACGACGAGTGGCGGCCGTGGCCGGTGCCGGCGGAACTCTCGATCATCGCCAGGAAGGCCAGTTCCGCCTGGCTGCGGTAACGGTCGCGATGGCGCAGGATCTCGAAATTCCGGCGCGGCAACGGCAGGTCGATGGCGTGGAGCGCGCCGTAGCGCAAGCTCGATTGAACGACGAGCTCGGAGATGACCGTGGCCCCCGCGCCCGCCTCGACGGCCGAGCGCACCGCCTCATTGGAGGGAAGCTCGAGCACGACCGGCAGCGCGCTCGGGTCGACGCCCATCGCTTGCGCGGCCGTTTCGAACACCTGCCGCGTGCCGGACCCCGGCTCCCGGAGAACCCAGCGCGTTTTTGCGAGCCGTCCCGGATCCACCGTCTTGCGGTTGAACCAGGGATGGCTCTGGCCGACGACGAGCACGAGACGATCGCCTGGGATCTGATGCCGGAGCAGGGATGGCTCCTCGATCTCGCCCTCGATGAAGCCCAAATCGGCCAGGCCGTTGATCATGGCTTCCGCCACCTGTGCCGTGTTGCCGATGGTCAAGTGGAGTCCGATCTGCGGATGGCTCTCGCGGAAGCGATGGAGGTGCATCGGCAGCCAGTAATTGGCGATCGTCTGGCTCGCCTGGATGCTGAGCCGCCCGCGCTTCAATCCCGAGAGCTCCTCGAGCGCGCGCTCGGCATCGGCGGCGTGCTTCAGCACCGCCCTCGCCTCCGCGAGAAGCATCGCGCCGGCCTCCGTGAGCTGGATGCCGCGGCCGATTCGGTGAAAGAGCGTCGTCCCATAGCGCCGCTCGAGCGCCGCCACGGCGGCGCTGGCGGCCGATTGCGTCAGGTTAAGCTCACGCGCGGCCCGCGTGACGTGCAGATGCTCCGCCACGACGACGAAGATGCGCAGCTGCTCCAGCGTCATAAGGGCCCATCTGCTGTCAGGCGTAGATCAGCTTTATCAGAAGCAGGCTGAAGCAGCCAATGAAAACCCACGCGCCCGCGCCCAGCAGAAGCGGGCGAAGGCCCTCCGCGCGCAGCTTCCGCATGTCGGTCTCGAGCCCCATGGCGGCGAGCGCGACCGACAGCAGGAAGGTCGTTCCCTGGATGAGCACCACCCTCTGCCCATGTGGCAGCAGATCGAGACTGTTGAACCCGATCACGGCGATGAAACCGATCACGAACCACGGGAATGGCGCGGAGCCTCGAGCCGCAGCCCCTTCTTCACCGCCCGCCCGGCGACGCGCGCGCGACGCGGCGAGGCCAAGCAGCAGGACGACCGGGGCGAGCAGCATGACGCGGGAGAGCTTGGCGATCGTGGCAAGCTCGCCGGCCTCCTTGCTGTCCTGGAACGCCGCGGCGACGACCTGGGCGATCTCGTGGATGGATGCTCCCGCCCAAAGGCCGAAGGCGCGCGGGCCCAGATGCAGCAGGCCGGGAAGCGCGGGATAGAGCAGCATGGCGAGCGAGCCGAAGACGGTGACGCAGGCCACGGCGTAGGCGACATCCTCGTCGGAGCCCTCGGTCACGGTGTTGGCGGCGATCACCGCGGAGGCACCGCAGATGGAGGTGCCCGCCGCGATCAGCTGGCTGAGCTTGGCGTCAACGCCCAGGCGTCGGCCGAGCCACACAGTAAAGCCAAACGTCGCCGCAAGACTCGCCACGACCACGCCGAGGCCGCCGCCGCCGACCGCCATCACCTGGGCGACCGTCAACTGAAGCCCGAGCAGCATGATCGCGAAACGGAGAATCCGGCGCAGCGAGAATTTGACGCCTGCTCGGCAGCGCGCCGGGGTGCCGACGGCGTTGTGGAACACCATTCCCAAGGTGATCGACAGGATGAGCGGGCTGAACGCCGCCATGTGTGGCAGCCGGTTGAGGGCGAACCCAATGCCGGCGATGGCGAAGGTCAGAGCGAGGCCCGGGACGAGCTCCCTCGCGCGGCCCGCCACGGCGGCGAGACCGGGGCGTCGCCGGAGTGCGCGCCACGCGGCGGGCGCGGTGGGGCTATCGGACCGCAGAACCATTGTTCGTTCCTCGCGGCCGTACAATGCCCCGCGACGACCGTTCGGTCGAACGCATTATTTTTGTGATTTCAATAGATTTTGTTCATGTATCATCCCCGGCCTCAGCCATTCGAAGGCGCGACCGCGGCTTCGGCGTCTTCGACGCTCCGGCGACGCCGTGTCGCTT
>CAWBKF010000052.1:0-14647 GCA_963789275.1 uncultured Alphaproteobacteria bacterium
TCGAGATGTGTGCATGCCGTAGCGCGCAAGCGGGGACCCCAGCGCAACGCGAAGCGTTGTCGCTGGCGAGCGCTGCGCGGTTGCTCCTGGGCCCCGGCTTTCGCCGGGGCGACGGAGACGTTTCTAATGCTTCTTCTTCTCCGTGCTCTCCGTGCCTCCGTGTTTAATCCTTCCTACCCGGCGGCTTGGTGAGGTGGGGCGACGCTCGATCAGCACTACCCCGCGCACTCCGCGATCGCCCAGAAATCGGCGGCGGCGAGGCTGGCGCCGCCGATCAGCGCGCCGTCGACATTCGCGATGTGCAGCAATTCCCTGGCATTGCCGGGCTTGACCGAGCCGCCATAGAGCAGGCGCACCTCGGCCGGCGCGGCGACGCGGCTCCTCAGCGCGGCGCGCAGATGGGCGTGGACGGCGGCGACATCCGCCGGCGTCGGCGTGCGCCCGGTGCCGATCGCCCAAACCGGCTCATAGGCGATCGCCACCTGCGAAGCACTCATGCCATCGGGCAGCGAGCCCGCGAGCTGGCGGCCGACCACCTCCAATTCACGCCCGGCATCACGCTCCTGCGCGGTCTCGCCGACGCAGAGAATCGCGACTAGGCCGGCATCGCGCGCCGCCGCCACCTTGGCGCGGATCAGTGAATCACTTTCATGATGATCGGTGCGGCGCTCGGAATGGCCGAGAATGACATGGCTGCAGCCGGCATCGCGCAGCATCCGGGCGCTGATATCGCCGGTATGCGCGCCGTGCGGCCGGGTGTGGCAATCCTGCCCGCCCAGCGCGATGACGCTGCCGGCAATCGCATCGGCCACCGCCATCAGCAGGCTCGCCGGCGGGCAGATCACGATATCCGAGGCGACGGGCGCGGCCGCGGCGCGCCGGGCGAGGTCGCGCGCCAGCGCCAGCCCATCAGCTTTGAGCCCGTTCATCTTCCAGTTGCCCGCGATCAGCTTGCGCATGTCCTGCTCCCGGCGTCCTCGCGCGTCCTAGCAAACCCGCCCGCCCCCGGCCAGCCGCCCTTGCGAGAGCCGCCGCGGCGCCTCTATCATCTGCGCCATCGCCGCGCCGCTTGGGAGCGACGCCGCACCACCATGTCATGCCCGTCATGCTGCAAACCATCCGCTCCAAAGCCTCGTCGCTACCGGTCAAGATCCTGTTCGGCCTGCTCATCGTCACCTTCGGCGTCTGGGGCATCGGCGACATCTTCCGCGACCGCGGCACCGCCACCGTCGCCGCCACCGTCGGCAACCGCAAGATCGGTGTGCAGGAGCTGGGCCAGGCGGTGCGCCAGGACGCCGAGCGCTGGCGGCAGGCGCTGCACGGCGCCACGCTCGACAGCGAGCAGCTGAAGCAGCTCGGCATCGTCGACAGCGCCTTGCAGCGGCTCATCGATCGCGAGCTGGTCGATCTCGAGATCGGCCATCTCGGCCTCGCGGTCAGCGACGACGCGCTCGACGATCTCATCCGCTCCAACCGCGCCTTCCAGAACGACAAGGGCGCCTTCGACCCGCTGCTCTACCAGCAATATGTCGCCTCCCAGCACATGACCTTGCCGCAGTTCAAGGCGACGCTGCGCGACGATCTCGTGCGCGAGCAGCTCGACCAGGCGCTGATCGACGGCATCGCGCCGCCTCGCAGAGCTGGTCGATGCGCTCTACCGCAGCCGCGCCGAGAAGCGGACCGCCGAGGCGCTGGTGCTGCCGCTGACCGCGGCCGCCGATCCCGGCACGCCCGGCGAGGCCGACCTCCAGGCCTTCTACGAGAAGCACCAGGATGATTTCCGCGTGCCTGAGCTGCGCAGCTTCCATCTCGGCGTGCTGCTGCTCGACGATGTCGCGGGCGAGATCAAGGTGCCCGACGACAAGCTGCACGACGAGTATCAGAGCCGTGCCGCGGAATTCCACACCCCCGAGCAGCGCCGCTTCGAGCAGATCCTGCTGCCGGACGAGGCGAAGGCGAAGGAAGCGGCGGCGGCCCTCGTCCAGGGCAAGGATTTCGCCGAGGTGGCGAAGGATGTCGCCGGCGCCGCGCCGGACACGCTCGATCTGGGCTTCTTCAAGAAGGACGATCTGCCGCCTCAGCTCGCCGATCCCGCGTTCGCGCTGAAGCAGGGCGAGGTCAGCCAGCCGATCCAGGATGGCCTCGGCTGGCACATCCTGCGTCTCACCGAGGTGAAGCCGGAAGAGACGCAGCCCTTCGACAGCGTCAAGGACAAGCTCGCCCAGGAGATCGCCCGCGACATGGCGGCCGATCAGATCGAGAAGCTCCGCGGCAAGGTCGAGGATGCGCTCGCCGGCGGCGCCGCGCTTGCCGAGGTCGCGCAGCGCTTCGGCCTGAAGCAGAGCACGATCGACAGCGTCGACGCCAACGGCCGCGGCGCCGACGGCAAGCCGGTGGAGCTGCCGGGCACCAGCGCCGACATCCTCAAGACCGTTTTCGAGACCCCGGCCGGGCAGACGAGCCAGCTCAACGAGCTCGGCGATGCCGGCTATTACGTGCTGCAGGTCGACACGGTGACGCCGGCGACGGTGAAGCCGCTCGACGCAGTGAAGCCGCAGGTGGTGGAGCTCTGGCAGCAGGAGAAGCGCGACGGCGCGCTCGCCCAGCTCGCCAAGGAGATCGCCGACCAGGTGACCGCCGGCGGCAAGCTTGCCGACATCGCCGCCCAGCGCAAGCTCCAGACCTTCACCACCGCGCCGCTGACCCGCGCCGGCGGCGATGCCAAGCTGCCGCCGAGCCTGGTCGCGAGCCTCTTCGGCGCCAAGCCCGGCGCCGCCGTCTTCGCCCAGGGCACCGACGGCTATGTCGTGGCGCAAGTCAAGGAGGTGATCCCGGCCGATCCCGCCAAGGACGCGGCGCAGGTGGCGCAATTCTCCGAGCGCCTCGTCTCGCCCGGCATGCGCGACGACATGCTGCAGCAATTCGACAAGGCGCTGCGCCAACGCTACCCCGTCAGCATCGACCCCGCCGTCGTGGCGCGCGCGTTCTGACAACGCCGCTGACGGATGCGCTCCGACGCTCCTCCCCCGTCATGGAAATCTCTCCGTCGCCCCGGCGAAAGCCGGGGCCCAGGAGCAACCGCGCGGCGCTCGCCCCTGGGTCCCCCCTTACGCGCTAGCCGACGCACGCATCCGGAAATACGCTACAGCTCCGGTTACTTATTCCGCCGTCCCCGCGAAAGCGGGGACCCAGGGGAAGCGCTCCGTTCATTGCATTTGAGGGCCCTGGATGCCCGCTTTCGCGGGCAAAGCGATTGTGAGAAATGCCAGCTACCTTCTCCGTGCCCTCCGTGTCTCCGTGGTGAACCCCTTATGCGCATAGGGGATAGCAGGGGCTGCGGAATGTCCGCGGCGGCGGACTGACCCCATGCAAGTCTCCCCCGGCTTCGACGAGTTCCGCGCCCTTTACGCCGCGGGCAAGCCGGTGCTGGTCTCGACCTCGCTGGTCTCCGATCTCGAGACGCCGGTCTCGGCGATGCTGAAGCTGGCGGATGGCCGGCCCAACAGCTTCCTCTTCGAATCCGTCGAGGGCGGCGCCACGCGCGGGCGCTATTCCTTCATCGGCCTCAAGCCCGATCTCATCTGGCGCTGCTTCGGCGACCGCGCCGAGATCAACCGCCAGGCGCGCTTCGATGCCGACGCCTTCGTCCCCGCCGCAGGCGGCGCGCTGGCGAGCCTGCGCGCGCTCATCGCCGAATGCCGCGTCGAGACGCCGGCGCCGCTGCCGCCGATGGCCTCGGGGCTCTTCGGCTATCTCGGCTACACACATGGTCTCGCTGATGGAGCGGCTGCCGGACGCCAATCCCGACACGCTCGGCATTCCCGACGGGCTCTTTCTGCGCCCGACCATCATCTGCATCTTCGACACCATCGCCGACCGCGTCACCGCGGTGACGCCGGCCTGGCCGGAGCCGGGGGTCACGCCCGCCGCCGCCTATGACCGCGCGCGCGAGCGGCTCGCCGATATCCTGACCGATTTCGAGCGCAGCCTGCCGCATCGCCGCGAATCCGCCGAGGTGGTGCAGGAGCTGCCGCCGCCCGAAGCCAACATGACGCGCGACCAATGCCTCGCCATGGTCGAGCAGGCGAAGGAATACATCCGCGCCGGCGAGATCTTCCAGGTGGTGCCGTCGATGCGGCTCAGCGTGCCGTTCCGCCTGCCGCCTTTCGCGCTCTACCGCGCGCTCCGCCGCCTCAACCCCTCGCCTTTCCTGTTCTTCCTCGATTACGGCAGCTTCTCGGTGGTGGGCTCGAGCCCCGAGGTGCTGGTGCGGCTGCGCGACGGCAAGGTGACCATCCGCCCGCTCGCCGGCACCCGGCGCCGCGGCGCCACCGCGGCGGAGGATGCGGCGCTCGCCGCGGAGCTGCTCGCCGATCCCAAGGAGCGCGCCGAGCATCTCATGCTGCTCGACCTCGCGCGCAACGATGTCGGCCGCGTCGCCAGGATCGGCACGGTGCGCGTCACCGAGCAGATGGTGATCGAGCGCTACAGCCACGTCATGCACATCTGCAGCCATGTCGAGGGCCAGATCGATCCGCGCCACGACGCCATGGACGCGCTGATCGCGGGCTTCCCCGCCGGCACCTTGTCGGGCGCGCCCAAGGTGCGCGCCATGGAGATCATCGACGAGCTCGAGAGCGAGCGGCGCAACCTCTATGGCGGCGCGGTCGGATATTTCGCCGGCGACGGCAGCATGGACACCTGCATCGTGCTGCGCACCGCGGTGGTGAAGGACGGGCGGATGGTGGTGCAGGCCGGCTGCGGCGTCGTCTCCGACAGCAACCCCGCCGCCGAGCACCAGGAGATCCTGGACAAGGCGCGCGCGCTGTTCAGGGCTGCGGAAGAAGCGGTGAGATTCGCGCGGGGGTGAGCGGCGCTAAAGGCACGCAGGCAACACTTTCTCCCTCTCCACCCCTCGGGGCCCTCGGGGGCGGAGAGGGTCGGGGTGAGGTGGGACCGCTCGATGTCTGTCCCGCCCCACTGTTGTCGGCGAATGTGCCATGCCCAACCCGATGACCGCCATCTTATTGCCGGCTCGCTGGAGCACCACAGATCGGCATCGAGACTAGAGAAAGTCCGATCCAGGATGCGACACGCGCAATCGCGTCTGAACTGTCGAACCACCTCATGCGAACCGGAGATGGTCTCCAGGGAAGTTGACAATGTCCGTTGGAGGTTCGGGAAAGATGCCCGTGTTCAACGCGACCTCTAGCTCTTGCACGGTAAGCTGCAGTTGCCCGTAAAAGTACCAGTCAGCAATTTCCTTCTGGCTCTCCGCCGATTTCCCTCGGTGCACGATGACTTCTACCTTCGTCAAATTCGGGAAGTCGCGTAGAAGGCGCGCGATTATACGTGATCGCAATAGCCTCCGGACCGCGTGCGGTCTGCCGCGTTAGATGCGTGATGGACCTGCACCGGTGCTCGTAATTGATAGTGTTCACGATCGAAATCCGAACGTGGCGCGTCGAACTCTCCTTTCCCCTCGCCCGGTTCTCGGCGACGGCGGCGTGAATGAGCGCGACGAGTTTACGCGCAGGGAGCACCGCAACATCGTAGAACGGGTCGGTGCGAGGCGGTATCAGCAAGATAATGCGCCAGTCTGATGGAGCTGTCTCCCTGGCAATTCGCGGAGGGACATTGCGGGTCCCCCAATCGGAGATTTCGAATTCGACGGTTCCGTTTCTATAGATCTCGAGCGCCTCTCGTCGAAACATCGGTAGGAATTGCGTGATCGCCGTTCCCGGAACCAACGGCCCGTACAGCGCTGGGCTGTCATCTTCAACATGACCGCCGCTCTCAATTTTCTCCATCGCGAAATTTAGATCCGCCGCTTGCCGCTGTGCGCTTTCCGTTATGCGGAGGTTTTCTTGACGGAGGAGCGTCACCAATTCTGCCTGGTTCTCAATAAGCTCTTCTTGATGGTTTTGCTGGGCAACCAAGGCCCCAATTTGGTTCACGAGATGGGCAGTGGTCGCTTTTTGCGCTTGAAGAATGGCCAGTGTTCTCCGGGAAGTCTCCGTCGCAGTGTGGTGACTGATCACCAATCTACCGAGGGCGCCACCGGCGGCGGCGACAGCCAGCGCCATCAACTGTTGCGGATTTCCGGCGATCGCCTGGCGCCAGAACTCTTGCACATGTAGCGCACCTGCGCTCGCTAGAGCGAGGCCGCTGGGAATCGCGACGCTGAGCGTCGTCGTGATCGCCGTTCTATTAAAATGCAGACGGTCAAGCAGCCGTTTCGATCGATGAAAGGGGTGATCGATCGCATGAAGTTGCCCGTCATCGTGATCGCCGATCGAGGCAGCCATCTAAGGTCTCCCTTCTGTCTGAGTGCCAACAACTCGAGGGACATTGGTCCCCTCGTTGGACGAAGCGTAACAACACCGCGTCTGGCAATCCGTCAGCCGCTCCGGCTCAAAGGATGCTTCTTCTGAGTACACGCGTCTCCGTTCCCAATACACGAGCGCACAACCGATCGCCGTAAGGCACCGGAGAGAGCTATGCGCAGACGTAATGGAAATAGACACTTGAGCCGCCCGTCAATTCGCGGCAGACCCTATGGAATCCCAGCGAGTTCGGGGGGCCGCTAATACAGCCTCACCGCTGTCAGGCTCGGCGACCCAAAATCCGCGCGGATCCATCCCCCCGCGTGGGATCGAATGGGATAGTCCAGGTTCACGTACCCGTTCCATAATAGCCAGCCACGAAAGCGCCCCGCTACATCGGGAACCGCCACGGTTGGGATTGCATGGGGTTACGAAGGTGGGGCGCTCGTCCCCGCGCTGCGCGGCCTTAATTAAACAATCCAAATCCAATGTATCGCGGAGGTCGCCATAGGTGCGTCGAGGATGCGGCTCCGCTGACAGCCATGGACCTCGATGACCCTTGGCCGGAGGCACACCACACTGGTTTCGCGCGTAGGTCTGCCGGAAAGAATTCGCGCTCCTCAGCCGATCCTTCCAATCAACCCATCCCGACCATCGTTCATGCCGGTTTATGATCGTCCGATCTTTCGTACACCACCCCGCCGTCATCATCTTGATCTTCAATAGGTCCGCCCCTGGCCTTCGCAGACGTTCTGGGCAGGCGGGTCACTTTTTGAGGTCCTAAACCCAGCCGCTCTCGTAATTCCTTACTCGCCTTCGATTGAATCGATCCAAGGCGGCTCCAAAAAATGCACTGACCTTTGTCTGCCAGAAAACAAAGTTCATCAGCGTCGTTCAGCGCTATCTCGATATACCGCGCGGCACGGCTGGACCCTGCTGGATCTTCATGGAAAGCGCCTATTCGGCTCGCAAGCCCGCGGTAGATCTTGGCTCGTTCTAATAGAAAGCGCATCGTCATGCGTGGGTGGTCGACAGTCGAGGGCAACAACCTCTCGGCGCGACCCAACAACTCAGCCGATTGTAGTAGATGGCAAGTTTGCCCGCCGAGTAAGCGCAAAAATACGCTCTCCAGAATGAGCATACTGGCCTTTTCGGTCGGGTAGCGAGCAAGATATCGCGCCAGCATATCCGCCTGACGACGCGCTCGGAGGATAAAGTACTTCTCATCGGGAAGCCGAAACTCGGCCATGTTCCCACCCGCCTCTGCAAATTTCCGTGGAATTTTCACCAACTGCAAAGCTACTCGGATAAAAACTCGCGTGGTATGACCTCTTACTACGTAGCTGTTTCCCAACGGCTCGATGGCGAAAATCGACCGCCGGATCTGGTGGGCCGCAAGGAAAAGAATGTAGGCGTGGAAAAAGTCGGGGATCGCCTCATGCCGGCTTTCGCGCTTAAATCGCTTATCGGCCGACATCGCGGCAATCTCAGCGTAATAGCTGATCAAGGTCGACCAGATGTCCAATGTGTCCGCCGTCCTCCCGATTATTAGGTCGGCGACAAATCCTTGAACGTGGGCGTCCAACTGCTGCCCACGCTCAGTCGGCGAGTGGCTTCTCACTAACGCAGCAATTTGATCGAGGGGGTCGAGCGAATGTTTTTTGAAATCCTGAGCCTGCAACGCGTCAATGCACAGTTCGGCTGCCTCGTCGGTTCGATCTCGAAGGATCAGACGTTCGATCTCGAGTGTTTCGAATGGGAGCCGCGCCCGCGCACGCTCGTTCGGCGGCGATCCGAGCGGCGACGACGGATGTGTAGAGAGGTTATCGTTAGCGTCGTGCGACATCGTTAAATACTGTCGACCCCATTCTGCAATCTTTTGAACGCGCGTAAGATCGTTACTCCGCAGAGCAGCGTGCCCGAATGCGCGCGACAGATCGAGCAATAACCGACCGTCCCGAACGAAATCAGCTTTCGCGTCGCGCGGCTGGAGGTACGGCGTGACCCGCATGTCCCATGCTTTGTCGGCGGTATCGGCGTCAACCCTCTGGCGATAAATAGCCGGATCTAGTGCAAGACTGAGCAGGTCCATCTTAACTGAGCTACTGCCTAACCATCGAGACATCGCCCATTCGGGAGGGCGCTCAAGAACGAGGCGATACAGGCCGAAGCTAAGGCGTCGGTACGCAGCGACTGGCTCGTTCGGCAAGTCGTGAGGCAGGTCCATGCGTAGCGGCGCTGCAGAGTTTAATCCCTCTGGCAGGCTCGCGAAGCCATGATAAAGAGCTTCGAGCAAGCGACGATAGTGGCGAATGTCCACGCTTTCTATCCAATGTGCATGACGCATTATAACGGTCTGCTGATGCAGGGCTTCTTCGGCTACGAGACGATGCATAAGACGGGAGACCCCCAATTCTTCGCCCGTTTTGAGTTGCCGCTCGAACGCATTGCGCACCACCGCGTCGGGAATCTCGAGCGATAGAACCTGAGATTGTCCGCCATTGATCGTGGCGCTTCCGTTGTTCAGCTCGAAGCTTTCGAACTGATGGGCGAAGTCGTCTAGCGGAGCAATTCGTTCGTCCCTGCCCTGTACAACTACATTGCGGTATGCCCCGACAAACCGATCGATTTCCTCCTCAGTCAGGTCTTGCTCCGGCAGGAGACGGTCTTCGAATAGACCTTCGCTAGCTATTTGTCTCCATTGTCTGGCTAACTTAATGAGCGTGGATCGGCGAAGCCCGCCATCGACGATCGATAAGAAGCGTAGAACGAGGAGAGCTTGTCGATCGCCGCCTTCGGCGTCCGCGCGAGCCAGTTCCGTCACCAGGTGTTCTATTAGCTCTCCCAGGTCGCACCGGGCGATTTCGCGCTCAAAGCGACGCATTTCAAATTGCCTTCGGGCTTTTCTTAAAGTGATCAAGCGGTCACAGATGTGCATAGCACTTTCGCGGCACAAGTCGTTCCGCCTTGCGGCCAGCTCCGCTAGTTCGCGCGGATTGAGTAGTCGCTGGGCGTTTATCACCTTTCCAAGGTCGACGCGCGCGGGCAAAGGGAATTCCCAATGACGGAATCTGATTGGAGAAAGTTTGCCAACCGGTCGGTCGGACAGAATTAAAATGCGGGTTTTCCAGAATAGAGGGAGCTCTGTGGGATCCTCCGGACTGCCAATGTCGGGCCTGGACAGCGCGGCGACCAATTGCGGGATGGGATCGTCTCGGATGACCGTACGCAAGTATGGCAAGGAGCCATTGCCGCGAGCGTCACCATCGAAAAGAATGATTGCCGGCGTTTGACGCAAGCGGTCTCGGATCCGGCAAATACCCTGCGCGAGCCTCTTCATGCGTAGCCGGCGCCATGGCGCTCCGTATATCTTCATTGTCATAAAACGCGTTGAGCTTGCCGACCAAAGTGGCGATAGAGACGTGTTCGTGCGGAGGTACATGTCGGGACGCGGGAAGATACAGGAACGGAAGGTTCTTGAGATAGGGATCTGTTTGCCGAATTTTATTGCACAACTCGACGGCCAAGGCGGTCAGACCATTGCTAATTTCCTCCTGGTGCACGACCGCGATCGTCGGCGGGGTCGCGCTTTTTAGGAATTCGACGATTTGATCGATCTGAACGTTGCGATCACGAGACCTTGCCAGTGGGTAGTCCTGCTCCGCAGGCAAAAGCTCCAATGCGTTCTTGAGCGCATTGCTACCTCTGAGCCAACTTACGAACTGCTCGGGCGCACTCGGGCCCTTCCAGGGTTTGAACCAGAACTCGGTATCGGTGAATGACGATCGAAGGCTCTTGTCGGATCGGCATCGCTTTCTGATAGCGGAAAGAACGTCCTTAATCTTGTCGCCGAAAAACCAATCGCGCCGGCGGAATTCGAGTGCCGCCTGAACCGTTTTGGGGGAGATGTCGAGCTCACCGGCTAATACTTTCGGCTGAATGTGAGCGGCGAACATCGCCAGCCGCACCCGAAAAACCGCGCCAAGACTTCCATCTTGCGACATCAAGAGATGGCGCTTTTTAGGACCAGCAAATTCGCCATTGAGAACGGACTGCCAGTTGGCTATCGAATTCCTGTAGCTTGCGTCCCGCCGCACCATTGACCTCCCCTCCCGAAGAGCTCAATTCTGGCTTACTGTGCGAGTGCCCTTGCGATATATGAATGATCTAATTGTTTTTCTGTGTCTATTGCCCGACGCTGCCGGGATGACACAATGTTTCCTGAAGTTCTCGACGACGTACGGCGTTCTCGCGATAGTATGCCCTAACCTGTCCGGTCAGCGCCGACCTGTTGGCCAGCTTTCAGTCCGCGACCCATCACGCGGTGACCTTGATCTTTCGACAGATCTACAGCTCTGGATTACATAACCGATCCACCGCCGATGGCGTTATTATTCCATCATTGCCCGGACGCAAGCAAGCTTCGAACTACGAGCGGCGCCTTTTGCCTGCGCCCGTATTGAGGTGGCTTCGACGGGCAGACGGAAGGTTCTGCTTCTCTAGATCAACGACGACCGCTCCGGGCTCCGCTTTTCCACCAACGGACGCGCGCGGCCCCTCCCGAGCAACCCGGCGGCGATCCGCGAAGGGACCCGCGAGCGCACAGGACAGCAGGTTTATCAGATCACGCGCGGTGTCGGGTACCGAAATCCGCGTGTAAATCAGCATGGAACCGGGACTCTGACTCATATTTGGTGCGATCGGCCTTGCGCTGCGCGGCGTGCGCACAGCAGTTCGAGTTTGCCACGTCCGTACATTTGACGGTTCACCAATTTGAACTTGGTGATCTGAGTTCGGCGTGCCCGTTTGACCAACGCTCGATGAGTGGGGCGGCTACCGCTGCCGGAGCGGCTGTGATTCCTAGCGATCGGCGCCACCGCGGCGGAGGACGCGGCGCTCGCCGCGGTGCTGCTCGCCGACCCCAAGGAGCGCGCCGAGCATCTCATGCCGCTCGACCTCGCGCGCAACGATGTCGGCCGTGTCGCCAGGATCGGCACCGTGCGCGTCACCGAGCAGATGGTGATCGAGCGCTACAGCCACGTCATGCATATCTGCAGCCATGTCGAGGGCCAGATCGATCCCCGCCATGACGCGATGGACGCGCTGATCGCGGGCTTCCCCGCCGGCACCTTGTCGGGCGCGCCCAAGGTGCGCGCCATGGAGCTCATCGACACGCTCGAGAGCGAGCGGCGCAACCTCTATGGCGGCGCGGTCGGATATTTCGCCGGCGACGGCAGCATGGACACCTGCATCGTGCTGCGCACCGCGGTGGTGAAGGACGGGCGGATGGTGGTGCAGGCCGGCTGCGGCGTCGTCTCCGACAGCAACCCCGCCGCCGAGCACCAGGAGATCCTGGACAAGGCGCGCGCGCTGTTCAGGGCCGCCGAAGAAGCGGTGAGATTCGCGCGGGGGTAGGCAAGGCTAACGCATGTGCCGCTGCGGGAAGATTGACCGCGGGAGGCACGGAGATCACTTCGAAGCGAAGCGCTTGGCGCATGGTCCAGGCGCCCTCCCACCAATCACCGCCGTCCCCGGTTGCGCGCTAAGGCACGCACGCATCTTCTGCCCCTCCCCCCTTGAGGGGGAGGTCGGCAGCGCCCGCGCGAGCGCGGAGCGCTCGTCGCGCGCGCTGCCGGGAGGGGGGTGGCCGCAAGCTCCGCGGCATGGGATTCTATTGTTGATGCACGTCGCGTGCACCGCGCCGGCCCGAGGCCTTCCGCCTCGAGCACTTCCCCCTCAAGCACCCACATCAAAGCTCACCGCTCGGCGGCCGGCAGAAAAGAGGGGGCGTTCGAGCAAGCCCTCGGCAAGTCCCGCGGCAGCCGCACCAGCAAGCTCCACGCCCTGACCGACGAAAAGGCCCGCCCAGAGGAAGTCGTCCCATCGGCAGTACCAACGCGGGCGGCGCCGCAGATTCGCCATTTGCAGATCCATGTGCTATAAGTATGCCATATGAGTCCGATAATTCGTGCGGCCATTCCTCATACGGAACAGGTAGGGGGAGTGATCATGCGATTCCATTTCTGCGAGGATAACCAAATGGCCAGCACCGACACAACCAGCGCGTTGACATCGATCATCAACATCCTGACGCCTCTCACTTCCGAGGACCGGCACCGCACTGTAAATGCCGCGATGTTATTTCTCGGCGAGACGGTCAAGGCGCCAGGGCCGGCGGGTACTGGTAAAGGTGTCGGCGAGGGGAGCAATCCGGGAGCGGTTGGCGCGTGGATGACGCAGTACGGCGTCTCGCAAGACCAGATGGACCAGGTGTTTCATTTCAACAACGACGGGAGCTTCAGCATCCACGACGCACCGGGCAGGTCGAAGAAGGAAAAGACGCTGAACACGTACATATTGACTGGACTCTGGGAAGTTCCTGATGACAAACGACAGGGCATTCGACGACTCTATGGCTCGCGGCTTCTGCGAGACGATAGGATGCGTCGACCCGGGGAACCATGCTGCATACCTAAAGAACAAGGGACCCGAGTTCAGCGGTGACAAAAACAAAGGATACTCGCTGACGAACGTCGGAGTGAAGCGCGGTGCAGCGCTTGTGAAGGAACTCGCGAGTGCGGCCAAGTGATGGACCCGTCTCGTGTGCTCGCAGGGCTACCGAAGGCGCTCCGCGACACACTGCTTATGAGCTACCAGGAGATCATGTCGAACTACCTGGAGCGGCGCTGGGAGCCAGCTGAACTCAACGGCGGCAAGTTCTGCGAGGCGGTCTACTCGATCATCAACGGCGTCGTGAAAGGCAGTTTCCCGGCTAGGGCGACCAAGCCGGTAAACATGGTCGCCGCGTGCCGCGCGTTAGAGAACGAGCCGCCCGACCCCAACCGCGTAGGGGACCGTAGCCTTCGGCTGCTCATCCCGCGCGTGTTGCCAGTTCTGTATGAGATCCGTAACAATCGCGGTGTCGGGCATGTTGGAGGCGACGTGGACGCCAACCACATGGATGCCGAGGCCGTACAGGCAATGGCGAGCTGGGTCATGGCGGAGCTTGTGCGCATCTTCCACGGTGTTCCTACAGAGGAAGCCCAGCAGACAGTCGACGCGCTCATAGAGCGGAAGTCACCGGTCATCTGGGAGGTGGAGGGGGCGAAGCGTGTTCTCGACCCCAAGATGGGCGCGAAAAGCCAGGTGCTCATGTTTCTGCATCACAGCACCGCATGGGTGTCGGGGACGCACCTGTTCCAGTGGGTTGAGTACTCGAATGCGAGCGCATTCCGCAGCAAAGTGCTAATGCCGTTGCACAAGGATCGCTTCATCGAGTTCGACACCGACCAAGACCGCGCGCGAATCTCGCCGCGTGGGGCCAAAGAGGTCGAGGAAAAACTCCTCAAGCCTCGGGGCGCATGACAAAGGCTTCGCAGACGAGGCGATCTGTTCGTTGACGTCAGCCCAAACCGAACCTAGGCGGGACGTTTCCCGGCTTCCGACGGAGATGCGCGAAAGCAGGGGAGGCGCTGCAGACCGCGCGTCGACCTACTCGGGATTTGCTCTACCGCGGCGCGGCCGCGACGGTGACCGCGAAGACCTCCCTCACCCCGTCCCGCCGCGCCCCGCCGTCTGCTCCTTGACTATGGCGCTCAGCGGCACCAGCTCGAAGCCCTTCGCGCGCAGCCCGGCGAGCCAGGTCGTGAGCTGATCGAGCGTCGCATCATGCGGGTGGCCGATAGCGATGGCGCTGCCGTGACGGCGCGCCAACTGCTCGACCTCGGCGAGCTGCGCGGCGATCGCCGGCGCGTTGATCTCATTGTCGAGGAAGACGTCGCGGCCGGCATGCGGCACGCCCAGCTTGCGCGCGACCTCCATGCCGGCGCTGCTGCCCGAGGTGCGCGAATCCAGGAACAGCAGCCCCCGCGCCTTCAGCTCCGCCATCACCGGCGTCATGCTGGCGGCATCGCTGGTGAAGCGGCTGCCCATGTGGTTGTTGATGCCGACATAGCCGTCAAAGCGGCCGAGATCCCAGCGCAGCCGGCGCAGCACCTCGTCGGCGCCGAGGCTCACCGCAAGCCCGTTGGGGCCCATATCCTCGGCGCGGCTCATCGGCTCCATCGGCACATGCACCAGGAGCTCATGCCCGGCCTGATGCGCCGCCTCGGTGAGCCGCGGCAGGTCGGTGGCATAAGGCAGGAACGACATGGTGAGCGGCCCCGGCAGCGTGATGGCGCGCTCGCTGCGCTTCTTGTCGAGGCCGAGATCGTCGATGACGATGGCGATGCGCGGCCGGCCCTCGGCCGCCGGCGCCGGCACGGCAAAGCGCAGCCAGGCGGGCTCCCCAGGACGCGCCGGCGGCACCGGCGGCGGCAGCG
>CAWBKF010000053.1:0-115730 GCA_963789275.1 uncultured Alphaproteobacteria bacterium
CGGGGCGGCGGAGATGGTTCGAGCTTTTCGCAATCCGCTCTCGCGGGGGAGCGGCTAATCCGCGTCGCCCTGGGTCTTGTCGCGGCGGAAGGGGTGGCCGGGGTAGACGCCGAGGATGCGGACTTCGTGCGAGAAGAAGCGCAGCTCCTCCAGCGCCAGCTTCAGCGGCCGGTCCTCGGGATGCGCCTCGACATCGGCGTAGAACTGGGTGGCGGTGAAACGGCCGCCCAGCATGTAGCTCTCGAGCTTGGTCATGTTGATGCCGTTGGTGGCGAAGCCGCCCAGCGCCTTGTAGAGCGCCGCCGGCACGTTGCGCACGCGGAAGACGAAGGTGGTGACGATGAGGCCGTCGCCCTGGCGCGCGTGCTTGGGCTTCCCCGCCATGACCAGGAAGCGCGTGGTGTTGTGCTCGGCATCCTCGATGTTGCGCTTCAGCGATACCAGGCCATAGGTCTTGCCGGCCAGCGCCGAGGCGATCGCCGCCTCGCTGGGGTCGCCGCGCTCGGCCACCTCGGCGGCGGCGCCGGCGGTGTCGGCGACGACGATCGGCTTGAGGCCGAGCTCACGGATCAGCGCACGGCATTGCGACAGCGCATGGACGTGGCTGCGCACCGTCTTGAGAGACTTCAGCGTCGCGCCCTTGGGCGCCAGCAGATGATGGTTCACCCGCTGGAAGTGCTCGCCGATGATATGGAGGCCGGATTCCGGCATGAGGTGATGGATGTCGGCGACGCGGCCGGCGACCGAATTCTCGATCGGCAGCATGGCGAGCCGCGCGCGGCCGCGGCGCACCGCGGCGATCGCATCCTCGAAGCCGGCGCAGGGCAAGGTCGCGAGGTCGGGATAGACCTCGCGGCAGGCAAGATCGGAATAGGCGCCAGGCGCGCCCTGAAAGGCGATGAGCGAAGCCGGAAGTCTTGCGCGCTGTCATGATTTCTGCGAGCGGACGCCGGCCGGCGCGAGGAGATCGCGGGCGCGGTCGAGATCGGCGGGAGTATCGACACCGAAGGGAAGCGTGTCAACGAGCGCCGCGTCGATGCGCATGCCGGCCTGAAGCGCGCGCAGCTGCTCCAGGCTCTCGCGCCGCTCCAGCACGCTCGGCGGCAGCGCGATGAAGCGCTCGAGCGCGGCGCGGCGATAGGCGTAGATCCCGATATGGTGATAGTGCTCGCCGGCGCCCGACGGCACCGGCAGCCGGCTGAAATAGAGCACCCGGGCAATGCGCTGGCCGGCGGCAAATCCCACGGCCGCCTTCACCACGTTGGGATTGTCGCGCTCGGCCGCGTCGCGGATGGGAAAGACGATGGTGGCGATGTCGACCGCGGGGTCGGCGAGCGGCGACAGCACGGCGCGCAGGATCGCCGGATCGACCATCGGCAGGTCGCCTTGCAGGTTCACCACGACGTCGTGCCGGCGCTCGGGATCGACGAGCCCCAGCGCCTCGTGAATGCGGTCGGAGCCCGAGGGGTGGTCGGGGCGGGTCAGCACCGCCTGCCCGCCCGCCCGCTCCACCGCCGCCTTGATCTCCGCCTCGGCGCAGGCGATCAGCACCGGGCCGATCGCGGCCGCGAGCGCGCGGCGCAGCACATGGGTGATCATGGGATCGCCATGGATGTCGGCGAGCGGCTTGCCGGGCAGCCGCGTCGACGCCATGCGCGCGGGGATGACCACGATCGGCCGGAAATTGCTCAATACGCCAGTCGTCACGAGGCACCTCTTGCGCGCCCGGCGCAACCCGGGCTTGCGGCGTTATGCCGCATGAAAACCGGGTCGGCCAGCGCATGGGTCGCGCTATTGTCCGGCCGCTTCAATCACATTTCGTTTGAGTTGTCAGCGAAAATTGGGTTTTCTCCGCGGCCTGAGCCGCTTGCCCGAGGGTGGGGAATGTCGTCTTTCGAGTGGAACAAGATCATCGGCGCCGTGCTCGCCTCGATGATACTGGCAATGGTCTCCGGCATCATCGCCAACAATCTGGTGAAGCCGACCGTGCCGGCAAAGCCGGTCTATGTCGTGGCCAGCACCGCGGCGCCGGCCGCGAGCCAGGCCGCCGCCGCGGCGCCCGCCGGGCCCGAGCCGATCGCGCCGCTGCTGGCCAAGGCCGATCCCGCTGCCGGCAAGGACCAGGCAAAGAAATGCACGATCTGCCACACCTTCGACAAGGGCGGCGCCAACCGCATCGGCCCCAATCTGTGGAACGTGATCGGCGAGCCCATCGCCGAGGATCGCGACGGCTACCAATTCTCCGCAGCGCTCACCGGACACAAGGGCCAGAAATGGACGGTCGACGCCCTCAACCAGTGGCTCTCCAACCCGCAGAGCTTCGCCAAGGGCACCAAGATGACCTTTGCCGGCCTGCCCAAGGCGCAGGACCGCGCCGATGTCGTGGCCTATCTCAACACGCTGAGCGACAGCCCGCAGCCGCTCGGCAGCAAGTAGCGCCGCGGCCGGCGGCATGACGGAAGGGGTCGCCGCCGCCGAGATCGCCCTGGCGCTGGCCCTGGCCGATGCCGCGCGCGGCATCATCCGGGGCTATTTCCGCCAGAACATCGCGATCGACGACAAGAGCGACCTGACGCCGGTGACGATCGCCGACCGCGAGGCGGAGGCGGCGATGCGGGCGCTGATCGAACAGCGCTTCCCGGCGCATGGCATCATCGGCGAAGAGCATGGGCGGGTGCGCGCCGACGCCGAATCGGTCTGGGTGCTCGACCCCATCGACGGCACCAAATCCTTCATCTGCGGCATCCCGCTCTTCGGCACGCTCATCGCGCTCACCCGGCGCGGCCGGCCGGTGCTGGGGATCATCGACCAGCCGATCCTGGGCGAGCGCTGGCTGGGTGCCACCGGCCGCGCCACCACGCTCAACGGCGCGCCGGCGCGGACGCGGCGCTGCGCCGCGCTCGGGCAGGCGACGCTCTTCTCCACCGCGCCCGACCTCATGTTCAGCGGCGCCGACGCCGAGGGATTCGCCGGCTTGCGCGGCGCGGTCAAGCTCACCCGCGCCGGCGCCGATTGCTACGCCTATGCGCTGCTCGCCAGCGGCTTCATCGACCTCGTCGTCGAGGGCGGGCTCAAGCCCTACGATTATTGCGCGCTGGCCCCGGTGATCGCCGGCGCCGGCGGCGTCATCACCGACTGGCAGGGACGAGCGCTCGATCTCGGCTCCGACGGCCGCGTCATCGCCTGCGGCGACCCGCAGCTTTCCGCGCCGGCGCGCGCGCTGCTCGCCGGCTGATTCGGCCCCGCAGGGAGCAGGCTGCCGCGGCGGCACGTTTCCTCTAGACTGCTAGACTGCCGGCCATGAGACATCGAGGACACGCCGCCATGCGCGCTCTGATTGCCGCTCTCGCGCTTTCCGCCGCCGCCGGATTGGCCCCCGCCATCGCCGCCGATGACGGTGTGACAAAGAGCCACGGCCTCTCGCTGTTCGGCGATCTGAAATACGGCCCCGATTTCAAGAATTTCGCTTACGTCAATCCCGACGCGCCCAAGGGCGGCAGCGTGCGCTACGCCGCGGTCGGCACCTTCGACACCCTCAACCCCTACCAGCTCAAGGGCAACAAGGCGGCCGGCCTCGCCCTGCTCTTCGACACGCTGATGGCCGCCTCCTATGACGAGCCCAGCTCGGAATACGGGCTCGTCGCCGAAAGCGTGGAGATGCCGCGGGATCACCGCTGGGTGCAATACAATCTGCGCCCCGAGGCGCGCTTCCAGGATGGCAGCCCGATCACGCCCGAGGACGTGATCTGGACCTTCGACACGCTCCGGACCAAGGCCGACCCGCATTACCGGCTCTATTACGCCGAGGTGACGAAGGCGGAGAAGGTCGGCGAGCACGGCGTGAGATTCACCTTCAGCAATGCCGACAACCGCGAGCTCCCGGATATCGTCGGCCAGCTGCCGGTGCTGCCGCGCAAATACTGGGAGGGGCGCGACTTCGAGAAGACCACGCTCGACCCGCCGCTCGGCAGCGGGCCGTACAAGATCGAAAGCTTCGATGCCGGGCGCTACCTGGTCTATCGCCGCGTCGCCGATTACTGGGCGAAGGATCTGCCGGTCAACCGCGGCCGCAACAATTTCGACGTCATCCGCTATGATTTCTACCGCGACCGGCAGATCGCGCTGGAAGCCTTCAAGGCCGGCGCCTACGACATCCGCGAGGAGTTCACCTCGAAGAATTGGGCGATCGGCTATGACAGCCCGGCGCTGCGCGACGGCCTCTTCAAGAAGGAGGACATCCCGAACAAGATGCCGCAAGGCATGCAGGGCCTCGTCTACAATCTGCGCCGGCCGCTGTTCGGGGACCGGCGCGTGCGCGAAGCGCTCGACTACCTCTTCGATTTCGAGTGGACCGACAAGAACCTGTTCTACGGCGCCTACAAGCGCACCAAGAGCTATTTCCCGAACACCGATCTCGCCGCCACCGGCCTGCCGACGCCGGAGGAGCTGCAGATCCTGAACAAGTACAAGGGCGAGATCCCCGACGCGGTCTTCACCGAAGCCTATGAGCCGCCCAGGACCGACGCGTCGGGCAACATCCGCGACAACATGCGCCAGGCGCTGCGGCTGCTGAAGGAGGCCGGCTGGTCGGTCAAGGGCGAGCGCCTGGTCAATGACGAGACCGGCCAGCCCTTCCAGTTCGAGTTCCTCTATCCCGAGGCCGATTTCGAGCGCATCTTCCTGCCCTTCAAGGAGAATTTGGCGCGGATCGGGATCGCGATGAACCTGCGCAACGTCGATCCCGCGCAGTATCAGAACCGGATGAACAAGTTCGACTACGACATGACCATGATGCGCTTTCCGGCGACGCTCTCGCCCGGCAACGAGCAGCGCGATCTCTTCGGCTCGGCCGCGGCGGACGAGGAGGGCAGCGACAACGTCATGGGGGTCAAGAGCAAGGCGGTGGACGCGCTCATCGATCTCATCGTCGGCGCGCCGTCGCGCCAGGAGCTGCTGGTGCGCGCGCATGCCTATGACCGCGTGCTGCTGCAGGGCCATTATCTCATCACCGGCTGGTACCAGTCGTCCTTCCACGTCGCCTTCTGGGACAAGTTCGGCCGGCCGAAGGAGAACCCGCCCTACGCACTCGCCACCGACACCTGGTGGATCGACCCGCAGCGCGAGCAGGGGGTCGAGGCGCGCAAGGCGCAGGAGCCGAAAAAGCCATGAGCGGCTGGTAGAGCGGGTCCGTGAAACCGATCCTATGCATCGTCATGCCCGGACTTGATCCACGGCTGTCCGGTTGGAGGAAAGCGGTTGCAAGGATGCTGCCCGTCGACACCCTTCCGTCGTCATGCGCGGGCTTGACCTGGCTTGACCCGCGCATCCACGTCGTGCGGCGCGCTCGCTGCACGACGTGGATGCCCGGGTCTCCCCCCGGACTTGATCCGGGGGCTGCGGCCGGCCCGGGCATGACGATTGAGGGTATTGCTATGGCGCCGGAGGAGCGTGATCAAGCCCGGCCATGACGTGAAGGGGAACGACCGCATATGATTCGATCCTCGCAAACGCACTACCAGGGGTCCTAACCGGCGATGATCGCCTATTCCGTCCGCCGCATCCTGCTGATGATCCCGACCTTGTTCGCGATCATCCTGGTCAATTTCGTCATCGTCCAGGCGGCGCCGGGCGGGCCGGTCGACCAGATGATCGCGCGGCTCAAGGGCAGCGACACCAGCGCGATCGGCCGCGTCACCGGCGGCAGCGCCGAGGTCGCGACCTCCTCAGGGCCGAACCAGTCGCGCGGCGCGCGCGGCCTCGATCCCGAATTCGTCAAGCAGCTGAACAAGCTCTATGGCTTCGACAAGCCGCCGGCCGAGCGCTTCTGGACGATGTTCCGCAACTACCTCGTCTTCGATTTCGGCAGCAGCTTCTATCGCGACCGGCCGGTCATCAGGCTGATCGCCGACAAGCTGCCGGTGTCGATCTCGCTCGGCCTCTGGGCGACGCTCATCAGCTATCTCGTCTCCATCCCGCTCGGCATCCGCAAGGCGGTGCGCGACGGCAGCAGCTTCGACATCTGGACGAGCGCCATCGTCATCGTCGGCTACGCCATACCGGGCTTCCTCTTCGCGGTCCTGCTCATCGTGCTGTTCGCCGGCGGCAGCTATCTCCAATGGTTCCCGCTGCGCGGCATCGTCTCGGACGACTGGTCGAGCTTCTCGCTCGCGCACAAGATCGCCGATTATTTCTGGCACATCGTCCTGCCGGTGGCCTCGCTGCTGATCGGCAGCTTCGCCAGCCTCACCATGCTGACCAAGAACTCCTTCCTCGAGGAGATCAACAAGCAGTATGTCATCACCGCGCGCGCCAAGGGCCTCTCGGAGTTGCGCGTGCTCTATGGCCACGTCTTCCGCAACGCCATGCTGCTGGTGATCGCGGGCTTCCCGGCGGCGTTCATCGGCATCCTCTTCACCGGCGCGCTGCTGGTCGAGGTGATCTTCTCGCTGGACGGTCTCGGATATCTGGGCTTCCAGGCGGTGATCGGCCGCGACTATCCCATCATGTTCGGCACGCTCTACATCTACACCTTGATCGGCCTCGTCATGACGCTGGTGCGCGATCTCACCTACATGTGGGTCGACCCGCGCATCGATTTCGCGACGCGCCGGGCATGAGCACGCTCTCGACCGCGCTCGGCCGCTCGCCGACGCGGCGCGTGCTGGGGCTGCGGCTGACGCCGCTGGCGCTGCGGCGGCTGGCGAATTTCCGCGCCAACCGCCGCGGCTTCTGGTCGCTCTGGCTGTTCCTCGCCTTGTTCGTGACCAGCCTCTTCGCCGAATTCATCGCCAATGACCGGCCGATCCTCGTCTCCTATGAGGGAAGCCTCTATTTCCCGGTCTTCGTCGACTATCCCGAGACGACCTATGGCGGCGAATTCGCGACTGAGGCCGACTACCGCGATCCCTATGTCCAAAAGCGCATCGGCGCGCACGGCTGGGCGATCTGGCCGCCCATCCCCTTCGGCTACAAGACCATCAACTACAACCTGCCGAGCCCCGCCCCCTCGCCGCCCGACGCCATCAACTGGCTCGGCACTGACGATCAGGGCCGCGACGTGCTGGCGCGGCTGATCTACGGCTTCCGCATCTCCGTGCTGTTCGGCCTCGTGCTCACGGCGCTGAGCTCGGTCGTCGGCGTCGCCGCGGGCGCGGTCCAGGGCTATTACGGCGGCCTTACCGATCTGCTGTTTCAGCGCTTCATCGAGGTGTGGTCCGGCCTGCCGGTGCTCTTCCTGCTGATCATCCTCTCGAGCATCATCCAGCCGAACTTCTGGTGGCTGCTCGGCATCATGCTGCTGTTCTCGTGGATGTCGCTGGTCGATCTCGTGCGCGCCGAGTTCCTGCGCGCGCGCAATTTCGACTACGTCCGCGCCGCCCGCGCGCTGGGCGTGGCCAATCCGGTGATCATCTGGCGCCACGTGCTGCCCAACGCGATGGTGGCGACCCTGACCTTCATGCCCTTCATCCTCAACGGCTCCATCACCACGCTCACCTCGCTGGATTTCCTGGGCTTCGGCCTGCCGCCGGGCTCGCCGTCGCTGGGCGAGCTGCTGGCGCAGGGCAAGAACAATCTGCAGGCCCCCTGGCTCGGCCTCACCGCCTTCTTCGTCCTCGCCATCATGCTGAGCCTCCTCATCTTCGTCGGCGAAGCGGTGAGGGATGCGTTTGATCCGAGGAAAGTGAAATGAAGAAGCTGTCAGCTGTCAGCTGTCAGCTATCAGCCAGGAGCGACCATGCAGAACTTTCGCGATCTGAAGGTCTGGCACAAGGCTCATGTGGTGACCTTGCGACTATACGCGTCACGGAAAATTTCCCGGCGATCGGAGCGCTATGGGCTCACCAGCCAGATGCGGAGAGCTGCGGCCTCGGTTCCCGCCAACATCGCCGAAGGGTGCGTGCGTTCGTCGGATGCAGACTTCGCTCGTTTTCTGTCAATGTGGCGCTGGGTTCTGCCAGCGAGCTCGAGTATTTTGCCTTGCTTGCGCGAGACCTTATGCTGCTGCCCGAGCCCGGCTACGAGACGAATCGTCGCGAACATCCAGGAGGTAGAGCGAATGCTGACTGCACTCATCGCCCGCCTGAGAGCTGATAGCTGATAGCTGATAGCTATAGCTCTCTCCCCGTGCCCCTCCTCGCGCTCCGCGATCTCTCCGTCACTTTCGCCGTGCCTGGCGGCGCCGTCGAGGCGGTGAAGGGGGTGTCGTTCGATCTTGACCGCGGCGAGACGCTGGCGCTGGTCGGCGAGAGCGGCTCGGGCAAGTCGGTCACGGCGCTGTCGATCCTGCAACTCCTGCCCTACCCCCTGGCGAGCCACGGCGCCGGCAGCAGCATCGCCTTCGACGGCAAGGAGCTGGTCGGCGCGCCGGAGCGGGTGATGCGCGACATCCGCGGCAACCGCATCGCCATGGTGTTCCAGGAGCCGATGACCTCGCTGAACCCGCTCCACAGCATCGAGAAGCAGATCGCCGAGACGCTGCTGCTGCACAAGCACATGACGGCGGCGGCGGCGCGGGCGCGGGTGGTGGAGCTGCTGCGCCTGGTCGGGTTGGGCGATGCGGAACGGCGCCTCGACGCCTATCCGCATCAGCTCTCCGGCGGCCAGCGCCAGCGCGTCATGATCGCCATGGCGCTCGCCAACGAGCCCGACATCCTCATCGCCGACGAGCCCACCACCGCGCTCGACGTCACCATCCAGGCGCAGATCCTGAAGCTGCTGAAGGAGCTCCAGGCGCGCTTCGGCATGGCGCTGCTGCTGATTACCCACGACCTCGGCATCGTGCGCAAGATGGCCGAGACGGTGCTGGTCATGACCAAGGGCGAGGTGGTCGAGGCCGGGCGCACGCGCGAGGTCTTCGACCGGCCGCAGCACGCCTATACCCGCCACCTGCTCGCCGCCGAGCCCAAAGGCGCGCCGCCGGTGGCCGATGACGCGGCGCCGGTCCTGGTCGAGGCGCACGACCTCAAAGTGTGGTTCCCGATCCGCAGCGGCCTGCTGCGCCGCGTCACCGGCCACGTCAAGGCGGTGGATGGCGTCGACTTCCGCCTCCCCCGGGGCGAGACCCTCGGCGTCGTCGGCGAAAGCGGCTCGGGCAAGACCACGCTCGGCCTCGCGCTGCTGCGCCTCATCGCCAGCGACGGCGCGATCAGCTTCGACGGCCGCCGGCTCGACAGCATCGGCGAGCGCGCCATGCGGCCGTTGCGGCGCGAGATGCAGATCATGTTCCAGGATCCGTTCTCGAGCCTGTCGCCGCGGCTGTCGGTGGCGCAGATCGTCGAGGAAGGGCTCAAGGTGCATCGCATCGGCCGCACCGCCGCCGAGCGCCGCGCGCTCATCGAGCAGGCGCTGCTCGAGGTCGGGCTCGATCCCGACTCGGCCGAGCGCTACCCGCACGAATTCTCCGGCGGCCAGCGCCAGCGCATCGCCGTGGCGCGGGCCATGGTGCTGAAGCCGCGCTTCGTCGTGCTGGACGAGCCGACCTCCGCGCTCGACATGTCGGTGCAGGCGCAGGTGGTGGACCTGCTGCGCGACCTGCAGCGCCGCTATCGCCTCTCCTATCTCTTCATCAGCCATGATCTGCGCGTGGTGCGCGCGATGGCGCATCATGTGCTGGTGATGAAGGACGGCAAGATCGTCGAGGCCGGGCCGGCCGACCGGCTGTTCGAGCGGCCGCAGCATCCCTATACGCGCGCGCTGATGGCCGCGGCCTTCGATCTCGAAGTGGTGGAGAGCACCGCCACGGCGCAGTAGAGTAGGCAACGGATGATCCTGCTCTTCGTTTCCAACGTCGACAGCGCCGCCGAGTGGCAAGCCGAACTCGGCAAGCTCATGCCCGAGGTGGAGCTGCGCGTCTGGCCGGAGCTTGGCGATCCCACGGAGATCGACGCGGCGCTGGTGTGGCGGCCGCCGCAGGGGCTGCTCGACCAGCTTCCCAACCTCAAATTGATCATATCGCTCGGCGCCGGCGCCGACCACATCCTCGCCGATCCCACGCTGCCGCCCGGCATCCCCATCCTGCGCCTGGTCGATCCCTACATGACCGTGGCGATGAGCGAGTACGTGATGATGCAGGTGCTGCGGCTGCACCGCCAGGACCCGGCCTACCTCGCGCAGCAGCATGCGTTGACATGGCGGCCGCTGCCGCAGCCCAATGCCGCCGAGCGCCGCGTCGGCGTGCTGGGCCTCGGCGTGCTGGGCGGCGATGCCGCGTTGCGGCTCAAGGTGCTGGGCTTCGACGTCGCCGGCTGGAGCCGCACCGAAAGGAAGCTCGCGGGCATCCCGAGCTTTCACGGCGCGGACGGGCTCGCGGCGCTGCTCGGGCGCTCGGAGATCCTGGTCTGCCTGCTGCCGCTGACACGCGAGACCGAGGGCATTCTCGACGCGCGGCTCTTCGCCCGCCTGCCCAGAGGGGCGGCGATCGTCAATTGCGCGCGCGGCGGCCACCTCGTCGAGGCCGACCTCCTCGCCGCGCTGGATAGTGGCCAGCTCTCGGCCGCGGTGCTCGACGTCTTCCGCGAGGAGCCGCTGCCGCAGCAGCACCCGTTCTGGCGCCACCCGCGCATCCTGGTCACGCCGCATGTCGCCGCGGCGACGCATCCCGCGACGGCGGCGGCAGCGGTGGCGGACAATCTGCGGCGCCTCGACGAAGGCCGGCCGCTGCTCAACCGGGTGGATGTCTCAGTGCGCTATTGAGCGCTCGTAGGCGCCGAGCGCGTTGGCGCGCTGCTGCTGCTCGAGCCGCCGGCTGGCGGCGGCCACGGTCTCGGCGAAGTCGCTGAGATAGACCGAGCCCTTGACCGTGCGCTGCACCAGCACCGAGCGCCGGTCCTGATCGTCGCGCCGGCGCCGGGCCAATCCCAGCATGCCGAGGCGGTCGAGGGCGCGGGTGACGGCGGGCTTGGAGATGCGCAGCAGCGCCGCCAGCCCGCGCACGGTGTGGGGCGGCGGCGTCAAATAGACGGTCAGCACGATGGCCAGCTGCCGCGCCGACAGGTCGGGGCCGGCGCTGCGCACGCTCTCGATCAGCACGTTCCGCCACAAATCCAGCGCCTGGCTTGGCTTAAGCTCGGCCATCCCTGCCCTCCGCAGCCTAGCCTGCAAGTTTCGGCGAAACGCGGTTGAGGAAACGTAAAGGACAACCGTTTTCTTGTGGATAATCGGACGCGGCGGGATAAGCCTTTGGGGTCAGGGGATTGGGGAGGTGGGGCCATGTCCCGCAGAGACAGAACCATCACCGCTGCCCCTGCGAAAGCGGGGGCCCAGAAGCAACCGCACGTCGGCTGCTCTGGGTCCCCGCTTTCGCGGGGAAGGTGAGGATGGTGATTCGATCTGCTCGAAACCCGCAGCTAGCCGCGGCCGAAGCGCTGCTCGATCAGGCGGTAGAGGCTGCGCAGCGCCAGCGCCTCGCCGCCTTCCGGCCGCCCGGGCCGGGCGGCGGCGTTCCAGGCATAGGTGTCGATATGGGCCCAGGGCGTCCCCGCCGAGACGAACTCCGCGAGATAGAGCGCGGCGGTGATGGCGCCGGCAAAGGCCGATTCGGAGACGTTGTTGATGTCGGCAACGGTGCTTTTGAGCATCTTGCGGTAAGGCTGCCACAGCGGCAGGCGCCACAGCGGATCCTGCTCCGCCTCGGCCGCCCGCAACAGCTCCGCGGCCAGCGCCTCGTCATTGCTGAAGAGCGCCGGCAGCTCCGGCCCGAGCGCGGTGCGGGCGGCGCCGGTCAGCGTCGCCATGTCGATCAGCAGCGCCGGCTTCTCGGCATCGGCCTCGGCCAGCGCATCGCACAGGATGAGCCGCCCTTCGGCATCGGTGTTGCCGACCTCCACGGTGATGCCCTTGCGCGTGCGGATCACGTCGAGCGGGCGCAGCGCATTGGCGGAGACCGCGTTCTCCACCGCCGGCACCAGCAGGCGCAGCCGCAGCTTCAGCCCGGCATCGATGATCGCGCCAGCCAAACCGATAAGCGTGGCGGCGCCGCCCATGTCCTTTTTCATCAGCCGCATGCCGCCCGCCGTCTTGAGGTCGAGCCCGCCGCTGTCGAAGCAGACGCCCTTGCCCACCAGCGTGAGCTTCGGCGCGGCCGCATCGCCCCAGGTGAGGTCGGCCAGCGCCGGCGGCCGGGCGCTGGCGCGGCCCACCGCATGGATCGTCGGGTAGTTCTCGCGCAGCAGCGCCTCGCCGGCGATGATGCGGCAGCGCGCCCCGGCGCGCGCGGCAAGCGCCTCGACGGCGCCGGCAAGCTCGGTCGGCCCCATATCCTCGGCCGGCGTGTTGATGAGGTCGCGCGCCAGCGCGATGCCGCGGGCGAGACGCTCGACCAGGCCGCGATCGGCGGCTTTGGGCCAGCTGAGATCGGCAAGCCCGCGCTTGCGCTCCTTATAGCGGGTGAAGGCATAGCAGCCGAGCGCCCAGCCCAGCGCGAGCCGCGTCGCCGCCGCGGCGTCGGGCGCCGGGTCGAGGCGATAGCGCCCCTCGGGCAGCGCTTCCGGCAGCCCCGCCAGCGCCCAAAGCTCGTCGCCGCGCGCGAGCCCCAACCAGCACCCGGGCGAGCCCGCCGCCGGCATCGGGCAGCAGCGCCAGCTTGCCGGCCTCGGCGGTGAAGCCGATGGCGCCGATCCAGCGCGCCGCGGCCGCGTCCAGCCCCGCCGTCACCGCGGCGAGATCGTCGGCCGTCACCGGCGTTATCGGTATGGCGTCACCGGCGACGCTGACGAGATGAGACAACACGAGCGGCCTCCCTTTTCCCTGATAACGAGATATGATCCGGCCGATACCCTGTTCTGGAACGATTGCGCGGCAGCCCGGCTGCCGCCAGAGTAAAGCGGGCAACGGGGGAGGATAGCCGATGGCCGAGTTCACCATCTATATCGGCAACAAGAACTATTCCTCCTGGTCGCTGCGCGGCTGGCTGGCGCTGAAGCACACCGGCGTCGCGTTCGAGGAGGAGGTCATCCCGCTGGACGAGCCCAACACCCGCGCCAACATCCTGCGCCGCTCCCCCTCCGGGCGGGTGCCGGCGCTGAGGCATGGCGACCAGGTCATCTGGGAATCGCTGGCCATCGGCGAATACCTGGCCGAGCTCTTCCCCAAGGCGCAGCTCTGGCCGAGCGCGGCCACGGCGCGCGCCGTGGCGCGCGCGGTGAGCTCGGAGATGCATGCGGGCTTCGCCGCGCTGCGCAGCCATCTGCCGATGAACGTGCGCTCTTCCTTCCCCGGCCGCGGCGTGACCCCCGACGCGCAGGCCGACATCAACCGCATCACCGCCTCGTGGCGCGACTGCCGCAAGCGCTTCGGCGAGGGCGGCGAGTTCCTGTTCGGCCATTTCACCGTCGCCGACGCCATGTACGCGCCGGTGGTGAGCCGCTTCCGCACCTACAAGATCGAGCTCGAGGACGAGACCCAGCGCTATGCCGACGCCATCTGGGCGCTGCCGGCGATGCAGGAATGGGCCGTCGCGGCGCGCAACGAGCCGATGATCATCGAGCGCCACGAATTCTAAGCGGGATTTTGCCCCTGAACGGGCGCGGAATTTCGTGCTATGAGCGCCGCTGGCTGCGCCCGGCGGCGCGTCAGACAGCAGCGGCGGGACGGCGCCGCCGGCAAGAGGAACGAAAGCCATGACGCTGGACACATCCGCGCTACCCAAGGGCATCGAAATCCGAGGTCAGATCCGGCCGGGATACGAGACCATCCTGACCCCGGCGGCGGTTGCCTTCATCGTCGAGCTCGAGCGCACCTTCGGCGCCGAGCGCCGGCGCCTCTTGGCGCGGCGCGCCGAGCTGCAGGCGCGGCTCGATCAGGGCTGGAAGCCGGATTTTCTCGCCGAGACCCGCACGGTGCGCGACAGCGACTGGACGGTGGCGCCGATCCCCAGGGATCTGCTCGACCGCCGCGTGGAGATCACCGGGCCGGTGGACCGCAAGATGGTGATCAACGCGCTCAATTCCGGCGCCAACGTCTTCATGGCGGATTTCGAGGATGCGAGCACGCCGAGCTGGGACAACCTCATCGAGGGGCATGTCAACCTCGCCGACGCGGTGCGCCGCTCGATCACCTTCGCCGACCCCGCCAGCGGCAAGCAGTATCGGCTCAACCCCAAGACCGCGACCCTGCTGGTGCGGCCGCGCGGCTGGCATCTGCCCGAAGCGCATCTGCTGGTCGACGGCGAGGAGATGTCGGGCTCGCTGTTCGATTTCGGCCTCTATTTCTTCCACAACGCCAAGGAGCTGCAGCGCCACGGCAGCGGCCCCTATTTCTACCTGCCGAAGATGGAGAGCCATCTCGAGGCGCGGCTGTGGAACGAGGTGTTCGTCCATGCCCAGGCGGCGCTCGGCCTGCCCAAGGGCACGGTCAAGGCGACCGTGCTGATCGAGACCATCATGGCCGCCTTCGAGATGGACGAGATCATCTTCGAGCTGAAAGAGCATATGGGCGGGCTCAATTGCGGCCGCTGGGACTACATCTACAGCGTCATCAAGAAATTCGCCGAGGATCCCGCGATGGTGCTGCCGGACCGGGCGCAGGTGACGATGACGACGCATTTCCTGCAGAGCTATGTGCGGCTGCTGATCAAGACCTGCCACCGGCGCAACGTCCACGCCATGGGCGGCATGGCGGCGCAGATCCCGATCAAGAACGACCCCGCCGCCAATGACGCGGCGATGGCGAAGGTGCGCGCCGACAAGGAGCGCGAGGTAAGCGAGGGCCATGACGGCACTTGGGTCGCGCATCCGGGATTGGTGGCGCTCGCCAAGGAGGTCTTCGACAAGGGCATGCCCGAGGCCAACCAGATCGCCCGCAAGCGCCAGGACGTGCACATCACCGCCGCCGATCTGCTCAAGGTGCCGCAAGGCGCCATCACCGAGGCGGGCTTGCGCGCCAACATCAATGTCGGCCTGGGCTATGTCGAATCCTGGCTGCGCGGCGTCGGCTGCGTGCCGCTCTACAATCTGATGGAGGACGCGGCCACCGCCGAGATCAGCCGCAGCCAGGTCTGGCAGTGGATCCGCCACGGCGCCAAGCTCGCCGACGGCCGCAGCGTGACGCGCGAGCTCTGTCACCAGACGCTGGAGGAAGAGCTGCAGAAGCTGAAGCAGGGCGCGCCGGCGACGAACCGCTATGACCTGCCGCCGTGCTCTTCCGCCAGCTCATCGACGCCGAGCGCTTCGTCGAGTTCCTGACGCTGCCGGCCTATCGGCAGATCGTGCGGGAAGGTGCATAGGAAGCAGTTGTCAGTTATCAGTTATCAGTTTTCAGTTATCAGTTGTCAGTTATCAGTTATCAGTTGTCAGCCGCGGCGGACCTTGAACTGACAACTGAGAACTGACAACTGAGAATCCTACTTCATCTTTACGAAACGCAGCGCGAAATAGTCGTCGGCCTGCTGCACCAGCTCGACGGTGTCGCGCGCGGCCCAGAACAGCACCTGCTGATGGAGCGGGATGGTGGCGATGTCGTCCTTGACGATCTCTAGCGCCTCGTGCAGCTCGGCGGCGCGCTTCCCCGGATCCATCTCCGACTGAATCTGATCGACCAGCGTCTCGATCCGCGGGTTGGAATAGCCGCCGGAATTGTAGTCGCCGCGGCCTTGCCCCGTGCGCTTCACCAGCAGATTGATCAGCATGTTGTGCGCGTCGTAGGTCGCCGGCGTCCAGCCCAGCATGAAGAAGCTGGTGTTGTAGCCGGGGCCCAGGATCTTGGCGAAATACTTGGCGCGGGTCTGGATCAACGGCTTCACCTTGACGCCGATCCGGGCGAGCATGGCGGCGACGGCGGTGCAGATCTGCTCGTCATTGATGTAGCGGTCGTTGGGGCAATCCATGCCGATCTCGAATCCCGAGGGATAACCTGCGTCCGCCAGCAGCTTTTTCGCCGCGGCGGGATCATAAGGCAGCAGCCGCTTGTTGAGGGCTTCGTCGAAGCCGTTGATGCCTTTGCCCACCATCAGCGCGGTCGGCGTGGCGTAGCCGCGCATCACCTTGCTCTTGATCGCCTCCTCGTCGATCGCCTGATAGAAGGCCTGGCGCACCCTGATGTCCTTCATCGGGTTCTTGCCCTTGATGTTGCTCTCGAGCAACTCCGGACGCTCGACATCGAATCCGAGATAGATCGTGCGCAGCTCCGGGCCGCTGATGAGCTTGAGATGCGGCGTCCTGGCGATGGCATCGATGTCCTGCACCGGCACCGTGTAGATCATGTCGAGATCGCCGGAGAGCAGCGCCGCGACGCGGGTATGGGCGTCGGCGATGCGATGGAACACCGCCTCGTCGATGTCGAATTCGGGCTTGTCCCACCAGTCGGGATTCCTGACCAGCGTCGTCTGCACGTCAGGCTGGCGGTCTCCAAGCCGGAAGGGGCCGGTGCCGTTGGCGTGGTTGGTGGCGTAGTTCTCCTCGCTCTTGGTGAGATCGGCGACGGTGGCGGCGTTGTGCTTCTCGCACCATGCCTTGCTCATGATGTCCCAGACGGTGATCTCCTCGGGCAGGGTCGGATCGACGCCCTTGGTGACGAGGTCGACGGTGTAATCGTCGATCCTGCGCGCCTCCTGAACCAGCGTCAGCGCGCCGGAGAGGTTGGAGCCCGGGCCCATGACGCGCGCGAAGGAAAAGACGACATCGTCGGCGGTGAACGGCGTGCCGTCGTGGAACTTGACGCCGTGGCGCAGCGTGAAGCGCCAGACATCGGGTGCGGTCTGCTGCCACGCCGTCGCCAGCGCCGGCTCGGTCTTGAGGTTGCGGTCGCGCCGCACCAGCGGCTCGTACATGTTGCTGTCGAAGGAGAGCAGGAAGGTCTCCTGGCGCGCATAGGGATCCATCGAGTTGGAATCCCCGTCATTGGCCCAGCGGAAGGTCTTGGCCGACGCCGCGCCGCAGAGGCCAGCCGCCAGCAGGACGGCGAGCGCCGCCGTCCCCATGATCCTGCCCATCACCCAACCCTCCGCGCGCGGTGGCCGGCGCCGCGCCTGCTGTCGCGGGCTTCCGGCCGTTGCCGTCGTGAACGTTCTTCGCGCCGGGGTGCCGAGTCAACCGGATTTCACGCCGCGGAAGTGCCGGAGGCCGGCAGCGGCAGCGGCGGCTGATCCTCGTCGAGGATATGGCAGGGGGTGAAGCGCGCCACCGGGGTCGAAAAAAAGATGTCGCCGAGATCGTCGACGGCGCGCTCCGCCTCGTCGCGGCCCAGCGCCTCGAGCTCGGGCATGTGGCGGACGCCGTCGAGCGTGAAGGGCTGCGAGGTGGTGTCGGGGCTGATGCGGAACACGTTGTGCGAGCCGATCAGCGTGTGCGCCATGGCGATCGCCGAGGAGGATTGCGCCTTCATGAAGACATCGGCGATGCGCGCGCCCCAATAGGAGGAGCCAAGCGAGACGCGCTTGTCCCAGGCGATCTCGAGCAGGCGCGACGTGCAGCCGAGGCTCAGCACGCGGATATCCTCGCGCGCCCAGCCGAGCACGCCGATCGCCTCGACCACCGCCAGCGCCAGCGGGTTGCGCGCCCAGAGGCTGCCATCGACATAGGCGCCCTCGTCGGAGAGGTGAATCGGAAAGTAGGTCGGCGCCGCGACGGTGGCGAGACCGACATCGATCACCGGCACCTTGTAGTCGCGCACCAGGCTCGGATGATGCGCGGTCTTGTAGATGTAGACCCGCTCGGAGGCGAGGTCGAGCGCCGGCACCAGCAGGCGGCTGCGGCAATGGCCGATGCGGCGGTCGCCGAAGCATTTGGTCAGCGCGTGGCGCAGCGGCTCCAGGCTGTATTTGGCGCGCAGCAGGCGGCGCAGATTGCCGGTCACCTTGTGCGCCGAGAAGATGGCCGGGCCGTCCTCCTTGTAGACCTGCAGCATCTCGCCGGCGGTCTGCCCCAGCGCCAACCCCATGGCGATGATGCCGCCGGTCGAGGTGCCGGCGATGAGGTCGAAATAGTCGTAGATGGGCTCGCCGAGCCAGTCTTCGATCTCGGCGAGAAAGGCGGCGGGAAACACGCCCTTTATGCCGCCGCCATCGATGGTCAAAATCCGCCGCAAGAGCGCTCCCCGCTTCCCGGGACCCGCCGGGACCCCCTTTTGAGGCTAAAGAGAAACCTTTACTTTGGCGTGAAGAGCCGGCGGGCCGCGACCGTCGGCGTGCGGGCGCCGAGGCCCGACCGGGAGGAGATGATGACCGCGCGCAAAACCTGGCTCGAAGTGTCGCTCAACGGCGCCTGGACGCAGCGGCTGCAGCCGCTGATCCCGGTCAAGGTCGCCGACATCGTCGCCCAGGGCATCGCCTCAGTCCGCGCCGGCGCGGCCATCGTCCATCTTCACGCCTATGACGAAGCGGCCGGCCGCCAGAAGGACGATCCCGAGATCTACGCCGCGATCATTGAGGGCATCCGCGCCGAGGTCGATGCCATCATCTACCCCACCATCCCGCATCTGGACGATACCGGGCTGGCCCCGGCGGAGCGGGCGCGCCGGCGCTATGCCGCGATCGCGGCGCTGGGCGCGCGCGGCCTGCTGGAATGGACGGTGGTCGATCCCGGCACGGTCAATCTGGTGCATTACGATGCGATCGCCGCGGGCCGCGAGGGCTTCGTCTACCTCAACCCCGAAAGCGACATCCGCGCCGGGCTCGAGCTGGCCGCGCGCTATCGCTTCCATCCGGCCTATGCGATCTACGAGCCGGGCTTCCTGCGGCTGGGCGCGGCGCTCCATCGCCGCACTCTTGAGGCGCCGCAGCCGATCTATCGCCTGATGTTCTCCGACGGTCTCGCCTTCGGCTTCCCGCCGACCGAGACCGCGCTGGCCGCCTATCGCGAGCTGCTGGCGCGCGAGGCGCCGGGCGCGCCGTGGATGGTGGCGGGGCTCGGCGTCGACATCCTGCCGCTGATCCCGGACGCGGTCGCGGCCGGCGGCCATGTGCGCGTCGGCCTCGAGGACGCGCCGCTCGGCACCACGCTCGACAATGCAGCCTGGGTCGGCCGCGCCGCTGCCGCCATTACCGCCGCCGGCGGCACGCTGGCGACGGCGGCCGAGATCCGCGCGGCGCTCGGCGACTCACGCGGCGAGCGCTGAGGGCGCCGTCGCCTCGAAGGGCCGGTCGGGGCGCAGCCGCAAGGCCAGGATCGCGCCGAGGAGGCAGAGCAGCCACAGCACGCGATTGGCGAGCGTTGGGCGGAGATGGCGCGTCCAGCCGACCGCCGCCTGCGCCGTGGCTTCCTGCCCGCTCATGCGGCGGGACGGCTCGTGCCCTTGATCTGCGTGCGGTGCATGATGCGGCGTGCGGCGGGATCGAAGGGGTCGCGGCGATGCATGGTGCAGCGATTGTCCCAGAGGACGAGATCGCCGACACGCCAGGTGTTGTACCAAGTGAATTCCTCGCGCGTGGCGTAGGACCAGAGCTGATCGAGCAGGTTTTCCGATGCCGCGAGATCGAGCCCTACCAGCCAGGCGTTGCGCCGCCGCCCGAGATAGAGGCATTGCCGGCCGGAGTCGGGATGGGTGCAGACCAAGGGATGGACGGCGCCCGGCGAGGTGCGGGGATCGTCGCTGGCGGCGACCCCGGCGCGCAGATAGCCGCCGCTGTTGTAGGTGCCGTCATGCTTGATCGCGAGCCCGGCGATGCGGCGCTTCAAGTCCTCGGGCAGCGCGCCATAGGCGCTATACATATTGCAGAAGCCGGTATTGCCGCCCACTTCCGGGATCTCGAGCGCGTAGAGCATGCTCGCCATCGGGGGATCCTCGAGATAGGACATGTCGGTGTGCCACACCGCCTCGCCGGCGCCGAGGCTGCCGATGGCGACACCGTTCTCGATCACGTTGGAGACGACGTAGATCTCGGGCCGGCCCTCGACGAAGCGCCTGCCGTTCTCCTGGACCGGCGCCCAGTCGAGCGCGCCGAAGCGGCGCGAAAAGGCGATGAGGTCCTCGTCGCCGAGGCGCTGGCCGCGGAACAGCAGCACCGAATGCTCGGTGAAGGCGCGCCGGATCGCGGCGAACCCGGCCGCGTCGAGGCGGCTGAGATCGACGCCCTTGACCTCGGCGCCGATGCCGCCGCCGGTGGGCGCGACCTCGAGGCGCGAAGCGGGGGCGGTTTGGGCAGAGATGCGATCGACAGCCATGGGCGGGCCTCCGGGACGCTGCGGCCTCGACGATAAGAAGAACAGGCCCCACCGCACAAGGCGCCCTGGTGTCAAAGATCGCCGTCGCAGCGCGTACCCGTGTGAGAAATCCGGGTTAAGGGCAGGGCAGCTCCTCGCGCGCCAGCTCCTCGATCTGCTGCGCGTCGCGCAGCAAGGTCGCCGGGTTGGGGTCGCGCCGCGGCTTGGCGCCGAAGCCATGGGCCCCCAGGATCTGCGTCACCGCGGCCCCGTCGCCGAGCGGCAGATAGAGCCGGCTGGTGCTGAGCGTGCGCGTCGCGTCCCAGCGGAAGATGGCATGCGAGTAGACCGGCACCCGGCGGCTGCAGACATGCCGGACGAGCGAGGTGAGAAAGACCAGGAACTCGCCGCTCAGCATCTCGTCGGCGAAGCGGCCGGTGGCGTCGCGGCCGAAGCGGCGGACCACCTCGGTCCCGACCAGCCGCCAGCGAAACCGCGCGCCGTCGTCGAAGACGTCGAGCAGCACCAGATGGGGCAGCACGAAGCGCGGCATGTCGACGGGGTCGATGTCGGCGCGCGCCGGCATCTCCCGCCCTGGGCGCCGGGCGGCGTAGAACTCGTAGACGGCACGCAGCACGGGCTCTCCCTGCAAGATGCCAGTCATTCCTCCCCCCTCGGCCTGCGGCCGCCCCATCCAGCAAGCGTGGCGAGCCCACCCGCCGGTTCTATTGTCGCTTATTATAGTTCACATAGAATTTCCCTCCCATCGATTGTCGCGGCGAGGCGCTTATCGCCGGAAGTGGCGCAAAACCGGGCGAAGCCACGGAACGACCGGGCCGATTCTTGGTTCTCCCCTCAGGGAGACCACCGGAATGCCGGGCATTCGCCGCCCAGGGGGCGGATTCCGAGCCTTCGGCGCCGGCGGCACCACACCTCACGCGCCGCACCCTGCTCGGCGGTGCGGCGGGAATGGTGCTGCTCGCGGCGCTCGACACTGCCGCCGCGGCCGCGCCGCGCGGCGAGCGTCGGCTCTCACTCTACAATCCGCATACCGATGAGCGCTTCGACGACGTCTATTGGTGCGACGGCGCCTATGTCACGGCATCGCTGCAGCGCGTCGACTGGCTGATGCGCGACTTCCACCAGGAGAAGGTGGCGGCGATCGATCCGCAGCTGCTCGATCTGCTGCAGCGGCTCTCGGCCCTGGTCGAGACCGACGGCCCGTTCCACGTGCTCTCGGGCTACCGCACCGCCGCCACCAACCGCCTGCTGCGGCGCGAGGGGCTGGCGCCGGCGGCCCATAGCGAGCATCTGCTCGGCAAGGCCGCCGATATCCGCATCGATGGCGTGCGGCTCAAGCATTTGTGCCGCGCCGCCTTGTCGCTCCACTGCGGCGGCGTCGGCACCTACTGGCGCGACGGCTTCATCCATGTCGATGTCGGGCCGGTGCGCGTCTGGTAGTCTTCCGCCGAGCGGCGGCTATCGCTACCCCAGCGTCCGAAACCGCGCGTCGCCGTCGCGCGCGATCTGCTCGACCAGGCCTACTTCCCAACTGAGATAGGCGTTCATCGCCGCCTCGACGCCGGCCGGCTTGTCGTAGGGGCGGTACCAGGCATCGATCGGCGTGTCCGCCATATGCTCCTCGCCCGCCGCCAGCGGCAGCCCCGCGGCGCGCCAGGCGGCGGTGCCGCCGGCCAGCACCTTGACCGGCCGCGGCGTCAGCGCCTGCAACTCCGGCGCGGCGAGCGCCGCGAGCACGCCGTTGCGCGAGGTCAGCACCAGCATTCCCGCCGCCGGCAGCCGCGTCAGCGCCTGCTCGAGCCGGGCGCGGATGGCGAACCAAGCGCCCGGGATGTGCTGCTCGCGATAGACGAGGCTCTGGTCGAGATCGATCACCACCGCCTCGCCCCGCGCCTGGAGCGGCACCAGCTCGCGCACGCCAAGCGCGGCGACGCTCGCCTCGCGCCCGAGGATGCGCTGCGGCTCCGGCCCGGCCTCGGCGACGCCCGCGGGGCGGTCGAGCACATAGACCTCGGCGAGCCCCATCTGCCGCAGCCACGAGGCGGTCATGCGCGCGCGCACGCCGTCGCTGTCGACCAGCACGACCCGGGCGTTCCGCGTCGCCATATAGGCGTCGGTCGCCTGAACCAGCTGGCCGCCGGGCGCATGCCGCGCGCCGGCGAGATGGCCTGCACCATATTCCTCGGCGGTGCGCACGTCGAAGAGATAGAGCGTGCGGCTCTTGTGCTCGCGGCGGAAGCGCTGCAGCGCGTCGCGGTCGATGATCTCGACCCCGGCGCGCGCCGCCACCGCCGCCGCCGCGGCACGCGCCTTCTCGAGGCCGGTGGGCGTCGGATCCGGCGCATGCCGGGTCTCGCCCTCAGCCAGCGCGAAGCCCGCGAGATGCCAGCCCATGGTGCCGTTCTTGAGCGCGACCACGCGGTTGGCGACACCGGCATTGATCAGCGACTGCGCGCCGATGATGCTGCGCGTGCGGCCGGCGCAATTGACCACCACCAGCGTCTCGGGCGAGCGCACGACATCGTGGAAGCGATAGACCAGCTCGGCGCCGGGGCAGTCGATGCCGCCGGGAATGCTCATCTTGCGGTATTCGTCCAGCGGCCGGCTGTCGAGCACCACCATGTCGGCACCGCGGTCCATCAGCGCCTTCACCTCTTCGGCGGCCAGCCGCGGCGTGTCGGCGGCGTGCTCGATGAATTCGCCGAACGCTTTGCTCGGCACATGCACGCCGCTGAACAGCTCGAAGCCCGCCGCCTGCCAGCCCCTGATGCCGTCCGGCCAGCACCGCGAGGTTGCGGTAGCCCCAATGCATCAGCTTCCGCGCCGCGCGATGCGCGAGCCCGTCGCCATCGTCGCACAGCACGATGCGCGTCGCCCGCCGCGGCACCAGCGCGTCGAGCCGGAGCTCGAGCCGGCTCAGCGGCAGCGACGCGGCATAGAGCAGATGGCCCTCGGCGAAGATGCCTTCCTCGCGGACATCGAGGATCGCCAGCTCCTCGCCGTCGCGCAGCATCGCTTTGAGCTCGGCCGCCGGCAACATGGGCGCCGCGATGGCGGGCGGCGCGCCGAAGACGGTATAGGCCCCGCCACTCGCGGCGGAGAAATAGATGCGCTCCGGCAGGTTCTCCAGGCTCATGCCGTAAAGGTGAAGATGCAGCGACGGCGTGCCGCCGGTGACCTCGATGGTGTGGAAATCATCGGGCAGGAAGGCGCAGGCATTGCCGCGCCGCACCGTGAGCTCGCCGGTGCGGCGGATGCGGCCGCTGCCCGGCGTGGCGCGGTCGTCGGTGCGCTCGTAGAAGACGTTGTGCTCGTCGCCGAAGACACCGGCGATCACCGCCCAGGTGGTGTGGTTGTGCGGCGGCTGCGCCTTGCCGGGAACCCCGGCCGAGGCATAGAGCGCAAAGCGCCGGTCGGTATCCTCGGCAAGGCGGTAGACCCGCCCCTGGCCGCCCGGCGAGACCGGGAAATGCTCCGGCGGAAACAGCTCGGCGCGGCCGGCAAGCTCGATCAGCACCGGCTTCAGGGCCTCCAGCGCGGCGCGGGTCACGCCGTGCCGGGCCTCGATGCCGCGGACGCGCTCCAGCGTCGCTTCGACCGCCTCGCGGCGCTGCTCCATCAGCGACATGCCATCCTCCCCGGGGTTTTCAGGGCATCGTAGCCTGCAGTCCGGCGGCGCTCAAATCGCCTTACATTCCCGTAATCCCGGCCGGCGCTGGTTGCCCTCGGCGCCACCGCTGTTAACATGAGGCCGCTCCGCCGGAGCCGGACCCGCCATGAACCCACGGGCCGCAGGGAGAGGCGATGGCCGTCGTCGAGCTCGACCATCTGACGAAGGAGTTCAGCGGCGTCGCCGCGCTGGACGATGTCTCGCTGCGGGTCGAGCATGGCCTCCTCGCCTGCCTGCTCGGACCCTCGGGCTGCGGCAAGACCACGGCGTTGCGCCTGGTCGCGGGCTTCCTCGCGCCCGACCGCGGCAGCATCAAGGTCGGCGACCGCGTGATCTCCGCGCCGGAAAAGGTGGTGCCGCCGGAGCAGCGCAACATGTCGATGATCTTCCAGAGCTACGCCCTCTGGCCGCACATGACCATCGCCGAGAACGTCGCCTATGGCCTGCGCCTGCGCCGCCTGCCGCGCGCCGAGATCGAGCGGCGCGTCGGCAGCATCCTGGCAGTGACGCGGCTCCAGGCGTTGGCCGACCGCCATCCCGCCGACATCTCCGGCGGCCAGCAGCAGCGCGTGGCGCTCGCCCGCGCGCTGGTGGTCGAGCCGGAGATCCTGCTGCTCGACGAGCCGCTCTCCAACCTCGACGCCAATCTGCGCGAGGAGATGCGCTTCGAGATCCGGCGCCTCCACGACGCCTATCGCTACACCACGCTCTATGTCACCCATGACCAGGCCGAGGCGATGACCACCGCCGACCGCATCATCGTCATGAACCAGGGACGCATCGAGCAGGTCGGGCTCGCCCGAAGAGGTCTATCAGCAGCCGCGCTCGGAATTCGTCGCGCGCTTCCTCGGCGGCACCAACATCCTGCGCGGCAAGCGCCTCGGCGACGGGCTCGTCGATTGCGGCGGCATCGTGCTGCGCTGCGGCGCCGGCGAGACCGGGCACAATGGCGAGGCGATCGTCTCGATCCGGCTGCACGACATCGATCTCGCCGCCGGCGCCGCGGGCGACACCGCGCCCAACGAGGCCGCCGGCACGGTGTCGCGGCGCGTATATCTCGGCGCGCAGCGCGACTACCTCGTGGCGCTGGGCGATGGCCAGCTGTTGCGCGTGCTGACGCCGCTGGCGGTGGACGTGCCGGTCGGCGGCGCGGTGCGGCTGCGCCTGCCGCCGGAGAACTGCCGCGCGCTGCCACAGTGAATTCCGCCGGGGAGCTCATGTCATGAGAAAATTCCTGTCATCGCTGCTGCTCGCCGCGCTCGGCGCGCTCACCGCCGCCGCCGCGCCGGCGCCCTCGCCGGTGACACCCGCCCTGGTCGCCGCCGCGCAGAAGGAAGGCAAGGTCGTCTTCTACACCGCCATGGACATCCAGGTGGCGGAGGGGCTCGCCAAGGCCTTCGAGGCGAAATATCCTGACATTACCGCGCAGGTCGAGCGCTCCGGCGCCGAGCGCATCTTCCAGCGCGTCGGCCAGGAATATTCCAGCAACATCCACGCCGTCGATGTCGTCGACAGCTCCGACGTGGCGCATCTTCTCACCTGGAAGCAGCAGGGCTGGCTCGCCGCCTATGTCCCCGAGGACGTCCAGCGCTGGCCGATGGAGCAGCGCGATACCGACGGCTTCTATGCCAGCAACCGCGCCACCCTCTCGGTGATCGGCTACAACACGCGGCTGGTCAGCGCCGCGGATGCGCCCAAATCCTATGCCGATCTGCTCGATCCCAAATGGCGCGGCAAGATCGTCAAGGCGCATCCCGGCTATAGCGGCAACATCATGACCGCCACTTTCGAGCTGAGCCGCGTGCTCGGCTGGGACTATTTCAAGAAGCTCGGCGAGCAGCACATCATGCAGGTGCAATCCTCGACCGAGCCGCCGAAGAAGCTGGCGCTGGGCGAGCGGCCGGTGATGTTCGACGGCAACGAGTACAACGCGCTGATCGTCAAGGCGCAGGGCGCGCCGATCGCCATCGTCTATCCCGCGGAAGGGACGCCGTTGGTCGGCGGCAGCGCCGGGGTGATGAAGGATGCGCCGCATCCCAACGCGGCGCGCCTCTTCATCAGCTACCTGTTCTCGCTCGAGGGCCAGCAGCTCCTGGTCGACAAGGGTTATGTCCGCTCCTTCCATCCCGACATCAAGGAGCCGCCCGACCGCGTGAAGCTCTCGGACATCAAGCTGCTCACCGCCAATCCCGTCGAGCAGGACAAGGCGGTCGACGAGATCAAGCTGAAATACGCCGAGTATTTCGGCACGTGAGCCGTGGCGCGGCGGCTCCATTGCATCCGAGCGCCCACGCATGAGTCTCGCGCTTGCCGCGCGCCGCCCGCGCCTCGACCTGTCGCAGCCGGTGCTGGCGCTGCTGGCACTCATCCTGTGCGGGCTGGTGCTGCTGCCGCTGGGCTGGCTCGTCTGGTATGGCGTCACCGACAAGAACGGCGCACTGACGCTGGGCAATTTCGCGCGGCTTGCCGGCGAGCGCGCCTTCGTCATGCCGTTCCTGACGACGCTCGGCATCGCCGCGGGGGTGGCGGCGTCCTGCTGCGTCGTCGCGACGCCGCTCGCCTGGCTGGTGGCGCGCACCGACATGCCCGGCCACCGGCTGGTCCGCCTGCTGGTGATGGCCTCCTTCGTCACGCCGCCCTTCCTCGGCGCCATCGCCTGGGAGATCCTGGCGGCGCCCAACAGCGGCCTCTTGAACCAGTGGTATCAGTGGCTCTTCGGCCTCGATCCCTACGCCAACCTGCTCGACATCTACACCGTGACCGGGCTGATCTTCGTCATGGCGTGCTACACCTTTCCCTATGTCTTCGTGCTGGTGGCGAATGCGCTGGAGCGCATCCCGGCCGAGCTCGAGGACGCCTCGGCGATCCTCGGCGGCGGGCGCTGGCACACCTTCCGCCGCGTCAGCCTGCCGATCGTGCGGCCGGCGCTGCTGGCCGGCGCGCTGGTGGCGTTCCTGCAGGCGATGACGCAGTTCGGCGCGCCGGCGATCCTGGCGCTGCCGGCGGGGTTCCATGTCATCACCACCAGGATCTGGAGCCTCTTCCAATTCCCGCCCGACCCGCATCTCGCCGCCGCCGCCTCGCTGCCGCTGCTGATCCTCACGGTGCTGCTGCTGCGCGGCCAGAACGCGCTGCTGAGAGGCCGCGGCTACACCGTCATCGGCGGCAAGAGCGGCGCGGCGCGGCGCGTGCCGCTGGGATCGTGGCGCTGGCCGGCGCTGTTCTTCGCGCTCGCCGTCGTGGCGCTGCCGGTGCTGCTGCCCTACGCCGCGCTGCTCAAGACGGCGCTGGTGCGCACTGCGTCCGAGCCGCTCACCTGGCAGGCGCTCACCTGGCGCAACGTCCGCTTCGTCTTCACCGAGTTCTCCGCCACCCAGCTCGCGCTCACCAACACCTTCATCCTCGGCGTCGCCTCGGCCACCTGCGGCACGGCGCTGGCGCTGGTGGCGGCGTTCCTGACGGCGCGCCGCCTGGTGCCGGCGGCGCGCCTCCTGGGATTTCTCGCCACCGCGCCGGCGGCGATCCCCGGCATCGTGCTCGGCGTGGGATTGTTCCTCGCCTATACCAGGCCGCCGCTGGTGCTCTACGGCACGCTTGATGATCCTGCTGCTCGCCTTCGTCACCATTGAGCTGCCGGCGGCCTACCAGCAGCTCCAGGCGGCGCTTTCCGGGCTCCATCCCGAGCTCGAGGAGGCGAGCCGCATTCTCGGCGCGAGCCGGCTGCGCTCGCTGTGGCAGATCACCGCGCCGCTGCTGCGCAGCAGCGTCGTTGCGACCTGGTGCTTCATCTTCATCGGCGCCATCCGCGAGCTCAGCGCCACCATCCTGCTCACCACCGCCAACACCAAGCTGGTCTCGGTGATCATCTATGATTTGAACGAGAGCGGCGATCTCGGCGCCATCTCGGTGCTCGGCATCACGCTCCTGGTGATCAGCTTCCTCGTGGTCGCGCTGGCCAACCGCTTGCCGCGCACCCGCGGCAGCGCCAGACTCTGAAAGAGACCGACATGCTCGAAGGCTTCAGCCGCCGCGAGATCCGCACCAGCGGCGCCGAGATCGTCACGCTGACCGGCGGCAAGGGGCCGCCGCTGCTGCTGCTGCACGGCAACCCCTTCACGCATCTTTCCTGGCATGCGGTGGCGCCGGTCCTGGCGCGCGACTTCACCGTCGTCTGCACCGATCTGCGCGGCTACGGCGACAGCTCCAAGCCCGAGGCGGCGAGCGCCACGAGAATTATTCCTTCCGCGCCATGGCGCAGGATCAGATCGAGGTGATGGCGGCGCTGGGATTCGAGCGCTTTGCCGCCGCCGGGCACGACCGCGGCGCCCGCGTGGTGCACCGGATGTGCCTCGACCATCCCGAAGCGGTCGAGCGCGCCGCCTTCCTCGACATCCTGCCGCAGCACCATCTGCTCAACAACATCAACCTGGGCTTCGCCGTCTTCTCCTATCACTGGTTCTTCATGGTGCAGCCTTACGACTTCCCGGAGCGGCTGATGGGCGCCGATCCCGAATATTTCATCCGCCGCAAGCTCGCCAAGACCAAAGCCGGCTTGAGCTTCTTCAAGCCGGAAGCGCTGGCCGAGTACATCCGCTGCATCAAGAACCCCGCCACCATCCACGCCATGTGCGAGGATTATCGCGCCACCATCGGCATCGATCTCGAGACCGACACGGCAGATGACGCTGCCGGGCGCAAGGTCGACTGCCCCGTGCTGCTGCTGTGGGGTGCTACCGGCGGCGTCGGCCGCCACCACAAGCCGGGCGAGGTCTGGCGCCGCTATGCCAGCGACATCCGCCGCGCCGCGGCGTTGCCCTGCGGGCACTATCTCAGCGAGGAGGCACCGGGCGAGACGACGGCCGAGCTGCATGCGTTCTTTTCGGCAGGAAGCAAGCCGTCCTGAGCCCCGCGCTCTCCCGGTGCCGACAGCGCGGCACGATGACCGCGATTCGCCGCGGGCTGTCGCGCCGAGAGGCTTGCGGCCGCGGCAACATTCTACCTGCATAGTAGTTTTTGCCGCCTGTTTCCCGCGAAAGGGGCAAAAGTAAGGCTCTGCTGGCGATCTCCGGTGTTTTAGATAAAATAGGTCTAAAGCAGGGTGGAGGACGGCATGCGTATCTACACCGTAATCCAGGGGAACAAGCCGTTGGCCGTGGTACGGGCGGCGAGCCCCGACGATGCAATCGACACCGCGCTCGGCATCATCCCTGCCGAGATCACACGGACGACGCTCGAGGTGCGCGAGCCCGACGATGCCGAGATGGTGGGCTGGCTCGAGCGGCGCGAGGATTACGTGACGGAGCCGGCGTCATCGGCTGCCTGAGGCGCCGGGAGCGAGGGTGAGCGAAGCACCGCTGGCGCTGCGGTTCAGCCATGTCGGGCTGTTCGTCACCGCGATGGCACCCATGGTCGATTTCTACAGCGGCGTGTTGGGCTTTGCCATCACCGATCATGGTCGGCTGGGCGACGCCGTCCTGACTTTTCTGAGCCGCGACCCGCGCGAGCATCATCAGCTCGTGCTGGTCGAAGGCCGCCCGCCCGGCCTCCCCGACCGCATCGTCAACCAGGTCTCGTTCCGCCTCGACACGCTCGGCGAGCTCAGGCAATTCTGGCGCCGCATCGCCCGCGCGGCGCCGCGCGAGCTGGTCGCGGTCACCCATGGCAATGCCTGGTCGGTCTATTTCCGCGATCCCGAGGGCAATCGGCTCGAGGTCTTCACCGATACGCCGTGGCACGTCACCCAGCCGGTGCGCGAGCCGATCGACCTCAACCGCGACGAGGCCGAGATCCTGGCCGAGACCGAAGCCTTCTGCCGCGCCCGGCCGGGCTTCCGGCCGATGGCGGAATGGCAGCGGGAAGTGGCGGCGCGGATCGCCGCGCACCGGTAGGGTAATCTCACAGCCATCGACGGCGCTGGTGATCTCTTGATAATCTAGCCGGAACGAGCCCGGCGCCGCGTCGGCGCGGCACAAGGCTCGACCGGGAGAAGATGGCCGATATAGGGGACAAAGCAGCATCGCTCGTCGCGCGGCTCGAAAGCCTGCCCTTCTCGCGCTGGCATCGCGCGCTGCTGCTGGTGGGGTTTTTCGGCATCGTGCTCGACGCCGCCGACTTCGCCATCTTCGGCGCAGCCCTGCCGCTGATCCGCCAGGAATTCGGCCTCAGCCTCGCCGGCGCCGGCCTCGTCGGCACCATCGGACTCTTCGGCGCCTTCTGCGGCTCGCTGGTCTGGGGCAGCATCTCCGACCATATCGGCCGGCGCACCGCCTTTCAGGCCACCATCGCCATCCTCGCCGCCTTCACCGGGCTGGTGGCGCTGTCATGGAGCGTCACCGCGCTGGTGGTGCTGCGCTTCATCGCCAATTTCGGGCTCGGCGGCGAAGTGCCGGTGAGCTCGACCCTGGTGACGGAGTTCATGCCGAGCCGCTGGCGCGGCCGCGCGGTCGTCGGCATGGCGGCGGGCTTCCCGCTGGGCCTGGCGCTCGCGGCATTGCTCGGCATCCTGATCGTGCCGCAGTACGGCTGGCGAGCGCTCTACGCCTTCGGCGTGGCACCGGCGCTGCTGCTGTTGTTCTTCCGGCGCAATGTGCCGGAATCGGTGCGCTTTCTCCTCGCCAGGGGCCGCATCGGCGAGGCCGAGCGCACGGTCGCGCGGATCGAAGCGCAGGCGCTGGCGCGGCCGCTGGCCCCCGCGCCCGCCGCCTCTGTCGCGGATATCATGCCGGCTGCGCGCGGCGTCACGGTGCTGGCGCTGTTCAGGGACGGAAGGACGCGCCGCACGCTGCTGCTGTGGCTGGTATCGATCTGCTATCTCTGGGCGTCGAACGGCATCCTCTTCATGCTGCCCACCATCCTGCATGACCGCGGTCTGCCGCTGAGCCAGGCGATCGGCGTCACGCTGGTGCAGGCCTCGGTCGGCTTCTTCGGCTATTCCGCCTGCGGCTTCCTCATCGACCGCTTCGGCCGGCGCCCGGTGCTGTTCCTCTATTTCCTCATCGGCGCCGGCTTCCATCTCTGGTTCGCGCTCGCCACCGGTTGGTGGATGTGGCTGGCGATCGCCGCGGTCGGCTGGGTCAATCCCGGCGTCTATGGCGGCGCCGTGGTCTATGCCGCCGAGCTCTACCCCACCCCCATGCGGGCCACCGCGGTCGGCTGGTTCTTCGGCATCGGCCGCATCGGCTCCTTCCCGGCGCCCTACCTCATCGGCCTGATGCTCGCCTCGGGCCTCGGCGCCTATGTCCTCTTCACCTTCGCGGCGACGTATCTCGTCGCCGCCTTCGCGCTGCTGGCGGTCGGCCTCGAGACCAGGGGCCTCGCGCTCGAGCAGATCACCGGTGCCCCGCCGCTTCCAGGGAGAGTCTGACATGACGACAGCAACCCTCGATCCCGGCGGCATCACGCTGCACCGGCGCGGCAGCGGACCGGCGCTCGTGCTACTGCATTGCCTCGGCGTCGACCATCATCTCTGGGACATCGCCGCGGCGGGGCTCGAGCAGGATTTCACGCTGCTGAGCTACGACTTCCCCGGCCATCACGAGACCAAGTTGCCGCCAGCCGGCTACGGCATCGCCGAGCTCTCCGCCCAGCTCGCCGCACTGCTCGCCCGCGCCGGCATCGCGCGCGCCCATGTCGCCGGCATCTCGCTCGGCGGCCTCGTGGCGCAGCACGTCGCCGCGACCAGGCCGGATCTCGTCGACAAGCTCGTGCTGATCGACACCACGCCGCGCTACACCGACGACGCGCGCAAGATGTGGGTCGAGCGCGCCGCGGCCGCGCGCCGTGACGGCATTGCCGCGCTGGCGGAGGGGCTGCTGCGCATCTGGTTCACCGAGGATTTCGTCGCCGCCGACCCGCCGGCGGTGCGCTATGTCCGCGACACGCTCGGCCGCTGCTCGGGCGAGGGCTACGCGCTGGCCTGCGAGGCGCTCGGCGCCGCCGATCTCAGACCGCTCGCGGCCGCGATCAAGGCGCCGACGCTGGTGATCTGCGGCGAGCAGGAAATGCCGCCCTTCCAGGAAGCGGCGCGCTGGCTCGCCGCCACCATTGCCGGCGCGCGCTCGGTCTGGCTTGGCCCCGCGAAGCATTGCTCGATCCTGCAGCAACCCCAGGATTTCCGCCGCGCGCTGCGCGCATTTCTGACTTAGCATTTCGGGAGAATGGCATGAAATTCGGTCTCTTCGGCGGCGCCCGGGCAAAGCGTGGCGGCCCGAGCGGCGACAGCCAGGGCTATGGCGAGTTCATCGATTATATCGGCGAGGCCGAGCGGCTCGGTTATCGCAGCATCTTCCTGGTCGAGCACCATTTCACCGGCCACGCCCAGGTCTCGGCCTCGCTGACCTTGCTCGCCTATCTCGCCGCGCGCACCAGGACCATCCGCCTCGGCACGGCGGTGGTGGTGCTGCCCTGGCACAATCCGGTGCTGGTGGCGGAGCAGGCGGCGACGCTCGACCTGCTGTCGGGCGGCCGGCTCGATTTCGGCGTCGGCAAGGGCTATCGCGATTACGAGTTCAGCGGCTTCTGCGTGCCGATCGAGGAGGCGACCGAGCGCTTCGACGAGGCGATCGAGGTCATCCGCAAGGCCTGGACCAGCGACGGCCGCTTCTCGCATCACGGCAAGCGCTGGCAATTACGCCGACGTCGTGGTCGAGCCGGCGCCGGTGCAGCGCCCGCACCCGCCCTTCTGGCTCGGCGCCGGCAGCACCGAGTCGATCCGCCGCGCCGCGCGCGAGGGCTACAATCTGCTGCTCGACCAGATCGGCTCGACCGATCTCACCATCGCGCGCGTCGCGGTCTTCCGCGAGGAATGCGCCAAGATCGGCCGGGCCTACGATCCCATGATGGTCGGCGTCACCCGCGGCTTGCAGATCGCCCGCAGCGCCGAGGAGCGGCAGAAGGCGCTGCAGACGCGCGTGCAGGTGATCCGCAACATCGGCACGCTGGCCCGCGGCCCCGGCGCCGAGCGCTATGCCGACCCGAACTTCACCGCCGAGGACGACGATGCGCCGCTGCTCGGCACGCCGGCGGAGATCATCGCCCGGCTGAAGCGGCTCAAGGCCGGTGGCGTAGGCTATGTGCTGCTGGTCGATCCCGCGCCCTCGCCGGCAAATCTCCAGGCTTTCGCCCGCGAGATCATGCCGGCGGTGGCGGGGTAGGCGCGCGGCCGCGAGGCTAGTCCGCACGGTGCGGCTCCCGCGCCATGGGCCGCGAAGTTAGTCCGCACGGTGCGGCTCTCGCGCCATGGGCCGCGAAGTTAGTCCGCACGGTGCGGCTCTCGCGGTTGCTGCGCAACCGCTGACGCCGCCAGCGACGACGCCTGCGGCGTCGCGCTGACCTAGCGCCGGTCGATGCTGATCGGGCCGGCGCCGCGGGAGAACAGGAAGAGCAGCCCGCCGGCGATGGCGATGTCCTTCCAGAAATTGATGTATTGCGACATGCGCGCCGCGTCGTCGGCGGCCCAGTAGGGATGCCCGATGAAGGCCGCGACGATGGTGAAAAGACAGAGCAGGAGCGCCGCCGTGCGCGTCTTGAAGCCGATCACGATGGCGAGCGCCCCGAAGAACTCGATCAGCCCCGCCAGCACCGCCCAGGCGATGAGCGGCCCCGGCATGCCCGTCTTCGCGAGATACCCCGCGAAGCCGGCGGGCGCGCTCAGCTTGTGGAAGCCGCTCGGCAAGAAGAGCACGCCGATGGCCAGGCGTCCCAGCAGCACGACCAGCCCCTCATGGCGCTCGGCGATGCCATCGACCATTTTGACCATAGCGTTGTCTCCTCCCTGGAATGTGCCCGGCAATCTTGTAGCCGGCCGGGCGCCCTTCTCGCAATCACCGCGTCTCCCGGGCACCAGCGATCCCATTCCGGCTCCTCGCCGAAGCGCTTGACCAGGAAGTCGACGAAGCTGCGCAGCTTGGCAGAGAGGTGGCGGCCGGGCGGGTAGACGGCATAGAGCGCGCCCTCGGGCGCGGCGTAGCCGGGCAGCAAGGTGACGAGCTTCCGGGCCTGGACATGCTCGCCGGCCATGAAGGTCGGCGCCAGCGCGATGCCGAGCCCTTCGAGCGCCGCCGACACGATGATGTCGCCGTTATTGGCGAGGAGGCGGCCGGAGACCCGCACCACCGCATCCTGGCCGGCGGGGCCGACGAAGCGCCACTCATCGACGGTCGAAGCATAGGTGTAGAGCAGGCAGTTATGATCGGCGAGGTCCCGGGGCGCGCGTGGCGCAGCGTGGCGCTCGAGATAGGCGGGGGCGGCGCAGACCACCATCCGAATCGGCGCCAGGCGGCGGGCGATCAAACTGGAATCGGCGAGCCGCCCGATGCGCAGCGCCAGATCGACGCCTTCGGCCAGCAAGTCGATGTAACGATCGTTGAGGCCGATCTCGATGCTCACCTCGGGATATGCCGCAAGATAGGCCGCGACCGCCGGCCCGACATGGCGAATGCCGAAGGAGAAAGGCGCATTCACCTTGAGCAGGCCGCGCGGCGCCGCCTGCAGGTCGCTGGCGGCCTGATCGGCGTCCTCGAGATCGGCCAGGAGTTGGCGGGCGCGCTCGAAATAGCCGCGCCCGACCTCGGTCAGGCTGAGCCGGCGGGTGGTTCGGTTGAGCAGCCGCGCGCCGAGCCGCTCCTCCAGCGCCTGGATATGCTTGCTGACCATCGCCGGCGACAGGCCGATCTCCCGCGCCGCCGCGGCAAAGCTTTGACTTTCCACGACTTTGACGAAGACCTCGAGGCTGGTCAGGCGGTCCATCGCGGGTCCCGTGATTGTTCATTGCCAGAGAACAATGTTTTTCGAATTCCGGCAATTCTCAAATGGGGCTGCAGGTCGCACCTACCAGCCAACGGCCGGCCACCAATCTCGGAGAGCCGGTGCAGGTCCCTCGGAAAGCCCGTTATGCCCTCCCGTTCCCTCTTTATCGCCCTAGCCCTCCGGCTGATCATCACCGGGGTCGGGCTTGCCGTCATCGCGCCCGCTTTCGGCTGAGCCGGAGGGCGGGCGGCCCTCTTACCTGTCTAAGACGAAGCCATTCTGGACGATACGGCCTGAAGCGTGGAGACGGCGCTCTCGTCGCCGGTCAGGCTGCGTGCGGCCGGCAGGCTGACGCTGACGGCGGTGCCCTGGCCTAGCGTGCTGGCCAGCGACAGCACGCCGCCATGGAGCCGCACCAGCCGGTCGCAGATCGCCAGGCCCAGCCCGGTGCCCTCGTGCCGGCGGGCATGGCCTGAATCGACCTGGCGGAAGGGCTCGACGACCCGCGGCAGATCCTCCGCGGCGATGCCGATGCCGGTGTCGCGCACCGTCACTTCGGTCCGGCCGTCAGCGGCGCGGCGCAGCTCGATATCGATCGTGCCGCCCGGCGGGGTGAATTTCACGGCATTGCTGACGAGGTTGAGCAGCACCTGCCGCAGCCGCCGCTCGTCGCCCCATACCACCAGCACCGGCAGCGCGCCCTTGACATCGACGGCGATGCCGGCGGCGCGCGCCTGCGGCTCGACGGCGCGGGCAGCGGTCCTTGCCAGCGCCAGGAGATCCACCGCCGCCTCGCTGAGGTGCAGGCGCCCGGCATCGATCTTGGCGAAATCGAGGATGTCATTGATCATCGCCAGCAGATGCCGGCCGCTATGCAGGATGTCGGCGGCATAGTCGCGGTAGGCGGCGACACCCATCGGCCCCAGCAGCTCCTGCTGCATGATCTCGGAGAAGCCGATGACGGCGTTGAGCGGCGTGCGCAGCTCGTGGCTCATCGTCGCCAGGAACTCCGACTTCGTGACGTTCGCGGCTTCCGCCGCCTCCTTGGCGATGCGCAGCTCCTGCTCGGCAACGGTGGTTGCCGTCACCTCGCTGCCGGCGCCGCGAAATCCGAGAAACGCGCCGCTCGCGGGATCGAAGAAGGGTTTGCCGCTGACGCGCCACCAGCGCAGCCCGCCGGAGGATCTGGCGAAACACACGTTGAGATCACGGAACGGCTGGCGGCGAGACACCGCGGCGGCGAGCTGCCGGGCATCGCCGCTGTCCGGCAGCAGGCGGGCGACGGTCCCGGCCGACTTGCCGATGAGGTCCGCCGCCCGCTGCCCGGTCACTTCGCTGAAGCGATCGGAGAGGAAGGTGAAGGACCCCTCGGCGTCGCGTTCCCAGAGGAAGTCGCCGGCGACCTCGGCGATGTCATGGAGACGCCGCTCGCTGGCGGCGAGCGCGGCGGTGCGCACCTCGACCGTGGCCGCCATGCGGTTGAACGCATCGCCGAGCAGCGCAAACTCGCCGGCGACCGGCGACAGCGCGACGCGGTGGCTGAGGTCGCCGCGCGCGAAGGCGTCGGCGGCGCGGCCGAGAGCGCGCACCCAGCGCAGCACCGAGAATTCGCCCAGCAGCCAGGCGCCGACGAGCGCCAAGGCCGCGACCGCGGCAAGCACGGCAAGCTGCCGGTTGGCGCTGCGCTCCTCGCCGCCGAGCACGTCGGCGCGCGCCAGGCCGACGGAGATCTTGGCGCCGGTCTGCGGCAATTGGGTGAAGGCGAAGAGGCGCTCGACCCCGTCGCGGCCGCTGCCCGCGGCAACGCCCTCGGTCTTGACCATGAGGCCGGGCATCAGCGGATGCGCGGCGCCGATCGGCGTGCCGACCAGCCCCGCCGCCTCCGGGTCGCGCGCGAGCAGCACGCCGTTGCGTCCGATCAGCATGATGTTGTATTGCGCGCCCTCCGCCTCGCGCTCGGTGCGGCGCTGAATCTCGGCGAGGTCGATGGCAGCGATGACGGCGCGCTCCGGCGGGCCGGCGAGCCGCCGCCCGGCGAAAGCCAGCGAGCGGCCGGCCGCGTCGAGCTGAAACTCGCTGACCGCCAGGCCATGGCCGGCGAAAAGCTCCTCGAGGAAAGTCAGCGGCGGAAAATGCCGCTGCGCTTCCGGCTCGCTGGCGCACAGCACGACGCCGTTGCGGTCGACGACGTCGATCTCCGACGACCAGTGCACGCCTCGCGCCAGACGGCGCAACGCCTCGCCGCAGCCCTCGGGCGCCGCCTCGGTCACCGCCGGCTCGCGCCGCGCGGCTTCGAGCACGAGCTCGGCTTCGCGCACCAGCGCATCATGATTTTCCGCCCAGGCACGGGCAAGACGCAGCGCGCGCGCCTGCGCCTGGGTGATGAGCTGCTCGCGCTCGACACGCGCATAATGAACGAAGAAGGTCATCGCCGGCAGCAGCGCCAGCAGCACCAGCAGGACGAGCCGTGAGCGCAGGCTGATCCGCGGACGAATCTTGCCCATCCAGGCCAGGGACATGAAGGTGCTTTCTCCGGACGGCAGCGGCGGCCGACTGCAGCGATATCAGGAGCATATTAATCAATCGTTAGATACGCGCGCGCAAACAGGCGATCGGCCAGCGGCATCGCGCCGCGGCGAGCCGTTTTGCCTCAGCGGCGCCCTCGCGGTAAGGTTCGGCGAGACAAGGCTGGAGCGCATCGCATGACGGGAGCCGCCGTGGACGGCCTACGCAGTGTTGATCTCGGCGTCGCCGATCTCGCGGCGTGCGCGAAGTTCTACACGGAGGTGTGGCGACTCGACATCATCGCCCGGCAAGCCAATGCCGTCTATCTCCGGGGCACCGGGGCGCACCATCATCTGCTGGCGCTGCATGCCCGCGACGAGCCGGCGCTGCTGCGCATCGATCTGACCACGCCCGACGCCGCCGCCATCGACGCGATCCATGCGCGCCTCAGGCAGGCCGGAACCTCCGAGCTCACGGCGCCGGCGCCGATCAACGAGCCTGGGGGCGGCTACGGCTTTCAGTTCCGCGATCCCGACGGGCGCACGCTGCGCATCCTTGCCGGCGCGGCCCGGCACGACGACGCCGCGCCGCGGGCGGACCGGCCGGGCAAGATCACGCATATCGTGCTGAACGCGCCGGACCCGGCGGCGATCAGCGCGTTCTATTGCCGCCATCTCGGCTTTCGCATCATCGACCGCACGCGCCATCTGACCTTTCTCTGCTGCAACGCCGACCACCACAGCATCGCCTTCGCCCATGGCGAGCAGCCGACCTTGCATCACATCGCCTTCGAGATGCCCGACATCGATTCCGTAATGCGCGGCGCCGGCCGCATGCGCGACAATGGCTACGCCATCGATTGGGGCGTCGGCCGGCATGGGCCCGGCAATAACGTCTTCGCCTATTTCGTCGGACCCGACGAGGTGGTCATCGAGTATACCGCCGAGGTCGAGCAGGTCGATGCGGGCTACCGCGTGCGCGGGCCCGAGGACTGGGCCTGGCCGCCGGGACGCAACGATCATTGGGGCATCGCCATCGGCCCGACCCCACGCCTCGTCGCGGCGCAGCAGCGCATCGGCTTCGCGAGCGATTTACTTCGCTAGAGCAATCCCGATAGGCGGACGCGCTGGACTGCAGCGCTCGTCCCCGTCGTCGTCCCTGTCGTAGTTACACGGCGCCCCTCACCCCCTTGAGGAGGGCAATCGCATACGCCGCCCAGCGCTGGGCGGGAAGGATTGACCACGGAGACACATATGCGATTGCCCTGTCCCTTGAGGGGCGAATTATGTATTTGCCTTATGCCGGATTAGTGCAGCGCCCAGAGTGGCGATGGCCCGACGATGCCGTGCAACCAGAACACGCCGGCGAAAAGCACGACGGCCAGCGCGATTTGCCAGGCGCGGAACTCCGAAATTTCGAAGCGTGTGCGGCCGGCGAGGATGGCGGCGAATGGCAGGCGCGAGGTCTGTGTTGCAAACTCGTCCCAGAGCCCGTCAAGCGCGCGGCGCCGTTTGCGATCAATCGACACCATACCGTTCGCCGCCGTGACGAGCAGCGCCCCGAACATGATCAGTGCGGCGAGGTTACCGTTTACGAGCAAGTGCGCGATGCTCCAGAGGGATACGCCGCAGAGGCGCGGGTGACGCGTGACCCGCGTGATGCCATAGACCGGCAGCTTGTTGTCGATCATCCGATAAGGCCTGGTCGTCGTGGGATTTGTCGGCTCGATGCCGACTGTGACAAGGAGGAATGCGAGTAAAATCAACACAAACGCGAGATACCCCAAAGCCGGAACTGTCGGCCATAGCGGTGTCCAAGGCGCGGCGCGATAGGCGAAAACGAACCACACCACGCCGCCGATGGAGAACAGCGAGAAAATGCCGAAGAAGGACCTTTCGCCAAGCATCCGAACCAAACGCACGCGCAAGGGTCCGGCAACGATCAGATGAAGACCGAGCCAGAACGCCGCCGCCAGCGAGATCGACGCCATATCGCATCTCCGCTACGCCCGGAATTTCCCCGGATGAGCCGCGAATTTGTGGCAAATGGGCCGCCAATATGGAACCAGCCGAAATTCCCCTTGAGGGGGAGGGGCCAAGAGATATGTGTCTCGGAACACGCGCTAATTCGCGCTCGCCAGCGCGGCGCGCGCGGGGGCGAGATCGGCGTATTTCGTGACGTCGAAGCTCGATTTGAGAAAGCCTAGATCGCGCTGCAGGTCGACATTCGCCTGCAGCGCCGCGAGATTCGGCAATCCGTCGGGATCGCGATAGTAGTCGCTCTTGGTGAAGAGCCACTCGTCGAGCCGCTCCGGCGGCAGGTGCGCCACGCGGGCGACGAGGGCGACCGCTTCCTTGTGGTCGGCCGGGTTGAGATAGAAGCGCCGCGCGCGCAACGCGTCAGCCATGAAATCGCCCATGGCGGCGCGGTTCGCCTCGAGGAAGCCGGCGCGCGCCGCCCAGACGATCATCTGCGTCGTGCCGACCGCCTCTTTCTGGGTGAAGAGCGGTCGCGCGATGGCGCGCAAGCCCGGGTCCCAGGCAAACGGCGTCACCGCGCAAATGAGATCTGCCTTCTTCTCGCTCAGCACCGCCTTCATGTTGGGCAGGCCGATCTCGATGATGGTGACGTCCTTCTTGTCCTCGAGACCGTGCTTCCTCAGCATGGCGCGCAACCCGATATCGACGGCGCTGCCGGCGCCGTTGGTGGCCAGCACCTTGCCCTTGAGATCTTCGACGGTGCGGACCGGGCCGTCCTTCAGCACCATGTATTCGTCGCTGTAATAGCCGGGAACGCCGTCCTGGAAATCGTCGGCGATGATGCGCAGATCCTCCATCTTCGCGTTCTCGACGGCGAGCGCGAAGGAGGAGTAGGCCAGCGTGGCGATATCGAGATCGCCGGAAGCGAGCGCGGTGATCATCTGCGGCGTGCCGGCGAAATGCATGTCCTCCATCAGGTAGCTGGTGCCCTGATGCTGGGCGATGCCTTCCTTGGCGAACAGGAAGGCCGGCCAGTTGGAACTCGCCACCACCCAGCCGATGCGGATGCGGGCGGGAGCGGCGGCACGGGTGGAGCGGGCGGCGAGCAGCGGCAGGGCGCCGGCGGCCGCGAGCAGCGCGCGTCGGGACAAGCGCATGGTGTCTTCCTCCCTGTCAGTCGCCGCGTCCGGCAGTCTGCGGCGCGGCGTGTGGGGACGACTCTAACAGGCGCAGCCGCCGTTGCACGGGAAAGAATTGCAGGCCCAGCGGCCGGGCGATCACCCCCCACAAGCCCTGCGGCGCCACCAGCATGACCGCGACGGCGAGCGCCCCCAGCGTGATCAGGTACCACGCGCCGTAATCCACCAGCAGCGCCCGCAGCGCGAAGAAGATGAAGGTGCCGAGGATCGGTCCCTCGATGCTGCCGATGCCGCCGATGACGACGATGAAGATGACGTTGGCCGTCCAATCGCCGACGCTGAAGGCGGCGTCGGGCGAGATGCGCAGCTTCTCGAGAAAGGCCAGCGCGCCGACCAGGCCGGTGATGCCGGCGGCGATGAGATAGACGATGAGCTTGGTGCGGAGGTTGTCGACGCCGACGCTCGCCGCCGCCGTCTCGGAATCGCGGATCGCGGTCAGCGCCAGGCCCTGGCGCGAGCGCAGCCAGAAGAACACCAGAAGCACCGTGCCGAGCCCGAGGCCGAGGCCGAGGTAATAGGTGATGAGGTCGCGCGCGCCGCGGCTCTCGCCCAGCGCGCGCACCACCGCCACCGGCAGGCTCATGCCGGTGCCGCCGCCGAGCGGCGTCACCAGCGCCAGCAGCAGGCGGAAGACTTCGGCCACGACCCAGGTGCCGATGGCGAAATAGGCGCCGCGCAGGCGGAAGACGATGAAGGCGGTGGGCAGCGCCAGCGCCGCGGCGGCAACCCCGGCAAGCGCCAGCGACAGCAGCGGCGGCAGCCCCGCCAGCACGCTGAGCGCGAAGAAGGCGTAGCCGCCGAGGCCGACATACGCCTGCTGGCCGACCGAGACCAGGCCGGTATAGCCGGCGAGCAGGTTCCAGGCCTGGGCCAGCGCCAGGTAGTAGCAGATCTCGACCGCGAGCCGGATGTCGGCGCTGTCGCCCCAGGCCGGCAGCGCTAGCAGCGCCACCAGCACCAGCGCGCCGGCGACGAGCGCGGCGCGGCTGGCGGCGGTCGAGCGCTCGATGCGCCAGAGCGGCCGGCATCAATCGACCAGCTTCGGGAAGAGGCCGCGCGGGCGGATCACCAGCACGAGCAGGAAGGCGATATGGCCGGCGAGGATCTCCCAGCCGGGATCAACCGCGGCGCCGACCGATTGCGCGATGCCGAGGATGACGCCGCCGGCCAGCGTGCCCCAGAGACTGCCGAGACCGCCGATGATCACCGCCTCGAAGGCGTAGAGCAGGCGCGCCGGGCCGATGCTGGGGTCGAAGTTGGTGCGGATCGCCAGCAGCACTCCGGCGATCGACACCACCGCCAGCGCGATCGCGGTGGCGAGCGCGAAGACATGGCGGATCTCGACGCCGTAGAGCTGCGCGGTATCGGCATCGTCGGAGGTGGCGCGGAAGGCGCGGCCGAGCGGCGTGCGAAACAGCAGCAGCTCCAGCAGCGCGATGACCAGCACGGCGGCGATGAAGACGATGGCGGGCAGCCAGCCGATGGCGAGCTGGTCGCCGAGCTTGAGGCTCGCCGTCTCGAGCGCGCCCGCCTGCAGCCGCCGGCTGTCGGCGCTGAAGCCCTCGAGCAGCGCGTTCTGGATGATCACCGAAAGGCCGAAAGTGACGAGCAGCGGCGGCAGGATGTCGCCGCCGAGCGTGAAGTTGAGCAGCCCGCGCTGCAGCGCATAGCCCAGCGCGAACATCGCCGGCACGACCAGCAGCAGGCTCAGCAGCGGGTGCAACCCGGTCGCCTGCACCACCATCAGCGCGCAATAGGCGGAGAGCACGATGAGGTCGCCATGCGCGATGTTGACGAGGCGCATGACGCCGAACATCAGCGACAGCCCGGCCGCAAAGAGCGCATAGAGGCCGCCGAGCAGCGCGCCTTGCAGGATGATGTTGGCCCATGCCATGGGGCTAGGCGGCGTCGCCCCCCTCTCCGCCCAATGGGCGGAGAGGGTTGGGGTGAGGTGGGAACGCCGCAGCGCCCGCCAAATCGCCTCCCGAGCGCTGCTGCTCCGGCGGCATCGCTGTGCCCACCCACCTCATCCTAAATCCTTCTCCGCCCTGAAGGGCGGAGAAGGATTTGCTGCTGCGGCGTTGGCGTCCCATCGAGGCTCGCCCTACACCCCGAAATAGGCGAGGCGGATGCGCTCGCGGGTGAGGTCGGCGGGAGCGCCTTCGAGCGTCACCCGGCCCTCCTGCAGGCAATAGACGCGGTCGGCCACGGCGAGCGCGCGGTTGGTGTCCTGCTCGACGATCAGCACGGTGGTGCCTTCGGCGCGGATGCCGGGGAGTGCCGCGTAGATGTCGCGGATGACGATCGGCGCCAGCCCCAGGCTGATCTCGTCGCAGAGCAGCAGGCGCGGATTGGCCATCAGCGCGCGGCCGATCGCGACCATCTGCTGCTGGCCGCCGGACAGCGCCGTCGCGGGGCTGCGGCGCCTTCCCGCGAGCGGCGGAAAAAGGCGATAGACGCGCTCCAGGGTCCATGGGCCGGGGCGGCCGCATTGGCCGCCGAGCTGCAGATTCTCCTCGACCGACAGCGAGGGGAAGAGACGTCGCCCCTCCGGCACCAGGGCGATGCCGAGGCGGACGATGCGGCTCGGCGCGAGCGAGCCGATCGGCGCGCCGGCGAAGCGGACGCGATCGGCCGGCGCGCGCAGCAGGCCGGTGACGGCGCGCAGCAGCGTCGACTTGCCGGCGCCGTTGGCGCCGATGATGGCCACCGTCTCGCCCTCCTCGATGCGGAGGTCGATGCCATAGAGCGCCTGGAAATCGCCATAGAACGCGGTGAGCCCGCTGGTCCTAAGCAGGCTCATGCCGCCTCGATGCCGAGATAGATCTCCTGCACCGCCGGATCGGCCATCACCGCCTCGGGCGCGCCCTCGGCGATCTCGCGGCCGAAATTGATGACGACGAGCCGGCTGACGACCGCGACCAGCGCATGCACGACATGCTCGATCCAGATGATCGAGACGCCGCCGGCATGGATCTCGCGGATGGTGGCGATGAGCTCCTGGCATTCGCTGTCGGTGAGGCCGCCGGCGATCTCGTCGAGCAGCAGCGCCCTGGGGCCGGTGGCGAGCGCGCGCGCCAGCTCGAGGCGCTTGCGCTCGAGCAGCGTCAGGCGGCCGGCCGCGACATTAGCCTTGGGCAAGAGCCGCGTGCGCTCCAGCACCTCGATGCACTGGCCGTAGCACGCCCCCTCCTTGCGCCCGGTGCCGAAGGCGGCGGCGACCAGCAGGTTCTCGAACACGCTCATGCCGCCGAACGGATGCGGGATCTGGTAGGAGCGGCCGATGCCGAGGCGGCAGCGGCGATGCGCCGGCAGGCCGGTGATGTCGCTGCCGGCGAAATGGATGCGCCCGGCCGACGGGCTGAGATCGCCGGTGATGAGATTGAACATGGTGCTCTTGCCGGCGCCGTTGGGGCCGAGGATGCCGAGCGCCTCGCCCTCGCCGAGCGCGAGCGACAGGCCGTCGATCACCGCCAGCGCGCCGAAGCTCTTGGAAACCTTGTCCAGACGGATCAGCGGCGGCATCGATAGACCTCGCGCGGGCGCGGGCGGGGGCAGCATTCCCCGCCCCGCCCGCCGTCAGGCGATCGCCTCCATCTTGCCGCCGGCCGGGATCATCGGCGCCGTGGCGTTGGAGGTGATGACGAGATCGTACTTGAAGGCGCCGCCCTGGCGCCACTGGCCGCCGACCAGCGGCGTCTTGGAGACGTTCTTGAACGGTCCCTGCCCGCCCCAGGCGATCGGCCCGACGATGCTGCTGAGCTTGGTCGATTGCACCGCCGCCAGCGTGGCGTCGCGCTGTCCGGGGCCGTGCGAGCGCTTCATCACATCGGCGGCGACCTCGAACAGCGCATGAGCGAAGCCGATCGGCTGCGTCCATTGCTTCTTGGTGGCGGCGGTATAGGCGTCGGCGAGCTGCTTGGCGCTCTCGCCGGTGAGCGAGGATTTGAACGGATGCGCCGGCGTCCACCACACTTCGCTCGAGAGGTTGTGGCCCTTGTCGCCCAGCGCCTCGATCGCCGAGGGGAAGAGCAGCGCCTTGCCGACCGAGGCGATCTTGGGCTTGAAGCCCTGCTGCAGCGCCTGCGTCCAGAAGGTGGTCCAATCCGGCGGGATCACCACGCCGGTGACGATCTCGACCTTGCCCTGCTTGAAGGCGCCGATCTGCGCCGAGAAATTGTCGCTGAGATCCTGGAAGCGGCCGGGATCGATGAGATTGTAGCCCTGCTTCTCGAGCACCGGCGGGAAGCCCAGCTTCTTGTCGCCCCAGGCATTGCCGTCGCCGTCATTGGGGAAGAGCCCGCCCACCACCTTGTCGGTGGCGACCTGCCCCCACATGTCGGTGAAGACGGCGATGACGTCCTCGAGCCCCCAGAAGAAATGATAGGTGTATTTGAAGCCGGTATCGGGCTTGCCGCCGCGGGCGAAGAACCAGGGCTGCCACGGCGCCACCGAGGAGACGCAGGGCACCTCGTTCACCTCGCACTGGTCGGAGACCGGGTTGGTCGTCTCCGGCGTCGAGGCGACCAGCATGAGATCGATCTTGTCCTTGTTGATGAGGTCGGCGGCGACCTCGGCGGCGCGGTTCGGGTTGGACTGGCTATCCTTGACGACGATCTCGACCGGCACGGTATTGGCGCCGATCTTGACGCCGTTCCTGAAGGTCTCGCGCACGCTCGCCAGCACGAAGCTGTCGGCCTCGCCGAACAGCGCCAGCGGACCCGTCTGCGGGCTGACATAGCCGAGCTTGAACGATTTCGTCTGCGCGATGGCGGGAAATCCCAAGGCGGCGGTCGCGGCAACGGCACCGCCCGCCTGCATCACCCGCCGGCGCGTCACCGGCGCTTGTCTCGTCGTCATGCGTCTTCCTTATCCTCCCTGAAGGTGCCTGGCTTCTGATTGTCAGCGGCGCTTGAGCCAGGGGTAGCGTTGGGTATCGCCGCCGGCGTAATCGGGGTCGAGATAGATGAAGCAGCGCTGGATCTTCCAGTCGCGGATCTCGAACACGTCGCACCAGCGCCCGGCGCCGGTCTCGGGCAGGCCGGCGCGCCAGGGCCCGTCGCGGTGCTCGCCATGGCTGGTGCCCTCGCAGGCGAGGAGATCGCCGCCGGAGAAGATCCAGTTGAAATGCGAATAGTGGTGCTCGATCGATTTGATGGTGCCGCCGACATCGCCGAAGAGCTTGCCGATCTGCTCCTTGCCCGAGGCGAGGCCCCATTTCGGGAAATAGACCTGCGCATCCTCGGCGAAGAGATCGAGGATGCTGCCGCCATCCGACGTCACGCCGCCCTTGTCGAAGGCCTTGAGGTATTCGATCGCCACCGATTTCCGCTGCTCGTCCGTCATCACACTTCGCGTGAGCGCCATGTCATCCTCCCGATCCGGGCGCGCGCCAGGGCGCACCCTGTTCACGACCTCGAACAATGTGCGCCGATGAACCGCCGGGTTTGCTTGGGGCCCGCGGCGTCTCGTTAGAAAATCACCGGCACGACCGGCGCCTTGCCGCTCTGGATGAGCTCGGGGATGGCGTTGGAGTTGTTCTCCCAGACCAGCAGCATCGAGCGCTTGGGCGAGAAGCCCTGGTGGCGGATATCCGCCGGCATGGCGCAGATGTCGCCGGCGCGGCAGACGACGCGCGCACGCGGCGCGCCGGTCTCCTTGTGCTTGATCTCCCAGATGATCTCGTCGGAGAGCTGCATGAACCACTCGACGCGGTCATTGCCGTGCTCGACCGGCAGGATGAATTCCTCCGAGGTCGGGCAGTAGAGGCTGTCCTTCACCACCGAGCAGACCGACGGATTCCAGGTGACGTCGGAGCGCGAGAGATAGGCGAAGAGGTTGAAGGCGCAGACCTCGTTCTCGAAGCCCGGCTCGGCATGGACCTCCGGCTGGTCCTGCGGCACATCGGCGAAATGGCGGTTGACGGGATATCCCGCGGCATCGCTGCGCACGGGGCTGTCGCCGGGGAGCCCGACCATGCGCCGGGCGGTGATGCGCAGCCGCTCGATGGCGCTCTTGTTGTCGCCGTCCTTGCGGCCATAGGGGTGCTTCGTCTCCTCGGGCGCGGCGAAGGGGTCGTAGCCGCGGTTGGTCCAGTCGTCGAGCATCGCCTTGAACGTCGCCATCAGCTCGTCGGAGGGATAGGTCTCGTTGTAGTCGCGCGCGGCCTTGCGATAGGCGTCGTTGAAGCGGCCGGCGAACATGTCGACCGTGCCGTAATGGTTCATGGTGCCGAAGACGCCGTCGAAATTGACCGTGCCGTAGAAGAAGTTCCAGGCGATGTCGCGCTGGAGCGCCCGCAGGAAGACATCCGCCGCCATGGTGTGCGTGCCCTTGGGCCAGCGGATATGCACGAAATACTCGTCGCGATGGAACTCGAACTTGCCCTTCTTGAAGCGGCGGTAGCCGTAGTAATTGTCCGGCTCCGAAGCGTCGACGGCGAATGCTTTGGCCATGGCATGGACCCCTATTTCGTCTGGCAAATGCCCGCCCAGCGCTCGATCGTGACATCGCCCTGAATGGTCTGGATGGTCACCACCGATGCCTGGTCGGCATGGAATTGATAGGCCGAGCCCTTGGGCAGCAAGGTCATGTGGCCGCGGCCGGCGACGACGCGCCCCATCTTGCGCCCCGCCGGCGCGGCGGCGAGTGCGACGGCGCCGGCCTTGTCGGCGGCGACCACCGGCTTTTCCGGCTGCAGCAGCCGCACCTCGACCTTGCCGTCCATCACCAGCGCGAACTCGTCATGGGCGCAGGCATACCAGGGCGAGGTGCCCTCGGCGCGCAGCGCCTCGATGACGTATTCGAAATTCTTGCCGACGGCGACGCGCTCATAGGGCTTCGACTTCTCCGCCACCTCGAAGACGTTGGAGAAGACGTAGTTCCTGGGATCGTCGTCGATGATCTCGACGCCGCCCTTCTGATAATTGTGCAGCGAGCCGAAGACGGTCTTCACATCCGTCATGCCGAGCGCTCCCCTGTTTCGCGCTTGACTCCGCGCGCATAGCCATCGGCAAGCATAGCGACGCCGAGGCCGCGCCTGCCTGCACGAAGCCGAACAAAGACCTGCACGAAACGAACCGTCTGGCGCCTAATGGCGCAGCTTCGCCCGGTAGGCGCCCGGCGTCGTGCCGCACTGCCGACGGAACACCCGTGTCAGATGCTCCTGATGGCAGAAGCCGCAATCGACGGCGATCGCCGAGATCGGCTGGTCGCTCGCGCCCAGCAGGCGCTTGGCGCGGTCGAGCCGGCGGCGCATGAGATATTGATGCGGCGGCAGGCCGGTGGCGCGCTTGAACTGGCGGGCGAAATAGACCGGGCTCAGCCCGGTCACCGCGGCAAGCTCCGGCAGGCTGGGATCGCGGTCGAGATGGCTCTCGAGGTAGTCGACCGCGCGCCGGAGCTGGCGCGGGCTGAGCCCGGGCTTCTGCGCAGGATCCGCTCGGCCGAGCCGCGCCGTCGAATGCGCCTGCAGCAAGCGCGCCGCGGCGGCACGCGCGAGATGGTCGACATAGAGAGCCGCCGCCGGCGCGGTGTCGTGCAGCTGCTCGCGCAGGCTCAAGGCGATCTGCTCGAGCAGCGGGTCGAGCGCGCCGAGCCCGGGAATGATCTCCACCGCCGCGCCACTGGCGGCGAAGTCGCCGGCAATCTCGTCGACGATGGCGCGGCGCAGATAGAAATGCACGGTATCGAGCTCGAGATTCGAGCCGGACGCCGAAATCGACGCCGCCGGGCATGATGAAGGCGCCGCCGGGCGGGATGAGGCAGCTCTCCTGGCGGCCCCCCAGCGTGCGGTAGACGCGCACGGGACCGCTGAGATGGATGACGACGAGATGGTCGGCGACCGGTGGGAACCAGCCCTCGAACGGCTGCTCGCGCTGGCAGGTGGCAAAGACCGAGCGCCAGCCGAGCGCGTCGCTCGACGCCCAGATCCGCGTCCCCGGACGCGTCACGAGCCCGTGCGTGTCGGCAAGCGACTTGACGGTTAGGGAGGCTCCTCCGAGCATGACCTCCTCCTCGTCCTGCGCTGGCCTGTCCCGGCCATTCTCGCGTCAGGACGGCAAATCCTAGGCCCTCCCCCGGCGCTTTGTCGAGACGCGGCTGCGGCGGCCGGCGGGGCTCGACTTTTGCCGGAATTCAGCCACCATTACCGGTCAGGGAGGCGCCCATGCTCAGCGGCACGCATCGCTATTTCCTGCAGGAACGCGTGATCTACGGCAAGCCCGCCGCGGCGGCGGTGGCCGAGGAGGCGGCGGCCACGGGCGCCACGCGCATCCTCGTCACCACCACCCGCTCGCTGGGCGGGCCAGGGGGGCTCGCCGCCGCAATATCCGGCGCGCTGGGGGCGCGCCACGCCGGAACCTATGCCGGCATCAGCGCGCATTCGCCGCGCGATGCGGTGATCGCCGGCGCGGCCGAGGCGCGGGCGGCGAAGGCCGATCTGATGGTCGCGGTGGGCGGCGGGTCGGTGATCGACGCCACCAAGGTGATGCTGCTGGCGCTGTGGCACGGCCTCAGCGATGTCGACCAGCTCGACGCCTATCGCGGCGCGCGCGGCATCGATCCCAGCCGCCGCCCCGCCGGCCTCGACAACGCGATCCGCATGATCGCGGTGCCGACAACTTATTCGGCGGCGGAATTCACCTATATCGCCGGGGTGAGCGACACCAGGCGGCGGGTCAAGGAGCTCTACGGCCATCCGCTGTTCACGCCGCAAGCGGTGGTGCTCGACCCAGCGGCGACGCTGGCGACGCCGCCGGAGCTGCTGCTCTCGACCGGCATGAAGGCGGTCGACCATGCGGTCGAGCGGCTCTGCATGCTCGAAACCAACCCCTATTCGGATGCGACCGGCGGCGAGGCGCTGCGGCTGCTCGCCCGCGCGCTGCCGGCGATCAAGCGCGAGCCCATGGCGCTGGCGCCGCGGCTTGACAGCCAGCTCGGCATGTGGCTCTCGATCACCGGCGCCGCCTCGGGGGTGGGCACCGCGGTGAGCCATGCCATCGGCCACACGCTGGGCGGCTCCTACGGCATCCCGCACGGCATCACCTCCTGCCTGACGCTGCCGGCGGCGCTCACCTGGAACCGGCCGGTGACATCCGAGCGCCAGCGCGTGGTCAGCGCGCTGATGGGCGCGCCCGACCGGCCGGCGAGCGAGCTGGTGGCGAGCCTGATCGCGAGCCTCGGCCTGCCCTTGAGGCTGCGCGACGTCGGCATCAAGCGTGAGGATCTCAGGCCCATCGCCGAGCACACGATGCACGACCCACCGGTGCGCGCCAATCCGCGGCCGATCAAAACCGCGGACGACATCATGGAGATCCTCGAGCTGGCGTGGTGAGGCCTGGCGCGCGCGGGCGCGCACAGATCTCACGGCAGCGCTGCCATCAACGATCGCCTTGCCCGCGAAAGCGGGCACCCAGGGGGCTCCAATGCGATGAGCGGTGCGTTTTCCCTTGGGTCTCCGCTTTCGCGGGGACGGCGGAACCCTACCGAGTAAACCCGGTTACACCTGGGTAAACCCGGCTACACCGCGAGGCGGTAGGCGTCGCCGTCGCGCTGCACGCGGCCGGCGGTGGCGCCGGCGAAATGCGTGCCGATGACCAGCACCGGCGTGTCGGCGAGAGCCTCGAACATCTCGCGCCGCGTGCGCTCGGCGCGAGCGGGATCGTGATCGGCCGACGACGACCAGTCGAGCCGGGCCATCTGGCAGGGATGGTGGAGGAAGTCGCCGGTGATCAGCGCCGCCTCGCCGCGCGAGATGATGCTCAGGCTGACATGGCCCGGCGTGTGGCCGAGCGTCGGCACCAGGCTGAGTTCGTCGCAGATGCGGTGATCGGTGGCGACGAGATCGACCAATCCGGCATCGAAGACCGGCGCCACGGAATCGGCGAGGACGGCGCGGTGGCGGGCATCGTCGGATTGCCCCTGCCAATGCTCGAATTCCGTGCGCCCCATGAGATAGCGCGCGCGGGGGAATGTCGGGACCCAGGCGTCGCGCGACCCGCATGGTGTTCCAGCCGACGTGATCGACATGGAGATGGGTGCAGAGCACGGTATCGAAGGTGTCGCGCGGATATCCCGCAAGCGCGAGATCGGCGAGAAAGGCGGTGTGCAGGCCGTTCCAGCCGGGGATGCTGCGTTGCTGCTTGTCGTTGCCGATGCAGGTATCGACGATGACGCGGCGGTCCGGCGTCTCCACCACCAGCGCGTGGACGCTCATCTTGAGCCGGCCCTCGGCATCGGCGAAATGCGGCTGCAGCCAGGTGATCGGCAGCACCGCCTCGCGCGTCGCCTGGGGCAGGATGAAGCGGCTGCCGCCCACCGCCTCGAGCTCGACGATCTTGGTGACCGTGACGTCGCCGATCCGCCAGCGCATCATGCCTCTCATCTCCTCGACGGCGAGTTTATCAGCAGCCCGCCGCCCGCGTCAGGAAAAGTAGCGCGGCAGCCGTTAAGGCCTCCTTAGGTCAGTCCGCGCGGAGCGGCCGACGAGCGCAAGAGCGCTCGCGGGGGGCTCTCGCGGTTGCTGTCGCAACCGCTGACGCCGCCGCGGACGAACTCGCTTAAGAAGGGAGTTCGCCTAGTGTTCTCCACCTCCGCCGCGGCGCGGTCGAGGATCTCGGTGACGGCGCGCACTGCGGCGGCATCGAGCGGGCCGCGGCCGAGGCGGATGCGCAGCGCGAGGCGGAGATTGTGCATGGCGCGCAGGATCTCCGGCGCCGGGCCGCCGCCGAAGGCCGCCGCCGCCGCCGCCATGCGCTCCAGCACCTGGTCGAGTGCGGCGCGGTTGGCGGCGAGGAAGGCGCTGCCCTCCTCGGTGACGGCATAGGCCTTCTTGGTGCCGTCGCCCTCGGCGGGGCGGATATGGCCGAGCTCCTCGAGCATGGTGAGGGTCGGATAGATCACCCCCGGGCTCGGGCTGTACATGCCGCCGAACTTCTCCTCGATCGCCTTGATCAGCTCGTAGCCGTGGCGCGGCTTCTCGGCGATGAGATGCAGCAGCAGATAGCGCAGATCGCCATGGTCGAAGATGCGGCCGCGCATGCCATGGCGGCCGCGGCCGGGACCGCGATGGCCGAAGCCGAAGCCCTCGCCGAAGCCGCGGGCGTGGCGGCGCTCGCCCTGATCGTGCTCGCCCTCATGGCCGTGATGGTGGTCGTGATTGTGTCTGTGACGCATAGTAACCTCGATAGTATTTCGATATAACGAATGAAAAGATATATCTTGAGCCTATCGAGGTCAAGGCTCTTTTTTAACGTCCGGCGAAATAGGCTTCGACCCCGCGACGTCACCGAGGCTATTTCTGCTAGGCGGTCAGTCGAACGATCGCATCGACCGGACCGCAGCCGCAGGGGAGAGAACGCCATGATCATCCGTCTCGCCGGTGCCTTGCTCATCCTCGGCACAGTGCCCGCTCTCGCCGACCCGGCCGCCCTGGCCCCGCCGGCGGGCGCGCCGCTCCTGATCGAGGCGCAGGCCGATGGCGTGCAGATCTATGCCTGCGAGGCCAAGGAGAAGGGGCCGGGCTGGGTGTTCAAGGCGCCCGAAGCCAATCTCTTCGACGCCAAGGGCAGGCAGATCGGAACCCATTTCGCGGGTCCCGCCTGGAAGCTCGCCGACGGCTCCGAGATAACTGGCGCGGTCGTCGCGACGGCGGCGGCACCGGCACTTGGCGCTGTCCCCTGGCTGCTGCTCGGGGCCAAGACCCATGCGGGTTCGGGGGGCCTCGCCACGGTCTCGATGATCCGCCGGGTCGACACCAAGGGCGGCGCCGCACCGGCCACCGGCTGCGACGTGAGCCATTTGGGGGAGCAAGCCCGGATGCGGTACTCCGCGACCTATCAGTTCTTCGGGGCCGCGAAATAGGAATTCGCCGCCACCGCGATCCCTGGAGGCGCTAAGCTCGGCGCGGAGCAGGAAGGCGCGCTCGGGAGGGCGGATGGATCTGCAATTGACGGGACGGACGGCGCTGGTCACCGGCGCTAGCACGGGGATCGGCCGCGGCATCGCCCTGGCGCTGGCGGCGGAAGGCGTGCGGCTGGCGGTGATGGCGCGGCGGCGCGAGCTGCTGGAAAGCCTCGCGGTGGAGATCGAGAAGGAAGGCGGCACGCGGCCGGCCCTCATCGTCCAGGACATCATGGCGGCGGACGCGCCCGCGCGCATTGCGGCGGCGGCGCTCGAGGCGCTGGGCACGGTCGAGATCCTGGTCAATTGCGCCGGCGGCAGCCGGCCGCTGCCGCTCGATGCGCCGGAGGCGCGCTGGGAGGAAGCGATCACCCTCAACTTCACCCGCCAGCGCCAGCTCACCCAGGCGCTGCTGGCGCAGATGATGGCGCGCGGCTGGGGCCGCATCATCAACATCACCGGCAAATCCGAGCCGGAGAAGGTCAACGCCGCCTTCGCCGCCAAGGCGGCGATGCATTCCTGGGCCAAGGGCCTGTCGCGCGATGTCGGCCGCAGCGGCATCACCGTCAACTCGATCGCGCCCGGCCGCATCATCAGCGAGCAGATCCTGCGCAACTATCCCGAAGCGGAGCGCCAGCACCATGCCGCGACCGAAATCCCGGTGGGCGACTACGGCCGGCCCGCCGACCTTGCGGTGCTGGCGGTGTTCCTCGCCTCGCCGCTGGCGCGCTACATCACCGGCACGGTGATCCCCGTGGATGGCGGCTTGCGCCGATATCAATTCTGAGCGCGAGCCATGTAGCGGCGCGGCTGACGATCGCCTGAGGCGATCGGACCTCTTCCTTTTTCTCCGCAGACGCGCCGGCATGCCTAAATATTGACGCTCTGGTTGCATTCTAGGCCGCACGGCGCCCGCGTGCGTTTCCCCTGGCAAGGGAGGCGCTGCTGCGCGGAATTCCATGGATGCGCGCGCTGTTTGTCATCGTCGCTTTCGCCGCGCCGGCCGAGGCCGGCGAGGCCATGGTCACGGGGAAGCCGGTCGTGCCGCCTGCCGGCTTCGTCGATTTCTGCGCCCGGCATCTGCGCGACTGCCTCGGCGGCGCGCCCTCGCCGATCGTGGTCGAGCTCAGCGCCGAGCGATGGCGGCAGCTCATGGCGGTGCAGCAAGAGACCAATCGCCGGATGCGTCCGCGCGAGATGCCGGCCGGCCTCTGGGAAGACCCGACGGATGAGGGCGGCGACTGCAACGAATTCGCCCTCGCCAAGCGGCGCGCGCTGCTCGAGCTGGGCTGGCCGCGCGAGGCGGTGCTGCTCAGCGTAGCGATCACCGAGCAGGGCGACGGGCATCTGCTGCTGATCGTGCGCACCAGCGACGGCGATCTCGCGTTGGACAATCGCGTGGCCGGCGTGGTCGATTGGACCTGGCTTCCCTATCGCTGGGTGTCGCGCCAGAGCCAGCTCCGTCCCACGGAATGGCTAAGCATCGAGGGCCGCCAGCAGGTTTCCCCGCCCGGGATCGCGCGCCCCGCCGCAGACCAAACGGCGGCATCGCGCCCGGCGGAGCGCGGCAGCACGGACTGACAGAGCGCGGCAGGAAAAGAACGGTCCTGGCGGATGCGTGCGTGCAGGCCGCGCGTCGCTTGACGGCGGCGTTCATCGATGGCGGGCGAAATTCCAATTTAGCCGTGGAGTATGGTCTGCGCCCCTGCCGCGGCAGCAGGTAGGATTAAAACCCTTAACACGAGGCGGCGTGTCATGGCGGAAGATCGTTCGATCCGGCGCTGGCTGAGGTATTTCGGCGTGCCGGCCGTGGCATTGCTGACGGGATGCGCTGTCGCGCCCGGCAGGCCTCCGGTCGTCACACCGCTGGCGGCCGATGAGGCGCGCATCTTTCTCTACCGCGACAACGAGCCTTTCAAGAGCCTGGACTGGGTCCCCGTGACCTTCAACGGCCGCCAGGTGGGCGCGGTCGGCCCCGGCTTATACTTCTACCGCGACATAGCGCCGGGCACCTACCGGATCGACGTGATCAGCGAAAGCTTGTGGCCCGACCAGGCAAAGACGGTGGCGGCGCATGCGGGCGAGACGCTCTATGCCAAGGTCGAGGTGCTGCGCGACTCCGCCGCCAGCGACAGTTCCGACATGCCCTCGCCGACCTTCATCATCGCCATCATGGAGCCGGCGGTGGGCCGTGACGCGATCAACGGCCTCACCCAGGCGGTGGAACATTAAGCCTGCCGCGGCGCGCCGGCCGCGTCAGGCGCGCGTGGCCCAGCGCTCGAGCGTTATCCCGCGTGGCGCCAGGACTTTGCCGACCCGCTCGCGCCCCCGCCAGACTTCGGCGGCGACGTATTGCGGCGCACGCTCCAGCGCACCCATCGCCGCTCCAATCGCCGCGACGTCATCATCCGAAGCGAGCCGCTTTATGGCCCTGGCGATGCCGGCGGCGTCGATCATCAGCGCATAGTATTTATCCATTGCCCGTCCCTGGCGTGCCGGCAGGATCGGCCTGCGGCGATTATCCCCTTGGCGTGGATTATGGGAGCGTCGGCGGCGCTAAGCCCGGGGTTTCGCCGCCCCTGATCGCGATTTTAGGATGCGGGCCTTCAGCGCGCAGCGAGGCTTGCCTCGCTAAACTCGTTTTCGCAAAACCGGGAGGGCGCCGATTAACAGCGGGCGACCGATGCCGCATAGTCGGGAGATCGCGAGCGAGCGCGATCTCTACGCTCCCCGCACACATGCAAGGAGCTTTCGCATGAAGCATCGCCTGCTCGGCGCCCAGGGGCCGCGCGTCTCCGCCCTCGGCCTCGGCTGCATGGCCATGTCCGGCATGTACGGCCCGGCCGACCGCAGCGAAAGCATCGCCACCCTCCATGCCGCGCTCGATGCCGGCATCACGCTGCTCGATACAGGCGATTTCTACGGCTCCGGCCATAACGAGCTGCTGATCGCCGAGGCGCTGAAGGGAAGGATGCGCGAGAACGCGTTGATCAGCGTCAAGTTCGGCGCGCTGCGCGATCCCGATGGCGGCTGGGGCGGCTATGACGCGCGGCCGGCGGCGGTGAAGAACTTCCTCGCCTATACGCTGCGGCGGCTCGGCACGGATTACGTCGACATCTTCCGCCCGGCGCGGCTCGATCCCGACGTCCCGATCGAGGACACGATCGGCGCCATCGCCGAGCAGGTGCAAAAAGGCCATGTCCGCCATATCGGCCTCTCCGAGGTGGGCAGCGAGACCATCCGGCGCGCGCAGGCGACGCATGCCATCATCGACCTGCAGATCGAGTACTCGCTGATCTCGCGCGGCATCGAGGCCGAGATCCTGCCGACCTGCCGGGCGCTCGGCATCGGCGTTACCGCCTATGGCGTGCTGTCGCGCGGGCTGATCAGCGGCCATTGGGCGAAGGCCCGCGTCCAGCCAGGTGATTTCCGCACGGCGAGCCCGCGCTTCCAGGGCGGCAATCTCGAGCACAATCTCGGGCTGGTCGAAGCGCTGCGGCCGGTGGCGGCGGCGAAGGGGGTCACGGTGGCGCAGCTCGCCATCGCCTGGGTGCTGGCGCGTGGCGATGACATCGTGCCGCTGATCGGCGCCAGGCGGCGCGACCGGCTCGCGGAGGCGCTGGCCGCGCCCGACGTCATGCTCTCGGCCGAGGAGTTCGCGGCGATCGAGCGCGCGGTGCCGAAGGATGCCGCCGCCGGCGAGCGCTACGCGCCGGCGCAGATGGCGCATCTCGACAGCGAGCGCCGTCACGCGCGGTGACGCGCCCGCGCCCCGGCATTTGCCATTGCAACCTGTAGTTGCTGAAAAACCTGACGGCGGCAATGCGGCTCCCGCCGCGGGAAAGTGTGGGCCTTCATGCACGCTTTACCAAGCTGTGCTATGGGACGTTGCTATGAAATGGAATTCCGGGCCCCGCTCATGACCTATGACTACCGCGCGGACCCGGTCCTGGGCCCGGCACTGGCCTATTGGGTCCGCAAGCGCGGCGACCGCTCGATGCCGCGGCGGCGGGATATCGATCCCGCGGAGATCGCGCGGTTGCTGCCGAACCTCCAACTCATCGATATCGATGGCGACCGGTACCGCTACCGCCTGGTCGGCACCGCGCTGGTCGAGGCGTTCGGGCACGACTATACCGGCAAGTATCCGAACGACCTCTTCACCGGTCCCCGCTGCGATTTCGTCTGCGCGCTCTACCGGTCGGTGCGTGACGCAAGGCGGCCGATGTTCAACCGCAGCCGCTACCATACCACCAAGGACGTCGACATGGTCGCCAACCGGCTTTACATGCCGCTCTCCGAGGATGACCGCCATGTCAGCATGCTCCTGGGCGCGTTCAGCTTCGAATTCGGCGCCGATCCCGTCATCGGCGCCTGGGGATCGGCCGCTCTGGACGCGACGATGTCCGAGACCAGCCCGGTCAGCCTTGACGTCCCATCGGCCGCAGCGGAGCCGCTGCGCGAGCGGCGCGCGCTGGAGCGCGGCCGCCGCTCCCTCAGAGAAACACCGGCAATTTCGGCAGCGACACCAGCAGCACCGTCGCCTCATGCGCGTCGACGGCATGCGCGGCGCCGGGCGGCGTATAGAGATAGTCGCTGGCGGCGAGGCGCTTGCCGCCGATGGTGATGTCGCCCGAGACGACATAGAGCTCCTCGCCGCCGGGATGGGTGTGCTCGGCGCCGTGCACGCCCTTGGCGAAGCGCAGGAAGATGGTGGCGCCGCCGCCGGGTTGCGGCCGGAGCACGGCGTAGTCGAGCCCCGTGGTCTCGGTCGGCAGCCAGGTGCTGCCCGCCAAGCCGCCCTGGATCACATCGCTCATCATCACCTCCTCGATCACTCGATATCCGCGAGTGATATTCATATCACTTTGCGCTCCCGAAGTCAAGACCGGCGATGCGGCGGCGCGGCGATCGCATGAACCGGCCGAGATGCACGGCCTTGCGGCGGGCGGCGGGCGGGCGGTATCAACCGGGGATGGCAAAGCGCGGAGCGATCCCAAGCAAGGACACGGCGGCGCGGCTGGTGGCGGCGGCGGCGAAGGAGTTCAATCGCCACGGCTTCGACGGCACCGACAGCAACAAGATCGCACGCCGCGCCGGCTTCGCGCCGCAGACCTTCTATCGCTGGTTCCGCGACAAGATCGCGATCTTCGTCGCGGTCTATCGCGCCTGGGAGGATGAGGAGCAGCGCGTCATCGGCGGCCTCTTGGCCCAGCACGCCTCGATGGACACGCTGGTCGAGGCGGTGGTGGCGCATCACCGCGCCTATCGCCGCTTCCGCCGCAGCCTCCGGCAATTGGCGCTCGAGGATGCCGTCGTGCGCAAGGCGCTGGCGGAAAGCCGCCGGCGGCAGATCGAGCGGACGATGGATTGGGCCGGGCCCGACTCGCGCCCGCCAGCCGAGATCGCGGCGCTGCTGCTGCAGTTGGAGCGGCTCTGCGACGCCGTCGCCGAGGGCGAGCTCACCGAGCTCGGCGTCGACGAGGCGACCCAGCGCCAGGCGGTGATCGCGCTGCTGCGACAGATGCGGCGGACAAACTCCCTACGGGAGCTTGGCTAAGGGGCAGCCTCCCTGGTCGAGCGGGCGGTAGGCCTCGGCGGCGGGGACGGCCTGCACCAGCTTGAAATAGTCCCAGGGGCCTTTCGATTCCGACGGCTTCTTCACCTCGTAGAGATACATGTCGCGCAGCACGCGGCCATCGACGCGCAGGTGACCGTCCTTGGTCATGAAATCGTTGATCGGCGTCTCGCGCATCTTCGCCATGACCTTGTCGGGGTCCTTGCTGCCAAGCGCCTTCACTGCCTTGAGGTAGTGCATCACGGCACTGTAATCGCCGGCCTGGACCATGGTCGGCATGTGGCGCACGCGCGCCAGGAAGCGCTTCGACCAGGCGCGGCTCGCCTCGTTCTGATCCCAATAGAAAGCGGTGGTGAGCTGCAGCCCCTGCGCGGTCTTGAGGCCGATGCTGTTGACGTCGGTGATGAACATGAGGAGGGCGGCGAATTTCTGGCCGCCCTCGACGACGCCGAACTCGGCGCCCTGCTTGATCGAGTTGATGGTGTCGCCGCCGGCATTGGCGAGGCCGATGATCTTCGCCTTGGAGCCCTGCGCCTGCAGCAGGTAGGAGGAGAAGTCCTGGGTGTTGAGCGGCACGTCGACGCTGCCGAGCACGCGGCCGCCGGCGGCCTCGACGACGCTGGCGGTGTCGCGCTGCAGCGCATGGCCGAAGGCGTAGTCGGCGGTGACGAAGTACCAGCTGTCGCCGCCGCTCTTCACCACCGCGCCGCCGGTGACATGCGCCAGCGAATAGGTGTCGAAGGTCCATTGCGCGGTATAGGGCGAGCAGTTCTTGCCGGTGATGTCGGAGCTGGCCGGCGCCGACATCAGCGCGATCTTGTGCTTCTCGCGCGTCACGTCCTCGACGGCGAGCGCCACCGACGAGGTCGGCACGTCGGCGATGACGTCAACGCCCTCCTCGTCATACCATTTGCGCGCGATCGTCGAGCCGATATCCGGCTTGTTCTGGTGATCGGCCGAGATCACCTCAATCGGCTTGCCCAGCACGGTGCCGCCGAAATCCTCCACCGCCATCTGCACCGCGGCGAGCGAGCCGGGGCCGGTGACATCGGCGTAAAGCGACGACATGTCGGTAAGCACGCCGATCCTGACCGGTCCGTCATCGGCGGCAAGCGCGCCGCCCGAGATGACGGCCATGGCCGCGACGGCGAAAAACCCGCTGGTCCTCATGCAACGCCTCCCTCGACGATTGACGCTTATGACGCGCCATGTTCGAGCGATCATAGGCCGGTTCCGGGCGGACGAGAAGCGCCTGCAGCACGTTGCCCGAAGCTGCTACGCTGGCCGCCGGAAGAACTCGTCCCTAGAGGAGTTTGCCTAGATGCCAGAGCGCAATCGCCAGATCCTGCTCGTGGAGACGCCGAAGGGAAAGCTCGGGGCCGAGCATTTCCGCCTCGCCGAGGCGGCGCTGCCGGTGCCGCAAGAGGGCGAGGTGCTGGCGCGGGTGCGCTACATCTCGCTCGATGCCGCCAACCGCGCCTGGATGCAGGGGGCGACATACCGCTCGGCGGTCGAGGCCGGAAGCGTGATGGCGGGCGGCGCGCTGGCGGAGATCGTCGAGTCCAAAAGCCCGGCGCTCCGCCCCGGCGATCTCGTCTTCGCCGATACCGGCTGGCAGGACTACGCGGTGCTGCCGGCCAAGCGCGCGGTGAAGCTGCCGCGGCTGGAGCCGCTGACGCATCTGCTGAGCGTCTACGGCGTTGCCGGACTCACCGCCTATTTCGGCTTGCTGCGCGTGGGCAAGCCGCTCCCGGGCGAGACAGTGGCGGTATCGGCGGCGGCAGGCTCGGTCGGCTCGCTGGTGGGCCAGATCGCCAAGATCAGAGGCTGCCGCGTCATCGGCATCGCCGGGGGCGCGGAGAAATGCGCCTGGCTCACCGGCACGCTGGGATTCGACGCCGCGGTCGACTACAAGGCGGGGCCGGTGGCGAAATCCTTGAAAGCGGCGGCGCCGGACGGCATCGACGTCTATTTCGACAATGTCGGCGGCGACATCCTCGAGGCCTGCCTCTTCCAGATGAATCTCCGTGGCCGCATCGCCTGCTGCGGCGCGGTCTCGCAATATGACGGCGCGCCGCAAGCGCATGGGCCGCGCGGCGTGCCCGGCCTCATCGTGGTGAAGCGGCTGACGCTGCAGGGCTTCATCGTGATGGATTACGAATCCGAGCGCGCCGCGGCGATCGCCGAGCTCAAATCCTGGGTCGATGCCGGGAAGCTCATCGTGCAGGAGGACATCATCGACGGGCTCGAGAACACTCCCGGCGCGCTGATCGGCTTGCTCGCCGGCGAGAACAGGGGGAAGCGGATGGTGAAGGTGGGGTGAGATCGTCCGCCCCGGGGACGCCGGAATCCCGCCCTGCTCAGCCGTCAAATGTTGGTTAAGCCGGATGCAAAGCGACCGTGGCCCATCGACGCTTACGGAAAGTTCAACTCCGCACGGCTACGATAGCCGCCATGACATTGCCACGGACGACTGGCGAGCGGCGCTCAACGCCGAATATGCGCTCGCTTTCAGGCGGCATCGATGTCGATTGCCGGCTGGAAGAGCCCAGAATGAAGGAGCTTCTGGCGTATTGGCAGCGCCGTTGCCCGGCCGCCGGCCGGCTCCCCGGCCGCGCCGATATCGACCCGGCGGATTTTCTCCCGCTCCTGCCGCATATCTTCCTCGTCGACGTGCAATTGGAGCCGCGCGCCTATCGCTACCGGCTCTGCGGCACCGCGATTGCCGAGGCCTATGGCCTCGACCTCACGGGCAAGGTGCTCGATGAGGTGTTCAGCGACATCTTCCGCAAGGCCGTGACCACGGTCTTCAATCATGTCGTCAAGCACCGCGCGCCGCTGCGGACCTATGGCACCTTCGCCTGGCGCGAGACGCAGAACCACCGCTTCGAGGGCATCCAGATGCCGCTCGCCGCCGACGGCGCCACGGTCGACATGATTCTCGGCGCCATGGTCTACGAGTGACCGAGCGATCGCGCGCTCGCCCGCAAAGGTGATCGCGCGCCGCCGGCGTCGCGGTCCTGCGGCGCCGCTCTTCCGTCAGGCCGCCGTCACGAAGGTCGCGACCGAGCCGTCGGCATGCCATTCGAAGCCGGGCTCGGCGATATGGACGGCAATCGACGGGAAGCGCTCGCGGAGCGCGCGCGCGAATTCCGTCCACGGCGCCGAGGTCATGCCCATCATGGCGTGGAACTTGTCGTGCGGCGGGTAGAGGATGACGGTCTTCGGCCGCAACGCCGCCGCGCCGCGCAGGATATCGCCGATGAAGTCGAGCTGCATGCCGGCCAGCAGGATATCGGTGCGGAACCGCGCGCCGAGGTCGCGGATCTCCACATCCGTCATCTTGGTGTTGAAGCCTTCATTGTAGTTCATCACGGTGAGCCCGCTCGGCAAGCGTCACGTGAAAGCCGGTATAGGGCGCGTAGAAGGGCGCGCGGGTGGCACTGCTCCACGCCCAGGAAAGCTGCGTCGCGTTGCCATGGAAGAGCGCCTTGGTGAGCGCCTTCCAGAGGTTGATGTCGCGGTGCTTCCAGCGAAACGCGGCAAGGGTGAAGCCGGGCAGCGACAGGATCTCGCCGCCGCGGGGATCGATCGAGCGGAGCTGCGCCCCGGCGAGCCCATGGCGGCGGCGCAGGAAGGTGCAGACGGCGGGCGCGCCGATGACCCACCGCGCCAGCCGCCTTGGCGATCGCCGGCACGTCGAGGAAATGCTCCTCGTGGCCGTGCGTCACGCAGATGTATCGGGCGTTGGCGAAATCCCGCAAGCCGAACCAGGACGCGCCGCAATAGGGCCGGAAGAACGGATCGAAGAACAGCGCGCCGTCCGGCGTCTCGAGGGACAGGGCGGACCAGCCGAAATATCGGATCCGCGTCGAGGCGTTCATCTCTCCCCCTTGCGTCGCCCGGCTTCACTTGAACAGCGTGTCGTCCTTGGTCTCGCGCGCCGCCAGCGTCGCGGCCAGGGTGATGAGGGCGAGCAGGATCAGCATGATCGACACCCCGGCCGTGCCGCCCATATAGCCCGCCAGCGCCGCCGCGATGATCGGCGCGAAGCCGCCACCGATCGCGGCGGCGACCTGGAAGCCCGAGGAGGCGCCGGTATAGCGCAGATGGGCGCCGAAGAGCTCCGGAAAATATGTCGATTCCGGCGCGAACATCAGGCCATGCCCGAGATTCAACGCGACCACCACGGTCAGGATGACGATCTCCGGCGTCTTCATGTCGAGCAACCAGAACAGCGGAAAGGCGAAGAGGATGGTGAAAGCCACGCCGGCCAGATAGAGCGGCCGCCGACCGTAGATGTCGGAGAGATGCCCGAACAGCGGAATCGTCACCAGCTCCAGCAGCGCGCCCAGCGAGATCGCGTTGAGCATCAGCGATTTCGAGAGGCCGAGCCTGGTCGTGGCATAGACCACGACGAAGACCGTCAGCATATAGACCCAGGACACTTCCGAGATCTTCAACCCGATCGCCACCAGGAAGCTGCGCTTGTTGCGGACCAGCAGCTCCAGCAGCGGGCTGCGGACGATCTGGCCGCGCGACTTGATGTCCTCGAACACCGGCGTCTCCGGCAGGCGCGCCCGGACGAAGATGCCGATGCCGACAAGCAGCAGGCTGACGAGGAAGGGAATGCGCCATCCCCAGGCTTTGAAGTCGGCGTCCGGCAAGGTCGCGACCAGGGAAAACACCGCCGAGGCCGAGACCAGCCCGATGGGAAATCCCACCTGAACCAGGCTGCCGAAGAATCCCCGGCGATGCTGCGGCGCGTGCTCCAGGACCATCAGCGACGCACCGCCCCATTCGCCGCCCAGCGCGATGCCCTGCACCACACGCAACAAAACCAGAAGCACCGGCGCCCAGATCCCGATCCGGCCATAGCTCGGCAGCACGCCGATCGCCGCGGTCGAGAGGCCCATGGCGATCATGGTGAGCATGAGCATGGATTTGCGGCCCAGCCGGTCGCCGAAATGGCCGAAGATCGCGCCGCCGATCGGCCGCGCGAGAAATCCCACGGTGAAGCTCCCGAGCGCGGCCAGGGTGCCGATCCGGGGATCGACATTGGGAAAGAACTGGGTGTTGAACACCAGCGCCGCCGCGGTGCCGTAGATCAGGAAATCGTACCATTCGATGATCGTGCCGATCGCGCCGGCACAGGCGATGGCGCCGATACGGTGGGTCTTCGCCGCGGCAAGGCCGGCGCTGGCGGCGACCGTCATGGCTGGTCCCTGCGGCAAGCGATCCCCGGTGACGCCACGATCGCCCAAGAAGTAGTTACAAAAGGAAACATTGCGCTTCTCCTGGGCAGCGCGCGCCGCGCCGATTTCCCGCAGAAGCCCCAAAGCACCGATGGTCGCTGCATCATCGCGGCACCTCCGTTGGGATAAGCAGCAAGTTTCATGCCAGGAAACATCGGGGATATGCTAGCCTCGGGCGTGCTTGTCTGCGACCGAGGGATGCCGCCATGCTGTTCGGGGTTTTCATCTATGACGGCGTCGAGCCGATCGATCTCGCGACCTTCGGCGTGCTATCGATGGCGCGCCGCCTCCGGCCCGATATCGAGATCTGCACCATCGCGCCGAAGAGCGGCATCGCGCAGCTCGCCAACGGGCTGCGCGTCGTCGCGGATTACGCAATCGGCAGCGCGCCGAAAATCGACATACTCATCGTGACCGGCGGCGCGACCTGGACGGTGCAGAGCGAGGCGCCGGAGACGTTGGAGTTCATCCGGCGCTGCGCGCTCGACATACCGATCGTCTCGGTCTGCACCGGCGGCATGATTCTCGCGGCGAGCGGCGTGCTCGACAGCAAACCCGCAACCACCAAGCGCGAAGTAGTGCCGCCGGAGGTGCCGCCGCTGCAAAGACTGCGGGCATATCCGCGCATCGAGGCGCAGGAGGCGAGCCTGGTGGACGCGGGACGCGTCATCACCGGGGGCGGCGTGTCGCTGTGCATTGATACGATGCTCTACCTCCTCAAGCGGCTGCTTCGGCCCGGAGATGGCGCAAGAGACCGCCAGGATCATCGAGTATCAGAGAGCATGGGCGGCAAACCTGGCGCAGTTCCCGCCGGTGCTGACGACGGCGCCGTGAGGAGTACTGCGGCTTCGGCCAAAGAGACGGCGCTGACCGCGCCCGAGCTGCAATTGGGCAAGCGGCTCAGCGAGCTGCGCGCCGCCCGGCGCTTCACCCTCGACCGGCTCGCGGCCGAGACCGGCTTCACCAAGGGCTATCTCTCCAAGATCGAGAACTCGAAGGTGATTCCGCCGATCGGCACGCTGGTCAAGATCGCCCGCGTGCTCGATACCGATCTCGCCGATCTCTTCGGCACCGAGGCGGTAAGCGATCAGGATGACGCCATCTGCATCGTCCGCGCCGCGCAGCGGCAATCGGTAATCCGCGGCGGCAGCTCCTTCGGCTATGATTACGTCGCGCTCGCCGACAAGCGTCATCACAAGCGGATGGAGCCCTTCGTCATGATGTTTCCGTCGGCGGCGGCGACGGATGTGCGCTTCGAGCATGACGGCGAAGAATTCATGTTCATTCTCTCGGGCAAGGTCGAGTTCTCGGCGCTGATCGAAGGGCGCACCAGGACATGGGTGCTGTCGCCGGGCGACAGCGCCTATTTCGATTCGAGCCTGCCGCATCGCGGCCGCAGCCTGGAGGGTCTGTCGCGCGCCTTGGTGGTGATCTACCGCGCGAAGGCTGCCGGCGAGCGCTGAGTCGCCTTAACCACGCCGAAAGCTGCCGCGAGATCCGCTTCCCTGGCTCGCGTGGCACCGGGTTTGCATGCACCCGACAGCGTGGCGAAGAGCTCCTCCGAATGGTATTGAGGGTCCTGCTGGCGGATTCGAACTCCGACCGGGCGCTGGCGCTGGCGGAAACGCTCGCCGCCGCCGGCACGATGGAGGTCGCGCGCGCGCCGGCCGCCGCCAATCTTGCCGAGCTCGTCGCCGCGACCTCGCCGGACGTGGTCATCGTCGACATGGCGCTACCCGACCGCGACGGTCTGGAAAGCATCCGCAGCCTGACAGACCGCGACCCGCGACCGGTCATCATGTTCGTCGATCGCGACGATCCCGGCTTCATGGAAGAGGCGATCGCCGCCGGCGTCAGCTCCTATAATGTGGTCGGCGTGACCCTGCCGGATGTAAAGCCTATCGTGGCCACGGCGATCGCCATGTTCCGCCGCTACCGCCAGGTCGAGGAGGAGCTGGAGCGCGCCAAGGCGACGCTGGAGGAGCGCCGCGTGCTGGAACGCGCGAAGGCCATCTTGATGCGGCGGCGGCAGATGGCGGAGCCCGAAGCCTATCGCTGGCTGAGGCGCAAGGCGATGAACGAAAGTCGCAGGATCGCCGACGTCGCCGCAGAGCTGGTCGCAAAGGACGACACCGATGCCAGATCGAGCTGACGCGAATGTCTAGGACAGGGCAAGCGAATGAGCGCCGGTTGCGGTTGGGCGTGTTGCGGCTCACCGATGCCGCGCCGGTCATCATCGCCAAGGAGCTGGGTTTTTTTGCCGCCGAAGGCATCGAGGCCGTCCTCTCGGTCGAGCCGTCCTGGGCGAATATCGCGGACAAGCTCGCTTATGGGCTGCTCGACGGTGCGGTGATGCTGCCGCCGCTGGCGTTTGCGATCAGTCTGGGGTTGCGCGGCGCGGCCGCCGGCCCGCTCATCGTGCCGCTGTCGCTGAGCCTCGGCGGCAATACCGTGACGCTGTCGACGGAGCTGGCGGGACAGCCCGCGGCGGATAGCGCCCAGACCCGACGCGCTGGCGGCAGCGCGGGCGCTGGCCGCGCGGCTCGCCGCGCGGCGCGGCGGCGAACCGCCGACGCTCGCGGTGGTGCACGCCTTTTCCACACATAACCTGCTGCTGCGCTACTGGCTCGCTGCTGGCGGCATCGATCCCGAGCGCGATGTGCGGCTGGTGGTGGTGCCGCCGGCGCGCGTGGTGGAAGCCTTGCGCGAGCGGCGGATCGACGGCTTCTGCGCCGGCGCGCCATGGGGCCTGATAGCGGCGCGCGAGGGGCTCGGCGCGACGGTCGCCACCTCGCATGGCGTCTGGCGCAACGGACCGGAAAAGATCTTCGCCGTGGGCGCGGGCTGGGCCGAGCGGCATCCCGACAAGCTGCAAGCGGCGCTGCGCGCGCTGCTGCGCGCGGCGCAATACTGCGACGCGCCCGCAAGCGCGGTCGAGATCGCCGCCATCTTGGCGCAGGACGCGTATCTCGACATGCCGCCGGCGACGATCCTGGCGTCGCTCCCCGGCGGCGCCGACGGCGCGAGCGGCGCAGCCTCGGTGTTCTTCGCCAGCGCGGCGACATTCCCTTGGCGCTCACAGGCGCTGTGGTTTCTCGGCGAAATGGCGCGCTGGGGCTTCACCGGCGGCGATGTCGATGCCGCGGCGGCCGCCGAGACGATCTATCGGCCCGATCTCTACGCGGCCGCGGCGACGGCGATCGGGACTCAGCGTTCCCCTCGACGATCGCAAGGTGGAAGGGGCGCATGAGCGTTCCTGGACGCTCGCGGCGCAGCCTTCGGCGATCGCGATGGGCCCCGATCGCTTCTGCGACGGGGCGGTGTTCGATCCGCGACAGGAAAAGCCAAATGCGACATCGTCGAGCAGCCGCAATGACGGGCGGAATCGATGATGGTGGTGCGCTGCACAAATCGCGACCATCTCTGGCCGTTCTCTGGGCATGCGGTTCGCGGCGCGCGGTCAGCAGCTTAACCATAAGCGAGCCAGAGCGCGGCTTTCCGCAAATCGCCTCGCTTGGCATGTGACTTGCATTTCGTTGCTGGCCATGCGGGCTGCCGCTCTCGACGCCCCAGGCTGGACGCGCTCCAACGGCGGGGCTCCTCCATCGCGGGCGTGATGATCGCCCGATAAGGCAGCACTGGCGCGCCAAAGACGGCGCGCCCGCGGATGCGTCCCTTCCGAATGCAGGACGCGCCGCCCGCTCCGAGGCTCACCGATGAACAAGGGATTCCTGAAAGCCGGGCATCTGCCCACGCTGTTTGCCGCGTTTCTCTATTTCGATCTCAGCTTCATGGTCTGGGTGCTGCTCGGCCCGCTGGGCGTGCAAATCGCCAAGGACCTCGGCCTCAACGCGGCGCAGAAGGGCATCATGGTGGCGACGCCCGTGCTCGCCGGCGCCGTACTGCGCATCGTCAACGGCGTGCTGGTCGATCATCTGAAGCCGAAGCGGACGGGTGCCATCGCACAGCTTCTGGTCATCGCCGGCCTGGTCGCCGCCTGGCTCGTCGGCGTGCACAGCTTTGCCCAGATCCTGCTGGTCGGCCTGGTCCTCGGCATGGCAGGCGCCTCCTTCGCGGTGGCCTTGCCGCTGGCCTCGCGATGGTATCCGCCGGAGCATCAGGGCACGGCGCTCGGCATCGCCGGTGCCGGCAATTCCGGCACGGTCCTCGCCGCGCTGTTCGCGCCGAGCCTCGCGGTCGCCGTCGGCTGGCAGACGGTGCTGGGCCTGGCGGCGATGCCGCTGGCGCTCACCCTCGCGGTCTATCTCGCGCTCGCCAAGGACGGCCCGCTCTGTCCCCCGCCCAAGGCGCTTCCCGACTATTTCAATGTGCTGAAGATCGCCGACGCGTGGTGGTTGATGCTGTTCTACAGCGTCACCTTCGGGGGATTTGTCGGCCTCGCCTCCTCGCTCACCATCTACTTCAACGATCAATACGGGCTGAGCGCCGTCAATGCCGGCTATTTCACCGCCGCCTGCGTCTTCGCGGGGTCGCTGGTGCGTCCGGTGGGCGGGGCGGTCGCCGATCGCCTCGGCGGCGTGCGCAGCCTCACGGTCATCTATGCCGTCGTCGCCTTGGCGCTGGCGCTCGCCAGCACCGGCCTGCCGCAGGCCTGGATGGCGCTCGCGGTCTTTGTGGTCGCCATGCTGGCGCTGGGCATGGGCAACGGTGCCGTGTTCCAGATCGTGCCGCAGCGCTTCGGCCGCGAGATCGGCGTCATGACCGGCCTCGTCGGCATGATGGGCGGCGTCGGCGGCTTCTATCTCGCCTCGAGCCTCGGCTATTCGAAGCAGCTCACCGGCAGCTATCAGGCGGGCCTGCTGGTGTTCGCGCTGCTCGCGATCGTGGCGCTGGCGGCGCTCAACGGCGTCAAGCGGCGCTGGCGACGCAGCTGGGCCGCCGGCGCCATCGGCGCGCGGGTCTGACGCCATGATCCCGCACGCCGCACCCAAGCAGCGCCTGGTGGTCATCGGCAACGGCATGGCCGGAATGCGCACCGTCGAGGAGCTGGTCGCCCGCGCGCCGCAGCGCTACGACATCACCGTGCTCGGCGCCGAGCCGCATCCCAACTACAACCGCATCCTGCTCTCCTCGGTGCTCGCCGGCGAGAAGCGGATGGACGAGATCGTCATCCATGCGCGCTCCTGGTATGAAGAGCACGGCATCACCTTGATCGCCGGCGATCCCGCGAAAACGATCGATGCGCGCGCCAAGATGGTCGCTGCGGCTTCCGGCCGGACGCGTGCCGTACGACAAACTGCTGCTCGCCACCGGCTCGCGGCCGCTGGCGCCGCCGATTCCCGGGCTCGCAACTGCCCGGCGTCTGCGCGTTTCGCGACATCGCCGATGTCGAGACCATGATCGCCGCCGCCGCCACCGACAAGCGTGCCGTCGTCATCGGCGGCGGACTGCTCGGCCTCGAAGCGGCCTGGGGATTGAAGCGGCGCGGCATGTCGGTGGCGGTCGTCCATCTGATGCCGACCCTGATGGAGCGCCAGCTCGACATCGCCGCGGGCCAGCTGCTGCAGCGCGAGCTCGACCGCCGCGGCATCGCCTTCTTCACCGACGGCCAGACCGAGGAGATCCTCGGCGAGACGCGGGCCGAGGGCGTGCGGCTGGCCGATGGCCGCGAGGTGCCGGCCGATCTCGTCGTCCTCGCCATCGGCATCCGCCCCAACATCGAGCTCGCCCGCCAGATCGGCCTCGACGTCAATCGCGGCATCCTGGTCGGCGACGACATGCGCAGCAGCGATCCCGACATCTATGCCGTCGGCGAATGCGTCGAGCATCGCGGCCAGGTCTTCGGCCTGGTGGCGCCGCTCTGGGAGCAGGCGAGAACCTGCGCCGCGCGGCTCGCCGGCGACGACGATGCCGCCTATGCCGCGCCACCGGTGTTCACCAAGCTCAAGATCACCGGCATCGACGTGTTCTCGGCCGGCGCGCTCGCCGCCGCCGACGATGCCGATGACGAGATCACCTTCCACGACGCCAAGCGCGGCATCTACAAGAAGCTGGTGCTGCGCGATCAGCGCGTTGTCGGCACCGTGCTCTACGGCGATGTCGCCGACGGCCCCTGGTATATGCAGCTCATGGCCGAGCGCGCCGACACCAGCGCGCTGCGCGACGGCCTGATCTTCGGCCAGGCCTATGCGCGCGCCGCGAGCGCCGCGCCGGCCGCGCTTCCCGCCGCGGCGGGGATGGCCGACACGATGCAGGTCTGCGGCTGCAACGGCGTCGACAAGGGCACGATCTGCCGGACGATCGCCGCGAAGGGGCTGACGACGCTGGACGCGGTGCGCGCCCACACCAAGGCCTCGGCCTCCTGCGGCCAGTGCACCGGCACGGTCGAGGCGCTGCTCGTCCACATGGTCGGCGCCGAGGCCGCGGCGGCTTCGCGGCGCGAGCCCGCGCTGTGCGGCTGCACCGATCTCGGCCATGACGAGGTTCGCCGCGCGATTGCGTCGCGTCAGCTCAAATCCATCGCGGCGCTGCGCCAGGCGCTGGGCTGGAAAACCCGGGACGGCTGCCACAAATGCCGGCCGGCGCTCAACTACTACCTGCTCTGCGCCTGGCCCGGCGAGTATGCCGACGACCAGCGTTCGCGCTTCGTCAATGAGCGCGTGCACGCCAACATCCAGAAGGACGGCACCTATTCGGTGGTGCCGCGCATGTGGGGCGGCCTCACCACCCCCGCCGAGCTGCGCGCGATCGCCGACGCGGCGGATAAATTCCAGATCCCGACGGTCAAGGTCACCGGCGGGCAGCGCATCGACCTGCTCGGCGTCAGGAAGGAGCAGCTCCCGGCGGTCTGGGCGGACCTCAACCAGGCGGGGCTGGTATCGGGCCATGCCTATGGCAAGGCGCTGCGCACGGTCAAGACCTGCGTCGGCAGCGAATGGTGCCGCTTCGGCACGCAGGATTCCACCGGCCTCGGCGTCAAGCTCGAGAAGATGTGCTGGGGCTCCTGGACGCCGCACAAGGTGAAGCTCGCCGTGTCGGGCTGCCCGCGCAACTGCGCCGAGGCGACGATCAAGGATGTCGGCGTGGTCTGCGTCGAGGCGGGCTATGACATCGTCGTCGGCGGCAATGGCGGCATCGAGGTGCGCGTGACCGACGCGCTGACGCGGGTCGCAACCGAGGCCGAGGTGCTGGAGCATGTCGGCGCCTTCCTGCAGCTCTATCGCGAGGAGGCGCGCTATCTCGAACGCACCGCACCTTGGATCGGGCGCGTCGGCATCGACTACGTCAGGCGCCGCATCGTCGAGGATACGGCGGAACGGCGCGGGCTCCATCAGCGCTTCCTGTTCTCGCAGCGCTTCTGCCAAACCGACCCCTGGTCGGAGCGGGCGTCGGGCAAGGTCGATGCGCATGAGTTCGCGACGCTCGAGCAGGCCGGCTGAGATGGGCACGGATTGGATCGAGATCGGCGCGATCGAAGACATCCCGCGCCGCGGCGCGCGGGTGGTGCGCAGCGGCGGGCGGGACATCGCCGTGTTCCGCACGGCCGATGACGAGATCTTCGCCCTGATCGACCGCTGTCCCCATCGCGGCGGGCCGCTGTCCGAAGGCATCGTCTCCGGCAGGTCGGTCGCCTGCCCGCTGCACAATTGGGTCATCGACCTCGCCAGCGGCGCGGCCATGGCGCCCGATATCGGCTGCGCGCCACAGGTGGCGGTGCGCGTGACGCAAGGCCGCATCCTGCTCGACGCGGCGGCGCTCGGCGGCAACCGCCCGCGCGGAGCGGCCGCGTGACGCGCGGCGACGGCGTCGCGTCAGCGGTGCGCACCACCTGTCCCTATTGCGGCGTGGGTTGCGGCGTGCTGGCGCTGCCCGACGGCACGACCAAGGGCGATCCCGACCATCCGGCCAATCGCGGGCGGCTGTGCTCGAAGGGCGCGGCGCTGGGCGACACTCTGGCGCCGGCGGGACGCCTGCTGCGGCCGCAGCTCGACGGGCGCGGCGCGTCCTGGGATGCGGCGCTGGCGCTCGTCGCCGACACCTTCGCGCGCACCATCGAGCAGCACGGGCCCGACGCGGTGGCGTTCTACGTCTCCGGCCAGTTCCTCACCGAGGACTACTATGTCGCCAACAAGCTGATGAAGGGCTTCATCGGCGCGGCCAACATCGACACCAATTCGCGGCTCTGCATGGCCTCCTCGGTGGCCGGCCACATCCGCGCCTTCGGCGAGGATGTGGTGCCCGGCTTCTATGACGATCTCGAGCAGGCCGATCTCGTCGTGCTCGTCGGCAGCAATGCGGCGTGGTGCCACCCGGTCCTGTTCCAGCGGCTCGCCGCCGCGCGCCAGGCACGCGGCACGCGCATCGTCGTCATCGATCCCCGACGCACCGCGACGTCGGAGATCGCCGATCTGCATCTGGCGCTGCGGCCGGGCACCGATGTCGCCTTGTTCGCGGGGCTGCTCGTATTCCTCGCCCAACGCGGAGCCGTCGCCGCCGACTGGGTGCGCCGGCATGCGAGCGGGATGGCGGCGGCGCTGGCGGCCGCAGCGGCGGACGCACCCGAGCCGCAGACGGTGGCGAGGATCGCCGATCTCGCCACAAGCGACATCGAGACCTTCTACGATTGGTTCGCCGCGACCGAGCGCACGGTGACGCTCTATTCGCAAGGGGTGAACCAGTCCGCTTCCGGCACCGACAAGGTCAACGCCATTCTCAATTGCCATCTGGCGACCGGGCGCATCGGCCGGCCCGGCATGGGCCCGTTCTCGCTGACGGGGCAGCCCAACGCGATGGGCGGGCGCGAGGTCGGCGGCCTCGCCAACCAGCTCGCTGCCCATATGGGCTTTGACCCCGCCGAGCTCGACCGCGTGCGCCGCTTCTGGAACGCGCCCAATCTGGCGACGCGACCGGGGCTAAAGGCCGTCGAGCTGTTCGACGCGGTGCGCGACGGCCGCATCAAGGCGCTGTGGATCATGGGCACCAATCCCGCCGCCAGCATGCCGCGCGCCCAGCGCGTGCGCGAGGCGCTTGCCGCCTGCCCGTTCGTCGTCGTCGCCGATTGCTGGCCGACCGACACGACGCGCCTGGCGCATGTCGTGCTGCCTGCCGCCGGCTGGGGCGAGAAGGACGGGACCGTCACCAATTCCGAGCGGCGCATCTCGCGCCAGCGCGCCTTCCGCGCGGCGCCGGGCGAGGCGCGGCCGGACTGGTGGATGCTGTCGCAGGTGGCGCAGCGCATGGGCTGGCGCGACGCCTTCGGCTATCGCGGGCCGGCCGAGATCTTTCGCGAGCATGCGGCGCTTTCCGCTTTCGAGAACGATGGCAGCCGCATCTTCGATATCGGCGCGCTCGCGGCGCTCGCCGACGACGCCTACGAACGGATGGAGCCGGTGCTGTGGCCGTTTCCCCGCAGCGCCGCGCAGGCGCGGGACGGGCGCCTGTTTCATGACGGCGGCTTCGCGACCGAAGATGGCCGCGCCCGGTTGGTGCCGATCCGATGGCGCCCCCCCGCCGAGGCGCCCGATGCGCAGCGGCCGCTGCTGCTCAATACCGGGCGATTGCGCGACCAGTGGCACACCATGACGCGCACCGGCCGCGTGCCGCGGCTGATGCTGCATGACGACGAGCCGCTGATCGACATCCATCCCGATGACGCGGCGCGGCACGGCCTCGCCGAGGGCGATCTGGCGCGCCTCGAGAGCCGGCACGGAGCGGCCGCGCTGGGCGTGCGGCTCACCCGCGAGCAGCGGGTGGGCGAGCTCTTCGCGCCGATGCATTGGACCGACCGGTTCAGCTCCTCCGGCCCGATCGGCCGGCTGGTCGGCGCCTCGGCGGATCCGATCTCCGGCCAGCCGGAGCTCAAGGCGACGCCGGTGGCGATGACGCGGCTGGCGGTGCTGTGGCGCGGGCTGCTGCTGCGGCGCGGCGAGGCGGCACTGCCCGCCGATCTCCACTGGTCGCGCGTGCCGCTCGAGAGCGGCCAAGCCTATGCGCTGGCCGGCTGGCAGGCGCTGCCCGGCGGTGCCGCCTCTGAAGCCTGGATCGGCGCGCTGCTCGGCGCCACCGACGCGGCGGAGCTGGTGGTCTATGCCGATCCTCGCCGCCGCGTCTTCCGCTATGCCAGCATCGTCGATGGCTGCCTCGATGCCTGCCTCTTCCTCGCCAGCGCCGAGGGCGCCCTGCCCGGCCGCGATGTCCTGGCAAGCCTGCTCGGCACCAGGATCGACGCGGCGGGACGCACCGCCCTGGTCGCCGGCCTTGCGCCCGGCGGGCCGCTTGGGCCGGAGCCAGGCCGCATAGTATGCGCGTGTTTCGCCGTCGGGCTGCGCACGCTTCACGACGCCATCCGGGCCCGGCGCATGACCAGCGTGGCGGAGATCGGCGCGGCGCTCCGCGCCGGCACCAATTGCGGCTCTTGCCTTCCCGAGATCAAGGAGATCCTGCGAGATGCTCACGCCGATACCGGCGCCGCCGCCTGAGGGCGCAGCGGCGGACGATCCCGGCTATTTCCCGATCTTCCTCGATCTGCGAGACGCACCGGTGCTGGTCGTCGGCGGCGGCAGCGAAGCGGGGGCGAAGGCCACGGCGCTGGCCCGCGCCGGCGCGCGGGTCACCATCATCGCCGGCACCGTCTGTCCGGAGATCGTCGCCCTCGCCGCCGCGGGAACGCTGACCGTGCGGCGCCGCGCCTTCACGCCGGAGGATCTCGCGGGCATGCGGCTCTGCGTCGTTGCCGTCGCCGACGCCGCCGCTGCCGCGACGATCGCAGCGGCGGCGCGCGAGCGCGCGGTGCTGGTCAATGCCGTCGACCGGCCAGGCTTGTGCGACTTCATCATGCCGGCAGTGGTCGAGCGCGGCGCGGTGCGCATCGCGATCTCGACCGGGGGATTGTCGCCGGCGCTCGCGCGCGAGCTGCGCGCCCGGATCGAGGCGGCGGTGCCGTCAGCCTATGCGCGCCTGGCGCGATTCTGCGGCGCGTGGCGCGGCCGCGTCGCGGCAACGCTCGGCCGGCGCGAACTGCGCCGGCGGTTCTGGCAGGCGGCGCTTGCGGGTAACGAGGCCGAGGCGGCGCTGGCCGGGGACGCGACCGAGGCGGACCGCCTAATGGCGGCGCGTCTCGACTGGGCGGCGCGCGGCGGCGGGACCGGCGCGCGCGGAGCCGTGGCGCTGGTCGGCGCCGGCCCGGGCGATGCGGAAATGCTGACGCTCCAGGCGCGGCGCGCGCTCGAGCGTGCGGATGTGATCCTCCACGATCCCTACATTGCGCGGGATATTCTCGCGCTGGCAGGGCGCGAGGCGCGCCGCATCGATGTCGGCCACCCGTGCGAGGATGCGATCGACCGGCGCGTGGCGGTGCACGCGCTGGGCGGCGCCCGCGTGGTGCGCCTCGTCGCCGGCGATCCCGTCATTTGCGCACACGACCGCGCGGCGCTCGATCGCCTGCGCTGCGCGGGCGTCGCGGTCGACATCATCCGTGGCGTCGCCGCTGCGCAGGTCCGCCTGCCGTCAGCAATCGAATCGCCCGCCCCCCGCCGGAGCGCGCCGGCACCGCGGCGGCGCTCACAGCGTCGCGAGCCGGTCATCATCGACAGCAGGTGATTTGACTTTTCTTTTGCCGGCGCGCACTACATCACTGTCAATGCCGCGTCAATTCGTGGCGCAAATCGGACGCTTTCACGAGGAAACGCGAGGGCGCGACAGCGCATCAGAACCTTTGGTGATTACCGGGGGACATCCGCATGACCGAAGGTTGGGCGTTCGAGATCTTGATCTTCCTGCTCGGCCTGCTGGTGCTTGTCGGCGTCATCGCCAAATGCTCAAGCGCGCGCGATGAAGAGAGACGACGCCGGCCGATGGGCGGCGTGGCCACCGGTGCCGTCGATCATCTGCAGAGACCGCGGCGTCCCTCTTCCGACGACATGAGAAAGCCGCCGCGACGATAATCGCGAATGCGGCGCGTACGACGGCGCCGCCGCCGAGATCGCGCGGCGAGCGGGCGGCGGCCCGGCTTTACTTCGACCAGGACGCGTGGGAAGCTCAGGCGCAGCAGACGCATAGCGCCGGACGCCCAAGATCCCGCGAGAGGAAGCTTTGCCCAAAGACCCGCCGCCATCGGTCCGCCGCCGCAAGTTTCTCGCCGGTGCCGGCCTCGCCGGCGCCGCAGCGCTGACGCCGCCGGTCGCGGCGCGCGCCACGCCCGCCGCACCCCGCCCGCCCGCCCAGCCGCTTCGGCCGGATCTGGTGGCGGAGACGCTGCCGCCGGCCGGCGACCCCGCGACACAGACCAGCAGCGGCGGCGATTTCATGGTCGACACGCTGAAGTCGCTCGATTTCGACTATGTCGCGATCAATCCCGCTTCGAGCTTCCGGGGCCTGCAGGAAGCGATCATCAACTACGGCAACAACACCAAGCCGGAGATCCTGACCTGCACGCATGAGGAGATCGCGGTGTCGATGGCGCAGGGCTATGCCAAGATGTCAGGCAAGCCCTTGGCCGTGCTGGCGCATGGCACGGTCGGGCTGCAGCACGCGGCGATGGGGCTCTACAACGCGTTCTGCGACAAGGTGCCGGTCTATCTCCTCATCGGCAACATCGTGACGGCGGACAAGCGCGGCCCGCTGGTCGAGTGGGCGCATTCGGCGCAGGACCCCGCCGCGATCGTCCGCGACTTCGTCAAATGGGACGACCAGCCGGGTTCGTTGCAGCATTTTGCCGAAATCAGCAGTGCGTGCCTACAAGCTGGCGATGACGCCGCCGATGGCGCCGGTGCTGCTGTCGCTCGATGCCGAGCTGCAGGAGAATCCCATCGGCGACCGCGAGCAGCTGCGCATCCCGAAGCTGCCGCGCTCCAGCCTGCCGGTGGGCGACAGCGGCGCGGTGGCCGAGACGGCGAAGCTGCTGGTCGAGGCCGAGAGCCCGCTGATCATCGCCGACCGCATGGCGCGCAGCCAGGCGGGTATGGACCGGCTCGTCGAGCTCGCGGTGCTGCTGCAATGCCCGGTGATCGACCAGGGCGGACGGACCAACTTCCCGTCGCGCCACCCGCTCAACCACACCGGCCGCGCGGCATCGGCGGTGGCGCAGGCGGATGTCATCCTCGGGCTCGAGCTCAACGATTTCTGGGGCGCGCTGCACGCCTTCAGCGACCGTATCGTCCGCCGCTCCGCTGCGGTGACGCGCCCCGGCGCCAAGACCGTCAGCCTGGGCACGCACGACCTCTTCACCAAGGCCAATTACCAGGAGTTCGAGCGCTTCCCCGAGGTCGATCTGGCGATCGCCGGCGACGGCGAGGCGACCTTGCCGGCGCTCATCGAGGCGGTGACGCGGCAGCTCGATGACGGCCGCCGCGCCGCTTATGAGGCGCGCGGCAGAAAGCTCGCGCAGGTGCAGGCCGGCATGCTGCAGCAGCTGCGCGAGACCGCTGCCATCGGCTGGGACGCGAGCCCGATCACCATGGGAAGGCTCTGCGCCGAGCTCTGGGAGCAACTGCGCAGCGAGGACTGGTCGCTGGTCGGCAACGGCATCGGCATCACCTGGCCGCAGCGCCTGTGGGACAGCGACAAGCGCTACCGCTTCAACGGCAATTCCGGCGGTTTCGGCGTCGGCTACAGCGCGCCGGGCGCGCTCGGGGCGGCGCTCGCCAACCGCGCCCATGGCCGCGTCAGCGTCGCCATCCAGGGCGACGGCGATCTCATGTTCGCGCCGGGGACGCTGTGGACCGCGGCGCATCACCGCATCCCCATCCTCTATGTCATGCACAACAACCGCGCCTATCACCAGGAATACATGTATGTCCAGGCGATGGCCGGGCGGCATATGCGCGGCGTCGAGCGCGCGCATATCGGCACCACGCTGCGCGATCCCGACATCGACTTCGCGATGGTAGCGAAAGGCTTCGGCGTCTATGCCGAAGGTCCGATCAGCAATCCCAGTGATCTCGCGCCGGCACTGCAGCGCGCGCTTGCCGTGGTGAAGCGCGGCGAGCCGGCGCTGATCGACACCATCGTCGAGCCGCGGTGAGCGCGATGCGCTGGAGCTTCCGTCTCGCCGCGCTGGCCATCGCGACGGCGATCGCGGCACCCGCTTTCGCCGACGCGCCGGCAGGCGATGCCGCCAATGGCAAGCGCGTCTTTCTCGCCGATGGCTGCTTCGAATGCCACGGCCGCGTCGGCCAGGGCGGCGCCTATCTCGGGCCGGCGCCGGTCCTCGCCAAGACCGAGCTGCCCTATGACGCTTTCCTGCAGCAGCTGCGCGATCCCGCGAACAATATGCCGGCCTATGCCGAAGCCGTGCTGCCGGAAGCGCAGGCGGCGGACATCTATGCCTATCTGCAATCGCTGCCCGGGCGGCCGGCGCCGGACGCGCTGCCGGCGATCCTCAGGCATTGATCGCGGCGCAGGAACAAGGTGGTTTCGATGCCGGACGCCGCCTCGCCCTACGAATCCTGGATCGGACGTCAGCAGCATAGCAGCGACGTCGTCGCCGCCGGCCCGATCGACCGGCTGGCGGCGACGCTCGATCGCGACGACCCGCCCGCCCGCGAGGGCGATCCGGTCCCGCCCTTGGCACATTGGCTGCTGTTCCTGCCGGGCGAGCGGCAATCCCTGCTCGGTCCCGACGGGCATGCCGCGCGCGGCGATTTCCTGCCGCCGGTCCATGATCTGCCGCGCCGCATGTGGGCGGGGAGCCGCCTCGCCTTTCCCGGCGCGCTGCGGATCGGCATGCGGGTCAGGCGGGTATCGACGATCACCTCGATCAAGGAGCGCGACGGCGCCACCGGCCGGCTGGTCTTCGTCACCGTGCGCCACGACATCAGCGCCGAGGACGGCATTCCTCTGGTCGTCGACGAGCACGATATCGTCTATCGCGGGCTCCAGGGCAGCGCCGCCCGGCCGGCGCCCGCGGCGCCGGCGAACGCGACCTGGACGCGCGACGTCATTCCCGACGCGACGCTGCTGTTCCGGTATTCGGCGCTTACCTTCAACGGACATCGCATCCATTACGATCGCCGCTACGTGACGGAGGTTGAAGGCTATCCCGGCCTCGTCGTGCATGGCCCGCTGATCGCGACGCTGCTGCTCGATCTGCTGCGCCGGTCGAGGCCCGACAGCGTCATCCGGGAATTCTCGTTCCGCGCAGTGTCGCCGGTATTAGACGGAGCGGCGCTGCGGCTACGCGGGACGGCGCCGGATGCGGGTCGTCGCGTGCATCTCTGGGCGAGCAATGCGGAGGGCGGCCTCGCCATGGACAGCGAGGCGGTGCTCGCGTGAGCCGGCGGGCGGAGACGGCATGGCGCCGGGGCGCCTCATCGAAGCCAATTGAAGTGCGAACAGGAGGCCCCGCGGCGGCCGGTGACGGCGACAATTCCGCTGCGCCACCGCTCGGCGGGCTCGCCGAGCGGTGGCGTGCGACCGATGCTAAAGGCCGATGAAAACCAGGTGATGCGGGCTGGGTCGACAGCTCGGTTGTCGCCGAGCGAGCGAACGCGCATCAGGGCAACGGCACGGGGCCGCAGAATGGTCCAAAGGAACCGCAGGAACAATACGTCATGTCGCATCTCCTTCCGTGGTTCTGGGCGATGATAAGAGGGCGGAGGGAACTGCCGTGTGACCGCGTTCACAGCGGGTGAAAATTGTCGGCTCGGGCTAGCGCTTCCCGCCAGGGCATCGGCGGCGACGCGCAGATCCGCGATGAAGCGCGCGATCTCGGCCTCGCGCTGATGGGGATCGCCGCGCAGCAGCGAAGAGGGATGCACCGTCGCGAGCAGGCGGAACGACCCCGAGGAAGGCTGGAACACGCCGCGCTGGCGGCTCACGCGGAAGCCCCTCCCCAGCAACGCTTGCGCCGCGGTCGCGCCCAGGCAGACCAGCACCGTCGGCTTCACCAGCGCGATCTCGGCCTCGAGCCAGGGCTTGCAGGCGCGGATCTCCATGGCGTTCGGCTTGCCGTGCAGGCGCCGCTTGCCGCGCGCGCGTCCATTTGAAATGCTTCACCACATCGGTGACATAGGCGGCGCCGCGATCGATGCCGGCCGCGCTCCAGGCAGCGGTCGAGGAGCGCGCCGGACGGTCCGACGAACGGTCGGCCGGTCACATCCTCCCGGTCGCCCGGGCGTTTCCCCGACGAGCATCAGCGCCGCGTGCGGGCCGCCTTCGCCGAACACCGTCTGCGTCGCCCGCGCGTGCAGCGGGCAGGCGGTACAGCGCGAAGCGGCCTCACGCAGCTTGGCGAGCGTCGGATCGGCCGGGATCAGCTGTGCCGCCGTATCCGGGGCGGACGCCGAAACGACGCCAGGGGAGATCGTGGGCATTGCCGTGAAAACCTCTCTGCGCCACCGCGGGTTCCGATCGCGCATCCCAGGTCACACCCGTCACCGGCATGATTACCTGCCCCAACGCGATTCCTGTATTTACTCCGCCTCGCCTTGCTATTTGACTTGAGTCGGGTCTACCAGCAAAGCGGAGGGGTTCATGCCACTGACACGGATATCGCTGCGGCGAGGAAAGACCGCCGAGTATCGGCGTACGCTCATGGAGCAGATCTACGAGGCCATGCGGGAGACCTACGACGTGCCCGAAGATGACCGCTTCATGATCGTTACCGAGCATGACGCCAGCGATCTCGGCTTCAGCCGCCGCTATCTCGGGATCGAGCACTCGCATGATCTCGTCATCATCCAGATCACCGCGAGCGAAACGCGAACCGTCGACAAGAAGAAGGCGCTCTATCGGCGCATCGCCGAGCGCCTCGCAACCTCGCCCGGCGTCCGGCCGCAGGACGTCTTCATCAATATCGTCGAGGTCGCCAAGGAAAACTGGTCGTTTGGCAACGGCGAAGCGCAATATGCCTAGGAGACCGGCTGGCGTCACATCCCGATGACGACGTGATGATGGGGATGAACCGGCCGCTCGGCAGCGTCAAGCTTCCAGACGCCGCGCAGGGCAACGGCGTATTGCGCCAGGATATACCAGAAGGGCCGCAGGTAAATCGCGCTCATGTCGGTCACTTTCCACTAGGAAACGCCGGATCATAAGGGGCCGGCGCGGCCGGGCGTGTGAAACCCGTCACAGCGCTATGCGTCAATTTTGACGCCAAGGGCACAGGCGCGCCCCACGTCGCGCACAACGATGCCTAGCATCGCCGCGCTCTATCCTCACGCGAAACGGCCCGGCGCGACCGCGTTCGATCCCGCCAGACCGACCCGCCGGCCGGGAAGCGGAGGAGCGGTGTCGCAACGAGGCGCCTGCCGAACGCCCGCGCGTGCGGGTGGCATGGGCCGCGCTTTTCGGTCGCGCCGGTGGCGCCGGGGCGCTAAACTTGACGCTGTCTCTTTCCGATCCCGCCATCGACCCGGCGATGCGTCGGCGGGAACGTCGGCGCTCGGCGCTTTGGCCGGGATCGTCGCGCGCCCAGCAGACCAAGCGTAAGCCGAAGGTGCCCAGTGATGCCGCAAGACGCTCTGACCGAGGGGCTCCGTCGAGTGCGCCGCGACGCCCTTCATCTGGCTGAAGCGGCGCTGCTGGCCGCGGCGATGGCGGCGTTCGGCTGCCTGCCGGTCGACTTGGCGTCGCGGCTGGGCGGGCGCATCGGGCGGCTGATCGGGCCGCGGCTCGGCGTGTCGCGGCGCGCGCTGCGCAATCTCAGAGCCGCGATGCCGGAGAACAGCGAGGCGGAGAACCGGCGCATCCTCGGCGGCATGTGGGACAATCTCGGCCGCGCCGCCGGCGAATACCCTCATCTCGCCCGCATCTGCGCCGCCGCCTCCGGCCGCGTCGAGATCGTCAATGGCGAAGCGGTGGGCGCGCTGCTCGCCGGCGCCAAGCCGGCAATCGTCTTCGGCGGCCATTTCAGCAATTGGGAGGTCGGTCCCGCGACCATCCACCGGCTGATGGGACAGTCGCTGCTCTCGGTCTATCGCGCGGCGAACAATCCCTGGGTCGACCGGCTGCTGCGCCAGCATCTCCGCGCGCGCCATGCGGTCTCAAAAGGCGCCAAGGGCGGTCGCGACCTGTTGCGCCATCTGCACCGCGGCGGCCATATCGCCATGCTCGTCGACCAGAAGCAGAATGACGGCATCGCCGTGCCGTTCTTCGGCCGCGACGCGATGACCGCGCCGGCCATCGCCCGCCTCGGCCTGCATTTCGATTGCCCGATCGTGCCGATCCGGGTCGAGCGCATCGGCGGTGCGCGCTTCCGGCTGACCATCATGGCGGCGATCGAGCCAGCGCGCACCGGCGACGCGGCGCGCGACGTGCTGGCGACGATGACGCGCGTCAACGCGGTGATCGAGGATTGGGTTCGCGCCCGGCCTGAGCAATGGCTGTGGCTGCATCGGCGCTGGCCGGAATCGGCGGCGGCATAAATCTGAGATCGAAAGCGCGCCTCCAGGAGAACACCATGACCGATCACCATTACGCCGAGCTGCTGTCGCTCAGGCTCCATTGCGCCGGCCCCGATTGCGGCCAGTCGTTCCAGAAGATCATCGCGCAGCTGGCCGGCCGCAGCGCCGTCACCTGCCCGCGCTGCAACAAGCCGGTCGATCTGCGCGAGCACGCGCGGGCGATCGGCGATGTCATGACGCTCGCGGCCGAGCTCGACCGGGTGCCCGAGGGCAGCGTCTAAGGCTGCGCAAACCAGCGACCGCTTGCCAAGCCGCGGCCGGACCGCCATGGTGGGGGACGTCGCCTGCTGCTGCGGTCCGGCCGGTCTCCCTGCGCTTGAAGCGACAGCGCCGGGTCCAGCCCTCCTATTCGCTACCGGAGGCCAAGCGAGGTTGAGCGTCGGACTTAAATTTCTGCCCGGAGGACATAATGGCAGTCGGCACCGTGAAATGGTTCAATACCCAAAAAGGCTATGGCTTCATCCAGCCTGAGGACGGCTCGAAGGACGTATTCGTCCACATCTCTGCGGTCGAGCGCTCGGGCATCGGCAATCTGCATGAAGGCCAGAAGCTCAGCTACGACATCGAGCGCGGCCAGCAGGGCAAGACCTCGGCGGTCAATCTCAAGCAGGTCTAGGCCCTTCGGGACGGCGTTCGCGTCCGCCCGGTCGAGGAGAAGCGGTTGACCAAGGAAGACCTGATCGAGGTCGAGGGTACCGTGTTCGAGATCCTGCCCGATGCGCGCTTTCGCGTCCGGCTCGAGAACGGCCACGAGACCCTGGCCTACACCTCCGGCAAGATGAAAAAGCATCGCATCCGTGTGCTGGTCGGCGACCGTGTCACGGTGGAGATGACCGCCTATGACCTGACCCGCGGGCGCCTAAGCTTCCGCCACAAGGACGAGAGGGCGGGCCCATCGGGAGGGCCGAACCGTCGGCGGCGGTGAGGCGTGCGCCCGGCGCGCGGCGCGGGCAGAGGGCTGAAAGCAGGCAATCGCCATGCATATCCAGATCGGCGAGAGCTTCGATCACGCGACACGCGAGGACCGCTCGGCCGAGCGGCAGCTCTGGTGCGCAGTGATCGATCGAGCGCTGCACGACGCGATGGATCGCGTCGCCGCGGTCTCGGCGCCGGCGGAGCGGCAGAAGATCCGCGAGGACGCCCGCCGCTGGTTCCTCAGCAACGGCAGCGGCTTTCGCATCGCCTGCGAGGCCGCGGGCTATGATCCCGACTATCTGCGCCTCAAGATCCTGTCGCTGATCGACGCCGAGTGATCGGCGCGATGCAAAGCGTCGTCGCCGGCGGACGGCAGCGGTTGCTCTCGCAACCGCGAGAGCCCGCACCTGAGCCGGCGATTCTCGCGGTTGCTGACCGCTGGGGGCGGCGGGCTCTCGCGATTGCAGAGCAATCGCTGTCGCCGTTCGGACGAACGCGCTACGCGCGTTCGCCTTGAGGGTGTAGAGTGCTTATCGAGTTCTTCGCGCAAAACTATAGGAAGTGGAGGAAGCGATGGAGGCCGTTGCACGGGTCACGAAGATCACCGCCGCCTCGACCAAGAGCTTTCAGGACGCGGTCGATGCCGGGCTGAAGCGCGCCGCCAAGACGCTGCGCGGCATCACCGGACTCGAGGTGATCGAGCAGAAGGCGAAAGTGTCGAACGGCAAGATCGCCGAATACCGCTCCACGATCGAGATCACCTTCATCCTCGATTAGGCCCGGCCGGCACGATCTATGGCACGGCGCGGCGGAAGCGCGGCAGCACGCGCTCGCCGAAGAGCTCGACCGTGCGCAAGGGATCGGCTGCGACGCTGACCGTGAACATGACCCGCTTCAGCCCCGCCGCCGCGGCGCGCGCGAGCTGCGTTGCGCAATCCTCGGGGGCGCCGTAGATCGCGAAGCGGCGCGAGAGATAATCGAAGAGGCCGAGCTCCTCCACCAGCGCCGCATCGGCGGCGCCGGGCCGCGTGCTGTAGCGCCGGCGCAGCTCCGCCACCGCGCCCTGCAGCTCCGCCGGCACGCCGCGCTCGGCCAGGTCGCCGGCCAGGATGTAGCCGCCGGCCATGAAGGCGAGGATGGCGCCGATCTTGCGGCGCGCGACCTCGCCGTCCTCCGTGCAGTCGAGGCCGGCGATCTGCCAGAGCTCGATATCGGCGGGATCGCGACCGGCGGCGGCGGCGCCCTCGCCGATCCGCCCCTCGCTGGCGCGGAGGTTCTCGGCAAGCAGGCCGAAATTGACGAAAGCACCGTCGGCGACGCGGCCGGCGGCACGCAAGGTGTGCGGGCCCGAGGCCGCCATGAAGACCGGGCTCGGCGCCTTGACCCAGGGCATCTGCGCCTGGCCGTGCGGGCCGTCCACCGCCGCGCCGCGCAGCAGGCTGCGGATGAGGGTCACGCCACGCGCGATCTCGCCGGCGCCTGAGGTCCGGGCGAGGCCGAGATTGCTGGTGCCGCTATGGCCGGCGCCGATGCCGAGCACGGTGCGGCCCGGCGCCAGCAGATCGAGCGAGGCGATCGCCGCAGCGGAAACGGCGGGCGCGCGGGATTCGAGATTGGTGACGCAGAGCGCGATGCGCGCGCGCTTGACGCGCTCGGCGGCGAGCGCAGCCGCGATCCAGGGATCCATCGCGTTGCCCGGCGTGTCGGCGATGCCGATCATGTCGTAGCCGTAGCGTTCGGCCGCTTCGGCCATGCCGCAGACCAGCTCGACGCTGTAAGGCCAGAAAAAGAAACCGATCTCCACCGCTCCCCTCCGCAGCCGCAACCGTCGCGGCACCTTAGCGGCTTGCCCAGGCAATCGTCCAAGCCCGGGGCGACCGGCCGTTCTTTGCTGCGGCGATCGATGCCGATGCCTGCGTCGCCGATCGCGGCGCGACGGCCTACAGCAGCGCCCGAATCTGGATCCTCGGCGCGCTGACGCTCGCGGCCCTGCTCTGCGTCGCCGCCGGCTATGCGGTGATCACCAGCGTGTCGACGCCGATCCTGCGCATGACGGATGCCATGGGGTGGCTGGCAGCGAACGATCTGACGACGGTAATCGACGGCGTCGGTCGCCGGGACGAGATCGGCCGCATGGCCGGCGCCGTCCAGGTCTTCAAGGACAATATGGCGAAGGCACGCGCGCTCGAGGCCGAGCAGCGGACCGAACAGGAGCGCAAGGAGCAGCGCCAGAAGACGGTCGAGGGCCATATCGCCGCCTTCGACACCTCGGTGCGCGAGGCGCTGCAGGCGCTGGGCGGAGCGGCGGGCGAGATGCGTGCGACCGCGGCGAGCATGTCGGCGACCGCCGAGGAGATGCAGCGGCAATCTGCTGCCGTCGCCGCGGCTTCGGAAGAGACCTCGGCCAATGTCCAGACCGTGGCGTCGTCATCGGAAGAGATGTCGGGCTCGATCGAGGAGATCAGCCGGCAGGTATCGCAGGCCTCGCAGGTGGCACGCCAGGCAGTCGAGCAGGCGCAGCGCACCAACGTGACGGTAAACACGCTGGCGGAAGCGGCACAGAAGATCGGCCAGGTGGTGCAGCTCATCCAAGACATCGCCGCGCAGACCAATCTGCTGGCGCTCAACGCGACGATCGAGGCCGCACGCGCCGGCGAAGCCGGCAAGGGCTTCGCCGTCGTGGCGAGCGAGGTGAAATCGCTGGCGAGCCAGACGGCGAAGGCGACCGAGGAGATCGCCGCGCAGATCGCCTCGATTCAGTCGGTGACCTCCGAAGCGGTCGCCGCGATCCAGGGGATCGGCGGCACGATCGGCGCTATCAGCGAGATCTCGACGGCCATCGCCAGCGCGGTGGAGGAACAGGGCGCGGCGACGCGCGAGATCGCGCGCAATACCCAGGAGGCGGCGCGCGCGACGCAGGACGTGTCATCGAACATTGCCGGCGTGCAGCAGGCGGCCGGCGCCACCGGCGCGGCGTCGGTGCAAGTCCTGTCCGCCGCGGACCAGCTCGGCCATCAGTCCGAGACGCTGCGCGCCGACGTGAACCGCTTCCTGGAGAAGATCGCCTGAGGCAAGGCGGCCTAGGCGTGCCTATGGCAGGAGGAGAAGTGGCCGGAGCGATCTCGCGCAAGCGCGCCGCCTCGACGCGGTAGCGGCTCTCGACATAGGGTCCTCTGCCGCCGCATACAATCGACATCATTCGGATGGCGCCCGCCGCGCCGGACGGCGCCGCTTTCGCGCTAGGCCGGCACCGCATGCTTGCGATAGGTTAGCACGCTCCTACCGATCGGACAGCGCCTTGCCGCTCACGCGTCCTCCCGGCTCCGCCTCCCCGCGCTCCCCTGCGGCGGCGCAACGGGCAGACCCCCGCGCCGCGCCGCCCACGACGCGCCGGCTCGACCCGCGGCTCTACCTGCTGGCGCTCGGCACCTTCGCCATCGGCACCGACGTCTTCGTCATCGCCGGCATCCTGCCGCGCATCGCCGGCGATCTCGGCGTCAGCGTCGAGGCGGCCGGCCAGATCATCACGGCCTATGCGCTGACCTATGCGCTGGGCTCGCCGGTGCTGGCGGCGCTCACCGCGCGCTGGCGACGCGATCGCGTCAGCGTGCTGGCGCTGACGGGCTTCGCGCTTGCCGACGCGCTGTGCGCGCTGGCGCCGAGCTATGGCGTGCTGATCGCCGCGCGGGTGCTGGCCGGAAGCTGCGCCGCGCTCTTTTCGCCGACCGCCTATACGCTCGCCGCCTCGCTCGCCCCGGCCGGACGGCGCGGCGCCGGGCTCGCCGCGGTGTCGCTCGGCATGACCAGCGCCACCGTCATCGGCGCGCCGCTCGGCACCTGGATCGGCCATGAATTCGGTTGGCACATGACATTCGTGCTCGGATGTCTGCTGTCGGCGAGCGCGGCGGTGGCGCTGATGCTGGCGCGGCTGCCGGCGACGACGGGCAGTGTGCCCGGGCTCGCCGAGCGCTTCTCGCCGCTGGCACGGCCCGCGGTGCTGGCGAGCCTGCTCGCCAACCTGCTGTGGTCGGCGGGCAACTACACCATCTACAATTACAGCGCGGTGCTGTTCGGCGAGCGCCTCGGCCTTGACGATATCGCCTGGCTGCTGGTCGCCTATGGGCTCGGCGGTCTCGCCGGCAGCCAGCTCGGCGGCCGCCTCGTCGACCGCTTCGGCGCGGTGGCGCCGATCATCGCCTGCGTCGGCGTCAACGCGGTCAATATCGGCCTGCTCAACCTCACCGGCGGCAGCGTTCCGGGCGCGGCGGCCGCGCTCTTCCTGCTTGCCTTTGCCGGCTGGGCCGTGTTCCCGGCGCAGCAGAGCCGGTTGCTGGCGCTCGAGCCCGAGCATGGTGGCGTCGTTCTGTCATTGATCGGCTCGACCATTTATATCGGCTCGGCGGTGGGGGCCGCGCTGGGCGGGCTGCTGCTGGCGCATTTCGCACCGGCTATGCCGGCCTATGTCGCCTGCGCCATCACCGCTGCCGGCCTCGGCTGTTTCCTGTTGAGCATCCCGGCGGCGCGTCGGCGGCGGTGACCCGCCATCATCGCTCGGCCGTCGCCGCGTCATCACGAGAAAAAACCGCTGCCGGCGCGGGGCGTCGGCAGCGGGGCATCGTTCAGAACCTTGTCCGGCTAATGAGCGCCGCCGACAACCGTGCCTTGAACCGGGTCGAGGATCACCGGGCGAAGATTCGGCTTGTCGTCGAAATCGAACATCGAGGCGATCGAGCCCGAGAGCTGGTCGAAGGAATCGGCGCCCAGCGGTTGACCTTCCGCAAGCGTCGAGCCGTCGATGAAGCCGAGATTCCAGTTGGTCTCGATGAAGCGCAGGCTCGAGGTCTGGTCGGTCAGGCTGTGGTCGACATAGTTCTCTTTCGCCCAGGGGGAGATGACGAGGAAGGGCAGACGCGGGCCATAGCCGCACCGTCCTGCGCCCGGCGGAGCGCCCGTCGGGGCGGGCCCGCAGACGCCGGAGCTTGTGATGTTGCCGGGCTTCGAGGGGGTGGTCGAGGTCGAAATCGGCAGGACGGGAAGCAGAGAATCATTGGCGTTGGTGGTACCGTTATCGCCGCCGATATTGGGATTGGCCGAGCTCGTCGCGCCCAGATTCGCCGAATGATTGACGATCGGGCCGGTGGTGTGATCGTACCAGCCATCGGAATCATCGTAGTTTATGATCACCGCCGTCTCGCCCCACAACGGCGATTTCTGCAGGGCGTTGATCACCGTCACCGCGAAGGTCTGCTCGGTCAACGGATCGGAATTTCCAGGATGCGCGTTCTGATATTTCGGCGGCTTCAGATAGGAGACGGCAGGCAGGGTGCCGTGGCTGAGCGCGTTGAAGAAGTCGCTGATGTCATATTGGTGGTTCGCCTGGTCGCTCTTGCCGATCTCCTGCCAGGTGTCCGGCGACGGCCGCAGATGGTGCGGGTTGCGCGTCGAGGGATAGTACTGGAAGGCCGCGTGGTGCGGGACGTAATCGGCGGTCGAGGTATGGATGTCTGTCGGCGGCGTGGTCTGCCCATCCTGCGCGGTGGGATTCGGCACGACGAAAAGCGGCGTCGTTGCGCCGGGCGGGGTGTATTCGTGCTGCAGATGCGCGGAGCCGCAGACGGCCGGTGTCTGGGTCGATCCGTCGCCGTTGAGCACCGCCGGCGCGGTCGGCGTAAAGCCGCCCTGGAACCAGCCCCAGGTGACGCCGGCCGCACTCAGGAGGTCGCCGATATTCTTGCCTGACGGGATCTCGAGGGTTCCCTGTCCGGTCTTGGTGCCGCCGAGATCGGCGCCGCAATCGTCGAGCGCGGGATCGGAATCGCCGGTGATGGTGACCGAACTGGTCGATGTCGCGACAGAGCCGCCGGCAAAACTCAGCGCGATCACGGCATTGCCGGTCTGGCCCGAGACCAGATTGACGGCGCCCACCGTCGATGGACCGAACATGGTGCCGAAGGAGTTATCGTTCATGGCAAAGTTCTGGGCGTAGTTCCACATGGCGGTGACGGTGTTGCCGTCGAAATAACCCATCACGGTCGAGCCGTCGATTCTGCAGCCGAGCCCGATCACCGCGGTGGATTGCACGAACTTGTCCATAAGGCCGCCATCGACTGCCTTCTGCTCGTCGGTGTAATCGTGATCCATGTCGCAGGTATATGCCTCCGCGCGATCGAGGCGGAAGGGCTGCGCCAGGTTCGGGTTGTTGGCCAGCAGGCCGCTGGCAGTAAGGGTGTTCGCCGACGGCGTATCGTCACGCGCGACGAATTTCGGCTCGCCTGCCGGATTCGTGGCCATCGGGTAGGTCGCGAAATAATGGTCGAAGCTGATATTCTCGAAAAAGATGACGACGACGTGCTTGATCGGCGTTTGCGTCGATCCGTCGGCGGCGACGCTCGGCATCGCCATGGCGCCGCTGAAGATCGTGCCCGCGGCAAATGTTGCGAGCATCCTTCTCCAGGTCCGGGTGTCACTGACTTTCATGATCCTTCCCCCTCGTCTATGGCTGCTATGTGCGCTGCCTGACCCATTCGCAGGGCGCGCGTCCGGCCGGCCGGCAAGCGGCAGGCGATCAGCATCGCCCGCGAGCTTCCAGCCCCTTCGGTCACAAATTTTCGGAATGTGCGTATGGCGGCACTGTAGTTGGCGCGAGTTACGGTTTCTGGTCGGAAATGTGCAAATTCGCTTTCGCCGCGCTCGTCCGGTCGCGAGGGTCATAAAAGAGCAAAGCGCCGCGGCTTAAATCACAGAGAGCCATCACGTGGCCGCAGGGCTCGTCGAGCCGCTTATCGAGAGAGTCGAAATTGGAGATCGCCATGCAGCGCGCCTTGATCGGCCGGCCCGCGGCCGCCGCACTCGTCGCGTCCATGCTGGCGGCGGTTTGCATCGCGCCGGCGCTGGCCGAGACGCTCGACGCGGCTGCCGAACGGTACCGCCCATATATGATCGAGGCCATCGACCGGTCGCTCGCTGGTGCGCGCGAGCTGCGCGAGCGTATCGATGCCGGAGATATCGAGGGGGCGAAGAAGGCCTGGATCGACGCGCGCATTGGCTGGGAGCGTGCGGAAGTGTTCACCAGCGGCTTCGTCCCCGATCTTGATCAGGAGATCGACGCCTGGCCGAACGCGCTCATGGGTTTTCACGCGATCGAAGCGAAGCTGTTCGGCGCGAAGGCGGGCGACATCCGGGACGAGACCAATGCGCTGATCTTTCACCTCGCCGACCTCGCGGTGAAAGCGCACCATGTCGAGTTCCTGCCCCAGCGCCTGCTGAACGGCACCGCGCGGCTCGCCTACGAGATCGGCGAAAGCAAGGCGGATGGCGGCGAGTCGCGCTACAGCGGCACCTCCCTCGACGACATGCGCAACAACGTCGCCGGGCTCGAACAGGCCTTTGAAACCAGCTTTGCGCCGGCGCTCGCAGAACACGACCCGGCGCTCGCGGCGGCAGTGCAGGCGAAGATCGACCGTCTGAAGGCTTTGGTCGAGGTCCCCGATCTAAGGCGTCTCGACCCCGACAAGCTGCGCGCGGCCAGCGAGGAACTTGTGCTGAGCTTGCAGGCCGCCGCGCCTCACTTGGGCTTGCGCAGCCCGACGCTGGAAGAGATCACCGAGTGATCAGGGCGGCTGCGGCGGCCCGGCCTATTCCTGTGCGCCGCTGTCGGCCCTCTCCGCCGACGCTGCGTCGCTTTCCAATCTATCGGCGAGAAACAACAACTTTCGTTCTCGCTCGGCGTCATCTGCGGTCTGGGCCAGGCGGCGAAGATCCTTCGCGGCCAGTTTTTTGCGCGGGTGGACCATCTCTCTCATGCTCGGCTCTATGGCGGTGGGGCTCGACCGCACTTTAGACGCCACGACAAAAAATGGCGGTCACATATTCGAAAGAATCAACACCACGACCCTGTTATCCACAAGATTTCGCGCTAACGATCACTCCCGCAGGCGGTGTGCTCTGGTGCGGACGCCCCCGGTCGGAATATCTTATCGCGGTCGGGGGAGCTTCATGTTCACGGTTCGGCTCTTCGCGTCCGTGGCCGCAGCGGGTCCGCTGATGGGCGAGATGCGTGTCTGGATTGACAAGGAGCACGCCCACGCCACCACGGTTCATTTCAATGAAGCGATCGACGGCGTCGAGATCGAGATCAGCTTTGACAAAGAGCATGATGCGGCGGCCTGCGCCGAGCATTTCGATGGGTTATTGCTGGTAATCGGCTGACCCGCGCGACGTAGCCTGCACCGTGGCGGCGCGCCCTATGCCGCTTCCGGCTGCGCCAAGGCCGCGGCGAATTGCTCGAGCGCCCAGTCGATGTCGCCGCTGGTGATCACCAGCGGCGGGCTAACGCGGATGGTGTGATCGTGGGCGTCCTTGCACAAGATGCCGCGCCGGCGTAGCGCGTCGCAATAGCGCCGCGCGCCGCCCGCGTCGCGATGAAGTTCGACCGCCATCATCAGGCCGCGGCCGCGCACCTCTTTCACCGCTGGGCTGTTGATGCGGCGCAGTCCCGCGAGGAAATAGTCCCCCATCGCGCCGGCGTTCTCGATCATGCCTTCGTCGATCAGCACCTTCAGCGCCGCGCGCGCGACGGCGCAGGCCAGCGGATTGCCGCCGAAGGTGCTGCCGTGCTGGCCCGGCTTCAACACGCCGAGGATCTCGTCGTTGGAGAGCACCGCCGACACCGGATAGAACCCGCCGGACAGCGCCTTGCCGATCAAGGTCAGATCCGCCTCGATCCCTTCATGCTCCTCGGCGAGCAGCCGGCCGGTGCGGCCGAGGCCGGTCTGGATCTCGTCGAGAATCAGAATCACGTTGTGGCGGGTGCAGATCTCGCGCACCGCCGCGAAATAGCCCCGGGGCGGAATGATCACCCCCGCCTCGCCCTGGATCGGCTCGACCAGGAAGGCCACGGTCTCGGGCGTGATCGCGGCTTCGAGCGCGGCGGCGTCGGCGAAGGGCACGATGCGGAATCCCGGGGTGAACGGGCCGAAGCCGTCGCGCGCCGTGGGATCGGTGCTGAATCCCACGATCGTCAGGGTGCGGCCGTGGAAGTTGTTGGCGCAGACGATGATCTCGGCCCGGTCCTCGGGCACGCCCTTCGTCTCATAGCCCCATTTGCGCGCCACCTTGATCGCGCTTTCCACCGCCTCGGCGCCGGAGTTCATCGGCAACACCTTGTGCGACCGCGTGGCGGCGCAGAGCTCCTCGTAGAACAGCGGCAGCTGGTCGTTCATGAAGGCGCGCGAGGTGATGGCAAGACGCGAGGCCTGCTCGGTGAGCGCCGCCAGGATGCGCGGGTGGCAATGCCCCTGATTGACCGCCGAATAGGCCGCGAGGCAATCGAGATAGCGCCTGCCGTCGACGTCCCAGACCCAGACGCCGCTGCCGCGGGCGAGCACGACGTCGAGCGGCTTGTAATTGCGCGCGCCGTAGTCGCGCTCCAGGGCGAGATAGCGCTCGCGCGTCGTTGGGGTCTCGGGCTCAGTCCTATCGGCGGTCATGGTCATGGTGGCCCCCTTCAGCTTGCGCTTGCCGAGCGACCCGGAGCGGCCTATCCGGCAGCGCGCCGCATCGCATCGACACCGGCGCTGCGACGGTCGAGACGCAAGGTCATGCAATAGGCGGCGCCGCCGGACATGATGAACGGCAGCAGATCGATCTCGGTCACGCGATAGCCGCGCTCCGCCAGCCGCGCCACGAGGCGGGGCGATGCGCTCGCCATCACCAGCCGGTCCTCGATGTTGACGGCGTTGATGGTGAAGCGCGCCGCGTCCTCGTCGGTCGCCTCGATCAGATCTTCCGGCGCGACGATGCCGCGGATCGCGGCGAGCGCGGTCGCGGAAAACGCCGGCGGGTAGTAAAGGATCTCGCCGCCGCTCAACGGGCAGAAGCAGACGTCGAGATGATAAAAGCGCGGCGAGACCAGCTCGAGGGCGGTCACCGCCTGGCCGAAGAAGGCTCCGACCTCGTCCGCCGCCTGCCGGGTCGAGCGCTGGCCATAGCCGGCCCAGAACCGCCCGCGGGTCGCGTCCCAGAGGCAGTCGCCCGCCCCTTCCTGAAAGCAGCTTGCCGGGATTTGCGCGACCTCGTCGAGAAGCCCGCTGCCCATGAGCGCGCGGCAGTGATCCCGGAAATGCCGCTCTTCGCCCTGGCGTTCGGGATGACGGAAGCGCGCGAGCAGCGCCCGGCGATCGAGCACCACCGCGGCGTTGGCGGGGAATACCATGTCCGGCAGCCCGGCCACGCCGGGCATGATCTCAAGCCGCGCCCCGGCAGCGCCAAGCGCTGCGACGAGTTGGCGGAAACTGCGCCGGGCGGCGGCGAGATGGCCCGCGGGATCCGCGGCCCAGGCGCCGGGCCGCATCCACGGGTTGATCGCATAGGACACCGCGAAATGCGCGGGATCGGTCAGCAGCAACACGGGCTTCAGAGGCAAGGGGGTCTCCGCCAGCAGGCTCCGCCGTGCCCGAATGGGCAAACCAGCGGTGGAATCATCGCACGGCAGAGCGTGGACGAATAGCCAGCATCCTTGACAATATGTGGTAGAAATACGACAAATCGTCAGATTCTTCTGGCAGAATGTCGAGGCGGCGATGGATGACACCGATCGGCGGCTGATCGCGCTGCTGCGCGACAACGCCCGGCTTCCCGTGGCGACCCTGGCGCAGCTTCTCAAAGTGTCGCGCGGCACGGTGCAGAATCGCGTCGACCGGCTGGTTGCCGGCGGCGTGATCGGCGGCTTTACTCTGCGGCTCAAACCGGAAGCCGAGCCGCAGCGCGTGCGCGCCATCACCATGGTGGCGGTCGATGGCGAGCACGCGACGGCGGTGATCAAGGCGCTGCGCGGCATCCCGGAGGTTCAGGCGCTCCACACCACCAACGGCCGCTGGGACATCGTCGCCGAGCTCGGCATGGACAGCCTCGAAGCCTTCGATCAGGCGCTGCAACGCATCCGCCTGATCAAGGGGATCGCGAATTCCGAGACCAGCCTGCTGCTATCGACGCATAAGATATGAGGCTCAGCAGCGTTGGTTGTCGGCGCACGCGTTCGATGGCGGCGGCTCGAGCCAGACATCGGCGAGATCCTGGTTCAGATAATGGCTGGGGGTGATCGACCAGCCCCTAAGCCGCGCCGAATTGGCGATGATGCGGTTCCACCACAGCACGGGCACGCTATACGCCTCGCTCATCGCGCGCCGCTCGAACTCGCGCACGATCCGCACCCGCTGTCTCGGATCGGGGATCACCGCCTGGCCGACGAAGAGAGCGTCGAGCATGCGGTCGGTGGCGCTTGAATAATTCACCGGCGAAAGATCGCGCGAGACGTATTTGGCGAGCTGCAAGGTCGGATCGTCGAAATAGTCGCCGGCAAAATCGAATGCGGCATCGAAATCACCGCCTTTGAGCGCGGCCTCCCAATCCTTCGTGTTGAGCCGCTTCTCCTCGACCGTGACGCCGATCTCGCGCCACGCCGCGGTGACGTAATCGGCGCCGGGGCCATAAGGGATCGGCACGTCGCGATTGACCAGCGCGATCTTGAGCTTGACGACGCCGGCCTCGGCGAGAAGCTGCTTCGCTTCCGCGCGGGACGCCGCGATGTCGCGCGAGAATCCCGGCAAGCTCGACAGCTCCGCTTCCGGCGTCGCCATGGCGAAGCCCGGCCGCATCACGCCGCCGACGAACTTCATATAGGTCGTGCCCGAGAGCCGCTCCGCCGCGTCCCAGCGGTCGATGGCAAGCGACAGGGCGCGGCGCACCCGCTCATCGTCGAACGGCGGACGCTTGGTATTGAAGACGAGCAGCAGGTTGATCAGCCAAGGCGACTCCGACACTTGGACCCGGTCGCCGAGCGCCGCCATCAGCCGATCGCGCTCGGCGGGCGTCACCGAGCGGAACTGGGCCTGGATCGTGCCATGCTCGAGCGCGTCGATCACCTTGTCGCCTTTCATGAACCGGGCCTCGTAGCCGTCGAGATAGGGTTTGCCCTTGTCGAAATAGCGCTCGAAACGCTTGCCGGTCCAATGGTCGCCTTTGACATGCTCGACGAAAGTGAAGGGGCCAGTGCCGAGGATGTGGGTCTTCGGGAATTGCGGATCCTGCGCGAGCTTCGCCGCGCTGTAGATGCAGTTCCAAGGCGAAGCGAAGTTCGCCAGCATCGCCGCCTCGGGCCAGCTCAGGCGAAAAACGACGGTCCGCGCATCCGGGGTCGCGATGCTGTCGATCGCAGCATAGTTCGCCTGGCGCGCCGAGAACACACCCTCGGGCGGATGGACGATCCGCTCATAGCTCGCCTTGATATCGGCCGAGGTGAGCGTCGATCCGTCTTGAAACAGCACATTGGGCTTCAGCTTGAAGGTATAGACGCGCTTGTCGGGAGACACCGTCCAGGATTCCGCCAGATCGCCCTTGATCGCGGGATAGTTGGCGGCGTCGAATTTCAGCAGCGTCGAGTAGTGCGGCGCCACCGGATGGAGGAAGGCAAAGGAGACGTTGGCGTGGCAATCATAATTGGACGGTTCCGATTCCACGGCGAAGATCAGCGTTCCGCCGCGCTTCGGCGCGGCGTCGCCGGTCTCGGCGGCCGTGGCACCCGCCGCGAGCAGCAAAAGCATGGCAGCGCCGATCGCGCCCCGCATGAACTTCATCCGGTATCTCCTTGCCGCGGGATCAGCGCGCCGAGCTGCTTTGCTGCCAGCGCTGGAATTGATCGAAGAGCTGATCCTTCTCTTGCGCCGACAGAGCCTTCCCGCCGGCGAGCTTGCTGCGCTGATCGAGGAACTTGGCGAAGATCTCGTGCAGCTCCTTGTCGTCGACCGGCGGCGCGGCGGCGACGGCGTTGCGCTTCAGCCAGGCATCCGCCGGCGCGAACCGCTTCCAGCCCGGCAGCTCCGCGGTGAGGTTGACCTCGCGCCATTTCGGATGACGCGGCGGCTCCTGCAGATGCGGGAACTGGGTAAAAAAGGCGTCGACGAAATTCGCCAAATTATGATAGCGCTCGGTCTTGGGCTGCAGATTCGCCACCATCAGCGCGGTGCCGACGGCGATGGTGTCGACGGACGCGTCGCCGCCGACGAGGCGCGGATAGTCGGCCGCGGTGAGCTGCGCCGGGACATAGGCGTTGGCCAGCGTCGGCGTCATCGGCACGGCGAGGAAGTGCAAGCCGTCGCCGGGGAGCATGGCGAAAAGCGGCGTCGGCTTGGCCGCGACATAGAAGATCGCCGCCACCTCGCCGTCGGCGAGCTTTCGCACCGCCTGCGCGCGATCGTCGAAGACCGGCTCGACCTTGATCTTGAGCAATCCCAGCACCGCCGGCCCGGTCACCCGCGCGCCGCCGGGGAAGTCGACCTTCTTTCCGGCGAGATCCTCCAGTCGCGCCACCTCGGCACGCGCCAGGACGTGCAGCTCCTCGTTATAGAGCTTGGCGATATAGGTCACGACTTCCATGTTGGGCGGCGTGGCCCGCTGCTTGGCCTCGTCGAGCACGTCGGTCTGCGCGATCGCCATGTCGATGCCGTGCAGCGCGTTGAGATCAAGCAGCCCCTCGATAGCGTCGTGGCCGACCACCGGCAACAGGCGCCGCGTCGCGCCGTCGTCGATCACGACGGCCAGCTCCTGCGCCATCTCGATCGAGGCGGGATCGCCCGCGGTGAGCAGTTCGACCAGCCCACGATTGACACGCTCGGCCAGAGTCTCTGCCTGCGCCGCGCCGACCCCGCCAGCGAGCACCATCGCCAGGGCGGCGCAACGGAGGGTCCGGGAGAACATCACTGCCGACCGCATCATCTTCATCGCCTCTCTTCCGGCGCCGTTCATGGCGGCGTCGCGCGCAGGCGCTCAAGCCGCGCAATCGCCTCGACACTTCCCGCCGCCGCCGCGCGACGATACCAGTCGATGGCCACCGCGGCATCGCCGGCGGGGCCGCGAGCGCCGATCTGACGCAGGTACAGCGGGTCATAGCTCTTGGCGAGCCCGCATTCGGCGGCGGGATCGCCGGCACGAGCGGCGCGCTCGAAGAAGCGCCGCGCCGAAACGACGTCACCCGCCGTCAGCAGCTCGCTGGCGCGCCGTACCATTACCGCGGTCTCGGCGGCGGATGCGGTGTCGACCGGTGGCGCAGCGCTTGGCGCCGGCGCGCCGCCGACGGGCGGCGCTTCCACCGCCGCCGGCACCGCTGGCGGAGCCATAGGCCCCGGTTGCGGCTCGTCGGCTGCCTTGGGCGGCGCGGCCAGGACCGCTTGCTCTTGCGGCGGGGCGATCGCTGCCGGCGCCGCGCGGACAGCGACAGCGATTTGCGACGGCGACGCTTCGGCGGGCGAGGCGGCGACAGCGGGCAGCGGCGGGACGGCGGTTTCGGGCGGCGGCGGGACGGCGGTTTCGGGCGGCGGCGGGACGGCGGTTTCGGGCGGCGGCGGCGGGGCGGCGGATTCGATCTCGCCGCGCCGCGCCGGAGCCACCGCACCGGGCGGCGGACCCGCGACCGGCTCGAGCGCCGCCGCTTGCGCCGCAGCGGCGCTCGTCGGCGCTTCGCCGCCGCTCTGCGGGATGTCGTCGTCGCTGGCCGAGGGCGACTCCGCGACAGCTTCCGCCGCGCTCGGCGCCGGCACGGCGGGGGGCAAGGGCGGCACCGCCGCGACGATGGTGGATGGCGGTTCATGCAACGCGCGCGGCGGCGCGAGCAGATAGAGCAGGCCTTGCCCCAACAGCGTGGCGATCGCGAGATACACCACGACCATGAGCCCCCTGAAGAGGCGGCGGTTCCGGCGCCGCGGCGCTGCGCGCCCAGCGGCGGGCAGCCGGGTCACGATCGGCACGACGACCGCCGGCGGCCGAACCTCCGCCGCGCTTTCCTCGAGCTCCTCGCGCGGCGTTGCGCCATCTTGCGGCTCCGCCGTCGCGTCCTCGACCCTCAACTCCTCCGCCGTCGCGCTCTCTTCCCGTGGCTCGATCGCGGCGGGAAACGGCGCCGACAATCCATACTCGCGCTCGCGGCCGGATGCGGCCAGCACTTCACGCACCAAGCGGTTCACCTCCGCCGGGCTGCCGCCGCAAGCGGCGGCGATGGCACTCAGCGACGCCGGCGGGATGAGCGCGGCGTCCGCTTCGCTCGCTGCGTTGATCTGGTATTGGATGAAGGCGCCGACCTCTTCGGGATCGAGCCACTCAACCTCGACGCGGGCGGCCATCGCAGAGCTTAGAAACTCCAGGGGCGGCGCCTCGAGGCGCTCGGCGCCGTCGCGCCCGGTGAGCAGGACCACGGGCATCACATGCGGCCCGTCGAGCTGGCTGAAGCGCTGCAGCTCCTCGAAGGAGCGCAGATCGAGCGCCTCGGCGCCATCCAGCATCAGCACCCGGCTGATGCCGTTGCGCGCCTCGAGCATCAAATGCGCGAGCAAGGTCCAGAGGCCGCCGCTGTCGGCCTCCTGGCTGAGGCCGAGATTTCGGTTGTAGGCGCGCACGATGTCGCGGAAATTCATCTGCGGCAGGCAGCGCACCAGGCTCGCGGGACGGCGCCCCTCGCTCTGCTCGGCGAAAAACCGCTCGATGAGTTCGCCGTCGGCGCCGGGCTCGCCGACGACCAGCACGAAGCTGTGACCCTTCGCCAGCTGCCGGGCAATCGCCGCAGCGAGGAAGCGGTGGTGATGGTCGGAGCGGAAATAGCCGAAGCCCGACTCGTCTTCGGCGAAGGGCGGCGGCGACCTGAGCGCCGCCACCATCGCGCCCTGACCTCTATTGCTGATCGACCTCACCTGCGGCGTCGCCATTGCGGATGCTTAGGACGGAACACTGTACCAAGATTTCGCGCGCATGGCTGATTTTTCAGCGCCCAATTCTCTGTCGTCAGGTCAAAAAATTCCCCGACGCACCATTTTCGGGCGCCACGGCGTCGCTGCGATATTGTGGCCGGTCGGTGCAACGCCTGCGGACCGCGCTTGCGCTCCACGCCGAAGGCCGCGGCGGAGGGTTGCACCGATTTCGTCATCCGCGCTCGCGGCATTTTTGGGGCAATCGCTCGGACGCCAAGGAGCGACTCGCCGGAGGCGGCGATTGCGCGCGGTGACGGGAACGTCGATTCGCCGTCGCGGATCACGCGCTGTCCTGCGGCGGGTTGGTCACGACTCCGACCGCGGTAGGCGGGCTTTTCGCACTTCCGAGCGCGACGCGTCGCGCAAATCCGGTGATTCCGACGAAGGGAATTGCATCAGTGATTGCTTGAGGGCAAATTCATTCGCCACTGCGTCACTTTGCCTCAGCGCGCCGGCAAAGCCACGCAAATGCATGCGGATAGAGGCATATCGCAGGGTTCAAACGGCACCTTCGGTGGCATGACCCTGCGGCATAAAATCAGCACGGCGACCGGTGCCACGCTCTAACGGGTTAGCACCGCGCCGACAATGCTTGTACATAGCTCCTCTAGATTTGCATGGAGGGCAGTATGAAAATCATTCCCGAGCGGGTGACTGTGATCCCGGATGCGCAGCGCAACGAGCTCACGGTCATCATGGAGGGATTCCGACTGACGCTGAGTGCGGAGGAGGCCCGGGCGCTGAGCTATGCACTGGTGCAAGGGGCAAAGCAGCTCGCGGCGGAACCCGGGCCGCGCCCGTTCGCCGCCGGTGCCTCGGGCGTTGCAGCGCACAAATCGGCGCCGCCCTCTTTCACGCAAGAGGTGCCGAGCGCGAAAGCGGATGAAGTCGGGGCCGACGCGATACGCTCGTTGTCCGCCTGAGCCTCAACGCTCCTCTTGGATAGCGACGCTGGGACATTTCTGAGAGTCGCGGATCGCTTCTCGCGCCAGGCGTAAGATGCGGTTCGGCACCTTTCGCCGTTTTGCGCCACGAGCGTCGCGCCCATCCCCCAATGATTAGCGCGCTCGCCGGCAGCATCGCGAGTTATGCGATCGTCTCGATCGCCTACGCCTACCTTATCGGGTTGACGCGAATCGCGGCGCCCCGCTACCGCCAGCTTGCGCTCGGCGCGATTCTCGGGGCGGGGGCGCTGCTCAGCGCGCTGGCCCAGCGTCAGGCCGGCATTCTGTCGCCGGTCAATGACGGCATCGTGGTGGTCGGCCTCGCCGCGCCGTTCGGCGGCGGTCTCGCGACCCTCGTGGCGGGCATCATCGCCGCGGCCTCGTCGTTCTGGCTGCAGGGCGGCCCCGTATATCCCGGCCTGGTGGAAATTCCCGTCGCCGCCCTTGTCGGCCTCGCCGTCACCGACGTACTGCGACGCATGCGACGCGGCTTCGGACCGAGTGAACTCGTCGCGCTATCGGTGAGCCTGACCCTCGGCGCCGCGCTGCTGCTGGCGCCGACCTCCGCCTTCCGGGAATTCCCGGCGGAAACGGCGTTCGCGCTGGGTGGCAGGATCCTGCTTGGGACGATCATTCTCGGCGCCCTGCTGCTGCGCTGGGGCGATGCGGAAGCGCAACTCGACGCGAGCGAACGGCGCTGGCGCGCGCTGGTGGCCAATGTTCCCGGCGCGGTGATGCAGATCATCGTGGAGCCGGCGGGCACGATGAGCTTCACCTTCGATACTGCCGAGGGAGCGCGGATTTTCGGCGAGGGGGCGCTCGGCCCGACGCCGGACGCGACGCGAATCCTGCAGCTGATCCATCCCGACGACCGAGCCGCCTTCCGCCGCTCGCTGCTGGAGGCGGGGCGCTCCCTCAACCTGTGGTCGCACGAATTTCGCGTGGTGATGCCGGGCGGCCAGCAGCGCTGGCTGAGCGGGCGCGCCATGCCCCATCCGAACGGACGCGGCAGCATCGTCTGGGACGGCATCGTGATCAATGTCACCAGCCGCAAGGACGTCGAGCAGGTGCTGCGCCGAAGCGAGGCGCTGCATCGGCTGCTGGCCGAGAACACGATGGAGGTCATCGGCAGGATCGGTCCCGACCAGAACTGGCTCTATATCTCGCCTTCCTCGCGCGACATCCTCGGCTATGAGCCCCGCGCGCTGCTTGGCCGGCCGTGCCTGTCCATCGTCGATCCCGCGGACGTCAACCGGGTGAAGGACGCGATGACCGGGTTGGTCGCGGGCGGCCGGGCGCTCACCATCGCCTATCGCGTGCGGCGCGGGGATGGGGCGCCGCTCTGGGTGGAAGAGACGCGGCGACTCACCGGCGGCAACGGCTCCGACGAGCCGATGGAGGGCATCAGCGTCATCCGCCCCGTCGACCCCAAACGCGCGGAGCCGCTGGCGGCCGCGGCCGAGTCAGCCAGCGGCGACCACGGGCAGTTCGCGCGCATGCTCGAAGCCGCCAATGCCGGCATCATCGTCACCGACGCCTATCAGCCCGATCATCCCGTCATCTTCGTCAACGCCGCGGCGAGCGCGATCACCGGCTACGGCCGGGCCGAGCTGCTCGGGCGAAGCTGGGGCATGCTCAGCGGACCGGAGAGCCCGTCCGAGATCGTCGGTCAGATCGAGGAGGCGGTGCGCCAGCAGCGGCCGCTCTCCACGGTTTTCGTCAGCCGCCGCAAGGATGGCTCGTCATTCTGGGCGAAACTGGATTTCAGCCCGGTGCGCGATGTCGAGGGCCATGTGAACGCTTACGTCAGCGTCTTCGTCGACATTTCCGAGCAAAAGCGCATCGAAGACGAGCTGCGCCGGGCGCGCGATGCGGCGGAAGAGGCGAACCAGGCCAAATCCGAGTTCATCGCCAATATCAGCCATGAACTGCGCACGCCGCTCAACGGCGTCATCGGCTTCACCAATCTGCTGCTGAACGAGAACCTGCCGGCGGAGCAGCGCCGCTACGCCAGCTTCGCGCACGATGCCGGCAGCTCGCTGCTGGCGATCATCAATAACATCCTCGACCTCTCCAAGATCGAGGCGGGCAAACTGAAATTGAGCGAGACGGATTTCAGCGTGATCGAGCTCGCCGTGAGCTGCAACACGGTGGTGTGGCATGCCGCGCGCGAGCGGGGGCTGGATCTCAACTTCGTGCTCAAGCCGGATGTGGTGAACCTGGTGCGCGGCGATCCCGATCGCATCCGGCAGGTGCTGCTGAATTTGCTCAGCAACGCCATCAAATTCACCGAGAAGGGCAGCGTCGTCCTGGCCATTTCCAAGGTCGAGGATGTGGGCGCTGGGACGGTCCTCAAATTCTCGATAACCGATACCGGCATCGGCATCGCCAAGGACCAGCAGTCCAGGCTGTTCCAGAAATTCTCCCAAGTCGAAGACACGGCGGGCATCTATCTGCGCGGCACCGGCCTCGGACTCGCGATCTGCAAGAACCTGGTGGAGCAGATGGGCGGCTCGATCGGCGCCACCAGCGAGCCCGGCGTGGGCAGCAATTTCTGGTTCACCGTCCCGCTGAAGGTTGCCGCCGGCGGCGGCGAGAAGCCTAGCGAGCCGATCGCCAGCCATCATCGCGGGACCCGGATCCTCCTGGTCGAGGACACGCCGATGAACCAGGAGCTGATGATCACCCTGCTGCGCCGCGCCGGACACGAAGTCGAGGTCGTCGGCGACGGCGAGGCGGCCGTGGCGGCAGTGCGGCGGCGCGATTTCGATCTCATCCTCATGGACGTGCAGCTGCCGCGGATGGACGGCCTGACGGCGACCCGGATGATCCGGCAACTGGCGACGGCGGGCTCGCAGACGCCGATCATCGCGATGACGGCGCGCGCTCTATCGGGCGATGTGGAGAAATGCCTTGCCGCGGGAATGGACGACCATCTCTCAAAGCCCGTCGATGTCGCCGCTCTCCTGGCGATCATCGATCGCTGGGTCGGCAGGCCTCACGCTACCCGGGAGGAACCGCCGCCACGCGAGAGAGCCCGCCACCCGGTTCAAGATCGCGAAGCGCTGCGGGACCTCGAAACCCATATCGGCCGCATCAAGCTCGACGAGCTCATCGCCCGGGCGCGCGAGGAGCTGCCGCACCTCCTGAGCCGCATCAACGAGCACCGATCCGACCGCTTGCGCGTCGAGCATGACGCCCATGAGCTGATCTCGGTCGCGGGGATGGCCGGATTGCTGGAGCTGATCGAGCACGCACGCGGCGTGATGGAAGCCTGTCGGGTGGGCGATGACGCCGGTGTCGCCGAGATGCTCGCCGCCCTCAACGAAGCGGGAGACCGGGCGATGTCGGCGCTCGATGTCGAGCATACGGTCGGAGCGGGGTGAGGAACGATGTCATTTCCGCTGCGCCGCGTCGGCAATCTGTGCCCAGCTGATCACCTGGTCCGTCACCTTCGCGACAAGCGCCGCGGAATCGGTGGCGCGTGCAGCGGCATCGCTCGACACCGTCCTGCCGCCATCCCCCGAAACGCCCGGCAGCGCGGCGCGGACGGTGTTGACCAGGACGCGCGCCTCGTCCATCGACAGAGCGAGGCGATAGCCGCCCATGAGCAGCGTCAGCCCCTGGTCTCCGTCGTGGCGGAGAATGGTGATCGCTTCCTCGATGACTTTCATGCGCGGTCTGCCTGTTCAGGTGATGGCGATGGAATGGAGCCGGAATCCTACAACATCAACCGGCCCGGCGATGCTATATTTTGCGGTGACATGATCGCCGCCCGCCGCGGCGCCCGTCCCGCCGCGCGACTGGCAGCGGCCCGGTCGCTGCCTTGATCGCCCCCGTCAATCCCGCGCGCGAGCCGCGGCTCCACTCTGTGTCCGCGCGCCCGATGCATCCGGATCTCGGAGCCCTGCTCGATTTCTGGAACCGCAAGCGCGCCGGACGCCGCATGCCGGCGCGCGACGATTTCGACGTGTTCGAGCTGCGGGCCTGGCTCGGACATCTGCACCTCGTCGAGGTGATCGACGGCGGTCGCGATTTCCTGCACCGGATCTACGGCACCGATCTCGCCGTAATGTTCGGTATCGACTTGACCGGGAAGGGGCTGGACGCGATTCCTGATGCCGCGCGCGACAGCGTCCGGCGCGCCTATGCCGCGGCTTGCGCGTCCCGCGAACCGGTGGTGGTCGAGGACGACCCGATCCTGCAAAGCAACGTCGAGCGGGTGGAGGACCTCATTCTGCCGCTGTCGACGAATGGTCGCGTCGTCGACCGCCTGCTGATCGGCACGGCCTGCATCGCGCGCCCGAGAGAAACTGTCCAGGCGCCCGACAAGCGCCCGAAGGAAACCGGCTTGGCTCCCGACGAGCGCCGGCGCGCCGTGCGCATCGCGGTCCTCTGGGGCGGCATGCTGGAGATCGGCGAAGAGTGGGAGAGCTGCGTCATTCTCGATTGTTCCTCGCTCGGCGCGCAGCTTCGGCTTGATCGCCAGCCTATCCCCGACGTGCCGTTGGCCATCGCCTTCGCCGATGTCCCGCCGGTCCGGGCGAGAGTGGTGTGGCAGGGCGGCGGTCGGGCCGGGATCGAATTCACCTCGGGCTAGCTTCGGTGGTCGAACCATTCGATGGCAGCGGCGTCGGGCCCCGCCCGGCAAGCTCGGAGGCCCGGTCATACCAGCGCGCGGCCTGCTGGGCGTCGCCGGGGAAGCCGGCGACGCCCAGGCGCTCAAGGTATTTCGGATCGTAGGTCTGGGCGACGGCGCGCGCGGCTTGCGGCAGACCGCTGCTCGCGGCCAGCTCGTAGAAGCGCCGAGCCGAGGCCACGTCTCGCAACCGCATCAGCTCGTCGCCGCGCGCCACGGCGACCGCGGCCACATCCGGCGACACCGCGCGCGCTACCGGCGGCTCGCGCCATAGCGCCGCCGGGCCGGCTTGCCGGGCCGGGGCCGGCGCGGCGGCGACGGGCGGCGGCACGAGTACGGAAGGCTGCGCGATTTTGTCATCGCCCATCGGCGCAACGGCCGGGCCGGCATCCTCCGCGGCGCCGCGCCAAGCCTCATCCAGCGTCGGCGACAGCTCCCGCGACTCGGCCGCGCGCCAATCCTCGGACACGGCGTACATGCTGGTCAGCGCCGCGCCGGCACCGAGGCCTGCCAGCACGGCCAGCGCGCGGGCGACGCGCCGCCGCTTGCGCCGCGGAAGCAATTGGGGCGATGGCGCCCGCGCTTCCGCCTCGGCCGCCCGCACCCGCGGCACCGGCGTGAACGGCATCGTCTGGGCCAGCGGCCGCGGCTGCGGCCGCTGCGGCGGCCCGCGAAAGCTCGGAATCTGCCGCGGGTCCCGTTCGAGATCTTCGCGATCACGATCGTCCAAGAAATCCGATCCTGCTCTGTTCGATGATGCGGACATGTGATGGCCCCCCAGCGGCAACGCCGAACCCCCAGGCATCTCGGCCCGCCGCAATCGGCGCATCGGTTGCGCTTCCCCGCCCGCTAACGAAGACGCCAGCCGGTCGACCGACCTTTCCCACCAAATAGTGCGAATGCCCCGGTTACAAAACCGCTGCGCGCCTGGCATTCGGAAATTTCAACCGCATCCCGGCCGCGTCACGCCCAAAGCACGCCATCGACCGGGTCGACCGCGGCGGCGCCGGCACATAATCTTCAGTTGCGCCGTCGAGGACCTGGGCTGAGCCCGAACATGCGTTGAACGCTGACGATCAGTTGTTCGGGCGTGCAGGGCTTGGGCACCAAGGGACCGAGCCCCGGTCCCTGGCTTTGGCTCGGAATGACGCTGGCCCCGGCCGTGATGTAGATGATCCGCAATCCACCGCGCAGCGCCTTGCTGCTTTCCGCCAAGCGCCATCCATCGAGCCGACCAGGCATCATGATGTCGGTGATCAGCAGGCCGATGCTCGGATCCTGGGCGATCGTGACCAGCGCTTCTTCGCCCGACGCACACGACAGCACCGCAAATCCAGCGTTCTGCAGCACCGAGCAGGTGAAATCGCGGGTCCCCTCGTGGTCGTCGACCACGAGAATCCGTGTCGAGCGGGAAGAAATGGCGCGGGAGTGATATCCCAATTTTGCGCCCCAACGTTCAGGATGGGCCATAGTCACGGTCGCGAGAATAATCCTTTCCGCACGGGCTTGAGAAGCAGAACCGCGCGATCGCGCGATATAGGCATGCAACCACGGGCACTGTTCAACCGCAGAGCGCGATTAGATGACCCTTGCGGGTGGGAATCCGCGTCGGCACGGCCGCGCCAAGTCAACCGGCCCGCGAGAATCCCGGCCGGGCGATGACGTCGCGCCGCAGGCGCGCGGGCGAAGCGTGCCACCGTTGGCTCTGCTGACCGTCACTGGTCGGCGACGGACGGGCAGCAGCACGCCGGCATGCCGCTGACGACGAGAACGCCGAAGCGGTGCGCCCCATTCACATATTGGGATAGTTCGGGCCGCCGCCACCTTCGGGCACGGTCCAGAGGATATTCTGCGGCGGGTCCTTGATGTCGCAGGTCTTGCAGTGCACGCAATTCTGGAAATTGATGACGAAGCGCGGATTGGCGCCGTCGGCGTCGCGCACCACCTCGTAGACCCCGGCCGGGCAATAGCGTTGCGCCGGCTCGTCATAGACCGGCAAGGTGAAGGCGATGGGGATCGACGGGTCTTTCAGCTTCAGATGCGAAGGCTGGTCCTCGCGGTGGTTGGTGTTGGAGAGATAGACCGAGGACAGCCGGTCGAAGCTGATGACCCCGTCAGGCTTGGGGTAGGTGATCGGCGACGCGGCGGTGGCGCGCTCGAGGGTCTCATTGTCGGCTTTGCGGCGATGGAGCGTGTAGGGCAGCAGCCAGCCGAGGCCGAGATCGTGCAGCCACATCTGCAAACCGCCATGCACCATGCCGAGCCGCTCACCCCAGCGCAGCCCCGGCTTGACGTTGCGCACCTTCCAGAGGTCTTGATAGACCCAGCTGGCGCGGTAGGCGCGCTCGTACTCGTCCAGCACATCATGGCCCTCGGAGCCGGCGGCGACGCGCGCGAAGGCGGCCTCGGCGGCGAGCATGCCGGTCTTCATCGCGTTGTGGCTGCCCTTGATGCGCGGCAGGTTGACGAAACCGGCGGCGCAGCCGATCAGCGCGCCGCCGGGAAACGCCAGCTTCGGCACCGATTGCAGCCCGCCCGCGTTGATGGCGCGCGCGCCATAGGCGATGCGCTTGCCGCCCTCGAGATAGGGCCGCACCAGCGGATGATGCTTGAAGCGCTGAAACTCTTCGTAAGGCGCGAGATGCGGGTTCCAGTAGTCGAGATGGACGACGAACCCGATGGAGACCTGGCCCGCCTCGAGGTGATACATGAAGGAGCCGCCGGCGGTCTTGTCGTCGAGCGGCCAGCCCAGGCTGTGCAGCACCAGGCCGGGCTTGTGTTTGGCGGGATCGACCTGCCACAGCTCCTTGAGGCCAATTGCGTATGTCTGCGGGTCGACGCCGTCGCGCAGGTTGAAGCGCTGCATCAAAAGCTGAGACAGGCTGCCGCGCGCGCCCTCGGCGAAGAGCGTGTACTTGCCGTGCAGCTCGACGCCCGGCGTGTAGCGGTCGGTATGCTCGCCCGAGCGGCCAATGCCCATATCGCCGGTGGCGACGCCCTTCACCGAACCGTCCTCGTGGAACAGCAGCTCGGCGCCGGCGAAGCCGGCATAGATCTCGACGCCGAGCGCCTCCGCCTGCTGCGCCAGCCAGCGGCAGAGATTGCCGAGGCTCACGGCATAGCAACCGTGATTGCTCTGCAGCGGCGGCAACAGCACCGCCGGGAAGCGCAACGCGCGCTTGGCGGTGAGATAATAGAGGCGATCGTCGGTAACCGGCGTGTTGAGCGGCGCGCCCTTCTCCTTCCAGTCGGGGATCAGCTCGTTGAGCGCGATCGGATCGATCACCGCGCCGGAGAGGATATGCGCGCCGATCTCGGAGCCCTTCTCGATGATGCAGACGCCGATCTCGCCGCCATGCTCGGCCGCGAGCTGCTTCAGCCGGATCGCCGCCGCCAGCCCCGCGGGACCGCCGCCCACGATCACGACGTCGTATTGCATGGAATCGCGTGCCATCGGCGTCTTCCCCCGGCTTTGTTGGCCAGGAATTAGCGTCCCCGCGCGGTGAAGGCAAATCGCGGTTCTATCGCCGCTCGCCCAGCGCGTCGAGATTGGCGTAAACCCGGCGCAGCAGCCGCTTCAGACGCTGCACCTCGCCGGGGGTCAATCCTGCAAGCGCCACGCGCTCGTAGCGCCGCGCGGTAGGCAGGATGGCGCGGACCTTGCGCTTTCCCTTGGCGGTGATCGCGACGCGCAGCTCGCGACGGTCGTCCTCGGCGCGGCCGCGCGCCGCCAGCCCATCGCGCACCATGCGGCCGACCAGGCGCGACAGCGTCGAGAGGTCTATCGAGGTGAGGCCGGCAAGGCCGGAAAGCCGCTGCTCGCCGGCGGCGGCAAGCGCGGCCAGCACGCGCCATTCCTGCACGCCGATGCCGGTCGGCGCGATGTCGCGGCCGAACTCGGCGGCAAGCCGCGCGCCGGCCCGGTTGACGAGATAAGGGAGATAGTCGCCGAGATCGAACATCGGGGCGCCGCTATCGCGCCGCAGCGAAGGCCGGCATGATCTCGCGCGCGAAGCGGTCCATCTGCTCCGTCACCATGGCGTAGGGCTTGAGGCCGTAATTGAAATAGAGGATGACCTCGGTAATGCCCGACGCCTCGACCGATTTGAGGTCGTCGATAATGCGTTGCGGGCTGCCGGTGAGGATCGACTTCGAGGTCAGATTCTCCGCCTTCATGCCCTTGAGGATGTCGACGATCTCCAGGAAATATTTGAGCGTCGGCGGCACCGTTCGGGCATCGGAGGGAAAGGCTGCGATCAGCGCGTCCTTGAAATAGCGCAGCAGCGCGGCACGGCCGTAATCCTCGTCCGCCTTGGTGTCGGCGATGTGAATGAAATAGCTGCATTTGGCAAGGCGTGGCGCGCGGCCGTGGCGGGTGCATTCCTCGCGGAAGGCGGCGACGCCCTGCGCCAGGCTGCCATAGACCATGGCGGCGGCAAACGGCGCGAAGATGATATTCCAGTCATTGCGCGCGGCGAGCTCCATCGACAGCCGCGAAAAGCAGGCGACGTAGGGCCTGAGCGGCTGCTGCGCCGGGCGCGGGCGCACCTCGATGTCGTCGAAGGCGTAGTACTTGCCCTTGTGCGACCATCTGCCGGGTTCGGTCCAGGCGCGCCAGAGGATGTCGAGGCCTTCGGCGAAGATCTCGGCGCTGTCCTGGAAGGGGGCGCCGAACGGCGCATATTCGAGGCGGTCATAGCCGCGCCCGGCGGCGAAATCGACGCGGCCGCCGGAGAGCAGGTCGAGCGTCGCCCATTCCTCGGCAACATGCAGCGGATGATGCACCGGCAGCAGCACCACCGCGGGCGCCAGCCGGATGCGCCTGGTGGCGCCGGCGAGCTGGGCGAGCAGGATGTTGGGGCAGGGATTGACCCCCAACAGATTGAAATGATGCTCGCCGATCCACGCCGAGTTGAGACCGATCTCCTCGGCATAAAGCGCCTGGCGGTAGATCTCGCGAACGAATTGCTCGGGTGTCCGGGGGTTGTCGGGGTAGCGGTTGTCGGACAGCGTGAAATAGCCGAATTCCATGACGCCCCTCCCGCGCTGCGAGAAGGGAGTATGGCGCGATTTAGTTGCAAACGCAAGTTATGGTGGGCGTCCGCCCGCGCGTCCTTCGCGGAGCACTGCGCGTCAACACCTCCCGAAAGACGCAGAGACAGGAATGGCGCGTCAAAAGAACAGGAAAGCGCGCACCTCGATGCTCTCGCGTGCCGGCGCATCCGGGGGTGTCGACGGGTCCTCGAAGGCGGTGTGGACGGAGAGACGGGCGCGACCGTCGCGGGCGCTGTCGAAGCATTTGATGAGCAGCGCTTCGTCGGTGCGCATCTCGGGGAAATAGACCCAGCGATGGCGCGGATTGTAGGTCACCGCATAGATCTCGCCGGTGCGATCGGGATAGCGCAGCTCCGAGCGGACGAGATCGGCGGGGTCGAGGCTGCGGGCATCGCACAGCGCCAGCGGCGTGCTCCGCACCGGGCCGGCGATCGGCCGCCACACATTGATCTCGGCATAGCGCCGCTTGAGGCGCGCCTCGGCCTCTGCCGGCGGCAGTAGATCGCGCACCCGCTGCGGCGCCGAGGTCTCGGTGTAATCGTTATGGACGCGAGCGGCCGCCCCGCGCACCTGGCGGCCGACCTGCTTCTCGGGCGCGGTGTTGCGCACGGTGTGATCGAAGATGACCACCTTGGCCGCGCCGGTCGCCGCGGTCAGCAGCCGTTCGACCTCGGGATAGTAGACGCGCTCGACCTCGGCCGCGTCGTAGAAATTGCCGACTGCGCTCCGCTCGCGCAGCAGCGCGAAGCCTTCGCGGTCGAGCGACGGCGCATCGGCCAGCGTCCGGCCGTTGCGGATGGCGACCTGTTGCGGCTCGTAGCGGCCGGAGCGCAGCGGCATGCCCGGCGGCGGCTCGTAATTATAGGCGAAGAGCGGCTCTCCGGACGGCACGACATAGGTGAGCGGCGCGTCGATCGCCGCGACGAATGGGGTGGTCCCTTCCATGGTTCTTTCCTCCGCTGCTCCGCTCTTGTCCGGCTCAGTCGCGCCAGAAGGGCTTGTTGATCTCATAAGCTGCCTCGGCCGGCGTCAAGCCGATATCGCGCAGGCTGCGGCCATCGAACCGCGCCAGCTCGCCGCGCTCCCGGCTGCGCCGCCACCAGCAGGGCGACCGTGCGACCAAGCCGCCGCAAGGGCTCAGACCGGTGAGAAATTATCAGGGGATCGTAGGTGATGTTGGCCATGGCGTCACCCGCCAGTTCATGTGAAGATGGCGTACGAACTAAGCCGAACTCCGGCCATCGACAATGGATGGTTTGTCAGGGTATCCATGAGATTATTGTCATGGTTATGGAGAGCCATGACCGCCCTCCCCTCGCTCAACGGGCTGCGCGCCTTCGAGGCGGCGGCGCGGCATCTGAGCTTCACCCGCGCGGCGGCCGAGCTCAACGTGACGCAGACCGCGATCAGCCATCAGATCCGCCGGCTCGAGGAGCAGCTGGGAGTGCGGCTCTTCCTGCGCCAGAGCCGGGCGCTGCTGCTGACCCGCGAGGCGCAGGAATACCTGCCGGCGGTGCGCGCCGCCTTCGAGGATCTGCGCGCCGCCACCGAGCGGCTGCGGCGACCGGAGAAGGCGCAGGCGCTGACCGTCAGCACCATGGCCTCGCTTGCCGCCAAATGGCTGCTGCCGAGGCTCGCGGGCTTCCAGGAGGCGCATCCCGGCATCGAGGTGCGCATCAGCACCTCATCGCATCTGGTGGATTTCCGCCGCGAAGAGGTCGATGTGGCGATCCGCTACGGGCGCGGCCGCTGGCCGGGGCTCGCCGCGGACTGGCTGATGGCGGAGGATATCTTCCCGGTCTGCAGCCCGGCGCTGCTCGCCGGCGAAAGGCCGCTGAAGCGGCCGCAGGACCTCGCTCACCACACGCTCATCCACGCCACCCTGGCGCGCGAGGATTGGCAGCTCTGGCTGACCGCCGCGGGCCTGCCGACGGCGCTGGCATCGCGGCCGGGGCTCACCTTCGATCTCAGCCTCATGGCGCTGCAGGCGGCGATCGACGGGCTCGGCGTGGCGCTCGGCCGCACGCCCTTCGTCGAGGCCGATATCGCCGCCGGCCGCCTGGTGGTGCCGTTCGACGTCAAGCTGCCGGCGGAAGCCGGCTTCTATGTGGTGGCGCCGCAGGAGACCGCCCAGACGCCGAAGATCGCGCTGTTTCGCGACTGGCTGATCGCCACCATGGCGAAGCCGGCGGTGGCCTGAGCCGGCTGTCGCCCATCCCACGGGATCACCACCTAAAAGTTGCATAACGCCGCCACTCCTTTTATCTTTCGGGAAAATGTCGAGAGGGGAGCGATGATGGCGACACGGTACTGGCTACTCCTTGCGGCGGCACTCCTGCTTGCCGATTGCGGCACACGCACGAGCACGTCGGTCCAGCCGACGACGGGCGCCGTTCCGGACGCGGCGCCGGTCAAGCCGCCGATGAAGGCGTTGGGCGACGTTGTCATTACCGAAAACGATATTACCGACCGCCCCTACAGCTCTTTGGGCGATATTTCGGTGAAGGTCAGCAAATGGACGATCTTCGACCCCGATCCAACGCGCGCGCAGGTGGCGGATGCGCTGCGCGTAAAGGCTGCGGATATGGGCGCCGATGCGGTCGTGCTGGTGCGTTACGGAACCGTCGGCATCGGCTTCTTCAGCTGGGGCGAGATGGAGGGAGAGGGTCGTGCCGTCGCCTTCAAGAAATAGCCGACGCGGCTCGGTCCTTGCTCTCGGGCTGTTCGTCCTTGCCGGCTGCGAGGCGCCGCCGCCGCCGCTGCCGCCGGACACAACCTCGGTCAACCGGACGCAGGCGCTGACGCTCGCCGATTTCTCGGCCAGCGATGCCGCAATGAACTGCGACGACATCGCCGCGGAGCGACGGACGAATGCTGCGGCGATGAAGGCGGCAAACGACCGCATCGAGGGCAATCGCACCCAGAATCAAGTCGCGGGCTATCTGGGCGCCCTGTTCCTGGTTCCCTATCTCGCCACCGAGGGGAACTACGCGGAAAAGGATCAGATCACGCAGCTCTACCAGCGTCACGATGAACTCATCAGGCTCGCCAGCGTCAAGCGCTGTCCGATGACGCTGGGCGCCGGCTCGTAGCCCGTATGTCTCACACGGCCTAACGCCGGACTGCGCCCCCTCAGCCCTGCTTGGCCTTGAGCCGCTCGGAGATTTTGGCGAGCCTGACCAGCGCCCGCTCGTGGGTTCCGGCGCCGATCTCCTCCGCCTCGTCGGCGGCGCGGACGGTGAACTCGATCCGTCGGCCCGCGACCTTGGTCACCTCAGCCTCGCCGGTGACGCGTTTGCCGACTGGCGTCGGCGCGATGTGGCGAACATCGATGCGCGTGCCGACTGCGCTCTCGCCCGCCTCGAGATAGGGCTTCAACGCGTTGAGCGCGGCGTTCTCCATGATCATGATCATCACCGGCGTCGACAGCACCGGCGGCAGCATCGCGTCCTTGAAGTTGCTGGCGAGATGCGCGGGCGTCACCACCAGAGTGAAACTGCCTTTGGCGCCGACAGGGACCGGCCGCATGGAGCCTCCTAGCCGCGTTGGCGCGACAAAGCTTCTCTCACCAGCGGCAGGCGGTCATTGCCGAAATACATGTCGTCGCCATCGACGAACAGGGTCGGCGTGCCGAAGCCGCCGCGGCCGATCAGCTCCTCGGTGTTGGCGCGCAGCCGGTCCTTGATCACCGGCGCCGCGATGCCGGCGAAGAACCGGGCGGGATCGATGCCGAGCCCGCGACAGATCTCCTCCAGCACCGCGTCTTGCGAGATGTCCTTGTCCTCGCCCCAATAGGCCGCGAAGGCGGCGCGGGCGAAAGGCACCAGCCCGCCCTCCGCCTCGAGCAGCAGGCAGCCGCGCATCACCTTGACGCCGTTGACGGGAAAGACGCCGGGCGGGAAACGGATCGAGATCCCGGCCGAGCGCGCCCAATCCTGCAAGTCCTTGCGCATATAGGCCTGCTTGGCCGGCACCGGATGCTCGCGCGACGCGTAGACGCTGGGGTTGACGGTGTTGAAGACGCCGCCGACCAGGAACGGCCGCCAGGAGATCCTAGCGCCGAACTCGGCGGCGAGCGGCTCTATGCGGGTGAAGGCGAGATAGGTCCAGGGGCTCGAGCAGTCGAAAAAGAACTCGATCACCGCTTGGGACATGGGGCGTTCCTCCGGCCGTCACGCCATGCTAGTCCTTCCCGCCGCCGCAGGAAACCGCCCGCCCATGAGCCTTCCGCCCGCCTGGATCATCGCAATCGTGCTGGCGCCGATCATCGGCAGCTTTCTCTCGGTGCTGGCGACGCGGCTGCCGGAGGGGCGCGGCGTCGTGCTCGGGCGCTCGGCCTGCCCAAGCTGCGGCCATGCGCTGGGCGCCGCCGAGCTGGTGCCGCTGGCGAGCTATCTCTGGCAGCGCGGCGCCTGCCGCCATTGCGGCGGGCGGATCGATACGCTCTATCCGCTGCTGGAACTGGGCGCGCTCGGGGTCGCGGTCTGGGCGGCGATGCTGACCGAAAGCGGCGATCTCTGGGCGAGCTGCGCGCTGGGCTGGCTGCTGCTGGCGCTCGCCGCCGCGGATTGGCGGACATATCTGCTGCCGGATCCGCTGGTGCTGGCGTTGGCGCTGGCGGGATTTGCCGCGAGCGCGGTGCTGATGCCGGCGGCGCTCGTCGACCATGTCATCGGCGCCGGCGCGGGCTTCCTGGTCTTTGCCGCGGTGGCGGCGCTCTATCGCCGCTGGCGCGGCCGCGAGGGGCTGGGCCTCGGCGACGCCAAGCTGCTCGGCGCGCTCGGCGCCTGGGTGTCGTGGGAGGGGCTGCCCAGCGTCGTGCTGATCGGCGCTCTGTCGGCGCTGTCGGCGGCGCTGCTGCAAGGGCTGGTGCGGCGAAGGCTCGGCGCCGTCAGACCTCCTGCCCTTCGGCCCGTTCCTGGCGCTCGGCGGCTGGATCGTCTGGCTCTATGGGCCGCTGAGCCTCGGTTAGGCGCTCGGCCCGCTACTTCCCTGCGTGCAGCAGCTGCCAGAGGCGGCCAGCGGTCAGCGGCATTTGCAGCTTGTCCGCGAGCTCCGCGCGCCCGCCGCGCGCCAGCGCATCGGCGACCGCGTTGACCGCGGCCGGCGTCGCGCCGATCGTGCCGAGCTCGCCGACGCCTTTGACGCCCAGCGGGTTGGTGAGGCAGGGCGTCGACTGATCGAGCTCCGTCTTGAAACGCGCGATCAGATCGGCCCGTGGCATGGCGTAATCCATGAAGCTTGCGGTCTGCGCCTGGCCGGACTCGGTCGTCATAGATGAGATGCTCAGTGAAGGCCTGACCGAGACCCTGCACCACGCCGCCATCCAATTGACCGCGGACGATCATCGGGTTCACCACGCGGCCGGCATCGTTGACCGAGGCGTAATCGACGACATCGACGGCGCCGGTATCGGGATCGATCTCGACCTCGCAGATATGGCAGCCATTGGGCCAGGTCGGACCGCCGGCGGAGCTGGTGGAATCGATGAAGATCCGCTGCTCCGGCTGGCGCGCGGCGAGATCGAACAGCCCGACCTTGTGGTCGGTGCCGGAGACCTGGAACACGCCCGCGACATATTCGATGTCCGCGGCCGACGCCTCTAGCGCCGACGAGGCGAGGTCGCGCGCCGTGGTCAGACCGTTTTCCGAGGCGACGCGCATGGCCGAGCCACCGGTGAAGAGCGAGCGCGAGCCGGCGCTGCCGAAGCCCGTTGCCGCGGTCGGTGTCGCCCTGCACGATGCGGATCTTGCTCGATGGGCACGCCGAACACGTCGACGGCGAGCTGCGCGTAGCTGGTGGCGATGCCCTGCCCCATCGCCTGCGTCGCCGAGTAGATCTCGATCGTCGCCGTCGGCCGCGCACCGCGACGGTGACCTGCTCCTCCAGCGCATTGCCGCCGGTCCATTCGAGGAAGGTGGCGATGCCGCGCCCGCGCAGCTTGCCGCGCTTGCGCGAGCCTCTTCGCGCGGGCGGCGAAGCCGTGCCAGTCGGCCAGCTTCAGCGCCTGGTCCAGCACGGATTCGAACTGGCCGCTGTCATAGGTCTGGCCCATCGCGTTGCTGTAGGGCATCTGCTCCGGCCGGATCATGTTGCGCCGGCGGAGCTCGGCCGGGTCGATGCCGAGCTTGCGCGCGGCGGCGTCCATCAGGCGCTCGATGATGTAGATCGCCTCCGGCCGCCCGCGCCGCGATAGGCGCCGGTCGGCGCGGTGTTGGTCAGCACCGCCTGCAGGGTGAAATCGATCGCCGGGATGTCGTAGATGCTGGTCGAGACCCAGGGGCCGATCATCAGCTGGATGATCATGCCGGCGGTCGTGCCGTAGGCGCCGACGTTGGCCTGCGAATGCACGCGAAAGGCCAGCACGCGACCCGATGCGTCCAGCGCCAACTCGGCAATGCTGTCGACGTCGCGGCCATGCGTTGCCGAGAGGAATTCTTCGAGGCGCTCGGCTGCCCAGCTGCACCGGGCGCTTCACCTGCCGCGCGGCGAAGGCCAGCACGACGTCTTCGGGGTAGATGCCGGTCTTCATGCCGAAGCCGCCGCCGACGTCGCCGACCAGCACGCGCACCTTGTCGGGCGGCAGGCCCAGCACCTCGTCGCAAGGGAATCGCGCACGCCGGTCGGCATCTGGCTGCTCATGCGCAGCGTGATGCGGCCGCTGGCCGCGTCGTAAAGCTGATGATGCTGCGCGGCTCCATCGGCGCCGGCGCGAGGCGCTGATTGATCAGATCGAGCTCGACGACATGCGCCGCCGGCGAAAGCGGCATCGGTGGCCGCGGCGTCGCCGTGCCGCGCTGCGCAAGGCGTTCTGCGCATCCGCGGCGCATCGCCCGGCCGTGTCGACCACCGCCGGCAACGGTTCGTACTGGACGTCGATGGCCTCCGCGGCGTCGCGTGCCTGTGCGGAGGTGTGCGCGATCACCGCGGCAACGGCTTCGCCGACGAAGCGCACAGCGCCGAAGGCCAGCGCGGCGCGGAGGCGTAGTGGCCGGCGATCCATCGGGGCGCTTGAAGGCCGGCGGCAAGGGGACGGACATCACCCGCTGACCAGATCCTCGCCGGTGACAATCGCGACGACGCCGGGCAGGCGCCGCG
>CAWBKF010000054.1:0-34298 GCA_963789275.1 uncultured Alphaproteobacteria bacterium
CTTTGGCACTTCCCGGAAGCGGCGGCGCGTCAGCTTTCAGTCCGCGATGCGCCAGACATCGGACATTGGCGAGCGGCCTCAGCTAATGAGTACACAACCCGGGCTAACGCCGATCTCTCACCAGCGGAATTGCGTGATGGCGGCATCGGGCCGGTGGCCGCTGGCGGCGATGGCGGCTTTCACCCGGTCGAGATCGGGCGTGCCGCCCGCGGCGAGGCCGAACTCCTCGGCATGGATGCCGCCGGTCACCAGCAGGCTGTCGATTCCGGCGGCGTTGGCGCCGGCGATGTCGGTGCGCAGGCTGTCGCCCACGGCAAGGATGCGCCGCCGGTCGGCGATGCCGAGCGCCGCGAGGCAGGTGGCGTAGACCGAGGGGTAGGGCTTGCCGTGCCAGCGCACGGTGCCGCCCAGCGCCTCGTAGCGCTGCGCCACCGCGCCGGCGCAGATCGAGCGGCGGCCCTGATGGATGACCACGAGATCGGGATTGGCGCACACCATCGGCAACCCCAGCGCCAGCGCCTCCTGCAGCAGAGGTTCATACTGCGCCACCGTCTCGTCCCAATCCGACGGGCCGGTGTTGAGCAGGAACTCGGCCTCGGCGACCGCGCCGACCCGCGTCAGCCCGGCGCCCGCCAGCATGTTGTCGTCGCGCGTGGGGCCGATGTGATAGCAGCGCCGCCCGAGCGCGGCGTAGAACGCGTCGTCCCGCCGGAGCAGGTGCTGCCAGGTCTCCTCGCCCGAAGAATGGACATGGTCGTAGAGGCCGGGTGCGAGGCCGATCTCGTTCATCCGCGCCTCGACCAGCGCGGCACGGCGCGGCGCGTTCGACAGCACGGCCAGGTGCTTCCCCGCGGATTTGAGCGCGCCCAGCGCCGCGACGACGCCGGGAAAGGGCTTGGTGCCGTCATGCAGCACCCCCCAGAGATCGAGGATGAAGCCGTCATAATCGGCCGCGATCTCGCTGAGCCCCGTGAGCAGGCGCAGGCTCATCGCTGACGGCGCGCGCTAGCGGCCATGCGCCGGCGCGCGCGGCACCTGCACCGCGGCGCCGACCGCGGCTGCCGGCGAGGCGAAGCCGTCGCGGGCGAGCAAGGCAAGCAGCTCGCGCTTGATGCGCGCCACCAGCCCGGGGCCGTGATAGACCAGCGCAGTGTAGAGCTGAATCAGGCTGGCCCCCGCGCGAATCTTGGCATAGGCGTCCTCGCCCGAGGCGATGCCGCCGACGCCGATGATCGGCAGTTTGCCCTGGGTCAGCCGATACATCTGCGCGGTGAGCGCGGTGGACGGCGCAAAGAGCGGCTTGCCGCTGAGCCCGCCCGGCTCATGCGCATGCGGGCTCCGCAGGCTCGCCGGGCGCGCGACGGTGGTGTTGGCGACGACGAGCCCGTCGATGCCGGTGGCGAGCGCCGCCTGGGCGAGGTCGCTGCATTCCTCGGGCGAGAGGTCGGGCGCGATCTTGAGCAGCAGCGGCGGCGGGTTGTCCGGCATCACCGAGGCGCGCGCCGTCATCAGCCGCTCGACCAGCGCCGTCACCGCGCTCTTGCGCTGCAGCTGGCGCAGCCCCGGCGTGTTGGGCGAGGAGACGTTGACGACGAGGTAATCGGCGATCGGCGCCAGCGCGGTCACGCCCTGGACGTAATCGGCGATGTCATCCGTGGTGTCGCGGTTCTTGCCGATATTGGCGCCGACGATGCCGCCCTGCCGGCGACGCGTGGCGAGCCGAGCCGCGCCGGCAGCCAGGCCCTCATTGTTGAAGCCGAGCCGGTTGATGATCGCCGCGTCCTCTTCGAGGCGGAAGAGCCGCGGCCGCGGATTGCCCGATTGCGGCCGCGGCGTCAGCGTGCCGCATTCGACGAAGCCGAATCCCAATCCCAGCATCGCGTCCGGCACCTCGGCGTTCTTGTCGAAACCGGCGGCGAGGCCGAGCGGATTGGCAAAGCGCCGCCCCCACAAGGTGACGGCGAGACCCGGCGGGTCGGGGCGCGGCCGGCGCGGCGCAAGCCCGCTGCGCAGCGCGCTGAGCGTCAGCCGGTGCGCCGATTCCGGCGGCAGGCGGCGCAGCAAGGGGAGCGCGAGATCGACCAGCGCCGCCATCGCCTACTCCAGCGCCGGAAAGACGTGATGCCCGGCGGCGCCAAGCGGCAGCGGCATCGCCCAACGCACACGCTCGAGTCGCCAGCGCGCCGTAGAGATGCGGGAACAGCGCGCCATCGCGCGCCGGCTCCCATTTAAGTGCATCGCCCAGCGCCGCGGCATCAACGGCGATCAGCACGAGACCATCCTGCCCGGCGCGATGGCGCGCCGCCGAGCCCTCGATCTGCGCCGCGGTCGAGAAATGGATGAAGCCGTCCGCCGTGTCCTGCGACGAGCCGCGATAGACGCCGGCCTGCTCGGCCGTCTGCCATTCCGTGCGCCGGCACATATGATAGATCAGGCTGTCCGCCATGCGCCGACGCTAGCGCAGGGATGGCGAGCGCGACAAGGGCCGTGCGGCGCCTGTCGGTGACACGTCAGTTGTCCGCCTTTCGTAGCGCGTGAGTTGTCCGCCAAGTTCGCTTCCTGTTCTGGAGGGGGCGATGCGGCGGGCAAGCGTGTTATGGGAGGTTTTCGTGGTTCGATTCGAAGAGGCGCTGGAACGCTATCGGAAACGGCGCCTGACGGCGGAGGAGGCAGGCGAGCTTCTGGGCATGTCGGACCGGCATTTTCGCCGTCTGGTCGTGCGTTACGAGGAGGATGGGGTGGATGGGCTACGCGATCGGCGGCTGGGCAAGCCGTCGCCGCGGCGGGCGCCAGCGGCGGAGCTGACGCGCATGCAGCGGCTGTACCAGGAGCGCTATCGCGATTTCACGGTGAAGCATTTCCACGAGCAGCTGGAGCAGCGGCACGGCTACAAGCTCGGCTACACCGTGACGCGGCTTGCGCTGCAGGCGGCGGGTCTGATGGCCAAGACCCAGCGCGGTGGGCCGCATCGCAAGAGGCGCGAACGCCGTCCCCTGCCGGGCATGCTGCTGTTCCAAGACGGCTCGACGCACCGCTGGATACCGGGGCTCGACCGCGATGTCGATGTCGTCGCCACGATGGAAGACGCCACCAGCGAGCTCTATTCCGTCATCGTGGTCGAGCAGGAGGGCACGGCATCGAGCTTCTTGGGGCTGAGCGAGACGATCGCGAACAAGGGCCTGTTTCGCGCCCTCTACACCGACCGCGGCAGCCACTACTTCCACACGCCCAAGGCCGGCGGCAAGGTCGACAAGACCAGGCTCACCCAGGTCGGACGCGCCCTCCAGCAGCTCGGCATCACCCACATCCCCTCCTACTCGCCCGAGGCGCGCGGCCGCATGGAGCGCGTCTTCGGCACCTTGCAGAGCCGCCTGCCGCCGGAGCTGCGCCTGGCGGGGATCACCACCATCGAGGCCGCCAACCGCTACCTCCGGGAGCGCTTCGTGCCGGACTACAATGCCCGCTTTGCCGTCCCGGCCGCCGAGACGGGCTCCGCCTTCATCCCCTACGCCGGCCGGCCGCTCGAGGACGTGCTGTGCATCCAGGAGGACCGCCAGGTCGGTCGCGACAACTGCGTCCAATGGTACGGGCGCGCCTTGCAGATCCCGCCGCAGCCCCATCGCCACCACTATGTGAAGGCCACGGTCCGGGTTCACCAATACCCGGACGGCCGGCTGGCCATCTTCGACGGGCCGACCTCTCTCGCTCGCTTCGACCGCAAGGGAAAGCCGATCAATGCTCCTCGGGCCGCTTAACTCCGCTCGGCGCGCCACGCCTGTGGATTTGTGGACAACGCTGCAGCGTTGCCCACAACCCCACAGGCGCATCAACCACAGCAGCGGACATTTGATGTGCTATGAAAGACGGACATCTTCACGCGCTACGGACAGGGCCGTGCGGCGCCCCGGCTGCTGCGTGACCTCCGCCGCCTTCCGGTCTATACCCGCTTCATGCCCTCGCGCGCATTGCCCAACCCCGATCCCTCCGTGGCGCTGCCGGCGGCACCGGTGCTGGTGGCGGGCGTAAAGCAGGCGGCGTGGCTTTCGCCCGACGGCGAGATCGAGCTGCTGCCCTTCGCCGAGGCGGCGCGCCGCGCGCGCGCGGCGCCTCCCTTGCTGTGCCACGCCCGGGCTACGGCGCGGCGCATGGGCGTGCTGCCCTTCCCGGCGCTCGACCTGCTCGAGCTCTATGCCTTCGTGCGGCCGGCGCGATTCTGCCTGCCGACGCCGCGCGGGCTCGCCGTGGCGCTGGGCCTGACGCCGCCGCGCCACGGCGTCGGCGATGCCGCGCTATCGCTGATCCTGACGGCGCAGACCCTGCTCGGCGAACTCGCTGCCGCGCCGGACGCGGAGGCGCGCGCCGTTGCGCTCGCCATGGATCGCGGCGGCTGGGTCTGGAGCAAGGCGGTGCTGGCGGCGCTGGGCGAAGCGCCACCAGGCGCGTCGCCGGCCGGGCTCGCCGCCTGGCGCAAGCTGCCGGAATGGGCCGAGCAGGCGCCGCCGCCGCCGCCGGGCAATATCCCGGTGGAGGAGAGCGAAGCGCGCCGCCGCCTCGCCGAGCTCCTCGGCCCCGGCGCCGAAGCGCGGCCGCAGCAGGCGGACTACGCCGCCGCGGTCAGCGCCGCTTTCCGCCCGCGCGCGGCCGCGGACGAGCCCCGCCTGGTGCTCGCGGAGGCCGGCACCGGCGTCGGCAAGACCCTGGGCTATGTCGCGCCGGCGAGCCTCTGGGCGGAGAAGAATGCCGGCGCAGTATGGATCTCGACCTACACCCGCAATCTGCAGCATCAGATCACCGGCGAGCTCGATCGGCTCTACCCCGACGCCGCCGAGAAGAACCGCCGCGTCGTGCTGCGCAAGGGGCGCGAGAACTATCTCTGCCTGCTCAATTTCGAGGAGGGGGTCGCGGCGCTGCCGATGCGGCCCTATGACGCCGCTTCGCTCGGCATCATGGCGCGCTGGATCGCGGCGACGCGTGACGGCGACATGGTCGGCGGCGATTTTCCCGGCTGGCTGCCCGATGTCATCGGCCGCGCCCGCAGCCTCGGCCTCTCCGACCGGCGCGGCGAGTGCATCCACAGCGCCTGCCCGCATTGCCACCGCTGCTTCATCGAGAAGAGCATCCGCCGCGCTCGGCGCGCCCGCATCGTCGTCGCCAATCATGCGCTGGTGATGGTGCAGGCGGCGCTCGGCGGGCTCGATGACAGCTTCCTGCCGACGCGCTACGTCTTCGATGAGGGCCACCACGTCTTCGACGCCGCCGACGGCACCTTCGCCCTGGCCTTGACCGGGCAGGAGGCGGCGGAGCTGCGCCGCTGGATCCTCGGCGCCGAGCAGGGCGGCCGCGGCCGCGCCCGCGGGCTGCGCCGGCGCCTCGAGGATCTCGTCGCCGATGACGAGGTCGCCGAGCGCGCGCTGGCCGCGGTGCTGGTCGGTGCGCGCGCGCTGCCCGGCGAGGGCTGGGTGCAGCGCCTGGCCGAGGCGCGGCCGCAGCAGGCGACCGAGGCGTTTCTCGCGCTGGTGCGCCAGCAGGTCCTGGCGCGGGCCGCCGAGCGCGATCAGGGCTACAGCCTCGAGACCGAGCTGCGCCCGGCGATCGACGGGCTCGTCGATGCCGGCGAGGCGCTGGCGCTGGCGCTGGAGAAGATCTCGATCCCGATGCGGCGCCTCGCCGAGCGGCTCAAAGGGCGGCTCGACGAGGACGCGGCCGAGCTCGATCAGGGCGCGCGCCTGCGCATCGAGGCGGCGGTGCTCGGCCTCGAGCGCCGCGCCGTCGCCGAGCTCGGCGGCTGGCAGCGGGCGCTGCGCGAGATCGGCGCGGCCCAGCCGGAGCAATTCGTCGACTGGCTCTCGATCGAGCGCGACGGCGGTCACGATCTCGATGTCGGGATGCATCGCCATTGGGTCGATCCGACGCTGCCTTTCGCCGAGGCCGTCGCCAAGCCGGCCCATGGCGTGCTCGTCACCTCGGCGACGCTGACCGATGGCAGCGGCGATCCCATGCGCGATTGGGAGGCGGCCGAGGCGCGCAGCGGCGCCCGGCATCTTGCCGGCCCGGCGCTGCGCGTGCGCGTGCCGTCGCCCTTCGATTACGCGGCGCAGACGCGCGTCTTCGTCGTCACCGACGTCCGCCGCGACGAGCCGGCGCAGGTCGCCGCCGCCTATCGCGAGCTGTTCCTGGCGGCGGGCGGCGGCGGGCTCGGCCTCTTCACCGCTATTGCCCGCCTGCGCGCGGTGCATCAGCGCATCGCCGGCGCCGCTCGAGGAGGCCGGCATCCCGCTGCTGGCGCAGCATGTCGACGGCATGGACACGTCGACGCTGGTCGACATCTTCCGCGCCGAGGAGGATGCCTGCCTGCTCGGCACCGATGCCGTCCGTGACGGGGTCGACGTGCCGGGCCGCTCGCTGCGCCTCATCGTCTTCGACCGCGTGCCGTGGCCGCGGCCGGACATCCTGCACAAGGCGCGGCGCGCGGCCTTCGGCGGTGCGCGCTACGACGACATGATCACGCGGCTGCGCCTCAAGCAGGCCTTCGGCCGCCTGGTGCGCCGCGCCGATGATTGCGGCGTGTTCGTCCTGCTCGATGCGCAGATGCCGTCCCGACTCGCCGGCGCCTTCCCCGAAGGCGTCGCGCTCGAGCGCCGCGGCCTCAAGGACACGATCGCGCTGACGGCGGCGTTCCTCAGGCGCTGAGCCCCGATAAATCGCTCAGTCGCCCCGCAGGCGCTCCACCGCGGTGACGATCAGGCCGGCGGCGAGCAGGACCAGGATGAACCCGCACACCTGCACCATGAGCGCCAGCGGACCCGACGTCCCGTTGAGTGGGGCGGCGTGGCCATGCGAGCTCAGCAGAAATATTGCGGTTGGCGTCATGCCCAGTATCTTCCGCCGTCTTTCGCCCCCTGGTCAAGCGTGACACAACAAAGGCACAAATCGAAAAATAACGCCTGGACATGAGGGGACATTTTTCATTCTTTTGATTTGCCTGCGTTCAATATGTGGCTGAAGACTGCGATTTTTTCTTCGACTGACTGGCGATATCCGCAAGAGTGCTTGCTGAGGAGCAGCCCCTCCTTGCTCGCAGGGCTACGTGCTGCAACCGCGGGATCCGCGCTCGCGGCGCCGTCTTGCTCCGGACGCCGGCCGCCGGCGTCGCCGCGGGTTGACCCTCCTGCGCCGCCCCGGCATGGTGGCGGCCGCATCCTGTCGAGGTTCACCCATGATCGATGCCCATAGCGCGCTGATCTACACGATGATGCTGGTCTCGGCGTCCGATACGGACATGACCGATACCGAACTGCAAATCATCGGCGACATCGTCAATCACCTGCCGGTGTTTCGCGCCTATGAGCGGCAGCGCTTCACCAAGGATCTCAAGGAATGTGCCCAGCTTCTCGCCAAGGATGACGGGCTCGAGCAGGCGCTGAAGGGCATCAAGAACGCGCTGCCGCAGAAGCTCCGCGAGACCGCCTATGCCGTGGCCTGCGACGTGGCGGCCGCCGATGGCGAGGCGAGCCAGGAAGAGCTGCGCGTGCTGGAGCTGCTGCGCCATCGCCTCGGCATCGACCGGCTGATCGCCGCCGGCATCGAGCGTGGCGCCCGCGCCCGCTTCGCCACTGCCTGAGCGCGGCCCCTTCCGCCGGCTGGCAGCACTCTCCCGGCCATGCTGCTAAGGCCTTGACTCCATTAATTTTTTCTTGAGTGCTGCCGGTCTATCATGAAAACTCGTTGACGGTGTAGAGCCAATTTCGTGGAGACACTGGCGATGAGTGAGCTCGGGTTGCAATTGCGCGGATACCGCATGACGACGGCGGAGATCCTCTATCACCTCCCCGATCATCCGAATGTGTTGCAAAGCTTCGTCTGGCAGCATCTCGACAAGGCGCCCGACTTCCCGGTGCTGCGCCGGTTTCTCGATTTCTGGACGCAGAACATCGAGGGCAGGCTGCATTCGGTGAAAGTGGCGCGCGCCGCGCTGGTGACGCCGGGCGAGGTGCGGGCCGGAGTTTCGCTGCTGCTGCACTGAGCTCTTGCCAAGGGGCTGCCGGCTGCGCAGGTTCGGGCCGGTAGCAACCCTGCGGCAGGAATTCCGGTGTCGTCCGTCGCCCTCTCCGATGCCTTGCCTGGCGCCGCCCGCGCCGAGCGGCCGATCGCGCTATGGCTCTTCGCCTGTTGCGCCATGATCTTCCTGATGGTGGTGATCGGCGGCATCACCCGGCTCACCGAATCCGGCCTCTCGATCACCGAATGGCAGCCGGTGACCGGCGTGCTGCCGCCGCTCGACGCGGCGCAATGGCAGGAGGAGTTCGCCAAGTACCGCGCGATCCCGCAATACCGCGCCGTCCATCCCGAGATGACGCTCGGCGACTTCAAATCGATCTTCTTCTGGGAATACCTGCATCGCCTGTGGGGAAGGCTGATCGGGTCGTCTTCGCCGTGCCCTTCCTCTATTTCCTGCTGCGCGGCCGCATCTCGCGGCGGCTGGCGCCGCGGCTCCTCGGCCTCTTCGTGCTGGGCGGGCTGCAAGGCGCGCTCGGCTGGTACATGGTCGAAAGCGGCCTTTCCGGGCGCATCGAGGTGAGCCAGTACCGCCTCGCAGCCCATCTGCTGGCGGCGGTGGTGATCTATGTCGCCATGCTCTGGGTGGCGCTCGACCTGCTTGCGCCCGGTGCCGCCTCGTCGCGCCGGGCCGGAATGCGCCGCGGCCTCGAGGCGGCGATCGCGCTCATCCTGCTGACGCTGACCGCCGGCGCCTTCGTCGCGGGGCTGCGCGCCGGTTACATCTACAACACCTTCCCGCTGATGGCGGGCGGCCTCGCGCCGGCGGAATATTGGCAGCTTGCGCCCTGGTATCTGAACTGGTTCGAGAACCCGGCGGCGGCGCAATTCGACCATCGCCTGCTCGCCGAGACGACCTGGCTGGCGATCGCGGCGCTGTGGCTGTGCGCCTGGCGCCTCGATCTCCCGGGCGGCGCCCGCGCGGCGCTCAATGCGCTCTTCGCCATGGCGACGCTGCAGGCGGGTCTCGGCATCGCGACGCTCGTCCTGGTGGTGCCGCTGCCGGTCGCCGTGGCGCATCAGGCGGGCGCGATCCTGCTCGTCACCGCCGCGGTGGTGGCGCGGCATGCGGTGCGGCGCGGGCGCGGGCGATAGACCCTCGCGGCGCGAAGGGGCCGGCGGTATAGTCGCGCCGTGGCGGAGGACAAGGGCATGGCGGAATTCCCCCCGAAAACCCTGGCCGAATGGCGCGCGCTGGCCGAGAAGGATCTCGGCGGCAAGAGCATCGATGCGCTCACCTGGCAGACGCCCGAGGGCATCGCGGTGAAGCCGCTCTATACCGCCGAGGATCTGGACGGGCTCGAAACGCTCGGGCAGCCTGCCGGGCTTTCCGCCCTATCTGCGCGGACCCCGCGCCACCATGTACGCCCACCGGCCCTGGACCATCCGGCAATATGCGGGATTCTCGACCGCCGAGGAGTCCAACAAATTCTACCGCGAGAATCTGAAGGCGGGGCAGATGGGGCTCTCCGTCGCCTTCGATCTCGCCACCCATCGCGGCTATGACAGCGATCATCCGCGCGTCGTCGGCGATGTCGGCAAGGCCGGCGTCGCCATCGACAGCGTCGAGGACATGAAGATCCTGTTCGACGGCATTCCGCTCGACAAGATGAGCGTGTCGATGACGATGAACGGCGCGGTGCTGCCGGTGCTGGCCGGCTACATCGTCGCCGCCGAGGAGCAGGGCGTGCCGCAGGAGAAGCTCAGCGGCACGATCCAGAACGACATCCTCAAGGAGTTCATGGTCCGCAACACCTACATCTACCCGCCGACGCCGTCGATGCGCATCGTCGCCGACATCATCGAGTACACGGCGCAGCACATGCCGAAATTCAACTCGATCTCGATCTCGGGATATCACATGCAGGAGGCCGGTGCGACCGCGGTGCAGGAGCTCGCCTTCACGCTCGCCGACGGGCTCGACTATGTCCGCGCCGCGCTCTCCAAGGGGCTTGAAGATCGACGACTTCGCGCCGCGCCTCTCGTTCTTCTTCTGCATCGGCATGAACTTCTTCATGGAGGTGGCGAAGCTGCGCGCCGCGCGCCTGCTCTGGGCGCGCCTTGTCGCGCCGTTCGCGCCCAAGAACCCCGCCAGCCTGGCGCTGCGCACGCATTGCCAGACCTCGGGGGTGAGCCTCACCGAGCAGGATCCCTACAACAACGTCATCCGCACCACGATCGAGGCGCTGGCGGCGGTGCTCGGCGGCACGCAGTCGCTGCACACCAACTCCTTCGACGAGGCGATGGCGCTGCCGACGCCGTCCTCCGCCAAGATCGCGCGCAACACCCAGCTCGTGCTTGCCGAGGAGACCGGAATCAGCCACGTCGTCGATCCCCTCGGCGGCAGCTATTACGTCGAGAGCCTGACGCAGGCCGTCGCCGAGGCCGCCTGGGCGCTGATCCAGGAGGTCGAGGCGCTGGGCGGCATGACCAAGGCGGTCGAGAGCGGCATGCCCAAGCTCAGGATCGAGGAATCGGCCGCGCGGCGCCAGGCGCGCATCGACCGCGGCGAGGAGGTCATCGTCGGCGTCAACAAGTACAAGAGCGAGACCTCGGACAAGGTCGACATCCTCGACATCGACAACACCAAGGTGCGCGAGCAGCAGGTGGCGCGCCTGCAGCGCGTCCGCGCGTCGCGCGATCCGCAGCGCGTCGCGGCGGCGCTGGCGGCGCTCGGCGAGGCGGCGGCGAAGGGCACCGGCAATCTGCTGGCGCTGGCCATCGCCGCGACCCGCGCCCGCGCGACGGTCGGCGAAATCTCCGACGCGCTGGAAAAAGTGTTCACCCGCCATCGCGCCACCATCCGCTCGGTCTCCGGCGTCTACGGCGCGCTCTACGAGGGTGACGAGGGCTATCGCCGCATCCAGCGCGAGATCGAGGCCTTCGCCGCCACGGAGGGCCGGCGACCCCGCATGCTGGTGGTGAAGCTCGGCCAGGACGGCCACGACCGCGGCGCCAAGGTGATCGCCACCGCGTTTGCCGATATCGGCTTCGATGTCGATGTCGGGCCGCTGTTCCAGACGCCGCAGGAGGCGGCGCGGCAGGCGGTCGAGAACGACGTCCATGTCGTCGGCATCTCGAGCCAGGCCGCCGGCCACAAGACGCTGGTGCCCGAGCTCGTCGCCGCCTTGAAGCAGCAGGGCGCCGACGACATGCTCGTGGTCTGCGGCGGCGTCATCCCGCCGCAGGATTACGAGTTCCTGCGCAACGCCGGCGTCGCCGCGATCTTCGGCCCCGGCACCAACATCCCGCTCGCGGCAAGCGAGATCCTGCGCCTGATCGAGAAGAAGCGCCTCGCGGCGTAAATCAAGGCGTGGCGGGATTGGGGGGTGGCTCAATGCGGCATTGATCGCTATCTATCCCGGCAATGCCTGTCCTGTTCCTGATCGTCTTCATCGACCTCGTCGGCTTCGGCGTCATCATTCCGCTGCTGCCGTTCTATGGCGTGCATTTCGGCGCCGGGCCGGCGGAGGTGACGTGGATGATGGCGTGCTACTCGCTGGCGCAGCTCTTCTCCTCGCCGCTGCTCGGCCGCTTGAGCGACCGGGTCGGGCGCCGGCCGGTGCTGCTGGTGAGCCTCGTCGCGTCGGTCGCCTCCTATCTTTGGCTGGGCTTCGCCGATGCGCTGTGGATGCTGTTCGCCGCCCGGCTGCTCGCCGGCGCCGGCGCCGGCAATATCGCCGCGGCGCAGGCCTATATCACCGACAGCACCACGCCCGAAACGCGCGCCAAGGGCATGGGCATGATCGGCGCCGCCTTCGGCCTGGGATTCACCGTGGGGCCGGCGCTCGGCGGCCTCATCGCCGGCAGCGATCCCACCGCCGCGGCGCTAGCGCGGCCGGCCTTCCTGGCGGCCGGGCTTTCGGCGGTTGCCTTTATCATCGCGCTGGCCCGGCTCAAGGAGAGCCTGCCGCCAGAGTCGCGCGCCGCCTCGGCGCGGCCGAGCCGCTGGCAAGTGGCGAAGGACGTCATGACCCGGCCGGTGCTGCGCCGGCTCCTGGTGCTGCTCTTCGTCACCGTCACCGCCTTTGCCGGCATGGAAACGACCTTCGCGCTCTGGGCCAGGAGCGCCTATGGCTGGGGACCGCGCGAGGTCGGCTACAACTTCCTCTTCGTCGGCCTCGTGCTGGTCGCGGTGCAAGGCGGGCTCATCGGCAGGCTGTCGCGCCGCTTCGGCGAGGCGCGCCTGGTTCTGGCCGGCGCCGCCATGATCGCGCTCGGCCTAGCACTCCTGCCGGTGGCACTGGTGCTGTGGCGCCTCCTCCTCGTCGACACCCTGCTCGCTCTCGGCATGGGGCTGCTCAACCCGGCGATCACCAGCCTGGTCTCGCAGCAGGCCGAAATCGACGAGCGCGGCGGCGTTCTCGGCGTGTCGCAATCGGCGAGCAGCCTGTCGCGCATCCTCGGTCCGGCGGCGGCCGGGCCGCTGTTCGAGCTCTGGGGCCGCAACGCCCCCTACTACGTCGGCGCCGTCGTCATGGTGGGGGTGGTGGCACTGGCGGTGCGGCTGCCGCGTGCGCGGCGCGCGGCGCAGCGCGATTTTCAGCCCTCATGAGCAGCGAGCGCATCGCCGCGCCCAAGCTCGGCTCGGGCTCCGAGGTCGGCCTGCGCCAGGAGCTGAAGGCGGTGCGCAATCTCGCGCCTTATCTCTGGCCCAGGGATTGGGGCCTGCGCGCGCGGGTGCTCGCCTCGCTCGTCCTGCTCGTCGCCGCCAAAGGCGTCAATGTCTACGTGCCGCTGCTCTACAAGGGCGCGGTCGATCGGCTGTCGCCGGGCCATGCGGCGGCGATCACGATGCCGGTGGCGCTGATCATCGGCTACGGGCTGGCGCGGGTCGGCGCGCAGTTCTTCGCCGAGCTGCGCGACGCCGTCTTCGCCAAGGTCGGCCAGCGCGCCGTGCGCCGGGTGGCGCTCGCCACCTTCGGCCATCTCCACGCGCTGTCGCTGCGCTTCCATCTCGACCGCCAGACCGGCGGCTTGTCGCGGGCCATCGAGCGCGGCATCCGCGGCACCGAGTTCCTGCTCTCCTACATGCTCTTCAACGTCGTGCCGACGCTGATCGAGATCGCGCTGGTCTGCGGCATCCTGTGGGGCTTCTACGAGGCAAGCTTCGCGCTGGCGACGCTGGCGACCATCCTCGGCTACATCGCCTTCACCTTCGCCGTCACCGATTGGCGCATCAAGTTCCGCCGCGAGATGAACGAGCGCGACAGCGAGGCCAACACCCGGGCAATCGACAGCCTGCTCAATTTCGAGACGGTGAAATACTTCGCCAACGAGGCGCATGAGGCCGAGCGCTTCGACAAGGCGCTGCGCGCCTATGAGCGCGCCGCGGTCAAGAGCCAGACGACGCTCTCGGCGCTCAACATCGGCCAGGGCATCATCATCGCCGGCGGTCTCGTCACGGTGATGCTGCTCGCCGCGCGCGGCGTCGCCCGCGGCACCATGACGGTGGGCGATTTCGTGCTGGTGAATTCCTATCTCGTCCAGCTCTACGCGCCCTTGAATGTGCTCGGCATGGTCTACCGCAACATCAAGCAGTCGCTGACCGATCTCGAATCGATGTTCCGCCTGCTGGCGGTGCGCGCCGAGATCGAGGATGCGCCCGGCGCGCCGGCGCTGGTCGTGACCCGCGGCGAGATCGTCTTCGACCGGGTGTCCTTCCGCTACGATCCCCGCCGCGCCATCCTGCACGACGTCTCGTTCCGCGTGCCGGCGGGCGGCACGGTGGCGATCGTCGGGCCCAGCGGCGCCGGCAAATCGACCATCGCCCGCCTTCTCTTCCGCTTCTACGACGTCGATGCCGGCGCCATCCGCATCGACGGGCAGGATTTGCGCGCGGTGACGCAGGACAGCCTGCGCCGCGCCATCGGGGTCGTGCCGCAGGACACCGTGCTGTTCAACGACACCGTGCGCTACAACATCGCCTATGGCCGGCCTGGCGCTGCCGACGGCGAGATCGAGGAGGCGGCGCGCCATGCGCGCATCCATGATTTCGTCGCGGCGTTGCCCGATGGCTACGCCAGCAAGGTCGGCGAGCGCGGGCTGAAGCTCTCGGGCGGCGAGAAGCAGCGCGTCGCGATTGCCCGCGTCATCCTCAAGAGCCCGCGCATCCTGATCTTCGACGAGGCGACCTCGGCCCTCGACACCAGGACCGAGCAGGAGATCCAGGCCAATCTCGACGAGATCTCGGCCGGGCGCACCACCCTGGTCATCGCTCACCGCCTCTCCACCGTGGTCAAGGCCGACGAGATCCTGGTGCTCGACCAGGGCCGGATCGTCGAGCGCGGCGACCACGCCACGCTGCTGTCGCGGGGCGGCGTCTACGCCGCCATGTGGGCGCGCCAGCAGGAAGCCGACGAGCACGCGGCGGCGCTGGCGGCGGTGGCGGAATAGGCAGGATGGCGAAGCGCCGCGCGGGGGATCAGTACCGTCGCGCGCCGCCGCATGCTATGCACGGCCCATGGGGGCTGCTGCCGTCGATGTGAAAAAGCTCGCCGCCGGCCTGCAGGGCGGCGATCGCCGCGCCTTGGCGCGGGCGATCACGCTGGTCGAAGTCGACGCGCGGGGACCATCGCGCCGCGGCCGAGGCGCTGCTCGCGCTGCTGCTGCCGCACAGCGGCAAATCGATGCGGCTTGGCATTTCGGGCGCGCCGGGGGTGGGAAAATCGACCTTCATCGAGGCGTTCGGGCTGACGGTGATCGCCGCCGGCCACCGCGTCGCCGTGCTGGCGGTCGATCCCTCCTCCAAGCGCGGCGGCGGCTCGATCCTCGGCGACAAGACGCGCATGGCCGAGCTGGCGCGGCACGATGATGCCTTCATTCGCCCGTCGCCGGCCGGCCGCACGCTGGGCGGCGTCGCCCGCCGCACCCGCGAGGCCATTCTGGTGGTCGAGGCCGCCGGCTTCGACGTGGTCATCGTCGAGACCGTGGGCGTCGGCCAGTCCGAGACGGCGGTCGCCGATATGGTCGACCTCTTCCTGCTGCTGCTGGCGCCGGGCGGTGGCGACGACCTCCAGGGCATCAAGAAGGGCATCGTCGAGCTCGCCGATCTCCTCATCGTCAACAAGGCCGATGGCGATCTCGAGCCGGCGGCGATGCGCGCGGTAGCCGACTACCGCCACGCCGTGCGCCTGCTGCATCCGCCCGCCGACGCGGCCGCAGCGGCGGTGGTGGCGGTCTCGGCGCTGGAGCGCCGCGGCATCGAGACGCTGTGGCAGTCCGTCGCCCAGCGCATCGCGGCGCTGCGGGCGAGCGGCGCGCTCCAGCGCCGCCGCGCCGAGCAGGCGCGCGCCCATCTCTGGAGCGAGATCGGCGAGGGGCTGATCGACATGTTCAAGGCCGACCCCAAGGTGGCGGCGCGGCTCGCCCGGCTGGAGGCCCAGCTCGCCTCCGGCGCGAGCACCCCCGCCGCCGCGGCCAAAGCGGCGCTCCAGGCGTTCCGCGGGCGGCGGCATCCGGCTTGACGCCGGGCCTGCCTTGGCCTAGAAACCCGCTTCCCACACGGCCGCTCGACCCCTTGAGAGGCCGTCATTGTTGTTCGAGGACGGTCATGTCGAGACGGTGCTTCATCACGGGCAAGGGCGTGCTGGTTGGCAACAACGTCAGCCACGCCAACAACAAGACCAAGCGCCGCTTCCTGCCCAACCTGCAGATCACCTCGCTGCTCTCCGACGCGCTCGGGACCTCGGTGCGCGTGCGGCTCTCGACCCGCGGCATCCGCACCGTCGAGCATAATGGCGGGATCGACGCCTACCTCCTGGGCACGTCCAACAGCAAGCTCACCCTCGAGGCGCGCCGCCTGAAGCGCCGGATCGAGGCCGCTGCCGCCCGCAAGGCCGAGGCCCCGGCGGCCTAGCCGCTCGCGTCAGCCGCCGCCCGCCAGCCGCCTCAGGCCCCATACTGCGCTGCCCGGGAAGCATCCGGCTTAACGCGTCGGTGTCGGGTCGTCCTGATCTACCTCCTCGGTGCTCGGCAGCTGCGTCGTGTTCCAGCCGCCGCCCACCGCCTGGACCAGCGCCACGCTGGCGAGGAAGCGGCTCTGCAGGATGCCGAGCGCGGTCTCCTCGTTGGTGAGCCGCGTCGTCTCCGCGGTGATGACCGCGGTATAGGGAACCGTGCCCTGCTGGTACTGGTTGAGGGTCAGCCGCTCGGCCTCGCGCGCCAGCCTTACGGTGTTTTCCTCGACCACCGCCTGCTGCGCCAGGATGCGCAGCGCCGCCAGCTGGTCCTCTACCTGTTGAAAGCCGGTGAGCACCGTCTGGCGATATGTCGCGACGCTTTGCGCATAGCTCGCCTTCGCCGCCGCGACCTGCGCCTGTGTCAGGCCGCCGGTGAATACCGGCTGGACGAGCTGCGGCCCGAGCGACCAGAAGCTGTTGGAGGCGCGCAGCAGCTTGGCGATGCCCGAGTTGGCAAAGCCATAGGAGGCGGAGAGCGTCAGATCGGGATAGTAGGCCGAGATCGCGACGCCGATCTGCGCATTGGCGGCGGCCATCAGCCGCTCGGCCGCGGCGATGTCGGGGCGGCGCTCGAGCAGCGCCGAAGGCAGCTCGGCCGGCGGCACCGGCACGGTCGCAGGCATCGCCGCCGGGGCCACGGCGAAGTCGGCCGGCGCCTTGCCGATCAGCGCGGCAATGGCGTGCTCGAACTGCGCGCGCTGGACGCCCACGGCGATCGCCTGCGCGCGGGTCTGCTCCAGCTGGGTCTCGGCGGTGACGACGTCGGTCTCGGCCGCGACGCCCGCCGCATACTGGTTGCGGGTGATCTGCAGCGACTGCGTGAACGCTTCGACGGCGGAATTGAGCAGCCGCACTTGCTGGTCCGACGAGCGCAGCTCGAAATAGAGCGTGGCAAGCTGGCCCTGCGCCGAGAGCCGCGCATTGGCGAGATCGGCGGCGCTCGCCTGCGCGCTGGCGACGTCGCTCTCGACGGTGCGGCGGATCTTGCCCCAGAGATCGATGTCCCAGCTTGCCGTGGCGGAGAGATTGACGCTGCTGGCGCTGCCGCTGCCGCGTCCGGGGGACACGGTCGGCGTGCCGGTGATGGTGGTGACGCCGGTGCTGCCGCCACCACCTTGGCCGGAGCGCGTGCCCGCGCCGGTGATGGAGAGCGTCGGGAAGAACCCGGCTTCGCCCTCGGCGACCACGGCCTGGGCTTGACTGTAGGCGGCCTCGGCCTCCTTCAGGGTCTGGTTGGAGATGTCGATCTGGCGCTCGAGGCCGTCGAGCACGGGGTCCTGGTAGATCGACCACCAATCGCCGCGCCGCTCCGCGTCCTTGGGCTCCGCGGGCTTCCAGCCGTCCTCCTTGTAGGCCGCCGGCGCCGGCGCTTCAGGGCGCTTGTAGTCGGGACCGACGGTGCAGCCGGCGACCAGCGCCAGCACGCCCAGCACGAAGGTTCTGCTCATTCACCGGGCTCCGGGATCGTGCCGCCAGAAAGATCGGGATGGCGGCTGCGGAAGCGGCCACGACTCCATAGGCGGAACCGGTCGAGATAAATGTAGATCACCGGCGTGGTGTAGAGCGTAAGCAACTGGCTGACAATGAGACCGCCGACGATGGAGATGCCGAGCGGTCGGCGCAGCTCGGCGCCGTCGCCGACGCCCAGCGCCAACGGCAGCGCGCCCAGCATCGCCGCCATGGTGGTCATCATGATCGGGCGGAAGCGCAGCAGGCAGGCCTGGTAGATCGCCTCCCCCGGCGCCAGGTGCTGGCTGCGCTCGGCGTCGAGCGCGAAATCGATCATCATGATGGCGTTCTTCTTGACGAGGCCGATCAGCAGGATGACGCCGATGAGCGCGATCAGGCTGAACTCGGTGTTGAGCGCCATCAGCGCCAGCACGGCGCCGAGTCCGGCCGAGGGCAGCGTCGACAGGATGGTGATCGGGTGGATGTAGCTCTCATAGAGCACACCGAGCACGATATAGATCGCGAGCAGCGCCGCCAGGATCAGGATCGGCTGGTTGGCCAGCGACGCCTGAAAGACGCTGGCGGTGCCCTGGAAGGCGCCATGGATGGTGGCCGGCACCTTGAGTTCATTCATCACCTTGTTGACCGCTGCCGTCGCGTCGCTCAGCGATTTGCCCGGCGCCAGGTTGAACGAGATGGTGGTAGCGACGAACGGGCCCTGGTGATTGACGGCAAGCGGCGTCTTGCCCGGACCGAAATGGCTGAAGGCCGCGAGCGGCACCATGGTCTCGGCGCTGGTGGTCACGGCGGCGCCGGTGGAGGCGCTGCCGCTGGCGTGACCGGTGGCGCCGATCTGGTTGGCGGCGAGATTGCGTGCGGTATTGGCGGCGATTTGCGCCGCGGTGGTGGTCTGGCTGCGCGCGCTCGAGGCGGACGCCGCCGTCACCGTCCCCACCAGCGCCTGGGTCGACTGCGTGCCGGTCACGGCGCCGCCGGCCGTGCTGACATAGATCTGCTTCAGCATGTCCGGGTTTTGCCAATATTGCGGCGCCACTTCCATGATGACGTGATACTGGTTGAGTGCCGCATAGATCGTCGATACCTGGCGCTGGCCGAAAGCGTCATAGAGCGTGTTGTCGATGGCGGCCGCGGTGATGCCGAGCCGCGCCGCCGTGTCGCGATCGATGACGAGGTCGGTCTCGAGGCCGTTCTGCTGCTGATCGGAATTGACGTCGGTGAGCACGGGTACGCGCTGCAGCGCGTCGGTGATCTTGGGCGCCCAGGCGTAGAGCTCGGTGAGGTCGTCGCCCTGCAGCGTGTACTGATAGAGCGCGTTGCTCGCCCGTCCGCCGACCCGGATATCCTGGGCCGCCTGCAGGAAGAGCGTCGCCCCGGCGACATGCGACATGTTGCGGCGCAGCTTCGCGATGACCAGATCGGCCGAGAGCTTGCGCTCGGACAACGGCTTCAGCGTGACGAAGACGAAGCCGGAATTGGTCTGCCGCCCGCCGGTGAAGCCGACCACGGTCGCGACATTGGGATCGTGCTGGATGATCGAGATGAACTCCTGCAGCTTCTTTCGCATGAGCTGGAAGGAGATGCTCTGATCCGCCTGGATACCGCCGATCAGCCGGCCCGTATCCTGCTCGGGGAAGAAGCCCTTCGGCACGACATAGAAGAGATAGACGTTGAGCACGAGAACGGCCGCCAGGACCAGCACCATCAGCGGCGCATGCCTGAGCGCCCAGCGCAGCGAGCGGTCGTAGGATGCCAGCAGCCCGTTGAAGACACGCTCGCTCCAGCGGAACAGCCGGCCCTGCTCGGAGTCCGGCCGGTGTCTGATAATGTAGGCGCACATCATCGGCGTCGTCGTCAGCGAGAGCGCCAGCGATACCGCGATGGCGATCGACAGCGTCATGGCGAATTCGCGGAAGTAGCGGCCGACGATGCCGCTCATCAGCAGAATCGGGATGAACACCGCCACCAGCGACGAGCTCATCGACAGCACGGTGAATCCCACCTCGCGCGCGCCGAGGAGCGCCGCCTGGAAGCGCGGCATGCCGGCTTCGATATGGCGGGTGATGTTCTCGAGCACGACGATGGCGTCGTCGACGACGAAACCGGTCGCCACCGTCAGCGCCATCAGCGACAGATTGTCGAGGCTGTAGCCGAGCAGGTACATGATCCCGAAGGTGCCGAGCAGCGACGTCGGCACCGCGACGCTCGGGATGATCGCCGAGCGGCCGTTGCGCAGGAAGACGAACACGACGCCGATCACCAGCATCATCGAGATGAAGAGCGTCTGCTCGATGTCGTGCAGCGAGGCGCGGATCGTCGTCGTACGGTCCATCACCGGCGTAATGTCGATGTCGCTCGGGATCGAGGCCTTGAGCTGCGGCAGCAGGGCATAGATGCGGTCCACCGTGTCGATGATGTTGGCGCCCGGCTGGCGGTAGAGGATCAGCAGCACGGCGGGCTTGCCGCTGGAGATGCCGCCGTTGCGGACGTTCTCGACGGAATCGATGACGTCGGCGACGTCCGAGAGGCGCACCGCCGCGCCGTTGCGATAGGCGATCACCAGCGGCCGATACTGATCGGCGGTGCTGGCCTGGTCGTTGGTGTAGATCTGCCAGCGCTGCGCGTCGTCCTCGATCGTACCTTTGGGGCTGTGGGCGTTGGCGGCGTTGAGACCGGCGCGCACATCCTCGAGACCGATGCCGTAATGGAAGAGGGCGCTCGGGTTGAGTTCGGCGCGCACCGCCGGCAAGGAGCTGCCGCCGATCGTGACCTGGCCGATGCCCGAGATCTGCGACAGCTTCTGCTGCAGCACGGTGGCGGCGGAATCGTAGAGCTGGCCCTGGCTCAGCGTGTCGGAGGTGAGGGCAAGGATCAGCACCGCGGGATCGGCGGGATTGACCTTCTTGTAGGTCGGGTTGCTCCTGAGGGCGGTCGGCAGGTCGGCGCGCGCCGCATTGATCGCCGCCTGGACGTCGCGCGCGGCGCCGTCGATGTTGCGGTCAAGGCCGAATTGCAGGGTTATCTGCGTCTGGCCGACCGAGCTCGACGAGGTCATCTCGGTGACGTCGGCGATCTGGCCGAGATGGCGCTCGAGCGGCGTAGCCACGCTGGTCGCCACCGTCTCGGGGCTGGCGCCGGGCAGCGTGGCCGAGACCTGGATCGTCGGGAAATCGACCTGCGGCAGCGGCGAGACCGGCAACAGCAGGAAAGCGCCGCTGCCGGCCAGCGCCAGGCCGAGCGTGAGCAGCGTGGTCGCGATCGGCCGGCGGATGAAGGTCTCGGAGAAGTTCATTCGGCCGGGCTCTCCGCCGGCGTGGCGCCACGGAAGCGGCGCGCCAGCCGGTCGAAAGCCAGATAGATCACCGGCGTGGTGAACAGCGTCAGCATCTGGCTGACGATGAGGCCGCCGACGATGGTGATGCCGAGCGGGTGGCGCAGCTCCGAGCCGGTGCCGGTTCCGAGCATCAGCGGCAAGGCGCCGAACAGCGCCGCCAGCGTCGTCATCATGATCGGACGGAAGCGCAGCAGCGAGGCCTGGAAGATCGCCTCGCGCGGCGATTTTCCCTCCTCGCGCTCGGCTTCGAGCGCAAAGTCGATCATCATGATCGCGTTCTTCTTGACGATGCCGATCAGCAGCACGATGCCGATGATGCCGATGACGCCGAGGTCGCTGCCGTCGATGATCAGCGCCCAGAGCGCGCCGATGCCCGCCGAGGGCAGGGTCGAGAGGATGGTCACGGGATGGATGTAACTCTCGTAGAGCACGCCCAGCACGATGTAGACGGCGACGATGGCGGCGAGGATGAGCAGAAGCTCGTTCTGAAGCGAGGACTGGAAGGCGAGCGCCGCCCCCTCGAAGGTGGTGAAGATGCTCTGCGGCAGGCCGATTTCCTTTTCGGCGGCGCGGATCGCGTCGACCGCCTCGCCGAGCGAGGCGTGCGGTGACAGGTTGAAAGAGATCGTCGCCGAAGGGAACTGGCCGAGATGGTTGATCTGCAGCGGCGCTTCTTGCGTCACGAAATGGGCGATGGCGTTAAGCGGCACCTGCCCTACCGTCGACAGCGAGGACGGCAGGTATATCGAGTTCAGCGTGTCGAGCGTGCGCTGCTGCTGCGGATCGGCCTCGAGGATGACGCGGTATTGGTTCGACTGGGTGAAGATGGTGGAGACGATGCGCTGGGCGAAGGCATCGTAGAGCGCGTTGTCGACGGTGGCCGGGGTGATGCCGAAGCGCGCGGCCGTGTCGCGGTCGATGGCGATGTAGGTCGAGAGCCCATGCGCTTCGACGTCGCTGGCGACGTCCTCGAGCGACGGGATCCCGCCGAGCTTGTCGATGAGCTTCGGGACCCAGGCGGCGAGCTCCGTGGGGTTGGAGTCCTCGAGGACGAACTGGTACTGGGTACGGCTCACCGTGGCGTCGATGGTGAGATCCTGCACCGGTTGCATGTAGAGCGTGATGCCGGAGACCTGCGCCGTCTCCTGTTTGAGCTGGCGGATGACGTCGCTGGCGCTCGCCTCGCGGTCGTCGCGCGGCTTCAGGTTGATGAGGAAACGGCCGCTGTTGAGCGTGCTGTTGGTGCCGTCGACGCCGATGAAGGAGGACAGGCTCACGACGTTCGGGTCCTTCAGGATCGCCGCCGCCAGCGCCTGCTGGCGTTGCGCCATGGCGTCATAGGAAACCGACTGGTCCGCCTGGGTGATCGCCTGGATGAGCCCCGTGTCCTGCACCGGGAAGAAGCCTTTCGGCACCACCACGTAGAGGAAGACGGTGAGCGCCAGCGTGCCGACGGCCACCAGCAGCATCAGCGGCTGGTGGTCGAGCACCCAGCCGAGCATGCGGCCGTAGCGCTCGATGGTGGCGTCGAACCATTGCTGCGAGCGCCGGAAGAAGGCGCTCTCCTCCGACGGCGGCTTCAGCAGCTTGGCGCAAAGCATCGGCACCAGCGTCAGCGACACCACCGCGGAGATCAGGATGGTGACCGCGAGCGTGACGGCGAATTCGCGGAAGAGGCGTCCGACCACGTCGCCCATGAACAGCAGCGGGATCAGCACGGCGAGCAGCGAGACGGTCAGCGAGATGATGGTGAAGCCGATCTGCTCCGACCCCATCAGCGCCGCCTTGAGGCGCGAATGCCCCTGCTCGACGTAGCGGGCGATGTTCTCGATCATGACGATGGCGTCGTCGACGACGAAGCCGGTGGCGATGGTCAGTGCCATCAGCGACAGGTTGTCGAGGCTGAAGCCCAGCAGATACATCGCCGCAAACGTGCCGACGATCGACAGCGGCACCGAGAGGCTGGGAATGAGCGTCGCCGGCACGTTGCGCAGGAAGGCGAAGATCACCAGCACCACCAGCACCACGGCGAGGCCCAGCTCGATCTCGACATCGCGCACCGAGGCGCGAATGGTGACGGTGCGGTCGGTGAGCACGCTCACTTCCATCGCCGACGGCAGCGCGTCCTTCAATCCGGGCAGCAGCGCCTGGATGCGGTCGACCACCTCGATCACATTGGCGCCGGGCTGGCGCTGCACGTTGAGGATCACCGCCGGCTCCAGGTTCATCCAGGAGCCGATCTTGGTGTTCTCGGGCCCGCTCACGACCTTCGCCACGTCCGACAGCATCACCGGCCCGTTGTTCCGGTAGGCGATCACCAGGTTGGCGTATTGGTCGGCGCTCTGGATCTGGTCGTTGGCATTGATCGTCGAGGCGCGCATCGGCCCGTCGAAATTGCCCTTGGGCGTGTTGACGTTGGCATTGGCGATGGTGGTGCGGAGATCGTCGATGTTGAGGCCGTAGCCGGCGAGCTTGCGCGTATCGGCTTGAATGCGCACGGCCGGCCGCTGCCCGGCATTGACGCTGACCAGCCCGACGCCGGGGAGTTGCGATATCTTCTGCGCCAGCCGGGTGTCGGCAAGGTCCTGCAGCTGCGGGATCGGGATCGTCTTGGAGGTGACGGCGAGCGTCAGGATCGGCGCGTCGGCGGGGTTGACCTTGGCATAGATCGGCGGCGCCGGCAGGTCCGCAGGCAGCAGGTTCCCCGCCGCGTTGATCGCCGCCTGCACCTCCTGCTCGGCGATGTCGAGCGACAGGTCGAGGCTGAACTGCAGCGTGATCACCGAGGCGCCGGCCGAGCTCTGCGACGACATCTGGTTGAGCCCCGGCATTTGGCCGAGCTGGACCTCCAGCGGCGCCGTCACCGACGAGGTCATCACGTCCGGGCTGGCGCCGGGATAAAAGGTCTGCACCTGGATGGTGGGATAGTCGACCTGCGGCAGCGCCGAGAGCGGCAGGAAGTCGTAGCCGACAATGCCCACCAGCATGATCGCCACCATCAGCAGCGAGGTGGCGACCGGGCGCAGGATGAAAATGCGCGACGGGCTCATGCGGTGCCGCTCTTGCTGCGCCGCGCCCGGCGCGCGGCTCATTGCGTGCTCCGGCGGCGCTGTTCTTTGGGCGCGGGCTCGCTCGCCGCGCCGGCACCGGCGGCTGCGGCGGGCAGCACCACCGTGGCGCCGTCGCGCAGCTTGTCGGCGCCGTCGATCACCACCTTGTCGCCCGGCAGAAGCCCGCTCTTCACTTCGACGCGCTCGCCGTCGGTGGGGCCGAGCTGGACCTTTTGCACCGCAACCGTGTTGTCCGGTTTGACGACATAGACGAAGGTGCCGGGTGCGCCGCGCTCGACCGCGGCGGAGGGGATGATGGTGACGCCGCTGTCGGTGTCGAGCAGCAGCTGGGCGTTGACGAACTGGTTGGGGAACAGCATCTCGTCGGTGTTGTCGAACAGCGCGCGCAACTTGACCGTGCCGGTGGTGGGGTCGATCTGGTTGTCGAGCGTGCCGAGCTTCCCCGTCGCGATCTTGGTCGTCCCACTGCGATCGTAGGCCGCGACCTGCAGCGTCGCACCGCCGTTGACGCGCTTCAGCACCGCCGGAAGATTGTCTTCGGGGAGCGTGAAGATCACCGAGATCGGCTTCAATTGCGTGAGGACCACGAGGCCGCTGGAACTGCTGGCCTGGACGTAATTGCCGGGGTCGATCAGCCGCAGGCCGACGCGGCCGGTCACCGGCGCCACGATGTGGCAATAGGTGAGGTTGAGCTGGGCGTTCTCGACCTGCGCCTCGTCGGACTTGACGGTGCCTTCGTACTGGTGAACGAGGTAGAGCTGGTCGTCCGCCTGCTGCTGCGCGATCGAGTTCTGCGCCGCCAGCTTCTGATAGCGGGCGAGGTCGACCTGGGCGCCCTTCAACAGCGCCTGGTCCCGCAGCAGCTGGGCCTGCAGCTGATCGAGCGCCGCTTGATAGGGCCGCGGGTCGATCTGCGCCAGGAAATCGCCCTTGTTGACCTCCTGGCCCTCCTGGAAGCCCACCGACATCAGCTGGCCGCTGATCTGGGTCATCACCGTGACGGTGGCGAGCGGCGTCACCGTGCCGAGCCCCGCCAGCGTCACTGGCATGTCGCCTTTCTCGGCCGTGGCGGCGACCACCGGCATCGGCCCGCCCTGCGCGAAGCGGCCGGTGCGCGGTGCCTGCGCGTGCGGGCGGAAGATGATCCAGGCGATGGCGGCAAGCAGCAGCACGCCCAGCACCGGCCAGATGAGCCGGCGCCAGCGCGACGGTTGCACCACCCTCGGTGACGCCGTGCGCGCTGGGCGGCTGGGTGGCGCCTTCAGCTCGCTTGGCAGGTCATCCATGTACGTCTGAGGACGTCATGCCATTCTCCGTTCCTTGTCCGGGCTTGCCCGCGCAACCCGCCGGGCCGCCGCCGCACGGCGTCGACGCCCTTCGCCCGTTGTCCTTGATCGGCCGCGTCGCGGCGTGACGCTCGAGATCCCCCTCGGCGGGGGCCCGCCGCAGCGCGCACCGGCGAGCAAGCCCCACCAGAGTGCCACCGTGCCTTAATTTACGCTATATGCCTTGCACCCATCCCCGGCACAGGCCTCGTTCCCGCAACGTTCCCGCGGTTTTGTCGCGGGGCGCGCCGGCCGGGACGCTCAGGCGGCGGAGTTGGGGTGCCAGTCGAGCGGGCCGGCGGCGCGGCTATCGCGATAGACGACCCCGGCCATCAGCATGTCGATGGTGCGGCCGTCCTTGGCCAGCGGCAGCCACACCGCCTCGTAGCCGAAGCGGCGCCGGCCGAGGATGCGCTCGTTGATCACCGCGAGCGGCTGGCGCGCTTCCACCAACCCGCGGCAGCGCTCGATCAGCCGCTTGGCGGTTCGCGGGATCCGGCAGCTCATCGGCGAGCTTGCCGGTCATGTCGTAGCCGGCGCGCTCCGCGAGCAGGCTGCCGTGCAGGCGGAAGCGGAAGCGCGAGGGATCGGCGAGCACGTCGAGCAGCAGGACGTGGCCGAGCGCGTAGCGGAAATCGAGCGGGTCGAGATCGCTTCGCGCCGGGAACTCGCGTCCCTGCCGGCGCTCGTCCCAATAGGCGTAGAGCTGGCGCAAGCACGGTGTCTCGATCTTGTCGAGGAGCGCGGCCATCACAAGGGGCACCCGGGCCAAAAGCGACGAAGCCCAGGAGTTTCGGGGAAACTGGTGAAGGCACCATGAAAATGCCGCACGACGAAGCGCGGTGTTTTCGGCAAATATCGCGGGGTTCCGGGGCTTTGCGCACCGGAAGCGGCGGCGCTAAACCGGGCTCGACGGCGGAAAATCCGGCCGGCGCTTTTCGCGCAGCGAGGCCATGCCCTCTTGCACCTCCGGCCCGCTGAAGCCCAGGAACTCGAGCGCGAGCGAGGCATCGAAGCTCGGCCCCGCCAGCCGCAGCCAGTTGTTGAGCGCGTATTTGGTCCAGCGCAGCGCCGCCGGCGCTCCGGCGGCGAGCCGCACGGCAATGGCGAGCGCGGTCTCGTAGGCCTTGCCGTCCTCGCAGGTCTTGGAGACGAGGCCGATCCGCTCGGCCTCTTCGCCCGACAGCGGCTCGCACAGCAGCAGGTAGTATTTCGCCTTGGCCATGCCGCAGAGCAGCGGCCAGACGATCGCCGCGTGGTCGCCGGCGGCGACGCCGAGGCGGGTGTGGCCGTCGATGATGCGCGCGCTCTTGGCCGCGACCGAGACGTCGGCGAGCAGCCCCGCCACCAGTCCCGCGCCCACCGCCGGGCCTTCCATCGCCGAGACCACCGGCTTGTTGCAGTTGATGAGGTTGTAGACGAGGTCGCGCGCCTCCTTCCAGACGCGGGCGCGGGTGGTGAAATCCCGGGTGATGCTCTCGACCAGCGCCAGATCGCCGCCGGCCGAGAAGGCATTGCCGGCGCCGCGCAGCAGCGCCGCGTTGATCTCGGGATCGGCGTCGACATCGCGCCAGATCTCCGCCAGCTCGGCATGCATCGCCGCGTCCGTGGCGTTGAGCTTGCCCGGGGTGTCGAGGATGATCTCGAGCACGCGCTCGGCCGGGCGGGCGAATTTGAGGCGCTGGTAGCGGGCGTAACGGTCGGTCATGTCTGCTCCTATTGGCGGCAGGCGGCTGCTAGAGCATGTCCCGCGAAGAGGGAACCTTGCCCGTGCGAAAGCGACTAGTTGATGTACACATCCGGAAAAACGCTGCGCCTCTCGTTACTTATTCCGCCGTCCCCGCGAAAGCGGGGACCCAGGGGGAAGCGCTCCGCTCAGTGCATTTGAGGGCCCTGGATGCCCGCTTTCGCGGGCAAAGCGATTGTTGAGGAATACGCTGCCGGGAGATGTGTGCATCAACTGGCGCTTTCGCAGGGAAAGCAAGGATGGTGATTTCGATCTGCTCGAAACCCACGCTAACGCCAGAACTCGGCGGTCGCCAGCCTGGCGCCCTCGGCCATGGCGGCGAGCTTTGCCCATACCACCGCAGGATCGACCGCCGCCTGGCCGACCCAGGTGCCGTAGCCGCAATCGCTGCCGGCGATGACATTGTCGCGGCCGACGAGGCGGGCGTAGCGGGCGATGCGCTGGGCGATGAGCTCGGGATGCTCGATGAAATTGGTCTTGGACTCCAGCACCCCGGGGATCAGCACCTTGCCCTCGGGCAGCTTCACCGTCTCGAACACCGTCCATTCATGGGCATGGCGCGGATTGGCGGCCTCGAAGGACAATCCCGCCGGCCGCGCCTCGAAGACGACATCGATGATGTCCTTGAGCGGCACGTCGCAATGATGCGGCCCTTCGTAATTGCCCCAGCACAGATGCAGCCGCATCCGCTCCGGCGCGATGCCTGCCACCGCGTAATTGAGCGCCTCGATATGGAGCCGCGCGCGCTTCCTGAACTCGGCGGTGCTGAGCTCGGCATATTGGATGTGGCGGCCCATGGCGAGGTCGGGGCAGTCGAGCTGGAGGATGAATCCAGCCTTGGCCACGGTTTCGTATTCGGCGCGCATCGCCTCGGCGATGGCGAAGAGATAGGCCTCGTGGCTGGGGTAATGGCCGTTATGGAAGAAGAGCGAGATCAGCCCCGGCGAGGCCGCGGTGAGGAAGCCCTCTTCGGCCGTTACCGCGCCGAGCGCGGTTTTGAGATTGTCGACGTCGCGCGCGGCCGCCGTCGCGTCGCGCAGCGTGATCGGGCCGTTGCAGCCCGGCGTCTTGCGCCGCGCGCGGCCGGGATCGCCGAAGACGCGCCGCGCCAGCTCCGGAAAATCGACGAGATCCTGGTATTGCAGCGGGTGGCTGCTGCCGCCGAAGCCATCGAGCCGGTCCTTGATGTAGGTGGCGTAGCTGGGCTTGCTCATCTCGCCGTCATTGACGATGTCGATGCCGCAAGCGCCCTGCTTGGCGACGATCTCGGCGACCGCCGTCCGGATGCGCTGGTCGAGAGCGGCGCGGTCGACCGGCACGCCCTCCTCCTTGGCGAACATCGTCCGGATGAGGTCTTCCGGGCGGGGCAGGCTGCCGGTATGGGTGGTGAGGAAGCGCTCGCTGCTGCGTTTCATGCCCGTCTCCCCTGGCGCTCCCTGCCGCGCTTGCCGGCGCGTGTCGGGCCAGTCTTGGGCGCGGCGCGGCGGCGGTCAAGCATGGTTAGGAAACCCTTAAAACGCGCGGCAAATTGCCCGCGATGTTCACCCCGGCTTAACGATCGCCCTGTTATTTCTTGCCGGTCGGCAAAGCGCCGCCCGCGGGCGGCCGAGCGAGGCAGGCGATGGACGAGGAATTTGCCGGTATCTTCGGCGTGCTGTTGATCGTGACGGCGCTGGTGATGAGCCAGACGCTGTTCCATCGCGGCAACGCCGCCCCCGTCGTGACCGGGGTCAAATGGGAAAACGTCGTCAGCGCCTTCGGCTGCGACCAGGAAACCGGCGAAACCTGCTACATGGCGATGCGGCAGTAGGCTCGCCGCCGCGGAGCGTCATTCGGCCGCGATCTGCCGGCTGGCGCGCAGTTCGATCTCTCCCAGCGTGTTCTCCAGCCGCTCGCCTTCGGGATCGGCGAGCGCCGCGGTGCGCGCCGCGGCGATCGCGTCGGCCGCGAGCGCCGCGGCATAGGCGCCGGCGAGCGCCGGGCGGATGAGGCGCGCCTCGATCTTGCGGTAGTTGGCGAGGCCGCGCGCATGCGTGTCGCCATAGCCCTTGATCAGCCGGGCGCAATCGGTGATCTCGAGCGCGAGCGCCGGCGACAGCTTGGCCGCGGCCGCCACCAGCGCGAGCCAGGCCTCGATCTGCGCCTGCTCCTCGATATAGCGGTGGCTGCGCTTGCGCCAGCGCTTCAGCGAGGCCAGCAGCTTGAGGCGCAGGAAGCCGCTCACCGAGCTGGTCTTTATTTCCATTCCCCAATAGACCTTGCCGAGCCAGCCGCGCCGCTGCGCATAGGCGAGGATGGGGCGGGCGAGGCGGGGCGGCAGGATCGAGCACAGCTCGTCGATGCCGGGCTTGAAGAAATCGAACAGCGCCAGCGGCTCATCCGGCCGGAGCTTGAGCTCGTCGCGGATGCGCTTCAGGCGCGCCGGATCGGTCTTCGCCTGCGCGACGCGGATCACGTCCTCGAACGACATGCGCACCGCGAGATGCCGCGCCGTCTCGCGCAGCAGCTTGCCGCCGGCGCCGGCATCGGCATCGGCGTCGCGGATCGCCGCCAGCCGGTCGAGATAGAGCCGCGCATAGCGGAGATCCTGATATGCCGCGAGCCGGCGCAGCCCCTCGACGATGATGTCGAGCGCCGCTTGCGGCATGGTCTCCTGCGCCGCGCGCTCGAGGGCGGCGAGGCTCGGCCTTGGCGCCCGGGCGCGCTTGTGCGACGGGCTGAGCGCCGCCTCGGCGCCCTGCTTCACCGCCGCGAGCCCGGCGGCGAAGCCGCGCAGATTGGCGTCCACCGCCTTGCCTTCGGCGCGGATCGCCGCCTCGAAGGCCGCGACCGGGACCGGCAGCCGGCCGGAGCCGGCGATCGCCCCCAGCATGACCGCGTTGATGACGCTGTTGGCCTGTTGCGCCGCCGCCTCCATGTCGAAGAGGATATGGCTCTCAGCCTGCTCTTCGATCGCTTTCAGCAGATGGCCGATGTCGAAGCGGCCGTCGCCCATCGCCATGCGCTCGGAGATGGCGTAGATGCGATGGGTCGAGGCGATGATGGTGGTGCGGTCCCTGGCGGCGAAGCCGCCGGCGACGACACGGCCCGCCTCGAGCAGCTCGCTCGCCGCGACAACATCGATATCGCCGACCCCCGGCACCAGCGACAGCACCGGGCGCTTGCCGCCGAGCGCGCGCCACGGCTCGGGCCAGATCTCGAGATAATAGGTGGTGGCGCCGGTGCGCTGCGCGACGCCGGGGATCGACGTGCTTTGCACCGGCAGGTCCGAGGCCGCGGCGGCTTCGATGATCCAGTTGGTGAGCACGCCGCCGCCTTCGCCGCCGAGCGCGGCGATGAGCAGGCTGACCGGCCGCGTCGCGCCGCTCATGCCGCCCTCGCCGCGCCGCCGAGCCAGGCGATGCGCCCGGCTGCGCAGCCCGTGCAGCGCGCGGTCCCAGCGGTTGGGGTTGCGGATGGTCTCGGCGCGATAGAAGGACGGGCACAGCACCGCCGCATGCGCCACCTCGCCGCACAAGCCGCAGCCGACGCAGCTCGGGATCACGCTCGCCACGGGATCGGTGCGCAGCGGGTCGGGGTTGGGCTTGATGGTGAGCGACGGGCAGCCGGAGAGCCGGATGCAGGAATGGTCGCCGGTGCAGATCTCGTCGTCGACGCCGTAGCGCGCCTTCACCACGCGCCCGCCGCGCGCCAGCGTCTTCGCCTCCTCGCCGCGCAGCCGGCGCTGGCGCGCGAGCTGGCACTCGCCGTCGGCGATGATCACCTTGAGCCCCTTCTCGGCGGTCTTCATCGCCTCCTTCAGCGTCAGCAGCATGGTGGCGACGTTGTAGGTGCGCACCTTCTTCAGCCATTTGACGCCGAGCGAGCGCAGCGTGTGCTCGATGTTCATGCTGGGCACCGCGCCGCTGCGGCTGCCGGTGCTCGACGGCATGAATTGCAGCCCCGTCGCCGAGGTGTAGCCGTTCTGCATGATCACCAGCACGCCGTCGCCCTTGTTGAAGAGGTTGCTGGCGACGCCGGTGAGGATGCCGTTATGCCAGAAGCCGCCATCGCCCATGACCGAGATGGGGCGCCGGTCGAGATTGGGGCCGACCGCCGCGGCGCTGGCGAGGCTCATGCCGTAGCCGAGGATCGAGTTCCCCATGCTGAACGGCGCCAGCGTGCCGAAGGCATGGCAGCCGATATCGGCGCTGATATGGGTGGGGCCGATCTGGCGCTGCATCAGCTTCAAGGCGCTGAACACCGGCCGCTCCGGGCAGCCGGTGCAGAAGCTCGGCGGCCGCTGCGGCAGCTCGCCCGTCGATGCCGCGGCGGCGCGCCGCGCGCCGAGCAGCCGGTCGGCCGCGCCGGCGCTCGCCTCGATATCGACGCCGGCGGGCCGGGTCTCGCGCAGGAAGGCGGCGACCCCGGCGAGCAGCGCCTCGGAATTGTACTCGCCGACCGTCGGCAGGCAGCCCTTGCCGAGGACGCGCGTCTGGAGGTCGGCGCGGCGCAGGATGACGTTGATCTGCTGCTCGATATAGTCGGGAAAGCCTTCCTCGACGACGAGCAGCGCGCGCTTGCCGGCGGCAAAACCCGTCACCTCCTCGGGCACCAGCGGATAGACCACGTTGAGCGCGTAGATCGGCACGCGGCTCGCGCCGAAATTGTCGGCGAGGCCAAGCCGCGCCAGCGTGCGCAGCACCGAGTTGTAGAGCCCGCCCTGGACGATGATGCCGATCTCGCCGATCTCGCCGGCGAAGACCTCGTTGAGCTGCTGGGCGCGGATGAAGGCCTGCGCGGCGGGCAGCCGCTCCTCGACCTTGAGCCGCTCCTGGGAGAAGGTCGCCGGCGGATGGGCGAGGCGGCCATAATCGAAGCGCGGCGGCCCGACGATCGGCGCGAGCCTGGAATGCGCCGGCCGGACATTGTCCTTGGCGACGAACTCGCCGCTGACATGGCAGGCGCGGATGCGCAGCTCCATCATCACCGGCGCGTGGCTCGCCTCGGAGAGCTCGAAGCCCTTCTCGACCAGGCGCACGATGGTCGGCAGGTCCGGCCGCGGGTCCAGGAGCCAGATCGAGGATTTCATCGCGAAGGCGTGACTGCGCTCCTGGATGACGCTGGCGCCCTCGCCGTAATCCTCGCCGACGACGATCAGCGCGCCGCCCAGCACGCCGGGCGAGGCGAGGTTGGAGAGCGCGTCGGAGGCGACGTTGGTGCCGACGATCGACTTCCAGGTCACGGCGCCGCGCAGCGGATAGTTGATCGAGGCGCCGAGCATGGCGGCGGCCGAGGCCTCGTTGGTGCAGGTCTCGAGATGGACGCCGAGCTCGCCCATCATGTCCTCGGCCTCGACCAGCACGTCGAGCAGATGCGAGACCGGGGCGCCCTGATATCCGCCGACATAGCTCACGCCCGATTGCAGCAGCGCCTTGGTGACGGCGAGGATGCCCTCGCCGTGGAAGATCTCGCCCTCGCCGAGCTTCAGGGCTTCGATCTCCTTCTTGAACGATCGCTCCATGATGCACCTCGTGGGCTACATATGCGACGGCAGAAAGGTCGCGATGATGGGAAAGGCGATGAGGATGATCAGCCGCAGGATGTCGGTCGCGATGAAGGGCAGAACGCCGGTGAAGATGGTGAGGAAGCTCACCTCCGGCACCACCGTCTTGATGACGAAGACATTCATGCCGACCGGCGGGTGGATGAGGCCGAGCTCGACCGTCATGACGATGATGATGCCGAACCAGATGGGATCGAAGCCCAGCGCCGACACCACCGGGAAGATGATCGGCACCGTCAGGATGATCATGGCGAGCGCGTCCATCAGGCAGCCGAGCACGAGATACATCAGCATGATCAGCGCCAGCACGCCGTAGCGGCCGAGGCCGAGGCTGGTGAGGAACTCGGTGACGTTCTGCGGCGTCTGGGTGACGGTGAGGAAATAGCCGAACAGCAGCGCGCCGATCAGCACGGTGAACACCGCCGCGGCGGTGCGCGTCGCCTGCAGCAGCGACTGCGGATCTGCTTGGGCGGCAGCCGGCGGCGCGCGACGCCGATCAGGAAGGCGCCGCCCGCGCCCATGCCGCCGGCCTCGGTCGGCGTGAAGAGGCCGCCATAGAGCCCGCCGATGACGAAGACGAAGAGCAGCAGCGGCGCCCATACGTCGCGCAGCGCCTGCAGCCGCTCGGCAAACGTGCTGCGCACGCCGGCCGGCAGGTAGTCCGGGCGGACGAGGCCGATGATGGCGATCGTCGCCATGTACATCGATACCGCGAGCATGCCGGGCAGGATGCCGGCGATGAACAGCTTGCCGATGTCCTGCTGGGTGATGAGGCCGTAGACCGCCAGCACGGTGGACGGCGGCAGCATGGCGCCGAGCGTGCCGCCGGCGGCGATCACGCCGGTCGAGAAGGACTGCGGGATAGCGATAGCGCCGCATCTCCGGATAGGCGACGGTGGAGAAGGTCGCCGCCGTCGCGACCGACGAGCCGCAGATCGCCGCGAAGGCGCCGCAGGCGGCGATGGTGGCGATGCCGAGGCCGCCGCGCAGATGGCCGACGAAGGTGTTCGCGGCGCGGAACAGCTCGCGGCTGATGCCCGAGGTGGAGACGAAGGCGCCCATCAGCAGGAACATCGGGATGACGCCGAAAGTGTAGTCGGTCACCGTGCGCATCGAGGTCTGGCCGATCAGCTTCAGCGCCGGCCCGCCGCCGACGATGTAGCCGAAGCCGGTGACGCCGACCAGGCCCATCGCCATGCCGACCGGCACGCGCAGCAGCATCAGGCCGAACAGCGACGACGAAGCCGATGATGGCGACGGCGTCGGTGCTCATCGCCGCCTCACTCCGACCGGCTCGATCGACGGCTTGCGCGCCCAGCGCTTCCGGCCGGAAGATCAGCCGGTAGGTGCGGACGGCGATCAGCAGCACCGCCGAAACGTCGCCGAGCCAGGCGACGGCGAAGAACGGCCAGGTCGGCAGATTGAGATCGTAGGTCAGCACGTTGTCGGCGTGGGTGCCGCGCACCTTGTCGAACAGCGTGTAGGTCTGCACGGTGACGACGAACAGCAGCACCGAGCGTCGCGAACACGTCGATGATGCGCTTCTGCGCGGCGCCGCCACGGACCAGACCAGATCGACCGTGATGTGCGTGCCGCGATAGCTGGTGGCGGCGATGCCCCAGAAGATCAGGATGCCCAGCAGCAGGCGGCCGAAGTCGTAGCTGTCGGGGATCGAGTAGCTGAAGAAATAGCGCAGCAGCACCGAGATGAAGATGTCGGCCGCGACGAGGCCGACGAAGATCGCCGCGATCGATTCGATCGCGTCGATGAAGCGGTCCATGCGGCTGTGCCGC
>CAWBKF010000055.1:0-14943 GCA_963789275.1 uncultured Alphaproteobacteria bacterium
GCCGCCATCTCCTGGAGCGGCGCCGGCTCGGCGGTGTAATGGAACAGCACCGGCCGCGACAGCCGCAGCGACTTCGCCGCCTGGCGGTGGGGATCGAGCGGCGGCAAGGGGCCGCTGGCATGGCCGAGCGAGACCCAATGGCCGGTCATTGCCAGCGCCTCGTAGGTCTCCTCCGCCGAAGCGGCGCCGAGCCCGTCGAAGACGACATCGACGCCGCGCCCCGATGTCGCCGCCTTGACCGCGGCGGCGAAGCGGTAGTCGCGCGCCACCAGCGGCAGGTCGCAGCCATGGTCGCGGGCGAGCCGCGCCTTCTCCTCGCTGCTCACCGTGCCGATGACGCGGGCGCCGAGATCATGCGCCCATTGGCAGAGCAGCAGCCCGACCCCGCCTGCGGCGGCATGGACCAGAACGGTCTCGCCGGCCTTCAGCGTGTGGGTGCGGTGCAGCAGGTATTCCGCCGTCAGCCCCTTGAACAGCACAGCGGCGGCGGTCTCGGCGGATATCGCCGCCGGCACCGCGACGAGCTGGTCGGCCGGCAGCGTGCGCAAGGTGGCATAGGCGCCGGGCACGCCATAGGCATAGGCGACGGTGTCGCCCGGCAGCAGATGGTGGATGCCGGGCCCGACCTCCAACACCGTGCCCGCCGCCTCCATCCCCAGCACCGCCGGCGGGGTCACCATGCGGTACTCGCCGCGGCGGATATAGACGTCGATGAAATTGACGCCGACGGCGCTTTGGCGCAGCCGGACCTCGCCGGGACCGGGGGCGGCCACCGTGATGTTCTGGTAGGAGAGCCGGTCGCTGCCGCCGAAATCGGTCAACACCACGCCCTGCCCGGTCATCTCGCCGGCTGGCGCCGGCATGGCAGCGGGCGCGCGGCGCGGCGCGCGCTCGCCGCCCTCGCGCAGATAGCGGCGCAGCCCCTCGAAGCCAGCCTCGTAGACGCCGCGCCCGACCATGTCGGCGAGCTCCTGCTCGCGCCCCGACGGCGTCTCGAAGCTCGACTGCCAATGCCAGAAGGTGCGGTCGCCATCGGTGACGCGCTTCAAGGTGACGGTGGCGACGTAGCGGCGCAGCGGCACGGTGGCGTCGAGGATGCAATATGTCGAGATGAAGGCCTCGTCGGAGAGCGCGATGAGCTGCTCGCGGATATGGGCGCCGTCGCGCAGATGGAAGTTGCGCACGCAGCCGACCTGGTCGGGGGATTCGCCGCCTTCGATATGCGAGTCCGCGACGGCGGGATGCCAGGCGTCGTGGCTGTTGAAATCGCGCAAGACCGCCCAGACGCGCTCGACCGGCGCGTCGATGATGGCCGATCGCGTGACCCGCTGCATCGCCTCAGCGCCGGCCGAAATAGCTCTTGAGCGCGCTGAAGCCGGCCTGGAACACGCCCTGGCCGATCTCCTCGGCAAGCTGGCGCTCGCGCGCCGGCGGCGCGTCGAACTCCGCCGACCATTCGGCAAAGGCGCGGCCACCATCGGTGACCGGGGTGAGCTTCAAGGTCGCGATGTAGTTCTCGACCCCCATCGGCGATTTCCAGGATGGAATAGCTGCATTGATACTCGTAATCCGACAGCGCCAGCAGCTGCTCGCGGATGACGCCGCCGTCGCGCAGGCGGAAATTGCGGATGCAGCCGATGCGGTCGGCAGGCCAGTTGCTCTCGATGCGCGACTTCGGCGATCCCCGGATGCCATTTCGGCAGGCCGTTGAAGTCGCGGATCAGCGCCCAGACCGCTTCGGCCGAGGCGTCGATCACGCTCGAGACATAGACCCGGATCACGAGCCCTCCCCCTCCGGCTTCACCGGCTTCTTCGGGCCGCCGAGCATGCCCGAGGCGATCTGCCCGGCCCTGCTCGGCTCGATGCCGATCTCGCGCAGCAGCTGATCGACCAGCGGCGACTGGGCGCGGTAGCGCAGCGCCGAATTCACCACCTGGTCGGCGAAGCCGCCGCCGTGATCGGCCCCGGCAGCGCCGTTGCCGCCGCCCCCGCCGCCGCCGAGCCCGTCGACATGCAGGATCTTGATGCCCTCGATGCGCTCCAGCGGCTTCACCTGCTCGCGGATGATGGCATCGAGCTTCTCGATCAGCTTGAGGCGCGGCGGCCGAGCCCGCGCGCCTCGATGCGTCAGCACGTTCTGCGCCTCGTTCATCAGCCGCACGCCCTCGGCCTCGACCTCGTGGAAGAGGCGGTGCGCCAGCGAGCGGATCTTCTCGGCGTCGGCTTCCGCCTCGGCCTGGGCGCGCAGCGCCAAGCCGCGGTCATTCGCCGCGAGCTTCTCGGCCTCGGCGGCGACCTGGAGGCGCAACGCGTCGCGCTCCGCCTCCTGCGCCGCGCCGATCAGCTCGATCGCCTTGCGCCGCGTCGCCATCTCGGTCTCGCGCGCGGTGAAGACCTTCTCCTCTGCGAGACTGCCAGCGCGCGGGCATGGTCGGCCGCGGCCTGCGCCTCCGATTGCGCCTTCGACTGCTTCGCGCACCGCGATCGCGCGCTGCTGCTCGGCGAGCTCAGTCGCCTGGCGCCGCTCGATCTCGGCGCCCTCGATCTCGCGCTCCTTGGCGATGCGCTCGCGGTCGAGCCCGCGCTCCGATCTCGATGCGCGCGCGCTCGACCTGCTCGCGCGCGGAGAGCTGCGGCGCGCTCGGCGCGCTGCGTCCGCCGCGCCGCTCGCGCGCCAGCTCGGCGCGCTGCACGGCGCGCGCGATCTCGATCTCGCGCTCCTGCTGGAGGCGCGCGTTCTCGACATCGCGGTCGATGTCGAGCGAGAGCTTCTCGGCCTCCAGGTTCTTGTTGCGGATCTGCGATCATCGTGTCCTGCTCGATGTCGTTGCGCATGCTTCTTGCGGCGCTCGATCTGCTCGGTGAGCCGGGTCAGGCCTTCGGCGTCGAAAGCGTTGGAAGGGTTGAAGAACTCCATGCCGGTCTGGTCGAGCTGGGTGAGCGAGGCGGATTCGAGCTCGAGCCCGTTCTGCATCAGGTCGTCGGCCACGCCGTCCCGCACGCGGCGGACATAGTCGCCGCGCTTCTCATGCAGCTCCTCCATCGTCATCTCGGCGGCGACCGTGCGCAGCGCGTCGACGAACTTGCCTTCGACCAGTTCCTTCAGCGAGTCCGGCTGCATCGTGCGCTGGCCCAGCGTTTGCGCCGCGGCGGAGACCGCCTCGGTCGCGGCGCGGACGCGGACATAGAATTCGGCGATCGACGTCGACGCGCATGCGGTCGCTGGTGATCAGCGCCTTGTCGCGGCCGCGCGAGACCTCGAGGCGCAGCGTGTTCATGTTGACCGGGATCACGTCGTGGACGATGGGCAGCACGAAGGCGCCGCCGTCCAGCACCACCTTCTGGCCGCCCATGCCGGTGCGCACGAAGGCCCGCTCCTTGCTCGAGCGCAGATAGAGCCAATGGAGCAGCCAGACGATGATGGCGACGACGATCGCCAGGACGATGAGAGCGAGGACAAAGCCCCCGAATTGCGCGCCGCTCATAGAAACCTCCCTGTGCTGCAGGCGCTGTCGCCCGGTTGTCCGTTGCGCCTGATGCTGAGCCTGGTGTGCGATATGGGGGTGGTTAGACCGCCAGGTTCACGTTTATCGTCATGGCCGGGCTTGACCCGGCCATCCACGCCCTTCCTGCGGCACTCGCAAGGCGTGGATGCCCGGGTCAAGCCCGGGCATGACGGTTGCGAGGCGCGATGCACCTCATACGTGCCTGACTTCCGTAGCGCGTGCCGCGCCCTAGTCGGCATCGATCTGCTCCGCCTTCTCCGCGCCGGCGATGCGCTTGAATCGTCGGGTCTGCTCGGCGATGGCCCGCTCGGTCGGCAGCCGCTCCATGCTGGAGGCGCCGTAGAAGCCGTTGCAATCCGGACACTGCGCGAGGATGAAGGCGGCGTCCGCGGGCGTCGCGATCGGGCCGCCATGGCAGAGGACGATGACGTCCTTGCGGCTTGCGCCTGCGCGGCCGCCGCCCAGTCGTTGATGCGCGGCACGCACTCGTCGAGCGCCAAGCGCCGTGTCGGCGCCGATCGCGCCGCCGGTGGTGAGGCCCATATGGCAGACGATGATGTCGGCGCCGGCGCGCGCCATGTCGCGGGCCTGCTCGGGATCGAAGACATAGGGCGTGGTCAGGAGATCGAGCGCGCTCGCCGCCTTGATCAGATCGACCTCGAGGCCGTAGCCCATGCCGGTCTCCTCGAGATTGGCGCGGAAAGTGCCGTCGATGAGGCCGACGCTAGGGAAGTTCTGCACGCCGGAGAAGCCGAGCTCGCCCAGGCGGCGCAAGAAGTCGTCGGCGATCATGAAGGGATCGGTGCCGTTGACCCCGGCCAGCACCGGGGTGTGGCGCACTACCGGCAGCACCTCGCGCGCCATGTCGAGGACGATGTCGTTGGCGTTGCCGTAGGCCAGCAGCCCGGCCAGCGAGCCGCGCCCGGCCATGCGGTAGCGGCCCGGAATTGTAGATAACGATGAGGTCGATGCCGCCTTCCTCTTCGCATTTCGCGGAGAGTCCGGTGCCGGCGCCGCCGCCGATGATCGGCTGCTTGCGGTGGATCATGCCGCGAAACTTCTTCAGTATGTCCTGGCGCGGGATGCGGGCCATGAGCCTCTCGTCACGGGAGTTGGCGGCGGGCGCCGGCGGGTTGCTGGCGCATGAGCTCGGCGAAGGCGGCAACCGCCGCCTCGGCAAAGCCGGGATCGTTGATGTTGAATGGCAGGCGGATCAGCCGGCGGTTGGCGGTGGCGCGGAGTCCGCTGGGCGATGGCGTCGAACAGCGCCTGGTCGGCCGCGGGATCCCAGAAAGGCTGCTCCGGCGCATCGAGCAGCGAGACGCCGCCTTCGGGGATGAGGAAGCGCACCGGCCCTTCCATGCGGTTGAGCTTTTCCGCGATGAAGCGCCCGATCGCGCCGTTTTCCTCGGCCGTCGTGCGCATCAAGGTGACGTTTTGGTTGTGGCGGTGGAGCTTGCGCTGGCGGAACTGCGCCGGCACCGTCTCCATCGCCCAGAAATTCACCATGTCGAGCGCGCCGCAGGAGCCGACATAGGGGATGCGCGAGCGGATCACCGCGTCCAGCCGCTCGGGCCCGGCGGAGAGCACGCCGCCGACGATCTCGTCGGCGATCTCGGTGGTGGTGACGATCGATCAGCCGCGCGAGCAGGCCGGATTCCGCGAGCTTCTCCATCGACTGGCCGCCGGTGCCGGTGGCGTGGAAGACGAGGCAGTCGTAGCGCTCCTCCAGCAGCTTGGTCGCCGCCTGGACGCAGGGCGTGGTGACGCCGAACATGGTGAGGCCGATCGCCGGCTTGGTCTCGGCGGCGCGGTCGGTGCCGGGCATAGCGAGATCATGCCGGCCGAGCGCATGCGCGGCATTCGCCAGCACCCGCTCGCTGATGCGATTGATCCCGGACACGTCGGTGACCGAATACATCATGCAGATATCGGAGGGCCCGACATAGGGCTTGACGTCGCCTGAGGCCACAGTCGATACCATCACCTTGGGCAGGCCGATCGGCAGCGCCCGCATCGCCGCGCGTGGCGAGCGCCGTGCCGCCGGAGCCGCCGGCCGAGACGATGCCGCCGAGATCGCGCCGGCGCGCGACGAAATGCGCGAAGGCGATCGACCATCTCGGTCACCGCCGAGCCGCGATCGCCGGTGAAGACGGCGCGTTCGCCGCGGGGATGGTGGCGCGCCACCTCGCGCGGATGCACCATCGCCGGCGACGGCTTGTCGGAGGTCGCGAGATCGACGGTGACGGTGCGCAGGCCCAGCCGCTCCAGGCAGTCGCGCAGATAGAACAGCTCGCGCCCCTTGGTGTCGAAGGTGCCGGCGATATAGGCCGCGCGCATGGTGGTCGCCGCGACCGGGAACTCCAGGACATGCGCCTCGCGGCCGCTTGCCGCCAGCGCCTCGGATGCCGCGGCGAAGGAGGGCAGCGTCGCGGAGGCGCCGGCTTGGCCGTCGAGCAGCGCGTCGCGCGGGCCCACCGGCGTCACCGGATGGTCGGCAAGCGGCGCCTCGGGATCGCCGGCGTTCCAGCGCGTGAAGCCGCGCACGGCACGCTCGCGCGGCGCTTCGGCCGCGTCCGGGCCGTCGCTCGCCCGCTTGATCGTGAAGATGCGCGGCTCGCTTGCGGCCGCCTCGGCCGAAGGCGGCGCCGGCTCCTCCTCCTCGCTCTCGTAATCGGCCGAGGCGCGCATGCCGAGAAGCTGCTCCTGCAGCGCGCGGTCGGCGCCGAGCTCGGCCGCCGAGAGCGTGCGGGCGATGCGGCCATTGACCATCACCGCCACGGCATCGGCGACGTCGATGGCAACGCCGAGATTCTGCTCGACCAGCAGGACCGAGATCTCGCCCTCGCCGGCGAGCGACTTCAGCGTCTCGGTCACCTGCTCGACGATCACCGGCGCCAGGCCCTCGGTCGGCTCGTCCATCACCAGCAGGCGCGGGTTGAGCAGCAGCGCGCGGCCGATCGCCAGCATCTGCTGCTCGCCGCCGGAGAGCTGCGCGCCGCCATGATGCCGGCGCTCGGCGAGCCGCGGGAAGAGCTCGTAGATGCGCGCCATCGTCCAGGCGCCGGGGCGCCGGCCGCGCACCAGCTTCAAATGCTCCTCGACCGACAGCGACGGCCAGACGCGGCGACCTTGCGGCACATAGGCGATGCCGCGCTCGGTGATATCGTTGGGAGCGAGGCCCAGCACCTCCTCGCCGGAGAGGCGCACGCTGCCCGAAGCCGGCACCAGGCCGGTGATGGCGTTGCACAGCGTCGTCTTACCCATGCCGTTGCGCCCGACCACCGCCAGCACGCCGTGATCGAGCGCCAATGACACCTGCTGCAGCGCATGGGCGCGGCCGTAATAGACGTCGAGCCGCTCGATGCGCAGCAGCGGTGCCCCCGGCGTGGTGCCGCGCTCGCGGCTGAGAAAGCTAAGCGCCATGGCCGCCACCCCGCTTGCCGCCCATATAGATCGCCTGCACCTCGGCGTCGCTCTCGATCTCGGCCGGCGTGCCATGCTTCAGCGCGCGGCCGTTATGCATGATAGTGACGCGCTCGACGACGCGCAGCGCGACATCGAGATCGTGCTCGATCAGCACGAAGCCCATATGGGCGGGGAACGCCAGAAGCAGCGTCACCAGCTCGCGCCGCTCGGCCGGCGACAGGCCGGCGGCGGGTTCGTCGAACAGGATGAGGCGCGGCGCGCCGGCCAGCGCCATGCCGATCTCCAGTTGGCGCTGCTGGCCATGCGACAGCGTGGAGACGAACTCGTCGGCGAGATGGGCGAGGCGCACGCGCTCGAGGAGGTCCTGCGTCGCGGCGCGCGAGGCATGGCCGGCGCGCGGCCGCAGGAAACTGAAGCGGCCGCGGCCGACGCCGCGCACCGCGAGGAACAGGTTGTCGCGCACCGACAGCTCGCGGAACAGCAGCGACGACTGATAGGTGCGGCGCAGGCCGCGGCGGATGCGCTCGTAAGGCGGCAGCTCCGTCACATCCTCGCCGAAGAAAAGGATGCGGCCGGCGGTGGGCGGGAAGTCGCCGGTGATGGCGTTGAACAGCGTCGTCTTGCCGGCGCCGTTGGCGCCGAGCACGGCGCGGCGCTCGCCCGCGGCCACCGAGAAGGACACGTCCTCGATGGCCTTGAGCGCGCCGAACGCCCGGGTGACGCCCTCGAGCACGAGGGCGTCACCCGAAGCGAGCGGCTTCACCGCGGAACGAAGCGACATCACCATCGCCATCGGTCCTTCACCTCACCGGACGTACTGTTGCCACGTCATAGGCTACGGACAGCTCGGCACATCGCGCGTGCCGAGGCCCATCTTGTCGAACTCGGCTTTGCTGAGGCCAAGCGTCTCGCTGACATTCGGCACGGTCTTGACGACCTTGTTGTAGAACGAGCCATCCGGCGCCTTGGCAACCTCGGTGATGAACGTCGTGCCGATGCCATTGCGGTTCTCATCGAGCTTGATGTGGCCGGCCGGTCCGTCGAACTCGAGTCTTGGCAGCGCCGCCTTGAGCTTCGCCTGATTGTCGGAAAGGTCGCCCTTGACGGCATCGAGACCGAGCAGCACCGCCTCGGTATTGATGTAATAGAGATAGGCGAAGAGCGAAGGGCTGGGGAAGCCATCGGGGAAGTTCGCCTTGTAGTCGGCGACGAACTTCTTCCATTCCGGCGTGTCGATGCCGTCGGCCATCGGGCCGGCCGAGGCGGTTCCGAGCAGGGATTCGCGCTTCTTGCCCTTATAGTTCAGTACCGTCTGGTCGACCGTGATCGAGCCGCCGACGAACGGCTTCTCGACGCCGGCCTGCTCCGCCTGGTTCAGGAAGTTCACGGCATCAGCGCCCCCGAGCACAACCACCAGCGCATCGACATCCGAGGGAATGCCCGAGATGATCGACGAATAATCCTTGGTGCCGAGCGGGACCCAGGCCTTCTTCACGACATGGCCGCCCATGGCGCAATAGCTCGCCATGAAGCCCTGGACCTGGGAATACGGGAAGCCGTAATCCTCGGCCACCAGCCACATCTTCTTGTAGCCCTTGGAGAGGGCGAGCTCGCCGAGGCCGACCATCCATTGCGCGCCTTCGGTGTTGAAGCGGTAGAAGTTCGGCGAGGGATCCTGGAGCGTCGTCGCCTGCGCGCCGGAGGAGCCATTGACGAAGACCATCTCGGGATGGGTCTTCGAATAGTTCTTCACCGCGATGCCCTCGTCGCCGGAGAGCGGGCCGATCATGATGTTGACGTGGTCCTGCTCGACCGCCTTGCGCGTTGCCGCGACCGCCTTGTCTGGCGTTGCGTCGGACGAGTATTTCAGAATCTCGATCTTCTTGCCCCCGGCCATGCCGTTGTGCAGCTTCACCGCCAGGTCGACACCGCGGTGCCCGTCGAGCCCGGGAACGGCAAACGGCCCCTCCAGGTTGGTCAGCGCGCCGATCTTGACGGTGTCCTGTGCCGCGGCACTGCCCGCGAGCAGCGCCGCCATCGCCGCGCCGGCCAGGGCGCCTGAGATATAGGCTTTCATTCGCATAGTCTCCTCCCGTTTTTTTCGCGGCACTCCCGCCGCATCATTGAAGCCGAGACGCCCGCCCGCGGCGTTCATCCAGGGCCCCCGCTCCGGTTTCTCGATTGGATACTGCCGGCTGGCAGACGGGCACGCAGATGCCCCCACAGACCCAGCAGCCCGTCGGGCGAAAATAAGACGATCGACAGGAACACACCGCCGATCACGAGGTTGAAGCGATCGCGCGCGATGACATCGATCGCGAAATTCTGCACCAGGACGAAGACGATGGCGCCGAGGAAGGCGCCGATCGGGTGCTTCATCCCGCCCATCACCGCGATGATGAGGATGTCCAGCATCATCTCCGTGCTCGCCGAGCCCGGCGACACCCGGTTATTGTACCAGACCATCAGCACGCCGCCGACCGCTGCCAGCACGCCGCCGACGGCATAGGCGGCGACGCGGTGACCGGTGACATGGAAACCCAGCGCGCCCATGCGCCTGGGATTGTCGCGCACGCCTTGCAGCGCCACGCCGAAGGGGGTGCGCAGGAGATATTTGATGAAGAAGTAGCCGGCGAGCGCCCAGAACAAGGCCAGGTAGAAATAGGGAATGGGATCGCGGAAATCGATGCCGAGGAGCTTCGGCGCATAGACCTGGTTGAAGCCTTCGTGACCGCCGAAGATCGAATAGTTCTGCTGCGCCAGGTAATAGAAGGAGACGCCGATGGCGAGCGTGATCATGATGGTGTAGATGCCTTCGGTGCGCACCGAGAGCCAGCCGACGAGGGTGGCGAACAACGTCGCGATCACCACGGCGATGATGACGGCGAGCCACCAGGGCCAGCCCAGGCTGCTCGCGCCGCCTTGCGCCGCACCGGCGACGCCGAAAATCGCCACCATGTAGCTGGCGACGCCGGCGATCGACATCTGCGCCAGCGACACCATGCCGCCATAGCCGCCAAGGAAGGTGAGCGACAGCGCGATGAGACCCAGCGCCAGCGCCTGTCCGCCGATCTGGAAGGCGAAAAACGGGTTCACCACCCAGGGATAGACCAGCGCCGCCGCGAGCACGACGATGTGCCGAAGCCGAATATGGCCGAGCAGCGCGCCGATCCGGGCCGACGCGCCCGGCCCTGGCGCCGGTGCGGCGACCGCCGGCATCGCCGCCCCGCCGGTCACGAGCGACCGCGCGCGGCCCCCGGCGCCGGTGTTCATCGCGCGGCGCCACTGGGGGGCGCTCATGCGGTTCTCCTGCCGAGGATGCCGGTGGGCCGGAACGCCAACACCACGACCATGATCAGGAAGGTGAACACGACGCCATAGGTGGGCGCGTAGGCGAGGCCGAACTGCTCGGCGAGGCCGATGAGCAGCGCGCCGAGCGCGGCGCCGGGGATGCTGCCCATGCCACCGACGATCACCACGACCAGCGACGCCAGCAGGTAGCGCGTGTCCTCGCCGGGCGAAATGGAAAGCGCGGTGCCGCCGATCACGCCGGCGAATCCGGCCATGCCGGCGCCGATGGCGAAGGTGATGGCGAAGACGCGCTGCACATTGACGCCCGAGGCCGCAAGCATGCCGCGGTCATCGACCCCGGCGCGGATCATCACGCCGACCCGCGTCCGGTTGAGGAACCACCAGAGGATAAAGCCGATCACGATCGCGATGCCGAGCACGACCATGCCGGTAAGTGGGGTATTTCGGCACCACCAGCAGCGGGATGGAGCGGTAGATCGCGCGCGGCGGATCGAAGGAGTAGATCTCCCCGCCGAACCACCACAGCATGAGATCGGCTAGCACGATCGAGATGCCGATCGTCACCAGCGTCTGCCGCAGCTCCTGGCCCTGCATAAAGCGGAAGATCCCGAGCTGCAGCGCGAGGCCGGCCAGCGCGCCGGTGAGAAACCCGGCCACCACCGCCAGCATCCAGGAATCCGTGGCATCGCCCACCTGCCAGCCGATATAGGCGCCCAGGAGGTAGAGCGAGCCATGCGCCAGATTGACGTTGCGCATCAGCCCGAAGATCAGGGTGAAGCCGCTCGCCACCAGGAAATAGAGCGCGGCCAGCGTGATGCCGTTGAGCAAGGTGGACATGAACTGCCGCTCATTGTCGATCAGCGCCCAGACGCAGAAGCACGCCAGCGGCACGCCGATGACGAGCGACCAGGCCCAGAGGCGGAAGCGCGCGGCGGTCATGCGGCGGGCAGGCTCCAGCGCGTGCGGCTCGCGCGCATCTCCGGCTCCTTGTGGAAGACGCCGTCCTTCATGATGGCCAGCAGCTTGCGCCGGTCGAGCAGGATCGAGAGATCGGCGAGGGGATCGCCGTCGACCAGCAACAGATCCGCGAGGAAGCCCTCGCCGATCTGGCCGAGCTCGCCGCCGAGCTTCATGATGGCCCCACCATGCCGGGTCGCCGCGAGCAGCGCCTCCATCGGCGTCATGCCGGCGTATTTGACGAGGTATTGCAGGTCCTTGGCGTTGTCGCCGTGGAGCGCCCAGGCGAAGCCGTAATCGCCGCCGGGGAGCACGCGCACGCCGCGCTTGTGCATGGCGCGCAGGCTCTTCTCGACCGCCTCGAGCTCCTCTTCATAGCCCATGGCGATCGCCTTCTTGCGGTCGATGCCCCATTCATCGCCCTCATAGAGGAGGCGCACGATCACCGAGAGGCCGGGCGCGACGAAGATGCGGTCCTTGGCGGCTTCGAGCATGTCGAGCGCCTCCTCGTCGGTGTAGCTCGCGTGGTAGATCACCTCGCAGCCATGGCGCAGCGCCTGCTTGATCGAGTCGCAGGAGCGCGCATGGACGGTGACGCGCTTGCCGCGCAGCTTGGTCTCGCGCACCGCCATCGCGACTTCCTCGTCGCTCATCCAGCCGGTCTTGGCCGGGGCGCCGGGCACGAAATTGTCGCCGGAGAGGTTGAGCTTGATGGAATCGACGTCGTATTTCAGGAACATGCGCACCACCTTGCGCATCTCCTCGGGGCCGCTCACCACCTGGCCGAAGCTGAATTCGGGATAGGGCAGGTGCGGCAGCATGTCGTCGCCGAGCGCGCCGGCCACGGTGATCTCCTGGCTCGCCGCGAGATAGCGGGGGCCCGGGATCAGCCCTTCATTGATGGCGTTGCGCACCACCACGTCGAGCCGCGGCTTGGCCGTGGCGGCGCCGACGCAGGAGGTCCAGCCGTGATCGAGATAGGTCTTGGCGACGCCCGCGGTCCACAGCATGTGCTCCTCGAGCGGCATGAGCTGGATGCCGTCGAGCGTGGCGGAATTGTTCCAGGCGAAATGGGTGTGCGCCTCGCACATCCCCGGCATCAAGGTGGCGCCGGCGCCGTCGATGGCGGCGACGCCGGCGATCGGCGGCAGGCGCTGGCCGCCGCGCGCGACGCGCGCGATGCGGTTGCCCTGCACCAGCACCTCGCCGGGATAAGGCGGCGCGCCGGTGCCGTCGATGATCCGCACATTGGTGAAGAGCACATTCATGTGGCGTCTCCCAAAGTTGTCAGTCATCAGTTGTCAGTAGTCAGTAAGAGCCGCGGCGACACAACGACTGACAACTGATAACTGACGACTGATAACTCCATCCATCCCGCTCCTAGAACCGGCGCTCGTAGAAGCGGCGCAGCAGGTCGATGCACTCCTCGGGCTTTTCCAGCGGTGTCCAGTGACCGCAGCCGCGCAGCACCTCGACGCGGCTGCCGGCGATCTTCTCGGCCATGGCGCGCACCGCTTGCGGCGGCGCCACGCCATCCTCCTCGCCTGTCACCAGCAGCGTGGGGCAGGCGATGCGCGCGGCATCGGCGGGCTCGGCGGCGGCAAGCGCGTCGCAGGTGCGCGCATAGCCGTCGGCGTCCTGGCGCATCAGCGATTCCCGCACGAAGGCGACCGCGGCAAAGCGCTTCGCCCGGGTCTCGGCCGAGACCGCGCCTTGCAGCAGCGCATCGGCGATCGCCTGCATGCCGGCCGTGCCCTCCTTGCGCGCCTTCTCGCCGCGGGCGCGGATGGCGGCGCGCGCCGAATCCGGCGGCGCCAGCAGCGGGCCGAAGAGGGCGAGGCTGCGCACGGATTTGGGCTCACGCGCCGCCAGATGCGCCGCGACGATGGTGCCGAGCGAATGGGCGACGACATGGGCGCGCTCGGCGCCGGCGGCGGCGAGCACGCGCTGCGCCGCGACGACGAAGCGGTCGATCGACAGCGGCCCCTCGACGCGATGCGAACGGCCGGAGCCGGGCAGGTCGAAGCGCAGGGTCTGGAAGCGCCGGAACGCCGGCAGCAGCGGCGTCCAGGTGTTGGAGGTGCCGCCGAGACCGTGGATCATCAGCACGGGATCGCCGCCGCCGGTGGGCGTGTCGATCTCGACGGCGATGCGCTCGATGAGCTCGGTGGTCACGGCCGCGGTGCCCTCACGCCACCGAGGCCGGTCGCAGGCTGCGCGCCGAGCGGATGTCGGGCTCCTTGTGGAACTTCCCGTCCTTCATCACCGCGAGCAGCCGCGTCGGGTCCTGCAGCAGCGCGATGTTGGCGAGCGGGTCGCCATCGACCAGCAGGAGGTCCGCGAGATAGCCCTCCCTCACCTGGCCCAGCTCATTGCCCTGCATCATGATCTCGGCGCCATAGCGTGTCGCCGCCAGCAGCGCCTCCATCGGCGTGAATCCCAGATATTTCACGAAGTACTCGAGGTCCTTGGCGTTGGTGCCGTGCTTGATCCAGGCGAAGCCGTAATCGCCGCCGATGAGAATGCGGATGCCGCGCTTGTGCATCTTCTTCAGCGATTCGATGGCGATCTCGAGCTCGCGGTGATAGCCCATGGCGCGGGCGCCTTCGGGGGTGATGCCCCATTCGGCCGCGTGATAGGAGGTGTTGATCAGCCAGGCGATGCCGGGCGCCACGAAATGCCGCTCCTTATGCGCCTCGAGCAGGTCGAGCGCCTCTTCATCGGTGAAGCTCGCGTGATAGATGATCTCGACGCCATGGCGCACGCATTGCTTGACGCTCTCGCAGGAGCGCGCATGTGCCGCGACGCGCTTGCCGCGCAGATGCGCCTCCGACACCGCCACCGCGATCTCGGCGTCGGTCATCGGCGTGAACTCGGCGGGGATGCCGGCGATGTATTCGCCGGAGAGGTTGAGCTTGACGGTGTCGACGCCGTATTTGAGGAACATGGCGCACGGTGCGCCGCATCTCCTCGGCGCCGCAGACGATGGCGCCGAAGCGAATTCGGGGAACGGCAGGTGCGGCAGCGTCTCGTCGCCGAGGCCGCCCGGGCACCGTGATCTCCTGGCTCGCTGCGAGATAGCGCGGGCCGGCGATGGTGCCCGGAATTGATGGCGTTGCGGATGACCACGTCGAGGCGCGGCTTGGCGGCGGCGGCGCCGACGCAGGAAGTGAAGCCCATATCGAGATAGCGCTTCGCGATATGCGCGCACCACAGGATGTGCTCCTCGGGCGGCATGCGCTGGATGGCGTCGAGGCTGGGCTGGTCGTTCCAGGAGAAATGGGTATGTGCCTCGATCATGCCCGGCATCAAGGTGGCGCCGGCGCCGTCGATGACTGTGACGCCGCTGGCCGGCGGGGTGCGCGGCCGTGCCGGTCTTGACGACGCGCGCGATGCGGTTGCCCTGCACCAGCACGTCGCCGGTGAAAGGCGCTTCGCCGCCGCCGTCGAAGATGCGCAGGTTGGTGAACAGCACATTCGCCATGGCACACTCCCTCAGCGCAAACGCGTCACCGCTGCACCGCTTCGTCTTTCGGATCGGTCGACAATGGAGTAGCGCCGGGAGCCGGCGGTCGCCGCCGCCGTCACTGACGCGTCAAGGCTGCCCTTGCCCGGCATCGTTCTTCCTCCCTTGCACTGCGGCGCCGGATATCCCGGTCGGGATCCGCCCGCCGCGCCCGCGCCTTTCCGGCGCTGTCCCGCGTGCAATGCCCTTCGGCAAGACGCTCGCCTCAAAATG
>CAWBKF010000056.1:0-70603 GCA_963789275.1 uncultured Alphaproteobacteria bacterium
CTGGCTGCGCGGCGAGCGCGGCCACTGCAGCATGGTCGCGATCCCGAGCCTCGAGGAGGAGGACGCCAAGCGGCCGAGCCGGGAGCGCGAGAGCCTGGTCGGCGAGCGGACCCGGATCATCAACAGCGTCAAGTCCGGGCTGCTTCGGCTGGGCGTGCGAGGCTTCAACCCGGCGCTGCGCAGGGCGGCCAAGCAGCTGGAGACCCTGGTCACGCCGGAAGGCGCACCGCTGCCGCCCAACACCCTGGACGAGATACGCCGCGACCTGGCGCGCCTGGCGGTCGTACGCGAGCAGATCGAGGCCATCGAGCGCGACAGGCTGGCGCGCCTGCAGCAGGCGCCACAGTCGCGGTCCAACGCGATGGTCGTGCTCCTGGCCCGCGTCGTCGGCGTCGGCCTCGAGACCGCCGACATGCTGGTCCAGGAGGTCCTGTCGCGTCCGCTGCGGGATCGTCGCGCCGTGGCGCGCTACGCCGGGCTGACCGGCTCGCCCGACGAGAGCGGCGCCAGGCGACGAGAGAAGGGGCTGGCCAAGTCCGGCAACGCCCGGGTGCGCCGCGGTCTGATCCAGTTGGCCTGGCGGTTCCTGATGTTCCAGAAGGGCAGCGGCCTGGCGGCACTGGTATCGCTGCCGAACCGAGGCGGCCCCGACCCGGCGCAAGACGATGATCGTCGCCCTGGCCCGCAAGCTGCTGATCGCCTTCTGGCGGCTGGTGACCACCGGCGCCGTGCCGGACGGCCTGATCCTGCGGGCGGCTTGAGGGAGGCGCTGATCAGCAGGGACGATAGAGCTTAGGCGGCGATCGCAAGCGCGGACGTCGTCGATCAAGATCCGAGGTGGCGGTGACACGAGGAACGCCGTGGCCAATACGCCGAGGGAAGAATGTGCCCGCCGCCTCGGAGCCTCGCACTCGAAGCGAATGGCTGCTTCATGGTCCAGGCCCCCCCAAGGGCCAACCGAATACAAGGTTGCGGTGCGATCTCTCGCGCCCGACGGCGAGCTCCCCTCGGATCAAGATCGAATGACTTCGCCAAGGCTTGACAGGGAATTCCCCATACAAGGCTTTCCCCTCCCGTTATGAGCGCCGCTTACCGGTGCGTTTGGTGTAGACTTTCCGCATCATGATCAAAGTCTACCGAATACCAGTGCCCAAAGATCGGCTGCGCGCGATGCCTAAGGACGAGCGCGTTTTGCTGTTGCTGTTGGGATATGCGGCAAACCAGCTCTCGATGTTGCAGAAGTTCCTGAATTTCGCGACCAATCGAACGCCCGAGGCGGAGTTCGAGCAGCACGCGACGGGAAGTCAAACTCAGATGCTCGTGCGCTTGTTGGTGGGCTCGCTGAACGAAGCTTGGCTTCTCATCAGCACCCGCTTCCTCCAACAGCCCTTCGCGAAGGAGTATTTGGCAAAGATCGACGCGGGAGGCTTGGAGGCGCTCGATGCGCTCAAGCGTCAGTTCGGCGGATCCAACCTTCTGAACGCAGTACGCAACAGCTACGCCTTCCACTATCCGCGGACAGACGAGGCCGAGGCAGCCTTTGATGCCGCCTGTAACAATCCTGATGTAGACGATTGCTGGAACCTGTATTTCTCACACCATGGCTTCAACTCCTCGTTCTTCCTGTCGGACCTGATCTTCATCCATGGAATCAGCGGCAAGGTGCAGGGCGCGACGCTGGACGCCGCGCAGCGGAAACTGATGCAGGAGGCTTCGGCCGCGTCGTCCAATCTGATCGAGTTTGCCAAGGCTTTCTTTGCGGCGGCTTGGCTGCGGCACTTCGGGACGGAGATCCTCGCCAAAGATGTAGTGACGGTGGCGGACGCGCCTGATGTCGATCAGGTATGGCTGCCGTTCTTCGTGGAGGTCCCGCCTAGCGATAAGGGGGCTGGGAACGATGCTCGATGAGCTTGTCGCCCGCGTCTCTTCACCTGGCGAGCTGCTCGAGCTTTCGCAGACGCAATTGGACGGGATTCTTCTGAGCTGCGTCGCCGGTCGCGCCAACAATGCCGACCCGATCGCGAGCAAGTTCGTCTACGAGGATGAGATCGTCGGGCTTTATGCCGTGGGGATTGGGGCGACGTATCAGCAGAGGTTGGCGGTCGACCACGCCTTGATGGAGTCGTGGCAGCGTCTCCAGTCAGGCGGCTTGATCATGCAGGCGCCTGGCCAGGCGGCGCGGATGATGACGCTGAGCGCCAAAGGGCGCGTCGCCGCCGCCGGCGTCAACTTTGAGGAGATCGCTGTGAGGCAGATGCTGCGCCGGGAGATGCTTCACCCAGAACTTCAAGGCGCAGTGTACGAGAACTTTGCGTCAGGAAACTACGACACGGCGGTCCGCGATGCCTTCGTTCAGGTCGAAATCGCGGTGCGTGAACAGGCAAAGCTCGCGGCGACCCTCGTCGGGGTGAAGCTCATGCGTGAGGCCTTCAATCCGAACACTGGCAAGCTGACCGATATGACGCTACCGGTATCGGAGCGCGAGCGGATCGCCGATCTGTTCGCTGGCGCGATCGGGACGTTCAAAAACCCACTTTCGCACCGGAAAGTTGGAAATACGGATCCGGCGCCCGTGATCGAGGAACTATTATTTGCGAGTAGGCTGTTGAGGTTCGTCCGATAAGCCGAGCGAGGGTGTGATCTGTTATTCAAAAATGCGTCTCAGGGGGTAATTTCTAGCCCTTACAACGCGATTTTCTCGACCGAAATGACGGCGGCCGAGCCATAGTCGTGGTTGACAAATTTGCGTCGAAAGGGTAAATCTATTGCCCTTATGATGCAGAATCGTTGACCCTCTATGCAGCCTCGCCAGCATAAGACCGCCAGCTTCCTGTCGGCTCACCCAGTCTTTACCCGGGCTGAGTTTGCGGCGGCTTTCGGCCATCCGACGAGCGCAGCCAATGTCACCAGCCTGCTCCGGCACCATCTCCGCGCCGGCAACATCAAGCGGGTCAGTCGCGAGGTGTTTGCGGCGGTTCCGGCCCATCTGGCCGCGGACCGAATGGTGATCGACCGTTTCGCCGCCGCGAGCAAGCTGCGCTCCGACGGCGTTCTCGGGTTTCACTCCGCCCTCGAGCTGCACGGCATAGCCTATTCCGAGTTCAACGAGATCCAGCTCATCAGCGCTGGCCGGACAGAACTTGTGGACCTGCCGTTTGGCGCGTGCCGGTTCGTCACGCCGCCGAAGGCGTTGGCAGCGGCCGGCAAGGCCGACTACCTGACCACGACCATGGATCGGCAGGGGGTGACGGTCCGTGTGACCGCGGTTGAACGCACAGTCGTCGATGTCCTGCACCGGCCGGAACTCGTCGGCGGCGCCGAGGAAGTCCTGAAGTCGCTGGACTTGGTACGCTATCTCGATCCGGCGAAGGTCGCCGACTATGTCGAACTGCTGGACAACCGGTCGATCGCCTCCGTTTCCGGCTGGTGGCTCGACAAGCGGCGCAGCGCGCTCGGCGTCACCGATGACGTCCTGGCGCGACTGCGGGCCCGGCTCCCACGCTCGAAGCATTATGCGCTAGGCGCCGAACCCGGTCGTGCTGTGCTTGTTGAGCCGTGGCGCGTGCTTCTGCCGCTGCAGGCTGTCGACGCCGCTTTTGAGGGCGTCTGATGGTCGCTTCGCGAGAAACGCTTCACGACCTCGCGGCCGAGCGGCAGCTTCAGCCGGCGACGCTGGAGCGCGTGATCCGGCTGATCGACATACTCGACGCCTTCGGTGCCGACACGCTGATCGGACCGCGGATCGCCTTGAAGGGCGGCACGGCGCTCAACGTCTTCCATTCTGATCTGGACCGCCTCTCGGTCGATATCGATGTCAACTATGTCGGCGCGATTGAGAAGGAGCGCATGGATGCGGACCGGCCAGGCCTGGAGGACCGGATTGAGCGGCTGATGGAGTCCAAAAGCTACGCCGCACGGCGCGAGCCGTCGGAGCACGCGGGAGGCAAATGGATCTACCGCTACGCCTCGGCACTCGGCGGAGCGGGGACGATCGAGATCGATATCAATTACCTCTACCGCGGTCCCCTTTACGGCGTGAATCGCATGCCGTCGGCGACAATCGGATCGTATCGAGCCACGAATGTGCCGGTTCTCGACATCCATGAGATCGTCGCCGGCAAGATGGTCGCGCTGGTCACGCGGCGCGCCGCACGCGATCTGTTCGACGCGCATCGGATCATTGCCATGCCGTCTCTCGATTGGGCGAAGATCAAGGCGGCCACCTTGATGATCGGCGCGAGCGCCAAGAGCTTTGATTGGCGCACAGCCTCGCCGGACAACATTGGATGCGAGGTCGGCGACATCACCGGCAAGCTGACCATGTGCCTGCATGATCGGTATTTCGATGCCTTTGGCGGCCCGGCAGCCTGGATCGAGAGCGTTACGGCAGAATGCCGGGCGAAGCTCGCACCGCTGTTTCGGTTGACGGCCGGCGAGACAGCATTTCTGGACCGCGTGCTTGATCTGGGTGAGATCGACACGTCGGGTCTGGAGGCGCCGGAGAACGTGCGGGCCGCGATAGAAGCCAGTCCGGCCCTGCGCTGGAAAGCACAGAACGTCAAAGCTTGGAAATCGGGCGACAAGTCGCTGGCGCCACGCGCGAGAAGAAAGCAGGGACGCAGGAGCGAGCCGCGATGATTAGCATTCAGGCATTGTCCGAATCGCCTCGTCCAATGAGGCAAAGCATTCTCATGGTGAGCAGATAATATGGCTAAGCTATCCCTCGCAAAGCTCGAACGTCATCTTTATGCAGCGGCCGACATTCTCCGCCGCGAGGGGATGGACGCTGCCACCTACAAGGACTTCATCTTCGGAATGCTGTTTCTGAAGAGGAGCTCCGATGTGTTTCTTGCTGCGCGCGACAAACTCATCAAGTCCAAAATTGATGCAGGAATGCCAGAGGCTGATGCCGAGGCGAACTACGGGGAGAATCCCGACTATTACGACGAATTCTTCGTGCCCCCGGTCGCGCGCTGGCCTCACATTCAGGACCGGCTCAACGATGCGTCGGTGCCCTTCGGCTCCGTCCTCGATCAGGCGCTGGTTGGCCTTAGCCAGTCGAACAGCACGCTAGAACACGTACTGGACCACATTCACTTCATGCGGGTCCAAGGCAACAAGCGCGTGGTCTCCGATGACGCGTGCAAGGACCTTGTCCGGCACTTCTCGCGCTACCGGCTGCGCAGTGAAGACTTCCAATTCTCGGATCTGCTTGGTTCGGCATACGAGTTCCTGATCAACATGTTTGCGGAGTTGGCGGGGAAGAAGGGCGGCGATTTCTACACGCCGCGCGACGTCATCCGATTGATGGTCCGCATTCTCAACCCTACGCCCGGCCTGAGCATCTACGATCCGACGTGCGGCTCGGGCGGCATGCTCATCATCAGTCGAGAATACATTGAGCTGTCAGGCGGCGACGCGACGAACCTGCGGCTCTGCGGCCAGGTGAATGACGCCTCGGCCTGGTCGATATGCAAGATCAACATGCTCCTGCACGGCATTCGCGGCGCCGACATCCAGCTCCAAGATACGTTGCTCCATCCTATGCACCGGGAGGCCGGCGAGCTTGAGCGTTTCGATCGGGTCATCGCCAATCCGCCATTCAGCCAAAACTACAGCCGGAACAATATGGAGTATTCCGAGCGGTTCCGCTGGGGCTGGCCTCCGACAAGTGGCAAGAAGGGCGATCTGATGTTCGCCCAGCATATGCTCGCGACCTGTAAAGATCGCGGCATGGTCTGCACAGTCATGCCCCATGGCGTACTATTTCGCGGCGGCGCTGAAAAAGAGATCCGAACTAAGTTTCTGAAGGAGGACCTGCTCGAAGCAGTCATCTCACTCCCTCAGAATCTGTTTTACGGCGCCGGCATTCCTGCCTGCCTTCTGGTTATGCGACCCAATCGGACCGGCCGGTATCCTAATCCCAACAAGCCGGCATCGCGACAAGGCAAGGTGCTCTTTATCAACGCCGATGCGGAGTACTTTGCAGGACGAGCGCAAAACTACCTGTTGCCTGAGCACGTCGAGAAGATCGCTTCGACATACGAACGGTCTGAAGACATCCCCGGCTACGCGCGCTGTGTGTCTATCGATGAAATCGCCGATGCGGCGAACGACTTCAACCTGAACATTCGGCGATACGTAGATAACTCGCCCCCGGCAGAGCCGCACGATGTGCGCGCGCATCTTGTGGGCGGAGTGCCGGTGGCCGAAGTGGAGGCGAATCGAAATCTATTCGAAGCGCTCGGATTCGAGCCAAGGCGCGCATTCGCCAACCGTTCAGGTGATCCGAAGTACTACGCCTTCGGTGCCGCCGTTCCAGAACGCGTGGCCATCGGCCCGCTGATTGAACGCGACAGAGGGGTCGCTGCACGCCGACAGGCGTTATTGGATGCGCTTACGTCCTGGTGGGCGGTGCACTCGCCCCGTCTGGCCGACCTGCCACGAACTCGCGCCCTCAATGCGGCGCGTACAGAACTGCTTAAGACCTTCACCGCGGCACTCACACCATTGGCGATGCTCGATCGTTTCAAGCTCGCTGGCGTTGTCGCGACATGGTGGACCGAGACTCTGCCTGATCTGAAAACGCTGATCGAGAACGGGTTTCCCGGTGTCGTCGATGGTTGGTTGGACGCGATTGCCGATGCGGTCGAGGACGACGACAACGTGGGCCCAGCATTCGATCCGTTCAGCCACAAACTTGTTCGGCGAACAATGGCCGACTACCTGGATAGGATCGATGATGCCAAGTCCGAAATCGCACGCCTCAAAGGTGAGAAGGAGGCGTTCGAACAGTCCAACCCGCCAGAGGACGCTGACGAGGAGGAGCTCAGAGCGTGGAACTACGCGAAGGATCTTGAGCGCCAGATCAAGGAACTGAAGTCCGAGAACAGTGAAACTATCAAAGCACTAAAGAAGCTGCAGAAGGCTGCGGCCAAAAAGGGCTCTACGGATCACAATCGCCGAGCATGCGTAGTTGCCGAAGCTGGTCTCAAGACCGTGTTCGATCAGATCGACGGCCTTGAAGCCGAACTGGAGCCCTACGAGCAGATCAAGACCGACCTAGCAACCGCAAGGACTACCTATCGGGAACTCGTGGCGCAATTCGTTGCCGAGCTCAGGTCCCGATGCGATGCGCTGTCAACGGATGAAAAGTTGGCGCTTGTCATGGAACTCTTCGAACAGGATCTGCGAGACAGGCTCGACGCCGCTGCGGGAGTGAAGCGCCAGTCGCTCGTTCTCTTCATCTACAAGCTTTGGGACAAATATGCCCGCCCGCTGACGGTGATGCAGGCGAGCCGGGAGGAGTTGCAGAAAACCCTGGCGCTGTCCCTCAGGGAGCTTGGCTATGCGTCGTGAGGCAGCTGTCCCAGCGCTTGACGATGCGTCGACCATCGAGCCGGTGTGTGATATCGCCGTTCCGCAGACGGTTCCGCTGTCCGAAGTGTGTGAGGTCCGGGTCAGCAACGTCGACAAGAAGTCTGAGCCGGGGGAGCTCCCGGTTCGGCTCTGCAATTACACGGACGTCTACAAGAACGACTACATCACCGACGATTTGGAGTTCATGCGTGCGACCGCGAGCCGCGCAGAAATTGCCAGATTTGGGCTTCGCATCGGTGACGTAATCATTACCAAGGATTCCGAGACACCGGACGACATAGGAATCCCTTCGCTCGTCGATAGCGCGGGTTCCGATCTCGTGTGCGGCTATCACTTGGCGATGGTCCGACCATTGCCCGATAAGGTCGACGCGACTTTCCTCGCCAAGCAGCTGGCTCAGCCGCGTATTGCCCGTTACTTCGGCCAGCAGGCGAATGGGTCAACGCGATATGGTTTGTCGATCGCGGCGATCGAGCGCACGCCAATTTGGCTGCCCTTGATCGAGCAACAGCAAAGCGTCGGTCAGCTGGCGCGACATCTGGATGTGGCCGTCACTGAATGGACGGACTTAATTTCAAAGCTCCGTAACATACGGATTGGCCTAATCCACGACCTGCTTACGCGAGGAATCGATAACAACGGCGAGTTGCGCGATCCTGATAGGCGCCCCGAGCTGTTTCGAAATTCCGTTCTCGGAACTATTCCAATTTCCTGGACCTGTTCGCCGCTTCTGGAGGCGACGGATTGGTACAGCGGCGGCACGCCAACTCGATCGGAGGCTAGTTGGTGGACTGGCGCGGTCCCGTTCCTGACACCGAAAGACATGAAGCAGCTTGTGCTATCAGACACGACCGAACATTTGACGCCGGCAGCGGCGAGATCTGGGTCCAAACTCATGGATGCAGAGACCGTGTTCATTGTGGTTCGAGGAATGATCCTCGCGCACACTTTTCCCGTTTGTATCAGCACCGAACCTTTTGCATTCAACCAAGACCTCAAGGCGGTCAGCGGCCGCGGACCGTTAAAGAATCGGTATCTTGCACACTGGTTCTCGGCAAACGCCGACAATTTCCTTAGGCGAGCCACGGAAGCGACTCATGGAACAAAGAAGCTGGATAGGGACGAGATTGCGCGCATTTACATCGCAGTGCCTCCCCCTAACGAGCAGGACGAGATAGTTCGGCGGATTGAGCAAACCGATACTCATTTAGCCTTGTACTCTGACGAACTGCAGAAGCTTGAGGCCATTAGGTGCGGCCTATTGGCTGATCTGCTGACAAGTCCTTTGAAGGTGATGAAGAATATTCGCGAGGGGGGCGCCTAGTGAGTGTAATCGCCTGGGAGTACGAACTCGTCGAAAAGCCCTTCTGCCAGCAATTGCAGGCGTTGGGTTGGGAGTGGATAGAGGGAGATCCGGACCTCCCGGAATCGACAGAGCGAGCGAGCTCGCGCGAGGTCATACTTCGAGGCCGCCTCGCGACTTCCCTCAGAAAGATCAATCTCCGTGACGGTCGTCCGTGGCTGGACGATGCTCGCATCGACAAGGCCATCAACGACCTGGAGCGTGCTGCCGGTCACCGGCTAATGGAGATCAATCAGTCGGCCACACAGCTCCTGCTCAAGGGTGCTGTGGCGGAGGGATTGCCCGATTGGGACAATGGGCGGCCGCAGCCGATACGGTACATCGATTTCGATCGCCCGTCTGAGAACGATTTCCTCGTCATCAATCAGTTCAAGGTCGAACTGAGCAGTGGCCGGGGGCACGTCATTCCCGACGCAGTGTGCTTCGTCAACGGCATTCCCATCGTCGTTGCGGAGTTCAAGAGCCCGGGGATCGAGAGCCCCATCAGTGCGGCAATCAACCAATTGCTTCGCTATTCGAACCAGCGCCGCGAGATCTGGCCGACCCTTTACCATGAAAATGAGGGTGTCGAGCGCCTGTTCCACACGAACCAGCTTCTGATCGCCAGCAATTTCTTTGAAGCGCGGGCGAGCACGATCGGTGCGCCTCCGGAGGCCTACCTGGAATGGGCGGACACGTCACCGGTCCCAATGTCCACTGTCGCCGAGGAGTTGGGGCTTATCGCGCCGCCCGCGAAGGTGGCAGAAGCGGCAAACGCTCTCGCCACCGTAGGGCCGGAGGAAGCCGGACGCGCCGGCACGCCCTTGTTCTTCCGCGATGCAAAGCAGCGGCCGGAGACCATGCGGGCGGGCCCCGGTGCGGGATTGAGCAGCCAACAGGTCCTTGTGGCGGGAACGCTCCGCCCAGTGCATGTGCTCGATGTTGTGCGGAACTTCACTGCCTTCGCGCAAGCCGACGGCAAGACACGTAAGGTTGTTGCGCGCTATCAGCAGTTCCGTGCTGTCCACAAGGCCGTCGGCAAACTGCAGGAGGGCAAGACCAAGTTGCAGGGCGCCGAGCGGGACGAGCGCGGCGGCATCATCTGGCACACTCAGGGATCGGGCAAGAGCCTCAGCATGGTCTTTCTTGTCCGCAAGATGCGGACGTTGGAGAGGCTCAAGAAGTTCAAGGTCGTGGTTGTCACCGACCGAACCGATTTGGAAGCTCAGCTTCGAGAGACGGCCGCGCTCAGCGGTGAAGCCGTTCGACCGACTGACATCGACATGCGGACGCGCGAATCCGCCACAGCGCTCACCCAGCGTGTGCTGGCAGAGCGCACGCCGGACATCGTCTTTGCGATGCTGCAGAAGTACCAGGACAAGGACAAGCAGGCGGTCGGGGGCGAGAAGCTCGCCATGACGATCGTGCGTAAGGAGAAGAAGCCAGGGAAGGAGGAACCGACCGTCGAGCGGGAGGTCACCTTCCAGGAGGTCATCCGATTCGACGAGTTCCCCGTGCTCAACGAGAGCGAGGAAATCCTTGTTCTCGTCGACGAGGCGCACCGATCGCATACTCGGTCCCTGCACCGGAACCTTCGGCGCGCGATGCCGAACGCGGCGATTATCGGATTTACTGGCACGCCGATCCTCAGCAAGGAAAAGACCGAGACGCAGGAGATCTTCGGCAACTTCATCGACAAGTACCTGCTTCAGGACGCCGAGCTCGACGGCGCAACCGTGCCCATCCTCTATGAGGGTCGTACTGCCGATGGGGTGGTGAAAGACGCAGACAGTCTGGACCAGCTATTCGAGGATTTATTCCGGGACTACACGCCCGGCGAGTTGGCGGTGATCAAGGCCAAGTACGGCACCGAGGGGGACGTGCTCGAGGCGCCAATGCTGATCGAGGCCAAGGCGAAGGATGTCGTGCGGCACTACGTCGGGGTTGTCATGCCTGAAGGCTTCAAGGCGCAGGTCGTCGCGTCGACGCGTCGGGCCGCGGTGGCGTACCGGGAGAAGCTGTTGAAGGCTCGCGACGAACTGGTGGGCCAACTGGAGACGATTCCCGTGGCAACCCTCGCGTTGGGAGAAGACGAACTCGCGAAGCTTGATGACGAGACCAGGTGGCTCGTGCGTGCCCATTCGTCGCTCGACGTCCTGCGGGCTGTAGACGTTGCGGTCGTGATATCCGGCGATCACAACGACCCAGAATCGTGGCGTGATTGGTCGGAGAAAGAAAAGCAGAAGGACTACACAACCCGCTTCAAGCGTCGCCTCGCCGCTGAACGCACCGACAAGACCGATCCTCTCTCGATACTGGTTGTGAATAACATGCTGATCACCGGGTTCGATGCGCCCGTGGAGCAGGTTATGTATCTGGATCGCAAGGTGGTCGCGCACGATCTGCTTCAAGCGATCGCCAGAGTGAACCGTACCAACGCCGGAAAGAAATGTGGTTATGTTGTCGACTACATTGGTGTCGCGCGGCACCTCAATGAAGCGCTAAAGGACTACGACGGCGAAGACACCGACGGCAGCATGCTCGACATCACCGTGGAGCTTCCGAAGCTGCTAGACCGTCGAGACCGCGCGGTGGGGGTATTTGCAGATCGAAGGATCACGGATCTGTTCGGCCAGGTCCATGAGTGCGTCGACCTGCTGGCGGACCTGGCCATTCGCGCCGAATTCATTAACAAGCTGCGGATGTTCTACGAGACGCTCAACATCGTTGAGCATCGACCGGAAGTTCCGCCGGACGTGTTTCGGGATGCTAAGCTCCTTGGCTTCATCAACAAGGTCGCGGGAAATCTCTATCGCGATGCGGCCTTGAACCTCCTGGGCGTCGCCGAAAAGGTGAAGGCTCTGATCGACAATCACATCTCCGCCAGAGGCGTCGATCCAAAGATTCCCCCCACAGCGATCACGGACGCGGAGTTCGAGAAGGTCCTGCAGTCCCAGACCAGCAGCCGCGCGAAGGCTGCCCAAATGCAGCATGCCGCTCGATACCACATCATCGGATTCACGAACAGCAACCCGGCCTTCGCTCGAAAAATGAGCGAGAAACTTGAGGAAATACTCAGGAGGTTCAAAGACGACTGGGACGCGCTGGAGCGTGAACTGCGACGGTTCATTGATGAGCTGCGCCGAGGGGACACGGCCGATTTCCCCGATCTGGACCCCAAAGTGCAAGTTCCGTTTGTGCGGCTCGTACTGGAAACCTGTCTCTCAGAGGGAGACCAAGACCCAGATCGGCGGAAAGCAGCGATCAGTGTCGCGCTCGAAATCGTAGATCGTGCGCGGCAGGAGGTCCGAAAGGTCGGATTTTGGAAGAATGCCTCCATGCGAGAACTGTTAACGCGCCAGTTCGTCCGCGATCTCGAAGGCTCGGGAGTCTGCCCTCCCGGCAAAGCGCGTGACATAGCGCAGCGCCTAGTCGCGCTGGCAAAAGAGAACCACGAGAGCTTGGCCCAGGGATGACGTCGCACATCGAAATTTCGGGTCTGGTTTTCGAGGTCCGCCGCGGTCCCCGTCGGAAATCTCTTGGCCTTACAGTGGACCGATCTGGCGAACTAGTCGTGCACGCACCCGTCGCTACTCTCGAACCGGAGTTGCGCACATGGGTGATTGGCAAGCTTCTATGGGTGCACCAAAAGCTGGCTCAGAAGCGAGAAATGGTGCGGGATGTACATCCTCCAGAGTTCGTCAGCGGCGAAAGCATCTTTTATCTCGGCCGAAGCTACCGACTACGCATCGTGGACGAGGCGCGTGCGCCACTACGATTCGACGGTGAGTGGTTTGAGCTCAGACGCAGTGCAACGCCGAAAGCTGCGCAGCATTTTCAGCGATGGTTCATGGACGAAGGGGCGGCATGGCTCCGCTCGCGATCGACGGAGCTCGAACGTTTAAGCGGACAAACTTCGTCCAAGGTGATCGTGAGGGACCTTGGATACCGCTGGGGTTCGTGCGGCAAGCATAGGACACTCTACTTTAATTGGCGGCTTCTGCAGCTGCCGGTGCAGGTTGTCGATTACGTAGTGCTGCACGAACAGGTGCACCTGCTGCATCACAATCATTCCAAGCAATTCTGGAAAGCGATGGATAGCGTGCTTCCAGATTGGGCTATTCGTAAGGAAGAACTTGAACGCGACTGGGGTAGATTTGCGCGTTTTGCATTGGCCGCCACTCCGTCGGAGACAGCTGGTAGTGAAAAGAACACCGCCAAAAGTAGCGGATCGCGGCGGTGAGTGTGCCTGCTGTCCACGCCCCAGCTGTAAGGGTGCGGCTCACACACCCCGCGAGTTCGTACGGCGAAAGACCTTGGGGCGCATTAGAGCGTGCACATGCCGCCCTTGAACGAAGCGGCGCTCTAGGCGCGCTGCGCCGCCTCATCGAGGAGGGCGCTACAAATGTGGATTGGCCGACTCAGACCGGAACATAACCGGGATTGAGCGTGCTGAAGTCCTGCTGGGTCAGCACGGTAGTTCGGTATTCCGGCGCCTTGAGATCGACGTCGATGAGTTCATGCACAGCGCCGCCATGCAGAAGACGCAGCACCTCGCTCACGGCGAGTGTGGCGGCCGCCGCGCCGACGAACGGCGCGCCGACGGCCTTGCCGGCTAGCAGGGTGACGCCGCAGCGATCGAGCGCACCGCTCGTGATCATGCCTTTGTATGCAGGTCGGTCCTCGACCTGATCGTCGGCGTGCGCCCCGCGCCAGATCTGCGATGCCGGCCGCGAGGCCGGCAAGGTGTGCAGCCGGATCGCGCGGAAGTCGCGATGTCCCCGGCCTAACCCGGCCTCGACCACGAAATCGAATCCGACTTGGTCGAGCGCCTGGCGTCCCGCGCCGTTGTCGAGCCCGCACAAGGCGACGGCGGGCTCATCGTCCTGGCGCCGGATGAAAGCGTCGAAGAGGCGCTCGTGGATCACGGTCGAAAAGCCCCGGCGCTCGGCCCAGGCGGCCATGGCGCGCGTCTTCTTGATGTTGATTAGCGTGGAGTCGCTCAAGATCGAGGTGCTCTCGGTCGAGGGCGTGACGATGTCGATGTCCTGCAGGATCAGGCTCAGGTCTTGCGGACGGGCGAAGGGGAGGAGCCCGAGCGCCCAAAGATAGGCCTGGCCCAGATGGCCAAGACCGATGAGCCACAGCCGAACGGGTAGGAGCGAGAGCGCCGGTTCGATGACGGTGGCACTGAGCCAGTCACACCCGGCAGCGGGATCCCAGAGCGACAGACCCACAGCACGCCGCCCAGCGACGCCAGCGTGACCGGAGACATAAAGAAAGGCTTCATTCACAGCGAGCGCGGCGGCGAGCATCGGCGCCAGCGCCATGACGGGCGCCGGCATGGGCGCCGCCTCGGCCGGTGCCGGAACGATCCCGCCGCGCCAGCCGGCGAACACGGCACGCACATGAAACGGCGAGCACCGCGGGGACGACGCGCCGCCAATCTCGATCACCGGCATGCCGGCTGCCGGCTCCCCGATGCTGGCGCCAAGTCCCACGATCGCTTCGGCGAGCGTGGTGCCGAACGGAAGAGGGACGGCCAGCGGTGCGTCGGGCAGCGGCGCCACGCTCACGCCGCCCAGAAAGACGCGCCGCGCGAGCGCGACGGCGGTCAGGAGGGCGGCTTGGTGATGCCGATCTCGCGCGGCCTCTTCGCCGATACGCAGCGCAAGGCGGTATCCGGCGAAGAGTGCTTCGGCTTCGGCGATGCTTGCGGCCGCGCCGCTGTCGAGCGCTTGTTTGACCAAGCGGTGTAGTTTGTCGGCGGCGGTGAATGCGGTCATGGCGGCCTCACAATCCAATGTGGAAGAAGATGCGGCGGGCCGCGGCCGGCACGGTGTGCCAGCGCTTGCCCCCGAGATAGCGGTAGATGCCGACTGACTCCTGCGGTACCGGCGGCCGCGCGAAATCGGGCAGGATGAACGCGATGTGTCCGGCGCGCGAGATCATCGGGTGATCGCGATCGGAGCTGCTCTGCCCGGCGCCGCCGGGATGTACGTGCACGTCGGCGATGACGCTCATGCCGCGCTGCTTGCAGATGTCCCAGAGCGCGCCGAAATAACGGCCGTCGAAATGCACGATGCCGGTGTCGAGCGCGTGCGGATCGAGGTCGTCATAAAGGATGAAGTCGGTGATGCGGGCGCGCCCGTTCGCACGATAGCCGAGCAGGAACGAGCCGCTCTCGCGGGTCGCGTTCCGGCCGCGCTCGCGCAGCCTCGCGCACAGGCGCTGCCACAGAAACCACGAGCAGGAAATCTCATGCCGCGGCGCCCACAGGCGGCCAATAATCTGCGCAATTGAGAAGTTCATGAACTAGCTCCAGGTACTGATTGATGCCGCCGGCGGGCCGCCAGATTTTCGAGGGCAGCTCGTGCCGCCAGTTGTCATGGCCGACGATGCTTTCGCGATCACAGGGCAGGTAGAGCGCGGTGCCACCCTTCCAGTCGGGACGAAACACCGTGCCAAGCCGCCCGCCCTTGCTGCGCGGCCAGCGCGCGGCGGGCAGGATCGCGTTCTTCTCCGGGTCCCACGGCCCGCCGGTCGGCGGTTGCTGCGGGTAGCCGGCGCAGTTGAAGCGCAGGACATAGGCGCGGCCGTCAGCCGCAGTGACGGCGATCACCACGTGCGGCCAGGCGATGCCGACCAGGTGCCAGCGGCCTTCCGCCTGCGCGAGGCGGAAGGCGGGCTTTCCGATATCGGCCCGGAAAGCCCGCTCATCGGGGAGACTCATCACGCCGCTCCCTAGCCGTTGACGCGCTCGTTGGGGACGAGGTCGAAGGCGATCTTGCACGCTGGGCAGGACGCGATCGTGCCCAGATGCGTGCCTGGATCCGGCCGGTCCTTGGTGCCGGAGATCTGCAGCACGTGCTCGCCAGCCTCCTGCGGCGTCATGCCGAACTTGCGCTCGGCTGCCCAGGTCTTGACCCGCGCCACGGTCGTGCCGGGACCGAAGTGGTGATGCACGGTCTCGCCGTTGAAGGTGACGGCCACCTCCACATGGCGGCAGCGGTGCAGATGGACCTTGATGCCGGCATGGCCGGCGTGGTCGCGGAGCAGGCAGCTCTCATCCACCGGCTCGTCGCGGTCTTCGAGGTAGATCAGGGTCTCCTTGTCGAGAACGTGCTTCTCGATGATCGCGATCTTGATGGCGGCGAAGCTGTGATCCGGGGCGGCTTCGAAATGCGCGATCTCGCGGATTCCCTCGCCCTGGTAGAAGATGTCGATTGACGTCATGTGCGGCACTCCTTGCTGGGATCAGGAGTGCGGCCCCTTTGCCATTCTCCGTCCCTTCAAGAGGTGATCGGAAAAAACAGGGGGGACCCGGAAAGGCGGAGCGCGACTTTTTAAGAAAGGTCGAGCGGCCCCTTCGGCGCCGCCGGGCAGATGAAGAAATGCGGGCAGCGCGGGCAGGTGACCGGATTGATCTCGGTCGGGAAGTTCCCGTCGTTGATTCCGGAGAGCATCGCCTGCGTCTTGTCGCGCCGATTGCCGAACTTCTCATCGGTGATCTCGACGAACTCCATGACGCCGTCGGTCAGGTGCAAGGCTTCGACCACAAATCCGTCCTTGAGGTGCACCTCACCGGCAAGCCGATAGAGGGTGTATTCGAGTCCGTCATATTCTTCCTTGGTTCGGTAGCCGGTGCGCACGCGCCGCAGAACGACCTTGCCGTCGAGCATTTCGGCGCGCTCATTCGGTTCGACCACGACACGACCGTTCGGGAAGTCGATCGCAAGCGGCTCCGATTTTTGGAAGCGGCGCCCGGCGCCGGAACGCACCAACGCGCCGACCAGGCGCGAGGCGAGCTGCCGGTAGTCCCCGGCAAAAGCGTGATCCTTGGGACCGCGATCCTGCCAGATCGATTCGAAGGCGGCCTCCGCGTCCGCCTCTGCGGGGTCGCCCTCCAAGCGCGCCTGCGACATCCAGCGGATCAGCTGATAAAGGCAATCATGCGTGCGTGCGAAGGCGGTCGCCTTGCGGGCACCGCCGAGGCCCAGCACGTGCGTATAGAAAAAGCGGCGCGGGCACTTCTGGTAAAGCTCAAGTCGCCGATCGGAGAGGATCCAATCCGGCCCGTAAGTGATTTCGATGGGCTGCGGCCGCGGGGCATCGGGCGGCAAGGGCGCGGTCGGCGGAGATGCCGTCTCGTGCACCAGCTGCAACAATGGCTTGGTCAGAAGCTTGGATGAAGAGCGCTTGTCGCCATTTGCGTAAAAGCGCGGCTGATAGAGTCGCAGGTAAGTGCGCGCGCGCGACATCGCTACGAAGAAAAGACACTCCTCCTCTATGGCGTGCGAGTGCTTCGCTTCATCCGAGACGCTGCCTTGCGCGCCCGCAATGAGCCCGATCGGAGGGGGGCAGCGTTGGCCCGTGTAGGAGGTCGGGAAGCTTCGCGTCGCAAGGCCAGGCAAGTGCACTGCCTCGAACTCAAGGCCCTTGCTGCCATGGACAGTCATTAGCCGGACCGCATCCATATGAAGGGCGGGGGCCGGCACTTGCCGCAGATCCCGCTCTTCTGCGAGCAGCACGAGCTGGCGGACCCGATCGAGGGCACGCTGAATCGGAAGGCCGAACCCGACCGGGCTGTGGTCGCGCAGGAAATTCAGGAATTGCCAGACCGCAACGTTGCGCATCCGCGCCGGAACCGTGGCGGCACCCGCCATGGTGCGGCCGATATCCGTGCGATCGAGCAGATAGGTCGTGAGAAAGTCCCATGGCTGGCTTTGAGGTGCGAGTCCTTTCAGGTCAGCAGCGAGTCGCCGGAAACCGTTGCCGGCCTCCGTTGACAGGCTCGTCAGGTTGGCGAGCTCGTCGAGCCGCTCCACCGAGCGTTTTCGCTCATCGCGCAAGTGAATAAGAGCAACGTGAATGTCCTGAAGCGGAATGCCGTAACGCGGCAAGACTCCCACGCGGACCAGCGCATCGCCAAAGGGATCCACGGCGAGACTCATCAACGCCAGGAGGTCGCGGATTTCGTCGCGCTCGAACAGGCTTCCCAAGTGCAGAACCGGAATGTTGCGTGCCTCAAGCGCGGCGGCGATTTCATTCAGGCGGCGGTTGGAGCGGCAAAGAACCGCCTGGTCTCGCAGCCGCACGTCCTTCGCTTCCAATTCTCGGATCGCAGCGGCAATGCCTTCCTCTTCGTCTTCGTCGCGATCGAATTTGCGCAGATCAAGTCCCTCCTGGCCCACGCCGCGATCAGGGGTCAACTTGAGCGCCAGCATGTCTTTGGACGCGCCCATGTCCTTCGCGAAAGCCGTGAATGCATCGATGACCTGTTGGGTCGAGCGGTAACTGATCCCGAGCTGGTCGATGTCGGCTGTTGGAAACAATTCGGCTTTGAAACTCGCCACATTGACGGAGGAGGCGCCGCGAAAGCGGTAGATCGATTGCCGCGCGTCGCCCACGACCCACAAGCGCTTGCCGTCGCCGGCAATGGCTTTCACCAGGCGTACGCTTGCCCGGTTCACGTCCTGGTATTCATCGACGAGAACATGGCGGTGGCGCAATTGAACGGCCGCTTGGATCGCCTTGTTGTTTTCCAGGAGCAGGGTCGGCCCCATGATCAAGTCGCCGAAATCCACGGCCTTATGATCGGCCTTCGCGCGCTCATAGCGTTCGTAGACAGCGGCGATCTCAAGACATTTCTTCGCGGCGGCCTGCTTCTCCTCGTCCTCGCCTGCGTCTTCTTCCATCTTTTGAGCGAGGGCTAGATAGCCTTTGTCGTCGTATAGCTCGTCCTTGGCGCGAGAGATTGCGCTCAAAATCTCTTTCAAGATCAGGGCGGGGTCCCAAAGATTGCGATAATGAACCAGCGGCAAGGTCGGCAGGATTTCTTCCAGCACAGCAATCGCATCGCTGCGGTCGAACAGAGCCGGGTCCGGCGGAAGCTTGAACTCCTCATAATGCCGACGAATGAGATCGAGCCCGAAAGCGTGGAATGTTCCGATCCAAATCTTCGGAGCCTTGTCTGGCGCAGCAACACTAACCCGTTCGGCCAATTCACCGGCGGCACGGTTTGAGAAGGTCAGAACAAGGATCGAAGCGGGATCAACTCCCTCCTCAAGCAAAGAGAGGATGCGCTTGACCAGCGTCTTCGTTTTACCCGTTCCCGGACCGGCCTGGAGCTGAAACGGCGCGCCGCGATGTGCCGCCGCGCGATCTTGCGCCGGGTCTGGCCGGGACGGACGGGCCAGGGGGCTGTCGGAGTCTTCATCCGTGGGGGGAGGCGGCAGAAGAATCACATCCAGGATTTGCTGGCGCACGAGCGGCACCGGCAAATCGAGCTGCTTGGCGATGTCGGACGCCGTCAGGGCTTGGTCGACAAACATCCGTCGCGCGGACGATCGGGGGAAAAGAAACGCCCGCGCAAACACATTGGCTTGCAGCTCCCGGCGCTCATGTGCGCCGTAGTCCTCGACGCGCTGCAGACCGACCGGCGCGGCTTCCATTGAACGCGATGGATCCACGTCCTCGGCGCTGCAGGCGATGGACCCCGCGTGGATGCATTCGTGCCCGATCTCGTGCGCAACGACGAGCGCGCGTTGCGATTCATTGCCGACATCCTCGGCGAATATCGTGCCGCTTTGATCGTCGAAGACCGCGCGCGCGCCCTTGAGCGCCGGATCGCCTGTCGGAAGCCATGTCAATTCAAGCTTGAGATGCTTGATTGCGGCATTGACCAGATCCATAGGCTTCTTGGGCGTCCCGTCGCCCGCCACCTGATGGTGCAGGTCCTCCGCAGCCTTCCGGATGGGTTCGAACGAATCCATTCTCTAGTCCCGAAAACGGAGCAAACGGCGTTGCTGCTCTTCGCTTAGTCCAGATGTCTTCACCGCTTCCTCGAAACTTTGCCTTGCGGTCGCAGCAGGCTTTCCCTCCGCCTTGTAGAGTTGGCGGCCGGCCGCGACAGACTCTTGTGGCGCATAGAGGTGCGCAGCCATTGCTTCGGTTTCTTCATCCATCTCCTCAGCGAGATGCCGGCAATATGTTTTTGGAATTGAAATAGGCTCTATCGTCCTATCCCGCAGCTTCGAAAGGAAGGCGCTATTGATGTCGAGCCGTGATGCGAGCGCACGAAATCCCGGCCGATCGAGCGTCGCGAATGGATTTTCCACGGAAGCCGTCGCGGCGCGGGCGGGCGAGGTCGCCGCCCGCGCCTGGCGGCGTTCGTAGAGCCGGTTTTCAAACTGGCTCATGACGCGCGACACCACGTCGCTGATCGCGTCGGCATCGGCGGGGACATCCTCCTCGTCGCTCTGGTGCATGAGCGAGTCAACCGCAAGTTCAATGGCGAATTCGGTGAGCGCGTCGGCATGCTGCGGATAGCGCCGCGCGAATTCGTCGAGCAGTTCGGCGTCCGGAACAGCCTTCGCCAGCGACATAGCGTACATGGCGTCTCGCAGGGACGTTTGGGTGGCGGCGGTGATCATAGGTCCTCCTTCAATGTCTTGAGCTGCTTGTCGGCGGCAGCAAGGCGGTAGCGAATCGTCCGCTTGTCCACCTTGCAAATCTTTGCGGTCTGTTCCTCCGTGTGTCCGATGATGCGGCGGAGCACGACGGCGCGCTTTTGAGCCGGCGGTAGCTTGTCGAGCGCCTTGATCACCTCGGGCAGGTACAGCCGGTCTTCCTGCGACGGACCGACGCTCGCCATCCGGGACAGCCGGGCCAGCATTTCCTCATCGAAAGCGGCCTCGCCCTCGCCGTCGTCGGCTTCGGGCAGATCAGTCAGCTCCTTGCGCTCGGACAGCGCCTTGCGGACGTGATCGATCCGAAGGAAGCGCAACGCCCGTAGAAACTTGCATTCATAAAAGTCCAGCTCGTCCTCGTGCCCTTCCGTGCCGTCTTGCGTGAACATCATCGCGAGATCGCTGAGAATCTCGTGCTGGACCGACTTGGCGTCCCTCATCCGGCTGTCCGGCACCGTGCGCTCGAGATTGGCCTCGGCGCGCTTGAGGAGCTGCGGCATCAGCACCCTGGCGATACGGTCCTCGCCGCGGCGGAGGGCATCGCGGAGGAGATGAACGAGACACTCCGACGGCAGGAAATCGCCGGATTGCGGATTTGTCTCGCGCGCGCGCCGGGAGAGGGCGGCCCAATCCTGGGTCAGTGCGATGTCGGTCTTCCGTTCGATACCCGGCGGGCGGGTTAGGTCCTTCTTCGACAACGGACGTGCCATCTCGCCCCCTTTCAAGCACCGGCTTTTACCGGGCGTCCAATTCGTTCGGCCCACCCTTCACTAGGTGATCGAAAAAAAGGAGGGGTACCCGGAAAGCTGAATCCGAAAATCTTTTAAGTCTAATTTCATCAAGAAAAATCAATATGTTAGATGGAGTGATAACACAAGTTACGGAAATAGCGGGAGATCCCGGGCCGCTACGCAGCCTGCAAACGTGGCGGCGGGCTGGCGGCCACCGGCAGCGTAACGCTGTTGATCGGGGTGCCCAGGGCTTTTCGCGCGACCTCCAGCAGGTGCTCGTGGTGCGTGAAGAACAAGACTTGTGTCTTTCTGGCGAGCTCGCCCAAGACGCGGAAGCCTGCCGCCGCGCGCTTGTCGTCGAAGTTGATAAACAGGTCGTCCGCGATGAACGGCATGGGCTCGGCATGGTCGAGATAGCCCTCGATCGCGGCGATCCGGAGCGCGAGGTAGAGCTGGTCCGCGGTGCCGGTGCTCATACCGCCAACCGGGACCCGTCGGCCGTCATGGCGCAGGCTGGCGAGCTGCATGTTGTCGTGTTCGTCGAATTCAAGCTGCAGCGTTTGGAAAGACCCGCAGGTGAGGACGGCGAATAGCTGGCCCGCGCGCTTGAGGATCGGCGCCTGCTTCTCCCGCCGGTAGAGATCGATCGCCCATTGCAGCAATACGACGGCGGAGCGAAGGCGTACATACTGCTCGGCGATCTTGGTCATCTCGGCGAGCGCGGCTTGCCGGTCCGCGGCATCCCTCGCCGCTAGGTCGTCCCCGCCGACGGCCTCAAAAGTCTGGCGGGCGGTATTGCGGGCCTCGCGCGCTTCCATCAGCCGATTGCGCAATTCCTGCACTTCTTCGGCGACCGTCTGGTCCTTGGCCGCGACGGCGTCCAGGTCGATGCCCGAGCACTCGGCGCCCAACTCCGCAACCGAAAGACCATCACCATCCTGCGTCAGCACGGTCGTATGCCGATCAAGCTCGGCGCTGAGCTTCCGCATCTCGTCGGAGCCCTGAATTGCACTCCGCAATTCGTCGGTCGACGCGACACCGGCGTTTTGCTGGAGCTGTGCAATGGTTTCGCGCGCCTCGCGGCTCGATTCACGGCACTCGTCGATCTTCTCCTGCAAGCCGGTGATGTCTGCGTCCTTTGCGGCCCTCAGATCCCTTACGCGTGCTGCGTGTGCAGCCTGGCGATCGAGCTCCAAGACAGCTTCCTCGGGATCCGTGCCATTCAGGCGCGGTGCAATGGCGTGCGCCAAGGCCGCCACGTCGGCCTCGAACGCTTTCACATCGCGCTCGATCTTTTCGATACGCTCATGCCGTAGTTCGTTGATCCGGACTGCCGCCTCGCGCATGTCGTCGATCGCGTTGATCTGCGCTTCGGTCGTCTCCGGCGTCGCCGTGGCAGCGAGTTGCAGCGCCTTCAGGGCGGCCTGCCACGCGCTCGTCCACTCCGTCCACTCCGCCTCGGCCTTTTCCAGATCCTTGCGTTTTCGCGTAACCAGGCCCGTCGCCTTGCGGTGCGCCTCATTGAGATCGCGGGCCGTCTTGGCGGCGTTTTCGTGCCGGCGCTCCTGCGCCGCCGCGGCCTCGATAACCAGATGGAGCGGCTGGGCAGCAAGAGAGGTTGTGGAAACCCCCAACGCCTCAAGTTCGGCTGTGACGAGACGTTTGCCCTCGTCCTCGCGCAGTTGCCATCCGTCTGTATGCCGCTCAGCCGCCGAGAGCCGCGCGTTCAGGTCCAGGATCTCGGACCGCGTGCGCAGCCACTCGATCATCACGTTTGGATCTTGTGGCGTGACGGAGCTGACCGACCACAGTGCGGTCCAGGCGGCATCCAGAGTTGTGCGCTCCTGCGCCAATGCCTGTTCTTCCAATGCCAGGGATTCCAGCAGGGCGTCCTGCTCGCCGATCTGGCGGCCAATGACCGCAAGCTGCGCGGCAGCGTCGGCGTGCTCAAAGCGCCGATCAGCAGCCGAGTCTGCACCGCGCATTGCGGCCTCGAACTCCTGCGCCAACGCATCGGGCGGACCGAAGGCCACCATCTCATCTTCGGAAACCGCAACACCTTCTACATGGCGGCGCCGGATGATTGACCAGCCGGTATCACGCCGGCCGCGCAAGCGTTCAAGCTCGTCGGCTGCCACGACGTGCTCGTCGGCGATGAGGCGTTCATGGGCTTTCCGGTGCCGGACGCGCTCCTGCTCCGCATTGCGGATCCGTTCGCGGCAAATCCGCTGCCGCTGCTCCAAGCTCCGGCAGGCGTCTCGGTGGGCTTCAACCGAAGCCAGCGGGGGAGCCGGCGTCGATTCCAGGACGGCAGCATCGGCGACTGCCGGCCGCAAGAGCTTCAGCAGGCGTGCAATTGCGGTCTGCGCCTCCTGTTCCCCGCGCTTCGAATTGGCAATCTGGCCGGCGACGTCGCCAAGTTCGCGCGTGGCCTTGATGACCGTCGCGAGCTTTGAGACATCTGTCACCGGCCCATGCGCTTCGATTTCCGCTGCGATCTCACCGAGTTTTTCCTCGGCCTCGGCCGTGGCGCTCTTCGCATTCTCTACCGCGCCGGATTGCGCCCCGCGGCGGTTGAGCAAACCGCGAAGGATCGCAACCTTGGCCTTGGCGGGAATGCGTGCGATCAACTGATCGATATCTCCGCTCCATTCAAGCTCGCCCGCGAGGCGGTTGAGAGTGGCTTCTGCCGCGGCCAATTCCGCCCGCCGCTTGGGCAGATCGGCTTTCCCGGCGCGAACCTGAATGCGGCGATCTCGGAGCTGTGCGATGTCTTCGGCACGTGCCAGGAAGGCTTCGTCGAAGATCAAGGCTGCGCATTCCGCCTTAAGCGCCGCGATCTGCTCGCCCAACGTCGCGATGCGCGCCGTGGCGCCCGCTTCATCCTTCGCGGCCTTCTCCAGAACCTTGGAAGCGTCAGCATCAAACGGGATGACCGCTCGGAGCGCGTCGATAGCGCTTTGTGTCTCCGCGCGCTTACGCACGTCGCGGCAGACCCGGCGGATGCGGTTGAGCTTGCGCAATTCCGCCGATTTGAGTTCGATTTCGCTTTCGATGACACCATAAGCATCGTTGGCCGCCTCGAAAGCGCTCTTGAGCGACTGCCACTTGGTGGTCGTCACGACGTCGTCGCGCATCGACGCTTCGGCAGCCTTCAGACGTTCCTCTGCCTGGAAATACTTTCGGTGCGCCGCGCGGCGTGAGGCCCAAAGCGCGTCGGCTTCAGCCTCCATGGCCTTGAGCGTTTCGCGCAGGCCCATGATCCCGGCGCTTGCCGAGAACAGCATCTGGCCGACATCGTCCTGCGCTTGCAAGATTTCCTTACCGCCTTGGCGCAAGCGCTCGTGATCGAGGCTGAACATCCGCGTGTAAAATCGGCGATCGGCGCCGGCAAGAAACGGGGCAAGCGCCCCCTCGCCCGAAGGGATAGGCGTGTCGTCGTCGCCCAGCAACGTGTCCTTGTTGCCCTTGCGGCGGCGCACCTTGAGCGTATCGCCTCCCTTCTCCAGAAGCGCGCCCACGCGCATGGCGTTGTACTCGTGCAAGAAGTTACGGGGCGAGTTCGCCGGGATGCCGAAGAGCAGGTCTTCGACGCCGTTCATCGCCGTCGACTTTCCGGCTTCATTCTCGCCAAGCAGCATCTGAAAGTCCGGTTTGCCGGCCGGCAGGGCGACGATGGCGTCGGTGAAGTGACCGTATCGAAGCAGATCGAGCTGCCGGATGCGCATGATTACACCTTCTCCGCTGCGAGACGTGCGCTGAGATACGCACCGCCATGGGCGATCAAGCTTGCGATGTTGCCGTCGATGGCTGCTTTCAGCACGGCGTCGTCCACGTCCGTGCGGATGTCGTGGGGCAGCTTGCGGACGAGATCGCCAAGATCCGTCGCGAGCCGCGCCTGCAGCTCAGCATCGCTGCCAGCGCTCTCGATAATGCGCTGAAGGTCGCCCAACGCGTCTTTGCGTGAGGCTGCAGTTTCGGGGCTCGCGGTCGCAATGACGAGACGCTCGAGCCAAGCGACTTCCTCGCCCAAGCCCAGAGCTGCGGCCTTTGCCTCGGCAAGAAGGTGATCTGCCGACGCGAGCAGTTCGCCGTGCAATCCGGTCTGCCCCGTCAGCTCAATTCTGCAGGCGAGCAGACGACCTTGCGCCTCGCGCTCGACAGCTTCTTCGATGGCCTGCCGAACGCGATCGACCGCATCGGCAACAGCGCTGCACTGTTCCACCGGAACCGGCAAATGGATCCAGCGCACGCAATCAACATGGAGCGGCGAAATCTCCTGGACCTCGCCGTCCTGGACCGTAACCAGCGAAGCGCCTTTCGGGCCGCATTCGCGGATGTGGCGGCCCTGCAGATTGCCGCAGAACACGACATGCGGCCGCTCGTGGAGGACAGCGGCTTGGTGCACGTGCGCGAGCGCCCAATAGTCGTAGCCTTTGTTGATCAGGTCTTCGATGGCGCACGGCGCATAGTTCGCGTGTCCCGGCATGCCGCCCAAGGCGGTGTGCAAGACGCCGATGTTGAAACAGCCCGCAATCGGCGACGGATAAGCCGGGACCAGGTTGTCTGTGATGTCGCGCTGCCGGAAGCTCTGGCCGTGCAGGGCGACGTTGAGATGCGGCAGCCGGAAGGTCTCAGCCTTGCGCGCCGGAAACACGCTGACATTGGTCGGCAGTGTGAGTTTGCGGGTGATCTGGCTTTCGGCATCGTGATTGCCGTGAAGCAGGAAGACGGGAATCTTGGCCTGCGCCAACCGGCCCATCTGCTTGACGAAGAAGAGTCCGGTCTGGTAGTCGCGCCAATCGCCATCATAGAGATCGCCGGCGATCACGACGAAATCGATCTCGTCCTCAATCGCTTGCGTGACGAGGTTGTCGAACGCCACGCGCGTTGCCGTGCGAATTCGCTCAGCTGCGGCGCCTTGCTGGCCGGACAGCCCTTTCAAAGGGCTGTCGAGATGGATGTCGCCAGTATGGACAAAGCGAAAAGATCCCAAGGCAAAACTCCCTCAATTCAGCAGCCGCAGAGAGGCAATGACTAAAGTCGTTGTTCTCCAGCGGCCCTTCCATTAGGTGATCGAAATTTGGAGGGGGGACCCGGAAAGACCAACTCAGCTATTTCTTGGAAAATACCGAAAATCGAACATAATGGGAACATTCTAGTGTAGGTTGGCCATAATCTGTCAAAATGTTGTAGGTTTTGACCCCTGTGGCTCGGCCTCAAGCCCCGGATGGCAGGATCTGACGCGGCTCCAAATATTGAGGAGGAGCGGTGCTGCGATGGCTGACCGATGCTGCGCCGTCAGCCGGTGGGCCGACCCAACCCGATGACGAGCTTGGTGGCGCCACTTGTAGAGTTCGCGATCGAGTGACAATGGCCTTCGCGCGACGCGGATGCTGCGAGATGACGATCTTGGCGCCGCGTTGTTTGAGATCAGTGACGATGCGATCGCTGTCGAAGGCTTGTCGGCAATCAGATCGCCGAAATCGAGGCCTTGGCGGAGTGGCTCGACGCCTACGGTATCTGAGACAACTTCGTGGGCCGAGCTCGCGCGATCAGAAGGGCACAAACATCGTCAGCGTAAAATGACTTGTGCTATGGTGCTGACGGTCTTTTTTCGTCCTGCGCAGAATGCGCTCCGCGATCGACAACGCGAAAAATCGACCGATTGTTGTCGATAGACGCTGAAACGTCGCTGAATTCGAATCGCGCGAATTTTCCTTTGAAATCATAAGCGAAAAATTTTGACGGCTCGTTGTTCGGATTTCGAGCATCGTCAGAAAAAATTTGCGCTTGTAAATCAGCGCGTTACGATGTGTTGAGAGAATCGAGTGGGCGCGACAGTAGCGTTGCGCCGGATAACCTAGAATACCATAGGACGCTCTGGCGTAGTTGGCTTCTTCAATTGACTTCGATTGATCTCAAACGTCGGACGATCATCGCCTGGCATCCTGCGAGCGGCCACGCACGTAAGGCCGACCTTGAGTCCGATGCCGCCGCATCGCGCGCAGCGGAGAGTTGCTTCGCGAACGACGCATTTGCTGAAGCAACCGCGGTTCAAGCGCGATGTGAGGTGAGCAAGGCCGCGCGTGGCACATATTTGTCCAGCCCCCAGAGTAATAGTCCGAACACAAAGTGCGGCACGAATGATGCCGGAATAAGTTTCGGACTGACATTGAGTCCTGCAACACCCCATCCCATGACGGGGAAGAAGACGACAAGGATTACCAGCCAAAGCGCGCCAGCGAGCGCCAATGCGGTCTTGAGATCGCGGCGCGGGAAATAGCGCACGAAAATCACCGCCCAGAACGTCACGTAAGCGGCATGGAACAGCAAGCCTACCGGCAACGGCAGCGGTCGACGCAACAGGGTCTCCGCGAAAGCTAGCGAAGGCGGTTTTGGAAAAGGCGATACGCCGGCCGCGGTCAGTGCAAGCATGACGATCGCGGTAATCACTGCAACGGCCAAGCCGATGCCGATGGCTCTCGGCCACGAGCGGCCGTTGGCGTCGGTGTTTATCATCGACTTCCTCCTTCGAGTGTCAGGTGTTGTTCGGCGGCTATCGCGCGATAAGCCAAGCAACAGCGACCGGCTCAATGACCGGCCAGGAGTAGGCAAGGATGAGCATTGCTGAGGCTACGAGCATCATCAGAATTGTTGTTGCAGCCGGACGCTTGCGGGTACGCAGTGATTGACGGACGACCCAGATCCACGCGACAGCGACGAGGAGGGCGGCAGCTACGATCGCCCCGTGATAGACACTCGCCAGCCAGGCAAGCGCGCCACCTGTAAGCGCCAACGCGGCCGCGGGCAGCGCGAAGGGCAGAATGCAGCACGCGGCGCACGCGAGCGCACCCGTCGCGGCGACGCCTGCAGCGGATGCGGCGAGTGCGGCGCCTCGACCGCCGGTCTCTGATGGGGCGGAGTCCGTCATTGTGCCCTCGCGGCGCACGCGCAACCGCCGGCACTGGAATTCGATCCTTTCACGAAGGGATCGAATACCGCGTCTAGGGCGTCTCGCGCCATCTCCGGCGCCGTGATCACAAGCGTCAATTCGCTTGCGCCTTCGTCCAGTTCGAAGTCGAGAAACGCGCAGCATTCCTGTTCGCGGCGAATCATTTCGCGGACGCGGTCTGCGGCCCCCTGAGCGTAGGCGAGGGTCAGCCGCGGTCCCTCGCGCCGAACGCTTTGCAGAGCGGATCGGTTGAGCTCAGTGATCCAGGCGAGGCGTTCCCGATACGCGCCCGCGCGCAGCGTACAGGCGATCGGCTCTTTCGGGGTTTCGTGCGCTTTCAATTCTCGTTCCCTTTCCTGGCGATCGGTTCTAGCCAGAAGATAGGACTTCAAGTAACTTGAGGTTCAAGCCCTTTCGAACGGGAGCCGGAGTTATGAAAATAGGCGATCTTGCGCAGCGGACCCGCACGAACGCGCCCACCATCCGCTATTACGAGGAGATTGGGCTGCTGCCCGCTCCGGCCCGGCGCGCCGGCGGTCAGCGCACCTACAGCGAGACCGACCGCAGCCGACTGAGTTTTATTCGGCAATGTCGCGAGTTCGGTTTTCCGATCGAACAGGTCCGCTCGCTCGTCGGGCTCACAGAAGACAGCAACCGGTCGTGCACTGAGGCGCGCTCCATTGCGCAGGTTCACCTCGATGCCGTGCGGGCAAAGCTCGCGGAATTGAAAGGACTGGAGCGCAATCTGGCCGACTTCATCGGACGTTGCGACGCTGTTTGCTTCGGCGGGCCCGGGCCGGACTGCGTGATTCTCAAGGACATGGCGGACCAGATGCCCTGCGGCGGACGCCCGGCAAGCGGACGCAAACGCCGGTGATCAAGACCGCAATCGTCTATGTCGCCGCGGCGTTCTTCGAGATCGCCGGATGCTTCAGTTTCTGGATTTGGATTCGCGAGGGGAAGACCGGCTGGTGGTTGGCGCCGGGGGTCGTTTCGCTGGTGCTCTTCGCCGGGCTGTTTGACTCAAGTTGATACTGCCGCGGCCGGGCGCGCGTATGCGGCCTATGGCGGTGTTTACATTGCTGCGTCCCTGTTATGGCTATGGGTTGTCGAGGATGTTCGACCGGACCGATGGGATCTCCTCGGCGCGGTGATCTGTCTTGTGGGCGCAGCGGTTATCCTGTTCGGACCACGCCCAATCGCTTAGACGCCGTTCAATCTCGCTATGGTTTCGCGGGATCGAAGTCAGGCAGTCAGAGCATATATCCGACGTCAGAGGCACCTGTCGGATAGGCGAACATGGTCGACTTCAAGTCGGCTGCCGAGAGATCATGACGGATCGCCAGGGCGAATAGATTGATGACTTCCTCGGCGTGCGGCCCAACAATGTGAGCGCCAACAATGCGCCCGGTGCCATCCTCGACCATCACCTTAAATCCATAGACCAATTCTCCGGCCTGTCGCGCTGTAAACCAGTCGAATGCCTTCTGGGACATAGTCTGGAACTTCAGACCCTGCTGATGTGCTTGATCTTCACTCAGCCCGACGGCAGCGATCGGCGGGATCGTGAACGCCACGCTCGGAACGCCCCCATAGTCGGGTCGATAGTGATTACCCTCAAGAATGTTGGCGCTAACCACTTTGGCGTCGTGGCTCGAGACAGGCGTCAGCGGCGGCCCCTGTTGCGCCGCGTCGCCGGCGGCATAGACGGACGGATTCGAGACGCTCTGTAGATACTCATTCAGCTTGAGCCGTCCCTTGTCCATGACAATGCCTCCGGCGTCGAGGTCGAGTCCCTCTAGCGCGGGTGCGCGCCCCGCCGAATGAACGACGAGGTCGGCTTGGAAGACCTCCTCTGCTTCTGCTGACCGAGCGCGGACGGCAAAGGCCGTGTCGTGCTTCTCGATCGCGCTTACTGTGGTCCGCAAGCGTACATCCGTGCCGATCTCCTTGAATTTTTCCATGAGCCAGCTCACCAAATCTGGATCGAAGCGTGTGAGCATACGTTCGCCACGCTGGAGAACTGTGACTTGCGCACCTGCTCGCGCAGCGATGTGAGAAAACTCCGAGGCGATGTAGCCGCCGCCCACCAGCACGATGCTGCGCGGTAACCGCGACATCGCCAGGAAATCTTCGTTGGTGGCAAAGTATTCTTCACCCGGAATCCCGAGCCCCACCGGTTCGGCGCCCGTAGCGATTAGCACGTAGCGTGCTTCAAAACTCTGTCGGTCCACGGTCAGACTGTTTCGGTCTGTAAATCGAGCATGCCCACGATACGTGTCGATGCCCTTTTCATGGTATCGATGCTCATGTTTCTCCGGTACGGGATCGGTAAATTCGCGCTTGAAGGCAATCAGTTCCGGCCATTTGATGTGGACGTCACCAGCGACGCCTTTGCCTCGCATGCGCCGAGCATGATCAACGGCTTCGGTGCCCCCGATAAGCAGCTTCTTTGGATCGCAGCCGCGCAGTGCACAGGTACCACCGAAAGGCCGGTGGTCGATCACCGCAACGCTCCAGTCCGCAGCGCGCACGCGCATCGCCGCAACCATCGCAGCGGTGCCAGACCCAATGACAACAAGGTCATACCGGCTCGCCATTCGTCTCCCACTCTTCCTTGATGCGCGTCGCGGAGCGGCGGTCACTCATCTCAATGCGGGTAGGACTTTCGCTAGAGAGCCTATCATCAGCAAACATCCGCAAGGGAAGAGTCGCGCACCTCAAGTCGTGTCGTTTTTTCGAAAAATGCTATTGTCAGAATTCACATCAGCCGGCGCAGCAGGACAACTTGGCCACATCCTTGTCGAACGACAGAGCGGCAAGCTTCAGGCCTTCGACCGTGGTGAGATACGGGAAGATTATATCTGCGAGGTCATTGATAGTGAGGCCCTGACGGATCGCGAGCGCTGCGGTCTGGATGCTGTCGGCACCTTCGGGCGCGAGGACATGCGCGCCGAGCAGGCGACCGCTACTGGCGTCGGCCACGAGCTTAATCAACCCGCGGGTGTCACGAGCGGCGAGCGCGCGCGGCACTTGGTCGAGACCGATCGTCGAAACGCGAACTGCATACCCGGCCGTGCGCGCGGCCGCCTCGGTCAATCCGACGCTCGCCACCTGAGGGTCGGTGAAGACGATGGCCGGCATGGCACTGTTGTCGTAGCGCAAGCTGTCCCCATTGAGGGCGTTCTTCGCGGCGAGTTTGGCGCCATAGGCAGCCATGTAGACGAACTGGTCGCGGCCGGTGACGTCGCCGGCGGCATAGACGCCTGCCTTGGTCGTGCGCATGCGGTCATCGATGATGACGGCACCCTTCGGCGAGACAGCGATGCCCTGCTCGGCGAGCCCTAGGTCCTCGACGTTGGGCGCGCGCCCGGTGGTGACCAGAACCTGATCGGCGTCGATCGTCACGTCTTGGCCGTTTCGGGAAACCGTGAGCGCAACACCGCTTGCGGTCTTGCGGATCGCCCGATAAGCGATGCCAGAGACCACGGTGATGCCTTCGTCCTGGAAATACCCCGTGAGCGCCGCGCCAATCTCGGGCTCGGCTTCGGGGAGCAGGCGAGACCGGCAGACGAGGGTCACCTTGACGCCGGCACGAGCGAACATCTGGGCGAGTTCCGCGCCGATATAGCCGCCGCCGATGACGAGTAGCGAGCGTGGGAGCTCCTCGAGGTCAAGCGCAGTTGTGCTGGTAAGATACGGCACGGTCTCGATGCCAGAAATGGCAGGCACTGCGGGCCGCGCGCCGGTCGCAATGATGATCTTGCCAGCGGCAATACGTGCGCCGTCAACTTCGACACCGCTGTCGAGGAGGCGAGCTGGTCCGTCGCGATAGGCGATGCCGTTGTACGCGGGGAGTAGATCGATGTACTTGGCCTCGCGCAGCTCAGAGACGAGCGCGTCCTTCTGACGGACGGTTCGGCGCCAATCGGTCAGTTCTGCCTCGGCAGAGATACCGGCGAAACGTGCGGCTACGCGAGCGTTGTGAAGCGTTTCAGCCGCCCGGATCAGGGTTTTCGACGGCACGCAGCCAACATTGACGCAGGTGCCACCGATGACGCCGCTACCGATGAGCGCCACCTGTGCGCCCTGATCGGCCGCCGTGATGGAGGCGGAGAAGCCGGCCGAACCGGCGCCGATCACGACGAGATCGTAGGCAGCTCCGCCGCGACCATTCGTGCGGATGGGACGGTTCGCGACAGCGGGGGTCTTCGATTCAGGATTGGCGGTCGTTCGCGATGACATGTCGAGTCCAGCAAGACTTGGTCCGAACAGAGCACGGCCGGCCTCCAGACCTTCCGAAATCGATAGCCGGAAACCTGGCTCGGCAGCGGACCTTTCGCGGCGCCAAGCGGAGAGGTGCTCGTCCGAGCAGAAAAAGACGGTCGCCGCACACAACGAGTTCGCGGCGCACGCCCCTTCATAGCGGACGCTCTGCCACATGACCGCCGTATCCGGCTCAACCTCAGCCAATGCCCGCCCTCGGTCCAGCGTGGCGATCCGGATCGGGGCGCCGCACTGGCGGCAACGCGCAGCGATCGTGATGTCGTGACCCGTCATCGCGCCAATGCCGAGCGCGTCGACCGCGCACATGGCGTTGCGAGTACGTCCATCAAACGTAACTCGATGGCCCGTGTCCCAATCGGTGAAGGGGTAGGCGCCGACGATCCGCTCGCCATCGAGAACGATGAGGTCACGTCGGCGGAGATCCTCGAGCAACGGCCCAATGGCCGTTTCGCCAAGTCCTGCGCGGTGGGCGAGTGTGCGTTTGTCCGGAGCTCGCCCGTGTTCGATGTAGTGCCGAAGCAGCGCAACGCGCAAGCGGTCGGTCGCGGGTTCGTATCCGCTCCAGCGCGTGAGCACATGCTCGGAGCCGACCATCGCCAGCATGGCTTCGTTGACGACCGGTGTTGCGATCGCCGACCAGTCTGGGAATGTCACGCCTGGGCGTAGGGTGTAATGCGGCCTCCCAGACGCGGAAGCTGCAAGTGTGCCCTGGGAAGAGGAAGGCGCGCAGCAATTACTCATGACTTCCTGCTTTCCTGTCGAGTCGCCGTCACGTCATAGGCGGCCTTCGCGTGACGGCGATGAATGACCCAGGCGATAAGACCGCAGCACCCGACGATCACCAGCACCAGCACGATGAGACCCGCACCTGCCAGCCAGGCGCCAAAGGCGGCCAAAGGCAGGACTGCGCCGAGCAACGGCGCCGCGCAGCAGACCGCCGCCAGGAGGGCGCCGACTGCGCCAGTGGCGATGAGTGCGCGATCGCTCAACTGGGATCTCTCAATTCGCGCTCGCGACATGGGATGGATAGCCGGCCTTCGTCGTCGCCGCGATCAGCCCAGCTTCAGTGGCAACTGCTTCGTCGAACGTAACCGTGGCCATGAAGTCGGCCATCTGATTCGCTTGACGGGTTTCCACATTCTTGACGCCCTTCACGCGCAGTAGCGATTGCTTCACGATCGGCGGACACAGAACGCAGTCCGCGTTTTTCACATCGAGGACGATGGTCTTGTCCGCTGCGTATGCCGGCAAGGACATCAGAACTGAGATGACGGCTGCGATGGTGGTGACTTGAGGTATGCGCATGGAATGTCTCCTTGGTTCACAGGAACAGGGCGGCGATTCGCGGGAAGCCGACGGCGATCAAGACGAGAACGAGCGCCGTCCACAGACCGACTTTGGCGAGCCGGCTCGAAGACGGGCTCGCGCAGTAGGAGCCTTCGGCGCAAGCGACCTTCGGTCTGCGATAGACCAGGTAGAAGCCATAGCCGAGGCAGATCGCGGCAATCGCGGCGAACAGCGGCTGATAGGGTTCGAGCGCCGTCAGGTTTCCGATCCAAGCTCCGCTGACGCCGAGCATGAACAAGGCGAAAGGCACGACACAGCAGGACGCCGCGCCAAACGCGGCGAGAATGCCGCCGGCGGCGGCCAGGCGCTGTCGCCCGGCCTCGCTTCGCTCAGGTTTGGTCAGGTTGCCCGCCGGTGGGGCGATGTCCGCCGCTCCGTGTCGTGCTGCATTCATGTCCGGCCTCGCCTTTGTTGCCGAAATCGTATCCGAACGCTAACGTAGGGTCTGTAGCAACTACAGGGTCAAGAGGGCTTTCGCGATGCGCGATCACGCCGTGGTGAAGGGCATGCAGCGGGCGGAGCTCGCCCGGCGGACCGGCAGCAATCTGGAGACGGTGCGCTACTACGAGAAGGTTGGACTTCTACCGGAGCCGCCGCGCACGGTGGCCGGCTACCGCGCCTACGACAGCACGCACGAGCGGCGGCTCCGCTTCGTGCTGCGTGCGCGCGAGCTCGGCTTCTCGCTGGATGAAATCCGCGGGCTGTTGCGCCTAATCGACGAGCGCGACCGGCCTTGCGCTGAGGCAAGAGACGTTGCTGCCGAACATCTCGGGGACATACGGGCGAAGATCGTTGATCTGAAGCGCATGGAGCGGGTGCTGAAGGATGTTGTGGCGCAATGCGGCGACGGCACGCTGCCGGAGTGTCCGCTCATCGAAACGTTATTTGGCGAGACTGCGTGAAATTGCGGTTGCTAGAGCGAGGTGACATGTCAAATGGCGTGATGGAACTGGCTCAAACCGTCAGATCGATGCGGTCGATGGTCCCGGCCAAGACTTTTGAGATCAGCAAGCGGTTCTATGTGGACATTGGTTTCCAGGCCAGACCGCTGACCGATAATCTCATCGAGATGCATCTCGGCGCATACGCCTTCAGTGATAGCACGTGATGGTAACCGATCGGCGTGCCGACATCACCGACCAATGGCGTGTGTGACCTTTGAGCCATCCGGACCATTTCAACGGCCAGAGCGATAGCTCCGGACAATGGGATGGCGAAGCAAAGCCCAGATCATGATTGGAGCACCGATGATCGCCGGCACGGTCCAGTATGCAATAGAAGGAAGTTCGCGCCAGAGCGGCAGGCTTTTTCCGTTGTCAACATAGAACGCAGTGAGCATTACGACATACGACGATCCCATTCCCGCGATGTGCAGCCGGGGCCAGTTCCACCATTTCTGCTTCGCGGCTGAACGTCCGAACGTCGCGGCCGCAAAAGCAAGCGCGCCCAACACGAACAGGTGATAATCCTCTGCCCAGCGCATTAAAGCCAGCGCAGTCGCCGAAGCGAACAGGGCCGTCAAGCACCAATAATAGGTCCGCCCGAACGCGATGTGCCGTGGCATCCCCTTTTCGCTCAGGATCGCAACGGCGCCGGCAATCACCGCAGTCAGACCGAGCACAACATGCAGGCCCACGATTGTCAGGAACAATGGCGACGTGGACGGTATCTCGATTCCCAGGATCGAAGTTGTGGTGCTCGCCATCATCGCCGCCCCTCTACGTTGGGCGGGCAGCGGAGATTTTCAGGCTCTGCACACGGCCGCCGATGGCCGCGATCGTTACCTCCAGAAGCGTGGCTCTTGCCACGCCGCGCGACGCCGCGAGACATTCCACAGAGTCTTCCGGCATGGCGAACCTCACATGCATATGTGCGCCTCTATGCATATATCTCATGCGTCACCCGGTCAAGGGCGCCCGCCGCTTACGGCTGTCCGGCACCGCTTGAAGTCATGGCGGCCTCCAGCATTTGCGTGATGGCAATGATGCTTTCGAGGCGCTTGCCTATCGCGGCCGCATCGACTTTGTAGAAGACGTGGCGGCCTTCCTTCTCGGCCACGACAATCCCGGCCGCCGCGAGTTGCTGCAGATGCCGGGTGATGACCGAACGATCCTGCGGCCTTCGTTCGGCGATGGTTGCGACATCAGCGCGACCCAACAAGACGACCTCCTGCAGCACCGCAATGCGCGCAGGCTCACACAAAGCCTTGAAGAAGGCTGTGTCGAACACGGCAACGCATTGTTTGGCGGCCTCCTGCCGCGACAGCTTGTTCGCCCGACCCTTGGGCCGGCCCCTGGTGCGGGTCATCGTCATCGCTTGACGCGTCCTATGTGTGCATTAAGGTGCATATGTGCATACCACAAGAGGCCCCTTATGGCACTCTGGAAGATCGGTGCATTGCTCGTCGGGGTCCTTGCTGTTGGCTGGCTGATTCTCGCCTACGAGTTGGGCACGTTCGCCCCCGACGATTCAAGATACGCTGTCGCGCCCGGAGACTTCACGCCTGGCGCGATGGCGCCCCGCAAGAAGCTGATCGACCTCGGCGGCTATAAGGTGGCCTATATCGATATGGGCCAGGGCGAGCCTGTCATCCTGCTCCACGGCTGCCCGTTCAGCATCTACGAGTGGCACGAGGTCGCGCCGCTGCTGGCGAGGCATTTCCGGGTCATCGCACCCGACCTGATCGGCCTTGGCGATACGCCGGTCCGTCTCGATGACGACTATCGTCTGCCACGTGATGTCCAAATGGTGACGGCCCTGATGGATCGCCTTGGCATTCGCTCGGCGCGCTTCATCGGCCATGACCACGGCGGCGCCATCGTCCAGCTCCTGATGCAACACGATCCCGCCCGGATCGACATGGCGATCCTGACCAATGTCGAGGCCTACGACCAGTGGCCCAGCAAGCCCGAGACCGAGGACCTGCTTCTCATCACCAATCCCATCACCAGCCCGCTCGTCTATCTCGCGCTCCACTCGCGCTGGGTGCAGCGCGATCTCTATTCGATTGCCGTCGTCAACCCGGCCACGCTGACCGATACGACGCTCGATGCCTTCGCGACCGAGCATCTGGCGACCGCGCTCCGCTGGCAGCGCCTGCGCCGCTTCTTCGGCTGGCAGATGGACCCTGCGCACAACCACCTGACGATGGAAGCGGTCCCGGCAATGCGGCAATTCCAAAAGCCCGTGCTGATCGTCTGGGGCGAGAAGGACACGAACTTTGAACCGGCAATCGGCAAGCGGCTGGCGCGCGATATTCCGGGCACGAAGGGGATCTATTGGCTTAACCATTCGGCGCACCTGCCGATGCTGGAACAGGCGGACGCTTACAGCGCCATCGCGACGCGGTTCTTCACGGACGGCACAGTCGATAGTAGCGCGCAGGCCGCGCTCGAATCGGCACGCCGATAGTGGGCCAGGTCCAGGATATGCAAGCGGACGTGTTTTCGCCCCTCTATGAGCCTATCAACACCTACAAGCCCTTTGCGCCGATGATCGGCGTCGCCGACGGGCCTTTCGAGTATGTCGTGCTGGCCGGCATCAAGATGCCGTTGGCGTTCACGACGCGGATGACGATCGTCCAACTAGCGAACGGCGATCTGTTCCTCCATTCGCCGATAGCGTTCGACCCCGCACTGGCAGAGCGACTGCGATCGATGGGGACCGTCCGTCACCTCGTCTCACCCAATCGGGGACACTATGCGCATGTCGGAGAATGGGGGCGAGCATTCCCCAATGCCGTCACATGGGCCTCGCCCGGCGTTCGCCAACGTGCCCGCTCCGTTGGAATCGAAGTGTGCTTTGAGAGGGATCTTGGCCCGGATGCGCCCGACGACTGGCGCGATGAGATGGACCAGACGATCATCCCCGGCGCCGTCCTCGAAGAAGTCGTCTTTTTCCACAGAAGCTCGAGGACCCTCATTGTCGCCGATACGATCATGAACTTCGAGCTTGAAAGGCTGACGCAGCCCTTGCGGATGATCGCAAAGTTTAATCGTACGAACTCATCCTCTCGGAGGAATGTCCCTCGATATGCGCATCGCGCTCTGGCCCAACAAGCGAACGGTGAGACCTGCTATCGAGAAAGTCCTCACTTGGCAGCCCGAACGCATCATTCTCAGCCACGGGCGATGCTTCGAGAAGGACGCCTACAGCACGATCCGCCGCGCCTACGGTTGGGCACTTTAGGCAACGGTAGTCGCCAGAGGAAACGAGGTGATCGATTAGACGTGAAGGCAACGGACGCCTGTGGTGCATCGGAGTTGGCGATCTGCTTGGTGACGGAACGTGCGCGTGACGATGTCGTCCAGGCGCTTGCCGGGCCGTGACGGTCTTTTTGCCGACAGGCTGATCGCGAGGGTGCAGCTCACGAACGTCGAAAATCGACCGATTGATGCCGATAGTTGCTGGAACCAGCGGATTCAAAAAGCGTAGAAATTCCCTTTTGAAATCAAGAGCGCAAATTTCTGACGGATCGGGGAGTCGGTCTTTGGTGATGTGCAGAAAGAAATTGCGCTGAAAAATCAGCGCGTTAACATGGCTCAAAACAATAGAGTGGGAGTAGGGGTGACGGTCTCGAAAAAAAGTTATACTAATTCAATGGCTTGCGAAACCGAATGATCGAAGCCGATTGTCAGCCGGTCGCGAAATCTCACAACTGATTGAAGTAAAACAGGTAATGAGGCGGCGTCGGTCGATTTGAGCCTTTGATTTCAGGATAGGTTGACGGTGTTTCTGACGGTCTTTTTCGAAATGCGTAAAGCCAAAATCAGAAACACCGCCAGATCGGGCGCATAGCCCTGACGGTCTTTTTTTCCGATGGCCAAGTTGTTTCCGAAACTGCGCTGGAAAGGGTGATTATTATCCTGTCCAGCACGCTTCTTTTGAAGGCGCGGTTTCGCCGCCTATTTGAAATTATTCGAATAGTCGTAGTCAGGCTACGATTGCAGCAGTGGATGAGGCCGGTACCAGGGCGTCTCATGCTGGAACATCACGGCCGCGCGGATGAGCGTCGTCTCATCGTGGCCTGCCAGTTGCAGACCGATTGGCATATCGTGCTCACTGAAGCCGCGCGGCAGCGTCACGGTTAGAGTTCCAGGGACACAACACGCGTTCCTCCGTGAGCGACACGCGCCCATCGATGCATGCGGCCGACGGGCGCTATCCAGATCGGCCGGCTGCGCCCATCAGCCCGCCGAGGGCAATCTGGGAAACTACCCATGGCCTCAGGCGTTAGATGTTGAACGAGCTTTTTATCGCTGGAACACATCCAACAAGGAGGCAAATAAGCGAGGAGACAATTCACATGAAGGCAATCGTGGTAACGGACCAGGCCGCGGGATTGGCCGGGATGAAGCTGACCGAGCGGCCCAAGCCGCCGGCAGCGATAAACGACGTCATCGTTCAGATCCATGCGTCGGGATTCGTCCCGACAGAGATGGAGTGGCCCTCGACCTGGACCGATCGCCGCGACCGTGACCGAACACCGTCGATCCCCGGCCACGAGCTGGCCGGAGTGGTCACCGCTCTGGGCTACGGCACGACGGGCCTGTCGGTAGGACAGCGAGTGTTCGGCCTCGCCGACTGGCATCGCGACGGCAGCCTGGCGGAGTATGTGGCCATAGAGGCACGCAACCTCGCGCCGCTCCCGGGCGACATCGATTTCACGGTGGCCGCGAGCCTGCCAATCTCGGGCCTCACCGCGTGGCAGGGACTGTTCCAGCACGGCCACCTTCAGGCTGGGCAGAGCGTCCTGGCGCACGGCGCGGCGGGCGCAGTCGGTTCCATGGTGACGCAACTCGCGCGCGAGGCCGGCGCGTATGTCATCGGCACCGGACGCGCGGCCGACCGTCAGAAGGCGCTCGACTTCGGCGCGAACGAGTTCGTCGACCTCGACAACGACGCGCTGAAAGACGTCGGCGGCGTCGATCTAGTGTTCGATGTCATCGGCGGCGACATCGGCAAGCGGTCCGCACGCCTGATTCGAGCCGGAGGAACACTGGTGTCCGTCGTCGGGCCGCCCGTGCCGCGGCCCGACGACGGCTTGGCGGTCGACTTCGTTGTCGAGACCGATCGCGCCCAATTGAGTGAGATCGTCCAGCGGGTGCGGGACGGACGACTGCGGACGAACATCGGCAACGTCTCGACCCTTGACAATGCCGTCGCCGCCTTGAACCCGACCGAGCGACGCAAGGGGAAGACGATCATCCGCGTTCTTCCGTGAGGGCTCGGGGAGGGCGAGCGGTTTCTGCCCTCCTCGTTGATCATCGTCGCTTTTTTTGATCGTAGCGATCGTCTGACCGTCGTCGCCTTTGCAGACTGGCTGATGATGGCGCCCAACGGTATTTTTGCCGGCGACACAGATCAAGATGGTAGTGCCTCAGTTTGAATTCAAACTGAGGCACTACCATCAAGACTGATCGGATGACAGCGTCAATCATAGAGCGATTGATGCCGAGAGTCGCTGAAACCGAGCGATTTTCGATTCGGCGAATTTCCTCTATGAATTCAAGATCGAAGATTTCTGACGTATCGGGTGCACGGTGTTCGAGCGAGCGATGAAAGTTTGCGCCGTTAGATCAACGCGTTAACATGGTTCTGAACAATAGAGTGGGAGTGACGGGAGCGTACTGTGGAGTAGAATCGAACAATACAGCGTATTCGCATCACGGCCGGTATTCGTCGCGCCTTCATCATTCGTTATCGCTCGCCATAGCCGGCCGGTGAACCTATTCGTTCAGACGGGCGAGCGGCGCCAATCCTGCGACGCCTCGCAAAGGAACACCGAGAGATCGGTCTCCGGCGGCCGCGCGCCGACTTCGAAGAACATCTCGGCGACCCAACCGCGATGGTAAGAGTCGTGAGTGACCAGATGGAGGAACATCTCGCCGCGCTTCATCGCCGCCTTGGTGCCGTTGACGAAGGTGAAGGGCACGTCTTCGTCGAGCGACGCCTCGCTCTGCGCTGCGGCCCAATCAATGATCCAATCGTTCATTTTCTGCTGCGCCGCCCAGAGCGCCGGCAGTTCCGAATGCGGCGAGACACTGCGCGCCTTGAAACCGTGCTCGCGGCCTTCGAGATGCGCCTGCCAGATCAGGTCGACGACATAGGTGTGATTGAGCGTGCCGATAATGGTCTTGAATAGCGTCTTGCGCTCTTTCTCCGCTTCGCCCGGCGGGAGCGCAGCAACGCCGTCGAATATCACCTTGTCCGCCCAGGCCTTGTAGTAGGCGAGCATCCTCACCGTCTGCGTGTTCATCATCGGGTAGCTCCTTTGACTAACCCCCCTCAAGGCGCGACATTGTCTCTCAATTTTGTTGGTGTCGCCGCGATGCTTTCAGCATCCGCACAAAGCGTCAGCCAGAGACGGTGCTTGACGATGCGGGGAAAAAAGTTGCCTTGCTATATCAACGCGCCACCCCGGATCAGGATAATCAAGTGGAAGTAGGGTGTGGGATGCCCGGGACGGCTCCGGAGTGAAATAGCACCGGAAAAATAGAAGGTTATGGGATAGCTCATTGATGCTTCACCGTGCATCGTTGCTCTGCTCTCTTGTTTCTCCAAGTTGTCCTCTCGGTTGTCGAGATTATTGCGATGGGCTATCTGCCGCGTGCAGGCAGCGCGCCAGGAGACGCGAGCGAAGGAGAAGAAAGCGGCGGAATCTCGCAGTTCGACGTGCAGTGAAAATGGCGCACCAGCGTACCGTCGCACCGCTGCATTCACTCGGCTACGCCGCGAGCTGAGCGGGAATGTCCCGCACCACTTCGCTCAACTTGTCGGAACTGATTTCGTAGAAGAAGCCGTAGAGCTTGATGTGCTTCGGCACTGCCGGGCTCGAATGAAGCAGCTGGATATCATACTTGATCGACTTCTCGAAATCCATGATGGCAAGGCTATCGTGATCAAACATCGTCGAGATATCAGCGTGATGATGATCATGGAACTCCTCGATGAGCAGCTCCGGCGTCAGAGTCGTCGTGCCGCAGAACGAGTGGTGAACCACGACGACATTCTGAACGCTGAATATATAGTCCATGGCCGCCACGGACTCTAGAGCGAAGGCGGCGCGTCCACCCGCGTTGGTCTCGGTAAATAGTGTCCGTGTGTGGCCAACCCGATTGCCAGATTCGTCGAGAATGTTTTCGCCCGGATAGACCTCGTCGCCAAAATACTCGGCGACGGCCCGCGGGATTTCGGTCGCGCGGGGGTCAAAGCAGTAGATCACCAGCGTCTTCATCGGGATGGCCTGGCTCGCGCCCGCGAAGGTGTTCATATCGAACCCGGGTTGTTTCCGGTACTCGTAATCGCTGAACTTGCTCATTTTCTTTCTCCACCGGCGTTTGGCTGCGCGCAGAAAGGCATTGAGCTACGGGGCCCGGTTCGGTCGCATCTTTAGCTATCGGCGCACGGGCGCGATTGTGGGATTTGAGCAGAATTTGGAGAAAACGACCGCGCTTGCTGGCGGGCGCGCGCCGTCGCTCAACCAAATGCCGACCGCAACGCCTTAGCCGCGATGCGTTGGCTTATGTCGTGGCGCCCCGCGTCTGCCGATCGGTCACTAAAGACCCGGCCATGGTGCTATCGTGAGATGGTTGGACCGATCGATGCCGATAGTCGCTGAAACCGAGCAGATTCCGAACTCGGCGAGTTTTTTTCCTTTGAATTCAAGAGCGAAAATTTCCGACGGATCGGCAGACGGCTCTCCATCGAGCGCGGGAAAGATTTGCGCCGTCAGATCAACACATTACAATCGCTCAGAACAATCGAGTGGGAGTAGGGGAGACGATGAAATCCACGAGCCGAACGCTTAATGTCCCAGCCAAGCCGAACAGAGAACCGAAGCTCTCGCGCACCCATGCGCCCGCCGATCTATCGCCACTGGATTGGCAACGCGGCTTGCGCCGGCAGTTCGGCCGCGAGCAGCCCTTCGGTCTTGAAAATCTGGGCGGCGAGCCTTTTTTCTCGGAATTCAGGGTCAGCAATCCGGTTTCCAAATCCAGCTATCGCGTGGTGATCCGAGGCCGGGGGCCTGGGGGCAATTTCTGTTCATGCCCGGATTACGCCACCAGCGAGTTGGGCACCTGCAAGCACATCGAATTCACGCTCGCCCGGCTGGAGAAGAAGCGCGGCGCGAAAGCGGCGTTTGCGCGCGGCTACCAGCCCGCATTTTCCGAACTGTATCTGCGCAATGACGGCAAACGCAGTGTGCATTTTCGCGCCGGAACGGATTGCCCGCCGGGGCTGAGGGGGGCCGCTGCCAGTCTGTTCGACGCCGAGCACAACGGAATTCTGCCCGACGAGCGACTCGGCGAGCTCGAGCATTTCATGGCCATGGCGTCCAAGTCCGGCCATGAGTTCCGGGCCTACGGCGACGCTCTCGATTTCGTCGCGGGACGGCGGGATGCGGACCGGCGAGCGGCAAAGCTCGTGCAGTTGTTTCCGCGCGGCGCTGCCGATCCCAAGCTGCTGGCGCTTCTGAAGACGCCGATCTATCCCTATCAGGCGGAGGGCGCGCTCTTTGCGGTACGAGCCGGCCGGGCGCTGATTGGCGACGATATGGGGCTGGGCAAGACCATAGAGGCCATCGCCGCGACGGAAATACTGGCACGGCATTTCGGCGTCGCGAAAGTGCTGGTGATCTGCCCGACCTCGCTCAAATACCAGTGGCAAAGCGAGATCTTGCGTTTCTCGGGGCGACAGGGCGAACATGCGGCGCGCGTGATCAACGGCGGTCGGACGCAGCGGCAGAGGGACTACGCCCTGGATAATTTCTGCAAGATCACGAACTACGAGAAGCTCAAGCCCGATCTCGACCTGATCGCCGCGTGGGCGCCCGAGCTGGTGATCGTCGACGAAGCACAACGCGTGAAGAACTGGAACACCATTGCGGCGCGTGCCTTGAAACGCGTCGATAGCCCATACGCGATCGTGCTGACCGGGACCCCCTTGGAAAACAAGCTGGAGGAGCTGATCTCCATTGTCCAGTTCGTCGATCAGCATCGGCTGGGGCCAACCTGGAAGCTGCTGCACGAGCATCAGGTCAAAGACGAAGCTGGACGCGTCACCGGCTATACCGGGCTGGAGAAGATCGGCCAGACGCTGGCGCCGGTCATGATCCGCCGGCGCAAATCCGAGGTGCTGCGGCAACTGCCCGGCCGGACGGACCAGAACCTGCTGGTCCCGATGACCGAGATGCAGATGCTTTATCACCAGGAAAACGCCGACGTGGTGGCGAGAATCGTCCAGCGCTGGCGCAAGACGAGGTTCCTGTCGGACAAGGACCAGCGGCGGCTTACCTGCGCGCTGCAGAACATGCGCATGTCGTGCAACAGCACCTATCTGCTGGATCAGGAAACCGATCATGGGGTCAAGGCTGACGAATTGGCGGCCCTGTTCGAGGATCTGTTCGCCGATCCCGATGCCAAGGCGGTGGTGTTTTCGCAATGGACGCGGACCCATGACATCCTCATCCGCCGCCTCGAAGCGCGTGAGCTGGGCTACGTCAGCTTCCACGGCGGCGTGCCCTCGGACAAGCGGCCGGCGCTGGTTGAGCGGTTTCGTGACAACCCGACCTGTCGCGTATTCCTGTCCACCGATGCCGGCAGCACGGGCCTCAATTTGCAGCATGCTTCGACCCTGGTGAACATGGACCTGCCGTGGAACCCGGCGATCCTCGAGCAGCGCATCGCGCGCATTCATCGCATGGGCCAGAAACGGCCGGTGCGGGTCATCAATTTCGTGGCGAAGGGCACCATCGAGGAGGGAATGCTTTCGGTGCTGGCATTCAAACGCTCCTTGTCGGCAGGAATCCTCGATGGCGGCAGCGGCGAGATCTCGCTCGGCGGTTCGCGTCTCAGCCGCTTCATGAAGGACGTGGAAAACGTCACCGGGCGCATGGGTGAGGGCGAGGCGGTGACGTCGGCTGAGGAAGTGGGAACCAGCGTCACTGCCGATGACGCCGGATCCCGGGAGGATGTAACGGTTGGCGCTGGCGACACGGCGGTCGCGCGGGCTGATGGGGCGCGACCATCGTCACGCGATGCAGGTCTAGATCCGTGGCAAGCCTTGGTGCAGGTCGGTGCGCAGCTAATTGCCGCTCTTGCGGCTGCCAACGATCCCGGCGCTCCGGCGCATCCATGGATTGAGCGGGATCCGGCGACCGGCACCCAAAACCTCAAAATGCCGCTGCCGCCGCCGGAAACCGCGCGGCAACTTGCCAATGCGCTGTCGACGCTCGCGGACAGCTTGCGGAGCAAGATAATGTGATCTCCGAAGGGTCAGCAACGTAGGCGACAAAATGATTTTGGCGCCGATGAAAGGGTCGCGCTTCGATGTCGATGCATGGTTGGCGAGACTCGAGCGGCATCGGGATATTCCGTTTCCTAACGTGCCCGACGATCCGCCGCTCGCGCCCAACGATGCGATCACCTTCGATTGAGCGTCTATGTGGCATCGACACCACCGTCGTCGATCACGCCGCCCGCAACGCGATCAGGCTCGGCGGAAGTGCCTCGGCGGATGTTTCGTCTCACGCCGGATCAAGCGGCGCAGCGTTGACGGCTCCGCATACCCGACCCGACGCGCGATCTCGTCCACGGGGAGGCGCGTGGTCTCCAGCAGATGGCGCGCGGTCTCGGTCCTGATCCGCCTGACGAATTGAATGGGCGAGACGCCGCAGGTCGCCGCAAGTCGGCGCGCAAGCGTGCGGGGGCCCAAGGCGACGGCTTCGGCCAACTCGTCAATCCCGAAGTCCCGGGCGATGTTCTCGCGAACCCAGCTCTCGGCTCTGGCGATCTTCGGCTCCTGACCCGCCAAATAGGTGATCGCCATGTAGGGCGCCTGCGATCGCCGCTCATCCAGGAGGAGATAGTTGGCGCACGCCCTTGCCAGGCCGGGCCCGGCAAACCGGCTCACCACCGCGAGCATCAAATCCATCTGCGCCATCGCGGCACCGCCGGTTGCGACGGGCCAGTCGGCCACGACCATCTGCTCGCTCACCAGCTCGACCTTCGGATACCAGCGCCGAAAGACCGGTGCCAGCCACCATGTCGTGGTCGCCCGGCGACCGTCCAGCAATCCCGATTGCGCGAGCAGGAAGGTGCTCGCGCACGATGCCGCGATCGTGGCGCCGGATTCGAACGCTTCTACCAGGCTTTCGCCGGCGCGCCGGCAGGCGGGGCTCTTCAGCATTTCGTCGAGATCATCGGCCGAGGCGATGCCAAGGCCAGGGATGATGATGAGGTCGACGTTCCGCAGTGCCGTGCTCTTGCGGTGCGGTCCCCAGCGAACCCTTTGCACGTCGAACGGCAAGCGGCGCTTCGCCGCCGCGCTGATCCCGTTGGCCGTCGCGATCATGTCGTGAGTGATCGCCGCGCTTGACGCCATGCAGCCCCGGATCTCGATGACCGCCACCGCCGTCATGTCAAAAAAACCCCGATTCATGTCGTTTTCGACACTAGCGCGGCCGGGCGTGCATCGCAATGATGTGCGTGTGAGAGCCGCACCAGCCCAAGCCTTTGCTATCGGTATCGACGAAGCGGACAGGCGCCCCATGACGAAGCGGAAGATGAGCGAGGACGACCCACTCGAGGATTTCGATCGTCGCGAGGTCACCCTCGACGGCATCGCCAAGGTGGTGCGCGTGACCGGGGCGGGCCCCGCGGTGATCGTCATGACGGAGATGCCGGGCATCAGCCCGCACGTCGCCCGCTTCGCTCGCTGGGTTCGAGGCGCGGGGTTCACGGTCTACATGCCCTCGCTTTTTGGCCGTGACGGCGCCGTGCCCGGCGTCGAGGAGGGCGCGGCGATCTTCCAGCGCGCCTGTGCGAGCGCCGAGTTCCGCGCCTTCGCCGCAAACGAGACGAGCCCGGTGACGATTTGGCTGCGATCGCTGGCGAGATTGGCGCATCAAGAGTGCGGCGGCCCCGGCGTCGGCGCCATCGGCATGTGCTTCACGGGAAATTTCGCGCTCACGATGATGCTCGAGCCGTCGATGCTGGCGCCCGTTCTCGCCCAGCCGTCACTGCCGTTGAACGACCCTGCCGGCATCGAAATCACGCCTGACGACGTCGAGGCGGTCCGCCGGCGGCTCGAACGGGATGACCTGACCGTGCTGGCCTATCGCTTCGCGGGCGATCGGTTCTGCCGGGCGCAGCGCTTTGCCGCTTACGCCGAGGCGCTGGGCGACCGGTTCGTCGCCCGCGTGCTTCCCGACAGCGCGGCCAATCCCGACACGCCGCCGTTTTTTCAACGCTACGTCTCTTGCCCGCACAGCGTGGTGACGGCGCATCTGATCGACGAAGCTGGTCAACCGACGATCGCGGCGCGCGACGAGATCCTGGCGTTTTTCACGCGAAGGCTCGCTCCCGGGCAGCTGTGAGGGGGGCCCCGCCCGTCAATCGCCGGCGAGGCGGGTCCTGAGCGAGGTGCCCGGCAGCCTGCCGATCACCGCGTCGGCGAGATGCGCCTCGCGCAGATTGGCGCCGCGGAAATCGGCGCCGCGCAGATCGGCATGGCTGAGATCGGCGCCGCGCAGATTGGCGCCGTGGAGCCGGGCCGCCGCGAGCATCGTGCCGCGAAAGCGCGCCTCGGCGAGGATCGCGCGGTCGAGCCGCACCGCCGCCAGCAGCGCGCCGGAGAAATCGACGCCGCTGAGGTCATAGCCGACGAGCTCGGCGCGCTTGCCGCGGCGCCCGCCGCTGCGCACCCAGAGCTCATGCGCCTGCAACTGGCGCGCCAGCGCGTCAGGCGCCAGCTCCATCGACGGCGGCGTGACGCCGGCCGCCGCGATCTGGCGGCGCATGTCGCCGCGCAGCGCCGCGCCGGAGAAATCGGCGCCCGACAGGCTCGCATCATCGAGCACGACATCGATGAGCTCGGCGCCGCGGAAGCGCGCGCCGGCAAGGTCGGCGCGGCGCAGCCGGGTGCGCTCCAGCAGCGCGCAGTCGAAATCGACGTTGCGCAGCTTCGCCTCGCTGAGATCGGTGTCGCGCAGGACGGCTCGCGCCATGCGCGTGCTGCGGCGCGGCTTGTCGCTGCCGCGCGCGGAGTCGCTGCCGGGCGAGAGATCGGCCTCGACGAAGGTGCCGCCGGACAGGTCGGCATCGTCGAGCAGCGCGCCCCACAGCCGCGCGCGATGGAACACGGCGCCGCGCATGTCGGCGTTGCGGAACGAGCAATCGAGAAATGTCGCATCCGAGAAATCCATGCGGCGGAAGTCGAGGCCGGCGAAATCCCAATTCGCCAGCGTCGTCTGTCCGGGCCCGTAGCCGCCCGGCGCTTCCTCGTTGTGCCATTCGCACAACGAGGCAAGCAGCGCTTGAGTGGCGCGAAGCTCGCTCGGTACGTGGCTCGGCGGGCCGGCCCCGGTGCTCAAGAGGTCGTGCCCCCCGCTGGTTGATGACGTAACCGCACCCTGCAATCTCTGGCGCCGAGAGGCAATTCCTTTCGCCGCGAATTTGGCTCAACTTGTGGCTACTTTCCGGAACAAATGCCGACAAAATAACCTGCGGTTGCCACAAATCGGCCAAGGTTCGCCGCCATGGTCAGCGCTGGATCCTGCGGGAGAGGGCAATGGCCATGGCACTGTGGAATGCAATTCGTTGCGAGCCGACCCTCGATGAGCTGCTCGCCGACGAGATGATGGGCGCCGTGGCGCACAGCGCCGGCACCGACCGGGCGGGGTTGCGCGCCTTGCTGAGCGAGACTCGCGTCGCGCCTGCCGGAAGGCAGGCTGGAGGGGCTCAGGCCGCGTTGCGCGTCGCCGGCAGCGCGCGGCTGTCGGCCATCGGCAGCGTCAGCACGGCCTTGAGGCCGGGATTGTTGTCCTCGAGCCAGGCCTCGCCGCCATGCAGCCTGGCGACGGCGCGCACCAGGCTGAGACCGAGGCCGTTTCCCGGCGTGCTGCGGCTGCCTTCGAGCCGCACGAAACGGTCGAACACCGCCTCGCGGCGATCGGCGGGGATGCCGGGGCCACTATCGGCGACCTCGATCCGCGCCGTGCCGTCGGTGCGGTGCGCGCTGAGCGCGACGGCGCCGCCCGGCGTGTATTTCAGCGCATTGTCGAGCAGATTGGCGAGCGCCTGCGACAGCAGGTGGCGGTCGCCATGGACCGGGAGCAGGGTGTCGCTGTCGACGGTGAGCGTCAGCCCTTTCTCGTCGGCGACGGGCTCGTAGAGCTCGCCGACCGAGCGCGCGATCTCGGCGAGATCCACCACCGCCATGGTCTCGCGCCGCGAGCCCGCTTCCGCCTCGGCGATGCTGAGCAGCGCGTTGAAGGTGCTGAGCAGCCGGTCCGCCTCGGCGATGGTATCGCGCAAGGCCTCGGCATAGCGGTTGACATCGGGCCGCTCGAGCAGCGTCACTTCGAGCCGCGCGCGCAGCCGCGACAAGGGTGTGCGCAGGTCATGCGCGATGTTGTCGGTGACCTGACGCATCCCCAGCATCAGCCGCTCGATGCGGTCGAGCATGGCGTTGAGGTTGCCGGCGAGCTGGTCGAACTCGTCGCCGCTCCCGGTCAGCGGCACGCGCTGCGTGAGATCGCCGCGGATGATGCGCTCGCTGGTGCGATTGACCGCCTCCACGCGGCGCAGCATGTTGCGCGTCATGAACAATCCGCCGGCGACGCCAAGCGCCACAGTCAGCAGCGCCGACCAGCCCAGCGTGCGGGTGATGCGCGAACGAAAGGCGGTGGCGTCACGCAAATCGCGCCCGACCAGCAGGCGGAAGCCGTCATGCAGCACGAAGACCGAGGCCAGAGCGTTGCTTTGCAGCGTGCCGCCGCGCGTGCGCACTTCGACGGGAAAGCCGATCCAGCCGGCGCGGATCTGCTGCGCCTGCGGCCAAGCGGAGAGGTTGCCGGCGAGCGGGTGGAGCGCCGCGTCGGTGACGAGATAGAGCGTCGAGGAATTGCTGTGCTGGGCGGTGCTGCGGGCATGGATGATCTCGAGCAGACCCGGCAGCCCGCGATCCTGATATTGCTCGCGCAGGCCGGTGATTTCGGCATCTATGGTTGCTTCTGTCTGGCGCTCAATGAAATCTGCGGTTGAGAAATAGATGAAGACCAGCAGCGCCAGCACCGAGGCCGCGAACAGCGCGAGATAGAGCGCGGCGAGACGGAAGGCGTTGGTGCGCAGCAGGCGGGCCACGGAAGCGGGCTCCTATTCGGCGCGCAGGCAATAGCCGGCGCCGCGCACGGTATGCAGCAGCGGCTTGGCGAATCCCTTGTCGATCTTCTGCCGGAGGCGGCTGACATGGACGTCGATGACGTTGGTCTGCGGGTCGAAATGGTAGTCCCAGACATTCTCCAGCAGCATGGTGCGCGTCACCACCTGCCCGGCGTGGCGCATGAGGAACTCCAGCAGGCGGAACTCGCGCGGCAGCAGCTCGATCTCCTGGCCGGCGCGCGTCACCGCCCGCCCCAGCAGGTCCATCTCGAGCTCGCCGACCTTGAGGCGCGTGGTGGCCGTCGTCCCGGTGCCGCGCCGCAACAGCGCCTCGATCCGCGCCAGCAGCTCGCGGAAGGCGAAAGGCTTGACGAGATAGTCGTCGCCGCCGGCGCGCAGGCCCTTCACCCGGTCGTCGACCGCGCCCAGCGCGCTGAGGATGAGGACCGGGGTACGCAGCTCCGTGGCGCGCAGCGCCGCGATCAGCGCAAGCCCGTCCATGCCCGGCAGCATGCGGTCGACGATCAGCGCGTCGTAATGGCCCGAGCTTGCCATGAACAGGCCGCTGCGCCCGTCGGCGGCGTGATCGACGACATAACCGCTTTCGGAAAGCCCTTTGGCGATATAGGCCGCCGCCTCGCTATCGTCCTCGATGACAAGAAGCTTCATCCCATCTGCTCCATTCGGGACCATAGCTCCAAGGCAATTCCCGCGAAAGGGGAGCGCTTCGCCAAAGAGGAACCCGCTCGTCTCCGAATTGTTTCTACCGGGAGAAGCTATCTCCCGGAGCAAGCCGACCGGCGCGCCCCTTATCGGCAGCAGAGTTCATGGGATCAAGCCCCAGCGACCTAAAAGGTGATGTCCAGCCCGGCGAGTTCAAGCGCCTGGCCTCGATCTTGATCGTCGAGGACGAGGCGCTGATCGCCAGCTACATCCAGGAAGTGCTCGAGGAGTCCGGATTCGTCATCGCCGGCATCGCCTCGTCCGGCCCCGAGGCGATCTCGCTGGTCAGCGCCAACTCGCCCGACCTTGCCCTGGTCGACATCAAGCTCGCGGGTCCGATGGACGGGATCGAGGTGGCGGAGCTCCTGCGCAGCCGCTTCAACGTCCCGTCGATCTTCCTGTCCGGCATCTGCGATCCCGAGACCATGGAACGCGCCAGCCGCGCAACCCCGCTCGGTTTCCTCGAGAAGCCGTTCCGCCCCAGCCAGGTCTTCAACGCGCTGGAAAGCGCGCTCACCTTGCTGAAGCTGCAGCAATAGCTCCGGCTGCGGTCAGGTGAGCGTCACCCATAACGCGGTGAGCCAGCCGAGGGCCAGCAGCAGCGCGCCCTGCCGGTCCAGTCCTTTGTCCTGCATGACCCCGTCTCCCTTGTTGAGACGGGAACGCTAGCATCAGAACAAAACAAGAACAAGCCAAATCCGGATGTCCGCTCCGCTCAGGTGAGTGGCGCCAGGTCGGGCGGCGCTCGCGGCCCAGGCGATGGCCTGGTCGAGCCGGTCATTGCCCCAGAACATCTCCTCGCCGACCAGGAAGCTCGGCGCGCCGAAGATGCCGCGGGCGATTGCCGCCTCGCCGCGCGCCACGAGCCGCGCCTTGTTGGCCGGCGCGGCGGCCCGGGCCAGCACGGACGCCGCGTCCCGGCCCAGCCCGGCGATGACGGCGCCGATCACCGCGGGATCGGCGATGTCGCGATCCTCGGCGAAATTGGCGTGGTAGATGGCGCGGGTGAGCTCGGGCCCCCAGCCGTCGTCGAGGGCGATCAGCGTGGCGCGCGCGGCCAGCAGGCCATTGCGCGGATAGGTGGAGGGGAGCCGCAGCGCCAGCCCCTCGGCGGCGCAAAGCCGCTGCACATCGCGCCAGCGGTAGCGCCGCTGCGCCGGGCTCGGGTTTTGGAAGGGCGAGGGGTCGTGGCCGCGCTGCTTGAAGATCGGCCCGAGCAGGAAGGGGCGCCATTCCAGCCGGATCGCCCGGCCCGCCGCCAGCCGCTCGATGCGTGCTGCGGCGAGGTACGAGTAGGGGCTGGCGAACTCGTACCAGAACTCGATGACCGCCTCTTTCATGCTCGCCTCGCGCGGGGGTGGCCGCTTATCGTACGCCGATGATGTCCCCGATGCCCCAGGATCGCTATTGGTCCGCTTCCGGTCCCGGCGGAAGCTTGCGTCTCGAGCGGCATTTCGACGGGCGGCAGTTCCGCTGCTTCGCCGCGCGGCCGCCGCATCTCGACGCGCTGTTCCGCGACAGCGTCCGGCGCTTTGCCGTAAAAGAAGCGATCATCGTCGGCGGCCGGCGCCTGACCTATACCACGCTCGACCGGCTCGTCGACCACATGGCCGGCAGCCTCGCCCGCCGCGGCGTCGGGCAGGGCGAGCGGGTGGCGTTGCTGCTCGGCAATTGCCCGGAATTCCTCGTGGCGGTGCTGGCCTGCGCCCGGCTCGGCGCGGTGGCGGTGCCGATGGGTACGCGGCAGAAGGCGGCAGAGCTCGACTATCTCCTGAGCGACAGCGGCGCGATGGCGCTGATCTTCGCCGGCGAGCTCGCCAGCGAGCTACCGGCGCCGGAAGCGGTGCCGGGGCTGCGGTTGCGCGTCGTCGTGGGATCGCCCGTCGCCGGCGCCGAGCCGGTCGCCGCCCTGCTGGCACCGGGCGCGCCCCCGCCGGCGGTCGAGATCGGCGAGGAGGACACGGCGGTCATCCTCTATACCTCCGGCACCACGGGAAAGCCCAAAGGCGCGATGCTGAGCCATCTCAACATCGTCCATTCCGTCATCCATTTCGCGCGCTGCCTCGGCCTTGGCGAGGCCGACCGGGCGCTGCTGGCGGTGCCCGCGGCGCATGTCACCGGCACGGTGGCCATCCTCCTCACCATGATCTATTGCGGCGGCGCCACGGTGCTGCTCGGCGAGTTCAAGGCCCGCCTCTTCCTCGAACTCGCCGCCGCCGAGCGCATCACCTACACCCTCATGGTGCCGGCGATGTACATCCTTTGCCTGATGGATGCCGAATTCGACCGCTTCGATCTCGGCGCTTGGCGCGTCGGCGGGTTCGGCGGCGCGCCGATGCCGGAGGCGACCATCGCGGCTCTGGCGCGGCGTCTGCCGCGGCTCCAGCTCGCCAACGCCTATGGCGCCACCGAGACGACCTCGCCCGCGACCGTGATGCCGTCGGGCTTGACCCCGGCGCATCCCGCCAGCGTCGGCCAGGTCGTGCCCTGCGGCGAGATCCGGATCGTCGACGAGCGCGGGAGCGCGGTGCCGCCCGGCACTCCCGGCGAGATCTGGATCCGGGGCCCGATGGTGGTGAGGGGCTATTGGAACCGGCCCGACGCCACCGCCGCCGGCTTCAGCGACGGCTTCTGGCGCTCCGGCGATGTCGGCGCGATCGACGCCGCAGGCTTCCTGAGCGTCTTCGACCGGGTCAAGGATATGATCAACCGCGGCGGCTACAAGATCTTCAGCGCCGAGGTCGAGAACGCGCTCGCCCATCATCCCGGCGTGGTCGAATGCGCGGTGGTCGGGCGTCCCGACCCGGTGCTGGGGGAGCGGGTCTGCGCCTTCATCCTGGCCCGCGGCGACGACATCACCGCCGAGGGCATCCGCCGCTTCTGCGCCGAGCGCATGGCCGATTACAAGGTGCCGGAGCATATCGAGCTGGTGCGCGAGGCCTTGCCCAGGAACGCCAATGGCAAGGTGCAGAAGGCGGCGCTGCGCGAGCGGGCCGCCCAGGGCGCAGGGCCGGGCCCGACCGCGCGGAGGTAAGCGCTCTGGCCGGCTTGCGGCGACGCAATATCTCAGTGCTTCGACGAGCAGTGCACCCTCCGCCCTAAGGCTCGGGATTCATCGATAATTTACCGGAATGTGGCGATGCTGCCCCGGGAGGTTGGCGGCCCGGGCTGTCGTGGCGCGGGTACCTGACAGCGAAAGACCGTGCCTTTGTTGCAGCGTGTCCAGAGCAGCACCGTCGAGACGAGCCCCGGGCACGATCGCGATGCCGCGGGTTCTCAGGCGTCGCCATCAGCCCGGGAAGGCGCGACGAGGACCTCGGTCCGCGCGCGCGTGCTGTCGCAGCAAGTCGAAATTCTCGATGGCGACCTCATCGGCGGCGCCGCCAACATTCCTGCGGTCATGATCACGGCCTTCGTGATCCGACACAGCATCCCGGCGCCGTGGCTTTATCTTTGGATTGCGATCACGGTGGTTACCATCGCCGCGCTTGTTGTGGCGATACGCGGCTGGCGCCCTTGGCGCGTCGACCATCAACGCCCGAAGGGGACATTGCGACGGCGCCTTGCGACGCACGTCTTTTTCACCACCGCGATCGGCGCCGTCTGGGGCGGCGCCTGCGTCGCCTTCAGCGCAAGCCTGCCGCAGGGCCAGCTGATGTTTCTCGCCGTGATCGTCATGGGATGCAATGCCGCCTGCATCAGTGCCCTCGGTCCTTATCTGCCGGCGTTCTTCGGCTATTTCGTGGTGTCCCTCCTGCCGCTCGTCTATGTCAATTTCATCCGTCCCGAGCCGGAAGCGGATAATCTCGCGTTGCTGGTGCTCCTCTACATGATCACCATCACCATCAATGTCCGCTCGTACAATCGCCACGTCCTGGCCGCCTTCAGATTGCGGGCGGAGAACGAGGCGTTGGCCGAGAACGTCTCGAGCGCGAATGCCGCGACCGCAGCGGCGACGCGATCCAAATGGGACACGCTCGCGCATCTCAGTCACGAGCTGCGCACCCCGATGAACGCCATCCTCGGCTTTTCCGAGATGATGCGCGAACAGCTGTTCGGACCGCTCGGCGAACGGTACCTGACCTATTCCGGCAATATCCACGACAGCGGCCGTCACACGCTCGATCTGATCGACGCCATTCTGGAAGTGTCGCGCGCCGAGGCGGGCCAGCTCTCGCTCAACGAAAGCGAGATCACGCCGCCGGTGGTCGTCGCGGAGTGCCTGCGCATGGTGGAAATTGCCGCCGCGAAAAAGCACGTGACCCTCGAAAGCCGCTTCGAGCGGCCGATGCCGTGGATCACCGCGGACCGGGCGAAGCTGCGCCAGGCGCTGCTCAATCTGCTGACCAATGCCATCAAGTACACGCCAGAGGGCGGCCGGGTGTCGGTTGCCGCGCAGATGGTCGATGGCGGCCTCGATATCGCGGTCGCGGATACCGGCGTCGGCATCGCGGCCGAGGATCTCGAGCGTTGCCTGGAGCCCTTCGTCCGCCTCGGCAACCCGCTCACGACCGGGGTCGAGGGCGCCGGTCTCGGCCTGCCGCTGGCGAAGCGCCTGATCGAAGCCCATGGCGGCAGCCTGCATATCGCGAGCGAGCTCGGCCGCGGCACCGTCGCGACCCTGCATCTGCCCTCCGAGCGCTGCGCGGCGGCTGAACTGAGGGATGCAGGCTAGCGAGAGGCATGCGCCAGCCGCTGCGGCGGCCGGGTGTGCCCGACCCTTCCGCGGCTCGGCCCCGTCAGATCACGCCCTCGCGTTTCAGCCGCACGATTTCGTCGGCGCTCAAGCCGAGCCAGCCGCCATAGATCTCGTCATTGTGCTGTCCGAGCCGTCGGGCTGGGGGTGGTCTCGACCCGGTCGGCGCCGTGAAAGCGCAGCGGGCTCGTCGGGACGACGATGTCGCCGAGCTCGGGATGGGCGATGCGCTCGAGCATGCCGCGCTGATGCATGTGCGGGTCGTTCATCACTTCTCTGAGGTCGCGCACCGGCGCCGAGGGAATGCGGTGGCGGCGGGTGATGGCGAAGATCTCGTCGCGGCCGAGCGTCTCGGTCCAGCGCTGCACGACGGCGTCGGTCTCGGCCAGGTGCTCCACCCGCCGGGCATTGTCGGCAAAGCGCGGATCGTCCCTGAGGTCGTCGCGGCCCATGGCGGCGAGCAGGTTCTGCCAGTGGCCCTCGACGACGCAGATGATGGCGACATGGCCGTCGCGTGCCGGATAGACATTATAGGGCGCGATGGCGAGGCCGCCATGCCGGTTGCCGGTGCGCGGCGGCACCTGGCCTTCGTTGTTGTAAAGAAATCCCAGATTGGAGGCGAGGGTGGGATAGACCGTCTCCTCCATCGCCACCTCGACCAGCCGGCCCTTGCCGGTGCGCGCGCGTTCGACCAGCGCCGTCATCACCCCGGCATAGAGATGGATGCCGCTGAGGAAATCGACGAAGGCGGCGCCGGCCTTGACCGGCGGCCCCTCGGGAAAGCCGGTGACGCTCATGACGCCCGACACTGCCTGCACCGTCAAGTCCATGGCGAGGCTGTCGCGATCGGGGCCGCTGAGACCGAAGCCCGAGCCCGAGGCATAGACCAGGCGCGGATTGGCCGCGCTCAGCACGCTCCAGCCGACGCCGAGCCGGTCGAGCACCCCGGGCGCGAAATTCTCCAGCAGCACGTCGGCGCGCTTCACCATCTCGACCAGCAGCACGCGGCCGCGCTCGCATTTGAGATTGAGGGTCACCGCGCGCTTGTTGGAATTGAGCATGGCGAAAGGGAAGGACGCGCCGCGCCCCACGGCGATGCGATGGCGCAGCGGCTCGCCGGTGAGCGGCTCCACTTTGATGATCTCGGCGCCGGCCTTGGCCATCAGCAAGGTGGCGTAGGGCCCCTGATAGACCTGGCCGAGATCGACGACGGTGATGCCGGCGAGCGGCAGGTTGGGCGCGCTCAATGGAATGATCCTCCCAGCAGATCGCGCGCCATGATCAGGCGCTGCACCTCGCTCGGCCCTTCGCCGATGCGGCGGATGCGCATCTCGCGATACCAGCGCTCGAGCGGCAGGTCCTTGGTCATGCCGTAGCCGCCATGGATCTGCATGGCGCGGTCGACGACGCGCCCGCCGGCCTCGCTCGCCACCAGCTTCGCCATCGCCGCCTCGGTGCGGAAGGGCTCGCCGCGCTCCGCCTTGTGCGCCGCCGCGAGGGTGAGCCAGAGGCTCGTTCTTATGTCGATCTCGTTGTCGACGATCATCCATTGGATCGCCTGGCGGGTGGCGAGCTTGGCGCCGAAGGTGTCGCGCAGCTTGGCGTAGTCGATCGCCATCTCCTGCGCCTTGACCGCGACGCCGATGCAGGCCGCGGCATAGGGGATGCGCTGGCGGCTCAGGCGGTCATTGGCGATGGCGAAGCCGCGATTGACCTCGCCCAGCACGTTGGCGTGCGGCACGCGCAGATCCTCGAATTGCAGCTCGGTGGCGTAATGCGTCGAGCGCAGCGTGTGCACGACGCGGCGCACATGGAAGCCCGGCATGTCGGTATCGACGATGAAGCAGGTGACGCCGTCGCGCCCCTTGCTGCTGTCGGTGCGGGCGAAGACCAGGCCGTATTGCGCCTTGTCGGCGCCGCTGATGAACACCTTGGCGCCGTTCAGCACCCAGTGGTCGCCGTCTTTGACCGCCCGGGTCTGGATGGCGCGCGCGGGGTCGCTGCCGCCCGACGGCTCCGTGAGCCCGAAGAATGCCCGCTTCTCGCCGCGCAGGGTCGGATAGAGGTAGCGCTGCTTCTGATCCTCATTGGCCTCGTAGAGCTGCGCCAGGCCGGCGCCGCCGAAGACGCCGTAACAGGGCGCGTAGAGCCCGGCGCGGTGCTGCGCCATCTCCACCGCCATCAGCGTGCGCGTGACCAGGTCGATGCCGGGTCCGCCATAGTCGGCGGGAATGTCGAGGCCCCAGAAGCCCATCGCCTTCACCTTGGCGCTGAGCCGCGCGTAATCCTCCGGCGGCAGCTCGCTGGCATCGGGATCGAGCGTCGCTTCGAGCGGCACGATCTCCTCGCGCACGAAGCGCCGCAGCTGGGCGGTGATCAGCTTCTGCTCGTCCGTGAGCTCGAGATCCATCGGCCACCTTCGCGGTTCATCCCTGGGCCTTCGCCTAGAGCGGGCTCAGCCGCCCGAGCGTCAGCTTTTCCTGGCGATTGCCCTCCGGCAGCGCGCCGTGATCGGCGATATGCAGCATCAGGAGCTCCTGGTAGCGCGTGAGATACTGCATCGTCACCTCGTAGCGGAACTGGCGCGCGCCGCCTGGCGCTGCGCCGCCGCCTCGATCGCGCTGCGCAGGCCGAACAGCGAGCGGCCGCCGGCATAGCCGATCTGCAGCACCTGTCCCTCGCCGTCGCCGAGCTCAAAGACGCCGAGCTGGCCGGGCAGCGCGCGCAACGCCTCGCCGCCGAGCGCAATCCAGGGCTTGGCGAGCCGGATGCCCATCAGCGGCCGTGGAACCGCGCCGGGCGTTTCTCGAGGCGTGCCGCCATGCCCTCCTTGGCGTCGGCGCTCTGCCGCACCTCGGCGAGGAAGCGGTCGATATCCTCATGCGGGATGCCGTCGCGGAACTTCATCTCGCGCAGCAGCAGCTGCTTCATCGCTTTGAGCGACAGCGGCGCATTGGCCACCAGCCGCGCCAGCACCTCCTCCGCCGCGGCCTCGAGCCGCTCGGGCTCGGCCAGATGCGAGACGATGCCGAGCTCGTAGAGCCGGCTCGCCGGCAGCGGCTCGCCGAGAAAGAGGATCTTGCGCGTCACCATCGGCCCCGCCACCTCGAGCAGCTTCTTGGCGAGAAACCAGTTGGGCACCAGGCCGATCTGCGCCAGCGACATGCCGAAGCGCGCGGCGCTGCTGGCGACGACGAGATCGCAATGCAGCGCCAGCTCGTTGCCGCCGGCGATGGCGTCGCCCTGGACCACGGCGACGACGGGCAGGGGATAGGTCTCGAGCGTGTGCAGCATGCGCTCGATCGGATTGGCGCCCATCTCGACCCGGGCGCGCAGGTCGAGCCCGGCGCAGAACACCGGCCCGGCGGCGCGGATCACCGCGGCGCGCTCGGTCTCGCGCGGCGGCTCGGCGAAGGCAGCGGTGAGCGCCTCCAGCATTTCGGCGTCGAGCGCGTTGCGTTTCTCCGGGCGGTTCAGCAGCACGCGCCGCACCGCGCCATCGATCCGCCATTCCACCTGTGCCATGCCGCTCACCCCGTGATGATGTCGCCGAAAAGCTGCCAGTGCCGGCCGTCGAAGCGCTGCCGGCGCAATTCCTTGATCGGACGGCCCCAGGCGGTGGCGCCCGAAGCGATGAAGAGCTCCGAGCGGCCGATCGTGCCATAGGCCGAGGCGTTGCCGCTGTAAGGCATGGTCTGGCCGATTTTGATCTCGCTGTCGCTGACGCCGGGGACGCCCCGGCTCTGCGCCCCGGCCGCGCCCGCGGCTAGCGCGCCGGCCAGCAGCAGCGCGGCCGCGTGGACCATCCTCCCGACCATCCGGCCCTCCTCCCGCTGCAGCGCCCTCGGTCGCTTTAGCGCGTCGGGCGCGTTGCGCCGCCCTGGCCTCAAATGCTACGGCACGGGGCGCTGCGTGAGCAATGGGTCAGTTCGGATTATCGGGCGATTTCAAGCTCTAGCTGTGCCGTGCGGGTGATGTCATTTTCTCCGGACGCCGACAAGATCGGCCACGCGGCCGGCCCAGTGACCGGGATTTTTCCTCGGCGCGATATCGGCGACCCTGAGAGCGCGTCAGCCGTGACGGCATCCATTCGTGTCAATCTGTCACCGCTGGGCAGTCTTGCGCGACATCGCCTCGGCCAAATCGGTGTCACGCTGCAGCGCGTCAGCACGCGCTATCAACTCGCCTGCTGCTTCGGTCATCTTGGCAGCGATCTCAACGTTGCCCCCGTCAGCGTAGCGTCTCGCGATGGCGAGCAGGTCAGCAGCCGTATAACGAAGACGCGCGGCAAGCTCTTCTGGATTGAGCGGTACGGAGGCCATTCGAAACCCCTGGCGGATCATTCTCCCGACGACGGGAAAGCGTATTATCAGATTGTATTACCATCAGGTATTTTATCGTTAAAGTTGCATGTTCGGTTAGGCGAGTCTGCCGTTTGATGCTGAAATATGGGCGGAAAACGCTCGGCGGGTGAGGGCGCTCGAATGCGCTATGGCCTATGGCGACGCCGCCCAACCCGCCTGCCAAATGAGAAGCCATTCAAACGGCAGCCGCTACCGCCGCGTGAGCCATGAAAAATAAGACTTGCAGGCCCTTGACGCTCAGGTATAACACCCAATCTAATCCGTACCGGCGCGGTCCCAATTAACTCTAAGCGCTTGAGCCAATTAGCGAAGCCGATGATCATCCTGAGCAAACTCGCAGATTACGCGGTCATCATCGCCACCCATCTCGGGGTCGAGGCGGAGCGCCAGATGACGGCTGCCGGGCTCGCCAAGGAGTCGAAGCTGCCGCGCGCTACCGTCGCCAAGGTGCTGAAGGCGCTGGCCCATGCCGGAATTGTCACCGGCGCCCGCGGCGCCGCCGGCGGCTACCGCCTGGCGCGGCCGGCCGCTACCATCTCGATCGCCGAGCTGGTGGCCGCGATCGACGGCGCCATCGGCCTTACCCAATGCACGAGCCATATGCCGGCCTGCGAGCGCAGCGATTTCTGCCGCACGCGGCCGCATTGGCACCGCATCAACCAGGCGGTGGGAACCGCGCTCGGTGCGGTGACGCTGGCCGACATGCTGCCGACCTTCACCGATTTCGGCCCGCTTCCCTCCCTTGCCTCGGAAGAGACCGCCACACCATGAGCAGTCCGGTTGCCGCCAAGAGCTTCGATGCCGTCCGCGAGGTCACGGGCGAGGGCTATAAATACGGCTTCATCACCGATATCGAAAGCGAGAGCGCGCCGCCGGGCCTCAACGAGGGCACCGTCGCCTTCATCTCCGCCAAGAAGCAAGAGCCGGAATGGCTGCTGGAATGGCGGCTCAAAGCCTATCGCGACTGGCTCAAGATGGCGGAACCGCACTGGGCGAAGCTGCGCGTCGCGCCGATCGACTATCAGGGTGCCAGCTACTACTCCGCGCCCAAGCGGCAGAACGCCCCCAAATCGCTCGACGAGGTCGACCCCGAGCTGCTCAGGACCTACGAGAAGCTGGGCATTCCGCTGGGCGAGCGCGCGGCGCTCGCCGGCGTCGCGGTCGACGCGGTGTTCGACAGCATCTCGGTCGCCACCTCCTTCAAGGCGAAGCTCGGCGAGCTCGGCATCATCTTCTGCTCTTTCGGCGAGGCGGTGCGCGAGCATGGCGATCTCGTGCGCAAATATCTCGGCTCGGTCGTGCCGCAGGGCGACAATTTCTTTGCCGCGCTCAATTCCGCGGTGTTCAGCGACGGCTCCTTCGTCTATGTGCCGGAAGGCGTGCGCTGTCCGATGGAGCTCTCGACATATTTCCGCATCAACGCCGCCAAGACCGGCCAGTTCGAGCGCACGCTGATCATCGCCGAGAAGGGCAGCTATGTCAGCTATCTCGAGGGCTGCACCGCGCCGCAGCGCGATGAGAACCAGCTCCATGCCGCGGTGGTCGAGCTGGTGGCGCTCGAGGACGCCGAGATCAAATACTCGACGGTGCAGAACTGGTATCCCGGCGATGCCGAGGGCAAGGGTGGGATCTATAATTTCGTCACCAAGCGCGGCGCCTGCCGCGGCGCCTGCTCGAAGATCTCCTGGACCCAGGTCGAGACCGGTTCGGCCATCACCTGGAAATATCCGAGCTGCATCCTCGAAGGCGACAATTCCGTCGGCGAGTTCTATTCGGTCGCCATCACCAACAACCTGCAGCAGGCCGATACCGGCACCAAGATGATCCATATCGGCCGCAACACGCGCTCGACCATCATCTCCAAGGGCATCTCGGCGGGTCGCGGGCAGAACACCTATCGCGGCCTGGTGCGCATCCAGCCCAAGGCCGAGAACGCGCGCAACTATACCCAATGCGATTCGCTGCTGATCGGACACCGATGCGGCGCGCATACCGTGCCCTATATCGAGGTGCGCAATCCCTCGGCCCGCGTCGAGCACGAAGCGACGACGTCGAAGATCGACGAGGATCAGATGTTCTACTGCCAGCAGCGCGGCCTGAAGCAGGAGGACGCGCTATCGCTCATCGTCAACGGTTTCTGCAAGGAAGTGCTGAAAGAGTTGCCGATGGAGTTCGCCGTCGAAGCGCAGAAACTGCTCGCCGTCAGCCTCGAGGGCAGCGTCGGCTGAGCGCGCTGGAGCTCACGGGGAGTTACCGAATTGATGCTTGAAATAAAGAACCTGCATGCGCGCATCGCCGATGGGCGCGAGATCCTGAAGGGGATCGACCTCGCCGTGGCGCCGGGCGAAGTGCATGCGATCATGGGACCCAACGGCTCCGGCAAGAGCACGCTCGCCGGCGTGCTGTCGGGGCGGCCGGGCTATGAGGTGACCGAGGGCAGCGTGACCTATCGCGGCCACGACCTGCTGGCGCTCAGCCCGGATGAGCGCGCGCGCGACGGCGTATTCCTCGCCTTCCAGTATCCGGTCGAGATCCCCGGCGTGAACAACATGTATTTCCTGCGCGCCGCGCTCAACGCAATGCATCGCGCGCGCGGCGAGCCGGAGGTCGATGCCGGCCAGTTCCTCAAGACGGTGCGCGCCAAGCTCAAGCTGCTCGACATCGGCGACGATCTGCTGCAGCGCGCCGTCAATGTCGGCTTCTCAGGCGGCGAGAAGAAGCGCAACGAGATCTTCCAGATGGCGATGCTGGAGCCCAAGCTCGCCATTCTCGACGAGACCGACAGCGGCCTCGACATCGATGCGTTGCGCGTCGTCGCCGGCGGCATCAACAAGCTGCGCGCGCCCGACCGCGCCATGGTGCTGATCACCCATTACCAGCGCCTGCTCGACTATATCGAGCCCGACCACGTCCATGTGCTGAGCGGCGGCCGGATCATCAAGTCCGGCGACAAGACGCTCGCCGCCGAGCTCGAGAAGCACGGCTATGCCGCCTTCGAGGCGGCCTGAGGCGCAAGCGCCATGATCGCCAAGAGCGAGACCAAGCCCTATGTCGACGCCTTCCGCGCCGGCAAGACCGACCGGTTGGCGGCGCAGCGCCAGGCGGCCCTGGCACGGTTCGGTGCGCTGGGCTTTCCGACGCGCCGCCAGGAGGCATGGCGCTTCACCAGTCTGCGCGCGCTGGAGCGCCGCAGCTATCCGCCCGCCAGCGGCGGTGCCGTCCCCGCTGCCGCGGCCGAGGCGCTGCGGCTCTCTGGCCCGACATATCGGCTGGTGCTGGCCAATGGTCGGTTTGCGCCGGAGCTCTCCGACGTGGCGGGGCTGCCGCAAGGCGCCTGGATCAACTCGACGGCCGAGACGCTGGCGCAGCGTCCGTCCTTGCCGCTGCTCGACGCCAGCGACACCGAAGGGGCGCAGCCGTTCGCCGCCTTGAACGCCGCGCTCTTCACCGACGGCGTCGTGATCGCGCTCGAGCCCGGCGTGGCGCTCGACCGCCCGGTCGAAATCATCCATCTCGGCCGCGTCGAGGCCCCGGCTTCGCTGCATCTGCGCAGCCGCATGCTGCTCGCGCCCGGCAGCCGGGCGCGGGTGATCGAGAGCTTTGCCGGCACGGGTCCTTACTGGACCAACGCGGTGCTGGGCGTCGAGCTCGGCGCCGGCGCCGCGCTCGATCATGTGCGGCTGCAGGACGAGAGCGACGAGGCGGTTCATCTGGCGCTGATGCGGCTCAGGCTCGATGCCGCCGCCCGCTATGACGGCTTCACCTTGACGCTGGGCGGCGCGCTGTCGCGCCAGGACATGCTGGTCGAGCTCGCCGGCGAGGGCGCGCAGCTCTCCCTCAACGGCGCCTATCTGCTGCGCGGCGCGCAGGAGGCGACGATCGCTGCGGTCATCGACCATGCGGCTCCGGGCTGCACCACGCGCGAGCTCTTCAAGGGCGTGGTCGGCGATCGCGCGCATGGGGTATTCCAGGGCTCGATCGGCGTGCGGCCGGAGGCGCAGAAGACGGATGCGCACCAGCTCAACAAGAACCTGCTGCTGAGCCGGCGCGCCACGGTCGACACCAAGCCCGCGCTCGAGATCCTTGCCGACGACGTCAAATGCAGCCACGGCGCCACGGTCGGCGATCTCGACGAGGGCGCGCTGTTCTATCTCCGCGCCCGTGGCATCGGCGAGAGCGAGGCGCGGCGGATGCTGGTCGAGGCCTTCGCCGCCGACGCGCTCGACACCGTCGAGGCGACCCTGTTCCGCCCGCACCTTGCCGCCCATCTGCAACGCTGGCTCGGTCTTGGGGAGTTCTCGCGATCATGACGCTGGTTACGCCTTTGCGCCCCCGCCACAGCAGCGCGTTCGATCCGCGCGCGATCCGCCGCGACTTCCCGATCTTCGAGCGCAATCCCGGCCTCGTCTTCCTGGACAGCGGTGCCAGCGCGCAGAAGCCGGCGGTAGTGATCGACGGCGTCGCCGAATACTACCGGACCGACTATGCCAATGTGCATCGCGGCGTCTATCGCCTGAGCGCGCGCTCGACCGAGCTCTATGAGGAAGCGCGCGAGAAAGTCCGCCGCTTCCTCAATGCGCGGCATGTGAGCGAGATCGTCTTCGTCCGCGGCGGCACCGAGGGCATCAACCTCGTCGCCAACAGCTGGGGCGCGAGCGTGCTCAAGCCCGGCGACGAAGTGCTGATCAGCGAGCTCGAGCATCACGCCAATATCGTGCCGTGGCAGCTGCTGCGCGACCGCATCGGCTTCACTCTGGTGGTGGCCCCGATCGACGCCACCGGCGGGCTCGACCTCGCCGCTTTCGAGGCGCGGCTCGGCCCGCGCACCCGGCTGGTCGCGGTGACGCACCAGGCGAACGCCACCGGGGCGCTGCTGCCGGTCGAGACCATCGCGCGGCTCGCGCATGCGCGCGGCGCCAAGGTGCTGGTCGATGGCTGCCAGGCGGCGCCGCGCCTGCCGGTCGACGTCCAGGCCATCGATTGCGATTTCTATGTCTTCTCCGGTCACAAGACCTACGGGCCCACCGGCATCGGGGTGCTCTACGGCCGCAAAGAACTGCTCGATGCCATGCCGCCCTGGCAGGGCGGCGGCGACATGATTCTCGACGTCACCTTCGAGAAGACCACCTTCCAGGACCCGCCGAGCCGCTTCGAGGCCGGCACGCCCGACATCTCCGGCGCGATCGGCCTCGGCATCGCCATCGACTACATCGAGGCGCTGGGGCGCGATGCGATCCTCGAGCATGAGGAGGCGCTGACCAGCTACGGCGTCGACCGGCTGTCGCGGCTGCCGGGTCTGCGCCTCGTCGGCGCGGGGCAGCGGCGCCTCGGCATCCTCTCCTTCCAGGTCGACGGCATCCATCCCCACGACGTCGCCACCGTGCTCGACCAGCACAAGGTGGCGGTGCGCGCCGGCCATCATTGCGCCCAGCCGCTGATCGACAAGCTCGGCCTCGGCGCCACGACGCGCGCCTCGCTCGGCATCTACAACGACGAAAGCGACATCGATGCGCTCGCCGAGGCGGTCATCGCGGCGCAGAAGATGTTCAAGCGGTAGAAGCCATGGATCTGCGCGACCTCTATCAGGACATCATCCTCGACCACGGCCAGCATCCGCGGAACTTCCGCGTGCAGGAGCATCCGAGCCATCTCGCTCAGGGGCATAATCCGCTCTGCGGCGACCGCGTCACCATCTATGTCACCCTCGAGGGCGACCGCATCAGCGATGTCAGCTTCCAGGGCCGCGGCTGCGCCATCTCGCAAGCCTCGGCCTCGCTGATGACCGAGATCCTGCGCGGCAAGACGCTGGCCGAAGCCGACGCGCTGTTCAAAGGGTTTCACGCCAAGGTCACCGGCGCCGCGGCCTCGGCGGTGCCGACGGCGCTCGAGGAGGAGATGGAACGGCTCGAGCCGCTCGCCGGCGTCCAGGCCTATCCTGCCCGGGTCAAATGCGCGACGCTCGCCTGGCACGCCTTCGAGGCGGCGCTGAAGAGCGGCGGGACCGCCGCTACCGTGAAGACGGAGTAGCCCCGTGCCGGTGCCGGAGGAAAAGGACCTGTTCGATTTCATGCCGGGTGGATCGGGCGAGACCGACGACGAGGTCGAGCGCCCGGAGCCCGATGGCGGCGACCCCGTCCTGCAGGAGCAGGTGATCGAGGCGTTGCGGACGGTGCGCGATCCCGAGATCCCGGTGAATCTCGTCGATCTCGGCCTCATCTACGAGCTCATCGTCAACAAGGACGGCACGGTCTATGTCGAGATGACCTTGACCACCCCGGCCTGTCCCGTCGCCGGCGCGCTGCCGGGCCAGGTGCAGCAGGCGGTGGCCGGCGTGCCCGGCGTCCAGGATGCGCGGGTCAAACTGGTCTGGACCCCGCCCTGGACCCAGGACCGCATGAGCGAGGAAGCGAAGCTCGAGCTGGGGCTGCTCTAGCGTCGACGTCACGCGCAACACCGGCGGCATCAGCCAGGCGGTCGGCGAGACCGGCGCCGCCGCGTCGAACGTCCTGCCGATGGCCAAGGATCTCGGTCGCACCGCCGATACGCTGCGCGGCGAGGTCGAAGCATTTCTCGTAGAGATTCTGGCGGCTTAGCGTTCACCGCCGGCGGCAGCGCTATTGAAGCCGCCGGACTCTCCCGCTAGCGTGGTCAAGCGGAGCGGGAGGGGCGATGCTGAGGATCTGGGGACGGACGACCTCGTCCAACGTGCAGAAGGTGCTATGGACCTGCGCCGAGCTCGATATCGCGTTCGAGCGCATCGATTGGGGCGGCCCGTTCGGCGGCAACAAGGATCCCGCCTATCTCGCCATGAACCCGAACGGCCTGGTGCCGACGGTGGAGGATGGCGGCCTCATCATCTGGGAATCCAACACCATCATCCGCCATCTCTGCGCCACGCGCGGCGGCGAATGGCTGCATCCCAACGATCCCGCCCGGCGCACCGCGATCGAGCGCTGGATGGATTGGCAGATCGCCTCGCTCGCCCAGCCGATGTCGGTGATGCTGATCGGCTATTACCGCACGCCGCCGGAGCAGCGTGACCCCAAGGCGCTCGAAGCGGCGCGGCTGCGCGCCATCGATCTCTGGAGCATGGTCGAGCGCCAGCTCGAGCGCGGCCCCTACATCGCCGGCGACGAGTTCAGCCTCGCCGATATCGCCCTCGGCATGTTCGGCCATCGCTGGCACGTCTATCCCATCGACCGGCCGAGCCTGCCCTGGCTCACGGCCTGGTACGAGCGGATCGCCGAACGCCCCGGCTTCAAGGCGCATATCGCCGGGCCGGTGAAATGATCGCCTTTGTCACGCAATCGTGAAGGTCGGGGCGGGGGCTCGTCCTTATCATCACGCACCGCGCGCCAGCCCCGGCCGACGCGACAACGAAAGACGGAGCAGAAGATGCGGCACGTTTCAAAAATCGGCTTTGCGGCGGCGCTTGCGGCGCTGGCGATCGGCTTCGCCGCCGTCGGCGTGGTGGCGCAGGACAAGGCGGCGCAGATTGAGAAGCGGCGCGACACGATGAAGCGCCAGGGTACGGATTTCAAGGCGATCTCGGATTACGTCAAGGGCGAGGGCGACCAGGCGAGCGCGGAGAAGGCGATTGCCGATCTGCAATCGATCGCGCCGAAGATCGTCGATCTCTTCCCGCCCGGCACCGGGCTCGACGCCTTTCCCGGCAAGACCGGCGCCAAGCCCGCGATCTGGCAGGAGTGGGACAAGTTCAAGGTGATCCCGGTCACGCTGGCGGGCGCCGAGGAAAAGCTCGCCGCCGCGATCAAAAGCGGCGACAAGGCGGCCATCGGCGCGGAGATCGCCAATACCGGCAAGAATGGCTGCGGCGCCTGCCACACGACCTATCGCGAGAAGCTGAGCTAGGCGCGCAAGCCGCGTCACTGGGCGGGGGGCCATGGCGCCGGCGCGGCTCGCCACGGTCCTCCTGCTCGGTCTCGCAGCGCTGCCCGCGCGCGCGGCCGACGAGGCGCAGCTGAAGCGCGGCGAGGTGCTGTTCCAGGCCGCGGATTGCGTCGTCTGCCACACCGATGTGAAGGGGGGCGGCAGGCCGCTTGCCGGCGGCCGACCGCTGACGACGCCGTTCGGCGTCTTCTTCAGCCCCAACATCTCGCCGGACTGGCAAACCGGCATCGGTTCCTGGAGCGAGGCCGAGTTCCGCCGCGCGCTGCGCAAGGGCGTCGGCCGGCACCGCCAGTACCTCTTCCCGGTCTTTCCCTACCCGGCCTTCACCGGCATGACCGACACGGATATCGGCGATCTCCTCGCCTATCTGCGCACGCGCACGCCGGTGGAGCAGCTGAACAAGCCGCATCAGCTGCGCTTCCCCTTCGGCTGGCGGACGCTGCTGTTCTTCTGGCGCCAGCTATTCTTTCGCCCGGGGCCGCTGCTGCCGGTGGCGGGCCGGAGCGCCGAGTGGAATCGCGGGCGCTATCTCGCCGAGGCGGTGGTGCATTGCCAGGAATGCCATACGCCGCGCAATTTCCTCGGCGGGCGCGAGACGCGGCCGGGCGTTCTCCGGCAATCCGCAAGGTCCGGACGGCATGAAGGTGCCGAACATCACCGGCGACGCCGAAACCGGCATCGGCAAATGGAGCGCCGACGACATCGCGACCTTGCTCAAAAGCGGTCAGACCCCGGACATGGACTTCGTCGGCTCCGGCATGGCCGATGTGGTCAAGGGAACAGAGGCGCTCAGCGACGCCGACCGCCGCGCCATCGCCGTCTACATCAAGTCGGTGCCCGCTGATCCGTACGGAGAAGAAGCCCGCGCCCGCCTCCTAGCCGGCCGCGCCGGCGCCTTCTATCATGGCGGCAAAGACAGGAGTGGAGGAGGCTATGGATCTCGGTATCGCCGGCAAGAAGGCGCTGGTTTGCGCCGCCAGCAAGGGGCTCGGCAAAGGCTGCGCCCTGGCGCTGGCCCAGGACGGGGCGGAGCTCGTCATACTGGCGCGCGGCAAGGACGCGCTCGAGGCCACCGCCGCCGAGATCCGCGCCAAGACCGGCGCCAAGGTCACCACCGTCGCCTGCGACATCACCACACCCGACGGCCGCAAGGCGGCGCTCGCCGCCTGCCCGCAGCCCGATATCCTGATCAACAATGCCGGCGGCCCGCCGCCGGGCGATTTCCGCGAATGGGACCGCGAGATCTGGATCAAGGCGCTCGACGCCAACATGCTGACGCCGATCGAGCTCATCCGGCAGACGGTGGACGGCATGATCGAGCGCCGCTTCGGCCGCATCGTCAATATCACGTCCAGCGCCGTGAAGGCGCCGATCGACATCCTCGGCCTCTCCAACGGCGCGCGTACCGGCCTCACCGGATTCGTCGCCGGCCTCTCGCGCAAGACGGTGCGGCACAACGTCACCATCAACAACCTGCTGCCCGGGGCGATGGATACCGATCGGCTGCGCACGACGCTGGCGGTGATGGCCAAGAGCCGCAATCTCTCGATCGAGGAGGCCGGCGCCGAGCGCGCCGCGGCGATCCCCGCCGGCCGTTTCGGCACCGCCGACGAGTTCGGTGCCGCCTGCGCCTTCCTCTGCAGCCAGCAGGCGAGCTACGTGACCGGCCAGAATTTCCTCATCGACGGCGGTGCCTATCCCGGCACTTTCTAGGAGCCGGTGGAGCCGATGAAGTTCGGCGTCCTGCAGTTCTTCAGCTGGCCGGAGCGACGGGTGTCGCTGCCGACGGTCTATGATCGCGCGCTGCAGCGGGTCGAGATCATGGACCGCGCCGGCTATGACGCGGTGTGGCTTGCCGAGCATCATTTCAGCGGCTACAGCGTCTGCCCGTCGGTGCATATGATGGGCGTGCACATCGCCAACCATACCACCCGCCTGCGCATCGGCATGGCGGTATCGCTGGCCGCCTTCTACCACCCGCTGCGCCTCGCCGAAGAGGTGGCGCTGCTCGACGTGCTGTCCGGCGGCAGGGTCAATTGGGGCGCCGGACGCGGCTTCGATCCCACCGAGTTCAAGGTGTTCGGCGTGCCGCTGGAGGAAAGCGCGCCGCGCTTCCAGGAGGCGGTCGAGATCGTCCTCGCCGCCTGGAAGAGCGAGCGGCTGAGCTGGTCCGGCCGCTATTGGCGGTTCGAGGACGTCGAGGTGCTGCCGAAGCCGCTGCAGCAGCCGCATCCGCCGGTCTGGCTCGCCACCGGCTCGCCCGAGGCGATCGGCTGGGCGGCGCGTCACGGCTACTCGATCCTGCTCGGGCCGCACCAGACCTTCGCCGAGAACGCGGCGAACCGCGAGCGCTATCGCCAGGAGCTCGAGGCCAATGGCCACGCGCTCGCCGGCCGCGACCTGCCGATCGCGCGGCTTGTCGCCGTCGCCGAGAGCGACGCCGCCGCCGAGGAGATCGCGCGCGCCGGCGTCCAATGGATCGCCGGCTCCTATATCAATCCGAGCAAGGCAAGCGGCATCACCTCCAAGGGCCACGCCATGACCATGGGCGAGCAGGAGCGGATCGAGCGCTATATCAGCTCCTGCGTCATTCACGGCCGGCCCGGGCGCGTCATCGACCAGATCGAGCGGCTGCGGTCGGAGATGTATCTCGACTACCTCATGATCGCGCCGCTCAGCCATTCCTCCTTCATGCTGTTCACCGAGCAGGTGCTGCCGCGGTTTCTATAGCGGCGGCGGGAGCCGCCGGCCGCGATCAGGTGGTCTTCTCGACCAGCGGATAGAGCTGCGTGTTCTCGCGCTTGATGCGATCGGCTAGCACGGCGAAGATCTGCTTGGTCTCGGCGCAGAAGGCGGCGGCGTTCTTGGCGATCTCGGCCTCCGACCATTTCTTGGAGAAGGCCTCAACCACCGGCTTGATGGCTGCCATCTCGCTCGAGAATTTCGCGCCGGCATCCCGCATCGCGGCATCGACGTGTTTCTGCATCGAGGGATAGAGGGCGTTATCCTCCATCGCCAGATGCATCTTGAGCTTGCCTATCAGGGTGGAGAGCAGGCGACGCATCTCGCCGGCCCCCGCTGTCAGGTGTTGCGGATCGAGCGAGGCCTCGATCTGCCGAACGGTTTCGACGAGCTCGGCATGCTGCTTGCGCAGTATTTCGGTGACGGCCATGGGATGCTCCTGAGGTGCCTGCGGATCGCTGCACTCTAAAGGTTGATCGTAGCAACCATCT
>CAWBKF010000057.1:0-16245 GCA_963789275.1 uncultured Alphaproteobacteria bacterium
TTAGTCTCTGCCTCCCATGCATGGATCGGCAGCCGCGCTGCGGTCGATCGCCGAGCGATCCAGTCGCTTGCGCCCACACTGAGCACCCGGCCGACACTCCCGCCGGCTGCCGATCGATGGCCTACGCGGCGGCGCCAATCGCTTCGCTGGGGCTTGCGTGGTGGGCGTCTCCGCCCGCGACGCGCGTCAATCTACCCGCAAGACCGCCAGCTTCGCTGACGCACGCGAGCCGTTCCTGGGACACTTCGAGATAACCCGCGACTGCGAGCGTCTTACCGATCGCCCGAGGCGAGCCCAGACGTCGCAATGGCCAGCGCGCCCGGTAGAGGATTTGCTCCATCCGCGCATCCGTCACGGTGACGATGTCGGTGAGCTGACACATCAGGCCGAATTCGATCATGCCGGCGAACAGCTCATACGTCGCTTTCGCGATGCTGCGCCCCGTCTTCTCGTCTCGCGAGCAGAGATCGACACCGAACCGGCTGCTCTCCCAGATCGTATCGGACGCCGGCGCGGGCTGTCCGTCCAGCAGCAGCGGGAAGGTATCGCGGAGCATGGTTGGGCCGGTTGTCGGCAGAAGCCGCACGCACCCTTGAATACGATCCTCGTCGTCCCTCTCCAGTAGATTCGCAGGCCGGCAGGCATCGAATTCGTCGATCTCCATGTCGCCGCTCGACCTCGACGTCCAGCCGAGACGTTCCTTGAAGATGCGGTAACAAAGCCGGTGCATTCGGTGGGTTCGTCGAGAAATGCACCGTAGCGCGCTGGAGTGATGAGTTGGATCATGTTCGCCTCCTGGCAGGATTGTTCCTGCGCGATTGGAGGCGATCAGCGGGGCGGCCCGCATCCTGTGCAGTTGCACAGGGGCTGGAGAATGTAACCTATTTGGTCGTTGCTTTAGAGGCGGCCAACTTGGCGACGGCCTGGCATATCGTCCTGACGCCAAACTTCATCTTCGCATTGTCGAGATGAAACGCCGCCGTGCGGCGTGAGATATTCAGAAGGCGCCCGATCTCCCATGCGGATTTACCCCGCGCGGCCCATTCAAGGCATTCGAGTTCTCGAGGCGACAACGCGACACCATCGATGACACGATTGATCGACAGCCTCCTGCGTGCGTGAGCATGAAAGTACATTGCCATGAGCTGCAGCACAGACCGATTTTGCTCGATGCAGCGCTGGAACGCTGGGCGGCGTTCGTCCGCGGCGAACGTGACCGCCGCCACCGGGCCACGGGAGTCGTGGATGGGCACCGTGAAACCACAGCGAATCCCGAACTGCGCCGCCTCGTCGAGCAGCGCGCATTGTGGCTTTGACAAACGCTTCGCCGTGAATTCTTGTCCCCACTCGAACGGCTCTGTGGCGTCAACACCTCGACAATGACCGGATCGACCCGCTCATAGTGAGCGCGCAAATAGTGATCGGTCCACGCCAGCGGATAGTTCGAGATGAGTTCAGGCGCGTCGCCTCTTCTTGGCGGCATGGAAAGATAGGCGAAGCAGTTCAGATCAAGCGCGGCTCCGGCTTCGGCGAGGACCGCGCGGAGGCGCTCCGCATTGCTGCTTTCGGCGAGGCCATCAATAAACGCTTGGAACACGCGATGCATACGGTTACCGCAACTTCACGTCGACATTCGTTGTCAGCTCGGTGGCACGAAGCGGCGATGCGCGCGGTCGCTTCCATCGAGGTCCGGGGCGTCTCCAACTTGCTCTTGGGGCATCATCCGGATCATCCAGAAGACGAACGCTCCGCCATTGCACGCCTAGCCATATGGCCAGCGGAGAGGTGTGCATCGCCTCGGGTGCTGCCAGGCCCGCACCGTCGCTCCGACCCCACCTCCGCTGAGCCGCCTGATTGGCGTCGGTAAAGGGACGCCAGCAGCTACTTTGAAAGATCGATTGTTGCACTTAAGCCTGTGCCATTGCGAGCGATCCAACGGCAGACACTGTTTGCCGGGACCATAAAACTCTTGCCCAATTTGGTGAGCGAGTATTCGACCGTTACGGATCTTGATCGCGTGACCGTTCTGGAGATAAGCCCCGTTGATTCAAGGTTGCGAAGCGTTCGCGTCAGCATTCGCTGGGAGATGGTTCCCAATCGACGCCGCAGCTGCGCGTGGCGGTAAGGTCGCTCCTTCAACAAGAAAAGGATCTTGACTGTCCATTTGCCGATGAAAAGTGGGGGAGTGACAGGTGGATTTACGTCAAGACTGTTGTTCATTTCTAACCTTTTGAATGTCCAGCGTCGCGATGCCGAAAGACAGTCGCCGCGTTTGCCGGCCCGGTGTGTATGACCTGCACGGCCCTTGATGTGTATGACCCGCACGGCCCCTGAAATTCATCGGTGCTTGGCGTTTTAAATCCGTCGTTTGCCGGCTCATTCAATCAGCGAACTCCCCAGTCATTTCAACCGCGTCCGGCAAAAGCACACAATGAGGAACACCGGTGTTCCTCATTGACAGAAGTCGCTGGGCAATTGCCCGATTGTGCATGCTTGTTGCCGCTCGGAACCCCGGGGCGCGTCGCTCGTTTTGTATTTCGCCGCATGGGCGAACCTTGCTTATGGGGTGCCCATGGTCGGAGAGGCGGCCCGACGCTGCGACCTCCGACCAACATTTTTTGGCCGCGCCGATGAATCCGGAGCGATGCCCCCGTCTATGCCAATGAGGCGGCATTCAATCCGCTGCTTAAGCTCAATCTAGGAGGCTTTCCGACAAGGAAGCCTTACCAACAGGAGAAGCAAGATGACTGGAAATACTGCAATGAGGGGCGAGAAGATCTACGAAATGGACCTCGACCTCGCCGGCGTTACGGACTTCGGCGTGAGCCTGGACGCCATCACGACCGGCAAGGAAGCGATCCCACTGCAGGGCGCCCGATTTGACCTTGCGGTCGGTGGGCCGTTCAAGGGCCGCCTTGCCGGCCGTGCGAAGGGCGTCGACTATGTGAGGGTGCGCGCCGATGGTCGCATGGACCTCGACCTGCACCTGATCATCGAGACCGATGACGGCCACCGGATCGCGTTGTCCGGCGATGGCCAGGCGGCGCCGCGACCCGGCGAGCCGGTGCTCGACATCTTCGCAAACGTCCGCCTCTCCACCGCGTCCAAGAAATATGCCTGGGTCAATGAGCGGCAGATCTGGGGTGTCGGGACCGCGAACCTGGCGACCGGGAAGGTCCAGGCCGAAGGCTTCATGCAATGAAAAGCGACATCGAACAGGAGATCACTCTCATGAACACACCACCGATCGTGTCGCCTGAGGCGTGGGAAGCCGCGCGACTTGAGATGCTCGTGAAAGAGAAGGCCTTCACCCGAGCTCGGGACGGGCTGGCCGCCGAGCGTCGGCGGATGCCGTGGATGCCGGTCAAGAAGGCCTATCAATTCGAGGGTCCGAAGGGCAAAGCGAGCCTGCTTGAGCTATTCGAGGGCCGCCGCCAGCTGATCGTCTACCGCGCGTTCTTCGAGCCTGGGGTCGCTGGCTGGCCCGATCATGCCTGCCTCGGCTGCTCCTTCCATGGGGACCAGGTCTCGCACCTCGTCCATCTGAACGCCCGCGACACCACCCTCGCGTGGGCTTCGCGCGCACCGCAGGCGGACATCGTGCGCATGAAGGCGAAGATGGGCTGGGATATGCCCTGGTACACCATGACCGATAGCTTCGACGTCGACTTCGGCGTGGACCAGTGGCACGGCCACAACGTGTTCCTCCACGACGGCGACAAGGTGTTCCGCACCTACTTCATCAACAACCGTGGCGACGAGGCGATGGGGACCACCTGGAGCTACCTCGACCTCGCCCCGCTCGGCCGCCAGGAAACCTGGGAGGACTCGCCGGAAGGCTATCCCCAGAGCCCGCCTTACAAATGGTGGCGCTGGCACGACCAGTACTCGGCCGACGCCGCCCCTGACAGGAGATGGGACGAGACGGTGGGTGCCGGGCGGAGCGGTAAAGCCTGACCCGAAAGCCCGATTCGGCGACGGAGGTGACCGGCCACACAAGGTGTGACCGACGGCGCCCAACCCAGGAGGGAAGACATGAGTGAGGTCCATTCGGGCGCCGTCGGCTGGCTCTCGCTCGCGGCGGCGCCGACCTTCGCGATCATGGCGCTGACGACGAGCATTCTTGGCGGCAGCCCAGGCAATATGATCTGCGCGGCCGGCCATGCCTCGCTGTTGGATGGCATGGTCCCGATGTACTTGCTGATGAGCGCCTTTCATTCGCCGCCCTGGCTGAAGCTGATCTCCAGCCGATCTGCCGCAGTAGCGGCTTATGGCAAAAGCGGGACCGTGGGGAATTGACATGACGCAGAACCCCAGTGCGAGGTTCCTGATCGCGGGCGCGTGTGCTGGCGGACGGGAGCCACCGGCAATCGCGCAGTGCGGCCAGAGGCCCACCAGCGCGGCGACTTCGATGTGCAGACCGACATCGTTCGGGGAGTCGGAGGGGCGCCCCCCGAAGTCCCCTGACGCGCTCGTCGCCGAAAACCGCAGGGCGTTCGGCGGCTGATTGAAAGACAAACAGTGAGGGAAAAGGGAATGGCACTCGAGATTTTCTGGGGTAGCGGCAGTCCGTTTTCCTGGCGTGTCCTCCTCGGCGCCGAGATCAAAGGTCTCGTTTACGAGTCACGACTGCTGGATTTTTCCAAGGGGCACATGAAGGCGCCGGAATTCTTGCGGATGAATCCACGCGGCAGAGTGCCGGTGATCCGCGATGATGGATTCGTCCTCTTCGAGTCCCTCCCCATCCTCGAGTACTTCGAGGACAAGTCGCCGGATGTCCCCCTCTTCGGCAAGAATCCGCGCGAGCGCGCCTTCATTCGGCAACTCATCTCAGAGTTTGAGAGCTACCTGCGTGAGCCACTCTTCAATCTCACGCTTGGCCTCCTTCGATCGGCCGGGGCTGGGCCGCCAGGGCGCGCAATGACGCCTAACGAACTCGAGGAGACTGCCAAGGCGGCGCAACGGGAGTTAATGGCGTTCGAAGAACGTATTTCGGGCGGCTCGTGGCTAGTCGGTGAAGAACCATCGGCCGCGGATGTCGCGATCTACCCGTTCGTTGCAACTTTCCAGCGCGCGACCACGAAGGCCGAGGCACTGGCCCTCAAGCTCGGATTGCATCCGCTCGGCGAGGTCTATCCGAGTGTCCGCCGTTGGATGGGGCTTGTTGAAGCCGTGCCGGCGTACGAGCGGACGTACCCACCACACTGGCGAGCTGCGCCATAGAGGGGTCTCTGTCTTCGGGTCCGCGACGGCGCGGACGGGTTCGAGCCGCCGACCGGTCCGATAGACCGTGGCGCGCCCTCGCGAACAAACGTCTTGGCCACCGCGCCGCCTGCGCCATAGATCACGGCGAGTTTGTTCTTGAGTAACATTTTATGGTCCTCGGGTCCGTTGTGCTGGCCGCAACGGTGGCCGATCCGCCGACATTCGGCGCCACCAGCGGTGATGTGGCAGAGCGGGCGAATTCATCAGTCCGGCCGGTGGCTGGGTTGCGGCGACTGGGATGGTCCGCCGGCGGCAATCCCGGTCCACAGCGCGCGACCTAGATTCTTTCTGATCGGCCGATGAAATCCGATCCGACGGGCCGTCATAGCCTACAGGACCCTTCGGTGGAGACGAACATGCAGAGCCTGGTCGGTAAGAACGTGATCGTGTTGGGCGCGAGCCGCGGACTCGGCGCGATGATCGCTCAACGAGCTGCCTCGGAAGGCGCCCGCACGCTGGCTGTCGCGCGGCGCCGCCTCGGGCTCGACGAACTCGCCCGGAATACCGGCAACGTCGATGTCCTCGAACTCGATGCTTCGGGGGAGGGCGCCCCGGAGAGGGTATTCAGCGACCGCGTTCCTACCTTGCTCGTGGTCTGCGGCGGGGCCCGGCCTCACGCAGCCCCTATCCACGAGATGAACTGGGAGCAGTTCTCAGTCAACTGGGAGAACGACGTCAAAACCTCATTCCTTTTCTGCAAAGCCGCGCTTACGAAGCCATTGGCGTCGGGCTCCGTGGTGATCCTGATATCGAGCGGCGCGGCCCTCAACGGATCGCCGGTGTCGGGCGGATACGCCGGCGCGAAACGGATGCAGATGCTGATCGCCAACTACTGCCAGAAGGAGTCCGATCGGCTTGGCTTGGGGATTCGGTTCCTCGCGCTCGCGCCGGCGATGATCATGCCCGGCACGGAGTTCGGCAGGCACGCGGTCGAGGGCTATGCACGATATCTTGGCATGACGATCGCCGACTTCATCAGCAGCATGAGGTCGCCCCAAAGTCCGGAAGACGTCGTCGCGGCGGTATTCGAGCTCGCCGCCCATCCGGACGCTCACGAGGGGAGCGTCTTCAAGATTGCCAGCGATGGGATCGCGAGGATACAGTGATGCTCATGGCGCGATCAGGCCGTATTGTCCTGCCAATCGAAGGCGCGTCGGCCATAGCAGCGACGGCCACGGACTCCTTCGGTCGCGACGCATTCGTGCAACTGGCAGAGCCCTACCGGCGGCAGATCAAGGCGCACTGCTATCGCATGACAGGGTCGCTGCACGAGGCGGAAGACCTCGTTCAGGAGACATACCTTCGCGCGTGGCGTGCCTTCGAAAGCTTTCAGGGGCGCGGATCGCTGAAGTCCTGGCTCTATCAGATCGCGACGCGCGTCTGCTTGGACGCCATCGCGCAGCGCAAGAAAATCCGGAGGCTGCTGCCCGAGGGGAACTTCCCGCCTGCGACCGAGGTGCCGATTGGCCAGCCTCCCGCTGACATCGCCTGGCTCGAGCCCTATCCAGACTTTGAGGTCGACGATATCGCCGACGAAGCTCCCAACGCCGAGGCGCGGTACATCCAACAGGAGTCCGTGCGTCTGGCGTTCGTCGCAGCGCTCCAGTATCTGCCCCCCCGTCAGCGCGCAGTGCTGCTGCTCATCGACGTGCTGGGTTGGTCTTCCGCCGAGACCGCTTCGCTGATCGGCAGCTCCACAGCGTCCGTCAACAGCGCCCTGCAGCGCGCACGTTCGACGCTCACGAGTAGGTACACGCCGAACGCGTCAATCGAGCCGCTGCGCTTGCACGATCAGAGCACGATCCTTGATCGTTACGTGCGCGCTTGGGAAGGCAAGGACCTCGAAGGCTTTGTCGCTCTTTTGAAGGAAGAAGCAACCTACGCCATGCCGCCTTGGCGCCATTGGTACCGTGGCCGCGACGCGATACGGAACTTCTTTGGTACCGTGTGGCCGCAGTACGGCCGTTTCCGCCTCTTGCCGACGCGTGCAAACGGCCAGCCGGCCTTCGCACTTTACGTCGAAGGCAAAGAGGGTGGATGGCGCGCGCATTCGTTGCAAATTCTAGAAAGCGACGGTGAACTCATCTCAGGGCTGACGTTATTCATGCGGCCGTTGGGCCCGACGCTGTTCCCGGCGTTCGGGCTTCCTGACGATCTTAAGGATGCACCCGCGGGTGGCTAGCTCCCAGTACACCTTCGGGGAACAGGCAGTTTACTGCAACCATCCGATCTTGATCCCAGCGCCCTCCATTCCCCTACGGACAAACGCAAGGTCTTCCATCCTTCGACGACGATTGCTTTCAATTGGCATGCGGTTGGGGCCAAGGAGACTATGCATGGCGTCGAAAGTGGAAATATCGATCAAGCGGACAATTCGGAGACAGCAGTTACGCGAACTGGTGCCCCTCGCCGATAGCACGATCTACGAGATGGAGCAGCGAGGGGAATTCCCACGGCGCTTCGCCCTCTCGCCGCGCTGCGTGGTCTGGGATCTAGCGGAAGTCGAAGCATGGCTTGCCGCGCGCCGATCAGCTCCCATCGCGCGGGCGCAGTCTCCTGATGTCAGGCAGCGGCGATCGCGCCCGGTTCGATCGCCGGGTCGGGCTCAAGCAACGGCATCGAAGGCGGGATGAGTACCGGAACGCGCTTCTTGCCCGCGACCCATGCGTCGATGATGTCCAACCAATCCTGCATCATATGGCGGCGTTGAACTTCGTACTCCGCCTTGTTGTAGACTCCGCGTGACGAACGGCCATCCTCGTGCGCAAGGCACTTCTCGATCCAGTCGCTGTTGAAGCCCAGTTCATTGAGTAGCGTTGAGCCCGTCCTTCGCAGATCGTGAACCGTGAACGGCTCAAGGGGCAAACCTTCCTTCTTCGCCTGCTCGACGACCGAGTAAGTGACACGATTGAACGTCGCGCGCGACATCGGTGCATCCGCCTCGTACCGCGAAGGCAACAGGTATCGCGAATTCCCTGCGCAGGTCTTCAGTGCGATCATGATGTCGAGCGTCTGCCGCGACAGATAAACATTATGCGCCTTCGAGCGCTTCATCCGCTCCTTCGGGATCGTCCAGACAGCGTTCTCGAAATCGACCTCATCCCATATCGCATCTTGCAATTCGCTCTTGCGCACCATGGTCTGCAGATAGAGGCGCATGCCGAGCCGAATGGTCGGCAGCGTCGCCACCTTCTCAAGCAGCTTGAGCATGATCCTGATCTCGGTTGGCGAGAGAGACCTATCCTTCGGCACGAACGTCGCGATCGAAGCGGGCCCAACATCATCAGCCGGGTTGGAGACCTTCTCGCCGTGCAAGATCGCGAAGCCATAGATCTGCTTGAGGATGTCGCGGACGTGGATGGCCGTCGCTGGCGCGCCGCGCTCGACGATGGCGCCACAATGCGCCCGCAGGTCGTCTGGCGTGATTTCGGTCAGCAGCCTGGTGCGCCATCTTGGTAGCAGTTCGCGTTCGAAGATTGATCGGCGCATCGCCCGTGTGCTGTCCGCCATCGGAGCCGCGGTCAGCCACTTCTCGCCGAACTCGCCGAAGCTCCTCGCTTCCAGGAGCCGGCGCTTCTCCCGCTGCTTTTCAATCGCCGGCGAGCGTCCCTCGCTGATGGCCCGCTTGGCGTCGATGCACAGCTCGCGGGCACGCGCGAGCGACAGCCCGGCCGGGCCGTACTTGCCGAACGTGACGGTCTCGCGCCGTCCATTCATCCGGTAATCCAGCCGAAAAGAAAGGGTCCCCGACGGCTTTACGAGGACATACATGCCGTCCCGGTCCGTCACCTTGTAAATTTTCTCTTTTGGCTTCAGATGCTTAAGGGCTGCATCGGTCAACATCGAGACTGCCTCCTCCAAAAAAGACCGTCAGGCCGTTTTCGGGCATCCTCGCGCTAAAATCTCTTTTTCTTACATCTAGTTAGATCGAAAAAAAGACCGTCAGAGGGTGCTCAGACCCTGACGGTATCGGACGAAATCGGATTTCGCAATGGGGAGCCGCACCGTCAGGGAGTCCGTCAGCGGCGATCTCTGCCGGTCGATAGTCCCCGAACGTCTATGGATGAGTTTATTCTATTTATCAGTATGTTATGGAGGTTTACGGGACGCTGCGGGATACCTCCGGATGGGCCAAAATCATTCCCACTCGATCGTCCCCGGCGGCTTCGACGTGATGTCATAGACGACGCGGTTGATGCCGCGCACCTCGTTGATGATGCGGGTGGCGGCGCGGCCCAGGAACTCGTGCGGGAACGGGAAATAATCGGCGGTCATGCCGTCGGTCGAGGTGACCGCGCGCAGCGCGCAGACCTGGTCGTAGGTGCGCCCGTCGCCCATGACGCCGACGGTCTTCACCGGCAGCAGCACGGCAAAGGCCTGCCAGATCGCGTCGTAGAGCCCGGCGTTGCGGATCTCCTCGAGATAGATCGCATCCGCCTTGCGCAGGATCTCGAGCTTCTCGCGGGTGATCTCGCCGGGGATGCGGATGGCAAGCCCGGGCCCGGGAAAGGGATGGCGCTTCACCAGCCGTTCGGGCAAGCCCAGCTCGCGGCCGAGCACCCGCACCTCGTCCTTGAAGAGCTCGCGCAGCGGCTCGACCAGCTTCAGCTTCATGCGCTCGGGCAGGCCCCCGACATTGTGATGCGATTTGATGGTGACGCTGGGGCCGCCGGTGAAGCTCACGGATTCGATGACGTCGGGATAGAGCGTGCCCTGCGCCAGGAACTCGGCGCCGCCGATCTTGTGCGCCTCGGCGTCGAACACGTCGATGAAGGTCGCGCCGATGATCTTGCGCTTGCGCTCGGGGTCGCTGACGCCTTCGAGCTTGCCGAGGAAGAGCTCGCTTGCGTCGCGATGGATCAGCGGGATGTTGTAGTGATCGCGGAAGAGGGTCACCACCTCCTCCGCCTCGCCGGCGCGCAGCAGCCCGTGATCGACAAAGATGCAGGTGAGCTGGTCGCCGATCGCCTCGTGCAGCAGCGCCGCCGCCACCGAGCTGTCGACGCCGCCGGAAAGGCCGCAGATGACGCGGCCGCGGCCGACCTGCGCCCGGATGCGCTCGATCGCCTGGGCGCGGAAGGCGGCCATGGTCCAGTCGCCGACACAGCCGGCGACGCGATGAGTGAAGTTGCGCAGCAAGGCCGCGCCCTGCGGCGTGTGGATGACCTCGGGGTGGAACATCGTGCCGTAGAAGCGGCGCCGGTCATCGGCGACGACGGCGAACGGAGCGCCCTCGCTCACCGCCACGGCGCGAAAGCCCGGCGGCAGCGCCTCGACGCGGTCGCCATGGCTCATCCAGACCTGCTCGTGGCTGCCCTTGGGCCAGAGCCCCTCGAAGAGCGCGCACTCGTCGATGATCTCGATGAAGGCGCGGCCGAACTCGCGATGATCGGAGGCGGCCACCCGGCCGCCGAGCTGCGCGCACATCGCCTGCTGGCCGTAGCAGATGCCGAGCACCGGCACGCCCATCTCGAAGACGCGCTGCGGCGCCTTGGGGGACGCCGCCTCGTTCACCGAGGCCGGGCCGCCGGAAAGGATGATGGCGCGCGGCGCAAACGCATCGAGCCGCTCCGGCGGCAGGTTGAAGGGATGGATCTCGCAATAGACGCCGCTTTCGCGCAGCCTGCGGGCGATGAGCTGGGTCACCTGGCTGCCGAAATCGAGGATGAGGACGCGCTCGGTCATGTCGCCTTCTCCTGCGAAGTCCGCGACCAGAGGGGCGCCCCCCACCTCACCCTCCCTCTCCGCCCCTGGGGGGCGGAGAGGGTTGGGGCAAGGTGGGGCCGATCGCCATACTCGATACCGGACTTCTTACGCATCGCTGACCTCGTTTCCCGGCGCCTGGTCTGGCTCCGGCTCCTGTTGCGGCCGCCGCTCTCGCTTCCGCGCCGGCTTCGGCTTCGCCTTCCGCGCCATCACCGCGACGAAGAAGCCGTCAGTGCCGTGGCGCGACGGGCTCAAGCGCAGCATGTCGCCGGCGGCGGGCGGCTCGCCGCCGACCGTCTCGCGCCACACCTCGGCGATCGGCAGCAGCGTGAAATCCTCGTGGCGCCCAAGAAACTGCTCGATCTGCGTCTCGTTCTCCTCGCGCAGCAGCGAGCAGGTGACATAGATGAGCCGGCCGCCGGGCTTGGTCAGCCGCTGCGCGCTGTCGAGGATCACCGCCTGAAGCGCGGTGAGCTCCGCCAGGTCCTCGGGGCGCAACCGCCATTTGGCGTCGGGGTTGCGCCGCCAGGTGCCGGTGCCGGTGCACGGCGCGTCGACGAAGACGCGGTCGAAGCTCTCGGCATGGCGCTTCACCCATTTGTCGCGCTCGCCCGACAGCGGCACGCGCTGCACGATGGCGGCGCCGGCGCGGCGCAGGCGCTGGGTGGCGCGCTCCAGCCGCGCCGCCGAAACATCGCAGGCGACGAGATGGCCGCGATTGCCCATGGCGGCAACCAAGGCCAGGGTCTTGCCGCCGGCGCCGGCGCAGAAATCGACGACGCGCATCCCCGGACGGGCATCGGCGAGCAGCGCCGCGAGCTGCGAGCCCTCGTCCTGCACCTCGATGAGGCCGCTGCGGAAGGTCTCGAGCGTGCCCAGCGGGATGCGCTCGAAGACGCGCAAGCCGAGCGGCGAGTGCTTGGTCCGCGCCGCCTCCACCCCTTCGCGCAGCAGCGCCACGCGGGCCTGCTCGCGATCTTCCACTTTGAGCAGGTTGACGCGCAGATCGAGCGCCGCGCCTTCATTGAGCGCCGCCATCTCGCGCGCCAGCCCGCGGCCGAGCGCCGCTTCGAGATGCGGCGTGAGCCAGTCGGGATAATTGCCGCGCGCCGCCGGCGGCATGTCGCGCGCCTCGAGCTTCTCGCGCGCCAGCGCCTGGACGAGTTGCGCCTCCTCGCGCGACAGCGGCTGGGGCCGGAAGCGGTCGCCGTCGCAGGCGCCGGATATCGCCGCCGGCGTCCACTCCTCGACCAGCGCCAGCGCCGCCAGCACGCGCCGGCGCGCGTCGAGCGGCAGGCTGCCACCCTGCCGGCCGATCCACCAGTCGAGCGTCGCCCGCCGGCGCAGCACGGCATAGATGTGCTCGGAAATGGCGCCGCGATCGCCGGAGCCCGCGAAGCGGTGGCGGCGGAAATAATTGGCGACGATGTCGTCGGCCGGGCCGCGGGTCTGCTCGATCTGGTCGAGCAGGCCGATCGCCGCCTCGATGCAGGCGCCGGGGGTCATAAGGGAGCTTTCAGCTGTCAGCTCTCAGCTGTCAGCCGTCCGCTCGAACGCCGCTGACCGCTGAGCATTGACGGTTGATATGTTAGAGATTCTGCCGGCAACTCGACGCCTCGCGGATGATCGGGTGATGGAACGGTCTCAATCGTCGGCGCTCAACGCGCCTATGGGCTGACAGCTGACGGTGAAGCTGACAGCTTATAAATCCTGCCGGTAATTCGGCGCCTCGCGGGTGATGGCGATGTCATGGACGTGGCTCTCGCGCAGGCCCGCGCCGGTGATCTGGACGAAGCGGCAATTCTGCTGCATGTCGGCGATGCTGCGGTTGCCGGTATAGCCCATGGCGGCGCGCAAGCCGCCGACCAGCTGGTGGACGACATTGCCCACGGGTCCCTTGTGCGGCACGCGGCCCTCGACGCCTTCGGGTACCAGCTTCAGCGTGCTGGTCACCTCCTGCTGGAAATAGCGGTCGGCCGAGCCGCGCGCCATGGCGCCCACCGAGCCCATGCCGCGATAGGATTTGTAGGTGCGGCCCTGATAGAGGAAGACCTCGCCCGGGCTCTCGTCGGTGCCGGCGAAGAGCGAGCCGAGCATGGCGCAATCGGCGCCGGCGGCGATCGCCTTGGCGAGGTCGCCGGAGAATTTGATGCCGCCATCCGCGATCACCGGCACGTCGCGCTTATGCGCCACGGCGACGACGTCGAGGATCGCGGTGAGCTGCGGCACGCCGACGCCGGCGACCATGCGGGTGGTGCAGATCGAGCCGGGGCCGATGCCGACCTTGACCGCGTCCGCGCCGGCCGCGATGAGCGCCTCGGCGCCCTCGCCGGTGGCGACGTTGCCGGCGACGATCTGGGTATAGTTGGAAAGCCGCCGGATCAGCTTCATCGAATCGAGCACGCGCTGCGAATGGCCATGGGCGGTATCGACCACCAGCACGTCGACCCCGGCATCGAACAGCGCCTCGGCGCGCTGGACGCCGTCATCGCCCGTGCCGGTCGCCGCGGCGACGCGGAGCCGCCCGTGGTCGTCCTTGCAGGCATGGGGAAAGCGCTGCGACTTCTCGATGTCCTTCACCGTGACCAATCCCACGCAGCGATAGGCGTCGTCGACCACCAGCAGCTTCTCGATGCGATGCTGATGCAAGAGGCGCATCGCCTCCTCGCGCTTCACGGTTTCGCGCACTGTGACCAGCTTGTCGCGGGTCATCAGCTCGGAGATCGGCTGGCGCGCGTTGTTGGCGAAGCGCACGTCGCGATTGGTGATGATGCCGACGAGGCGCTGCGTGCCGGGCTCGACCACCGGGATGCCGGAAATGCGGTTGTCGGCCATCAGCTTCAGCGCGTCGGCCAGCGTCTCGTGCGGCCCGATGGTGACGGGGTTCACCACCATGCCGGCCTCGAACTTCTTGACCTTGCGCACCTCGTTCGCCTGCTCGGCAATGCCGAGATTGCGGTGGATGACGCCGAGCCCGCCCGCCTGCGCCATGGCGATGGCGAGCGCGCTCTCCGTCACCGTATCCATCGCCGCCGAGATGAGCGGAATGCCGAGGCTCACCTCGCGGGTGAGCCGGGTCCGGGTATCCGTCTCGGTAGGGAGGATCGACGAGGCCGCAGGAACCAGCAGGACGTCGTCAAAAGTGAGCGCCTGTCGGATTTCCATACTGCCATCCCTTCCCGTAGGGGGGAAACTTGGGTTGGCGACGCACTATACACAATAGGCGGTGCAAGGGAAGCGCGGTGATCGGCGCTGCGGGGATGGCCGCTATGCGTCGTTCCGGCCGCGAAACCCTTGGCCCACGACATAGACTTCCGCGGAGTCGCTGCGACTCGCCGGCGGCTTGGCATGGCGCAGGCTGGTGAAGTCGCGCTTCAGCGCCGCCAGCAGCTCGCGCTCGGTGCCGCCCTGGAAGACCTTGGCGACGAAGGTGCCGCCGGGCGCCAGCACCTCGCCGGCAAAGGCGAAGGCGGCATCGGCCAGCGCGACCACGCGCAGATGGTCGGTGGCGGAATGCCCGGTGCTGGGCGCCGCCATGTCGCTGAGCACGACATCGGCCGGGCCGCCCAGCGCGTCGCGCAGCGCCGCCGGCGCCGCGGCGTCAAGGAAATCGCCGTGCAGCAGCAGCGCGCCGGCGATCGGCTCGATCGCCAGCAGGTCGATGCCGACGACGCGGCCCCTGCCTGCCTCCGGGCGGACGCGTTCCACCGCCACCTGCGCCCAGCCGCCCGGCGCCGAGCCGAGATCGATGATGCGCGCGCCGGATTTGAGGAAATGGAAGCGATCGTCGAGCTCGAGCAGCTTGAAGGCGGCGCGCGAGCGGTAGCCCAGGCGCTTCGCCTCGCTGACATAGGGGTCGTTGAGCTGGCGGTGAAGCCATTGCGTCGAGGAGGGGCTGCGCTGCTTGGCGGTCTTGACCCGCACCGCCGGGGCGCGCGATGTCGTGGGCGCGCGACCGCTGCGCCGGCTGGCGCCGCGCTTCTTCACCGGGCCTCGGCGCCGAGCAGGCCGAGCAGGATGCCTTCGCGGATGCCGCGATCGGCAACCCTGAGCCGGCCCACCGGCCAGAGCTGGCAGATCGCCTCGAGAATGGCGCAGCCGCCGAGCACGAGATCGGCGCGATCGCTGCCAATGCAGGGATGCGCGGCGCGCGCCCCGTAGGAGAGCCCGGCAAGCCGATTGGAGACGGCGCGCACGCTGTCGAAGCTGAGCGCGGTGCCGTCGACCAGGGCACGGTTGTAGCGTGGCAGCGCCAAATGGATACCGGCGAGCGTCGTCACCGTGCCTGAGGAGCCCAGCATCTGCACCTCGCGCCGGGCGATGCGCAGCGCGATCCGGTGGCGCTCCTCGAAGGGGCTGAGCGCGTCCCGCATCTCCTCGACCATGGCGTCGTATGTGGCGCGCGACACCTCGCGGCCGCCATAGCGGTCGGTGAGCGTGACGACGCCGTTGGGCAGCGACAGGAAGTCTTCGACCCGCGGCGGCAGCCGCGGATCGGGCGGCACGGTAAGCCACACCAACTCGGTCGAGCCGCCGCCGATGTCGAAGACCACGGCATGGGGCACGCGCCGGTCGAGGAGCGGTGCACAGCCGGTGACCACCAGCCGCGCCTCCTCGTCGCTCGAGATGATCTCGATGGCGATGCCGGTGGCGGCATCGGCGCGGGCGATGAATTCGGCGCAATTGGCGGCGCGCCGGCAGGCCTCGGTGGCGACGTAGCGCGCCCGGGTGACGCGCCGGTGCGCGATCTTGGCGGCGCACACCCTGAGCGCCTCGAGGGTGCGCGCCATGGCCGGCTCCGACAGTACGCCGCTTGCCGCCAGCCCCTCCCCCAGCCGCACGATGCGCGAGAAGGCGTCGATGACCCGAAAGCCGCTCCCCTGGCCGCGCGCTACCAGCAGGCGGCAATTATTGGTGCCGAGATCGAGCGCCGCATAGGTCTCCTCGTCGCGCGGCGCGAGCCGCCGCTTCGCCATGGCGCCGGCGAGCGGGTAGCGGGGCGAGAGATCGGGGGCTGCGGGCTTGTCCACGGGGGGTTAAGGCCAGACTCTATTCACGACATATTCATGACACGGGGCGCAATGCTAACCCAGGACGGGCCGGTTGCGAAGCGCGGTGACGGGCGCGCGTCCGGCGCCTCCCTGGCCCCTACACAGGCGACCCGGGGTGTGCTATCTAGCGGCCAGGACTTGGTTAATCCCTGGTGGGGGATCGTCTAACGGTAGGACAGCGGACTCTGACTCCGCCAGTCTAGGTTCGAATCCTAGTCCCCCA
>CAWBKF010000058.1:0-21000 GCA_963789275.1 uncultured Alphaproteobacteria bacterium
GGCCGGCGCTTCCGCGCATTAGCGAAAAGTCATCGGGTTAACCAAGGAGGGTGATTACTTAACCCTCCGGCAACTCCCGCCTGCGACAGTGTGGGAACACGGGTCATTCGCGGGAGAGCGCGATGCGTAAATTGCTGGCGATCGCCGGATTTGTCGTGGCGTCGAACGCGGCCTGGGCGCTGGCGCCCGACCGCACGGCGCTGTCCACCGATGAGAACGCGACCATCAACACGGCCTGCGCGCCGATGGTGTCGCAAGGCAATGACAGCTTCCAGGTCTGCGTCGCGCGCCAGATGGCGGCGCTGGGCGACCACCCGACCCCCGATCTCACCGCCGTGCCGCCGTCGCGGCTCCAGCCGATCGTGCAGCGTTGCCGTTACCTCCGGCGCACCGGCATCGCGCCCTACAATGACTGCCTGAAACAGGCGATCGCGAGCCCGACGCAGCAGGCGGAGCGCTCGTCCCCGGACGACGATCTCATGCCTGATTACGCCAAGATCTTCGCCGACAGTCCCGCCGAAACCGTGGTGGCGACGCCGGTCGCCGCGGCGTCGCTGCCCAAGCCCGGTGACTTCCTGCCGCGGCGGCCCGACCACGTCGCGACGACGGTGCTGGCGCCCTCGGAGCTGTTCAAGAAAGTGGCGCCGTCGATCTGGGTCTGGGCGCGACGCCGTCGCAGGCCGAGATGCGCGTGCGCAACGTCATGTTCGGGTCGGCCGTCGCGATCTCCGAGCATCTGCTGTTGACCAACTGTCACGTGGTCAAGGGCCGCGCCATCATCAAGCTGATGCAGGAGGGGACGCGTGACGATGCCGAACTTGTCGCAGCCGACGAGGCGGCCGACTGCGGCGTCCTCAAGGCCGCCACCGAGAAGCTGACGCCGGTCGTCGGCGCGCGCACGATCAGAGCCTCGGGGTGGGCGTGCGGCCTTCGCCGTCGGCGCGCCGCTGACCCTCGGAGTGCACGCTGAGCGACGGGCGGGGGTCGGCTATCTGCAGCCGCGGGGTGCGCGTATGGCGCAGACCTCGGCCGCGATCTCGCCGGAGCTGGTTCGGCGGCGGCCTCTTCGACCAGGGTGGCAACCTCATCCTGCACATCACCACGCTCACCGCGCGCGCCGCCCAAAACCTCAACTTCGCCACTGCGGCGGAGGAGTTTTGCAAGTAGCGGCGAGGGCGCGAAGCGTGTTCGTCTGGGGGTGGCGCTGGGGGCGAAGGGCGCGGCGCAGCGCCTTCGTCCGCGGCGGGCGCCAGCGGTTGCCCTTGTGACCGTGAAAGCCCGCACGGTGTGGTGTCGCCGCCCTGGCCTTGGAGCCTGCCGCCCGGAGGTGTCCACCACCACCCCCTGGCAGCTCGCCCCCGGTGCAGCTGGTGCGGCTCACCGGCGCACGCGGACTTTAAAGTCATCGGAGTACACCAATGGGTAGGGGGGGCGCCGAGGCCAGCCCGCACGGTGCGGGCTTTCGCCGGTTGACCCAAGGCGCGCTCCCGCTGCCGCCCGCCCGCGGCGACGCTACGCGTCGCGCCTGAGCCAATCCTCGATCAGGCGGCGCGCGATCGAGTCGCGGCGCGGCAGGCGGAAGCTGTCATCATCCTGATGCGACAGCAGGTAGGAGCGCTCGAACCAGCGCGCGTCCTCCAGCTCGCTGTGATCGACGCGGATCTCGCTCGAGCGGGCGCGGGCGTGGAAGCCGAGCATGATCGAGGCGGGAAACGGCCAGGGCTGCGAGGAGTGATAGCGCACTTCGTCGACCAGGATGCCGGCTTCCTCGAAGACCTCGCGCGCCACCGCCTCCTCGAGGCTCTCGCCCGGCTCGACGAAGCCGGCCAGCGTCGAATGCATGCCCGTCGGCCAGATGCGCTGGCGGCCGAGCAGGCAGCGGTCGCCGTCATGAACCAGCATGATCACCGCGGGGTCGGTGCGCGGGAAATGCTGGGCATCGCAGGTGGCGTTGGTGCAGCGCCGGACATGGCCGCCTTCCTCGCTCAGCGTGGCGCTGCCGCAGACGCCGCAGAAGCGGTGCCGGCTGTGCCAATAAGCGATGCCGCGGGCATAGGCGAGGAGCGAGCCTTCCTGGCGCGCGAGCAGCGGCCCGACCCGCCGCAGATCGGTGAACTCGACCGGCGCCGGCGGCCGCAGCGCCGCGAGCGGCGCCTCGACGGCCGAGAGGTCGAGGGCGAAATAGGCGCGGTCCTCGATCAGGCCGAGCAGCACCCACTCGCCGGTGCCGGCGATCTCATCGCGGGCGAGGAAGGCCGCCTGCGGCGCGCCGCCCGCCGCTCAGCACCAGATTCTGGCTGCGCCAGACCAGGACGAAGCGGCTCCCGGGATCGTTGAGCCGCGCCTCGACCCAGTGCGGGTCCTTGCGGCGCCAGCCGGCCCGGTCAAGGCCGGCCGCGGCATAGAAATTCGCTTCCGTCATGTCCGGGCGACACTGGCACAGGGCCCCGCCCGCGGGCAAGCCTCGGCGGCGACGGGCCTTGCCCCGCCCGCCTCCGGACCTGATATAATGGCTCCGGGAGGCTGGCGGCGGACAGGTCCCTCGCCAACCCGGTCAGGTCCGGAAGGAAGCAGCCGTAACGAGTTTCGGCCTGGGTCATCGTCCAGCCTCCCACCGCTTCCATCGCCAGCCCGGACCCGTGCCGATCAATCCGATCCCCATGACGCGCCATGAGTGAGCCCGGAACCCATTACCGCGTGCTCGCACGCAAATACCGGCCCGCCACCTTCGCCGAGCTGATCGGCCAGGAGGCGATGGTGCGCACCCTGAGCAATGCCATCGCCACCGGCCGCATCGCCCATGCCTTTATCCTCACCGGCGTGCGCGGCGTCGGCAAGACCACCACCGCGCGCATCCTGGCGCGCGCCTTGAACTGCGTCGGCCCCGACGGCACGGGCGGCCCGACCATCACGCCCTGCGGCGTCTGCGAGCCCTGCCGCGCCATCGCCGAGGATCGCCATGTCGACGTCATGGAGATGGACGCGGCGTCGCGCACCGGCGTCGACGACATCCGCGAGCTGACCGACGGCGTGCGCTACAAGCCGGTCTCGGCGCGCTACAAGATCTACATCATCGATGAAGTGCACATGCTGTCGAAGAACGCCTTCAACGCGCTGTTGAAGACGCTCGAGGAGCCGCCCGCCGACGTCATCTTCCTCTTCGCCACCACCGAGATCCACAAGGTGCCGATCACGGTGCTGTCACGCTGCCAGCGCTTCTCGCTGCGCCGCGTGCCGGTGGAGCTGCTGGTCGAGCATTACCGGGCCATCGCCGCGGCGGAAGGTGTCACTGCCGAGCCCGCGGCGATCGCGTTGATCGCCCGCGCCGCCGACGGCTCGGTGCGCGACGGGCTCTCGCTGCTCGATCAGGCGATCGCGCGCGGCGGCGACGGCATCGCCGAGGGCGCGGTGCGCGACATGCTGGGGATCGCCGATCGCGGGCTGGTGCTCGACCTGCTCGAGACCGTGCTGCACGGCGATGCCGGCGATGCCTTGAAGCGCATGACCGCGCTCTATGAGGGCGGCGCCGATCCGCTGATGGTGCTGCAGGATCTGCTGGAGCTCGCGCATTTCCTGACGCGGCTCAAGCTCGTGCCCGCCGCCGGCGAGGACGATCCAGCGCTCGAGGGCGAGCGGCAGCGCGGCCTGGCGCTGGCGCAGCATCTGACGCTGCCGGTGCTGGCGCGCGCCTGGCAGATGCTGCTGAAAGGCATCGGCGAGGTGCAGACCGCGCCGTCGCCGCTGCAAGCGGCGGAGATGGTGCTGGTGCGGCTTGCCTATGTCGCGGAGCTGCCGGCGCCGGCCGATCTCGTGCGCCGGCTGGAGCGCGGCGAGCCCGGCGCCGCGCCCGCGCCGCGCGGTCCCGCGGCGAGCGTGCCGCTCGGCGGCCCGCGCCTGTCGCTCCCCGCCGAGGGCGGCGTCAGCGCCGCGCCGCGGCTCGCGATTGCCGCCGAGCCGGATGCGGCGCCGGCGTTGCCGCAGCCGCAAAGCTTCGCCGAGGTGGTGCAGCTCTTCGACCAGCATCGCGAGGGGCTGTTGCGCGCGCATCTCTATGCCCATGTGCATCTCGTGCATTTCGAGCCCGGGCGCATCGAGCTGCGGCCGGGGCCGGGCGCGCCGCGCGACATGCCGAACCGGCTGGGCCAGCTGTTGACGGAATGGACCGGCACGCGCTGGATCGTCTCGGTCTCGGGCGAGGAGGGCCAGCCGAGCCTGCGCGAGGAGGCGGAAGCCCGCGACACCTCGCTTAGGAACGAGGCGGCGCAGCATCCGCTGGTGCGCAAGGTGCTCGAGACATTTCCCGGCGCGCGCATCGAGGCGGTGCGCGAGCTAGCCGCGGCCGAGCCCGCAGGCGAGGCTGCGGACGGCGCCGATGATCCCGCTGAAGGAGATGATTTTCGATGAAGAATCTCGGGCAGATGATGAAGCAGGCGCAGCAGATGCAGGCCAAGATGGCCGAGATGCAGGCGGGCCTCGATCAGGTGGAGATGACCGGCGCGTCCGGCGGCGGGCTGGTGCAGGTGACGCTGAACGGCAAGGGCGAGGTGAGGAAGCTCAAGATCGACAAGTCGCTGGTCGACCCCAACGAGGTCGAGGTGCTGGAGGATCTCCTGCTCGCCGCCTTCAACGACGCCAAGCAGCGCGTCGAGAGCCACGTCGCCGAAGAGATGGCGAAGCTCACCGGCGGCTTGAAGCTGCCGCCGGGGATGAAGCTGCCGTTTTGAAGCCGTCAGCCGTCAGCTATCAGCCGTCAGCCAGTGCTGCCGGGCGGCGCGATCGGGGTTGCCGGCGAACTTCGATGCTGGCGGCAAGTTGCGGCCGGCTGATAGCTGAAAGCTGACAGCTTATGGCTCCCTTGGACCACCTCATCCAGCTCCTCGCCAAGCTGCCCGGGCTCGGGCCGCGTTCGGCGCGGCGGGCGGCGCTCTTCCTGCTGAAGCGGCGCGAGAGCCTGATGCAGCCGCTGGCCGCGGCCATGGCGGCGACGGCGCAGCAGATCCGCGCCTGCTCGATCTGCGGCAATCTCGACACCGCCGATCCCTGCGCGCTGTGCCGCGACGCGCGGCGCGATGCCGGCCTCGTCTGCGTCGTCGAGGATGTCGCCGATCTCTGGGCGATCGAGCGCACCGGCGCCTATGCCGGACGCTATCACGTGCTGGGCGGCACGCTCTCGGCGCTGGAGGGCATCGGTCCCGAGGATCTGCACATCGACGACCTCGCGCGGCGCTGCGGCGAGGGCGGCGTGCGCGAGGTCATCCTCGCCATGAACGCCACCGTCGAGGGCCAGACCACCGCGCACTACATTGTCGACCGGCTCGCCGGCACCGCGGTGCAGATCTCCCGCCTCGCCCATGGCGTGCCGGTGGGCGGCGAACTCGATTATCTCGACGAAGGCACGCTGTCGGCGGCAATCGCCGCGCGCCACGTGCTGAAGCGGCCGTCTAGCTGACCAGCCGCGGCAGCGGCGGCGGCTCGTTCGCGGCCGTCTCTTCCGCCTCGAGCAGCAGCTCGTTCTCCTGGGTGTGGATGCTGTAGGCGGGGAGGTTGGGCGGCAGCGGCTTGTTGGGCTGCACGCCGAGCTTCGCCAGATTGCGCGCGCGCGGCAGCAGGCGCTGGTTGACCGAGGCGGTGAGCCGGCCGAAGCTCTCGGCGGCGGATTTGAGGCCGCGCCCCAGCGTCTGGGCGTGGCCCAGCATCACCGCCATGCCGTCGAGCAGCGAGCGCGTGGTCTCGACGATCTTCTGCTGGTTCTCGACCTGGCGCAGCAGGTTGATCTCGACCGAGGCGAGCGAGATCGCGCAATGGAGCCCCGCCGGGCCGGCCGGGATGATGTCCCTGGCGCGCGCCTTGCGGATGAAATCGGGATCGGCGCGGTTGAGCTTCTCCAGCGCCGCCTCGTTGGCGAGATACATGACCGAGAGCACCCGCGTCATCTCGCCCTCGCGGCCGGACTGGCGCCAGGCGGCGAGGATGGCGCTGCGGTAATCCTTCTCGGCGAGCGCGCGCAGATGCTGGTTCATGCTGCGGGCGAGGTTGCGATAGGCCTCCGCCTCGGCTTCGTCGCCGTCGGCGCGGGCGATGTCGACGAGGAATTTCGACGCCTTGCAGTCGATCACCAGCGCGCTGTTGCCGGGCAGGAACACCACCGCGTCGGGCCTGAGGCGGCGGCCCTCCTCGTCCTCGGTGGTGTATTGCAGCACGAAGTCGCGCTCCTGCTCGAGGCCCAAGGAGGCAAGCGTGTTGGCGAGGCCGATCTCGGCCGCCTGGCCGGCGCCGCCCGGACTCGACAGCGCCCGCCACAGCGTGTCCACCACCGCGCCCTTCTCCTGCACCTGGCCATGCAGTTGCTGCACCGCCTTGGCGATCTCGTCCATCTGCTTGACCAGCTGCTCGCTGGCGCGGCGCACGCGCTCCTCGCCGTCGAGCTTCGCCTCGGCGCTCTCGCGCCGGTGATCGTCGATCAGCTTCGAGGAGAGCTGCTGCGCCGTCGCCAGCACCGCGGCCTGCGCCGCCTGCAGGCTCTCGGCCCTGAGCCGCTCGAAATCGCCGACCCGGCGCTCGCCTTCCACCAGCTGCTGGCGCAAGGTCGCGAGCTCGCGCTCGGCCGCAAGCCGGGCCGCGACCGAGCGGCCCAGCAGCACCGCCAGCACCGCCGCGGCCAGCAGCGGCAGCAAGGCCAAGCCAATCACCATACCATCCATCGTATGTCCCCTGAGGCAGGCTACTATTCTATCAGGACGAAACCGGAACGGAAGCCTTTCCGGCGGGGTTGACGGGCGCCGCCGAATTGCATACCTAGAACAGGTTTCCCAGGGACTTGCGACGAATTCCAGAGATGGCCCAGCTGCCGATCATCACCGCGCCCGACCCGCGCCTCAAGCTCACCGCCAAGCCGGTCAAGGCGGTCGATGCCGAGATCCGGCGCCTCATGGACGACATGCTCGAGACCATGTATGTGGCGCCGGGCATCGGCCTCGCCGCGCCGCAGGTGGGGGTGCAGCGCCGCGTGCTGGTGGTCGACGTCGCGCGCGAGGGCGAGTCGCCGCAGCCGCTCAGGATCGCCAATCCCGAGATCCTGTGGCGCTCGGAGGAGCTCGCGACCTACAATGAGGGCTGCCTGTCGCTGCCCGAGCACTATGCCGACGTCTCGCGCCCGGCCCGGATCAAGCTGCGCTATCTCGACTATGAGAACGAGATTCGCGAGGTCGAGATGGAGGGGCTGCTGGCCACCTGCGTGCAGCACGAGATGGACCATCTCGACGGGGTGTTGTTCGTCGATCACATCTCCTCGCTGAAGCGCAACATCATCCTGCGCAAGCTCGCCAAGCTGAAGCGCCAGAAGACGGCGGAGACGGTAGGCGCCTAACGCCTGCTTGCGCCCGGCGCGAATTCTGCGACGATCAGGCCGCTTTTTCCGCCCGTCCGTCGCGGCCCGGCGCTATCACGATAGGCCATGACCAAGCTCCGCCTCGCCTTCATGGGCACGCCGGATTTCGCGGTGCCGAGCCTCGCGGCGCTGCGCGCCGCCGGCCACGACGTCGCCGCGGTCTATTGCCAGCCGCCGCGGCCGGCCGGGCGCGGTCACCGCCCCGTCGCCTCGCCGGTGCAGCAGGCGGCCGAAGCCGCCGGCATTGCGGTCCGCACGCCCGGCGCGGCTCGACGCCGCGGCCGCTTGCCGAGTTCGCCGCGCTCGGCCTCGATGCCGCGGTGGTCGCCGCCTACGGGCTCATCCTGCCGCAGGCGGTGCTGGCGGCGCCCCGGCTCGGCTGCCTCAACATCCACGCCTCGCTGCTGCCGCGCTGGCGCGGCGCGGCGCCGATCCAGCGCGCCATCCTGGCCGGCGACAGCGAGACCGGCATCACCATCATGCAGATGGATGAGGGCCTCGATACCGGCGCGATGCTGCTGCAGCAGGCGGTGCCGATCGGCGCCGACATGACGGGGCAGCGCCTCCACGACGCGCTCGCCGCGCTCGGCGCGCGGCTCATCCTGCCGGCGCTGCAAGGCGTGGCCGAGGGCACGCTCAGGCCGCGGCCGCAGCCGGAAGCCGGCGTCACCTATGCCAGGAAGCTCCGGCGCGAGGAAGGCGCGCTCGACTGGCGGCGCGACGCGGTGGCGCTGGAGCGCGCGGTGCGCGCCTTCGATCCCTGGCCCGGCGCCTGGTTCGAGGTCGCCGGCGAGCGCATCAAGGTGCTGCAGGCGAGCCTCGCGGAAGCGGTGCCGGGCGCGGCGCCGGGCTCGGTGCTCGACCAGAGGCTTACCATCGCCTGCGGCGCGGGCGCGCTGCGCCTGCTGCGGCTGCAGCGCGCCGGCCGCGCGCCGCAGGCGGCCGAGGCGTTCCTGCGCGGCCATGCCATCGCCGCCGGCACCGTGCTGCCATGCCCCGCTACAAGCTGACCATCGAATATGACGGCACCGGGCTCGTCGGCTGGCAGCGCCAGGCCAACGGCGCCTCGGTGCAGCAGGCGCTGGAAGAGGCGGTCGAGCGCTTCTGCGGCAAGCCCGTCCGCGTCCATGGCGCCGGGCGCACCGATGCCGGCGTCCACGCACTGGCGCAGGTGGCGCATCTCGACCTGCCGCGCGAGGCCTCGCCCGAGGTGATCCGCAACGCACTCAACCATCACCTGAAGCCGGCCGCTATCGCCGTGCTCGCGGTCGAGCGCGTCGCCGAGAGCTTCGATGCGCGGCGCTCGGCCAAGGGCCGCGTCTATCTCTATCGCATCCTCAACCGCCGCCCGCCGCCGGCGCTGGAGCGCGGCCGGGTCTGGCATGTGGGGCCGCGTCTCGATGCCGAGGCGATGCAGGAAGCGGCACGACTGTTGCTCGGCAAGCATGATTTCACCAGCTTTCGCGATTCGCTGTGCCAGGCGAAATCGCCGGTGAAAACGCTCGATGCGCTGTCGGTCAGTCGCGAGTCGGCGAGGAGATCCAGATCGAGGCGCGGGCGCGCTCCTTCCTGCACCACCAGGTGCGCAACATGGTCGGCACGCTGAAGCTCGTCGGCACCGGCAAATGGCGCGTCGGCGAGGTGCAGCGCGCGCTGGACGCGCGCGACCGCCGCGCCGCCGGCCCGACCGCGCCGCCCGACGGGCTCTATCTCGTCGAGGTGGTTTACGTCCGAGCGAACAATTCCTAGCGCTGCTCGCTTGGGCCGTCTAATGCAGATGCGTCGCCGCGCGGAAAAGCTCGGCGCCAGCAATGACGAGAAACCCGTTCCACAGCACGGCGGCGAAGCCGGCGCCGATGCCGGCGAGGAGGGCCACGCCGTCGCCTTCGAGCTGGCCCAGCGCGATGACGATGATGCTGAGCGCCACCGGCGTGTTGCCGAACGGGATTGGGCAGCGCGAGCACGACGCTCAAGCCGATCAGCGCGATGCCGACCAGCCTTTCGCCGGGGCCCGCGGTGAGCGCCGAGGGGCGCGGCTGGAGCCAGCGCTCGAGCCGCAGCAGCCAGGGCTCGGTGCGGTCCACCAGCCGGCAGAAGCGCGGCTGCGCCATCGAGAGCCGCCGCAGCCGGCGCGGCAGCCGCGGCGCGTGGAGGCCGAGCGCGAGCTGCAGCCCCAGCGCGGCGATGCCGAGGGCGAACGGCACGGAGAAGCCGGGGATCATCGGGCCTGGCACGACGTTGGGCAGCGCCAGCGCGAAGATGAGGAGCCCGAAGCCCTGATCGCCCAGCGCCGCCAGCAGGTCGTCGATCGAGAAGCGCGGCGCGCCCGGGCGGTCGGCGAGCCGCCGCAGCGCCGCGGCGGTGCCGATGCGATCGGGCGTTGGCTTGCGCCTGATCAATAGAGGCTCTGGGTCACCTGCGCCACCGCCTCGCTCAGCACGAGATCGATGAGCACGATGGTGGTCGCGGCGACGCCGCCGGCCTCGAGCGCGGTGCGGGCGATGAACCATTCATAAGTGAGCTGGGCGAGCAGGGTTACGACATAGACGGTCAGTCCTGCCGCCAGCGGCAGCGCGGCGAAGGCGATGAGCCCGGCCAACGACATCACCCTCTGTAGCACCTGCGACCAGTTATAGGCGGTGATGAAACCGAGGCTCTGCTCGTCGCGCTCGAGCCAATGGCAGAAGGGCAGGATGATCAGCGGGAAGGCCGCCCAGCTCACGACATAGCCGATGCTTTCCACCAGCAGGATGCGGAAGCCGCCCGACACCGCCCATTGCGCCGGCGGCACCAGCAGCGCCACCAGCAGCACGAAGAGGGGATAGGCGATCGCTGCCGCCCAGAAGGAGCGCCAGACGCCGCCGACATCGCGCTGGAACCAGGCCATCGCCGAACTGTCGAGCCGGGCGAAGCGCCAGGTGCCGTACATGCCGTGCGAGACCTCGCGCCAGCTCGGAACCATGTTCATGCCGCCGGGAAATAGAGGTCGAGCAGCGTGCGATAGATCTCGGTCAGCCCCGCCATATCGGCGAGCGGCACGCGCTCGTCGACCTTGTGCATGGTGAGGCCGACCAGGCCGAACTCGGCGATCGGGCAGTAATGGTGGATGAAGCGCGCATCCGAGGTGCCGCCGGTGGTGCTGAGCTCGGGCTTGCGGCCGGTGACGCGCTCGATCGCGTCGACGACCAGCGCGCTGAACGGGCCGGGCGGCGTCAGGAAGGATTCGCCGCTGACGTGGAAGTCGAGCGTATAGCGCCCGCCGACGGCGTCGAGCTTCTGCTTCAGCCAGTCTTTGAGGCTGGCGCTGGACCAGCGGTCGTTGAAGCGGATGTTGAAGGTGGCGCGCGCCAGGCCGGGAATGACATTGGCGGCGGTGTTGCCGATATCGATGGTCGAGACCTGCAGCGTCGAGGGCTGGAAATGCGCCGTGCCCTCGTCGAGCGGCGCTGCGATCAGCGCGTGCAGCATCGCGACGAGGCGATGCGCGGCGTTGTCGGCGAGATGCGGATAGGCGGTATGGCCTTGCACCCCTTCGACGGTGAGATGGCCGTTCATGCTGCCGCGCCGGCCGATCTTGACCATGTCGCCCAGCACCTGCGCGTTGGTCGGCTCGCCGACGACGCAGGCATCGAGCCGCTCGCCGCGCGCATCGAGCCACTGCAGCAGCTTTTTCGTGCCGTTGATCGACACGCCCTCTTCATCGCCGGTGATGAGCAGACTGATCGAGCCGTCGAAGCCCGGCCCGCGCTCGGCGAGGAAGCGCGCGCAAGCCGCGGCGAAGCAGGCGATGGCGCCTTTCATGTCGGCGGCACCCCGGCCATGCAGCGTGTCGCCGTCGATCCGGCCGGCAAAGGGCGCCACGCTCCAGGCGGCGAGATTGCCCGGCGGCACTACGTCGGTATGGCCGGCGAAGCAGAAATTGCGCCCGCCGGTGCCGAGCCGCGCGTAGAGGTTGAGCACGGGCTCGGTGCCGGGCTCGGCGAATTGCTCGATATGGCAGGCAAATCCCAGCGGCTCCAGCACGCCGGCGAGATAAGGCAATGCGCCCTCGTCCTTGGGCGTGACGCTGGGGCGGCGGATCAGCTCGGCGGCGAGCTCCACCGGGTCGAGCGGCTGATTGCGGCGCGGCGCGGTCATCAGTCGCGCAGCAGCTCGTTGATCGAGGTCTTGGCGCGGGTGCGCTCGTCGACCTGCTTGATGATGACGGCGCAAGCGAGGCTCGGCGCCGGCGAGCCGTCGGCGAAGGGCCGGCCGGGCAGGCTCCCCGGCACGACGACGGAATAGGCGGGGACGCGACCCTGATGGATCTGGCCGGTGAGCGCGGTCGATGATCTTGGTGGTGGCGCTGATGAAGACGCCCATGGCGAGCACCGCCCCGGTCTCGACGATGACCCCCTCGACCACCTCGCTGCGCGCGCCGATGAAGCAATTATCCTCGATGATCACCGGCTCCGCCTGCACCGGCTCGAGCACGCCGCCGATGCCGACGCCGCCGGAGAGATGGCAGTTCTTGCCGATCTGCGCGCAGGAGCCGACCGTCGCCCAGGTATCGATCATGGTGCCGCTGTCGACGAAGGCGCCGACATTGACGAAGGACGGCATCAGCACCACTCCCGGCGCGATATAGGCCGAGCGGCGCACGACCGAGCCGGGCACGGCGCGGAATCCCGCCTCGCGGAAGCGTGGCGCGGTCCAGCCGGCGAATTTCGACGGCACCTTGTCCCACCAGGTCGCGGCGCCGCGCACGGGATCGACCGGGCCGCCGGCGATCGCCGCCATGTCGTTGAGCCGGAAGGAGAGCAGCACCGCCTTCTTGAGCCATTGATGGACATGCCAGCGTCCGTCGAGCTTCTCGGCGACGCGCAGCCTGCCGCTGTCGAGCCCGTCCAGCGCTGCTTCCACCGCGTCGCGCACCGCGCCTTTGGTGGCGGTGCCGACCGTGCTCTGCGCCTCCCAGGCGGCATCGACGGTCTCGGCCAGATCTCTGTCGGTCATGTGCTGGGGATCGCGGTCAGTGGTCACGAAGCGGCGCGAACGATGGGGCAGGGGCCGGAAGCTGTCAACCCGATCCCGGCCCTGTGATGGCTGCGCTGAGCCACGGCGCGAGCTCGTCCACGACATGGTGGATGTCGCCCGGTGCTGCGCCCTCGCGCGCCCAGTCCTTGGGCGTCCGGACCCAGGCGGTGGTCATGCCGAGCGCGGCCGCCGGCCCCAGATTGCGCGCCATGTCCTCGACCATCAGCGCGGTTCGCGGCGCGATCGCGTGCTGCGCGATGAGCCGCGCATAGCCGCTGGGATCGGGCTTCGGCAGGTAGTCGCAGGCGATGATGTCGTGAATGGCAAGGAATTGCCCGGTAAGGCCGATGCGGGCGATGACGCGCTCGGCGTAATCCGCGGTGCCATTGGTGAAGACGAGCTTGCGCCCGGGCAGCGCCGCGATCGCCTCGACCAGCGCCGGGTCGGGCGGCACCGGCGTCAGGTCGATCTCATGGACATAGTCGAGAAAGCGCTTGGGCTCGATGTCATGCTCCAGCATGAGGCCGCGCAAGGTTGTCCCGTGATCGAGGAAGAAACGCCGGCGCAGCGCATGCGCGTCCTCGACCGTCAGCGTCAGGCCGAGCTCGTGGACGATGAAATGCGCCATCCGCGCCTCCGCCTCGGCGAAGAGGTTGCAGCGCGCGGGGTAGAGCGTGTTGTCGAGATCGAAGATCCAGGTCTCGATCTCGGAGAGGGGCCGGCCGCGGGGCGGCCGATCGGTAGGGATCGTCACGGTGTTCTTCGGATGGCAGGGATCAGGCGAGGACGAGATAGACACAGAATGCCGAGGCAAGCAACGACAGCGCTGCGGCGAGCAGCAGCTCGGCGCGGCCGCTGCCGCCGGTATAGAGCTCCGGCGCATCGATCAGCCGCGCCGTGCGCAGAAAGCGCCAGGTGGCGATGACGATCAGCGCGATGCCGACCAGCATCAGCGCCAGCCCGTCATAGCGCCCGAAGGGGCCGGCCAGCCGCGCTACCCGCTCGGCGATCTCCGGCGCCGCGGTGGCGGCGACGGCGACCAGGAACAGGTTGAACTTCTCCATGACGAAGCCGAAAGCGATGACCGCGATGCCGGTGCGGATCCAGGCGAGGAAGGTCCGCTCATTGGCGGAATGATCGGAGAAGCTGTGGATCATGGGCGTCAAATCCCGGGTTGCGCGGGCTATGGCTGCGGCGGGCCCTTGAGCTCGACCATGTTGCCGTCGGGGTCAGTGAGATAGAGCGAAGGGCCGAAGCCTTCGGCGCCGTAGCGCTGCACCACCTCGCCGGCGGCGACGCCATGGGTGGCAAGATGGGCGCTGAGCGCCGCCGCGTCGAAAGGCGCGATGCGCAGGCAGAAATGATCAACATTGCGTCCTTCGCGCCCGGGCGCGGTGCCGCCGGCGCGGCCGAGCGGCCCGTCGAGGCTGACGAGATCGATCAGCGCCGCGCCGGCGCGCAGCTGCAGCAGGCCGAATTGCTCCTGCCATTTCTCGAAGGTGCAGCCGAGCACGTCGCAATAGAAGGCGCGGGCGCGCTCAAGGTCGCTGACGCGCAGCACGACGTGGTCGAGCGCAAGAAGGCGGAACGCGGCCATGCCCCCAGCATAGCGCGCGTCCCTTCCGCTGTCAGGCGGGCAGGCCCTCCCTCAATCCCCCGTCAGCACGTACCTGTGTAGCGGAGCGGCGGCGTCGCGCGAGGCGACCAGCACCGGCTTGGGCAGCGTCGGCCGCGACACCGCCCAATAGCCCACCCCCATGATGCCGGCGCCGGCGACGACGTTGCCGAGGGTCACCCACAGCAGATTGTAAAGCATGCCGCCGATCGAGATCGTGTCGGGATGCTCGCTCAGCAGCGCGATGGCGAGCAGGGTCATGTTTGCCACCGAATGCTCGTAGCCGCTGCTGATGAAGGCGAAGAGGCACCAGAAGATGGCGATGCATTTGGCGGCGTCGCTGTTCATCCGCGCCGACATCCACAGCGCGAGGCAGACCAGCCAGTTGCACAGGACGGCGCGGGCGAAGAGCGCGCCCGCCGGCGCCGTCATCTTGGCCGCCGCGACGGTGAGCAGAAGCCCGCTCTTCGAATGCAGCACCGCGCCGCCGCCGCCCGCGACGAACAGCACCGCCAGCAGCCCGGCGCCGACGAGGTTGCCGACCCAGGACACCGCCCAGCACGAGGCGAGCTCGCCCCAGCCGACGCGCCGGCGCAACAGGCCGAGCGGCATGAACATGGTGTGGCCGGTGAAGAGGTCGGAGCCGGCGAAGACGACGAGGGTCAGCGCGATGCCGAAAGAGCCGCCCATGATCAGCGCGCGATAGGCGGGATCGGCGTCGGAGCCGACGCTGAAGATCAGAATGATGCCGAGCCCGACATAGGCGCCGGCCATCATCGAGCTGATCCAGAAGCCCAGCGGCGAGCGCTTCAGGAACTCGCCGCGCTTTACCGCCACCTCGGCGAAATGGTCGACCGTCTCGAGATACATGCCGGCGCTCCCGTCCTATCCCCGCGCCTCGCGCCGCAAGAAGCATGCCAGGGGGCGGGCGGTGCGGTTACCGGCGGGCCGCTGGTCATGCCTTAGGCATTCGCGTGAATGCCCAAATTCTGGGCATGGACGCGCCGCGAGAACGGGCAAAGCAGTGGCGGCCGTCATTGGCGCGCAGCCTTGGGCGAGTTTTCTGCTGGATCGCTTGGGTGCGCCCTTCGAGACGCGCCCTGCGGGCGCTCCTCAGGGCGAGGCGATTTTCTTTGTGCCATCAACGACATTCCTCGTCCTGAGGAGGCCGCGGAGCGGCCGTCTCGAAGGACGCACCGGCGCATCCAGCAGCCCGAGAGCCCTCCACGCGTCTGGCATCGCGTTTGCTTAGGTGGTTGCGGGGCAAGGCGGGTGGCATGAGCGCTGAGTCCGGCTTTAGCGAAGAGCAGAAGCAGTATCTCGAGGGGTTTCTGGGCGGCGTGATGGCGAGGCGTGCGGCGCAGCTTGCGCTGGCCCCGCCATCCGCTGCCGCCACCGCCGACATCCATCGCGCGGCCCAGGACCGCGCCGTCGCCCGCGGCGGCAAGCTCACCCCCGAGGAGCAGGCAAAGCGCGAGTTTCATCCGCTCGACCTCTGGGACGCGATGCGCGAGAACGTCGCCGCCGGGCGCTTCCCGAAAGGGCTCGACGTCTTCCGCCATAAATTCCACGGCCTCTTTTATGTCGCGCCGGCGCAGAACGCGTTCATGTGCCGGCTGCGCATGCCCAACGGCATTCTGCGCGCGCATCAGCTCGCCGGCCTCGCCGATCTCGCCGAGCGCTTCGGCGGCGGCTATGCCGACGTGACGACGCGCGCCAATCTGCAGATCCGCGAGATCGGCGCGGCGCACGCGCTCGACATGCTGAACGGGGTGCAGGATCTCGGCCTCACCTCGCGCGGCGCCGGCGCCGACAACATCCGCAACATCACCGGCAGCCCCACCGCGGGCATCGATGCGCAGGAGCTGATCGACACGCGCCCGCTCGCCCGCGAACTGCATCACTACATCCTGCACCATCGCGAGCTCTATGGCCTGCCGCGCAAGTTCAACATCGCCTTCGACGGCGGCGGCGCGGTGGCGGTGCTCGAGGATACCAACGACATCGGCTTCGCCGCGGTCGCCGTCAGCCGAAGGGAACGGCGTGCCGGCGGGAATCTATTTCCGCCTGCTGCTCGGCGGCATCACCGGCCATGGCGATTTCGCCAGCGATGCCGGCGTGCTGGTGAGGCCGGAGCAATGCCTGAGCGTCGCGGTGGCGGTGCTGCGCGTCTTCATCGCCGAGGGCGACCGCACCGACCGCCAGCGCGCGCGGCTCAAATACGTGCTCGACCGGCTCGGCCTCGAGCGCTTCCTCGCCGAGGTCGGAGGCGCTGTTGCCGGCGCCGCTCACGCGCCTGCCGCTCGCTTCCTGCCTGCCGCGCGGCTCCAGTGCTGAAGCACGGCCATATCGGCATCCATGCGCAGCGCCAGGCGGGCCTCTGCTTATATCGGCGTGGTGCTGCCGGTCGGCCGCATCAGCGCGGCGCAGATGCGCGGGCTGGCGGCGCTCGCCGAGCGCCATGGCAGCGGCACGCTGCGCCTTACCGTCTGGCAGAACCTGCTGATCTCCGACATCCCCGAGGCAGCGTTGCCGGCGGCCAAGGCGGCGCTGGAAGCGCTCGGCCTCGATTGGCGCGCCAGCGCGATCCGCGGCGCGCTCGTGGCATGCACCGGCAATACCGGCTGCAAATTCTCCGCCACCGACACCAAGGGCCAGGCGCTGGCGCTCGCGCATCATCTCGAAAGCCGCCTCGCCCTCGATCAGCCGGTCAACATCCACCTCACGGGCTGCCCGCATTCCTGCGCGCAGCATTATGTCGGCGATATCGGGCTGCTCGGCGCCAAGCTCGGCGAGGAGGCGGTCGAGGGCTACGCGATCTATATCGGCGGCGGCGCCGGCAGCGAGCGCGGGCTGGCGCGCGAGATCTATCCGGCGCTGCCCATGGCCGAGGTGCCGGGGCGCATCGAGGGACTGCTGCGCCTCTACCTCGCCCGCCGCCACGACGCCGCCGAGAGCTTCCTCGATTTCACCCGGCGCCAATCGCTGGACGCGCTGCGGGAAGGCGCCGAGGCGGCGCTCGCGGAGGCGAATTTCCGACAATGAGCCAGCTTGCGCCGCTGCTCCCCGACACCGCGCCCTTCACCGCACCGCAGCGCGCCTGGATCAATGGCTGGCTCGCAGCATATCTCGGCGCCGAAGCGGCGGTCCCGTCAGCCGCGCCGGCGGAGGATTTTCCCTGGCACGATCCGACGCTGCCGCTCGAGGAGCGGCTGCTGCTCGCCGCGGGCCGCAAGCGCGAGCGGGTGCTGATGGCGGCGATGGCGCAGCTCGATTGCGGCCAATGCGGCTATCTCTGCCAGACCTATGCCGAGGCCATCGCGAGTGGCGCCGAGACGGCCCTTGTCCGCTGCGTTCCAGGCGGCAAGGCGACGGCGCGCGCGTTGAAGGAGCTGGTGGAGCAGCCCGCGACTGCTCCGTCGCTTGCCGCATCGCCGGCCTCCCCACCGCCGGCGGTGCAGCCTTCGACGCGCGCGCCGGTGCCGGCGGCCTTCGCCGCCGCGCTTCGGCTCAACCGCGACGGCTCGGAGAAGGACACGCGGCATGTCGTCTTCCGCCTCGGCGGCGGCCTCGCCTACGATGTCGGCGACAGCGTCGGCGTCCACGCCGTCAATTGCCCGGAGCTGGTGGCGGCGGTGATCGAGCGGCTCGGTGGCGACAGCGCCGACGAGGTCGACTGCCCCGACGGCACCAGGCGCTGCCTCGGCGAGGCGCTGAGCCGGGTCTGCGACATCGGCCGGCCGTCGGATGCGGCGGTGGAGGTGCTGGCGTCGCGCGCGCCGGATTTCGGCGAATCGCAGCGGCTGCAGGCGCTGGCCGAAGGCTATCCCGGCGCCCAGCCCGAGGATGCCGATCTCCTGGACCTGCTGCTTGCCTTCCCCTCGGCGCGCCCGCCGGTGCAGGAGCTGGTCGGGGCACTCGATGTGCTGCAGCCGCGGCTCTATTCGATTGCCTCCTCGCCGAAGGCGGTGGCCGACGAGGTGCATCTCACCGTCGCCGCGGTGCGCTATCGCCGCCACGGCAGGCTGCGCAAGGGCGTCGCCTCGATCTTTCTTGCCGAGCGCGCGGCGGCAGGCGACGAGGTGCCGGTCTTCATCCAGCCCGCCCATGGCTTCCGCCTGCCTGCGGATGATGGCGCGCCGGTCATCATGATCGGGCCCGGCACCGGCGTCGCACCCTTCCGCGCCTTTCTGCAGGAGCGCCGGGCGCGTGGCGCCCGCGGCCGCAACTGGCTGTTCTTCGGTGATCAGCGCCGCGGCGCCGATTTCCTCTATGAGGAGGAATTCACCGGCTATGAGCGCGACGGGCTGCTGACCCGGCTCGATCTCGCCTTCTCGCGCGACCAGAGCGAGCGCATCTATGTCCAGCACCGCATGCGCGAGCGTTCGGCCGAGCTGTGGTCGTGGCTCGAGCAGGGCGCCTCGCTTTATGTCTGCGGCGCAGCCGCAATGGCGCGCGACGTCGATGCCGCGCTCGCCGCCATCATCGCCCGCCAGGGCCGCAAGAGTGCCGGCGAGGCCAAGGCCTATCTCGCCGCGCTCGGTCGCGATAAACGCTATCTGCGCGACGTCTATTGAGCGGCGCGCGCTCGCGACGTCGATGCGCTACTGGGGCGGGCGAGCGGAATAAGCTCATCGGGCGCCAGTCGCGGAAGTTGGACCGCGCCAGAGTCCTGACGTCTATCTATGTGGCGCGGTAAATGACGCTGACCCCTATTCTCTCTGCTCCCGCGAGCTGCTGCCGACCGAGGTCAGTCCTTCGTGACCGCCACGCAATCGACCTCGACGTCGAAGGGCCCGGTCCACTCAGGCACGCAGAAGAAGATGCGGGCTGGGGGATTTTTCGGGAAGTAGCGCTTGTAGACTTCGTTGAAGGCCTTGAACCGGTGCGCCGAGATGCACAGCACATTGCACTTCAGCACATGGTCGAGGTCCGACCCGGCGGCCTCCAGCGCCTTCTTCACCTGCTCCAGGATCAGCTCAACCTGGCGCTCGAACGGGGCGTGGACGAGGATCTCGCCGGTCTCAGGATCGAATGGCGGCATGCCCGAGACGAACACCATGTTGCCGGCGCGGGTGCAGGTGGACACCGGCGCGCCCCACTTCTCGAAATTGCTGTCAATCGGCTCGACCCGGATGATCTCTCGTTGCATGCGTCCGCTCCTGGTCCATGTGTCGCCAATCTAAGGTCTCAGAGACCGTTGGAGAACCCATTGAACGGCAGGTTCGGGCGCGATTCAAGCTTGTGATGTGGACCCCAGCGACGCGTGGCCGGATGGCCGAAATTGAGAAGAAGACCAAGCGCAGAAAGTCCTTCGCGCTTACGGACTCGTCGCAGCGGGGCGAACGTCGTGCGACGTGATGTTAGCGCCGCCGGCGCCGGATCAGCGTGCCGGCGCCCTCGGCGAAGAGCTCCAGCAGGATGGCATGCGGTACGCGGCCATCGATGATCACCGCGGCCTCGACGCCGCCCGCCACCGCCTCGATGCAGGTCTCAATCTTGGGGATCATGCCGCCCTGAATGGTGCCGTCGGCGATCAATGCCTGCGCCTCGGCCAGCGTCAGGTCGCTCAGCAGCTTCTTCTGCTTGTCGAGCACGCCGGTGACGTCGGTGAGCAGCAGCAGCCGCGTCGCCTTGACCGCGGCGGCGACCGCGCCCGCCACCGTGTCGGCGTTGATGTTGAAGGTCTCGCCCGGGCCGCCGACGCCGATCGGCGCGATCACCGGGATGATCGCCGAACGCTCGAACAGTGCCAGCACATCGGCATTGACCGCCTGCGGCTCGCCGACAAATCCCAGATCGAGCACCTTCTCGATATGGCTGTCGCTCTCGGGGCGCACCCGCTCGAGCTTGCGCGCGCGGATCAGATTGGCGTCCTTGCCGGAAAGCCCGATGGCCAGCCCGCCGGCATTGTTGATCGCCTGCACGAGCTGCTTGTTGATCGAGCCCGACAGCACCATCTCGACGATTTCCACGGTTGCGCGGTCGGTGACGCGCAGCCCGTCGATGAACGAGCTCTTGATCTTGAGCCGCTCCAGCATCTGGCCGATCTGCGGCCCGCCGCCATGGACGACGATGGGATGCATGCCGATCTGCTTCAGCAGCACCACGTCCTGGGCGAAGAGATCCGCCAGATGCTCGTCGCCCATGGCATGGCCGCCATATTTGACGACGATGGTCTTGCCGGCATAGCGGCGCATGAAGGGCAGCGCAGCGGCGAGCGTGGCGGCCTTGCTGGTGGGGTCGATGCCCGCGATCGGCTTCTCGGTCATGGCGGCGGCAATCTACCGCGGTTGCGCCGGCGCTGCCAGCGCGCTCAGCGCAGCGCGCAGCGCGGCGATGCCGCTGCCGTCCCGGGCGCTGGTGAGATGGAGCGTCGGATGCGCCGCGCCGTGGCGCTTGGCGTCCTGCGCCACCGCCTCGACGGAGCCGGCAAGCTCGGCCGGCGGCACCGCGTCGATCTTGGTCAGCACGATCTGATAGGAGACGGCGGTCTCGTCGAGCATGTCCAGGATCGGCCGGTCCGCTTCCATGAAGCCGTGGCGCGCATCGACCAGCAGCAGCACGCGGCGCAGGCTGGCGCGGCCGCGCAGATAGCGCTTGGTGAGCCCGGTCCAGGCGGCGACATCCTTCTTGGCGGCCTGGGCGAAGCCATAGCCCGGCAGGTCGACCAGCATCAGGCGATGGCCGAGATCGAAGAAATTGAGCTGCTGCGTGCGCCCTGGGGTGCGCGACACCCGGGCCAGCGTGGTCTGGCCAGTCAGCGCGTTGACCAGGCTCGACTTGCCGACATTGGAGCGGCCGGCGAAGGCGATCTCCGGCAGGCTGTCGGCGGGTAGCGCATCATCGCTGGTGGCGCCGGCGACGAAGCTGCAGGCTTGCGCGAAGAGGCGACGCCCGGCCTCCTCGGCCTCGGCACCGGGCGCCTCCGTCGGCGGGTGGACGACGGCGGGCGCCATCATTTTCCAGACAGGCTCCTACT
>CAWBKF010000059.1:0-55340 GCA_963789275.1 uncultured Alphaproteobacteria bacterium
AGCTGATGCCCACATCCGGAAAAACGCTGCAGCTCCCGTTACTTATTCCGCCGTCCCCGCGCCAGCGGGACCCAGAGGAAGCGCTCCTATCAATGCATTTGAGGGTCCTAGATGCCCGCTTTCGCGGGCAAAGCGATTGTTGAGGAATGCGCTGCCATGAGATCTGTGCATCAGCTCGCGCTTGCGGCGGTGATGGGTAGGGTAAGGTGCTTGGACCATGCGCCAAGCGCGCCGGCCTCCCGCCGGCAATCAGCGCTTCAGGCGGTAGCGCGCCGCCAGCGTCGGCGCGCCGTCGGTGGCGACCTGGCCGCGCTCGACCAGCTCGACGAGATGGGCCAGCACGGAGCGCGCCGCCGCGCCCTTGAGGCGCGGATCGAGGCCGAGATAGACCTGCTCGACGATGCCGGGAATGGTCGATTCCCCTTGTGCCAGCTGCTGCAGGATGGCTGCCGCACGCTCCTGCCGATGGGCGATGAAGGCCTGGACGAAAGGCTTGGGCTCGGGGATCGCCGGTCCGTGGGTCGGCCAATAGACGGCATCGTCGCGCGCCATCAGCTTCGCCAGCGAGCGCATATAGGCCGCCATGTCGCCGTCGGGCGGAGCGATGACGCTGGTCGACCAGCCCATGACGTGATCGCCCGAGAACAGCGCGCGTTCCTCGGCCAGCGCGAAGCAGAGATGGTTGGAGGTGTGGCCGGGAGTATGGACGGCGCCGAGTCGCCAGCCCGGGCCTTCGACCGCATCGCCCTCGCGCATCGCCACGTCGGGGACGAAGGCATGATCGCCGCCCTCCTCGGTGACGCCGCCGACGCCGCTGCGATCCTCGGCGCGGCCCGAGCCATGCGGTCCGAAGCCATAGGTCTTGGCGCCGGTCGCGCGCTTGATCGCCGCCGCCGCCGGCGAATGGTCGAGATGGGTGTGGGTGATGAGGATATGCGTAATGGTCTCGCCGCGCACCGCGTCGAGCAGGGCGTCGACATGCTGGGTGAGGTCGGGACCGGGATCGATGATCGCAACCTGGCCGCTGCCGACGAGGTAGGTGCCGGTCCCTTTGAAGGTGAAAGGACTGGGATTGCGCGCCACGACGCGGCGGATGAGCGGGGTCACCGCCGCGGCGACGCCATAGTCGAAGGCGATCTCCCGGCGGAAGGGAATCTCGGTGGCCATGACGGCGACTTAGCTCATCGCCGCCGCGCTGCCAAGCGCGACGCTGCGAGATAAAAATTGCCCCGCCGCCGGGGACGGCGGGGCTTAGGTTGGGAACGGAAAGCGTGTGGAGGCCTTCCGTGACTGCATTTGGCCATTATCTGCCGGGCAATACCTGTGATGCGCGTCACAGCCGAGAACGCGAAAGTTGTCTCGTCCGCGGATGATCCGCGCCGACCGGCCTTGCCTTGCTCCGGCAGGCGCGGATAGGGTGCGGGGCGAGGCGTCGTCGGGGGACATCATGGCGGACATGCCGGTGCGGTCGGAGGTGGTCGGCGTGGTCACGCGCATCGTCGCGGCCGCCGGCACGCGGGTGGCCGAAGGCGACGAGGTGGTGATTCTCGAGGCAATGAAGATGGAGCTGCCGGTGCTGGCGCCGGCGGCGGGCATCGTCAGCGCCGTTCTGGTCAAGGAAGGGGACCAGGTCGGGGAAGGGCAGGCGCTGGCGACGCTGTCGCGCTGAGCCCGGTTGCGCCGGCGCGGCGCCGCGATGCCGGGCGCGGCTTCAGGCGGAGCATCGGCTCCTCGACGACATGCCAGGAGAGGAACGCCGCGAGCGCGGCCAGCGGCAGCGCCGTCAGGAAGAGCTGCCACCAGCTCACCCGGCCGCCGGCCGCATACATCACCATCACTTCGATCGGCCAGCCATAGATGTAGAGGCCGTAGGAGAGGTCGCCGAAGCGCGTCGTCGGCACGATCGGCAGGCGGCGGTCGAGCGCGATGTAGAGCACGAGATAGCCGCCGAAGACGGGGAAGAGCTCGTTGAACTGGCGCAGCGGCACGCTCAACGCCAGCCCGGCCGCGGCGAGCAGCGCAAGGCGGCCGTCGAAGATGCCGTGGTCGCGCAGCTTGTAGAGCAGCATGCCCATGACGAAGTAGGGCAGCAGCCAGCCGAAGGCGTCGAGGAAGGCAAGCGCAGGGACGTGCGGATAGGCAAGCCCGAGCGCGAGCAGCAGCAGCAGCACGCGCCAATCGAGCAGCCCGGCGACGCCCAGCGCCAGCACCATCAGATACATCATGAATTCGTAGCGCAGCGTCCACAGCGAGCCGTTTATCTCGAGCCCGATCGGATTGTCGACGAAGAGCACGCCGGGAAGCTCGTGCGTCGTAAGATTGAGCAGCGTGTTGCCGACGACGTAGCCGTAGACGCTGTCTTGGCGCAGATAATCGCCGAGCGGCAGCCGCGTGACGATCGCGCCGATGAGAAAGGCCGAGATGACGAGCGCGGCGAACAGGCCGGGAAAGATGCGCAGCGCGCGTTTGGCGAGATAGCGCAGCGGCGCCGCCGTCGTCTCGAAGCTCTCGGTGACGAGAAAGCCGCTGATCGCGAAGAAGATGAAGACGCCGACCAGTCCCAGCTTGCTCTGCCCGCCGCTGAGCAGCATCAGCGGCTCGTGGCTCTCCGTCCCTTCGGCGATGAGAAACGAATGCGAGAAGATCACCGCGCCGGCGGCGAAGAGGCGCAGCGCGTCGAAATTATTCTGCCGCGTCATCGTCCGGGGTTCAGCCCGGCGGCTTCATCATCGCCACCGAGAACATGACGTTGGGCAGGATCTCGCGCAACGCCGCGCGCAGGCTTGCCTCATCCGTTGCCGCCGCCATGGCCAGCGCCCGGCGCGGGCTGCGGCGCAGGACGACGGCCGTGGCGCGGTCGCCGGGGCCGGAGCGGATGGTGGCGAAGACGCCGGCGGGATCGACCCGGTTCAATGCCTTCTTCAGGCTGGCGCGGCCGCGATCCTCGTCGAGATCGTGGACCGGCAGCTCCTTGTCGGCCTCTTCCATCTCCGGCGGCAGCTCGGCATCGACCGCCTCGACCGGCTGGTGGCGCGCCAGGCGCTGAAACACCGCGCGGCCCTTGCCGGTATCGACGCGGAACTGCAATTCCCAGGTCTCGCCACGGGCCGCCAGCTCCGAGATGATGGCGAAGAGGTCGTCACAATCGGCGTCATGGCTGCAGGTGAGGAAGGCGAGCCGGCCCTCGTGCTGGATGACGCGGTCGTCGTCCTCGGCAAATCCCAGTTCGTCGAGCGCGTTGGTCAGCGCCCGCTCGGAAGCGATCAGCAAGGTGCTGACATGGAGCTTGTTGCTGTCGCTGGGGTTGTCCGCGGGTTCCATGCTGCTGGCTTAGCCTGCCGCATGGTCGCAGACAAGATGCCGCCCGACGACCGGCTGCCGCCTCGGCGGGGTCGCCCAAGCGCCGACAGCCGGCCGGCGCAGGGCCCTCGTCGTGTGGCTGGCGGACCATGCGCAATTTATAGTTGCAGCAGCGTCCCCCGATCACCGGAGATTGACTTAGCGGCGGGCGTTATCCGCGATATTGTATGCAAGCTGATGGCTGAATGCCCGCGCCGGGGACAGAACAGGGTGGCTCGCCATGCAGAGCGCCGTGGTCATCGACGACAAGGGGGAAAGCTGGCCGCTGGACGCCCCGCGGCTGCGCGCCTTGCTGCATTGCCCCTCTCCGGAATTCGACATCGCCGACTATGTCGTGCGCAATCTCGGCTATGTGATGCTGCGCCCGCACGGGCGCACGCTGCGCGCGCAGCTGCGGCCGCGGGTGGTCCGGCCGGCGACCCTGATCGGGCTCTATTACGCGCTGCTCGATCTTGAGCCGCGCCAGATCCTGCTGTCGCGCGTGGGGGAGGGCGGCGACACGCTCGAGCTGTTCCACGACGTCTCCGAATTCGTCGCCACCATCGAGCGCGACATCGGCGATGACGAGATGCAGCGCCGGCGCCCGGCTTTCGCGCTCTCGCCGCGCTCGCTGCTGCATCTCGAGCGCGCGCGCTACGCCCGCTTCGCGCCGATGATGGCGCTGTGGCGTGCGGCGCGCGGCCGCCTGCCGGGGGATCTGCTGACGCTGCTGCGCCGCCAGAACGCGCCGCGCGTCGCGCTGCTGCGCAACCCCGCGCGCACCGGCCGGCTGATCTACGAGCATGTCGGCAGCGGCTATTCCTTCGTCGGCAACGCCTGTCTGCCGCTGCTGCTGATCGGCCAGGACATCGAGATGCTGCCCGACCGCGCCTATGGCGATTGGGCCGCCGGCAGCTACCATGAGTGCCTTGCCGACCAGAAGCCGCGGCTCGAGACGGTGAGCGCGGTGATGCTCCGCTCCGACGGGCAGCGCGTGTGGAGCTATTACGACCGCGTCCTGCTCCCCTGGCGGGACCGCGACGGCACGCGCTTTGTGCTCGGCCTCTCCCAGGTGCGCCGGCGCGCGCTCGCCGCCTAAGAGCCTGTTTCGGAAATGGGATGGGCCTGCGACATCGTCATTTGTCGTCGGGCTAGGAGCGAGGAGCGCGGCGATGCGGTAGCATCGTAAGCGACGAGCGACCCGTCCGACCGCTTCGCGGTCGGACCCTTCGGGTTCGATCGCGAAGCGATCGAACGGAGTCGGCCCCTCCGGGTTGGACAAGGATGGGGCGCTGCCGCGTCGCGCGGCCTTGACGGTGCTTCCAGCATCGCCTGCGGCCGCGCTCCTAACATCGCCCCATCCTTGTCCAACGCAGACCCATCCCATTTCCGAAACAGGCTCTGGCCGAGGGAGTGAGACGCCGCGCCGGTTGGACGCGCCGCACGCTTTGCGGTAGCAATGGCCCGGGCGCGGCGAGGAGCAGCCATCGTGATCGAGCCCGGAGCCGTCGAGGCCCGGACCTTCAGCCATCGAGAGATCCTGAGCATCCTGAGCGGCATCCTGCTCGGCATGATGCTGGCCGCGCTCGACCAGAGCATCGTCACCACCGCCTTGCCGGCGATCGCGGGTGATCTCGGCGGCTTCGAGCATCTCTCCTGGATCGTCGCCGGCTATCTCCTGACCGCCACCGCCTCGACGCCGATCTATGGCAAGCTCAGCGACCTCTATGGCCGGCGCTTACTGCTGCAGATCGCCATCACGCTCTTTGTCGTCGCCTCGATGCTGTGCGGCCTGGCGCGGACCATGCCCGAGCTCATCGCCGCGCGCGGCCTGCAGGGGCTCGGCGGCGGCGGGCTCATCAGCATGGCGCAGGCGATCATCGCCGACGTCATCTCGCCGCGTGAGCGCGGGCGTTATCAGGCGTATCTGAGCGGCGTCTGGGCCACCGCCAGCGTCGGGGGGCCGGTGCTCGGCGGCATCTTCGTCGACTACCTGAGCTGGCGCTGGGTGTTCTGGATCAATCTTCCAGTGGGGATCGCCGCCTTCCTGCTGTGCCGGCGCGCGCTTGCGGCGCTGGTGACGCGCCGCGCGCAGCGCCGCATCGACTATCTTGGCGCGGCGCTGCTCACGCTGGCGGTCGGCGATCTGCTGCTGATCTTCACCTGGGGCGGGACGAGCTATGGCTGGACCTCGCCGCGGCTGCTCGCGCTGATCGCGCTGGCGCCGCCGCTGGTCATCGCGGTCATCCTGCAGGAGCTGCGCGCGCCGGAGCCGGTGCTGCCGCCGCGGCTTTTCGCCAACTCGGTGATGCGCACGGCCAATCTGGCGAGCTTCATCGCCGCCATGGCGATGTTCGGCGGCATCGTGCTGCTGCCGGTATTCCTGCAGCTCGTCACCGGCGTCGGCGCCGGGCATTCCGGGGTGCTGCTGATCCCGCTGATGGCGGGCTCGGTGGTCGGCGCCTTCACCTCCGGCCAGATGATGCGGCATAGCGGGCGCTACAAGATCTTTCCGGTGGTCGGGCTGTCCGCCGCCGCGGTCGCTTTCGCGCTGCTGGCGACGATGAGTGAAGTCACCGTGCCGTCAACCGCGATGGCCTATATGGGCGTGCTCGGCTTCGGTGTCGGCATGTCCATGCCGGTGATGCTGGTGGCGGTGCAGAACGCCAGCGAACCGCGCGATATCGGCGTCGCCACCGCTACCGTCGCGTTCTTTCGTTCCCTCGGCGGCTCCTTTGGCGCGGCCATCCTGTGGTCGGTCTTCCTCGCGGCGCTTGCCCGCGGCCTCACCGCGGCGGGCGGGGGGCTCGGCATCGACCTGCTGCAAAGCGGTCCCGATGCGGCGGCGCAGCTCTCGCCGCAACAGCGCGCCGTGCTGATCCCGGCGCTGGTGCATGCCTTCCACCTGGTCTTCGCCATCGGCGCGGCGCTGACGGCGCTGAGCGTGGTCGTCTCGCTGTTTCTGCGCGAGGTTCCGCTCAAGACCACGCCGCCGCGCGCCGCCGGCAAGTGAGCCGGGCGGCGAAGCGCCGCCATCCCTGATTTTTCCGGGCAAAGGTGACACACCCCGCTCGGGGAGCCGGCTCAGACCGACCACGCTGTTGCGTCGCACAACGGCGAACGGCCGGCGCAGGCCGGCCGGCGCGATGGCCCCGGGGCGACGCCGCATCCCCCCAAAGGACGCGGCGAGACGCCGTGCCGCCTTAAGCGAACAGGCGGCGCAGCTGCTCCAAGGGTTTGAGCCTGCTTGCCCATTTCGTCCCCGCCGGCGCTTGTGCCGGGGTGGGCGGGCGGTCCAGGGCGCCGTTGACGATGTTGGCCCGTGCCTGGTGCAGCACCGTCAGCACGAGACCGTGGGTCGTCAGCGGATGATCGTTGAACATCTCGATCCGCAGGTAGTCGCGGCCGGTGACCTGCTTGATCGCCAGCAGGATCGGCTCCTTCAGCGCGATCGTCGCATCCGCCGCCATCATGGCGCCCAGGATGCAGCGCCGCCCGTCATAGGACCGCAGCTGCTGCTTGCACCAGCGATCCTCGCGGGCCAGCAGATCGACGACCTTGTCCATCTTGTCGAGGGCCTCGATGCGGCCTTCATAGCCGGTACCGTCGAAGGGCATAGCTCATTCCTCATTGACCGTGCGCTCTCCGGCGCAATGACGGCGCCGGCGCTACAGCCACCAACGGCTGGCCGGGGACAAAGTTCGCCCGAGAAAAGGCGGGCCAAGCCGGGCTAAACCTGCGGCGTCGCGGGGATCAGCGACCGCAACCGTGGCGTCAGATTTCGATCTGGCCGCCGAGCTCGATGACCCGGTTGGTGGGAATGCGGAAGAACTCGGTGGCGTCGAGCATGGTATTGGACATGAAGATGAAAAGCCGCTTGCGCCAGCGCCAGAGCTGGCTGCGCTTGCCGGTCACGATCTTCTCGCGTCCGACGAAGAAAGAGGTCTCGAGCAGATTGAAATGGAATTGCATGGCGCGGCACTGGGCGAGGGCGCGCGGGATGTTGGGCTGATCCATGAAGCCGTAGCGCAGCGTGATGGTGTGGATGTTCTGGTCGAGGTGGCGGATTTCGAGGCGCTGCTCGTCGCCGACATGCGGGATGTCCTCGGTGTGCACCCTCATGAGCACGACCCGCTCGTGCATCACTTTGTTGTGTTTGAGATTGTGCAGCAGGGCGTTGGGCACGATGGTGATGTTGCCGGTCATGAACACCGCGGTTCCCGGGACGCGCAACGGCCGGCCGGGACGCAGGGACGCGATGAAGGTCTCGAGCGGCAAGGCGTCGCGCTCGCGCTCGCGGACCAGCACCTGCCGCCCCGACCGCCACGTCGTCATGACGATGTAGACCACCGCCGCGACGACCAGGGGGAACCAGCCGCCCTCTTCGATCTTCAGCATGTTGGCGCCGAAGAAGGCGAGGTCGACGGTGAGGAAGAAGCCGAAGAGGAGCGCCGCGACGCCAGCGTTCCACCGCCGCACGCCGTACATGTAGACCAGCGCCAGCACGGTGGTGATGCTCATCGTGCCGGTGACCGCGATGCCGTAGGCGGCGCCGAGATTGTCGGAGGAGCGGAAGCCCAGCACCAATCCCACCACGGCGACGAGCAGGAAGAGGTTGACCCGCGGCACGTAGATCTGGCCGATCTCCTGCTCCGAGGTGTGACGCACCTCGAGTCGCGGGAGATATCCCAGCTGCACCGCCTGGCGGGTCATGGAGAACGCGCCGGAGATAACCGCTTGCGAGGCGATCACGGTGGCGGCCGAGGCCAGGATCACCAGCGGATAGAGCGCCCAATCCGGCGCCAGGCGGTAGAAGGGGTTGTCGAGGACGCGCTGCACCGCCTCGATGTCGTGCGCGCCGAGCAGCAGCGCGCCCTGGCCGAAATAATTGAACAGCAGCGCCGGGAAGACGAAATAGAGCCAGGCCCGCCGGATCGGCAGCGCACCGAAATGTCCCATATCGGCGTAAAGCGCCTCGGCGCCGGTCACCGCCAGCACCACTGCTCCCAGCAGGATGAAGCCGCGGGTGGGGTCGGCGATGAGGAAGCTGATCCCATAGTAGGGGTTGAGCGCGCGCAGGATGCCCGGCTGATGGATGATCTGGACGAGGCCGAGGACGGCGATGATGATGAACCACAGCACCATGATCGGACCGAAGAAGTCGCCGACCCGGGCGGTGCCGCTGCGCTGCATGATGAAGAGCGCGCCGAGCAGCACGATGGTGATCGGCAGCACATAGGCTTCGAAGAGCGGCGTCGCCACCTTGAGACCTTCGACCGCCGACAGCACCGAGATCGCCGGGGTGATGACGCCGTCGCCGTAGAACAGCGAGGCGCCGATCAGGCCTGCGGCCAGGATCCAGCCATAGGCGCCGGAGCCGCGGCCGGTGGCACGCAGCGCCAGCGCGGTGAGCGCGAGGATGCCGCCTTCGCCGCGATTGTCGGCGCGCAGGATGACGATGACGTATTTGAGCGTGACGACGACGAAGAGCGCCCAGGCGATCAGCGACAGGATGCCATAGATCGCCGCGTCCGTGACGTTCCCCACATCCGAGAAGCATTGCCGGACGGTGTAGAGCGGCGAGGTCCCGATATCGCCATAGACGACGCCGAGCGCGCCGACGACTAGGCTCTGGCGCATTTTATCTGCCGCCGAGGGCGTGCCGTTCACCGTCGTGTGTGCCATGGCCCCCGCTATCCGCGCCGGCCGCGGCTGTGCCGCCGCCGCGCCGAAGGGGGCGAACCTTAGGCCCAACCGCCGGCGAATGCCATACCCTGCCGCGACGCTGCGGCCGCCGCCTGCCTCGCCGCCGCCGTCGCGGTGCTGACGGCGCTCGATCCCAGGCCCGACCTCGTCGTCGCCACCGGCGCCTTCATGATGGAGTTGCCGGGCTACCAGCTGCATCTCTGGCGGCCGGAGACGGGCGTGGTCACGCATACCGCGGTGATCGGAGATTTCGCCGGGCCCTATCCCTTCTTCGAGGATGGCGCGCTGATCGACGGTTGGCGCGCCTTCCGCTTCGCCCGCGCGGTGGGCGGCGCGGCGAGCGGGTCGTCGGGCCAGGAATGCCTGGGGTAGCGGCCGCGCATCTCGCCGCGCACGGCGGGATAGCTGCCGCGCCAGAAGCCCCCGAGGTCGCGCGTCACCTGCAGCGGCCGCCCGGCCGGCGACAGCAGATGGAGCAGCAGATCGACGCGGCCGCCGGCGATGGCCGGCGTCTCCCGCGCGCCGAACATCTCCTGCAGCCGGACCGCCAGCACCGGCACCTCGCCCGCGCCGTAATCGATCGGCAGCCGCGAGCCGCTCGGCACATCGATATGGGTGGGCGCGAGCCGGTCGAGCGCCTGTTGCTGCTCCCAGCTCAATTGCGCGCGCAGGATGTCGTGGAGATCGAGTCTGCTCGAGCTGCGCGCGCCGCGTGATGCCGCCGAGATAGGGGCCGAGCCAGCGGTCGAGCGTGGCGAGGAGCGCCGCATCGGAAAGATCGGGCCATCCCGCCGCGCTGTCGAGGCGGCGCAGGAACTGCACGCGCTGGCGCAGCCCCTCGGCCTCGCGGCGCCACGGCAGGGCGGCAAGGCCGAGCTCGCGGATGCCGTCGAGCATGGCGGCGGCGACGCGGTCGAGCGGCGGCGCGGCCAATTTCTCTTCCTTCAGCAGCAGCGCGAACAGCCGCTGCTGGCGGCTCGCCACCACCGCCTGCTCGCGGCTGTCCCAGGCGATCGTCTCGACCGTCTCGATCGCGGCGGCGAAATCCTCTTCGATCTCGGCGCGCGACAGGGGTGCGGCGAGAAAGATGCGGGCGACGCGCCGCTCGCCATCGAGCTCGGCGGCGGCGAGGAACTCTTGCCCGGCGAGCGGATCGGCCGGCGGCAGCTCGGCGCCGCGGCCGTTCGACAGGCGGAACTGGCCCGAGCGCGCCGGCGCGGCGCTGGGCGATGCGGTCGGGATAGGCGAGCGCCAGCACGCGACCGGCGGCCTCGGGCGTCGCCGTCTCGTCGTCGCGCAGGCGAAGCTGGCGCTGCAGCTGTCGCGCCGCCTGGCGGACGCGCTCGGCGGCGCCGCGATCAAGAGAGAGTTCCGAGGCGAGCTGGCGGGAGGCGGCGCCATCGCGCAACAGCTCCAGGCGCAGCGTGAGATCGGCATCGCGCCGGCCGGGCGCGGCCTTGACGATGTCGCGCTCGCCCAAGAGCGCCGCGATCTCGATGGCAAGCCGGCCCTCGCCGCGGGCGCGTGCGATGAGCGCCATATGGGCAAGCCGCGGATGGAGGCCGATGCCCGCCATCGCGCGGCCATGGGCGGTGATGCGGCCGGCGGCATCGAGCGCGCCGAGCTCGCGCAACAGCTCGCTGGCCTGGGCGAAGGCGGCCGGCGGCGGCGGGTCGAGCCAGGCCAGCGCCGCGGGATCGGAGGCTCCCCAGCGCGCCAGCTCCAGCGCCAGCGGCGCGAGATCGGCCTCGAGGATCTCCGGCAGGGTGAACGGGATGAGTTGCGCCTGCTCGGCCTCGCGCCAAAGACGGTAGCAGACTCCCGGGGCGAGCCGCCCGGCGCGGCCACGCCGCTGCTCGGACGAGGCCTGCGACACCCGCACGGTATCGAGCCGCGTCATGCCGCTTGCGGGATCAAAGCGCGGCGCGCGGCGCGCGCCGCTGTCGATGACGACGCGAATGCCCTCGATGGTGAGGCTGGTCTCGGCGATCGGGGTCGCCAGCACCAGCTTGCGCCGGCCCGGCGGCGCCGGTCGGATCGCCTCGTCCTGCGCCGCTTGCGGCAGGTCGCCGTAGAGCGGCGCGATGATGATGTCGGAGCCGAGGCCGGCCTGGGAGAGCAGGCGCTCGACGCGGCGGATCTCCGCGCCGCCGGGCAGGAAGACGAGCAGGCTGCCCGCCTCGTCATCGAGCGCGCGCCGGATCGCCGCCGCGACCGCGGCTTCGAGCCGCTCCGGCGGCGGCCGATCGAGATAGCGCAGTGCCACCGGGAAGCTGCGCCCGGCGCTGGTGATGATGGGCGCGCCGCCGAGGAGGCGCGCCACCGGCTCGCCGTCGAGCGTCGCCGACATCACCAGGAGGCGCAGATCCTGGCGCAGGTGCTGGCGCGACTCCAAGGCCAGCGCCAGGCCGAGATCGCCGTCGAGATTGCGCTCGTGGAACTCGTCGAAGATGACAAGGCCGATGCCGTCGAGCGCAGGATCGTCCTGGATGAGCCGCAGCAGGATGCCTTCGGTCACCACCTCGATTCGGGTTTCAGGGCCGATGCGCGTATCGAGCCGCGTGCGGTAGCCGACGGTGCCGCCGACGGATTGGCCGAGCATCTCCGCCATGCGGCGCGCCGCCGCCCGCGTCGCCAGCCGCCGCGGCTCGAGCATGACGATGCGGCCGCGCTCAAGCCAGGGCGCGTCGAGCAGCGCCAGCGGCACCAGCGTCGTCTTGCCGGCGCCGGTCGGCGCCTGCAGCACGCCGATGCCGGCGCCGGCGAGCGCCGCGCGCAGCGCCGGCAGGGTCTCGCCCACCGGCAGCAGGCTCGACCAGGAGGCGAGATCGCGGGGCGCCATGGCGGTTTCTATAGCCCATCGCCGCCGCGCCGGGCAGCGCGCCGGCCGCGGGACGGGGTGTCGCCGTGCTTCCCTCGGCGCTTGGGCGGGCCTATGCTGAACGCTCGCTTCTTCGGAGGCGCCGATGCGCCCGGTCCTCGTTGCAGCGCTGCTCGCTGCGACCGTCTGCCTCGCGATCCGCCCCGCCCGGGCGGAGAGCGTCGACGTCGCGCTGATCTTCGCCGCCGATGTCTCGCGCAGCGTCGATGACGACGAGTTCAAGCTGCAGCGCCAGGGCTATGCCGCGGCGGTGACCAACCCGCGGGTGCTGCAGGCGATCGCGTCGGGCCAGCACGGCGCCATCGCCATCTGCTTCGTCGAATGGTCCGGACCCGAGGAGCAGCAGGTGGTGGCGGACTGGACGGTGGTGCGCGACGGCGAGAGCGCCGCCGGCTTTGCCGCGATCCTGCTCAACGCGCCGCGCTCCTTCGTCGGCCGCACCTCGATCAGCGCCGCGCTCGATTTCAGCCGCGGCTATTTCGCCAAGGACGGCGTCACCGCCGACCGCCGCGTCGTCGACGTCTCCGGCGACGGCACCAACAATTCCGGCCGTCCGGTGCTCGATGCGCGCGCGGAGGCGCTCGCCGCGGGCATCATCATCAACGGACTCGCGATCATCAACGAGCATCCCAATCCCGGCTACTTCGCCCATACCCAGCCGCCGGAAGGGCTGCCCGAATATTACCGGCAGAACGTCGTCGGCGGCCCCGGCAGCTTCCTGCTGGTGGTGCGGGATTTCAATTCCTTCGGCGAGGCGATCACCAACAAGCTGGTGAACGAGATCGCCGCCGCGCCGCATCCCTGGCGCGCCGCCGCGGCGCGCCCGCAGCCTTACCGGTAATCCGACGCCATCACCTCGGCGCGCCTTCCCGCGGCTTCGGCGGCGGCGAAATTGAGCTCGACCTTGACGCCGTTGGGGTCGAAGAGAAACAGCTGATAGAGGCCCTGCGCGTCGACTTGCCGCTCTTTGAACGCGATTCCGAGGCGCTCAAGATGCGCGATCATCTCGGCGAGGCCGGTGGCGCGGAAGGCGACATGATCGATGACGCCGGAGCCCTGCGTCGCCTCGGATTCCTGGCCGAGATAGCGCAGCCGCCGGTCGGACATGCCGGGACCGCCCTCGGCGACATGCAGCACGTCGCGGCCGCCGAGATAGAGCCAATGGACACGAACGCCGAAATCGGGATGCGGCCCCTCGCTGAGGCCGAGCACGCGGACGTACCAGTCCTTGGTCGCCTCGATGTCGGCGGATTGGATCAGGAAGTGCTCGAGATGCGAAAGCGGCATGGCAGATCCCCCGGGGTCGGCGTGTATCATCCCGCATCAGCCGACGGGAGGAAGAGATGCCGGCCTATTGGGTTGCCCGTTCCCGGATCAGCGATCCGGTCGAGTACAAGAAGTATACCGATCTCGTCCCGGCGATCATCGCCAAATTCGGTGGCAAGGTGCTGGCGCGCGGCGGGCGCTACGAGATCATGGAAGGCCCGCATCACTTCCACCGCTTCATCGTCATCGAGTTCCCCAGCCTGGAGCAGGGCGTCGCCTGCTTCCGCTCGCCCGAATACGACGCCGCCGCCGCCTTCCGCCGCAGCGGCGCGGGAGAGGTGGAGACGGTGATGGTGGAAGGGTTAGCGTGAGGCGAAGCCTCATCGCTGGCGCCGCGGACGAATTCGCTTTCGCGAATTCGCCTAGGGAGCGTCCGCTATGGAATTGCTGAGCACGCCGACGCCTTCGATGGCGACCTCGATGGTGTCGCCCGGCTGCATCCACACCGGTGGCGTGCGGGCATAGCCGACGCCGGCGGGCGTGCCCATCACCAGGAGATCGCCGGGCTCGAGCGTCAGGCATTCGCTCAGCAGGGCCACGGTCTCGGCGACCGGGAAGATCATGTCGCTGGTGTTGGCGTTCTGCATCACCTTGCCGTTGAGGCGCGACTGGATGGAGAGGCCGGTGGCGCCCGGCGGCAGCTCGTCGGCGGTCACGAAGCACGGGCCGAAGCCGCCGGTGCGGTCGAAATTCTTGCCGATGGTCCATTGCGAGGTCTTGCGCTGGTAGTCGCGCAAGGAGCCGTCGTTGAAGCAGGAATATCCCGCGATATAGCCCAGCGCGTCGGCGGTCTTCACCAGCCGGGCGGTGCGGCCGATCACGGCGACGAGCTCGGCCTCGTAATCGAGCTTGCTCGAGGCCCTGGGGCGCCAGATCGCCTCGCCATGGGCAACGAGCGAGGTGCCGCAGCGCAGGAAGAGGCTCGGATAGTCCGGCTTGGCATGGCCGCCCTCGGCGGCGTGATCGACATAGTTGAGGCCGAGGCAGATGATCTTGCCGGCGTTCTCCAGCGGCAGCCGATAGCGCAGCCCCGCGAGCGGCCGGATCGCCTCGGCCTTCGCCTTGCGCGCGGCCTCGGCGGCGGCGGAAAGGCGCTTTGCCCTTTGCGGAGGAAGCCCACGAGGTCGCGCGGCAGATCCGGCGCCGCGCGCTGGAGATCGACCACGGTGTCGCCCTGCAGGACGCCGAGCCTTGCCGCGCCGCCCTCGTCGAATGCCACCAGCCGCATGTTCCGCCTCCCTGCACGCCGGCTCCCGCCAGGCCGGGCTGCCCCGGCCGGCAAGAGCGATTGAATTTAGCATATGATAAGCTCGATCGGATTGAAACCGGGCGAGCCGGCGGCGGGGTTGCCGTCGCTTGCGCGGTCTTCGCGGCGCCGGCATAGTGAAGGCCGCCGATGACCCCGGACCGCCTGAAACTCATCGCCATCCTCGCCGCCGTCGCGGCGATCTTTTTCTGCTACGAGGTGCTCGTCCAGTTCGACGATTGGAACCGGATGCAGAGCTGCGCCACCACGGGCGGGCGCAATTGCCGCCGCTGATCAGCCGGTGAGCGACACGCCGATCAGCTTGCCGACGCCATAGGTCACGCCGGCGGCGGCGATGCCGATCGCCAGCTGCCGCAGGCCCGAGAAGATCACGCCGCGGCCGGTGAAGAGCGTGGTGCCGGCGCCGATCGCGAACATGGCGAGGGCCGCCAGCCCGAGGCTCGCGCCGATTGCGGCAAGGCCGTCCAGCGCGAAGAACGGCAGCACCGGAATGATCGCGCCGCCGGCGAAGAGCAGGAAGGAGGTCGCGGCAGCGACCCAGGCGGAGCCGCCGAGCTCGTCCGGATTGATGCCGAGCTCCTCGCGCGCCAGCGTGTCGAGCGCGGTGGTGCGGTTGCCGATGAGGCGCTCTGCCAGCGCCTTCGCCTGCGGCTCGGGCAGCCCCTTGGCCTGGTAGATCAGCGCCAGCTCCTGCTGCTCCTCCTCGGGGAACTCGTCGAGCTCCGCGGCCTCGCCGGCGATCTGATCCTGATAGAACTCGCGCGAGCTGTTGACCGACAGCCATTCGCCCATCGCCATCGAGCAGGCGCCGGCGATCAGCCCGGCAAGGCCGGTCACCAGAATGGTGCGGGCGGAGAACGAGGCGCCGGCGACGCCCATGACGAGGCTGAGATTGGAGACGAGGCCGTCATTGGCGCCGAGCACGGCGGCGCGCAGCGCATTGCCACCGGAGCGATGCCGGCCCTCGATCTGCGCCAGCGCGCCGCCGGAGAGGCCGCCTTGCGGCGGGCGCGACATGGCGGCGATGACGCGCGAATGCGAGCGCTCATCGGCGGGCATTCCGGCGGCGACCGCCTCGGGTTGCGCGTCGTATTTGTCGAAATCGGCGCGCTCCAGCGAGTTGACCAGCGGCAACACCAGCTCGGGCCCGAAGCGCCGCGCCGCCCAGGCGAGCGTGCGGCTGCGCCAGCCGGGCCGGCGCGGCCGGGCGGAGGCGCCGAGCCCGGTGAGGCGCTTCTTCCAGAACTCGGCATGTGCCTCCTCGACCGCGGCGAGGCGGCTATAGACCTGCTTGAGCTGAGGGCTGCCCTCGGCGTCCGCGAGCGCGTGGTAGAGCGCGGCGCTGTCCATCTCGCCTTGGAGATTGGTGCGATAGCGCCCGACCGGGCTTCGCTCGCTCATGGGGCGTTTCCTCGTACTGTTGCGCCGCGTGCAGCAGATAGGCGCCGGGCAGCCTGGGCGCAATGGCGGCCGGCTTGCGCGGGCGACTGCCGGCGGTAGGATGGCCGGGCAGGCGGCAGGAAAGGCGGTCCATGAGCGGGAAAGTCGTAAAATCCGACGCGGAATGGCGCGCGGTTCTGACCCCGGAACAGTATCGCGTCGCGCGCAAGAAAGGCACCGAGCGCGCTTTCACCGGCGCCTTGTGGGATACCAAGACGCGTGGCGTCTATGCCTGCGTCTGCTGCGGCCAGGAACTGTTCGCCTCCGACACGAAATTCGATTCCGGCACGGGCTGGCCGAGCTTCTGGGCGCCGCTCGCCGAAGACCGCATCGCCACCGAAAGCGACCGCAGCCTGTTCATGACCCGCACCGAGGTGCTGTGCAGCCGCTGCGAGGCGCATCTCGGCCATGTCTTCGAGGACGGCCCTGCGCCCACCGGCCAACGCTACTGTCTCAACTCCGCGGCGCTGACGCTCAAGCCGAAGTAAGCGACGCTTCGGCCGCGAGCGAAGCTTTCCGGATAGCGGCACGCAGGTGCCGCCGCTAGATCTGTCGCCATGACCACAACACGCGCGGCGACGGCAGGTGTGTTCTTCGGCTGGCGGGTGGTCGGCGTCGCCTTCGTTTTTGCCGTCTTCGCCTGGGGCATTGCCTTCTATGGGTTATCGGTCTTCCTTCACGCCATACATGAGGCGCGCGGCTGGCCGATATCGCTGATCTCGGCGGCGATCACCACCCATTATCTCCTGAGCGCCGGGCTCGTGGCCTATCTCGATGACGCGCACCGGCGCTTCGGGCTCGTCGCCACGACGCGGGCGGGGGTTGTGGCGCTTGCCGCCGGCGTCCTGGCCTGGGGCCTTGCCGCCGCGCCCTGGCAGCTTTTCGCCGCCGCGGCGCTCACCGCCGCCGGCTGGTCGGCAACCAGCAGCGCCGGCATCAATGCCATGCTCATGCCCTGGTTCAAGCACCGGCGCGGCTTCGCCTTGAGCCTTGCCTTTAACGGCGCGAGCGTCGGCGGCGTGATCTTCATCCCGATCTGGGTGGCGCTGATCGACCGGCTGGGATTGCCCGCCGCCGCCGCGACGGTCGCGGCCGCGACCGGAGCGGTGCTGTGGCCGCTGGCCGGCCGATACCTGCGCCCGACGCCGGCGACGCTGGGCGTGATGCCGGACGGCGAGGGGATAAGCGACCGCCTGTCGGGTGCTGGCGATGCGCCGGCGCTGACGCCGGTGAGCCGCGGCGCGTTGTTCCGGCAGCGGCGCTTCCTGACGCTGTCGAGCGCCTTCGCGCTCGGCCTCTTCTCCCAGGTCGGCCTGATCGCCCATCTCGTCAGCCTGCTCGTGCCGGTTCTGGGCGAGCAGGGTGCGGGGACCGCGGTCAGCCTGACCGCGGTCTGCGCCGTCGTCGGCCGGCTGCTGCTGGGCTCGTTCATCGACCGCATCAACCGGCGGCTGGGGGCGGCTGCGAATTTCGTCGTGCAGATCGCCGGCCTGCTGTTGCTGCTGCTGGGCGCGAGCACCGCGCCGGTGCTGCTGGGCTGTGTGCTGTTCGGGCTGGGGCTCGGCAATCTGGTGTCGCTGCCGCCGCTGATCGCCGAGCGGGAATTCGCGACCGTCGATCTCGGCCGCGCCGTCGCGCTCATCATCGCCGTCAACCAGGCGGTGTTCAGCTTCGCCCCGGCGGTGTTCGGCGCGCTGCGCGATCTCACCGGCAGCTATGCCGCGCCGCTCCTGCTGGCGACGGCGCTGCACCTGACCGCGGCGGCGCTGGTGCTGATGGGGAGAAAGCCGGCCTAGGACTCCGTCTCAGAGCCGGGCTGGAACCTCGTGCGTCTTGAGGACGCGCTCGGTGGTGGCGTCGACCTCCTCGAGGCGGATGCCATAGCGCCAGAGCTCGCCGAGATGTTCGAGCACCGCTTTGGCGCTCGTCTCGTCCAGCAGGATGCCGTCATGGACGGCGTGGCTCAAGATGAGGCAGCGATCGCCCTGGAGATCGACATCGCGAACCTGGATGTCGGGGTCGTGGCGCGCCAGATCGTAGTGGCGCGCGAGCGAGCGCCGGATCTCACGATAGCCGCGCTCGTCATGGATGGCGCTGACGAGGAGCGCGTCCGCGCCTTCCTCGTCCATCACCTTGAACAGGCGGAACTGCCGGATGAGGCGTGGGCTCAGATACTGCAGCACGAAGCTCTCGTCGCGATAGTTCGCCCAGGCATGGCGCAGCGTGCCATAGGGATCGCCATTGCCGGCGATCTCCGGGAACCACTCGCGATCCTCGTCCTCGGGATCGAGGCAGATGCGCTTGATGTCGCGCATCATGGCGAAGCCGAGCGCGTAGGGATTGATGCCGCTATAGCGCCGGTCATCGAATTCCGGCTGGAAGACGACGCTGGTGTGCGAATGCAGCGCCTCGAGGAAGGAGCCGTCGGTGATCAGCCCCTTCTCGTGCAGCCGCGTCATGATCTCATAATGCACGAAGGTGGCGCAGCCCTCGTTGAGCAGCCGCGTCTGCTTCTGCGGATAGAAGTACTGCGAGATGTGGCGCACGATGCGCACCAGCTCGCGCTGCCACGGCTCGAGCCGGGGCGCGCGCTTCTCGAGGAAGTAGAGCAGGTTCTCCTCGGGCAGGCCGAGCTTGCGGCGCGTCTCGGCGCGCAGCTTCTCCTTGCTGTCGGGCCCGTCATCGGCGCGCTTCTCGCCGATGATCGCGGTGCGCCAGATGTCGTCGAAATTCTCTTCGAAATGGCGGCGGCGATCTTCCTGGCGCTGGCGCTCCTCCTCGAGGTTGAGCTTGGCCGGCCGGTCGTAACGGTGGACGCCATGGTTCATCAGCGCGTGCGCGGCGTCGACGACGCGCTCGACCGCTTCGACGCCATGACTCTCCTCGGCATGGGTCACGAAGTCGCGCGCGAAAGTGAGATAGTCGAGGATGCCGGTGGCATCGGTCCATTGGCGGAAGAGATAATTGTTCTTGAAGAAGTGGTTGTGGCCGAAGGCGGCGTGCGCGATGACCAGCGACTGCATCGTCATGGAGTTCTCCTCCATGATGTAGCTGATGCAGGGGCTCGAATTGATGACGATCTCGTAGGCGAGGCCTTGCAGGCCGTGACGGTAGAGCGCCTCCTCGCGGGCAAAGCGCTTGCCGAAGCTCCAGTGCCGGTACATCAGCGGCAGGCCGATCGAGGCATAGGCGTCGAGCATCTGCTCGGAGGTGATCACCTCGATCTGGTTGGGATAGACGTCGAGGCCCATCTCACCGAACGCGATCTCCTCGATGGCGCCGTAGACGCGGCGCAGCTTCTCGAAATCCCATTCCGGCCCTTCGAAGAGATACCGGTCCGGCATCGGAACACCGCCGTCGGCCGCCATCAGGCATGCTCCCGCTGCTTGGCGAAAAGCTCGTGGAAGACCGGGAATATCTGAGTCTGATCCGCGACCTTGCGCATGGCGAAGTTGCGGTGCTGCTCGGCGATCTGGCTGTAGGTGCGCCAGAGATCGGTGGGCGGCGAGGGGAAGCCGTGGCGGAGCGTGGCCTCGGCGCCGACCTCGATATAGGCGAAGTACTGCGCCAGCGGCAGGATCTCGCCCCCGAGCAGCTGGCTGCAGCGGTCGCTGTCCTCGGTGTAGTTGTCGCCATCCGAGGCCTGCGCGGCATAGATGTTCCAATTGTCGGGGCTGTAGCGCTCGCGCACCACCTTGAGCATCTCTTCGAGCGCGGTCGAGACGATGGTGCCGCCGGTCTCGCGGCTGTGGAAGAAAGTGTCTTCGTCCACTTCCTGCGCATTGCTGGTGTGGCGGATGAAGACGATGTCGACGTGCTTGTAGCGCCGCGTCAGGAACACATGGAGCAGCAGGAAGAAGCGCTTGGCCAGATCCTTCATCGCCTCGGTCATCGAGCCGGACACATCCATCAGGCAGACCATCACCGCCTGCGTGTTCGGTTTCGGAACGCGCTCGAAGCGGTTGTAGCGGACATCGACGGGGTCGAGGAAGCCCACGCGGCGCGCGCGGCGCTGCAGCATCTCGAGATCGAGCCGGCCCTGCGCCGCGCTCTCGGCGTCATCGGCGGCGAGCGCGGCATCGATCTGCCGCTCGAGCGAGGCGATCTCATGCGGCCGCGGCCGGTGCAGCGAGATCCGCCGCGCCAGGCTGTTGCGCATGGTGCGCACGAGGTTGAGATTGGCCGGCGTGCCGGCGACCGAGAAGCCGGCCCGCGTGAGCTGCGTGGCCTCGCTTTCCTTGAGCCGCGTCTTGACCAGGTCGGGGAGCTCGAGATCCTCGAAGAAGAGATTGAGGAACTCCTCCTTGGAGAGCACGAACTCGAAAGCGTCCTGCTCGCCGCCATCCTCGTTGCTGGCGCCGCCGCGACCGCCGCCATCGCCCGCGGGCGGGCGCTCGATGTGGTCGCCGACCACGTATTTCTTGTTGCCGGGGACGATGTAGTCGCGCTTGCCGCCATGGGCCGAACGGTGGAACGCCGGTTCGGCGATGCCGCGGCTCGGGATCGAGATCTTCTCGCCGCCATCGGTCTCGCCGACCTTGCGCCGCTTCAGCGCATCGACCAGCGCCTTCTTGACCTCGCCTCTCGCCCGATCGATGAAGCGCTGCCGGTTGGCAAGGCTCTTGCCCTTGGGATTCGGCCGTCGATCGATGATATTCATCGGGCGAGATGCCTCCGTTGGCGCGGCGCTAGCCCGCCTTGTTGACGCGCATGTACCACTCGACGAGGCGGCGAACCTGGCGCTGGGTGTAGCCGCGCGACATCATCCGTTCGAGGAAGTCGTGATGCTTCTTCTCGGTATCCGAATCCTTCTTTGAGCCGAAGCTGATGACCGGCAGCAGATCCTCAACCTGCGAGAACATCCGCTTCTCGATCACCTCGCGCAGCTTCTCATAAGAGGTCCAGGAGGGGTTCCGGCCGCCGTACGAGGCGCGAGAGCGCAAGGCGAATTTCACCACTTCGTTGCGGAAATCCTTGGGATTGGCGATTCCCGCCGGCTTCTCGATCTTGGAGAGCTCCTGATTCAGCAGCTCGCGATCCATCAGCTGTCCCGTATCCGGGTCCTTGTAATCCTGGTCCTCGATCCACGCGTCGGCATAGGCGACGTAGCGATCGAAGAGATTCTGGCCGTAATCGCCATAAGACTCCAGATAAGCCTTCTGGATCTCGTTGCCAATGAATTCGGCGTAGCGCGGCGCGAGCTCGGCCTTGATGTAGGTGAGCAGCTTCTTCTCGTTATCCTCCGGGAACTGCTCGCGGCGGATGGCCTGCTCCAGCACGTACATGAGGTGCACGGGATCGGCCGAGACCTCCTGCGTGTCGTAGTTGAAGGTGCTGGAGAGCACCTTGAAGGCAAAGCGCGTCGAGAGGCCTTCCATGCCCTCATCGACGCCCGCGGCATCGTGGTATTCCTGGACCGTCTTGGCGCGCGGGTCGCTGTCCTTGAGGCTCTCGCCGTCATAGGCGCGCATCTTCGAGTAGAGGTTCGAATTGTCGTGCTGCTTCAGCCGCGACAGCACGCAGAAGCGCGACAGCATGTCGAGCGTGCCGGGGGCGCAGGGCGCCGCCGCGAGCTCGCTGTTGGCGAGCAGCTTCTCGTAGATCTTCCGCTCCTCCAGCGCGCGCAGGCAGTAGGGGACCTTGATGACGCAGATGCGGTCGATGAAGGCCTCGTTGTTGCGGTTGTTCTTGAAGGTCTGCCACTCCGCCTCGTTGGAATGGGCGAGGATGATGCCCTGGAAGGGGATCGCGCCGATATTCTCCGAGCCGATGTAGTTGCTTTCCTGTGTCGCCGTCAGCAGCGGATGCAGCATCTTGATCGGCGCCTTGAACATCTCGACGAATTCCATGATGCCCTGCGTCGTGCGGTTCAAGCCGCCGGAAAAGGCATAGGCGTCGGCGTCGGCCTGGCTGAAGAACTCGAGCTTGCGGATGTCGACCTTGCCGACCAGGCTCGAGATGTCCTGGTTGTTCTCGTCGCCGGGCTCGGTCTTGGCGATGCCGATCTGCCGCAGCCGCGAAGGATGGATGCGGACCACGGTGAATTTCGTGACGTCGCCGCCGAACTCGTCCATGCGCTTCAGCGCCCAGGGCGAGGCGAGGCCGGTGAGACGGCGCTTGGGAATGCGATAATTCCGCTCCAGCGTATCGCCCATGCGGTTGGGCTCGAAAAGCCCGAGCGGGCTCTCGAAGACCGGGCTGATCTCCTTGCCCGCCTTCAGCACGTAGATCGGCATCTTCTCCATCAGCAGCTTCAGCCGCTCGGCGAGCGATGATTTGCCGCCGCCCACCGGGCCCAGGAGATAAAGGACCTGCTTGCGCTCCTCGAGACCCTGGGCGGCATGGCGGAAATAGCCGACGATGCGCTCGATGGTCTCTTCCATGCCGTAGAAGTCGGCAAAAGACGGATAGACGCGGATGCTCCGATTCATGAAGATCCGGCCGAGCCGCAAATCATGGCTGGTATCGACGATCTCGGGCTCGCCGATCGCGGCCAGCATCCTTTCCGAGGCAGTGGCATAAGCCATCGGCTCGCGCGCGCAAGACTTGAGATAATCCTCGAGACTCATCTCAGTCTCTTTTTGACTGTCATAGAGCTTTGAGAAGAGACCGAAGAGATTATCTTGAGAAATCATTCTCCACCTCGCCCTCGACACCGTCCCAGTCCAAATTCTTTGCGGGACTGATACAAAGTTTTACACATTCGTTCTTAATTAACCATTAACAGCGACAGACTTCTTCAACAACGCTTCTTCACACCGATTCAAGTCTTCACACCGATTCGACCAGAAAGAAAACGGGGGTCATTGTCGTAAGTTCCACATTTGCCGCCGCCCATGCGCGTTTTACGCGAGCCGGCGTCGGCGAGCACCGGCAAATTGGCTATGCAAGGTTGATGCCGGTCCGTGCCCTCAGCCGCGTAGCGGGGGCGAAGCGGAAGGTATCGTCTGTGGCAGCCGAAGCGCATGCGCCCTGGGTCTGCTCCCAACCACTCGCGCCGGCCCAGCATCCATGCCGACGCAACCACCATCAGAATCACCGAAAAACCCGGCGAAGTTAAGGCTCTTCCCTAAAAGGTAGGGCGCGACGCCGGAAAATGCCTGGATTTGTGCGGGCGCCAAAATGTCGCACCGCAACATAGCGGGCGCGGTGGTGCAATTTTAAGCTCCCTCGCGCCCGGAACTCAGCAATTTAGCGGCGAATCGTCTCCGCCTGCCACTCCTGGGCGCTGGCGCCGGCAAGCACCTGAACCCGCTCCTCATCGGCGGCGAGCTCCTTGGCCGGGCCGGAATAGACGATGGCGCCGTCGTCCAATACATAGGCATGATCGGCGATGGCGAGGCTCATGCGGGCATTCTGCTCGACCAGCAGCACCGAGATGCCTTCGCTGCGCATCTGCTCGACGACGCGGAACACCTCGCGCACGACCAGCGGCGCCAGACCCTGGGACGGCTCGTCGAGCATCAGGAGCTGCGGGTTGAGCAGCAGCGCCCGGGCGATCGCCAGCATCTCCTGCTCGCCGCCGGAGAGCTGGCGGCCGCGACTCTGCCGGCGCTCGCCGAGCCGGGGGAAGAGCTCGTAGATGCGCGCGATCGACCAGGGGCCGCTGCGCTCGAGCGGCACTTTGAGGTTCTCCTCGACGCTGAGGTTGGGGAAGATGCGCCGGCCCTCGGGCACGTAGCCGACGCCGGAAGCGGCGATGCGAAAGCTCGGCCAGCGCGTCGTCTCCCGGCCGAAGATGGTGATGTGGCCCTCGCGCGCCGGGGTCAGCCCCATCAGGCTGCGCAGCGTGGTGGTCTTGCCGGCGCCGTTGCGTCCGAGGAGCGTGGTGATCTTGCCGGCCGCCACTTCGAGGCTCACGCCATGCAGGATGTGGCTCTTGCCATAATAGGTGTGGAGCCCAGTCGCGCTGAGCGCCGTGCCGGTGGCGGCGGTCATGCGGCCTTACCGAGATAGGCCGCCTGAACCGCCTCATTGGCCGCGATCTCGGCCGGCGTGCCGTCGGCGAGCAGGCGGCCCTGGTCGAGCACGCTGATGCGGTCGGCGAGGTGGAAGACGACGCGCATGTCGTGCTCGATCAGGACGATGGTGAGATTGCCGTCGCGGTGGAGGCGGCGCACGAGCTGGGTGATCTCGTAGGTCTCCTGGTCGCCCATGCCCGCGGTGGGCTCGTCCAGCAGCAGCAGCCGCGGCCGCAAGGCGAGCGCCATGGCGATCTCGGCGGCGCGCTGATCGCCATGGGCAAGCTCGCCGACCAGCCGCTCGCCTTTCTGTCCGAGCCCGGCCAGCGCCAGAATCTCCTCGACGCGGCTCTGCATCGCCGCGGCGGCAGCGCGGCCGAGCCACGGACGCAGCCGATAGCCGGCCGCCACCTCGGCGGCGATCAGCACGTTCTCGGCGACCGTGAGTTCCGGGAAAATCTCGGTGATCTGGAAGGTGCGGGCCATGCCCAGCACCACGCGGCGATGCGCCGGCAGCCGCGTCACGTCCTTGCCGTCGAACGTGATCGTGCCGGTGGTCGGCGGGAAGAAGCCGCTAATGAGGTTGAAGAAGGTGGTCTTGCCGGCGCCGTTGGGGCCGATGATCGCGCGCAGCTCACCCGGCGCGACCGCGAGCGAGACGTCGCGCACGGCGACGAGGCTGCCGAAGCTCTTCGAGACGTTCTCGACGTTGAGAAAGCTCATCCGTGTCCCCGGCGCGGCAGGAAACCCAGCAGGCCCCGCGGAAAGAACAGCACGACGACGACGAAGAGCAGGCCGATGAACGACATCCAGTTCGTCGTCATGCTCGAGATGTAGTCTTGCAGGACCACGAACACGGCGGCGCCGAGCAGTGGCCCCCAGAAGGTGCGCATGCCGCCCATCACCGTCATGATGACGATCTCGCCCGACAGCGAGTAATGCAGCCCGAGCGGATCGGCGAAGTTGTTGAGCAGCGCATAGAGCGATCCCGCGAGCGCGGTGAAGCCGCAGGAGATCGAGAAGGAGAGCCAGATGTGCCGCTCGACGGGGATGCCGAGGAAGCGCGCCCGTCGCTCGTTCTCGCGGATCGCCACGAAGCTGCGGCCGAGCGGCGAGCGCAGCAGCAGGCCCATCAGCGCCACCGCCACGGCGAACACGCCCAGCAGGAAATAATAGAAGCTCGGTCCGTCGCCGGCGATGTCGAGGACGATCGGGCCGAGATGGATCGGCGCCCGCTGGAAGCCGCGCAGCCCGTCGAAGCCGCCGGTGAAATCGTTCCAGCTATAGGCGATGTAGTAGCAGATCTGGCCGAAGGCGATGGTCACCATGGCGAAATAGACGCCGCGGCGGCGCACGATCAGCGTGCCGAAGAGCGTGCCGGCGAGCCCGCCGAGCAACGTGCCGAGCAGCATGGCGAGCGGCGTGCTGGCGGCGAGATACTTCAAGGTCAGGCCGGCGCCATAGGCGCCGAGGCCGAAATACGCGGCGTGGCCGAAGCTCATCACGCCGGTGAAGCCGAGCAGCAGGTTGAACCCAATCGCCGCCAGCCCGAAGACCAGCACGCGCCCGGCGAGCGCGGTGTAGCCGCCGAGCAGCGGCAGCCACAGCGGGACCGTGAGCAGGACGACCCAGATCGCGACCAGCGGCAGCCAGCGCGCCTCCGCCGGCCGCTTCGCCGCCTCGGCGACCGACGCGCTGTTCATGTCATCATGCCTTCTTCGCCCATCAGGCCGCGCGGCCTGATCAGCAGCACGACCGCCATGATGACGTAGATCACCGCCTCGCTGGCGGTGGGATAGACCACCGTGGTCAGCGCCGCGGCCATGCCGATCAACAACCCGCCCAGCAGCGTGCCGGTGAGGCTGCCGACGCCGCCGACGATGATGGCGATGAAGCTCGGCATCAGCAGATCATCGCCCATATTGGGATTGAGGCCGATCTGGCCCGCGGCGAGGACACCGCTCAGCCCGGCGAGCAGCGAGCCGACGCCGAAATTGAACGAGCGCAGCAGGCTGACATTCACCCCCAGCGTGGCGACGGTCTCGAGATCGAGGGTGCCGGCGCGGATGCGCAGACCGATGCGGGTGTAGCGCAGGAAGGCGAAGAGGCCCGCCACGGCGACGACGACGATCGCCACCATGAAGACGCGATACCAGGTGATGAAGAAGAGATCGGCGCTGAGCGGCTGCGACAGGCTGTCGGGAATGCCGAGCGGCAGACCGTTCGGCCCCCAGACATAGCGGCAGGCGTCCTGGATGATGAAGGCGAGCCCGAAGGTCAGCAGCAGGCTGTAGACGGGATCGCGCCGGTACACCCGGCGGATCATCAGCCGCTCGATGACGAATCCCAGGATGCCGGCGAGCAGCGGCGAGATCAGCAGCGCGCCCCAGAATCCCACGAAGGGCGTCAGCACGAAGGCGAAATAGCCGCCGAGCGCGAGGAAGTTGCCATGGGCGAAATTGATGACGTTGCTGAGGTTGAGGATCAAGGAGAGCCCGAGCGCCATCAGCACATAGAAGGCGCCGATGATCAGCCCGTTGGTCACGTTGTAGAGGATCACTTGCAGCATCGAGCCGCCCTGCGGTGAAGGTCTCGTCGTGGGCCGTTCCCCCCGCCGGCGGCGATGATGCCGCCGGCAGAGGGGCGTACACCGGAAGCGGTCAGGCCGGATGGCTCATCTTGCAGCCGGTATCGGCCACCGGTCCCGCGGCTTCTTCGCCCGGCACCAGCGCCTGCGTCGCGAACACGTCGTCCGGACCGCCCTTGGGCTGACGCACCTCGCCGACGAAGATATTGGCTCATCAGCTCGTGGTCGCCGGCGCGATAGCGGATCTTGCCGGGCTGGAGCGCCACTTCCGGCGGCAGCTCCATATCTTCCATCGCCATCGCCAGCTTGGGTCCTTCGAGCGATTTCGCCTTTTCCGCGGCGAGACGGATCGAATGGATGGCGGTATTGCCGAACCAATGCCGGGCGCTGGGGGTCTTGCCCGTCGCCTTGCGGAAGGACGCGACGAACTCGGCGACATGCGGCGTGTCCGGCTGGTTCCACCACCACTCCATTACCCACCAGCCGGCCTGCGCATCTTTCGGCACACCTTTGATGCTCTCGAGCTCGAAGAGCGCGCCGCCCAGCCCCATGTCCTTCTCCATGCCGAACTGGGTGAACTGCTTCATGCAGTTGATCTGCGCCAGCCCGCCCATGTTGTTGAGCAGCACGTTCGGCTTGTAGCCTTTGGCCTTGATCAGCGTGGCGGAGAAATCGGCGGTGTTGATCGGCAGCATGTCGCCCTCGAAGGTCGCCGCCGGCCTTTTGCAGGTTCTGAACGAAGGCGTCCTGCAGCGTGTGCCCATAGGCATAGTCGGGGGTGATGAAAAACCACTTCTTGCCGAATTTCTTGACCAGCTCGGGGGTGATCGCGGCGGCGTCCATCGAGGTCGTGTTGCAGATGCGAAACACGTTCCATTTGCAATCAGTGCCGGTGATCGGGTCGGTGTGGCCGCCGGGAACGATGTGGAACACCTTTTTCTCGCTGGTCACCTGCGACATTGCGTAGGCGATGCCGGAATTCACATCGCCGCAGATCACGTCCACCTGGTCGCGGTCGATGAGCTTGCGCGTCTTCTGCACGCCGGTGCCGACGTCGTTGGCGGAATCCTCGACCAGCAGATCGACCTGGCGCCCCAGGATCCCGCCCTTCTGGTTGATCTCTGCCTGGGCGTATTTGGCGCCCTCAACCTCGCTTTGCGCCAAGGCCGGACAGGATCCCGGTCAAGGGATCGACGAAGCCGATCTTGACCGGCACCTCGCCGCGTGCCTGGATGATGAAGGGGGATACGATCTGCAAGGCACCGATGGCGGCGCCCGCCTTGAGAACGGTACGACGGCCAGGTAAACCGATCCTATCAGCGCTCATTGAACCCTCCCTTTATTCAGCGTGCGACCTTAAGGCCGCTACTTAGTTGCAACAGTGTTCCTGAGCGCCCGTGCCTTGTCGATCAAAAAGTCATGAATTTCCTGTCATGTGGGCGGTTGCCTAACTGCCGACCCGCAGCGTGTCGGTGAGACCGCGCAGGCAGGCAATGACACTCAAAGGGGTGATGCGGCCGGTGCGCGGATTCTCGGCCGAGGGCAAGTTCTCGATCGTCATGCTGAGCCGGGCGCTGTCGGCTTCGAGCTCGATGCGGTGGGTATTGCGCTCGAGCGCGGGGTCGGCCCAGATCTCGAGCCGGGTGCGCTCCGGGCCGATGCCGGCCAGCGCCAGTGCGGCGGCAACGTTGACGTTCGCGGGAAAGCCGCGCGCGCCATCCCGCGCCGTGCCGTCGAAAACCTTGAGCGGCCGATCGAGGCCCTCGAGCGAGATGCCGCGCTCGACCAGGTAGGGCGCGCCGGCGAGGCTCCGGGGCGGCTTTCGCGTCACCAGACTGGCCGAGTGGATCTCGCCCTCGGCGGCCGCGCGCACGGCATCGAGGCCGAGCAGCGCCCCGGTGGGCACGATGATGCGGGCGCCGCTCTGGCGGGCGCGCTCGATCAGGTCGAGGTGATCGAGAAGCGCGCCGACGCTGAGCGGGACGAAGAAACGGCCGGCGGCGATCGCAGGCTCCGCTATGGCGCGGAAGCAGGCGGCCGGCAGGCATTCGATGACGATCTCGGCACAATCGGCGAGCGCCGCCAGGGACACCACGGGCGCGCCGATGCCGAGGGCGGCGAGGCGCGCCGCGGCGCGCGGCAGGTCGCGCGCGGAGATCGCGGCAAGCGCCAGTCCGGGCAGGCCGGCCGCCAGCCGCCGCGCCACGGGCAGGCCGATGGCGCCGAGCCCGCCCAGCCCGACGCGCAGGGTCTTGCCGTGGGCGACCGTCATCGGCACAACCTCCTCAGGCGCGAGACCGCCGCAGCATCGCAAGGCAGAATGGCTTTGCCAAGCGCTGCGCCGGCGACTTCAATGGGCGGGGTGGACACAGCCATGGGCGGGACAGGATGAGCGAGAGCGAGGATTTCGTCGGCACCATGCCGGTCACCGAAAAGCATCGCTTCGCGACCGAGCGGCTGGTCGCGTGGATGAGCGAGCATGTCGAGGGCTTCCGCGGGCCGCTCGAGCTCGAGCAATTCCGCGGCGGGCAGTCGAACCCGACCTTCCGCCTCACCGCCGGCGGCAAGCGCTACGTCCTGCGGCGCAAGCCGCCGGGCAAGCTGCTGCCCTCGGCCCATGCCGTCGACCGCGAATACCGCGTCATCACCGCGCTCGCCGGCACCGATGTGCCGGTGGCGAGGACCTATGCCCTCTGCACCGATGAAAGCGTCATCGGCACCGCTTTCTACGTCATGGACTGCGTCGAAGGGCGCATCTTCTGGGATCCGACCCTGCCCGAGCTCGCGCCGGCCCAGCGCCGGCCGGTCTACGACGCCATGAACGCGGTGATCGCCGCGCTGCATAAGGTCGATTACCAGAAGATCGGGCTCGGCGATTTCGGCAAGCCCGGAAATTATTTCACGCGCCAGATCGACCGCTGGACCAAGCAATACCGCGCTTCGGAGACCGAGCGGATCGAGGCGATGGATCGGCTGATCGAGTGGTTGCCGCGCAATGTTCCGGCCGATGACGAGACGTCGATCGTCCATGGCGACTACCGTCTCGACAACATGATCTTCCATCCCAGCGAGCCGCGCGTGCTGACGGTGTTGGACTGGGAGCTGTCGACGCTCGGCAATCCGCTGGGCGACTTCTCCTATCACATGATGACCTGGGAGCTCGGGCCGGAAGCCTATCGCGGCCTCGGCGGCAAGGACCTGCCCGCCCTCGGCATTCCCACCAAGGAGGAATACCGCTCGCTCTATTGCCGGCGCACCGGGCGCGACGGCATCCCGAACTGGGATTTCTACATGGCCTACAACATGTTCCGACTGGCGGCGATCCTCCAGGGGATCATGGGCCGCGTCGTCGAGGGCACCGCCGCCAATCTCAAGGCGCGCAACTCCGGCGCTCGCGCCCGCGCGCTGGCCGAAGGCGGCTGGCGGCGGGTCGAGGCCATGGGCCGCCAGAGCTGAGCGCATCTCCCACGGGAGCCCCAGGACAAGACAACCCGTAATAACGCTCAAGTTTCTATCGGCGGTTATGCCGGACTGCCGCGATATTTTACTTTTTTGGACAATAGGCGTTCGGTAATGACAAAGTCAAGATGTCGACCTATAAACACAACACCACTAAACGGACCAGAACAACGTCTCCCCCCTCAGGGTTCCAATCGGGCGATGAACATGGCGCATATTTGCAAGATTTCTGGTGGTCGAGGACAATGACAGCATCCGCGACTTCCTGCGGAGCCTGTTCGACGATGAGGGCTATGAGATCGCCGTGGTCGCCGGCGGCGAGGAGATGCACCGCGCCTTGGCCACCGAGAGTTTCGACGTGGCGCTGATCGACGTCACCTTGCCTGGCGCGGAGGATGGCTTCGCGCTCGCCGAGCTGGCGCGGAGCACGGGCTGCGCCGTCATCCTCGTCACTGGCGATACCCGCCATTTCGACCGGATCGAGGCCAGCGGGCATCCCTATCTCTTGAAGCCGTTCCGCGTCGAGCGGCTGCTCGATCTCGTGACCGAGCTCATTCGCGGTTCCGATTGCGTCATCGGCGGCCACCGCCGTCAGCGCTAGACAGCGGCTTCGGGCCGCGGCAGCGACACCGCGCGGCTTGCCGCGGCGCTCGCGGCTTCTTACAGTCGCGCGGCGCGATCGCGGGGAGAGCACATGGCAGACCGATCGATGATCCCGGCGCGGCTGTCGCAGGCGCCGCGGCCAAGCCCATGACCGCGGCTTGTTTCCGGCGCTACGGCCGCGGCCGGGATTGAGCGGCTGGTGGCCGTGATGCGGCGTGCGGACGATCTTGGCCCCGAGCCGCTTGTTCACGGGCGGCCGGCTGTTGCTGTGCTTCGCGGTCGGCATCATCCTCTTCCTGCTGCTGCCGCGGGAGATGCGCCTGGCCGAGCGGCTGGCGGTGAGCTGGGTCAGCGGCGTCGCGCTTTTCCTCTGCCTGACCGCTTTCGTCATCGTCGCGGTGCCGCCCGACCTGTTGCGCCGCCGCGTGCGCCAACTCAATTCGCGCCGCTGGGTCATTCTGGCGATCATCATCGCCGCCGCGACGGTCAGCCTCTTCGCCCTCGGCTTCACCTTGCAGAAGGCGCCGAACGAGACGGCGGCGGCAATGGCCGCCCGGCTGGTGCTCGTGGGGTTGACGGTGGTGGCGTCCTGGACGCTGGCCCACACCACCTTCGCGCTCCATTACGCCCACCACTATTACGGCGACGGGCCGGCGCCGGGCCCGGAGGACGATCGCGGCGGGCTCGCCTTTCCTGGCGAGGAGCTGCCGGATTATTGGGATTTTCTCTATTTCTCTTTTGTCGTTGGCATGACCTGCCAAGTCTCCGATGTGCAGGTGACGAGCCGCGCCATGCGGCGGCTGACGCTGCTGCACGGCGTGCTTTCGTTCTTCTTCAATACAGTAGTACTTGCCCTGGCGGTCAATCTGCTGGCCAGCTCGCTCTAGGCAGTGCCCCAGCACCGGCCGCTTCATCTTCATGTTTCATCAAGGAATTGCGGCCACTCTGCCAGTAATCGTCAGAGTTGGGGAAGTAATGTGACTAAAACTTCGCTCAATTTGCCTCCTCGGGGGCGCCGCGGCCGGTTGCTGAAGGGGGCGCCGGTCGCCTTCGTGCTGGGGCTCCTGCTCGCCGCCTGCCAGGGCAACCGCCCGGAGGGGCCGATGCCGGGGCAGAGCACCGAGGTGCTGATGCGCGTCGCCGACGATGCCATGGCCGGCGGCGATCTCGGCACCGCCGCCGGGCTTTACCGCCGCGCCGCTGAAGTCAGCCCGCAGGATCCGCGGCCGCTGGCGAAGCTTGGCGCGGTGCTGCTGCAGCTGCACGCCTATACCGAGGCCTCGTCCAGCTACCACGCGGCACTCAAGATCTCGCCCAACCCGATCGAGGCCGAGTGTCATCGCGGCCTCGCCGTGGTGCTGCTGGCGCTCAACCAACCGGAATCCGCCCTGGTCGAGCTCGATGCGGCGGTGGCCAAGGCGCCGGAGGACGCGCGCCCCTATAACGCCTTGGGCGTGGCGCATGATCTGCTGGGACACCATGACCTGGCACAGCAGGATTACCGCAACGGCCTGCGCCTGACGCCGGACAATGCCAGCTTGCGCAACAATTACGCCCTGTCGCTGGCGCTGTCGCACGACTATGGCGCGGCGGTGGCGGCGCTGAGCGAGCTTGCCGACCGCTCCGACGCCGCGCCGCGCCACCGCCTCAACCTGGCCCTGATCTATGGCCTCGCCGGCGACGACAAGAAGGCGGCCGCCGTGGCCCGCACCACGCTCGATGAGGCCGCGGTCGCCAACAACCTTGCCTATTACGCGATGCTGCGCGGCATGGACGACCAGGCGCGCGCCAACGCGATCATGGGTGGCCAAGTCCGCGGCCCCGCGGTCGCCGATGCCGCGCCGCCGCCGGTCCCCGCTGCCGAGGTAACGGCTGCGCCGATGACGCCGGTCAGCGCCGTGCCGCTGGCCGAGGACGCGACGCCGCAGCCGAAGCCGGCTACGGCGCATCGCCCGAAGTCGGCCGCGTCGCCGCCCGAGCCGGCTGTCGCGCCCACCGTGCCCGACCCCGCCAGGCGGCGGTCGCGATGGCTGCGCCGACACCATCAGCGGCCCCGGCGCCAGCCGCGCCGACACCCGCCGAGACCCCGGCGGAAGCCGCAAAGGCACCCGCCGACTCTCCGGCTCCAGCCGCTCCGGCTCCCGCGGCGGCCGGATCCGCCGGCGATGCACCGGCCGCAGGCGCCCCGGTCACGCTGGCCAAGGCCGAGGCCGAGCCCGAACCCGCCAAGGTGGCGCCGGACGCCACGCCGGAGCCTGCCGCCGAAGCACCCGCGGCGAAGCAGGTCGCGGCCGATCCGCCAGTCCCGGCCGCGCCCTCGGCAGCATCCTCCTGGACAAGAGGCGGCTGTCGCGCCATCGCCCCCGCCGGCGGCGGCCGATCCGGCCGCGGCATCGCCGGAAGCCGTCGCGGCTCCGGTCGCGGCAAAGCAGGTCTCCGGCGAGATCGCCGATTTCGCGTTGCAGCTCGGCGCCTTCGCGGTCGAGCCCAATGCGCGCAAGCTCGCCGAGCATCTCAATCAGAAGGGCTATGAGGCGGTGGTGACGCACCGGCGTGGTCATGACGGCCGCGACTGGTTCGTCGTTCGCACCGGCGGCTATGCCACGGCGCAAGAGGCCGCCGCCGCGGCGCGCCACTTCCGCGAGGCCGAGCAACTGCCTGCGGTGGTGGTGCATCTGGCGCCGCCGAGCCAGGCTTAAACCGCACCGCCCGACAGGGCGCGGCGTCCGGAGAAAGCTCTTGCAGGATGGCGGTCGCGGGCTCACATTGAGCCCACGGCTGGGGTGCCGGCGTGTGCCGGCTGAGATCATACCCACGGAACCTGTCTGGGTAATACCAGCGAAGGGAGCCCGCCATCGACGCGAAATTCCCGCTTTCCGCTGCTCGTCCGAGCGTCGCGATCATCGGCGGCGGCGCCATCGGGCTGGCCATCGGCTGGCGTCTCGCCGGCGCCGGCTGCGCGGTCGACATCTTCGAGCGCGGCGAAGCCGGCCATGGCGCGAGCTGGGCGGCGGCGGGCATGCTCGCCGCCGGTATCGAGGCCGAGCCCGGCGAGGCTGCGCTTTACGCGCTCAACCGGCACAGCCAGGAGCTTTGGCCGAGCTTCGCCGCCGAGCTTGAGGCGGTGGCGGGCCTGACGATCGGCTATCGCGGCGAGGGCACGCTGGCGGTGGCGCTTACCCGCGATGACGTGGCGCAGCTGCGCTTCCACTACGACTACCAGCGCTCGCTCGGCGTCGCGCTGGACTGGCTGAGCGGCGCCGAGGCGCGCCGGCGCGAGCCGCACCTCCATCCCAACCTTGCCGCCGCCGTCCTCAGCCCGAGCGACCATCAGGTCGACAATCGCCGGCTGGTGACGGCGCTGCGGCGGGCGTTTCTCGCGGTCGGCGGCAGGTTGCACGAGCATTCGCCGGTCAGTGCGGTCGAGATCACCGGCGGCCGCGTCGCGGCGCTGCGTCTCGGCGAGATCCGGCGGCCGGCCGACATCGTCGTGCTCGCCGCCGGCGCTTGGTCGACGGAGATCGCGGGGCTGCCGCGCTCGGCGCGGCCGCCGGTGCGTCCGGTCAAGGGGCAGATGCTGGCCTTGCGCATGGACGCCGCCCAGCCGCTGCTCAACCACGTCGTCTGGGCCCCTAAGGTCTATCTCGTGCCGCGGCGCGACGGGCGGCTCATCATCGGCGCCACCACCGAGGAGCGCGGCTTCGATGCCTCGCTCACCGCCGGCGGCATGTTCGCGCTGCTCGAGGGCGCCTGGCGCGCGATGCCGGGCATCGAGGAGCTGGCGATCGACGAGATGTGGGCCGGCTTCCGCCCGGGGTCGCGCGATGACGCGCCGGTGCTGGGGCCGAGCCCGGTCGACGGGCTGGTGGTTGCCACCGGCCACCATCGCAACGGCATTCTGCTGACGCCGGTGACGGCCGATGCGGTGAGCCGTTTCATCCTTCGCGGCGAGGTGGACGAGGCGATCCGTCCCTTCGCCATCGACCGCTTCGCCGCCGAGGCGAGGGAGGAGGCATGAGCAAAGGGATTTGCGTCAACGGCCGCGACGAGCCGCTCACCGCCGCGACGGTTGCGGAACTGCTGCAGGCCCGCGGCATCGACGGCAGCCGCGGCGTCGCCGTGGCGGTGAACGGCGTGGTCGTGCCGGCGGGCACCTGGCGTGCGCTGTCGCTGGCCGCCGGCGACCGTGTCGAGATCGTGCGGCCGTTCGGCGGCGGGTGAGACCATGATGAGTGAGATTGCCGCCGCAGCGCCCGAAGGCTTGACGATCGCCGGCCGGCGCTTCTCCTCGCGCCTGCTCCTCGGCACCGCGGGCTATCCGAACCAGCAGGTGATGCTGGACTCGCTGGCCGCCGCCGAGCCGGCGCTGGTCACCGTTTCGATCCGGCGCATCAGCCTCGAGGCCTATGCCGAAAGCGTCGTCGACCTGCTTGGCGGGCGCTATCCGCTGCTGCCCAATACCGCCGGCTGCGCCACCGTGCGCGACGCCGTGCTGACGGCTCAGCTCGCCCGCGAGGCGCTGGGCACGAATTGGGTGAAGCTCGAGCTGATCGGCGATCGCGAGACGCTTTATCCTGATGTCGAGCAGCTGCTGCGCGCCACCGAGGAACTGGTAAAGGATGGTTTCACCGTGCTGCCCTATTGCAATGACGATCCCGTCAGCTGCCGCAAGCTCGCCGATCTCGGCGCCGCGGCGGTGATGCCGCTGGGCTCGCCGATCGGCACCGGGCTCGGCATCATCAATCCCTATGCCATCGAGCGCATCTGCGTGACGAGCCCGGTGCCGGTGATCCTCGACGCCGGCATCGGCACCGCGTCGGATGCGGCGCAGGCGATGGAGCTCGGCTGCGACGGCGTGCTGCTCAACACCGCGGTGGCGAAGGCGCATGAGCCGCGCCGCATGGCTGCGGCCATGCGGCTTGCGGTGCAGGCCGGGCGCGAGGCGCGGCTCGCCGGCCGCATTCCCAAGCGCAGCCAGGCGGAGCCGTCTAGCCCGCAGCTCGGCCTCGTCGGCGGGTGAGGCTGCCGCAGCCGCCGATCCTCGTCATCACCGACCGGCGGCAGGCGCGTCGGCCGCTCGAAGCGGTGGCCGAGGCGGTGTTCGCCGCCGGCGGCCGCTGGCTCAGCTTGCGCGAGAAGGATCTCGATCCCGCCGCCCGCGCGGCGCTGCTGGCACGCCTCGTCGCGCTCGGCCGGCCCTACGGCGCGGTGGTGACGGTGCATGAGGACATCGCCGCCGCCATTGCCGCAGGCGCTGCCGGAATCCACCTGCCGGCCGGCGTCTCGCCGGAGGCAGCGCGCCGGGCACTCGGCGCCGACGCGCTTATCGGCTGCTCGGCCCATGCGCCAGCGGAGCTGGCGCCGATCGCGGCAGCCGGCGCCGATTACGCGACGCTGAGCCCGATCTTCGCCAGCGCGAGCAAGCCCGGTTACGGCCCGGCGCTCGGCTGCGAGCGCCTCGCGCGCGCCGCCGCCGCGACGCGGCTCGGCCTCATCGCGCTGGGCGGCGTCACGACGGAGAATGCCGCCGCCTGTATCGCCGCGGGCGCCGCTGGGGTTGCGGTCATGGGCAGCGTCATGGCGGCACCGGCGCCGGGGACGGTCATGGCAGGGTTGATCAAAACGCTCGATGAGGCCCTTGCCGCTCGCGGCGAGCCGGCGCCATAGTGGCCGCCATCGCGACCGAACCGCGCAGCAGACGGAGGCGAAGCCGTGATCCATTTGCACTATTGGCCGACCCCGAATGGCCACAAGGTGACATTGTTCCTGGAAGAGACCGGGCTCCCCTATGAGCTGCATGCGGTCAACATCGGCAAAGGCGAGCAATTCAAGCCGGAGTTCCTGGCGATTTCGCCCAACAACCGCATGCCGGCGATCGTCGACGACGATCCTCCGGGCGGCGGCGCGCCGGTCAGCGTCTTCGAATCCGGCGCGATCCTGGTCTATCTGGCGGAGAAGACCGGCAAATTCCTCCCCAAGGACCTGCGCGGCCGCTTCGACGTGCTGCAATGGCTGTTCTGGCAGATGGGCGGGCTCGGTCCGATGGCCGGCCAGAACCATCATTTCTCGCAATATGCGCCGGAGAAACTGCCCTACGCCATCGAGCGCTATGTCAAGGAGACCAACCGGCTCTACGCCGTGCTCGACAAGCGCCTGGCCGATCGCGAGTTCCTTGCCGGCGCCTATTCGATCGCGGATATGGCGAGCTATCCCTGGGTCGTGCCCTATGAGCGGCAGGGCCAGAAGCTCGAGGATTTTCCCAATCTGAAGCGCTGGTTCGAGGCGATCAAGGCGCGGCCGGCCACCGAGCGGGCCTATGCGCGGGCGAAGGAGTTCCAGACCGTGCCGCCCAACAGCGAGGAGGCGCGCAAGATCCTCTTCGGTCAGTCCGCGTCGGTGGTGCGCGGCCGATAGAACAGAGGGCGCCGTATTTGAACTGCGCCATCACCTGGATGATCGCCGGGCCGATGAGGACGATGAACAGCGTCGGCAGGATGAACAGGATCATCGGCACGGTGAGGACGGCCGGCAGCCGCGCCGCCTTCTCTTCCGCCTTCATCATGCGCTCCTCGCGGAACTCGGCCGAGAGGACGCGCAGCGAATGGGCGAGCGGGGTGCCGTAGCGCTCGGTCTGCACCAGCGTATTGACCACGCCGCGGATGGGCGGCAGATCGGTGCGCTTGGTCAGGTTCATCAGCGCCTGGCGCCGGTTCGGCAGGAAGCCGAGCTCGACGGCGGTAAGGCCGAGCTCGTCGGCGAGGTCGGGGCAGGAGAGGGCGAGCTCGCGCGCCACCCGGGTCACCGCGGCATCGAGGCTCAGCCCCGCCTCGGCGCAGATCACCAGCAGGTCGAGCCCGTCCGGCAGCTGCCGGCGCAGCCGGAATTGGCGCTTCTTGATCGCCTGCTTGAGGCCGAAGACCGGCACGAAGGCGAAAACGATGCCGGCCAGGAGCACGCCCAGCAGCTTGTTCATGCCGGTCGCCTGCGGCATGAAGGCGACCAGGACGAACATCGCGGCGATGGCGCCGACGAAGGGCAGCGTCAGCCTCAATCCCAGATAGATCACCAGCGCGTCGCGCGAGCGCCAGCCGGCTTGGGCGAGCAGGTCGCTGGTCTTGCGCGCCTCGTCGCCGCGCAGCATCTGCAGGCGGTCGAGCAGCCGCTTGAGCTGGCCGACGGAGGCGCGCTTGCGGTCGTTGACGGTACTGCCGGAGATCAGCCCGGCGCGCAGCTGCTCGCGCCGCTTCTGGTGGCTGCGCAAGCGCGACGCCATGGGATCATGCGGCAGCAGCGCGTTGCCGAGCGCGAGGACGCTGACGAAGACGAGCATGCCGGCGAGGACGGCGATCGTCGTCTCGTTCAGCGTCATGAAACCGAGGTCGAGGCCTGGCGCGGTCATATGTCGAACTTCACCATCTTGGTCATGATGCCGACGCCGAGGCTCAGCATGCCGGCGGCGACCATCAGCATGTGATGGCCGCGCTCGGTGGTGAAGAGCTGCGCCATGTAGGCGCTGTTCACCACCGACAGCACACCCATCATGATGAACGGCAGCGCGCCGATGATCATCGCGCTCGCCCGTGCCTCGGACGACATCGCCTTGACCTTGAGCTTCATCTGGCGGCGCCGGCGCAGGATGTTGTCGAGATTCTCCAGCGTCTCGGCCAAATTGCCACCGGTCTCGCGCTGGATCGACAGCGTCACCACGAGAAACTTCAGTTCCGGCGTGTCGACCCGCTTGGCCGCGTCCCACAACGCCTGCTCGGGCGGATGACCGAGGCGGATCTGATCGCTGATCTGACGGAATTCGACGCCGACCGGATCCGGCACCTCATTGCCGACGATTTGAAAAGTCTCGGTCACCGGCAAGCCCGATTTGAGGCCACGCACCATCAGCGCGATCGCCTCGGGAAAATGCTTGCCGAAGCTGTTGATCCGTCGCTTCGCCAGGAAGCCGATGAAAAGGTGCGGCAGCCACAAGCCCACGAGCAATCCGACGGGCAGCGCCAGGAAGACCGAAAAGTCCAGGACGAGGGCGGCGCCCATGGCGGCCAGACCGATCACGAGGCAGCCGATGCCGTAGGCGCCGAGGCTGATCTGCCGTCCCGTGCGATGCAGGCGCTCGCGCAGCAGCTCCGGCCGGGGCAGGTAGCGCAGCACGAGCTGGGAGATCTGACCCTTGTCGCCGCTCGCGCGGCGCAGCTGGAGCGCGGCAGCGACCGGGCCGCCCTGGCCACGCGACTTCAAGCGGTCGACGCGCTTGGCCTGCTTCTTGCCTTTCTCGTCGCCGAAGGCGAGGAACAGGCAGAGCAGCGCGATGCCGATGCCGATGGCGAGCACGATCAGCATGGGATCGGCGAAAAGTCCGCTCATCCGATCGCCTCCAGCAGCGCGCGGTCGAGACCGTAATATTCGGCGCGCGGCGTGAAATGCGGCCTGAGGCCGCTCGACTTGAAGCTGCCCTTGAGCTTGCCGTCGGTCCCTTCGCCTTCATACTGGAAGGTGAAGAGATCCTGGGTGGTGATGATCTCGCCCTCCATGCCGACGACTTCGGTGATGGAGGTGATGCGGCGCGCGCCGTCGCGCATTCGGCTCACCTGCAGCACCATGTGAACCGCGGCGGCGATCTGCTGGCGCACCGCCTTGGCCGGCAGGTTGGCGGTCGACATGCCGACCATGTTCTCGAGGCGGGTGAGCGCCTCGCGCGGCCGGTTGGCGTGGATGGTGCACAGCGAGCCGTCATGGCCGGTGTTCATCGCCTGCAGCATGTCGAGCGCTTCGGAGCCGCGGATCTCACCCAGGATGATGCGGTCGGGACGCATGCGCAGCGTGTTCTTGACGAGATCGCGCATGGTGATCTCGCCCTTGCCCTCGAGGTTGGGCGGTCGCGTCTCGAGGCGCACGACGTGCGGCTGCTGCAGCTGCAGCTCGGCCGCATCCTCGATGGTACAGATGCGCTCGCCCTCGTCGATCATCTGCGACATGGCGTTGAGCGTCGTCGTCTTGCCCGAGCCGGTACCGCCGGAGATCAGGATGTTGAGGCGCGAGCGCGCCGCGATCTTCAGCACCACCGCCATCTCGGGCGAGATGCTCCCGGACTTCGCCATGCTGTCCAGATTGATGGTCTTCTTGGAGAATTTGCGGATCGAGATCGACGTGCCATCGATGGCGAGAGGCGGCGCGATGATGTTGACGCGGCTGCCATCCGCCAGGCGCGCGTCGACGAGAGGCGAGGATTCGTCGATGCGCCGGCCGACCTGCGTGACGATGCGCGTGGCGACGCTCATGACATGGGTATTGTCGCGGAACGTGATGTCGGTGAGCTCGAGTTTGCCGCGGCGTTCGATATAGACCTGCTTCGGCCCGTTCACCATGATGTCGCTGACCGTGTCGTCCGCGAGCAGCGGCTCGAGCGGCCCGAGCCCCAGCATGTCGTCGAGCAGCACGGTGACGAGATCGCGCTGCTCGAGCTGGTTGAGCTGGATCTTCTGCTCGATCAGGATCTCGCCGATCACCGCCTGGAGCTGGCGCGCGAGCTCGGCGCGCTGCAGCTTGGCGGCGACTTCCGGGTCGATCCGCTCCATCACCATCGGGTAGATGCGCGGAATGGCATCGTCGATCGCGGCGCGGCTGCCGACGGCTTGCGCCGGGCGGGCCGGGTCGGCGGGCGGCGCATCACGCTTCTGCTTCTCGACGATGCCGTTGACCAGCAGGGTGACGAGGTCGCGCTGATTGAGCGCCGACATCGTCATCTGCTTCTGCTCGAGCGTCGTGCGGACGATCTCGTCGACTTGGCGGGCGATCTCGCTGCGCGCCTTGCCGCGCGCGGCGGTCGCGTCCATCGATACCGCGAGCGCCGATTCGACGGCGAGCCGCGCCTCTTCGACGCTGGCCTCTGGTCGCTCGCCGTCGCGCGGGAGTTGCGCCGGCGCGGATGCGGGCGCCGCGGCAGACGGAGATGCCGGCCGATCACCGCGTCTCGCGTTCAGCGCATGGATCCGGGCCTGAAGGCCGCCCTCATTGTCGCGTTTGCCGAACATCACTTCTTGAACCTTGAGAGTAGGCCACCGCGCGGTTTCTCCTGCTCGCGACCGGCAAGTCGCGCGGCGAGCTTGCGCAGTTCGGTCGCGGCCTTGCTGCCGCCGGCGGCATCCGGCAGCGCCTTGCCGCTCTGGGCCGTGGCCATCATCGCCTTGACGTCGAAGGGCACGGCGTAGTCGAGCGCGCCGCCGACCCCGCGCTCGAACTCCGCGCGGACGATCTCGCCGCGATGCTCGGCGCCGACCTGGTTGGCCACCAGCAGCGGCTTCGAGCGGCTCTCCAGCGCCTTGGCGAGATCGGACAGCCGCACCGTATCGCGCAGCGCCGACAGCGACAGGTCGGTGACGACGACCGTCGAATCGGCGAGCGCGATCACCTGGCGGGTCATGGCGTCGAGCGTGCGCGGCAGATCGACGACGAGGCAATCGTAGTCCTGTGACAGCGCCGACAGCAGCGGCGCCACCGCGCCGCCCTCGAAGGTGAGCTGCTCGAGCAACGATTCCTCGGTGGCGAGGATCGGCAGCTTGTCGCTTTGCGTCACCATCGCCGAGGCCAGCAGCATGCTGTCGGTGCGTTCGGGATTCTCCAGCGCCTCGCGCAAGCCCCGCCCGGGCTCGAGATCGAGGCTGAGCGCGAGGTTGCCGAAATGGAGGTCGAGGTCGATGAGCGCGGTGCGCAGCTTGAACTCATGCGCCAGCAGCCAGGCGGTCGCCACCGCGAGCGTCGTCGTGCCGACGCCGCCGCGCGCGCCGACGAAGGCGAAGAGCTGCGTCGATCGCGCCTCGCCGGGCGACGCGTAGCTGCGGATCGCCGAGGCGAAGGCCTCGCACAGCAGCTCGCTCGACACCGGCTTGACCAGGTAGTCGGCGACGCCGAGCGCGACGAGCTGGCGGTAGAGGCTGACATCGTTGATCGAGCCGATGGCGAGAAGATGCGTCTGCGGGCCGCAGAGCTGCGCCAGCTCATGCATCCCTTCGACCGGATCGTCGGCGTCGGAGAGATCGACGAGCACCAGGCTCGGCGGCGCGGTGATGTCGATCGACCCGCGCGCCGCCTCGAGGCCGCCGGCGCGCACCTTGGCGTTGGACCAGCCGAGCTGGGCCACGGCGCGGCTGACCGCCTCGCGCGTGACGTCGTCGGCGACGCAAGCGACGAAACGAAGTCTGCTGCCGGTAACCGGTTCGGCCTTGGCTGCCTCACCCATCATGCTGTTACTGTCCGCTGTCGCCGGTTCCGCCGCCACCGCCGCCGGCCGGCGGCGGAGCGTAGGTGGTGCTCGCCGCTGCCCCGGTCGGGTCCTTGACCTTGCCTTGGCGATAGCGCGAGACCGCCGCGAAGGCGGCATCGCCTTGCGCCGGGTCAAGCGTGCGGCCAACCACCAGGTCGCCGGGATCGGCGACCATCAGGCTGAAATTCGTGGCGTCGGCGCAGCCGAAATTGCTGCCCGGCTGGTTGTCGTGGCCGCCGACCGCCGGGGCCGTCCAATTCGGGCAGTTCGGCGGCGTGACGACATAGCGCTCGACCACGACCCGGATGTGGTCCGGCGCAAGCCCGGTGGCCGGCGGCAGGATCTTCGCGCCGATGCCTTGCTGGTCGGCGACCTTGGCGAGGCGGCCGATGCGCGACACAGTGAGCCGGTCATCCGATGCGGCCTCGAAGTAGACGTGATCCTCGGAGGTCACCCCGGCGTGGGTGAGGAAGCCGGCCAGGCTGCCCGCTTCGCCGCTGGCGAGATCGGGACTGCCCGGTTGGAACACGGCTTCGTGCTGGAGGCGCACATAATCGACATGCGGCGCCTTGGGTGCTTCCGCCGGCGTCCATTCGGAGGTCGGCGGCGTGCAGCCGGCGACCAACAGGAAGAGGGCGAGGCAGGGGCGGAAGAATGCTGGTCTGATCATGGAGTGCCTCATTGGAGATCGAAGCCGCTGGGGCCGATCAGGCTGCTCCCGGTACGGCTGACCGGTGCCGCCCCGGCTTTCAGCAGCTGCGGCTTGTATTCCTCGCCGGACAGCACGAGGTTCCGGTCCGAGCTCGGGACGAAGCCGTCGGTGGGCGCCTGCAGCCGGCTTGCCGTTGACACCGGCCGCACGACATAGGGTGTCACGATGACCACCAGCTCGGTCTCGTTGCGCTGGAACTGATCCGAGCGGAAGAGCTGGCCGAGCACCGGCACGTCGCCCAGCCAGGGGAACTTGTCCAGGGTCTGGGTGATGTTGTTCTGGATGAGCCCGGCGATGGCGAAGCTCTGGCCGCTGGCCAGCTCCACCGTCGTGTCGGCGCGCCGCGTCGTCAAGGCGGGGATGGTGATGCCGTTGATCGTCACCGCGCCGGTGGTTGTCAGCTGGCTCACCTCGGGCATCACCCGCAGGCTGATGCGGTTGGTGCCACTGATGGTGGCGACGAAATTCAGGCTCACGCCGAATTTCTTCCACTCGACCGTGATCTGGGCCACGCCGTTGGTGACCGCCGAGGATACCGGGACAGGGAACTCGCCGCCGGCGAGGAAGCTTGCCGGCTCGCCCGAGACGGCGGTGAGGTTCGGCTCGGCCAGAACGGTGATAAGCCCCTGGCTGTCGAGGGCGTCGATCAGGCCGTTGATCGTGACATTGCCGATCTGTGTCGCGCCGAAGATATTGTCGAGCGTCGTCTTCCCATCAGCGGCCAATTCGCGTGTACCTCCGATCCCGCCGGCGACGGGAGCGTTTGGGCCGCTTGCCAGCCCGAAGGCGAAACTTCCCTTGCTGATGATATTGCTCCAGTTGACGCCGAATTCCTTGACGATGTCGCGCGAGACTTCGGCGACGCGGACACGGATGTTGACCTGGTTCGGCACGTCCAGCTTCAGCCGGTTCACCAACAGCTTCGGATCGGGAAGGAAGTGCTGCGCGACGCGGCGGATGTCGTCACCCTCGGCGGCCGAGTAGACCGTGCCCTCGAGGACCAGCGCATCGTCGACCGAGCGCACCGCGACCGCGCTGTGCGGCGCCATGTGATGGATCGCCTGCTCGACGCCCGCGACGTCATAGCGGACGCTCACTCCGACATTGAGCACGACGTCGTCGTTCTCGCCGACGGCGTAGAGCGTTGTCTCTCCCCCCGATTTGCCGAAGAGATAGACCAGCACCGGAGATTTCACCTGCACGTCGGCGACGTCGGGATCGGCGACGAAGACGGTCGCGGCCGGATGGTCGAGATGGAGAAGCTGCCCCTTGCCGACCTCGACCACGAGCGGCGCGCCCACGGTATTGACGACCTTGGTCGCCGCGGCAAGCGGCGCCATGACAAGCGTCAGGGTGCCGGCCAGCGCCAACATCGCGACGAGGAAACGGGAGTGCGTGCGCATCATCGGCTACCTTTTCGAGAATTCGGTCATTTCGACTTTGTCGCCGCGCACCACGAGGACTTTCCGCTTGGTGCCGGAGAACTCCGGCGGCGCCGTGAGCTGAGTGGCATCGCTGTCGAAGGTGTAGCTGAGCTTGTTGGCGCCCTCGCCGGTCGCCGCGGCGTCGTCCTGGCCGAGGCTGCGCAGGCTCAGCGACAGCTTGCCCAGCTCCTGGACGACGGCGATCGCCTCCGCCTGCTTCGGGGTCACTTCGAGCGTGGCCGTCTTGGCGACGGACACCTCTTTGCTCTGGTCGTCGGCGCGCTGGTCGAGCGCGAGCACGCGGACGTCGGTGAGCACGGTCTCGCCGGTATGGTGCTGATGCGAGGGATCGCCTTTTTCCGAGCTCGGCAGGTTGGGATCCGTCAAGGTGAAGCTTAGGATCACGTCGACATGGTCGCCGGGGAAGACGAAGCCGGCGAGGCCCGAGGAGGGCGTCACCGGGACGGTCACGGCGCGATAGCCCGGCGTGAGAACCGCCGCCAGGAAGCCGCGATCGCCGGGACGCACCACGCGCGTCTCGGTGATCGGCTCGCCATCGCCGATGGCGTTGCGCACGACCGCGCCGACATAGTCCTCGAGGTGATTCTGGGTGGAGACGATGTAGCTCGGCGACACCGCGTCGTCGGGCCAGGCCTGCCAGCGCAAATTCTCGGGCCGGACGAACTGGCCGGAATGGAGCTCGCCGCGCCCGACCAGGATCATCGTCGCCGGCTTCGGCGGCGCCGGCGCCGCCTCCACCTGGACGGTGCGTTCGGCCGACAGCCAGGCGCGGCCGATCAGGATGGTCGCGCCGGACGCCAGCAGGGCGATCGCGATGAAGATGATGCGGCGGGGTGACATGGCTTGGGCTCCTGTGGTCAGGCGGCCGTTGCGTGGGCGAGGGCGATGCAGACGCCGCCAAGTGCGATGGCGACGCCGAAGGGCACGGGGCGGCGCAGCCGGCTGCGCAGATCGTCACCCTCCGGCGCTCCGCCGGGCCGCGCCGGCATCAGATGATGGAGCGGCGAGAGATGGGCGAGCGCCAGCGCGCCGCCGGCAAGCCCGGTGACGACGAGCAGGAGGGGCAGCTGATCAAACCCGGTCCACAGCGCGATGGCGGTGAGGAGCTTGACGTCGCCGCCGCCGAGCAGGCCGCGGTCGAAGAGCAGGACGCCGATGGCCAGCAGCAGCGCCGCCGCCTCGAAGCCGTGCAGCCAAAGCGCCAGCGGCTTGCCGATCGCGTAGACGATGAACGTCACGCCGATCGCGCCCGCGTAGCGGTTGGGGATGAGATAGGTGATGGCGTCGCTAATGGCCGCTGCGATGAGTGCCGCCAGCAAGGCAAAGACAGCGAGCCAGTCGATGAGATGCGCGGCATGCGGCATGGGTTGCTCCGAGGCGTGCCGCCGCAAGGCGCTGCGCGGCCTGCCGGCCGCTTCCACCGAGCCGGAAGCCATAGCGCCGGCTTCCGGCTCGGTGGACAGATTGCGACGGTCGGGCGCTTAGGCGGCGTTGGCCGTGGACAGCTTGTTCGAGATGGTGCTGAAGGTGGTCGACAGCTGCGTGCCGACGGCCGTGATGGCGACGATGATGACGACCGAGATGAGTGCGGCGATGAGGCCGTACTCGATCGCGGTGGCGCCACTCTCGTCGTGAAGCAGATTGATGAGTACCTTGCGCATGACAGTCATGCCTCCTAGTGACTAATGAGCGACGCGGGGATTCTGTGTTGTATCCCTTAACGCAACATTAAACAGGGGGGATTAATACATAGAAACCCCAGTGAATACATGGGACTAATCTTCCTATCATTGTGACTATAGTAAGTGAATTCTTGATTTAATTTTGCTAAAATTTTATGGAATTCCTCGCCCGGACCGACGGAACCGCGCGACCGCGCGTGGGTTTGCCCGATGCCGGAGCGGCGAGCGGGGGGCAGGATGCGCGGAAGGCGATGGCGGCGGCTTTTCGCGCCCGGGCGGCGGGCGTGGCTCGCCGGCGCACTGACGGCTGCCGCCGCGACCATCCCGATGGCGTTTGCGCAGGACGTGCGGCCCGCGGTTGGCGCGCCGCCCACCTCCGACGCGCGCGGCACGGCCCGGCCGCTGCGCGAGTTCAATGATGGCGACGGCCGTCCCTGCCGAGTCTATGAGCGCGACGTGATCATTGACGGCCGCCCACAGCAGGCGCTTGCGATCGTATGCCGCGAAGCGAGCGGACGGTGGGTGCTGACCCGTTGAGTGAAGCCGCGGCGGCGCAGGATGTGCGGCAAAGTGCCGCATATTTGCGCTTCGACCTAGCCGTTAACCAATTATTTCTGTCTTGGTCGTAACGAGTGAAGTACGGCGAGAAGTAGCGGAAGCTTCCGGTGGCATCTCTGTTGAAAAAACGCAAAGTTTCCCGGCTGAAAACTTTCACATCCGCGCGAACCATGATAGCATCCGCCGCGTCGGTGCCCGAGTTGGCTTGGGCACTCGACGGCCACCCATAAACCGGTGCACAGCAAAATCCTCCCAGATCTAGGAGCATGTTATGAAGGCGCTGATTACCGCATTTGCTCTGCTGTCCTTTGTCGCCGCCTCGACGATTCCGCTGGCGGCGCAGGCGCAGACCCAGACCCAGCAGCCTGCAAAGGCGAAGAAGACGAGCAAGAAGAAATCCACTGCCAAGAAGGTCGCCCACAAGAAAAAGGCGACAAAGAAGATGACGAAGCCGAGCCAGACCTGATCGGCGCGGCGCGCAAAAAGGCCCCCGGGACCGTCTCCCGGGGGCCTTTCCATTTGCGGCGTCGCGGCGTCGCCGTAACCGGCTCTAAACAAATCCGACCGAGACTTTCCCGGGATTCGCGGGCTTGGTGCCCGCCCGCCGCCTGACCATCGGGACTGCCGCCGGCGTGGCCAACAGGACTCTCCTTACCGAAGCCGGCCTTCGCCGCAGCCTCTCTCGGCTGGTCCCCGCTTTACCACTCCTGCTCGGCCTCGCAGCTTTCGCGCGCGCCCTCAGCGCCTCGCCCAATCTGCTGGGCGATCCCGATACCTATCTGCATATTGCCGCGGGACGCTGGCTGCTGGCCCATGCGGCGCTGCCGTCGCACGACCCGTTCTCCCACTCGATGGCGGGAGCGCCCTGGGTGGTGCATGAATGGCTCGCCGAAGGCGTTCTCGCTCTGCTCTATAACGGCCTCGGCTGGCCGGGGCTGGTGCTGGCGACCGCGATCTGCTTTGGCGCAAGTGTAGCGCTGCTCACGCAGCGGCTGTTGGCTCCACTGGGGCCGATGCTCGCCACCCTCGCGGCGGCGTCTGGCGCGGTGATCATCCTGCCGCATCTGCTGGCACGGCCGCACATCCTGGCGCTGCCGCTGCTGGTGCTATGGTCGGCGGCGATCATCGAAGCGCGCGACAAGGGCGGCGCGCCGCCGTTCCGCGCGCTGCCGCTGATGACGCTCTGGGCCAATCTCCACGGCGGCTTCATGGTCGGCGTGGCGCTGGCGGCGCTGGCGGCGCTCGAGGCGACCCTGGACCGCCGAGCGGAAGCCGGGCGATGGGGCCTGTTTGTGCTGCTGGCGATCGTGGCGAGCATGCTCACGCCCAACGGCGTCGCCGGCTTCCTGCTGCCGTTCCACATCCTCGGAATGTCGGTGCTGCAGGACAACTTCGTGGAATGGCTCAGCCCCAATTTCCACACCTTTCAGCCGCTCGAGGCGTGGTTGCTGGGCCTCATGCTGCTCGGCTTCTTGATCGGCTTGAAGCTGCCGCTGCCGCGGCTGTTGCTGTTGCTTGGGCTCGTTCACCTGGCGTTGCAGCAGGTACGTCAGGCCGAGCTGCTCGGCATCATCGGGCCGCTGGCGATTGCGGCCGCGCTCGGGCGACAGCTTCCGGCCTCCAGCGGAAGCGGGTCGGTCGAACCGCGGGCGGCGGCGGGGCCGGCGGCCGCGCTCGCGGTCACCATGATCCTGGCCGTCGGCCTGACGCTTGGCGCGCTGACGCTGTTCCGGCCGCTGACGCGCGGCGATGACAAGGTGAGCCCGGCGAGCGCGCTCGCCGCGGCGCGCGGGATGGGGCTTTCCGGCCCAGTCCTGAACAGCGAGCCGTTCGGGGGATATCTCATCTTCTCCGGCGTCCCGACGTTCATCGACGGCCGCATGGAGATGTATGGCGACCGGTTCCTGAGGCGCTATCTCGATGCCGCGCAGGGCAGCGAGCCGGTCCTTGCCGGCATCATTCGCGACTATGGCATCACCTGGACGCTGTTCGAGCCGCAAAGTCCGGCGGTGGCGGCGCTGGACCATCTGCCGGGCTGGCGGCGGGTCTATGCCGACGCTTATGCGGTCGTCCATGCGCGGAATGCGGCCGATGCGCGATAAAGCGCGGCGCCCGCCCGCTCGCTAAAATCACCGGCGATCCCCGCAGCGCCGCGGGGCGCGGTTAACCCGCTCTAAACCGCCGATGCGGCTCACTCCCGGCGTCACGCCAGGAGGAGCGCTGAGTGCTGTCGCTCAATGCAGGAGCCAAGGCGGGGGTGCTCGCGGCGCTCATCGCGCTCGACGCCGCGGGCCTCGTCCATTGCGGCATTCTTCTCGCCTGGTCCGGCCTCGCCCGGGTCGGCGGCGCCGTGCTGGTATTTCTGGCGCTTGGCCTTTTCTACCAGCGCTGGCGGCCGGAGGAGCGGCTGGCGGATCTGGCGCATAGCGCGGCGCGACTGCTCGTCTTCTTCGCCGCCATGGGCGTCCTCAGCTATCTCGTCGCAACGACCGGCCTACCCGTAGCCGATGACCTGCTCGCCCGCGGCGACCGCGCTCTGGGTCTCGACTGGCCGGGTTGGTTCGCCTTCGTCCAGCGGCGTCCGGTGCTCGAGCACGTGCTCCGTCTTGCCTATATGAGCGCGCTGCCGCAGATCGCGATCATCACCAGCTATCTCGGTCTGACCGGCCAGAGGCAGGCGCAATAGCGAGCTGTTCTGGACGCTGACGATATCCCTGCTCATCATCATCCCGATCTCCGGTCTGCTGCCGGCCTTTAGTGCCGTGGTCTATTACGGGGTCCCGGGGTTCCGCGACCACATGCTGGATTTCGTCGCGCTGCGGGTCGGGCGGTTCGACCAGCTCGATCTATCGCGGCTGCAGGGCTTGATCAGCTTCCCCTCCTTCCACACCACCTTGGCGGTGCTCTTTCCTTATGTCGTGCGCCGCCGGTTGCGTCCGCTGCTGATCGCGGCGCTGGTCGATGGCGCCATGATCGTCGCCATCCCCACCGAGGGCAGCCACTATTTCGTCGACGTGCTGGCGGGCGCGGCTGTCGCCGCGATTGCCATCGCGGCGACGGCGCGGATCGAGGCGCGGCTCGAGCGACGGCGACCGCAGCCGGTGCTCGCCGCGGCTGAATGAGGCGATCAACCCGGCGTTGACGCCGATGTCGGCGTCGTCTCGGCACTTTCGTCGAGCAGGAACAAGTGCCGCCAATCCGCGACGTGACGGAACTCGATGAAGCGATAGCTGATCGCGGCGACGGCACAGGAGAGCACGAGCAGGCCGGCCGCAGCCGCAAGGAAGGCGGGCCATGACAGGGTGTTGAGATCGGGCGCCGCGACCATCAGCACCGGCGAGTGCCAGATATAGAGGCTGTAGCACATCATGCCGATGACCTGCAGCGGCGCCCAGCTCAGCGCTGCTTCGAGGCGGCTGCCGGGCGCCAGCGCCGCGACGATAATGGCGGCGAAGCCGGCATCGAGCAGGTCGTAGAGCGGCGCCCGCGCCACCGACGGCCAAACGCTCGTGAAGGGAGAGGTCGAGCCCGATCCAGGCCGCGGCGACGAGCGCAACGCCGGCGATGCCGAGGACGGCCGGGCGCCGGGGTAGCCGATGCTCGGCATGGAGCTTCGCCAGCATCATGCCGAGGACGAATTCGTCGAGCCGGCAGGTGATGTTGTCGGTCGAGTAGGCGAGCCACATCCCCGCGGTCGTCGAGTGGGAGAGGTAGCCGAGCGGCGCGCAGCGTGAGCGACGCCGCCACGACGATCCACAGCCAGCGGGCGAGCCCTCTGCCGGCGGCGCGGAGCGCGATCACCGGGAACAGCACGCTGAACATCATCTCGACGCCGATCGACCAGAGCGGAACGTCGAACGGCGGTCCGAAGCTGCTCGGCACCAGCGTGAAGGCGAGCGTCAGCAGCAAGATGGCCTCGGTCAGCCATGACCGGGTGATGCCGTGGGTCGCTGCCAGCGCCGAGACGGTGACGGCGGCGACGTAGAAGAGGGGCAGGAGGCGGCGGCAGCGTCGTCGATAGAAGGCGAAACCGTCGCCCCAATCCGCCATGCGGCGCTTGCCGGCGGCATAAGGCAGGTAGAGCACGAAGCCGGACAGGATGAAAAACAGATTAACGCCGGTCCAGCCATTGGTGATCAGCGGCGACAGCGCGATCTCGCTGCCGAACAGCGACAGATAAGGGCCGACCGGCGGCACCGTGCCGGCATCGATGTGGCTGAGTATCACGCCAAGGATGGCGATGCCGCGCAAGCCGTTGACGACGGGAATGCGATCCAAGCGGCTAGCTCCAGGGCCTCGCGGCCCGAACATCGGGCTTGCCTCGGATGGTAGTCGCCGGGGCGACAATGGAAGGTTAATGCGCGGGCTGCGTCCCCGCCTTGCACCGACCCCGCGGCCGCTAACGAAAAACTTACCCGAGCGCCGGAAACTCCGCGGGTCCCGCGAGCAGCCGGTCACGAGGCAGCCGGGACGGAGGATCAGGCATGTCGCTCTCGCCACCCTCGGCCGCGCCGGCGCGGCTGCTGGCCATCGCGACCGACTTCCCTCTCGAATGGTCGGCGGTGGCGGGACTGGTGCTGATCGACGCGCTGTGGGCAGAGCGCGTCGGGTTCTCCTTGGCGGTCTCCTCGCTGGACGGCAGAGCCCTCATGATGGCGCTGGTCGCCGCTGTTCTTTTTCGGGTGACGCTGCAGCAGAGTCGCGGCTCGCTGTCGGCCGAGTTCCTCGCGGTCTCGATCGCCGCGACGACCGCTTTCGGCGTCCTGTCCTATCTCAGCTGCGCCATGGCCAGGCCGCTTGTCGACGAGCGCCTGCTTTGGCTCGATCGCGCGCTGGGATTCGACTGGCTGTTCTGGTTTCACCTGATCGTCGCGCATCCCGTGGTCGAGACGGCGCTCAGGCTTGCCTATGACAGCCTGGTGTATCAGGGCCTCTACATCGCGATCCTGTTCGGGCTGCTTGGCCGCAGAGATCGACTGCGCGAATTGTTCTGGATCACTTTTGTCGCCGGGATACTGACGTCGGCAGGCTCGATTTTTTTCCCGGCGCTCGGCGCCTACGACGGCTTTGGATTGCGCTCTCTCTCAGACTACATCCCGGATATGGAGAAGCTCCGGGCCGGCGCCAACCTGCATTTCGAGCTCGGCAAGCTGACCGGCATCGTGACCTTTCCGTCGTTCCACACGACGATGGCCCTGGTCTATTGCTATGGCTTCCGGGGTACCGGCGCGATCGGCCGCACCATCTTTGCCCTCAACATGGTGATGCTGCCGGCGATCCCCTTCTATGGCGGCCACTATCTCGTGGACATGGCCGGCGGCGCCGTCGTCGCGGCCGTCTCGATCATGGCCGTCAGAAGCGCCCTCCACCATCGACGGGCATACGGTGCGAAGGCGGCGGCACCGTTCGGCCCGCTCGGCGATTCCGGCTCCCGCTAGGAGCCTATGGCCCTCACGGCGCCTTTGCCACGCAAGCGAAGGTGGCGCGCGCGGGTATAAGGATAGGGCAATTGGTAAGGCTGAGATCGCGCTCGACGGCGCGCGGCACGGTGCCGGGATCGCAATTTTGCGCGGCGATGACGCGGACCTCATCGGCCGTCGTCGTGAACGCGTTGTAGCAGACGCCGATATGGGTCGGCACGGTCTCGCCCGGCGCCGGGGTCGGCTGCTCCGCCTTGTTGAACGTCATCGGCACCGTCGCGTAAGGCGCAAGCATCCCGCACTGCAAGAGCGCGAGCGGCAGCAGGAATAGGGCGAACGAACGGGACAGGCGCATCGCTGGTGAAGCTGCCGCATGGCGCGTCGCCTCGCAAGCCCTGATCGGCCGCGCGCCGCTCCGGGCGGAGGACAAGGCCAGGCGCCTGGGCGACCTGCGCCCTCCCGTGCTCAGGCGCCGGCGGCGAGCGCCGCCTCGGCGAACAGCGCGATCGCCAGCAGCTGCGCATCCTCGCCGCTGCGCCCGACCAGTTGCACCCCTACCGGAAGCCCGTCTGCGCCGCGATGGCCTGGCAAGGTGATGCAGGGGACATGAAGCAGCGTCCACGGCCGGTTGAAGACGGCGTCGCCAGTGGTGGCGATGGGCGGCGCCTCGCCGGGCGCCGCCGGCACCAGCAGGGCGTCGAACTCGCCGAAGAATGCGCCAAGCTGCGCCCGTGCCGCCACGGCGCCGCGCCGCGCCGCATCATAGGCGGCGGCGGTGACGGCCATGCCGTCTTCCAGCATCGCGGCGGTGCGCGGCATGATCTCGGTGGCGCGGTTCAACCGCTCCCAGGCGAGGTTGCGCGCCGCCTCGTGATTCATGATCGCGTGCTGCGCCGCGGTGAGCCCGTCGAAAGCGGGGAAGGCGGCGCGGTCGCTGACCGCGGCGCCGGCGCGGGCGAGCGCCTCGCGCGCCGCCTCGAGGGCTGCGATCGTTGCCGGCTGCGCCTGATCCCAGGGCGGCGGCCGGTAGACGCCGATGCGCGGCCGCGGCGCCGGCGCGGCCGGGCGCAGTTCGGGCCGGTCGGTGAGCGCGGCCAGCAGCAGGGCGATGTCGGCGACGCTGCGCGCGAAGCCGCCGATCGTATCGAGGCCCGGCGCCAGGGGCTTGGTGCCGGCGGTGGCGACGAGGCCGAAGCTCGGCTTCATGCCGACCACGCCGCAGAACGAGGCCGGCCGCACGATCGAGCCCGCCGTCTGCGTGCCGAAGGCGAGCGGCATCATGAAATCGGCGACGCCGGCCGCCGAGCCGCTCGACGAGCCGCCCGGCGTGCGTTCGCGATGATGCGGATTCCTGGTCTTGCCCGGGCTGAGCGCGGCGAACTCGGTGGTTACTGTCTTGCCCAGGATGATCGCGCCGGCGGCGCGCGCCAGCGCGACGCAGGCGGCGTCGCCGCCCGGGCGATGCCCGTGATAGGCGCGCGAGCCGTAGCCTGTCGGCATGTCGGCGGTGTCCATGATGTCCTTGACGCCGAGTGGGACGCCATGCAGTGGGCCACGCGCGGTGGACTGGTCGCGGGCGCGGGCCTCGGCGAGCGCCTGGTCAGGGTTGAGATAGGCCCAGGCGCCGACTTCGCCCTCGCGGCGCTCGATGCGCTCGAGGCAGGATTCGACCAGCGCCCGGGCGGTGAGGGTGCCGGCGGCGATGCGCCGGGCGGCCTCGCTGGCGGACAGGCGGTAGAGATCGGACATGCGGGCGCTTCTCCAGGCGTTTTCGCGGCTATTCGAGCAAGGATGGCGGCCGGCGTCGACTACCAACTATGCTGGCTGGCCACGCGGCGGCCGCAGGGGCGGCCGTCTTGCCGCTGTTGCGCCGAGGGAGACGCCCGTGACCGATGACTTCGCCGATGCCGCCGGCATCGAGGGCTATCACGCGCATATCTATTATGACGGGGCGACCCGGGGGGTGGCAGAGCGGTTGCGCCAGGCGATCGGCGACCGCTTCACGGTGCGGCTCGGCCGCTGGCACGACGCGCCGGTGGGGCCGCATCCGATGTCAATGTATCAGGTGGCCTTCGCCGTCGACGAGCTGCCGCGCCTCTTGCCGTGGCTGATGCTGAACCGCGGCGAGCTCAGTGTCCTGGTGCACCCGCTGACCGGCGACGACTACGAGGATCACGCGCGCTTTGCGCTCTGGCTGGGCGTTCCTCTTCCGCTGCGGCTGGAGGTGCTGCGCCGCGGCCCTGCTTCGGCATGAGGTGATGCGCAGACTGCCGGCCGCTCGCCGAGCGGCCGGCAGTCGACGAGAAGGGGCGGCTATGCCGCCGCTGCCGCGCAGCCGCTCGAAGAGCGCAAGGAAGAGCGCCCAGCCGATGCCCCAGGCGGCATTGAGCAGGAAGCCGATGACGAAGAGGCCGCCCATGTTCGGTGGCAGGCCGCCGACCTTCAGCGGCCAGACGACAAACATGAAGACGAGGGTGAGGGCCACGCCGCCGGCGATGACGGCTGCGATCCAGTAGCTGGCGCCACTGAACCAGCGAGGCAGCGTCAGGGCGAAGATTACGCCCCAGACACCACCCCAGAACGAGATGGAGATCACGGCGGGCACGCCGAACGGCTTGGTCGGCGTCATGTCGAAAGGCGCAAATGGGACGATGCCGGCGAGATGGAAGACCAGCAGCAAGATCTGATGAAAGACCGGTACGGCGAGTACGCCGGCGATGAAGGCCATGGCCAGCGTCGCCACCGACAGTTGCATACCGCCGACGTGAACGGAGGTAGAGCTCATCCTGGGTCTCCTCGGTAGGTTATGACGGAGGTCGTTGTTGCCCCCGGGCTCATCCTGCTCCTGCTCCGGGCCGCCGTCCAACGATTCGCACCGGGAGGGAGAGCCCGGGCGTGAGTTTACCGCTTGACGCGCCCCCGTCTCGGCCGGGATACTGAAGCTGTTTCCAAGGGGAGCCCCGCTAAGGGGCTGAGACACCACTGGTGCCGCAGGCGACGTGGGAACCCTTTGAACCTGATCCGGATCGTACCGGCGTAGGGACAGGAACGGCGCGGCTCGAAAACTTTCGGCACGGGCGGCCCCTCAACTCCGCAGGCACCGGATCTCCTGTTGCACCGATCACTCGGGAGGAGGAGATCACAATGCCCGAAGGCACCCTGAAGCAGACCATCGGCGTCTCGACCGGCCCGTTGCCGGCCTCGCGCAAGATCCACGTCGCCGGCCGGCGCCATCCGGAGCTGCTGGTGGCGATGCGCGAGATCGATCTGTCGCCGGCTGCGAAGGAGCCGCCGGTGCGCGTCTACGATCCGTCGGGGCCCTACACCGATCCGGCGGTCGCCATCGATATCGGGCTCGGCCTGGCGCCGCTGCGCGAGCCCTGGATCCGCGCGCGCGGCGATGTCGAGGAGACGGCGCCGCGCGCCGTGCGGCCCGAGGATAACGGCCTGCGCCCGGGCGAGGTCAGCGAGGTGCCGTTGTTCGATCGCGCCGCCAGGCGGCCGCTGCAGGCCAAGGCGAGCCGTGCGGTGACGCAGCTCGCCTATGCCCGCGCCGGCATCATCACGCCGGAGATGGAGTACATCGCCATCCGCGAGAATCTCGGCCGCGAGGCGCTTGCCGCGCCGCGCGACGGCCAGTCCTTCGGCGCGGCGATCCCCGCCCATGTCACGCCTGAATTCGTGC
>CAWBKF010000060.1:0-18383 GCA_963789275.1 uncultured Alphaproteobacteria bacterium
TCGTGATGTGAGCCCGGCCATGACGTTTGGAGGGGGGAGGCTCCAGGGCGCGTCTCGAAGGACGCACGGGCGGCGATGCGGCGGAACCCTACTCCGCCGCCTCCGCGCCTTGCCCCAAATGCCGCAGGCAGCGGTCGATCCACAGCCGCGTGAGCTTCTCCTCGGCGGCGTTCTGGCCGAGGCGCTCATGCAGCGCGCGGAAATCCACCTGGTCGAGCGGCTGGTCCTGGTTGAAGCAGGAGAACACCACGCTCTCCGCACCCGTGACCGGGTCCTTGTGGAGCTGCAGGCACTGGGCGCAGATCTCCTTCATCATGCATTGCATCGGCGAGTTGATCGAGGCGATCGCCTGATGGCCGGGCTTGAGATAGGGCGCGAGCGCAGCGCGGCGCGCCACCGCCACCGCCGCCATCATCGCATCCGAGCCGATGGCGATGAGCCGGTCGGCGGCGCTCAGGGGAATCTCCGCCGGCCCCAGCGCGCCCTCGGCATAGGCCAGCATCGCCTGCACGATGTTGCCGACGAAGCTGCGATCCTGTTTGCGCGTCGGCGCGAAGCCCGGCGCCTCGTCGCAGCACCACACCACGACATCGGCCGCCTTCTCGATCTCCTCGACCTTGTAGCGGTCGAGGCGCTTCTTGTAGCCGGCGAAATAGAGCACGCGCGAGCCCTGCGCGGCGGAACTCCTGGCCGATCGAGAGCAGCACGGCGTTGCCGAGCCCGCCGCCGATCAGCGCCACCGTCTCGCCCGGCGGCGTCTCCGTCGGCGTGCCCGTCGGGCCCATCAGGATCACCGGCTCGCCGGGCTCGAGCAGCGTGCAGAGATCCGATGAGCCGCCCATCTCCAGCACGATGGTCGAGAGCAGCCCCTTGTCGCGGTCGACCCAGGCGCCGGTGAGCGCGAGGCCCTCCATCGCCAGCACCGTGCCGTCGATGCGCGGCGCGAGACGCTCGTAATTCTGCAGCCGGTAGAACTGGCCGGGCCGGAAAGCGCGTGCCGCCATCGGCGCCCGCACCACCACCTCGACGATGCTCGGGGTCAGCCGCTCGACCCGCTCGACCGTGGCGCGCAGCTCGTCATTGAGCGTCGCCAGCAGCTCGCTCGGGCGACGGCGCGGCGGCCGCGCGCCGGGCCAGCATGCGGCTGACCACGGGATAGCCCAGCTTCGCGCCGCCCATCGCCTTCACCACATTGCCGGCAAAGGACGGGTGGAGATCGCCGAAGAAGCTGATGGCGCGGCCATCGGGGCGCAGGCTCATCAGCACCCGCACCTCGTTGGGCTTGGCGACCCGCTCGGGCGTGGCCTTGCGGCCGTCTTCGTCATAGGCCTGGAAGTAGCGGCCGTCGAGCACGACATTGGCCGGATCCTCGCGGCCCAGCACGGTGTTGGGCTGGGTCCCGGCGGCGACCAGGATGGTGCGCGCCGGCAAGGTCACGCGGGTTTCCGCCCCGCCGGGCTCGTGGCCCGACAGCGTGACGCCGGCGGCATGGCCGAAGGCGTCGACCTCCACCGCCTCGGGGGTCAGGCCCTCGGCGAAGCGGATGCCCTCCTCCATCGCCTTCGCCACCTCCTCGTGGTTCAGCGTGTAGCTCGGCGCATCGATGAGGCGCCGGCGATAGGCGATGGTGACGCCGCCCCAGCCATTGATGAGCTCGATGAGCCGCGGCGCCCGGCCCTCGCGCGCCGCCGCCGCGCGCTCGGCGCGGATGGCGCGGCCATGGGCGATGAACTCGTCGGCGGTGGCGCGCTCCTCCTCGCTCCAGCCCTGACGCACCGCGCGCCTCGCCGCGCTCGGCGGCCAGCGTGTCGTAGCGGCTGAGGAACTTCTCCACCTGCAGCGGATAATAGGCGAGCGATTCCGTCGCGGTGTCGATGGCGGTGAGGCCGCCGCCGATCACCACCACCGGCAGCCGCACGGTGAGGTTGGCGACGCTGTCGGTCTTGGCGGCGCCGGTGAGCTGCAGCGCCATCAGGAAGTCGGATGCCTGGCGCACGCCGCGCGCCAGGCCGTTCTTCATCGGCACCACGGTCGGCTTGCCGGCGCCGGCGCAGAGCGCGATATGGTCGAAGCCCAGCGCAAACGCGCTGTCGATGGTGAGCGTGCCGCCGAAGCGCACGCCGCCGAAGATCGAGAACTCGGCGCGGCGCTCCAGCAGGAGCCGCACCAGCTTGAGGAAATTCTTGTCCCAGCGCACGGTGATGCCGTATTCGGCGACGCCGCCGAAGCCCGCCATCATCCGCTCGTCGAGCGCCTCATAGAGCTCGCCGACCTCGCGCACCGGGCGGAAGCGGTGGCGTTCGCCGCGCCGCACCGACGCCGGCGATATCGCCGCGGGCAGCGGCTCGATCTTGAGCCCGTCGACGCCGATCACCGCATGGCCGTCATTCATCAGGTGATGCGCCAGCGTGAATCCCGCCGGCCCCAGCCCCACCACCAGCACCTTCTTGCCGCTTGGCGCGCGCGGCAGCGGCCGGCGGATGTCGAGCGGGTTCCAGCGCGTCAGCAGGCTGTAGATCTCGAAGCCCCAGGGCAGGCTCAGCACGTCCTTCAGCGTGCGCGTCTCCACCTGCGGGATGTCGACCGGCTCCTGCTTCTGATAGATGCAGGCCTTCATGCAGTCGTTGCAGATGCGGTGCCCGGTCGCCGCCACCATCGGGTTGTCGACGATGACGATGCCGAGCGCACCGATGCTGTTGCCGCGCGCCTTGACCTCGTTCATCTCCGAGATCTTCTCCTCGAGCGGGCAGCCCGCCAGCGTCACGCCGAAGGTGCTTTTCTGGAAGCTGTTGGTCTTCTTGTCTTTGAGGCCGCGCGAGCAGCTGTCCTTGCCCTGGTGATGGCACCAGATGCAATAATTCGCCTGGTCGAGCGCGCCCTTGAGGTCGGTGCCGGGATCGGTGAGCTTGAAGCCTTCGCGCCGGCGCCACTGCGCCGGCGGCAGATGCAGCATGGCGACCCCGTACTGCACCACCGTCTCGACCGGCACCAGATGCGTCATGTCGAGCCGGTGCGGCACCTTGAACAGCACGCCGCCGCGATGCCTCTCGCGCCCGGCCGGCGCCAGCACCGCCCACGCGGCATAGCGCTGCGCGAGATCGAGCGCCGGCTTGTGCTCCGCCTCGGCCTCCATCCAGCGCGCGACATGGCGGGCATAGCTCTCTTCGGTAAGCGCCTCGCCGGTCAGCGCCTCGAGCTCCTGCGCGATCGCCGCGCCGTCGAGCGCGGCCGCCACTTCCGGCGTCACCCCCTTCACCGCCCGGCGCTGCACGAAGAGCCGCTTCACCGCATAGAGCGGCGCCAGCGCGTCATGGCGCGCCTGCAGCTCCCGGAGCTCGGCGCCGATGCCGAAGAGCTCGCCGATGAAATCCTCGAGATGCGGCGCCAGCGCCACCAGCAGTTCGGATTCGCTGGCACGATCGAGCGCGCCCGGCTCGCGCCGCGCCGCCATCAACCGATTGTGCAGCTCGACATCGGTCTCAGCCAATTGGCGAATGAAGGCGGCGTCGAGCCGAACCAGCCCGTCGCGGCGGTAAAGATCCTCGAAGGCGAGATCGTGCCTGAGGACGAGCTCGGTCATATCGCGCAATTCTCCCACCCCGCCCACTCGCATCCCGCGGCGGGGACCGCATTGATCTGCATCACGTGCCGATGAGCTTTCCGCCGATCGGGCCGCCCCGACCTCCCGCACTGCACAGGCGCGGAACGGCGCCCTGTATGAGCGGTGCCGCCAGCCGCCGTCAACCCTTGACGATTTAGGGATTTTTGCCGCTGCCGACACCCCGGTAAGGGAGGGTCATTGCATACGCCGCCGAGGAAAGATTGACCACGGAGGCACGGAGAAGGGAAGAATTGCGCGCTTCGCGCGCCAAACACACCTCTTCTCCGTGTCCTCCGTGTCTCCGTGGTGAACCCCCTTTGCGTGTGTGCGATTGCCCTGCGCCGGCGAGGAGCGCCGACCGCGGGGTCAGGCTGTCACAAGTATTACTGGAGATTTACGATGCCCGCACCACAGTAATTAAGCCAAACTTAAAAAGTTTTGCTCAATTTGGGCACATCGCCGCATTCCGGCGCGGCGGCGGCAAGTAAGCAACCCGGATCGACGGAGCGTAGGATGGGGCGGCTGCTGGCGCGTCTAGGGCTGCAGTACCAGATCGGGCTGATCGGCCTCGGCGGGCTGATCGGCCTCTGCGTCTTCGGCGCGCTCTACTATTCCGGCACGCTGGCGCAGCGGACCTATCAGGAGGCAGCCGACCGCACCGCCGGCTACGAGGAGGCGATCACCGGCATCGACCGCGCCATCGCCGAGGCCGGGCGCTCGGAGATGGCCTTCCTGCTCTGGCACAAGGCGGAGGACGCGGCGCAGCAGGACAAATACGCGCGCGACGTCAGCGACCGGCTGGAGCACGTGGAAGCCGGCCTGCGCCAGGACGGCGCGGGCGCGCTTGCCGATACGGTAGCGAAGATCCGCGTCGGCTTCGCGGGCTATGTCAGCCAGTTCATCACCGTGACCCAGCTCAACCAGACGGTCGGCCTCAACGAGGAGAGCGGCCTGCTCGGGCGGCTGCGCAACGCCGTCCACGAGGCCGAGGCGTCGATGCAGAAGGTCGACGAGCCCAAGCTCCTCGTCTGGATGCTCATGATGCGCCGGCATGAGAAGGATTTTCTCGCCCGCCATGCCGAGGGCAAGGGCGAGAAGTACCTCGGCGACATGAAGCAGTCGAAGGAGAAATTCGACGCGGCGCTCGCCGCGGCACCGCTCGCCGCCGAGACGCGCGCCGCCATCGCCGACAAGATCACGGCCTATCAGCGCGATTTCTTCATGATGGCCGACGGGCTCCTCGAGCTCGACGGCGAGATCCAGAAGCTGACGAAGAAGCGCCTCGCCATCGAGCCGATGATCGCCGAGACCACCGAGACCGTGACGCGCATGTATCACGACGCCTCCGGCGCGATGGCGGCGAGCCGGGCGCGCACCAGCGCCCGGCTCGCCTGGTCCTTCGGCGCTGTGGCGCTGCTGCTCGTTCTCGGCGCCGGCGCCATCGGCTGGAGCATCGCCCGCCCGATCACCCAGGTGGTGGCGGTCATGGAACGGCTCGCCCGCGGCGAGCGCGCCATCGACCTCGGCTACACCGACCGGCGCGACGAGGTCGGCGCCATGGCGCGATCGGTGCAGGTCTTCAGCGACCACGCGGCCGAGATCGAGCGCATGCGCCTCGTGCAGGAGGAGCAGCAGCGCGCGGCGCAGAGCGAGAAGAAGCGCGCCATGGCGGCGCTCGCCGACACTTTCGAAGCCAGCGTCAGCGCCGTCGTCGACGCCGTCTCGGCGGCGGCGGCGGAGCTGCAGCGCACCGCCCAGGCGATGGCGGGCACCGCCGAGCAGACCAAGCAGCAATCCCTCAGCGTCGCCTCCTCCTCGCGCCAGACGACGGTGAACGTGCAGACGGTGGCGTCGGCGGCGGAAGAGCTTTCCGCCTCGATCGCCGAGATCGGCCGCCAGGTGGCGCAAGCCACCGGCGCCGCCGGCCAGGCCGCCGATGAAAGCCAGCGCACCAACCTCAGCGTCCAGGGGCTTGCCGACGCGGCGGAGAAGATCGGCGAGGTCGTGGCGCTGATCAACGACATCGCCGGCCAGACCAATCTGCTGGCGCTCAACGCCACCATCGAGGCGGCGCGCGCCGGCGAGGCCGGCAAGGGCTTCGCCGTGGTCGCGGGCGAGGTCAAGTCGCTCGCCAGCCAGACCGCCAAGGCGACCGACGACATCAGGGCGCAGATCGGCGCGATCCAGGATGCCACCGAGGCCGCGGTCGCGGCCATCCGCGGCATCTCCGGCACCATCGTCGAGGTCAGCACCATCTCCGCCTCGATCGCCTCGGCCGTCGAGGAGCAGTCGGCCGCGACGCAGGAGATCGCGCGCAATGTCCAGGAGGTCGCCGCCGGCACCGAGGACGTGTCGAAGACGATCGTCGGCGTCACCGACGCGGCGGGCGAGACCGGCACGGCGGCGCGCGAAGTGCTGGGCGCCGCGGCGCAGCTCAGCGCGCAGTCCGAGCGGCTGCGCCAACAAGTCGGCCACTTCCTCGCCACCGTGCGCGCCGCTTAGCGCAAAGCACCACGGAGGTCGAGCCGCGAAGCGGCTCGACCTCCGTGGTAAATCCTTCCCGCCCAGCGCTCGGCGGCATGTGCGGTCGCCCCTCTCCGCCCCTCGGGGCGGAGAGGGGCAGATCACGCCACGTCCGGAATGAGGAGCGCGTCCTGCTCGAGATGTGTGTTCGCGCTAACCCCTTGAGGGGGAGGTCCGCAGCGCCGCGACATTCATCGCGCTCCGATGGCGCTTATGGTGCAGCATGTAGTCGACCGTGTCTGCCAGATCGGCCATGCGATAGGGCTTCTTCATTATCCGCGCGTTGGATATGTGATCATCGAAACGCGTGGTGTCCACATATCCGGTAGCAATGATCACCGGCAAATCCGGGCATTTGTCGCGCGCCGCCCGCGCCACGTCGATCCCCGACATTTCCGGCATGGCATAGTCGACGATCAGCAGGTCGATGGCATCGCAGTTGCCCAGGAGGTCGAGTGCGGTGCGGCCGCTCGCCGCCTGCACCACCCGGTAGCCAAGTACGTCGAGTTGGGCGGCGGTAACCTCGCGTACGTCTTCTTGATCATCGACCACCAGCACGGTTGCCCGGCTGGAGACGACCGTTGCGCGCTTTGCATTCCGGATCTCGGTTGTCAGCGTCGGGCTGTGCGAAGCTGCGCGGCAGGTAGACCTCGACCGTGGTGCCTTCGCCGACCGTGCTGTTGATCCTCAGCCCGCCGCCGGACTGGCGCGCGAGGCCGTAAACTTGCGCCAGACCCAACCCGCTGCCTTCGCCGACCTCCTTTGTCGTGAAGAACGGCTCGCACGCGCGGGCCAGGACATCCTCGGTCATGCCGATGCCGGTATCCGCAACCGACACGCGGACATAGTCGCCCGGCGCAAGATCGATGGATTTGTCCAACTCGCTTGCCTTGACCGTTCGGGTTTCGATCAACACCCTTCCCCCGAACGGCATGGCGTCGCGCGCGTTGATCGCCAGGTTGAGGATGACGAGTTCGAGCTGTTGCGGGTCGACGAGCGCATGCCAGAGATCGGGTGCGAACGCCGACGTTACCTCGACCGTGCCGCCGAGCGTGCGCCGCAGCATGTCCTCGATCCCGAGCACCAGCGCGTTGACATCGACCGATTTCGGCGCGAGATGCTGCTTGCGCGAGAAGGCCAGCATCTGCTCGGTGAGCTTGGCGCCGCGCAGCGCCGACCGCACCGCCGCCTGCAACAGTTTGCGCTGACGCTCGTCGGCAATGCTCCTCTCGACGAGTTCGAGGTTGCCGAGGACCGACGTCAGGAGGTTGTTGAAATCATGCGCGACGCCCGCGGCGAGCTGGCCTATGGCCTCCATCTTCTGCGCCTGCCGCAGCGCGGCCTCGGCGAGCTCGCGCTCGGCTACCTCGGCCTGCAAGCGCTCGGCGGCCTCGGCAAGCTCGCGCGTGCGCTCGGTAACGCGCTGCTCCAGGCTTTTGTTGAGGTCGCGAAGAATTGCTTCGGAGCGCTTTTTCTCGGTGATGTCGCGAGCGATTTTCGAGGCGCCGACGATCCGCCGAGCGCCGTCGCGAATGGGCGATATAGTCAAGGAGACGTCGATCTCGCCGCCATCCTTGCGTCGCCGCACCGTCTCGAAATGCTCGACCCGCTCGCCACGCCGAAGCTGATCGAGGATCAAATCCTCTTCGGCGAGGCGGCTGGGCGGAAAGAGAAGAGCGATCGGCCGGCCGACCATCTCGTCCGCCCGATAGCCGAAAATGGCCTCGGCGCCCCGGTTCCAGCTCGTGACGATCCCATCCAGATTCTTGCCGATGATTGCGTCATCGGAAGAATTGACAATCGCGGCGAGGTAGGCGCGGGCGGTTGCGGCCGCATCTCTCTCCGAGATGTCCACCAGCATGTTCACGGCACCGACAAGCGCGCCGGACGCGTCGTGCAATGGCGTCGGATAGGGAAGGAACGCGACGCGCGTGCCATCGGGACGCTCCAGTATCGCTTCGGCGCCCCTGACGGCTCGGTTCTCTTTCAGGGCCACTGCCATGGGGCATGCGTCATGCGGCAGCGGCGTGCCGTCCGGCCGGTAGAGGCGCCAGCTCACGCACCATTCGTCCTTGCCCAGTTCCGGGCGACGACCGGCGAGCTCTGCGGCGGCCTCATTGCAGTAGGTGATGCGCCCGGCGGCATCGGTGGTGTAGATCGCTGCCGGCAGCGCGTCGAGCACCTCACGGCACCACCGCTCACGCTCTCGGCACGTGCTGTCGGTACGGCCATCGGCGCTATCGAGACGATTGATCTTCATAGCCGTTCCCGCCTTCGCGCGACCTCGGCCGCGCCTCAGCCTGCAACGTAAACGGTTCTACGGCCGATTTCTCCTCCGTTAAGAGGCGTCACGACGACGGCGGGAATGCGGCCGATGGTGGCAACAGTCGCGTCAGAGTTGCCATGGTGGGGCAGAGTTCACCGCAATAGCGCGCGCGCCCCTCAGATCAGCCCGCCATCGACCGGCAGCGTGTGGCCGGTGATCATCGCGCCGCCGGCGGCGAGGAACAGGATCGTCTCGGCGATATCCGCCGGCGTGCACATGCGTCGCATCAGCGACGCTTCCGTATAGGAGCGCTTGCGCTCCGCCGGCCACGACTCCGTCCACGGCGAATCCACCAGCCCCGGCGCCACCGCGTTGACCCGCACCTCGGGCGCGAGCGCGACCGCCAGCGAGCGCGTCAGATTGACGAGACCGGCCTTGCTCGCGCCATAGGCGATGCTGCTGCCGGGGCGGCCAAGGCCTGCGACCGAGGCGGTGTTGACGATGGCGCCGCGCGCCTCTTTCAGCGCAGACGCGGCGGCGTGGCTGCAGCGGAACGGGCCCAGCAGATTGGTGGCGAGGATGGTCTGCCAGAATTCCTCGGTCATGGCGTCGAGATCGCGGAACTCGATGGGCGCGCGCGTGCCCGGCGTCCCGGCATTGTTGACCAGGATGTCGAGGCCGCCGAGCTGGTCGATGGCGCGTTTGACCATCGCCTCGGCCTCGCCCGGGCGCGCGACATCGCCCGGCGCGCCGGCGATCTGATAGCCATGCGCCTGGAAGCGCTCGATCTCGGTTCGGGCGCGGCCGTCATCGGGCAGATGGTTCATCGCCACCTTGGCGCCGGCAAGCAGCAGCAGCTCGACCGTGGCAAGGCCGATGCCCGAGGCGCCGCCGGTGACCAGCGCCGCTTTGCCTCGCAAATCCGCGGTGATCATTCTTCCTCCCCTTCGCGATGCGGGCGGCGCATGGAGCAGCGCTCAGCGCCGCCGACGGCCCGAGTATCGCGCCGTCGCATGCGGAAGGGAATTGTCTCGCGTGGAGCTGCCGGCGTGCGCCGGCGCGGTCAGCGCTTTGCGCCGTTGCGCCTGGCGCGCTTGCGCGTCAGCCGGAGGGCGACCGCTTGCAGCAGCGCTTCGAGCGTCGTGACGACCTCGGAATCACCGTTGTTCATCAGCAGCAATTCATAGTGCTCAAGCCGCCGGCCGCCAGTTTTCCTCGATGTGGGCGCGATCACCGCAACCGCGCCGCGGCGCGCCTTCTCGCGGCGCCGCGCCGCGTCTTTCTCGGTTCCGGCCGGAGTTACATCACCACGCATGCAATTGCCCCCTGCTGCGAACATTCCGACATCGTAACCATGGGTGTTTATCACAGGCTAATACGAAAGAGTGGGGGCATGGGGTGCATTTGTACGGTAATGTACAATTTAATCTGGCTTTTTTGTCGGCGCGGCCACCAGTGACGTGGCGCGCGCAGAGGGCGGCGACGATGACAGGACAGCGAGCATCGCTGTCGGAGTTCGGCGGCAGCCACCTACTCGCCACTCTGTCTCCTGGCGACATCGATAAGTTGCGGCCTCACCTTCAGCGCGTCGCCCTGCCGCAGGGCCGGACGCTGCACAAGGCGCACGCGCCGATCGACCATGTCTACTTTCCCGAATCGGGTGTGGTCTCCCTGGTCAAACCCTTGAAGGACGGGACGACGATCGAGGTTGGGCTGATGGGACGGGAAGGAATGACCGGCGCCATGGTGCTGATCGGCGCCGACAGCACGCCGCTGGAGGCGGTGGCACAGATGCCGGGCTCGGCGTGGCGTCTGCCGACGAGCAGCTTGCAGGAGACGATCGATCGTCATGCCGCATTCAGGGACGCTCTGCTCCGCTTCGCGCGGGCGCTCCTGCTGCAGATCTACCAATCCGCCGCCTGCAACGGACGGCACACGCTCGAGCAGCGCCTGGCGCGATGGCTGCTGATGGTGCATGACCGCGTCGACAGCGACGAGCTGCCGATGAAGCACGAATTCGTGGCCTTGCTGCTCGGCATCAGGCGGGCCGGCGTCAGCGTCGCCTTCACCGGCTTCAAGACCGCCGGCTTGGTCGCCGCCCGCCATGGCTGCATCGTGGTTCTCGACCGGCGCGGGCTCGAAGACCGCCGCTTGCGAATGCTATCGGGCGATCATCGAGCAGAGTCAGGGGCTGCTGGTCTGACCGCCGGAAGCGGCCACGACGCAGCGCGACTCCGCAGGTTCTGCATAGACGATTCGGGGAAAACCGCCGCCGACCGGCTGATGGAAAGCCAGTCCTGCGCGCGGCCGGCATCGTCGCGAGAATTTTTTGGCGCGACCGAACGTCGCACCTGCGCAGTACGATTTATTCGCGTTCCGACACCGCGCCGCGGTGGCGCTCGGGCGGCATTCGCAAGTCAGCGCAGATAATGTCCTAATCAATTGATATCGATAGGTGCGGGCAACGCACGTGCAGCAATGCTCACTCTGCGGCGGGCGAGGCGGTGGGTTTGGCGCAATCGCGCGCGACAGAAGCGCTCGCCGGCGGCGCGGCAACCCGCAATGAGCCGCCGATTCGCATTTGGCCCTCGGCAAAAAAGGATTTAGAGCTTCCGCCATCATTGCGCGTCCTGGCATCGGGCAGGGAGTGATGAAGGTCGCACAAGAGATGCTCACTGTTTTCCTCGACTCGGACGCGCGCGAGGTGTTCATCGTCGTTGCGGGCTTGCGGGTGACATTGACGCAAGACGAAACGGCAATCCTGACCGAGACGCTCTTCAACGGCCTCGAGCGGCTTGCTCCGAACAGCGCGGCGCACCCGCAAGCAACCGAGATCATCACCATCGGCTCGCTTTGCGGCGATGTCGGCCGCGAGGACCCGAACGCCATAAGCCGGGACGCGGATGGCCACGACAGGATGCGCGCGCTCATCAAAGCGCGGATCAGGGATAAAGGTCTGGCAATTTGGGAGGAGCAACGCTCATGACGGCAACAATCATCGCGCTTGCGCAGCGCAAGGGAGGCGCCGGCAAAACCACTCTCGCCGCTCATCTCGCCGTGGCCTGGGCGGTCGGCGGTCGGTCCGTTACCCTGATCGACGTCGACCCTCAAGCAAGCCTGGCACAGTGGCACGCGCGGCGCGAATCGCAGCTCGGCCGCGGCAGCACGGGTCTTGAATTTGCCGCCGTGGACGGTTGGCGCGGGGCGGGCGAAATCTCGCGGCGGGCGCGCTACGGCGATATCATCGTGATCGATAGCGCCGCCAGCGCCGACCATGATACGCAGTCGATGATTGGCGCGGCGGATCTCGTGGTCGTGCCGGTGCAGCCTTCGCCGATGGACGTATGGGCGTGTCGCTTCACGCTCGAGATTGCGCTTCGCGAACGGGTGCCGGCGTTGCTCGTGCTGAACCGCGTGCCGGCGCGCGCCTGCCTGACGGCGGCGATGCGCGAGTGGCTCGCGGGCTATGAGGTGGGATTGTCGTCGATTGCGATCGGGAACCGTGTCGGTCTCGCCGCGGCGCTGGCGGACGGGCGGGGGATCGTGGAGACGGCGGAGGGATCTCCCGCCGCCCGGGAAATTTCCGCGCTCGCGGCTGAAATATCGGAACTGCTGCCGGCGGCGGCGTAACGCGCCGAGCCACCGGGAAAGTTTTACCACGGAGGCACGGAGAAGAATAAACCGTAGAAACGTATCCGTCGCCCCGGCGAACAAACGCTGCAGCTCCTGTTACTTATTCCGCCGTCCCCGCGAAAGCGGGGACCCAGCGGAAACGCTCGGCTCAATGCATTTGAGGTCCTGGATGCCCGCTTTCGCGGGCAAAGCGATTGTTGAGGAATGCGCTGCCATGAGACGTGTGCAGCAAGCGGGGACCCAGGACGCCGCTACAGCGCGAGGTCGTCATGAAGGTCTCGCCATTGCGGGTTCTCCCGCTCGATCAATGCGAGCTTCCAGGCGCGTCGCCATTTCTTGATGCGCTTCTCGCGCTGCATCGCTTCGGCCATCGACTCATGGAACTCGATGAAGACCAAGAGGTGGACATCGTAGCGTTTGGTGAAGCCTTCGATGGCACCCGTCCGATGCTCCCAGGCGCGGCGAGCGATGTCGCTGGTGACGCCGACATAAAGCGTTCCGTTGCGTCGGCTCGCCAAGATGTAGACGCAGGGATTTTTCCGATTGCACATGCCGCGCTTGCGTATGAATCCGCGCCCTAATACCCCAGCGCGCAGCCATCCTTGCGCGGCTCGGAGCCGCCGATGAGCACGCCGAGCCGGTGATCGATGGAGATCGCCTGGCAGCCGCCCAACGGCTTGACCGGTCGCTCGATCACGTGGCCGCGGCGCGCCAGCTCCGCCTCGACATCCGTCGGGATCGTCGCTTCGAGCTGCAGCCTGCCGTCGAAGGCGAAGCTGCGCGGCGCCTCCGCCGCCTGCTGCGGGTCGAGCCCCTGGTCGATGAGGCGCGACAGCATCGAGGCATGGCCGGTCGCCTGGTAATTGCCGCCCATGACGCCGAACGGCATCACCGCGCGGCCGTCCTTGGCCAGCATGCCGGGGATGATCGTGTGCAGCGGGCGCTTTCCCGGCGCGATCGCGTTGGGATGGCCAGGGATGGTGCGGAACATCGAGCCGCGGCTGTGCAGCATGATGCCGCTCTCCGGCACGAAGACGCCGCTGCCGAATTCGTGGAACAGCGAGTTGATGAACGAGATGGCGTTGCGGTCGCGATCGACCACGCAGAGATAGACCGTGTGCTTGTGCTCCGGCTCGTCCCACGCCACCGGCGCCGAGGCGCGGCCGCGATCGATGCGGCGCCGGACGCTCTCGGTGTAAGCGTCGGAGAGGAAGCGCTCGACCGGCACGGGCACCTGGGTGGGATCGCCGAGAAACGCGTCGCGCGCGCGATAGGCCGCCTTGGTCGCCTCGGCGAGGAGATGGATGCGGTCGGTCTCGCTGCAGGCATCGGAGAGATCGAAGCCCTCCAGCGTGCGCAGGATCATCAGCGCCGTCAGCCCCTGGCCGTTGGGCGGGCATTCCAGCACGTCGTGGCCGCGATAGCGCGCCGAGATCGGGCTCACCCATTCGGATGTCTGCCGAGCGAAATCCTCGAGCGTGTGCAGGCCGCCGAGCTCGTTGCAGCGCCTGACGATGCCGGCCGCGACCGGCCCCTCGTAGAAGCCGCGCCGGCCCTCCTCGGCGATCCGCCGCAAGGTCGCGGCGAGCGCCGGCAGCTTCAGGCGCTCGCCCGTCGCCGGCATGCGGCCTTGCGGCATGAAGACGCGCGCAGCGCCGGCGTCGCGGCTGATCTTGCCGGTCAGGAAGGTGAAATCCCAGGCCGGGCGCGGCGTCACCACCACGCCCTCCTCGGCAAGCTTGATGGCGGGCGCCAGCAGCGCCGCCAGATCGCGGGTGCCGTGGCGCTCCAGCAGCGTGCACCAAGCATCGACCGCGCCGGGCACGGTGGCGGCATGCACGCTCTCGACCGGGATCTCGGCAAAGCCATGCTCCCGATACCACGCGACCGTGGCCTTGAGCGGCGCCATGCCGGAGCCGTTGAGCGCCAGCGGCACGCCCTGCGCCTTGGGGGCGTAGAGCGCGAAGCAATCGCCGCCGATGCCGGTCATATGCGGTTCGGCGACGCACAGCACGGCCGAGGCGGCGATGGCGGCGTCGACGGCATTGCCGCCGCCGCGCAGCACGTCGAGCGCGGTCAGCGTCGCCAGCGGGTGGGACGTCGCCGCCATCGCCTCGCCCGCAACCGCCGCCGAGCGGCGCGGCTGGTGAAAATCACGCATGCATTTCCCCGGATGTCCGCACCGCGGCGGGAAGGTGGACGCTAATCGGCCTATCCATGGCATTGCTAGCAGGCGGGGGCAAGACCCGTCCGCCAGTGGCTATCGCACATGCGCATAGCTTCGTACGAGGCAGCCCTTCGCGCATGTTCCAGCGCCACACCCACACCAACCACCGCCGTCCCCGCGCAAGCGGGGACGCGCAGGGCGAGCGCCGCGCGCTTGCTCCTGGGCCCCGGCTTTCGCCGGGGCGGCGGAACGGTTTCCACGGCTTCTTCTCCTCTGTGCTCTCCGTGCCTCCATGTTTAATCTTTCCTACTTACGGTTTGACGGCACATACGATTGCGGCCGATTGCGGCTTCCCTCCACCACCCTTCGCCGCGACCCGCCCTCAACGCTGCCATGTCGGCAAAGCCGCTTGCCGGTCAGGGCCTTCCGGCCTAGGCTCGCGGCATTCCGGCGAAAGATTATGTCGCCCTGGAAGCCCGCGACACCAAGGGGAAATGCCATGGAGCATGCTTATGTCTATGACGGCCTGCGCACGCCGATCGGCCGCCATGCCGGCGGCCTGGCGCCGGTGCGGCCGGACGATCTGCTGAGCGGCGTCATCAAGCAGCTGGTCGGCCGCAACCCCTTCAAGCCTGGCGATTACGAGGATGCCGTGGTCGGCTGCACCAACCAGGCGGGCGAGGATGCGCGCAATGTGGCGCGCCACGCGGCGCTGCTGGCGGGACTGCCGACCGATATCGGCGGGCTCACCGTCAACCGGCTGTGTGGCAGCGGGCTTGCCGCGGTGGTCGACACCGCTCGCGCCGCGAGTTGCGGCCAGGGCGATCTCTTCATCGCCGGCGGCGTCGAGAGCATGAGCCGCGCGCCCTTCGTCATGGCCAAGGCCGAGAGCGCCTATAGCCGCGAGACGAAGCTGTTCGACAGCACCATCGGCGCCCGCTTCCCCAATCCGCGCATCGGCAAGGCCTATGGCAACGACACCATGCCGGAGACCGCCGACAACGTCGCCCATGATCATGGCATCAGCCGCGAGGCGAGCGACCGTTTCGCGCTGGCGTCGCAGGAGAAATACGCGCGCGCCAAATCCGAAGGCTTCTATGACCAGGAGCTGCTGCCGGTGAGCGTCCCCGGCGCCAAGAAGGGCGGCGAGACGGTGATCGCGCAGGACGAGCATCCCCGCCCCAACACGACGATGGAGCGGCTCAGCGAGCTGAAGCCGCTCTTCGCCAATGGCGTCGTCACTGCCGGCAATGCCTCGGGCATCAATGACGGCGCCGCGGCGCTGATCATCGGCAGCAAGCGCGCCGGCGAGAAGGCGGGCAAGGCACCGATCGCGCGCGTGGTCTCGGCCGCGATTGCCGGCGTCGAGCCGCGGGTGATGGGGCTCGGCCCCGTACCGGCCTCGAAGAAGGCGCTGGAGCGCGCCGGGCTCAGCCTCAGGGATATCGACGTCATCGAGCTCAACGAGGCCTTCGCCAGCCAGGTGCTGGGCTGCCTCAAGCTGCTCGACGTCGATTTCTCGGATGCGCGCGTCAATCCCAATGGCGGCGCCATCGCCATCGGCCACCCGCTCGGCGCCTCGGGCGCGCGGCTTGCGCTCACCGCCATCCGCCAGCTCCACCGCACCGGCGGGCGCTACGCGCTGGTCACCATGTGCATCGGCGTCGGCCAGGGCATCGCGGCAGTGTTCGAGCGGCTCGGCACGGCATGAGCTCGGCCGAGGGCGGCGCCGCCGCGCTGCGCTTCCCGCACGCGGCGGCGCCGCCTTCCGGCACCGCGATCGAGGTGGCGCCGGGCGTGCGCTGGCTGCGCATGCCGCTGCCGTTCCAGCTCAATCACATCAATCTCTGGCTGGTCGATGACGGCGATGGCTGGGCGATCGTCGACACTGGCATCAACACCGACGAGACCAGGGAATTGTGGGCGCAGCTGCTCGCCGGGGCGCTCGACGGCCGCCCGGTGACGCGGCTCATCTGCACGCATTTCCATCCCGACCATATGGGCCTTGCCGGCTGGCTCACCGAGCGGCTCGGCATCGAGCTCTGGACGACCGAAGGCGAATGGCAGCACGCCCGCAGCGCTCTGGCCGATCCGCCCGGCACCTTCGACGCCGAGCTCCTCGATTTCTATCGCCAGGTCGGCTTCGGCGATGTCGAGGAGACCGTCCGCACCAGCCGGCCGCGCAGCTACCGCACCATGGTCGAGCCGGTGCCGGAGCGCTACCGGCGGCTCGCGGACGGCATGGAGTTCGCGATCGGCCGGCATCGCTGGCGCGTCATCATCGGCCGCGGCCATGCGCCGGAGCATGCCTGCCTCTATTGCCCCGACCTCGACCTTTTCATTGCCGGCGACCAGGTGCTGCCCAAGATCTCACCCAATATCAGCCTGTGGCCGAGCGCCGAGGACCGCGACCCGCTCGGCAGCTTCATCGCCTCGCTCGCCGCCATCGAGCGCGCCGTGCCCGACAGCGCCTTCGTGCTGCCCTCGCACAATCTGCCGTTCTTTGGCCTCCATGCGCGCACCGGCGAGCTCAGCGATCTCCATGCCGCGCGCGTCGCCGAGATCGTCGCCGCCTGCGAGCGGCCGCGCACCGGCGCCGAGATCGTCCCGGTGCTGTTCCGCCGCACGCTCGACCGCCATCAATTGGGCTTCGCCATCGGCGAGACCATGGCGCATCTCGCCCGCGCGGTTGCCGCGGGCCGCCTCCACCGCCGCGAGCGCGCGGACGGCGTCTGGCTGTTTCAGCGCGCCTGAGCGGCGATCCCGCGCGCCACCATCGCCGCAAAGGCGGCGAAGATCTTCGGCACGTGCCGGTGCTTATAGGCAAACGCATCGGGCGCATCCTTCAGATGGACCACCATCGTCGCATTGGCCTCGAACACCAGAACGCGCCCCTCGCCGTCGAGCGCGAAATCGATGCCGCAGAAATCGAGATCGAGGCGGCGCCCGATCTCGGCCAGCGCAATCATCGCCTTGCGGCCCAGCGCCGGCGCTGGCGTCGCGAGGAAGCGCTCCTCCTCGGCCCGCTTCCAGGCCGGGTGCAGCATGTCGGCCGAGAAATAATGCACGAGCCAATGCTGCGAGATCGCCAGGTGATAGGAAAAGGGCTCGCGGTCGACGAAGATGACGCGGTATTTGCGGAAGTACCGGTCGGGGGAGCGATAGTCGCGATAGGCGGTGAGGTAATAGGCCGCCGCTTCGCCGCGCGCCGCGGCGGCAAGCGCCGCGGGCGTCTCGATCAGGCTCACCCCCTGCCCGCCATGCGCGCCGATGGGGCGCAGGATGAGCGGAAAGCCCACGCGCGCCGCGGCGGCGGGATCCCCGAGCTCGGCGGGGGCGAGCCGCGCCACCGGCGGTACCACGACATCGGCGATGTCGCCGAGCAGATCCGGCAGCAGATGCCGCTGGGTGCGCGCCACCGCGGCCGGCGGGTTGAGCAGCGGCTGCTTCAACCGCGCCAGGAAGCGCGCGACCTCCGGCAGCAGCGGCGCCATCATGTCGGGATCGCCCGCGGCATTGAAGACGAGATCGAAAGGCGGCAGGCGCTCGGCCTGGCCGGGCTTGGCGTAATCGATGAACCAGGTGATGCGGGTTACCGTCGCCGGCGGGAAGAGAGCGTCCACCGGCACGTTGCCGTAGCCCGAGGCGGCGAGCAGCAGCACGCGCTGCCCTTCCATCACGCTGGCCCGCTCGACGAAGACGTTCTGGCGGCGATAGGCCTCGTCGCGATGGCGCCGCGCCTCGGCGAGCAGTCCCTCGCCTTCGAGGATCGCCGCGAGGTTGCGATGGGCTGCGACCAGCGCCGGGTCGAGCCGCAGCGCGAGCCGATACCAGCGCTTGGCCGGGCCGCGCTGTCCCGCCTGCAGGCAGGCGGTGCCGATGTTGCAGAGCGCCAGCGGCGCGCGCGCCTCGAGCGCGGTCGCCGCGAGCTCCGCCGCCATCGCCGCCGCCACCTCGCCCGCCTCGCGATGCGCCGCCGCCAGCGCGCGGTAGCGGCCGGGATTCTCAGGGTCGAGCGCCGCCGCCTGCTCCAGCGCGGCGATGCGGTCGGAGCTCATGCGCTCCAGGATAGGGGCGCGGTGGGTCGGTCAACAAGCGTGGTCACTGGCCGGAACGGCGAACACTGGGCGGCCCCAAACGCTAGAACCCCCTCTCCTCCCCTTGGGAGGAGAGGGCAGGGTGAGGAGGGCGGC
>CAWBKF010000061.1:0-15791 GCA_963789275.1 uncultured Alphaproteobacteria bacterium
AGTCTAGTCGAGCTCCGCGAGCGAGTAGCTCGTGCTGCGGCCCCCAGGCGCGTCCTTGACCAGAATGCCGAGCTTGATGAGCCCAGCGATATCGCGCAGCGCGGTATCCGGCGAAGCCTTGGTGATCATCGCCCATTTGGAGGAGGTGAGCTTGCCCTCGAAGCCATCCAGCAAACGATTCAGCATGGCGCGCTGCCGCTCGTTCAAGGCGGCGCCGGCATGCCGGTCCCAGAACCGTGGCTTCCGCAGGACGCCGGCCGAAATGGTTTCCGCGCGCTCGATGGTGCGGCCGAAGCAGCCAAGGTACCAGTCGAGCCAGAGGGTGACATCGAGGTCGCCTTTTTGCGTCAACTCGAGAATGCCGTAGTAGTCGTTCCGCTCCTGCTGGATCTCAGCCGACATGCTGTAGAAGCGCTGCGCCGAGTTTTCCGAACGGGCCAGCATGAGGTCGGCGATCACGCGCGCGATGCGGCCGTTGCCGTCGTCGAAGGGGTGAAGGGTCACGAACCACAAATGCGCGAGGCCGGCTTTCAACACGGGATCGAGGTCGTCGCGGTTGAACCAGCCAATGAACTCTCGCATCTCCTGTTCGAGCCGGATGGCGGCCGGAGCCTCGTAATGAACCCGCTCGCGCCCGACCGGGCCGGAGACGATCTGCACCGGACTCGATCGGTCGGTGCGCCACGCGCCGACCGTGATCTTGCTCATGCCGCTGCGGCCGGTGGGGAAGAGCGCCGCGTGCCAGCCGAAGAGCCGCGCCGCGGTCAGCGGCGTTTCATGGTTGCGCGTCGCATCGAGCACCATCTCGACGATGCCGTCGACGTGGCGATCAACCGGGGCAAGCGCGCCGACGTCGATGCCGAGGCGGCGGGCGAGCGTCGACCGTACCCGGTCCCGGTCGAGCCGCTCGCCTTCAATCGCACTCGATTTCAGAACCTCCTCGGTCAGGCTCTCTAAGGTGGCCGCTTCTCGCAGCTCGAAGCCCCGGCCGGCCATGCGCCCGACGAGCTGGCCTTGCAGATAGCGGACGGCGCCAAGCCGGCCGACGAGGCTTTCCCGCGCCCAGCGAAATTTCGGCCAGTCCTGCCGGTGGTGGATATAAGTCGCCATAATCTCCGCATTCTTTGCGGGGATTATGGCATCTGTCCGCCGATGGGGCCAAGGGTTTTCTCCGCATTTTTTTGCGGAGAATAGGCGGCCCAATCTCCGCATGTGTCGGCGCGGACTATATGGCTATTGATACCATATGGCTCATAGGACCATCATTCGGCCTCGCCGTCCGGGCGTTCGCGAGGTGGCTACAACAAAAAGCGGGGCAAAGGCGACCACCGGCATTTTCACGGCGCCAAAACGGCGTACGCGTTCAGCACCGTCGAGCAGTTGTGGAAGATTTCTGGTCCGATGTGCGGGCCTTGCGAGGTGGCAGATGAGCAATGTGAAAATCACGGTCGGCGGCGCGATGGAAAAGGCAGCGTCGCGGCGTTTCGTCGATGCCTGGCACCGCGCAGAGAGCGGCGAGACCCTCCACGAGCGCCATCTGGCATTCGAAAGCTGGGACGCCCTCGCCCGAATCCTGACCGGCAAACGGATGGAGTTGCTGCGCTACGTCCGCCGCCACGAAGTTACCAGCGTCCGCGCCTTGGCGAAGGCGCTGAAACGCGATTACAGCAACGTCCATGCGGATGTCCAAGCCTTGACGGCTGCCGGACTTCTCGACACCACGGATGGCGGCGTACGCGCGGACTACGACGCGATCGAGACGAAGATCGCGATTTGAATGCACGTGGTGCTAAGCGGAAGGGGCGTGTTTCACGTGAAGCCCCGTGCGGGCTTTCGCGGTTGCAAGAGCAACCGCTGGCGCCCGCCGGCGACAACGCTGCGCGTTGCGCCGACTACGCGACTTTGACCGGCGGCGTGGTTTCACTCCGCTGTCGCGTGTAGTCCTCGTCCGACGTCGCCAACATTTTCTTGTAGCGCGGTTCCGGATAGATCATGTGCGGCTTGGCGGGATCGGCTGGCGGCTGCTTTATGCTGCCGCCCGCGCCCTCGAAGCGCGCCGGCGAGGTAAAGCGTGCGAGCTCCCTCTCGGAGATGCCGGCGAGCCGAACGACTTCGGGGTCGATCCAGGCGCGTGCATCGATCGCCGAACGCGATGTCGATATTTCCAAGCTTAGATTCTCCGGCCCGGCGAAATAGATCGACTGGCAGAAGCCATGGTCGATCGGGCCAAACACGTTCACGCCGCGCGAGCGGATGCGGTCGCGCAACGTCAGGAGCTCGTCGCTCGTCCTGGCAATTGAGCGCGAGATGCTGCATGGCGCCGCCGGCGCAGGGTGCTCCGGGATTGCCGGCGTGCGTCACGCCGATCTCTCGCGGAATCTTCGCGATGTCAGGTGTCTCTACGAAGGCGATCGAGCAATGGTCGTTCAATCTGAGGAAACCGTGCCAGGCGCCCTCGACGCCGTGCATCCAATAGAGCGCGACCAGTTCCATGCCGAGCACGTCGCTGAAAAAGGCGATCTGTGTCTTGATGTCGGCCGTGGTGATGGCGAGATGATGGACGCCGTCGGGCTTGACCATCTTGACCATAGGGTTGCTCCCTGCTCGTTGCGATGCCGCGAGCCGATCGGTCGCGGGACAGGACCTCTCTGACGATCCTATCGTGGCTTAAAGCGCAGTGATCATCAAATTGTAAGTTACGGGTGACAGTTACCTATCTCCGAAGCTCCCCCACCTCTCCCGACCTCTCCGCGCCCGGTGGAGAGGAGAAGATCCAACGTCGTGAGCGACGCGGAGAGGGGATTGGTACCTCTCTGGCGGGGTGCGGACTCTCGCAGTTTGCTGCGCTGCCGACGAATGCTGCGCCTTCGCGGCGACGCTGGCGCCCGCCGGCGACAACGCTGCGCGTTGCGCCGCACACACCTCACCCTCCCGGCGCTTCGCGCCGGGCCCCTCCCTCTCCCCGCTTCGCGCGGAGAGGGGATTGGTGACCTCACTGGCGGGGTGCGGGCTCTCGCGGTTGCTAGCGCAACCGCTGGCGCCCGCCGGCGACGACGCTGCGCGTCGCTCCGGCTTCGCGCGGAGAGGGGCTTGGTGCCCCCACTGGCGGGGTGCGGGCTCTCGCGGTTGCTGCGCTGCCGACGAATGCTGCGCATTCGCGGCGACGCTGGCGCCCGCTGGCGACGACGCTGCGCGTCGCGCCGGCTTCGCGCGGAGAGGGGATTGGTGACCTCACTGGCGGGGTGCGGGCTCTCGCGGTTGCTAGCGCAACCGCTGGCGCCCGCCGGCGACGACGCTGCGCGTTGCGCCGAGCGCATGCTTCTTCAAGTAGTGGCGGAGCTGGTGGTAGGTCAGGCCAAGGGCTGCGGCGGTGCGGCGCTGGTTGAAGTGATGGGCGGCAAGCGCTTCGGAGAGGAGGCGCTGTTCGAAGGCGGCAGTGCGGGAGTGGAAATCGCCGGGCGGTGGTTCCGGCGATTCTGGGCCCCCGCTTTCGCGGGGGAGGCGAGAGAGGGAAGCGGGCGCGGGGCGGTGCGGCGAGGCGAAGGGGTCGAAGACGATCGCCTCGATGGGATCGTCGGGGCGCGGCCAGCGGTGGAGGCTGCGCTCGACCACGTTCTTGAGCTCGCGCACATTGCCGGGCCAGCGATGCGCCTGAAGCTGCGCCAGCGCCTCGGCGGTGAACCCCGCAAAGCCGGCGCGGCCGAGCTCGCGCGCCATGCTGCGGGCGAAATGCTCGGCCAAGAGCGCGATGTCGTCTACGCGCTCGCGCAGCGGCGGAATGGTGACGACGTCGAAGGCGAGGCGGTCGAGGAGATCGCTGCGGAAGCCGCCGGACGCCGCAAGCTCCGGCAGGTCGACGTTGGTGGCGGCGATGAGGCGGACATCGACATGCTGCACCTCGTTGCCGCCGACGCGCTCGAAGCTGCCATACTCGATGACGCGGAGGATCTTCTCCTGCACCGACAGCGAGGCGGTGGCGATCTCGTCGAGGAACAAGGTGCCGCCATCGGCGATCTCGAAGCGCGAGAGCCGCCGCCGCGTGGCACCCGGTGAAGGCGCCGGCCTCGTGGCCGAAGAGCTCGCTGTCGAGCAGGCTCTCGGCCAAGGTGGCGCAGTTGAGCTTGACGAAAGGCTTGTCCCAGCGCGGCGAGAGGTAGGTGAGACGCGCCGCCACCAGCTCCTTGCCGGTGCCGCGCTCCCCCACCACCAGCACCGGCCGGTCGAGCGCGGCCAGCCGCGACACCTGGGCGAGCGCGGCGCGGAATTCCGCGGATTCGCCCACCAGCGGCGGCAGGTCAGGATCGGGCTTAGTGGATATCGCCATTGTTTGAGACAAATTCGCACCTTTCGGCGCAATATCTAATGCTAGCGGCGGCTAGCGGCAAGGCGATTTTTGGGAAACCGTTGTTTTTCAGCCCCTTAGATAAAGGCGGCGGGTCTGGCACGGAGCCTGCAGAAGACAGGCCTATCCGGGCCCTTTTCCGCCCTTACCGCAGGAATGACCGCCATGGGGATCTTTTCCCGCCTCGCCGACATCGTGAACTCCAACATCAACGCCATCCTCGACCGCGCCGAGGATCCCGAGAAGATCATCCGGCTGATCATCCAGGAGATGGAGGACACGCTGGTCGAGGTGCGCTCCTCGGCGGTGCGCACCATCGCCGAGCGCAAGGAGGTCGAGCGGCGGCTCGGCACGCTGCAGCGCCAGCAGGAGGAATGGCAGCGCCGCGCCGAGCTCGCGCTCACCAAGGGCCGCGAGGATCTCGCCAAGGGCGCGCTCCTGGCGAAGACGCGGATCGCCGAGGCGGCGGCGGGGCTCGAGCATCAGCTGAAGCAGATCGAGGACGCGCTCGCCAAGCAGAACGAGGACATCGCCAAGCTGCAGGCGAAGCTCGCCGATGCCAAGACGCGCGAGCAATCGATCGCCGCGCGGCACAAGACCGCGACCAACCGCATCAAGCTGCGGACGCACCTCCATGACGAGCGCATCACGGACGCGTTCGCCCGCTTCGAGCAGGTCGAGCGCGCGCTCGACGCGATGGAAGGCAAGGTCGAGGCCTTCGATCTCGGCCGCAAGCAGACGCTGTCGGAGGAGCTCGCCGGGCTCGAGGCCGAGAACGGCGTCGAGGAGGAGCTGAAGGCGCTGAAGGAGCGGCTCGGCAACAGCATCCGCCCCGAAGCCGCGCGCTAGGAGTGCGCCACCATGCTGTTCGGTCCCGTTGTCCTGGGCATCATCTTCCTGACGGTGGTGGCGCCGCTGTGGATCATCTTCCACTACATCACCCTGTGGCGCTCGGCGCGGCGGCTCTCGGGCGAGGATGAGAAGGCGCTGGGCGATTTATGGGCGAGCGCGCAGCGGATGGAAGGGCGCATCCAGGCGCTCGAAAAAGTGCTCGACGCCGAGGCGCCGGGTTGGCGCATGCGCCAAGGAGGCTGAGACCATGCCGTGGACCAACAGCACGCAGCGCTATCGTCTCTGGCGCGACCGGGATCGCGGCATCATCGCCGGCGTCTGCGCGGGGATCGCCGACTATATCGGCGCCGAGCCGATCGTGGTGCGCATCATCGCGGTGGCGGGGCTGATCTTCTTCTTCGTGCCGACGGCGGCGGCGTATATCGTGCTCGCGGTGGCGCTGAGGCCGAAGCCGCCGGCGCTTTATGCGACGCGCGACGAGGAGAAGTTCTGGCGCGGCGTCAACACCGCGCCCGCCGACACCTTCGCCACGCTCAAGGCCAAATTCCGCGACCTCGAGGAGCGGCTCGGCCAGATGGAGACCCAGGTGACCTCGAACGATTTCGAGCTGCACCGCAAGTTCCGCGATCTCGACCGCTGAGGAGCGAGGATGCCATGCCGGTAACCAGCCTGTTGTTCAACCTGCTGTGGATCGTCTTCGGCGGCCTCTGGATGGCGATCGCCTGGCTGTTCGCGGCGCTAATCATGGCACTCAGCATCGTGGGATTGCCCTGGGCGCGGGCCGCCTTCACCATCGCGGTCTATACGCTGCTGCCGTTCGGGCAGAGGGCGGTGTCGCGCGCCGACTATACCGGGCGCGAGGACCTCGGCACCGGCGCGCTGGGCACGCTCGGCAACCTCATCTGGCTGCTGCTGGCTGGCTGGTGGCTGGCGCTCGCGCATATCGTCCTTGCGGTGCTGCTGGCGGTGACGATCATCGGCATCCCCTTCGCCTGGGCGCATCTGAAGCTCGCGGGGCTGGCCCTCTGGCCGATCGGCAAGATGATCGTGCCGATCGAGGAGGGGCAGTACCGGCGCGGCAGGTATGTGGTCTGAAAGCTGTCAGCTGACAGCTATCAGCTATCAGCTAGAGGATCGGAGGTCCGCATGCGTCTCTCTACGCTCGTTGTGGCGCTCGCGCTCTGTCTCGCGGGCAGCGCGGCGCAGGCGGCGGGGTTCCGCTTCATCGACGTGCCGGCCGATGGCGACGCGCCGGCGATGCATGGGGGGATGTGGTATCCCTGCGCCGAGCCGGCGGGCGAGATAGATCTCGGCCGGATCACCTTGCGCGGGGTGAAGGATTGTCCGGTCAGCGGCGAAAAGCTGCCGCTTATCGTCATCTCGCACGGCCTCGGCGGCAGCTTCATCGGCCACCACGATACCGCCGAGGCGCTCGCCGATGCCGGCTTTGCCGTGGCCGCTATCAGCCATCCCGGCGACAACGCCCAGGACAAGAGCCGCGCGGGCGCGCTCTCGATCTTCGTCGAGCGGCCGGCGGGCATGAAACGCCTCATAGATTTCATGCTCGGTGCCTCGCCGCTCGCCGCGCGCATCGACCCGCAACGCGTGGGCTTCTTCGGCTTCTCGCGCGGCGGCTATACCGGCTTGATATTGATCGGCGCCGCGCCCGACTGGGCCGCGGCCGCGGGATTCTGCGCGCAGTCGGCCGCATATTTCTGCAGTGAGATCCGCAGCAAGGCGTTCCCGCCCGCCCCGCCGGTGCACGATCCGCGGATCAAGGCCGCGGTCATCGCCGATCCGCTTGCTATCTTCTTCACCGCCGACAGCTTCGGCGGGATCACGGTGCCGGTGCAGCTCTGGGGCTCGGAGCGCGGCGGCGACGGCGTCACGCCGGAGAGCGTCGCCGCGGTGAACCGCGAGCTGCCGGGGCCGCACGAGTTCCACCTGGTACCGAACTCGGCGCATTTCGCTTTTCTCTTCCCCTGCCCGCCGGCGCTGGCGGTCGATTTGCCGCAGATCTGCACCGACGCCCCGGGCTTCGACCGCGTCGCCTTCCACCAGCAGCTCGATGCGGCTGTGGTGGCGTTCTTCCGCAGCCATCTGTGACGATATCTTCGCGCGCTTCGGCACTACAGGCGCATTCGCGGCGACGCTGACGCCGCGGGCGACAACGCTGCGCATTGCGCCGTTAGCGCCGCATCAGGAACTTCAGCATGAGGGCGGTGAGGCGGCCGAAGGGGGGACGGAGCAGCGCGGCGCCGTTGAGGCGGCTTTGCAGGAAGACGCCTTTGCGGTGCGAGAAGGTCTGGAAGCCGATCTCGCCGTGATAGGCCCCGATGCCGGAAGCGCCGACGCCGCCGAAGGGCAGCGTCTCGACCACGACATGCATCAGCGTCTCATTGACCGAGGCGCCGCCGGAGATGGTGCGCGCCAGCACCCGGTCGCGTTTGGCCGCATCCTCGCCGAAATAATAAAGCGCCAGCGGCCGCGGCCGGCGGTTGACATAGTCGATGGCCTCGTCGAGCTGGCGATAGGTCCTGACCGGCAGCACCGGGCCGAAGATCTCCTCGCGCATCAGCGCTAGATCCTCGGCGGGATCGATCACCAGGGTGGGCGCGAGCTTGCGGCTGGCGTCGAGCGGCTCCGCAGCCGGGTTGAGCTCGACGATGCGCGCGCCGCCGGCCTTGGCCTCGTCGATATACTGGCGCAGGCGGTGGTGCTGGCGGTCGTTGACGATGCTGGTGTAGTCGGGATTGGCGGCGAGCGTGGGGTAGAATTTCCGCACCGCCTGTTGCGCCAGCGCGATGAACGCCTCGCGCTTGCCCTCGGGCAGCAGCACGTAATCGGGCGCGATGCAGGTCTGGCCGGCATTCAGCAGCTTGCCGTAGACGATGCTCTCGACCGCGCCTTTGAGCGCCGCATCCTCGCCGAGGATGCAGGGCGACTTGCCGCCGAGCTCCAGCGTCACCGGCGTCAAATTCTCCGCCGCCGCCTGCATGACGAGGCGGCCGACCGCTGTCGAGCCGGTGTAGAAGAGATGATCGAAGGGCAGCCGCGCGAAGGCGGCGCCGATATCGGGCCCGCCGAGCACGGTCGCGACCTGCTCGCTGGGGAAGAGGCCGGCGAGCAACTCGGCGATGAAATCCGCGGTGCGCGGCGTCAGCTCCGAGGGCTTCACCATGATGCGGTTGCCGGCGGCGAGCGCGGCGATCAGCGGCATGATCGCGAGCTGGAAGGGATAGTTCCAGGGGCTGATGATGCCGACGACGCCCAGCGGCTGATAGAGGATGCGCGCGCGCCCGGGCCGCAGCTCCAAGCCGACCGAGACGCGCTTCGGCCGCATCCAGCGCGCCAGATGCGCCGAGGCGTGGCGGATGCCGGCGAGGCTGGTGAAGATCTCGGCGATGAGCGTCTCGTGGCGCGAGCGGTTGCCGAAATCGGCGGAGATCACCTGGGCGAGCGCCTCGGCCTTGTCGCGGATCGCGGCTTTGAGCCGGGCGAGATCGGCGAGCCGCTCGGCCAGCGGCGGCGGACCCGCCCGCAGGAAGGCCTCGCGCTGGCGCTCGAGCGTGAAGCGGAGTTCATCACTGGCGCTCGACGATGCCGGCCGCAGCACGGCGGTGCCGAGGATGCTCATGAGGTGCTTCCCTTAACTCGGTTAGGTTTCCCACCCTAGCACAAATATCGGCTGCATCGACGCCGGTGCGTCCTTCGACAGGCGCGCTGCGCGCGCCAGCTCAGGATGAGGAATGTTGTTGATTGCATAAAGTTATTGATGGCACAAAGAAAAATGCCTCATCCTGAGCGCGAGCGGAGCGAGCAGTCGAAGGACGCACTGAGCCGGTCCAGCGAGAGCTAGTTCGGCTTCTTCCATCCCGCTGCCAGCGCCGGCAGCGCGTCCCAATCGCCGCGGATCAGCGCCTCCTTCTTCTCGCGCCGCCAACCCTTGAGCTGCCGCTCCGCGGCAATGGCATCGGTGATGCGCTGGAACTCCTGCGCGAAGACCAAGCGCAGTGGCCGGCGGCGCGCGGTATAGCCATCGAATGTGCCGGCCTCGTGCTGCGCGAAGCGCTCGTCCAGCGAGGCGCGCGTGCTGCCGACATAATAGGAGCCGTCGGCGCAGCGCAGGATGTAGACGAACGCGCTTATGCAGGATCCCGTCTCGCCGCCTCCAGCGCCTGCCAGACGCGGAGTGGGCTGGCGGGCATGTCGAGGGCGGTGACGCCGGCCGGCGCCAGGGCGTCGAGGATCGCGTTCATCACCGCGGGCAAGGCCCCCACCGTGCCGGCCTCGCCGCCGCCCTTGACGCCGAGCGGGTTGAGCTTGGTCGGCACCGGGCTGCTCTCGACCTCCATCATGCAGATGTCGTCGGCGCGCGGCATGGCGTAGTCCATGAAGGAGGCGGTGAGCAGCTGGCCCGATTCCCGGTCAAAGACCACCTGCTCCATCAGCACCTGGCCCAGCCCTTGCGCGACGCCGCCATGGATCTGCCCCTTGAGCGTCTTCGGGTTGACGACGACGCCGACATCATCGACGACGCTGTAGCGCTCGAGGCTGACGGCGCCGGTCTCGGGGTCGATCTCGACCTCGCAGACATGGCAGCCATTGGGAAACGTGTCCTGCGCTGGCGAGAAGCTGCCGGTCTCGAAGAGGCCCGGCTCCAGCCCGCGCGGCAGCTTCGCCGGCACGAAGGCGGCGCGCGCCACCTCGCGGATCGGGATCGCGTGATCGGTGCCGGGCACGGTGAAGCGGCCCTCGCCGAAGGCGAGCTCGCCCTCGCTCACCTCGAGCAGATGGGCCGCGATCTTCTTCGCCTTGGCGATAACCTTGTCGGCGGCGATGCTGAGCGCGGTGCCGCCGATGACGGTCGAGCGCGAGCCCATGGTGCCCATGCCGAAGGCGACAATATCGGTGTCGCCATCGACATAGCGCATGTCCTCGGGCGCAAGCCCGAGCTTCTCATTGGCGATCTGGCGGAAAGCGGTCTCGTGCCCCTGCCCCTGATTCTTGGTGCCCATCAGCAAGGTGGCGCGGCCGCTGCTGTCGAAACGGATCTCGGCGAACTCCATGCCGGGACTGGCGGCGCGCTCGATGGCGTTGGCGATGCCGAGGCCGCGCAGCCTGCCGCGCTTCGCCGATGCCTCGCGGCGCCCGGCGAAGCCGGCGACGTCGCCGAGCTCCAGCGCGCGCGCCATGTTCCTGGCGAATTCGCCGCAATCGTAGTTGAAGCCGAGCACGGTCTTGTAGGGCATCGCCGCGGCCGGAATGATGTTGAGCCGCCTAAGCTCCAGCCGGTCGAGGCCCAGCTCGCGCGCGGCGTCGTCGATCAGCCGCTCGATGATGTAGATCGCCTCCGGCCGCCCGGCGCCGCGATAGGGCGCGGTCGGGTTGGTGTTGGTGACCGCCGCCGTCATCTGCACATGCGCCGCCGGAATGGCGTAGACGCCGACCACCGCCGGCAGGCTGGTGAATGTGGCCAGCATGTTGCGCTCGGCCGAGAGATAGGCCCCGATGTTGGAGATCGTCCGCACCTTGAGGCCGAGGAACCGGCCTTGCCGGTCGAGCGCCAGCTCGGCATCGGCGACGACGTCGCGGCCATGCTCGTCGGCGAGGATCACCTCGCTGCGCTCGCAGCGCCATTTGACCGGGCGGCCAAGGCGGCGCGACGCGAACAGCACCAGGCGGTGCTCGACATATTGCCAGCCCTTGATGCCGAAGGCGCCGCCGATATCGCCGGCGACGACGCGCACCTGGTGCATCGGCACCTTGAAGATGCGGTTGGCGAGCATCTCGCGCACGCGGTGGGGATATTGCACATCGGCGTAGAGCGTGAAGCGCTCGTCGCGGGTGTCGTAGAAGCCAAGCGCGCCGCGCGGCTCCATGAACTGGGCATGGACGCGGGTGATGACATAGCGCCGGCGCACCACATGCGCCGCGCGCGCGAAACCGGCATCGGCCGCGGCTCGGTCGCCGACCTCGAAGACATGCGAGATGTTGTCGGGGCAGTCGGGCCAGGCGGCGGCGCTGCCCGGCAGCAGCGCCTCGTCGGTGGCGGTGATCGAGGGCAGCGGCTCGTAGTCCACCTCGATCAACTCGGCGGCGTCCTTGGCCTCGGCGAGGCTCTCCGCCACCACCATCGCCACGGGATCGCCGACATAGCGCACGACGCCGCGCGCCAGGCCCGGATGCGCGCGCCAGAACATCGGCGAGCCGTCGGGGCGCTTCCTCGCGATGGTCGGCTCGTTGGTGCCGAGCCCGTCGGCGGCGAGATCGGCCTCGGTGAAGATGTCGAGCACCCCCGGCGCCGCTTTCGCCGCGGCGAGGTCGACGCCGCCGATCCGCGCATTGGCATGCGGCGAGCGCAGGATGTAGGCGTAAGCCTGATGCGGCAGGTTGACGTCGTCGACGTAGCGGCCGGCGCCGCGCAAGAGGCGCTTGTCCTCGAAGCGGCTCAACGGCTGGCCGATGCCAAACTCACCCATGCGTGACCTCTATTCCCGTCTCAGCGCTGGCGCAGCTGCGGCGGCAGCCGCTCGTCATTGCCGAGCGCGGTCTTGCGGACATTGTCGCTGTCGGTCGGCTGATGGCCGATCCTGGCGCGCGGCGCTGGCGCCTCGACAACGCGATTGGCGAGCCGGCCGATGCCGGTGATCTCCACCTCGATGCAGGGCAATCGCAGATGGCGTCCAGCCCCTCGATTAGAAGGATTTACCACGGAGACACGGAGGTCACGGAGAAGCGAAGAATGGCGCGCTTCGCGCGCCAAACACCTCTTCTTCTTTTTTCTCCGTGACCTCCGTGTCTCCGTGGTGAACCCCTCATAGGCGCATATGCGATTGCCCTGCACCTCGATGAGGTCGCCGGGCTGCATCGGGCGCGAATTCGCCGGCGTGCCGGTGAGCACGATGTCGCCGGGCTCGAGCGTGATCAGCCGTGCGAGATCGGCGACGAGATAGTCGATGCCGAAGAACATCTCCTCGGCGAGCTGGCCTTCCTGCACCAGGCGGCCGTTGCTGCCCTCATAGAGGATCCGCCGCATCTCGCGACGGGGACCTTCCAACACGCTCATGGCGCTGCCCTCCCCTTTATTCGGCCCGCCTATATTACGGGCGCTCCCCACCCTGTCACGCCTCCATCGCCGGCGCTCCCGATCCCGGCGCGAGCGGCATCGCGCGCGCGGCGTGCCAGCAGCTTGATTTTACTCCCCGATTCAGGGTGATCGCGCGGTTCCGCAGGCCGGGGAGCCCCGGAACGGCCGAAAAAGCGGCCGCGACAACCAATCCTTTACCAGCCACGGGCAGGCTGCAGTCAGAAAATCGGGGGATCCCCATGCTGGATCGGCTATCCGCAAACGCCCTGCTCAGATCGGTCATCGCGATCACCGCGGCCGTGACCGTGCTCATGCTCGCGCTCACCGCCTGGGGCTCATGGCAGCGGCTGGCGGTCGCGCGCCGCATCGCCGAGGCCGCCGAGGCTTCCGGCTACGCCTTCAAGGCGCTGCACAATCTGCGCGTCGATCGCGCGGAGACGGTGCGCGGGCTGAATGCCGAAGGCACCCTCGATGCCGACGGGCGGCAGCGGATCCAAGCGATGCACGAGATCGAGATGCCCGCCTTGCGCTCCGCCGTCGAGCTGCTCGGGACGATCAACTTTGCCGAGCGCGAGACCCTGCTGCCCGGCCTGGAACAGTCGATCAAGACCGTGAGCACGCTGCAGGCCGAGGCCTGGGACGCCCTGCCGAAGCCCAAACCGGAGCGGCGCGGGCAACTGGCGGGCGAATACCAGGCCGCGGTCACGGGGCTGCTGCAGACGCTGGACAAGATATCGACCCGGCTCACCGCCAGCATCAAGCACGACGACGCCTTCATCGACGAGATGATGGAGGTGAAGCAACTCGCCTGGGCATTGCGGGACATGGCAGGCAACAGCGCGCTGGTGCTGGCGAACAGCTTGACCGCCGGAAAATTGCCGCCGGACGGATGGCAGAAACTGACCGCCTCGAACGGCGGTGCCGAGGCCCTGTGGGCCGCGATCGAAGCCATGGAATATGGCCCATCGACGCCGCCCAAGCTGCGCGAGACGATAGACGCCACCGCGAAAACCTATTTCGGCGCGGACTACACCGACACCCGCGAGCGGCTGCTGAAGGCGTTGCAGGCGGGCGAGAAACCGGAGATGACCACCGACCAATGGGCGCCCTACACCATCGCGCATCTCGGAACCCTGCTGAAGGTGGCGGAAGTGGCGCTCGAACTCCGCCCGGGAGTACGCCGCAGCGCAGCGCAGCGCGGCGGCGGTCGATCTCGGCGTGCAGCTGACGTTGCTGATCGGCGCGATCGCGCTGGCGCTCGCCGTCACGATGCTGGTCGGCCGCCGCGTCATCCAACCGCTGCACACGATCCGCGACGCCATGCTGAAGGTCGCCGGCGGCGATCTCACCGCCGAGGTCGCCTTCGCCACCCGGCACGACGAGATCGGCGCGCTGGCCGGCGCGCTCGCGACGTTCAAGCAGAACGCCGTCGAGAAGCTCGGCATCGAGGAGGAGCAGCGCGGCCGCCGCGCCCAGGCCGAGGCGCGCCAGCAGGCGACCGAGGCGCATATCGCCGGCTTTGAGGGCCAGGTGCGCGACGCGCTGGATTCGCTGGGCGGCGCCTCGGAGCAGATGCGCGCCACCGCCGAGCGCCTCGCCAAGACCGCGGAGCAGAGCAGCCGGCAGGTCAAGGCGGCGAGCGGCGCCTCGGAAGAGGCCTCGACCAATGTCGAGACCGTCGCGGCGGCGTCGGAGGAGCTCAGCGCCTCAATCTCCGAGATCAGCCGCCAGGTGACGCGCGCGGCCAGCGTCGCCGGCCGCGCCGTCGAGGAGACACGCCAGACCGACGGCACCGTCCAGGGGCTGGCGGAGACCGCCGCCCGTATCGGCGAGGTGGTGAAGCTGATCAGCGACATCGCCAGCCAGACCAATCTGCTGGCGCTCAACGCCACGATCGAGGCGGCGCGCGCCGGCGAGGCCGGCAAGGGCTTCGCCGTCGTCGCCTCGGAAGTGAAATCGCTCGCCAACCAGACGGCCAAGGCGACCGAGGAGATCTCGGCGCAGATCGTCGCCGTGCAGAACGTCACCAAGGACGCGGTGGACGCGATCAAGCGCATCGGCGGCACCATCGGCGAGGTCAGCACGGTGGCGACCTCGATCGCCTCGGCGGTCGAGGAGCAGGGCGCGGCGACGCAGGAGATCACCCGCAACACGCAGCAGGCGGCGCGCGGCACCAAGGACGTCTCCGAGAACATCGCCGGCGTCGCCGCCGGCACCGACGAGACCGGCACCGCGGCCGCCGGCGTCAAGTCCGCCGCCGACGCGCTCGCCCGCCAGGCCGAGCAGCTGCGCGGCCAGGTCAGGGACTTCCTCGACAAGATCCGCGCTGCCTAGGCGCGACGCCCTAGCGTCGTCGCCGGCGGGCGCCAGCGGTTGCCCTTGCAACCGCGAGAGCCCGCGCGCCCCACGGCTAGCCCGCACGGTGCGGCTCCCGCGCTTGCTGCGCTCCCGACGAGCGCAAGAGCGCTCGCGGGGGCGCTGACGCCGCCGCGGACGAACGCGCTGGCGCGAGTTCGCCGCTGCTAGCGCGCGTTCGCCTTGACCGCAGCGGCCAAGCGGCCTTCATCGACCTTGATCTCGACGCCGGCGCGCTCCTGCTGCAGCAGCATGGCGACGCGCGAATCGCGCTCGGCCCAGCCGCGGTTCATCGCCTCGGTCATCTCCTCGAGCGTGAGGTTGGCCAAGCGCATCGGCACTGCCAGCTCGCGCCCGAGCGCGGTGGCGAGCGTCACATCCTTATGCGCGAGGCGCAGCGCGAAAGCCGGCGGGTCGTAGACGCCGCGCAGGAACTGATCGACCAGCCCGTCGAAGGTGCGACGCCGGCCGACCGCGCCCTGCCGCACCGCCTCGAACAGCGCCAGCGGCTCGACGCCGCCCTTGACGCCCAGCGTGAACACCTCGGCCAGCGCGCATTGGATGGCGTAGCCGGCACAATTATGCACCAGCTTCGCGACGCTGCCGGCACCGATCGGGCCGACATGACGGGCCTGATCGCCCATCGCGTCGAGCACCGGCTTCAAGCGGTCGAAGACGGCGCGCTCGCCGCCGACCCAGAGGGCGAGCTCGCCGGTCCTGGCGCCGCGCGGCCCGCCGCTCACCGGCGCGTCGAGCATGTGCACGCCACGCTCGGCGAAGGCCGCATGGAGGCGGCGCACCACGCTCGGCGAATTGGTCGAGAGATCGAAATAGGCGCCGCCGTCGCGCATGGCGCCGAGCAGTCCGTCGCGCCCGAGCGCCACCGCCTCGACCTCCGGCGGTCCCGGCAGGGAGGTGAAGACGACCTCCGCCGCCTCGGCCACCTGCCGCGGCGTCTCCGCCCAAACCGCGCCCGCGGCGAGATGCGAGGCCGCCGCGGCGCGGCGGAGATCGTTGACCACCAGGCGATGACCTGCCTTCTGCAGGTTCGCCGCCATGCTGGCACCCATGGTGCCGAGGCCGATGAAACCGAGCTGCATGCTGTTCCTCCCCGTGCGTCGCGCTAAGCCCGCAGCGAATTAGAGGCGATGC
>CAWBKF010000062.1:0-16880 GCA_963789275.1 uncultured Alphaproteobacteria bacterium
CTATCGGCACAAAGTCCAGTATGGCCGGAAACGGAATGACAGCTTTGGAGTGGCCGAGGGCAAAAAGCAGACCTTCTCCACGGAGCATCGGCGGCGGCTCCCGACCCCGAAGCGGAAGTCCGATCTACCGCCGCTTGGCGGTCATCCAGGCTGACTTTATTGGCCCTTCCGTTCTCGAACTCTTATCGGCTAGCCCCGGCCGGAAGCCCGCGGGACGGGGTCCCGGCTGCCAGATAGGCGCCGTGGAGGACCTCGGGATGGGCGCGCAGCTCGTCGGAGGTTCCCGAGAAGACGATGCGGCCGCGCTCGAGAACATGGGCGCGGCTGGAGAGTGCCAGCGCCAACGTGGTGAATTGCTCGATCAGCAGAATGCCGACGCCGCGCCCCGCGATCGCGCGGATCGTGTCGCCGAGCCGCAGCACGATCGCCGGCGCAAGCCCGAAAGAGAGCTCGTCGATCAGCAGATAGCGCGGCCGCGCGATCAGCGCCTGGGCGATCGCCACCATCTGCTTCTGGCCGCCGGAGAGATCACGCGCGCCCACCGTCAGCCGCGCCTTGAGCTCGGGAAACACCTGGAGCGCAGCCGCAACCTCGCGGTCGAGATCGGCGCGGCTCAAGCTCGAGCCGGCGGCGCGCAGATTGTCCAGCACCGAGAGGCTCTGCAACACATGGTGGCCTTCCGGCACCACGGCGACACCGAGGCGACGGACGGCGTCGGGCGCCAGGCCGAGGAGGCTTCGGCCGTCGAGCTCGATCTGCCCGCCCGCCACCGGCAAAGCGCCCGCGACCGCCATCACCAGGGTGGACTTGCCGGCGCCGTTGGCGCCGACGAGGCCGGTGACCTCGCCCTGCCTGAGCGCGAGCGAGACCTCGTGCACCACCGGCCGGCCGCCACGATGGACGACGAGATCGCGGATCGACAGGCCCGCCTCCCCGGTCATCTCAGGCGGTCCCCAGATAGGCGCTGCGAACCGCGGGGTCATCGAGGACCGCGCGCGTCGCGCCGAGCGCCAGCTTCCTGCCGAAATCGAGCACCAGCGTCTCGACGCAGACCGAGGCGATCAGATCGGCATCGTGGTCGATCAGCACCAGCTGGACGCCGAACTCGCCGGGAATGTCGAGCAGCAGCCGGCGCAGACGCTCGGTCTCGGCGTCGTTGAGGCCGGCGCCGGGTTCGTCGACCAGAATGAGCTTCGGCCGGCCGATCAGCGTCTTGGCGATCTCGACCATCCGCCGCTCGAAGAGATTGGCGCGGCGGCCGAGGACATGCCGGTTGCGCTGGAGGCCGACGAAGGCGATGGCGCGCTCAATGTCGGCGGCGGCGGCGACGCGCTCGCGCCAGACGTGATCGGCGATCGCCTGCACGTTCTCCCACAGCGAGAGATCGTCGACCACTTGCTCCTGCTGAAAGGTGCGTCTGAGGCCGACAGCGACGCGATTGAGCGGCGAGAGGGCGAGCAAGTCGATATCATCGAGCATGATGCTTCCGGCCCGCGGCCGGATGAAGCCGGACAGCACGTTGAGCAGCGTCGTCTTGCCCGCGCCGTTGGGGCCGATGAGCCCGACGATTGGCGCGCTCAGCTCGGCATCGAGGCTGTCGAGGGCGCGCACGCCGCCGAACTGCACGGTCAGATCCCGGATGCGGATCGTCACGGCGCGCCCCTGCGGCCGATGCGGCGTAGGCGTTCGGTCAGCTCGCCGAGCTGGCCGGAGATGCCGGTCGGCGCCGTGATCAGCGCGTGAATGAGCCCGGCGCCGAACAGCAGCGTGGCGAAATAGCCGTTGACGCCGAGATAGTTGAGAAAGGCCGGCGGCACCTGGAACATGACGCCGGCGATGACCGCGCCGGGCCAGTCGAAGACCCCGCCGATAACGGAGACCGCGAACAGCAGGATCGAGAGCGAGGCCGGAAAGCCGTTGGCGTCGAGCCCGCCATAGCAGGCCGCGAGCAGCCCGCCGGCTATTCCGGCGAGGAAGCCCGAGAGCGCAAACGCCCAGGTCTTGTAGAAGACGATCTTGACGCCGGAAGCGGTCGCCATCAGCTCGCTGCGCGCGATCAGCGCCCAGGCGCGGCCGGGCTTCGCATGCCGATGCCATTCGAGGAGCGCCAGGCCAAGCGCCAGGACCACGGCAACGTAGATGAAATAGCCGACATCGCCGTCGGCGAAGGGCGGCCGCGCGATGTCGACGCGCGGCTTGTCGCCCATATAGCCGAGGAAGCCGCCGCCGCCATTGGGAAAGCTCCAATTGATGATCACCACCTGGAAGGCGCCCGCCAACATCAGCGTCGCCAGCGCCAGATAGAGGCCGCGCATGCGAATGGCCGGCAGGCCCCAGAGCACGCCGATGACGCCGGCCGCGATCCCGCCGGCCAGCAGGGAGACTCGAAGGGCGGGTGCCAGGCGTGGAACACACGCAGCGTCACCCAGCCGCCGATGCCGACCAGGGCATATTGGCAGAGCGAGATGAGCCCGAGCCGCCCATAGAGCAGCCCGGTGCCGGCGGCGGCAAGCGCGACGGCGAAGGAGGCGGTGAAAATCTTCAGCCAATAGCCGCCCGCAGTCGCAGCGATGATCGCGGTGAGCAGCGCCAGGATCGCGACCATCGTCAGGATGCGGTGGAGGGAGCCGCGCGGTCGGACCGCGGGCAGCGCGTCGACGGCCGCCGCCGAGAGGTGCTCGCGCGCGCTCATTCGTGCAGCGCCGACATGCGCCGCCCGCCGAAAAGCGTGATGAACAGCAAGGCCAGCACGAACGGCGCCGCGCTGCGGTAGAAGGCCACCGCCGGCACGGCGCTCAGCACCGCTTCGATGATGCCGGCAGCGAAGCCACCCACCGCCGTCGCCGCCAGCGACTGCAGCCGGCCGAAGATCGCGGCGGCGATGGCGGGAATGACCAGGAAGGTCAGGAAAACGGCGTTGAGCGCCACCATGTCGGCGAGCAGCAGCCCGGCGACGCCGGCGAAGACGCCCGAGATCAGCCAGGCGATGGCGTCGACGCGCACCACGCGAATGCCGATCAGGCTGCTGGCGTTGCGGTCGGCGGCGAGCGCCCGCATGGAGAGGCCGAGGCGCGTGCGGTTCAGCAGCAGCGTGATGGCGCCGACCATGAGCAGCGCCAGGATGAGCGCCGCGAGCCGGGTGTAGGTGACGCGCACCGAGAAGATGAGCGCGTAGTAGTGGTCGGTCGGCAGCGTCAGCCGCCGCGGCACCGCCTCGCCCCAGAGAACGCCGGTGATGCCGAGAATGAAGAGCGCGAAGCCGAGCGTGCCGACCGCCCGCACCGCGCGATCGCGATGGCGCAGCCGCGGCGCGACGAGGAGCCCGTAGCCGAAGGACCCGGCCGCGGCGACGGCGATGCCGGCCGCCCAGGCGAGCGCCGGCGGCACGCCGAGCGGCAGGATCGACCAGGCGCAATAGGCGCCGATCGCGCCCAGCGCGCCGAAAGCGAAGTTGAGCGTCCCGGAGGCCCGGTAGAGGACGACGATGCCGACCCCCGACAGCGCGTAGACCGAGCCCAAGCCTATGCCGGCAGCGACGAACGGTAGCAGAGACATGGTCTCTTCACCTCAACGGCGGCCCGCCGGGCGCCGCGGCGCCCAGCGGGCCGGCAGGCCTAATTCTGCGCCTTTTCCTGGGCGTAGATGTCGTCGAGCTCGGGATCGTCGTTGTCGAAGCAGCTGCCTTCGGTCTTCCAGCCGCCGCCCTCGGCGACGGCGATGAGGCCGCGGTGATTGGCGTTGTGCCGCGCGCCGTTGCCGACATACCAGGTGCCGCACAGGATGTCGCTCTTGAAGCCCTTCACCGCGCGCAGCGCCGCCGACACGCTCGCACGGTCGATCTTGGCGGGATCGAGCTTCAGCAGCGCCTCGGTCGCGATCTTGGCGGCGAGGTATCCGCCCTGGCTGAAGGTGTCGCGCGGATCGCTCTTGGCGCCATAGGTGTCCATGATCGCGAGCCAGTTCTGGTTGTCCGGGCCGGTGCCGTCGAGCGGCGTGAACTCGAGCTGGGTCCAGAAACGGTCGTTCCAGTACTTGCCGATGGTCACCGGCAATCCCACGACATAGCCCGAGGCGAGCGAGGTGAACTTGTACTTGGCGCCGAGATCCTGCTCCTCGGCCGCCGCCAGCGACTGGATGTGCCCGCCCTTGCTGAAGCAGAGCAGAATGACGTCGGGGTTGAGCGCGCTCGCCTGCAGCATCGCCGAGGTCCAGTCGTTGGAGCTGGGATCGACGATGACATTCTCGACCGTGACGCCATGCTTCTTGCCCCAGGCCGCGAAGCCGCCGCAGAGCCAGTCCACCACCCCCGGCAGGTTCCAGGCGACGCAGGCGACCTTCTTGGCGCCGAGATGCTCGGCGGAGTATTGCAGCATGCCGACGCCGCTGAGCCGCGGGCCCTCGTTGATCGGGGCGGTGTTCTTGCTGGTGAAGCATTCATGGACGACGCCGATGTCGATCACCATGACGTTCTCGCGGTCATAGAGGCTGACATTGGCGCCGCATTCGACGATGCTGTTGCTGCCGATCATGGCGACGACCTTGTCGTCCTCGACCAGCTTGGTGGCGACCTGGGCCGCAACGTCGGGCTTCCACTGATCGTCGGCCATGATGTACTTCACCGGCCGGCCGTTGATGCCGCCATTGGCGTTGACGCATTTGAAATAGGCGTCCGCCGCATGCCCCGACGCGCTGAAATCATCGGGGCCGGTCACGCCGTTGATCGAGCCGATCGGGATCGGCTCGCCGGTCGCGGGCTTGCCGTTGTTCAGCCCGCAGGTCGGCTTGGCGGCGGCGACGGTGTTGCCGGCGGCGGCCGCCAGCAACAGCACGGCGGTCGCGGCCACGACGAGAAAATCGCTTGGCCTCATTCTCTCCTCCCTCCCTTGTGGTCGTCGCGCCGGCCGGCGTTGCGGCCGACGCCCGAATTTTCTTCTTGCGTCTAGAGCATTCCGACTCTTCCTCCGCCCTGGAGCGTGCCGCTCCGGCGGGCGCAGGACATGCGCTATCCTCCTGCCTTGAGGTTCGGCGGCAGCCGCTCGTCATTGCCGAGGGCGACGCGGCGAACCCCGTCGGTATCGGTGGGTTGATGTCCGAGCGCGGCGCGCGGCGCCGGCGCCGAGACCACGCGGTTGCCGAGCCGGCCGAGCTCGCTCACCTCGACCTCGATCAGATCGCCCACCGCCATCGGACGCGAGTTCGCCGGTGTGCCGGTGAGGATCACGTCGCCGGGCAGCAAGGTGATGTGGCGCGCGAGATCGGCGATCAGATAGTCGATGCCGAAGAGCATCTCGCCGATCGCGCCCTCCTGCACGAGCTTGCCGTTGCGATAGGTGCGCAGGACCGATTTCCGGACATCGACGCCGCGGACGAGGCCCGGTCCGACCGGGCAGAAGCCATCGGGCCCCTTGACGCGCAGCATGGAGCCAGCATCGGTGTCGCGCATGTCCTGGAGACCGACATCATTGGCGACGGCAAAGCCGGCGAGACGATCCCATACCTCGTCGCGCGCGATGTTGCGCGTGACCTTGCCGATCACCGCCGCCACCTCGCCTTCATAGTTGAGGTACTTGCAGCCTTCCGGCCGCACCAGCTCGCCGCCATGCGCGTTGAGCGCGGTGACCGGCTTCTGGAAATAGGTCGGGCGTCGGCGGCGGCTTGTCGCCGCCGGTGAACTCGTAGAGCCGCGAGCGGTAGTTGAGGTGGACGCAGAGGATCTTCGTCGGCGAACACGGCGGCAGATGCTGCACCGCACGCTCCGACAGCACGCGCCCGTCGCCGAGATGCAGCTCGCCCTCGCGATACTCGGCCCAATAGGCGCTGCCGCCGAAGACGACGTGGCGCAGCTCTCTTCTTGGCCCTTCCAGCACACTCATCTCGATGACCTCCCTCAGGGATGGTTACACGGATGGCGGCGACGGCTCGGTCAGGGTAGGCCGCGCCGGCGACCATAGTCCAGCGACAAGGTCGAGCCGGTGATGACCTCGGCCTCGGGCGCCAGCAGCAGCGACACCGCCCAGGCGACCTGCTCGCAGCTGGCGATGGCATTGAACGGCGATTCCGCCCGCATCTCCTCGCGCATCGCCGCCTCGGTGATGCCGAGGCTCGCCGCACGGCCGGCGACGGCGCGCGCAAGCCGCTCGGTCTCGGTCGGGCCCGGGGCGATGACATGCGCGCTGACGCCGCGCTTGCCGTAAAGCAGGCTGTACTGGCGCATCAGATTGACGAGCGCGGCATTGGCGATGCCGGGGTTCGCGGCAAGCGCGGTCGGCTCGAGCCCGAGATGGCCGGCGATGGCGACGAGCCGCGACCCCGCCGCCAGATGCTCGTCGACGGCGCGCACCAGCCGGATCATGCCGCCGACCTTGATCTCGAGCGATTGCGCGACGGCGGCGGTCGACACCTTGAGGAGCGAGCCCATCGCCGACGGCGGCAGCCCCGCCGCATGCACCACCATCCGCACGGGACGGTCCAAATGACGACGGATCGCCTCGATCGCCGTGTCGGACGCCATGTCGGCGACGCAGCCGCGCAGGCCCGGGAGCTGTCGCTCGAGAGCGCCCAGCGCGGCCTCGCCGCGGCCGACGGCGATCACGGCGAGGCCGGCACGCTGCAGCCGCTCGCTGATCACCTTGCCCATCGAGCCGGTGGCACCGACGATCACCGCCGACTGTGTCGCTTCCGCCATGACGCCCCGAGCCTCCCTTATCGCCCCGTCGACGCCCCGCGCGCCGGCTTCGCCTCGCCCGCTTCAGCCCGCGGCGCGCAGCCCTTCGCGACGCGGCTCCCGCTTCAGCTCCGGCACCTCTTCGTTGAGGAAGCGGTCGACCAGGCGGTTGGCGCGGGTGCGATCCGAATAGAGATGTCCGTTCGCCTGGTTGCGCCCGGCCGAGCCCAGATAGAAGCGCTCGTACTGTTCGTTGCGGCTGGCGAGCGCGCTGCCCGCATAGTCCCAGGCCAGGCGGAAGATGCGCGCCCGCTGCTCGGCGCTGACGCCGACGCCGGGAAGATATTTGTCGAGCAGAGGCCGCAGCGTCGGATCGGCGAACTGGGCGGCGCTCGGTGCGGTGAAATGGTTGTGCGAACCGATCAGCCGAATGATCTCGTTGACGCGCGGGAACCAGACCGGGAGCGCCGCGCGCAGCGCGACGAGCGGCCGGCCGTCGGGGAACCACACGCCGTTGCCGTACTCCAAGGCGCCTTGCTCGGCCGACAGGATCGCCGATCGTGCGAACTCGGCAAAGCACCAGATCTCGCCGAGCATCTGCTGCGCCTGCGGTGAATTGACGTTGACCGCCTCCGCCATGCGGGCCGCCAAGCCATAGGCGAATTCCAGCTTCGTCTGTGCCCGGATCATCGTCTGGTGCATGATGTTGGGCCACCAGCTGGTGAGCATCACGGCGTTGTAGACCGCGAGATTCGCGTTGATGAAGATGCGGTCGCGCGGCACCTCGACATCGTCGAAGACGACGAAGGCGTCCTGCTCGTCGAAGCGGCTCGAGAGCGGGTTGTCGAAGCGGTTGGTGTTGACCGAGGTGCTGTCGCGGCAGAGGAATTTGAGGCCGGGCGTGTCCATTCGAATGTTGAAGGACAGCGCGTGCGCGTCGGTGGCGTTGGGCATGGGATGCCCGGGATAGACCGCGATCTCGTCGGCGAAGGGGGCCAGCGTCGCCAGGATGCGCGAGCCGCGCACCAGGATCCCGTGCTCGGTGTCCTCGACCTTGTGGAGCTGGACCTCATCGAAACCCAGCGGCGTCTCGCCCTTGGCCCGGTCGACCGTGGTGTGGACGATGGTGTGGGTCAGGCTGATGTCGTCGCGCGCCAGCTTCTTCTGATACTTCACCAAATTCTCGGCGCCCTGGTCGTTGCCGTTGACCGCCCATTCGTCGAAGCGGCCGGCGAACCCGGCATAGGTCACGTTCATGTAGTCCGGGGTGCGGCCCATCAGCCCGACCGAGTATTCGGAGATCCGCTCGAGCCCCTTGTGACGCCTTAAGAGATCCTCCTGCGAGCGCGGGATCATGTGGCTCACATTGATCGGCTCGCCGGTCTCGGGATCGGGCATGAGGCAGAGGCCGGCCGCCTGATGCTGCAGGTCGAAGACCTCGGCCAGCGCATGCGCCGCGCCGGTAAAGGCCGGGTGATCGAGGACGTCGGTTACGCGCTCGCCGCCGACCCAGATCTCGCGCCGGTCGGTCAGGCCACGAAGAAATTGCGCTCCCGTGCGTGCGGGCATTGTCGCTCCCCTCGGCTGATGGTGGTCGTGTGCGCCGGCGGGCGGCTCGTGGGGTGGCCAAGCGGCCGCGCCATCGCAATGCCCCGATTCCGGGCTTTAGCAATACCGTCACCTCCCTCGTCCGCGGACCTGCCGTCGCGGGCCTTGCCGGGTCCGGCAAGGCGATTTTCTCGAAGCTTAGTCCCGCCCGTCGCGAGGGGTCAACGATATTATCGATATTTTACGCCGGCGGCGGCGTTTGTCATAAAATCGATATTCGAGATCGACTTTTCGATAACGCCGCGCCGTCTTCCTGCTATGATCTGTTCTTCGTCGCCAGGTCGTGAGCGAGCCCGCGTGATGGCAGCACCACGTTCGAAGAAAATTGAGCAAGCGCCGGCGGCGGCCGAGCTGCCGACCGCGAAGACGCTCATCGAGCACGTCTATCGCGAGATCAAGGCCAAGATCATCAGCGGCCAGATGCGGCCCGGCGCGAAGCTGCCGATCGACGCGTTGCGCGCGCGGCATTCCGTCAGCTCCAGCACCATCCGCGAGGCGCTCCTGCTGCTCGTCGCTGACGCGCTGGTGACCTCCGAAGGCCAGCGCGGCTTCCGCGTCGCGCCGGTATCGATCGCGGAGTTCCGCGAGATCATCACCCTGCGCAAGATGATGGAGACGATCGCGCTGCGTGAATCGATCGAAGCGGGCGACGACAATTGGGAATCGGGCGTGGTCGCAGCCCTGCACAAGCTGAACCTTCTCGACACCCGCAATACGCGCAAATCGCCCGCAGTGGGGCGCGAGTGGACCGTGCGCAACCACGCCTTCCACGAAGCGCTGCTGGCCGCCTCCAAGTCGCGGTGGGTGCGCCATTTCCGCCGCATTCTCTACCAGTGCTCGGAGCGCTACCGCATGCTGACGCTGACGGTGGTGGACATCCGTCCGGGCGTGCGCCAGGAGCACAAGGCGATCATGGACGCGGCGCTGGCGCGCGACGCCGATCTCGCCTGCCGGCTGCTCGGCGAGCACATCGAGCGCACCTTCGTCGGCTTCGCGAAGATCGCCGCCGAGCTGCTGCCGCGAGAGTGAGGAGGAAAGAAGGAGACGGGGTCGCCGCTGCGACGACGCGCATAAACGTGAAGAAGAGGAGATGAGGAAATGACCGGGATAACCGAACTCGGCTACATGGTGCTCGGCGTCAAGAGCCTCAGCCGGTGGAAGGATTTCGCGACTGACATCCTCGGGCTCGAGCTGGTCGACGAGGGCGAGCCGCGGCGCGCCTATCTGCGGATGGATTTCTGGCATCACCGCTTTGTGCTCGACGAGGACGGCAGCGACGACCTGGTCTGCCTCGGCCTTCGCGTGGCGGGCCCCGACGAGTTCGGCGCCATGCAGAAGACGCTCGGCGAGGCCGGCGTGCGGTTCGAGGCCTGCTCGCGCGCGCAGGCCGAGGACCGCCACGTGCTCGAGCTGCTGACGCTCGAGGATCCCAACGGCAATCCGCTCGAGATCTTCCACGGCCCCCATGTGCAATACAGCAAGCCCTTCCATCCCGGACGCCGCATGTACGGGCGCTTTGCCACCGGAACCGGCGGGCTCGGCCACTGCATCCTCCGCAACCGCGATCTCGCCGCGACCTACCGCTTCTACCGCCTGCTCGGCATGCGCGGCGGCATCGAATACAAGATACCGACGCCGGACGGCGGCAAGTTGGAGGCGCTCTTCATGCACTGCAACGACCGCGACCATACCGTCGCGTTCGGGCTCGGCGGCAGCAAGCGGCTCAACCATGTGATGATCGAGGTGCAGTCCTTCGACGACCTCGCCTACACCTACGAGCTGGTCAAGCAGCGCAACATCCCGATCGGCATCACGCCCGGCAAGCACTCGAACGATCACCAGTATTCCTACTACTTCCTCAATCCGTCCGGCTGGCTGATCGAATATGGCTGGGGGTCGCGGCCGGCCTCGCATCAGAGCGAGTATTACGAGAGCGATTTCTACGGCCACGAGTTCCAGCCCAACGTCCTGAAGCCGAACTGGGACGCGCTCGAGGTTCCGAACGCCGCCGAGTAGGTCGGCGCGTCGATCCGCGATCGGCGCCGGCCAGCCGGTCCGGCGCCGCCCCGCGTCCGAGGAGTGAGGCGAAGGTCTCGAGACGATGATGAAGTATGGCGTCGGCCAGCCGGTGATGCGCTTCGAGGATACGCGCCTGTTGCGCGGCGAGGGGCATTTCCAAGACGATCTCACCCTGCCCGGACAGGCCTACGCCGTCTTCCTGCGCTCGCCCCATGCTCATGCCGGGATCGCCGCGCTCGACACGCGCGCGGCGGCGGCGGCGCCCGGCGTGGTCGCGGTCTACACCGGGAGGGATTATGCGGCCGACGGCCTCGCCATGCCGAAGGCGACAATGCCGCGCAAGAAGGCCGACGGCTCGCCGATGTTCGCGCCGCAGCGGCCGGCGCTGGTGATCGATCGCGTGCGTTATGTCGGCGATCCCGTGGCGATGGTGATCGCCGAGACGCTGGCGCAGGCGAAGGATGCGGCGGAGCTGATCACCGTCGATTACCGGCCGCTCGCCGCCGTCACCGATACCGCCGAAGCGGCCCGCGCGGGATCGCCCCGGGTCTGGGACGAGAATCCCGACAACATCTCCCACCTCTATGAGCGTGGAAACAAGGCGGCGACCGAGGCGGCGTTCGCGCGCGCGGCGACGATCGTTCGCCGCCGCTATGTCATCACCCGGGTGCATGCGCAATACATGGAGCCGCGCGGCGCGCTCGGGACCTATGACCGCGGCGAGGACCGCTACACCCTCTATGCCGACGTCAACTATCCCCACCGCGTGCGCAACATGCTGGCCACCATGGTCTTCAAGGTGCCGGAGAGCAAGGTGCGGGTGGTCTGCCGCGACGTCGGCGGCGGCTTCGGCGCGAAGGGCTGGCAGTATGTGGAGCACCGTCTGACGCTCTGGGCCGCGCGCAAGCTCGGCCGCCCGGTGAAGTGGAGCTGCGAGCGCTCGGAGGTGCTGCTGGCCGACGAGCACGGCCGCGACAATATCGGCGAGATCGAGCTGGCGCTCGACGGGCAGGCCAAGTTCCTGGCGCTGCGCCTCAATATGGACGCCAATATCGGCGCCTATATCGCCTCCGACCGGCAGCTGCTGACGCCCTTCGGCATGATCGGCACGGTGGTCGGCGTCTACGACATTCCCGCGGCTTACGTCGCCATCAACGCCGTGCTGTCGAATACCAGCCCGACGGCGCCCTATCGCGGCGCCGGCCGCCCGGAAGCGACCTATCTCATCGAGCGGGTGATCGAGGCGGCGGCGCGCGAGCTCGGCATGGACGCGATCGAGCTGCGCCGGCGCAACATCATCCCCGCCGCGGCGATGCCGTACCAGACGGCGCTCGGCCCGCACTACGATTGCGGCGACTTCCGCCAGAATCTGGAGACGGCGCTGGCCGCCGCCGACTACGCCGGCTTCCCGGTGCGGCGCGCCGCGGCGCGCCGGCGCGGCATGCTGCGCGGCATCGGCATCGCCAACGCGATCGAGCAGGCCGCCGGCCCCGTCCCCGAATATGCCGAGATCCGCTTCAATCCCAGCGGTACGGCCCTCGTGCTGATGGGCACCAAGACGCATGGGCAAGGGCACGACACGGCCTTCAAGCAGATCCTGCACCAGCGGCTCGGGATCGATCCCGCCGATGTGCAATACATCGACGGCGACACCGACCGGGTCGCCTTCGGCATGGGGTCGAACGGCTCGCGTTCGATGGTCACCGGCGGCGCGGCCCTGACGCTCGCCGCCGACAAGGTGATCGAGAAGGGGCGCAAGATCGCGGCGCACCTGCTGGAGGCCGCGGTGGCGGATGTCGGCTTCACGGACGGCCGCTTCACCATCACCGGCACCGACCGGAGCCTCAGCCTGAAGCAGGTGGCGGTCGCCGCCTTCCAGCCGGCGCGGCTGCCGCCGGGCATCGAGCCCGGCCTTTACGAGAATGCGACCTTCTCCCCCGAGCACGCCACATTTCCCAACAGCTGCCATGTCTGCGAGGTCGAGATCGACCCCGAGACGGGCGCGGCCCGTGTCCTCTCCTATCTCGTCGTCGACGATGTCGGCACGGTGATCAACCCGTTGACGTTGAAGGGGCAGATCCATGGCGGCGTCGCCCAGGGGCTGGGCCAGATCCTGATGGAGCAGGTGGTCTATGAGCGCGGCAGTGGCCAACTGCTCACCGCGAGCTTCATGGACTATGCGATGCCGCGGGCGGATACGATGTGCAATGTCGAGGTGATCTCCAAGCCGGTGCCGACCGCGACCAACCCGCTCGGCGCCAAGGGCGCCGGCGAGGCCGGAACGGTGGGCGCGCTGCCCGCGGTCATGATCGCCATCATGAACGCGCTCGAGCCCGCGGGGGTCAGACGAGCTCGACATGCCGGCGACAAGCGAGCGCATCTGGCGAGCGCTCCAGCAAGCGAAGGCGCGGCCCGGCGGTGGCGCGTGACATACCGCCGCGGCGCCGCCAATGCTGGCGTGATCCATCGCACGGCGTCGAACTCAATGGGGAGACTGGCATGACGACACTGGCGCAAAGCACCCGCGAGGCCCTCCTGACGGTCGGCACCTCGACGCTCACCGGCATCCTGTTCGGGCGCGGGCTCAGGAACATGTTTCTGCAGGAGGTGGCGCCGATCCGTCCCGACATTCCCCGCATGGTCGGCCTCGCCTTCACGATGCGCTTCATCCCGGCGCGCGAAGACCGCAACCGGCCGGGGACACCCGGGCGCGGACAGGTGCAGCGCCAGGCGATGGAGGAGTGCCCGCCCGGACATGTGCTGGTCGTCGATGCGCGCGGCGATGCGCGGGCGGCCTCGGCAGGCGATCTCTATGTCGGCCGCCTCAAGGCGCGCGGCTGCGCCGGGATCGTGACCGATGGCGGCTTGCGCGATTCCGAAGGGATCCTCCGGACCGGCCTGCCGGCCTATCATCGGCGCGCCTCCTCGCCGCCGAGCCCGATCGTGCATCAGCCGATCGATCTCAACCTGCCGATCGCCTGCGGCGGGGTGGCGGTCTATCCGGGCGACGTCATCGTCGGCGATCGCGACGGGGTCGTGGTGATCCCGCCCGACATCGTCGACGCGGTGGCGCAAGAGGCGGTCGAGGCCACGCTCTACGACGAATTCGCGGAGCAGGAGGTCGCGGGCGGGCGCTCGCTCATCGGTCTCTTTCCAGCGCCCGGCGAGGAGGCGAAGCGCGACTTCGCGCTCTGGCAGAAGTCGCGCGCGGCCCAGAGGAGATAGGGAGCGGACAAATCTCACGGCAGCGCACCGCTCAAGGATCGCCTTGCCCGCGAAGGCGGGCATCCAGGGGCCTCAAATGCAGTGAGCGGAGCGCTTCCCCTGGGTCCCCCGCTTGCGCGGGGACGGCGGAATGAGTAGCGGGAACGGCGGCGTTTTTCGGGATATCTACATTCACTAGCGCGAAGCGGGGGTAAGGCGATGCTGGACCAAGCCACGATCGAGACGATAGCGCGCCAATACCATATGGCCGAGAAGGAGCGGCGCCGCATCAGGCCGCCGACCGCACAGTATCCGGGATTTTCGATCGACGACGCCTACGCCGTGCAACGCCACTGGGTCGCGATCAAGGTGGCCGAGGGAAACGCGGTCAAGGGGCACAAGATCGGGCTGACGTCGCGCGCGATGCAGAGCGTCGCCAACATCACCGAGCCGGATTACGGCGCGCTGCTCGCCGACATGTTCTACGCGGACGGCGCCGAGATTCCGGTCGGCCGCTTCATCGAGCCGCGGCTCGAGGTCGAGCTGGCCTTCATCATCGGCCGACGCCTAAAGGGCCCCGGCTGCACCATCTTTGATGCGCTGAGCGCGGCCGACTACGTCGTGCCGACGGCCGAGATCGTCGACGGCCGGACCCATCGGATCGACCCGCAGACGCAGGCGCCGCGCAAGGTGCTGGACAGCATCGCCGACAATGCCGGCAATGCCGCCCTCGTCATGGGCGGAAGGCCGATCCGGCCGATGGAGTTCGATCTTCGCTGGGTCGCGGCGCTGTGCTATCGCAACGGCATCATCGAGGAATCCGGCGTCGCCGCGGCGGTGCTGAACCACCCGGCGAACGGGATCGCGTGGCTCGCCAACAAGCTGGCGCCGTTCGACGTCGCGCTGGAGCCCGGCCAAGTCGTGCTCGCGGGGTCGTTCACCCGCACGGTGGAGGCGCGTACCGGCGATCAGTTCCACGTCGATTACGGGCCGCTGGGCTCGCTCTCCTGCCGGTTCGTGTGATGGCTCCGGTCGCTCTCGCCATCGTCGATTTCGTGCAGATGTTTGTTCGGGATTGTGCAGGACGACCGGGCGGCGCGCGGCTAGGCTCTAGTGCGGCCATAGGGCCGCGCCGCCCCGCGAACGGGGATCAGGCAAAAAACCAGGGGAGATGCCGATGAGCGGCGCCGTGCGCTTCAATTTCATGCACTTCCTCCCATACGTGCACTTGCCCGAGAACCACAAGGAATTTCGGTCGCTGTGGGTGAACTTTTCCAACAAGTACTACGATCCCGAGCGAGGACACGCGCTCTACGAGCGCTACCTGTCGGAACTGGTGCTGGCGGACAGGCTCGGCTTCGACGCGATCGTGGTGAACGAGCACCACAACACCGCCTACAGCATGATGGCCGCGCCCAATCTCATCGCGGCGTCGATCATTGCGCAAACGAGCCGGGCCAAGATCTGCGTCTGGGGCACGCCGCCGAACCTCGAATACCCGAACCGTCTCGCCGAGGAATATGCCATGCTCGACGTCCTCTCCAAGGGGCGCCTCGAGGTGGCATTTCCGCTGGGGACCGGCATGGAGTACTGGGCGAACCCGGTCAACCCGGCGACCGCGCGCGAGCGGCACAGGGAGTCGATCGCCATCATCCTGCAGGCTTGGACTGAGGACGGTCCGACCAAGTATTTCGGCGATTTCTATACCTATCGCTTCCTCAATCCATGGCCGCGCCCGTTTCAGAAGCCGCATCCGCCGTGCTACATCGTCGGCACCGGCAGCCCTGAGACGGTGGAGCTGGCGGCCGAGCTGGGCTTTGGCTACTCCGCGGTGTTCGTCACCAAGCAGAAGGCGCTCGAGCTGAACCGCACGCTGCGCGAACGGGCGGCGCATCACGGTCACGCCATCCGGCCGGAGCAGCTGCCGCTCGGCATCATCATCTACGTCGCGGAGACGAAGGAGAAGGCCGAGAGCGAAGCCGTCGAGCACATCCGCTACTTCTTTGAGGATGCGCTGCGCACCACGCCGGAATTCCTCGCGCCGCCCGGCTATATTTCGGTCGACCAGCTCAAGGCGCGCGCCGCCTTGGCCGACAAGCTGCACGGATCGTTCAATTTCAACGCCATCAATGACGCCTTCTTCGTGGCGGTCGGAACGCCGGATCAGGTGGTCGACCGGCTGGGCGAATGGGGAGAGCTCATGGGCACCAGCCATTTCAACCTTCTCGGCGCGATCGGCAACATGCCGCATTGGAAGGTGGTGAAGAATCTCAGCCTGATCGCCGAAGAAGTGATGCCGAAACTGCGCGGCAGCGCGCTGAGCGCGCGCCCCGTCGCGGCCGAGTAGGGAGGGTCCTGCAATGCCCGATTTCCGACGCGAGACGCACACGGTCAACGGCGTGAGAACGGTCACGCTCGCGGCCGGTCAAGGCGACCCGCTGGTCTTCCTGCATGGCGCCGGAACCTTCACCGGCTTCGAGTTCGCCAAGCCATGGACGGACAGGTTCCGCGTTCTGATTCCCTTTCATCCGGGGTTCGGCGAATCCGGCGACGACCCCGCCATGACCGACCTGCACGACTACGTGATGCACTATCTCGACCTCTTCGACGCGCTCGGCCTCGCAAAGGTGCGGCTGGTCGGCTTTTCGCTCGGCGGCTGGCTCGCCGCGAAGTTCGCGATGGAGCACGGCCACCGCGTGTCCAAGCTGGTCCTCGTGGGACCCGCCGGGTTGCGCGACCCCGATCATCCCACGGCGGACGTGCTGGCGCTTCCGCCCGAACAGCTTCCGGGCATGCTGGTGAGCAACTTCGAGGTGATCAAGCCGTATCTACCGTCGAAGCCTGATCTCGATTTCATCGGCGACCGCTATCGCGAAATGACGACCGTGGCGCGGCTGCTGTGGGACCGACCGTGGGACCCGAAATTGCCGCGGTATCTTCATCGCATCACGATGCCGACCCTACTCGTCTGGGGGGAGGATGATCGGCTGATTCCGGCAGCGCAGAGCAAGACGTGGCGGCGGCTGATCCGGCAGGCCGAGATCAGCATCTTCAAAGGCGCCGGCCATCTTGTGCTCGACGAGAAGCCGGACGCGGTGAAAGCAGTAGCGGAATTCCTCGCTTGATCTTGGTCGGCTTCGGCCGCGGATATGGCACCGGACGACGTCGTCCGCGATCGAGTGGGTCAACCGTTCAGTATCAGTCCTACACTCCTGGCGCCGATGTCGAGGGTGACATCGGATGCACGGTCGCTATGGGCGGGGTAGGACGTCAGTCTTGTACCGAAATTGCAGTCGGCCGGCACCATCGCGCGTGATGAGATAACCGGGAGCTTCCGCTTCCCACCGAGGTCGTGTGTAAACGCGGTACGCCGCTGACCGACATG
>CAWBKF010000063.1:0-111395 GCA_963789275.1 uncultured Alphaproteobacteria bacterium
ATGGGGACTCGGCAGGCGATAGCGGCGGCGCGTCTTGTCGTGGCAATCCTGGCGGCGTTGCTGCTGGGGCATTCTGCGGCGCTGGCGACGCCGGGCTTTGCGCGCCAGACCGGCCTCGCCTGCGAGGCCTGCCACACCGTCTTTCCGGAGCTGACGCCGTTCGGCCGCCTCTTCAAGTTCAACGGCTACGTCTTCAGCAACGTCAAGCAGCTTCAGGACATCAACGAGAAGAACCAGAGCACCATGGCGCTCTCGGAGTTCCCGCCGGTCTCCGTCCAACTGCAGGCATCGGTCACCTCGCTGGGGCATTCGCTGCCGGACACCGGCGCGCCCGCCGTTACCGACCTGTCACAGAAGAACACCGCCGAATTCCCCCAGGCGCTCAGCATCTTCTATACCGGCAAGATCGCCGACAATCTCGGCGCCTTTCTGCAGGTGACCTGGAACCCCAACAGCAACTCGATCGGCATCGACAATTCCGATCTGCGCTTCGCCGACCATGGCTCCTTCCCCTCATTGGGCGCCAGCGACTTCATCTATGGCATCACCCTCAACAACAACCCGACCTCGCAGGATGTCTGGAACAGCACGCCGGCCTGGGCCTTTCCCTTCATCCTCACCAATATCGGCGTGCCGCGGATCGCAACCGCGCTGATCGACGGCCAGCTCGCCCAGCAATCGGCAGGGCTCGGCGGCTATGTCTGGGCGTATGGCCATCTCTATATCGAGGGAAGCGCCTATCACTCCGCCAATACCGGGACCACCAACTCGTTCACCGGCGGCCCGGGGCCGCTCGACAGTACCTTCGGCATGCGGATCAGCGGCGTCGCGCCCTATTGGCGCGTCGCCTGGGAGCAGGATTGGAGCCGCAACTCGCTGGAGTTCGGAACCTACGGCATCAAGGCCGACACCCATCCGGCCAGCATCGGCGAGCACGGGCCGACAGATACCTTCACCGACGCAGCGGTGGACGCCCAATACCAATATATCGGCGACAACCACATCTTCTCGGCCAACGCCACCTGGATCCATGAGAATCGCGACTTCAACGCGACCGTCGCCAGCAATCCGCACAACACGCTCGACACGGCACGGATTACCGGCAGCTACTTCTACAATCGCAAGTTGGGCGGATCGCTGCAATTCTTCTCGATCACCGGCAGCAGCGACGCCCTTCTTTATGCGCCGTCGTCGGTCCTTGGCAGCGCCAATGGCAGCCCCAATACGCAGGGCGTCGTTGTCGAGGCCGATTACCTGCCTTGGCTCAACACGAAGCTCGGCGTGCAATACACCGCCTTCACGAAATTCAACGGTGCCTCGACCAATTACGACGGCTCCGGACGAGACGCCTCGGCGAACAACACCATCTTCGCCTTCATCTGGACCGCCTTCTAGGAGGAGGAAGCATCGTGAAAGCGAACGCATCGATCCTGACGCTCGCCTGCCTCCTGCTCGCCGCCGGCGTCGCCGAGGCCGCCGACAACAGCGCCGCGCTCGACCTCGTCAAGCGCGAATGCTCGACCTGTCACGGCCCCCAGGGCATCAGCACCTCGCCCACCTTCCCCAACCTGGCGGCGCAGACGCCGCAATACCTCGAGGCGCAGCTCAAGGCCTTCCGCGACCATTCGCGCGCCGACCCGCACGCGCAGGCCTTCATGTGGGGCATGGCGGCGCAGCTTACCGACCCCACGATCAAGGAAATCGCCGCGTATTTCTCCAAGCAACCGGCGGCACGCGGCGAGTCCGCCGCACCCGCGGAAGTCGCCGCCGGCAAAAAGATCTTCGACGAGGGCATCGAGAAGCAAGATGTGCCCGCTTGCATGAGCTGCCACGGCGACGCGGCGCAGGGCAACGAGGTCTTCCCTCGCCTTGCCGGCCAGCGCCGCGGCTATATCGAGAAGCAGCTCGAAGCCTTCGCCACCAATCTGCGCGAGAACGACATCATGCATCAGAACTCGACGAAGCTCACCGCGCGGCAGATCAGCGACGTCGCGGCATTCCTGAGCTCGCACTAGGCGTGCCGCCGCGGAAGCGGGCTGGCCTCTTAGGGCTGGACATGCTCCACTCCCCGCCATGAGACATCTTCTCGCCGCGCTGTGCTGTCTCGTCGTCCTGCCGCTCCCCGCGCGCGCCGCCGGCGCCTGCGACGAATGGCTGCGCGACACCGTGCGCGCCACCGGCCTCTACCTTCCCGCCCAAGAGGCCTATTCCCGGCCCTTCGTGTTTGCTCTGAACCTGGACTGCAGGGGCACGCGCGAGCTCGTGACGGTACAGCGGCCCACGGGCAACCTGCCGATCTGCCAGACACGGCCAGCAGGTCGAGGTCGTCGGCAAGCTGATCTGGAACCGGACGCTGGTCGACGGCCACTACGAAATCAACGACCCCACCAGCGTCGCTTGCCGGTAGCGCCCGAGCTCCGGCTAACGACGCGGAATCAGCGTCGACACGGCGTCACGCGAAGGACGGGAATTACGCCAGGCGCCCGACCAGGTCGAGGCGGAGGTCCGTCCGGCGATTATCGGCCACGCCGTAGATAGCCTATCGCCTCGCCCTCGCTGACGACATCGGCATATTTGGCGTTCATATCGAACAAATTCGCCTTGCGCGGCGCTTCGTGGCGATCGCCGCAGGCTTCCGCGACCACGATCGGGATAAACCCGTGCGAGCAAGTGTCGACGCATGTCGCGCGTACGCAGCCGCTGGTCGTGAGCCCCGTGATGATCAAGGTATCGATGCCCGCGGCCGTTAAGGTCGAGGCCAGGGAGGTGCCGAAAAAAGCGCTGGGTATTGCTTGGAGACGACGAGTTCGTCGCGCGCTCGTGCCAGGCCTTTCGGCCAGGCGCCCATCGGATTGCCTTCGATAACGTTCTTGAGCGGCAGCGCTTTCTGATAGAACCGGCCGCCAAACCACAGCGCCGCTTCAATAAGCCGCCTCGTTGGCGACAGCGTCGATCTCCCGCCGCCCATTCTGCGCAGCGCCGCCGATAAACCTCGCCAGCCGCTCCTGCCAGCTGCCCTTGCCATAGGCTGAGGAGAAATCGGCGCCGCCGACCAGGGCGGCGGGCCAGTAGGGCTCGTCCGTGCCGCGGTAGAGCGGCGGCGCCAGCTTGTTGCCGGGCAGCCAGATGCTTTCGCTCGCCTCATGGCTCAATTCAAGGACGGTCATGCCGCTGATGCGCAGGAGCAGCGCCGCCTGGTCCGGCCGATATCCTGTCAGAATGCCATGGGCCGGCTGATCCGGGCCAAGCGCCGCGATGCTTTGACGGCCGCCCACCAGCCAGGCGTCGTCGATCTGGCCGAGGCGGGACATCCAGAATTCCCTGCGCGCCGAAAGCCGCTCGCGATCGGCGGATTTCGCTTGGCCGGCGAGACGAAAATAGGCGGCGACGGTCTGCTCGGTCAGCCAGCGGCGCATGATCGCCGCGGCCGGGACAGGCAGGCTCGTCCAGGGTTCGCGCGCCACCCGCGCGTCCCCGTAGTGGCGCAGCAGATAGGCCAGGAGCCGCGCCTTGACCTCCGGCGGCGGCGCCTGCCGCTTCCAGGGCAGCAGCAGCGCCTCGGCAAGCGCGAGGCGGATCGCCCCGGCACGGCGCGGGACGCGGCCCATGGCGGCGTCAGGACGGAACACGGTCCCTTGGAGCGAGAGATCACAGAGCCGCCGGGCGAGACGCGGCTCCCGCGCCAGCCGTCGTTCGACGCTCACCGCCGCGGCCGCGAGCATCTCGAGTACCAGGCCGCCCGAAGCCGCACGGGCGGGAAGCCGCAAGCGCTCGAAGAAGCGCGCCGCGCTCTCCTCGACCGAGAGGAAGGCCTCGGCGAGCGCCGCCGGCCCCTTCTCCACCGAGAAGATCTCGAATTCCTCGGCCAGACGCGGCCAGGGCTCGGGCAGCCAGGCCGCATGCCGCGCCAGCCAGTCGCCGGCGATGCGGACGCTCGGCAGCGCGGGATCGAAGGCGGCCGCCCAGGCAGCGGCAACCCGCGCCGCCTGGAGCCGGCGCCGCGGCGTCTCGAGCCAGTCCAGGAAGCCGCGCAGGAAGGCCTCGTGCTCGGCCGGCGGCGCCAGGCCCTCCCAGAGCACCCACGCGACGTCGAGCCGGTCGGCCGGGGCAACCTTGTCCCAATCGTACTGCGCCCGGCGCAAGCGGCGCAGCAGCGCCTGGAGCGCGTTGGCCGATTGGCGCGGCCCCGCGCTGTCGCCATAGCGCCCCATCAGGAGATCGGCGATATCGGGTGCTTGCGGCAGCGGCGGCGCAAACCGCAGGAAGACGGCCGCGCGCGCCTCGGCCAGGGCGGCGCGGAGCATCAGCGGGACCGTACGGCGTTGATCTGATCCACCATGCCCTCGACCTCGGTTGCGCCGGGCGTCGCCATGATGAAGCGCAGTTCGATCCGGCGATTGCGCTGCATTCCGGCTTCGCTGCCGCTTGCATCGACGGGGCGGTATTGACCATAACCGCTGACGCCGATGAGCGCGCCGGCTCGGTCGTTCTTCAGCCGCGCGAGGCCGGGAAAGGCCTCGACGAGCCAGCTGAAGGTCGCGGACGCGCGCGCCGCCGACAGGTCCCAATTGCTCTGAAAGCGAGGCGTATGGATCGGCGTCGTATCGGTGTGGCCCTCGACATAGACCGCGTCGAGCCGGCCCTGATGGCGCACGCTGCAGGCGGCCGCCAGCGGCGGCGGCGGCGGCATAGCAGGGCAGCACCTGATCAAGCGCTTCGCCGAGCAGCCGCAGCTTGGGCAGCGCGTCGGGATAGGCCTCGGCCGAGCCCCTCGGAAACAGGATGTCGCCGCGGAGCTGCAGCGTGCCGTCCTCCTCGTCGATCGTCACCGGCACTTTTCCCGCGAGGATCCTGGCGAGGTCGCGGAGCAGATCGGTTCGCGCCAGATTTGCCTCGGTGAGCGCATTGGTCGTGTCCGTCATTCGGCGCTCGGCGTGGCGCATGTCGAGCGCCAGGACCATCAGCATGATGATGAAGATGAAGATGAGGCCGAGCATCAGATCGGTCATCGAGGCGAAGTAATCGCCGCCCGCGGCGCCTTGCCCGGCGATGCGGAGCGCGCGCTGCTGGGCGCCAGCGTTGCCGCGGCGCATCTCAGGCGGCCTTGGCATCGACGCCGACCACCAGCGTCTGCACCACCTCGCGCAGCTCCTCGGTGCCGAGCGAGAAGGCCTGCATGCCGTTGGCGAGGCTGGTGTCGAGCTTGCCCACGAAATCCATGACCTCTTCGCCGAAGGCACGGGTGCCGCCCTGCAGGCGCTCGAATACCGCCTGCAGCTCGTCATCGACCTTCTCGAAGCGGCTGCGGTAATTGTCCCAGACCGTGCCGACCCTGTCGGAGAGCTGGGCGACGGCCTTGGCCATCTCCGCCATATCGCGCTGAGCAGTGCCGACGCGGTTGGCGACCTGGCCGAGCTCGGCCGCGATCTGGCGCGACGCTTCGACCGAGGCCGCCACCGGCGCCGCGCACCGCGTCCAGGCAGTAGCGCTGGTGTCGAGCCCCTGCCGCGCGCGGTCGAGCAAGGCCACGACGTCCCTCATGCCGCTGATCTGCGCGCGCAAGCTCTCATCGACCTGCGCGAAGCCGCCGACGAGGCCGGCCGCCGCTTTCTCCGCCGCGGCCGAGAACAAGGCCTCGCCCCGGGCAAAGCTCGCCGCCAGCCCATCGATCCGGGCGCCGACCCGGTCGACCCGACTGTCGACGCTCTCCTGCAGCGTCGTCGCCGCGGTCAGGAGGCGTGAGGCGGCGAGGTTGATCTGGTCGGCAAATCCCCGCCCCGACTGGCCGATGTGGCTCTGCATGTGGCCGATGGCATCGCCGACATCCGAGAGCCTGGTCGCAAGCTGCTTCATCTCGGTGCCGGTGGAGGCGCGCATCTCGATCAGGAAGTTTGCCAGGATATGCTGCAGCGCCCCGTGATGTGCCGCGTCGGCGCCTTCCGTCGCGGCACGCGGCGCCACCGGAGCGGCCAGCGCCGCGCCGATCTTCTCGAGCTGCTGGAGCTGCGCGCGCGTAGCGTCGAGCTGGTCATAGGCGAGGCATTCGGTGAAGATCGGCGCCATCGCCCGCTCGAGGTCGCCGGCGAGGCCCTGCGCCCCGCTCTCGACCATATAAGTCGTGCAGCGCGCCGCGGCCGAGAGCACGAGCGAGCTGCCGAGGCCGGCGATCGAGGTTATGAACTTGAACGAAGCGGCGGCAAGCAGCGCGTTGAGCGCTTCCTTCGCCACCGCGAGATCGGGCGACGCCACGCCGGCGGCGGCGAATTTCAATGCCGCTACCAGCCCGACGAAGGTCAGCAGCAGCCCGATGCCGGTGAAATAGCCGTGCGCCGCCGCGAAGAATCGCGTCGGAAAGCTGCGGCTGTCGAGCGCGTGGAGGCCGAGATAGTCGTCGGGCCGCCGCGGATAGAGGATGGCGTCCTCGCTCTCTTCGAGGCATTCCCGGTATTCGGCCCAGGCGCCGCCGAACATCGATGCCGAAAGATGTTGGTCGACCCGCGGGAAGTTGCGCCGGAATTCCGCCGCCCGGCCGCAAGACCGCACCAGCCGGCGCAGGCGATGGATGCGCGTCCAGGCGACGGCGCCCCAGGCGATCAGCGTCAGGAGCAACACCGCCGCAGCGGCGACGATGGCGACGGAAAGATGGAGCGGCACGCCGGCATCGCGGAAATGATCGAGCAGCGCGCCGATGGCAGGGTTAAGCCAGTCAGCCGTGGCGGCAAGCGAGCTCAGAAAATCCATGAGGGGACATCCGTTACCGTGGTTTCGCGGGGGACCGCGATAGCAAGGCAGGCGATCTGATCGGCACCCCAAATTCTCAGGGGCGCGCCGGTCATCGCCGGCCCCGGACATCAGCAAGTCGCGTGCCAGCGGCAAGGCGCCCGAGACGCGGGTGGTCGAGCCTCGAAAAGCCGGCGCGAAGGGTGGCCGGTGGTGCCATCGACTGGCGTCGCCCGGCATAAACTGCCCGGCCGCGACGAGGGCTGCGGCGAGATTCGGCCGGCTGCGAACGCCCGGCAATGCCGACGGGTGCGGCGGCTTCACCTTGCCGCCATCGGTCGGCATCATTGTCCCAGCTCATTGCAGCCCCAGTTGGAACTCGCGGTAAACGCGGGCGTTGTTCTGTCTATGACGCCGAAAAGCTGCCGGTTGCGCCACCGTTCACGATCAGCTAGGCGCTGCCCGCGCAAGTCGCCCCAGGAACTGGTCCGAAGGTGTTACCGCCGATGAACCGAGTATCGCTTTGCTAGGCGGCGACACACAGGCCACCGCGTTTTTCGGCAAGACCTATGACGAGGCGATGGCCCTTCTGGTCGAGGCGCGCGACTACTTCACCCATCGCGAGCCGATCGACCGCCAGACGCTGCAGCCGCCGGAGCTGCTGCATTTCTGCCGCGAGACCCTGCGGCTCACCACGCGGCTGACGCAGATCATGGCCTGGCTGCTGGCGCAGCGTGCGGTGTTCGCCGGCGAGATCAGCCAGCGCGACGCGCTCGGCGATCACGACGCGCTGGCCGAGCTCAGGATCTGCATGGAAGCCGAGGAGACGGCGGCGTCGATGATGCCCCAGCGCCTTGCCGGCCTGCTCGACCGCAGCCGACGCCTGTATGTGCGCGTCGCGCGGCTCGACGAGCTGGCGCGCCGCCAGCTCGCGTAATCCCGGCCGGAGGATCGCATTAACCACGTCATCGCGTCCCTCGCGCGCGTCTCGGGGTTCCCGCCTGCCACGCTCCCTCAAAAGATGTTGCAGACTCGCCGTTTGTTTCGCTGCTAAGTTGGTCAGATCGTCGGCAATGACACCATCAAGTGCCGACGATCAAGGTTAACGTGCTCCGCCAAGAAGGGCTACTTGGCATCCGCCTGGGGATGGTAGGAGGATTGATCGTGCCCGATTACAGAAGTCATCTATTGGGATTATCCGGCTCCGTTCTGGCCGCTCACGAAATCACTTGCGCGGACGATGGTGCCGCGGTCGCGAAGGCGCAGGCGCTGTTCCACCCGAACGCCTTCGACGTGTGGCGGGGAGACCAGCGGATCTACGTCACCGCGTCCGATCAGCAGCGCAGTCACCATTTGCAGCAGGCCCAGCACTGGCGCGTGAAGGCCGAGGACTGCCGCATCATTGCCAAGCAGATGGAGGCTCCGGCAGCCCAGGCGACCTTCCGCCAGATGGGCGAAACCTATGACGGGCTCGCCAGGGGCGTGGAGGAACGCGCGGCAGGATTGCCGTTCGAAAGGCCAGGCGCAGGCTAGTCTGCTGTCGGCTTTCGCTTCACTGCACAGCGCGCCACGACCGACACGCCGTCACTCCCGCTGCACGACCACCGCGTTGTGAGCGGTACCGCTCGTCTTTGCGCCTCGCGGCATCATCTTGGCCTGGGAAAGAACGAAGCGAGATGCTTGGGACGTGAAGGTGGCGGAGGGGATGAGATTCGAACTCACGATACGGTGTAACCCGTATAACGGTTTAGCAAACCGCCGCCTTCAGCCACTCGGCCACCCCTCCACCGAAGAGTGAGCATTGACACGGCGTATGCCGGCGCTGGTTCTAGCCGCCGCCCGGCGGTGATGTCAACGCGGCTAACCCGCCTGTGGATATTTCGCCTGCGGAAAGATCGGCAGCGGCTTGCGCGACGACGCGGCGATTCATGGCATTTTAAGAAAAGGCCCCCGATGATGGGTGGCGAGGGACATTCATGGGAGGCGGGAGATGTCTCTATCAAGGCGGACGATCGAGATTCTTCTCGACCTCGTCGAAATCAAGATCAGCTACATGGATGTGGCGGACCGTGAGGATGCGCGCGATCTGCAGGCGCTCGAGCGCTGCCGCGCCGAGTTGCGCTCGCTCGATCGCGGCGATGCGGCGGATGTCGTCGCCTTTGCCGATACCGCGCGGCGCCCGGGCCGGCCGCGCGCGGCGCTCTGAGCGCGGCGCCTTCGCCTAGACCGGCACGCGCATGCCGCGCGCCACGGCCGGGCGCGCGGCGGTTGCCGCGTACCAGCGCGCGACGTTGGGGAATTCCGTGAGATCGACCTTGTGCCATTCATGGCGTGCAACCCAGGGAAAGGTCGCGATGTCGGCGATCGAATACTCGCCCGCCAGGTAAGCCTCTTCTCCCAGCCGCTTGTCGAGCACGCCATAGAGCCGGCGCGTTTCCTTGGTATAGCGCTCGATGCCGTAAGGCACGGGTTCTGGCGCGGCGCGCACGAAGTGATGCGCCTGACCGAACATCGGCCCGACGCCGCTCATCTGGAACATCAGCCATTGCAGCGTCTCGCTGCACGCCCGTGGCTCGCGCGCGAGCAGCTTGCCGGTCTTCTCGGCGAGATAGATCAGGATCGCGCCGGATTCGAAGACGCTGAACGCCGCGCCGCCGGGCCCGTCACGGTCGACGATGGCGGGAATCTTGCTATTGGGGTTGATGGCGACGAAATCGGGATGGAACTGCGCCCCCTTGCTGATGTCGACGGGATGGACGGTATAGGCGAGCCCGACCTCCTCGAGCATGATCGATGCCTTGCGGCCGTTGGGGGTGGTCCAAGTATAAAGCTCGATCATCGCCGGTCCTCCACATCGCAGCGCGGGCATGGCTTAGCCCAGCCGCCCCGCCATCGCCAGCCCGGAACCAAGGCGGCCGGCAGACGTTCAACCCGCAGCTTCTTTCCGGTGCCGGCACTTGTGCCCCGCCGGCGGCGCAATACGCGCGAACCCGCCACAACAGCGGAGCGGCGGCATGAAGGTGCTGATCACGGGGGCGGATGGGTATATCGGCGCGGTGCTGGGCCCCTACCTTGCCGAGCGCGGCCACGTGGTCAGCGGGCTCGATAGCGGCTTCTACCGCAACGGCTGGCTCTATGATGACGGCCTCATCCGGCCGCCGGTGACTAGCCAGGATATCCGCCGGGTCGACGCCGCCGACGTCGTCGATTTCGACGCCGTCGTGCATCTCGCGGAGCTGTCGAACGACCCGCTCGGCGAGCACGACCAGCGGCTCACCTACGACATCAACCATCGCGGCTCAGTCGAGCTCGCGCGCACCTGCAAGGCCGCCGGCGTGCCGCGCTTCATCTACACCTCGTCCTGCAGCGTCTACGGCGCCGGCAGCGGCGAGATCAAGAGCGAGGCATCCGCGCCCAACCCGCAGACCGCCTATGCGCGCTGCAAGGTGCTGGTCGAGCGCGACGTCCAGGCGCTCGCCGATGACCACTTCACCCCGGTCTTCCTGCGCAATGCCACCGCCTATGGCGCAAGTCCGCGCATGCGCTTCGACATCGTGCTCAACAACCTCGCCGGCCATGCCTGGACCGCCGGCGAGATCAAGATGACCAGCGACGGCACACCCTGGCGCCCGCTGGTCCATATCAGCGACATCAGCGAGGCGATCGCCTGTGCGCTCGAGGCGCCGCGCGAGGCGGTGCACAATCAGATCTTCAACGTCGGCAGCGACGAGCAGAACTACCGCATCCGCGAGGTCGCCGAGATCGTCGCCGACACCTTCCCGGGTTGCGTCGTGACCTACGGGCCGCAGAGCGCCGACAATCGCAGCTATCGCGTCTCCTTCGCCAAGATCCGCCGGCACCTGCCCGATTTCAGCTGCCGTTGGACGGCCGAGCTCGGCGCGCGCCAGCTGCGCGACGTCTTCGAGCAGATCGCCATGTCGAAAGAGACCTTCAACTACCGCGCCTATACCAGACTGCAGCAGCTCAAATATCTCGTCGCCAGCCGGCAGATCGACGAGGATTTCTATTTCCGCGCGCCCGCCGGACAAGCCGCCCAGGCATGATCTTCACGGCGACGCCGCTGGCCGGACTATACCTCGTCGAGCCGGAGCGTCATGAGGACGAGCGCGGCTGGTTCGCGCGCAGCTGGTGCGCCCACGAATTCGCCGCCCACGGGCTCGACGCCCAGCTCGCCCAGACCAGCCTGTCCTTCAACCACCACCGCGGCACGCTGCGCGGCATGCATTATCAGCGTCCGCCCCATGCCGAGGCGAAGCTGGTGCGCTGCGTCCGCGGCGCCATCTGGGATGTGGCGCTCGATCTGAGGCCGGAGTCCCCGACGCGGGGCCGATGGCAGGGCTTCGAGCTCAGCGCCGAGAATGGCTGCGCGCTCTATCTGCCGGAGGGCTTCGCGCACGGCTTCCAGACGCTGCTGGCGGAGAGCGAGGTGCTCTACCAGATCTCGAGCTTCTACGCGCCCGAGGCGGCCGCCGGAGTGCGCTATGACGACCCCGCCTTCGCCATCGCCTGGCCGCTGCCGGTGGCCTCGATCTCGCCGCGCGACGCGGCCTGGCCGGATTACCAGCCCGCCGCCGACCGTGTCTCGGCGTGACCCCGCCTGATTTGCCCCGCCCGGTCGCACCGGCTATCAAAGCTGTGCAATATTGAAGCTTTGCGCGCTTCTGCCGGCAAGGAGAGGATGAGATGGCGGCGAACCAGGGAAAACCGGGCCGAATTCACCCGGTAATCCTGTCCGGCGGCTCGGGGACACGCCTCTGGCCGTTGTCCCGGGCGCTGTACCCGAAGCAGCTCCTGCCGCTGCTGACCGAGCGCTCCCTGCTGCAGGATGCGGTGCTGCGCATCGCCAATTCCGGTCGCTTCGCATCGCCGATCGTCGTCGCCAATGACGAGCACCGCTTCATCGTCGCCGAGCATCTCCGCCTCGCCGGGGTCGCACCGCAGACGATCGTGCTCGAGCCGCTCGGCCGCAACACCGCGCCGGCCGTGTGCGTCGCGGCGCTGCTGTTGCTGTCCGAGGAAAAGGATGCGCTATTGCTGGTGCTGCCCTCCGATCATGCGATCGCCGAGGTGCCGCACTTCCTCGCCGCGGTCGACTGCGCCGCGCGCGTCGCGCGCCAGGGACGGCTCGTCACCTTCGGCATCACCGCCGACCGGCCGGAGACCGGCTACGGCTACATCCAGGCCGGGGCGGCGATCGCCGGCGGCGACGGCGCCTGCGACGCCGCCGCCTTCATCGAGAAACCCGACCGCGAACGGGCGCAAAGCTATATCGCCGCGGGTGATTTCTACTGGAACAGCGGCATCTTCCTTTTTCCCGCCGCGCTCTTCGTCGAGGAGCTCGAGCGCTATCACCCCGCGACCGTCGCCGCCTGCCGCCGGGCGCTCGACGCCGCGACGCGCGATCTCGATTTCCTTCGCCTCGACAAGGCCGCCTTCGGCGCCGCCGAGAACACCTCGATCGATTTCGGCGTGATGGAGCATACCGCGCGTGCCGCCGTCGTCCCCGTCGCCATGGGCTGGAGCGACGTCGGCACCTGGGATGCGCTGTGGCAGATGAGCGGCAAGGACACCGACGGCAATGTCAGCCGCGGCGACGTGCTGCTCGAGGACACGCGCAACTGCTATCTGCGCGCCGAGCATGGTCTCGTCACCGCGCTCGGCGTCGAGGACCTCGTCATCGTGGCCACCGCCGATGCGGTGATGGTGGCGCGGCGCGACCGCGCCCAGGACGTGAAGCGCCTCGTCGCGAGGCTCGAGCGCGACGGCCGCAGCGAGGCCAAGAACCATCCGCTGGTGCATCGGCCCTGGGGCAGCTTCCGCTCCATCCACAGCGGCGACCGCGTCCAGGTGAAGCACATCATGGTGAAACCCGGCGCCAAACTGTCGCTGCAAATGCATCATCACCGCGCCGAGCACTGGGTGGTGGTGCATGGCACCGCCAAGGTGGTGCGCGGCAACGAAGAGATCGTGCTCTACGAGGACCAGTCCACCTACATTCCGCTTGGCACGCCGCATCGGCTGGAGAATCCGGGCAAGATTCCGCTGCATGTCATCGAGGTGCAGTCCGGCAGCTATCTCGGCGAGGACGACATCGTGCGCTTCGCCGACACCTACGGCCGGAGCTGACCGCCCTCAGAGCTGCGTGCTGAGCCGCAGCATGAAGATGTTGTTGGTGTAGGGGATCATGGCGGCCTGGCCGGTCGATTCGACCTTCTGATAGGTGTAGTTGCCGCCGAGATAGAAATAGCGGCTCACCAGGTACTTGGCGCCGACGCCGGCGCTGTAGATGTTGTCGGTGCGCGTGATGTTCTGGAAGGCGTCGTTGGTGTAGCTGAGGTTGCCGTTGAGCAGCAGGTTGCGCAGCAGCTCGTGGTCGACGGTGAAGCCGGCGCTGGTCGCGAGATAGCCGGGCGAGTTCGTGGTGGCGGTGCCGACGAGCACGGCGTTGTTGATATCCTCCACGGTGCGGCCGGTCAGGAAGGTCAGCGAGGTGAGCTGGGTCACGTTCCACTTCACGGTGGCGCCGAAATCGACGCCGCCGATGCTGCCGAATGACGGTGCCTCGTAGAACTGGTCGAGATATCCCACGAAGCCGTCGAGATAGGCGACGCCGGTCAGGTTGACCCGGCCGCCGACATCGACGCGGTAGCCGTCCGAGGTCAGTGTGGGTATGGTCCCGCCGGCGCCATGATCGTAGTCGCGCTCGTTGTAGCCGCCGCGGATATAGCCTTGGTATCCCGGCTTGAATTCGTAATAGACGCGCATCCCGCCTGCGTAAGCGAAATTGTTGAGGTTGCTCTCCGGCGTGAGGCCGCCGCCGACCAGCGGCAGCGCATCATACTCTTCGCGCCGCACCGTCGCCGTCACCTCGTAGCCGATGCGCAACCGATACTGGTCGAAGCCAACCGTGCCGTTGTAATCGGTAAGGCGCAGCGGTGACGCCGCGTTGCCCGGTACCTGTGGCTCGCCAAGGTTGACATGCGTGCGCTCGGCACGGACATCGGCGGTGAAGTAGTGCTGGTTGTCGACGTCGAGCCGGCCGTTCACATCGCCGAAGCCGTCATCGGTGTTCAGGCTGACATTGTTGGAGTAACGGCTGAAGGCGCTCCCGGCGCTGATATTGATCGCGTTCTGCGGCAGGTTCGAGCGGATGTCGAAGCCGGGCTGCAGCACCGTGATGAAAGCGCTGGTTTTCCCGGTGGTGGTAGCGAAGATATTGTCGTTATAGGCTTCATCGACTTCGGCACGGGGAAAGAAGAAGAAGTTGCCGAAACGATCCCCAAGGGATCCACCTCCGGCCGCAACCGGTCGGTCACCGATCCTCCCAAGGGCAGGAACTGCCCGGGCGCCACCGGCGCCGTTGGCGACAACGGCACCATCGGTACCGGCACCAGGGGGTCGGTGAAGACCTGCGCCCACCCCAGCCCCGGCGCCAGCGCCACGCTCAGCCCCACCAGCGATGCCGCTATCCGACCAGCCATAGCCCCACCCACTCTTCGTTCCACCGCGCGCGTTATTTGCTATCCGCAGATGAACGCAAGCGCAAGAGCCGGCGGCACAATCGCCCCGGATTGATCCTTGGATGTACCAGCATACCACAGCCCGCCCGGCCTTAATACCCGAAATGAGGATTATCGCCATTTCCGCTCAACTATAGGTTGCTAAAGGCCCCAGTGCACAAGCCAGTAGCCGACAAGCCCCACCGCCGCCCAGCAGGCCGCGGCCGCGCCGAGCATGAAGATGATTCGCACCGAACGCGGCCACGGCGCCTCTTTGTCCCAGACCGGGCTATCGATGGGCGGCATAGCTGTCTGCGGCCCGATGTCGAGCTTATGTGCGTGCTGCACGACCGCCTCCTTCACCACATAGTTGCGGTCCTGGGCGTCGGTGGCCTCGCGGCCTTGGCGGCAACACCCCCCGCACCGCTCGCCGCAGCGAGCAGCTAAAATCTAGCTTACGCAACCCAGCAGCGATGCGAAAGCACTCTTTATGGCGAAAGGCTCATGCGTCAGCCCGCAAGCTTTTTGCGCAACAGCTCATTGAGCATCGCCGGGTTCGCCTTGCCCTGCGTCGCCTTCATCACTTGGCCGACAAAGAAGCCGAACAGTTTCTCCTTGCCGGCGCGGTATTCCGCAATCTTGTCCGCCTGCCCCGCCAGTACGGCATCGACGGCGGCCTCGATCGCGCCGCTGTCCGTCACCTGCCTCAGGCCGCGCTCCTCGACGAGGGCGCCGGCGCCCTTGCCGGTCTCGACCATGGCCGCGAAGACGTCCTTGGCAAGACGGCCGGAAATCGTGCCATCGGCGATGAGGTCGACGAGCTCGCCCAAGGTTTCGGCCGAAACCGGCGACAGCTCGATGCCGCAGCCGAGCCGATTGAGCGTGCCGAAGAGGTCGCCCATCACCCAATTGGCGGCGAGCTTGGGATCGCGCCCTTTCGCCACCGTCTCGAAATAATCGGCGCTCGCCTGCTCGTCGACCAGCACGCCGGCATCGTAGGGCGAGAGCTTGTAATCGGCGATGAAACGCAGCTTCTTCGCATCCGGCAGTTCCGGCAGGCCCTGCCGCAGCGCCTCGATCCACTCCGGCTCGAGGGTCACCGGCAGCAGATCGGGGTCCGGAAAATAGCGATAGTCATGCGCATGCTCCTTGGAGCGCATCGGCCGCGTCACGCCCTTGCCGGCATCAAACAGCCGCGTCTCCTGATCGACCATGCCGCCTTCCTCGATGAGCTCGATCTGGCGGCGCGCCTCGTGCTCGATCGCTTGCATGACGTAGCGGATCGAATTGACGTTCTTGATCTCGCAGCGCGTCCCCAGCTTGCCCCCGGGCTTGCGGACCGAGACGTTGCAGTCGCAGCGCAGGCTGCCCTCTTCCATATTGCCGTCGCAGGTGCCGAGATAGCGCAGGATCGAGCGCAGCTTGCGCACATAGGCGCCGGCTTCCTCGGCGCTTCTGATATCCGGCTCGGAGACGATCTCCATCAGCGCGACACCGGCGCGGTTCAGATCGACATAGGTGAGCGTCGGATGCTGGTCGTGCAGGCTCTTGCCGGCGTCCTGCTCGAGATGGAGCCGGGTGATGCGGATCTCGCGGCTCGAGCCGTCCGGCAGGTCGATGATGAGCCTGCCCTTGCCGACGATCGGACGGGTGTATTGCGAGATCTGATAGCCCGCCGGCAGATCGGCGTAGAAGTAGTTCTTACGGTCGAATACCGAGACCAGGTTGATCTCGGCGCCAAGGCCGAGCCCGGTCTTCACCGCCTGCTCGACGCAATGGCGGTTGATCACTGGCAGCATGCCGGGAAAGGCGGCGTCGATGGTCGAGACCTGGGTATTGGGCTCGGCCCCGAACGCGGTGGCGGCGCCGGAGAACAGCTTCGCGCGCGAGATGATCTGGGCGTGGACCTCGATGCCGATGACCACTTCCCAGACGCCGGTGCGACCCTCGAGGAGCGCAGCCATCATCGGCCTCCCGGCGGGAAGGCCGGCTTCGCCGTGAATCCTGCGGCGCGCTCGATGACGCCGCCGACCCGCAGCACTGTCGCCTCGTCGAAGGCGCGGCCGATGACCTGCAGCCCCAACGGCAGCCCGTCGCGCGACAATCCCGCCGGCACGGAGATGCCGGGCAGCCCCGCCAGGTTCACCGGCACGGTGAAGACGTCATTCAGGTACATGGCGATGGGATCGTCCTGCTTCTCGCCGATGGCGAAGGCGGCCGAGGGCGTGGTCGGCGTCAGCATCGCGTCGCAGCGCTCGAACGCGGCGGCGAAATCGCGGGCGATGAGCGTGCGCACCTGCTGCGCCTTGAGGTAATAGGCGTCGTAGTAGCCAGCGGAGAGGACGTAGGTGCCGATCAGCACGCGCCGGCGCACCTCGGCGCCGAAGCCGGCGGCGCGCGTGTTCTCGTACATCTCGTCGAGCGTCTCTCCCGGCACGCGCAGGCCGAAGCGCACGCCGTCATAGCGCGCGAGGTTGGAGGAGGCCTCGGCGGGGGCGATGATGTAATAGGCGGGGAGCGCGTATTTCGTCAGCTTCAGGCTGATCTCGACGGGCTCGGCGCCGGCGTCCTTGATCCAGTCGATGCCGCGCTGCCACAGCGCCTCGATCTCGCCCGGCATGCCGTCGAGGCGGTACTCGCTCGGGATGCCGATCCGGAGCCCCTTGATCTCGCCGGTGAGCGCCGCTTCGAAATCCGGCACCGGCAGCGGCGCCGATGTCGAATCCTTGGGGTCGTGCCCGGCCATCGCCTTGAGCATGATGGCGGCGTCGCGCACGCTGCGCGTCATCGGCCCGGCCTGATCGAGCGAGGAGGCGAAGGCGACGATGCCCCAGCGCGAGCAGCGGCCATAGGTCGGCTTCAGCCCGACGATGCCGCAGAAGCTCGCGGGCTGGCGGATCGAGCCGCCGGTATCGGTACCGGTGGCGGCAATCGCGGCGCGCGCCGCCACCGCCGCGGCCGAGCCGCCCGACGAGCCGCCCGGCACCAGCGGCCGGTTGTCGCCGGGCCGCCGCCACGGGCTCTCAACCGCGCCATGGGCGCAGGTGACGGTGGAGGAACCCATGGCGAACTCGTCCATGTTCGCCTTGCCCAGCATCACCGCGCCGGCCTGCCACAGCTTGGCGGTGACAGTGGATTCATAGGGCGGCGTGAAACCCGTAAGGATGCGCGAGCCGGCGGTGGTGAGCACCCCCTCGGTGCAGAACAGGTCCTTGATGGCCAGCGGCATGCCGTCCATCGGCAGCGCCGCGCCACGCGCGATGCGCGCATCCGACGCCGCCGCCATGGCGAGCGCGCGCTCCGGCGTCTCGACGAGAAAGGCATTGAGCGGCCGCGCGGCGCTCATCGCCGCGATATGCGCCTCGGCCATCTCGTGCGCCGAGAATTTCTTCGCGGCGAGCCCGTCGCGCGCCTCGGCCATGGTGAGGTCGGTGAGCGCGCCCATCTATTCCACCACCTTGGGCACGGTGAAGAAGCCATGCGCCGCTTCGGGGGCGTTGGCGAGGATCTCGTCGCGGCAATTGCCGTCGGTGACCTCGTCCTCGCGCATCGGCAGGCGCATCGCCGCGACGCTCGACATCGGCTCGACGCCCGCGGTGTCGACCTCGGCGAGCTGCTCGATCCAGCCGAGGATGGTCGACAGCTCCTGGGCGAGATGCTCCTGCTCGGATGGGGGCAGTTTGATACGCGCCAGGGTGGCAATTCGTGCCACGGTGGCCTTGTCCAGTGCCATGATGTAGATGTCTCCAGGAGTTACCTAGCATCGCCAATGCCGATCTGCAACCCCAGCGACCTCAAGAACTTGATCCGGCGCGGCGAGCGGCTGCTCGGTCTCGATGTCGGCACCAAGACCATCGGCATGGCGCTCTCCGACACCACCTTGCTGGTGGCGACGCCCTTCGACACCATCCGCCGCACAAGGTTTCGCGAGGATGTGAAGCGGCTCGTCGCCGAGATCGAGCGGCACAAGGTGGGCGGCCTCGTCCTGGGGCTGCCGGTAAGCCTCGACGGCAGCGAGGGGCCGCGGGCGCAAAGCGTGCGGCAGTTCGCGCGCAATGTGCTGGAGCACGCCGACCTCCCGCTCGCCTTCTGGGACGAGCGGCTCTCCACCGCCGCAGTCGAGCGCGAGATGATCGCCGCCGATCTCAGCCGCAAGCGCCGCGCCGAGATCATCGACAAGGTCGCCGCCGCCTACATCCTGCAGGGGCTGCTCGACCGCATCGGGCGACCGCCCTAGAGCGGCAGCTGATGCGGCCGTTCGAGCGGCGTCAGCCGCGCCGCGCGACGTAGCCGTTGGTGGTGTTGCTGCGCGTCGGCTGGTCGAACTGGGCGTAGCGGATGGCGGAGAAGCGGTCCTTTTCGATCGCCGGCAGCGCCGCGCGCAGATCGATCTTGTACGCTCAGCAAGATACCCATGGCTTCCTCCTTTGCGCTGGCCGTTCCCCGGTCCATCACGTCATGAGGTCGGATGAGCCGGGCCCGCGCCCCTTGAGTGGGTCGTGTTGTGAACTTGCTCCGGTAAGCTGCGAATGGCGCCCATTTTCCACGAGCGAGATCAGGTCTGCGCCGAATCGGCCGAGACGTAAATGCCTTGCCGGCGCAGTGGCGGACGCACGTAATGCGGTCTTGCTGTCGCAGGCCCTACAACGTATAGTCCGCAATTTAATGGGTACCGGTACGCCTCCCCTCGCCTTCCCCCACCGTCATCTGCTGGGGATTGAGGGGCTTTCGCCGGACGAGATCACCCTGCTGCTCGACCGCTCCGAGAGCTACGTCGAACAGAATCGGCAGGTCGACAAGAAGCAGTCGCTGCTGCGCGGCCGCACCATCATCAACCTCTTCTTCGAGAATTCGACCCGCACCCGCACCTCGTTCGAGCTCGCGGGCAAGCGGCTCGGCGGCGACGTCATCAACATGTCCGTGCAGGCGAGCTCGATCAAGAAGGGCGAGACGCTGATCGACACGGCGATGACGCTCACCGCCATGCACCCCGACGTGCTGGTGGTGCGGCACCCCGAATCGGGCGCGGTGCAGCTGCTGTCCGAGAAGGTCGACGGCGCCGTCATCAATGCCGGCGATGGCAGCCACGAGCATCCGACCCAGGCGCTACTCGACGCGCTCACCATCCGCCACCGCAAGGGCCGCCTCCAGGGGCTCATCGTCGCCATCTGCGGCGACATCCTGCACAGCCGCGTCGCGCGCTCCAACATCGCGCTGCTCAACATCATGGGCGCCCGGGTGCGCGTGGTGGCGCCGCGCACACTGCTCCCGGCGGAGATCGAGCGGCTCGGCGTCGAGGTGTTCCACGACATGGCGGCCGGCCTCAGGGACGTCGACATCGTCATGATGCTGCGCCTGCAGACAGAGCGCTTCCATGGCAGCTTCGTGCCGTCGATCCGCGAATATTTCCACTTCTTCGGCCTCGACTACGCCAAGCTCGCCGCGGCGAAGCCGGACGCGCTGATCATGCATCCGGGGCCGATGAACCGCGGCGTCGAGATCGACACCGCGGTGGCCGACGACATCGACCGCTCCGCCATCCGCCAGCAGGTCGAGATGGGCGTCGCCGTGCGCATGGCCTGCCTCGAGGTGCTGACGCGCCCCCTCTCCAACATCGCGCCGGCGCTATGAGCGCGCGCACGCTCTTCCGCAACGCCCGCCTGCTCGATCCCGCCAGCAGCCTCGACCATGCCGGCGACCTCCTGGTCGAGGATGGCCGCATCGCCGCGATCGGCAAGGTGGGTCCCGTCGGCGATGCCGAGACGGTCGATTGCGCCGGCACCTGCCTCGCGCCTGGCCTTGTCGACATGCGGGTCGAGCTGCGCGAGCCCGGCGCGGAGCACCAGGAATCGATGGAGACCGGCGCCGCCGCGGCGGTGGCCGGCGGCGTCACCACCATGGTGGCGCTGCCCAACACCGAGCCGGTGATCGACGACATGGCGCTGGTCGAGTTCGTCGCCCGGCGCTCGCGCGATGTCGGGCTCGCCCGCATCCGCACCTATGCCGCGGCGACCAAGGGGCTGAAGGGCCGCGAACTCACCGAGTTCGGCCTGCTCGCCGCCGCTGGCGCGCTCGCCTTCACCGACGCCGGCAGCGCCATCGCCGATGCCGTGGTGATGCGCCGCGCGCTGAGCTACGCCCGCACCTTCGACCTGCTGGTGATGCAGCACCCGGAGGAGCCGAGCCTTGCCGCCGGCGGCGCGATGACCGAAGGCGAAGTGGCAACGAGGCTCGGGCTCGCCGCGATCACGCCCGCCGCCGAGGTGATCATGGTCGAGCGCGACCTGCGGCTTGTGGAGCTCACCGGCGGTCGCCTCCACATCGCCCATGTCTCGACCGAGGCGGCGATCGACGCGATCCGCCAGGCCAAGCGCCGCGGGCTCGCTATCACCTGCGACACCGCCCCGCACTATTTCGCGCTCAACGAGACCGCCATCGGCGACTACCGCACCTTCGCCAAGGTCTCGCCACCGCTGCGCGGGGAATGGGACCGCCGCGCGGTGGTCGCCGGGCTTAAGGACCGCACCATCGATGCCATCGCCAGCGACCACTCACCGCATGATCAGGAATCGAAGCGCCTGCCCTTTGCCTCGGCGGCGAGCGGCATCATCGGGCTCGAGACGCTGCTGCCGCTGACGCTCGAGCTCTACCACAATGGCCATCTCGGCCTGCTCGAGGCGCTCAGGCCGCTGACCGAGCGGCCCGCCGCCATCCTGCGCCTGCCGGCGGGACGGCTTGCGGTCGGCGCCGCCGCCGATCTCGTGATTTTCGATCTCGAGCGGCCGTGGCGTATTGACGTCGACGCCTTGCGTTCTAAATCCAAGAACTCGCCTTACGACGGCCGTCCCGTCCAGGGCCATGTGCTGCGCACGGTGATCGCCGGCCGCAGCGTCTTCCTGCACCAGGGCTGAACGAGATGGCAGAGATCGCGCTGATCGGCGCCGCTTCCGGCTGGGGCGCCGGCTTCCGCCATACCGAGGATGGACCGCCGGCGCTGCGCCAGCTCGGGCTTGCCGACTGGCTGCGCGCGCACGGCCTCGACGCCGCGTGGCGCGCCATGGTGCGCAGCGAGAAGCGCTGGCGCGAGCATCCGCGCGTGCGCGCGCCCGAGACCTTCGGCCTCGTCGCCCGTCACGCGGCGGCGCTCGCCGACGAGGTCGCGCGCGCCATCGCCGCCAGGCGCCTGCCGGTGGTGCTGGGCGGCGACCACGCCATCGCCATGGGCAGCTGGGCCGGCGTCGCCCGCGGCCACGGCTTTGCCCCGCTCGGCCTGATCTGGCTCGACGCGCATCTCGACGCGCACACGCCGGAGACGACGCCGTCGATGAACGCGCACGGCATGGGCGGCGCGGCGCTGCTCGGCCATGGCTACGGCCCCTTCCTCGATCTCTGCGGCGGCGTGCTGCGGCCGGAGCATGTCTGCTATATCGGCGTGCGCTCCTATGAGGATGGGGAGATGGCGCTGCTGCGCCGGCTCGGCGTGCGCATCATCGCGATGGACGAGGTGAAGCGCCGTGGCATCGACGCGGCGCTTGCCGAGGGATTGGCGATCGCCACGCGCGGCACCGAGGGATTCGGCCTCACCATCGACCTCGACGGCTTCGATCCCGTCGATGCGCCGGGCATCGGCCTCAAGGAGCCGGACGGGCTGCGCGCGGCGGCCACCTGCGCCGCGCTGGCCCTGCTGGCCCGCCACGAGAAGCTGCGCGCGCTGGAGATCGTCGAATACATCCCCGAATTCGACAGCGGCCACCGCACCGCATATCTGGTGCGCGACATCATCCTCGCGGTGCTGGCGCAGGAGCCCGCGCTCGCCGATACTGGCGACGGGGAGAGGCGCTAGCAGCGATGCCGCAGCCAATGGGCGATTGGGGCTATCAATGGCCATTTGCGCTCGGCGCGCTGCTGGCCTATCTCCTGGGCTCGATCCCGTTCGGGCTGGTGGTGACGCGGCTCGGGGGATATGGCGACATCCGCCAGATCGGTTCCGGCAATATCGGCGCCACCAACGTGCTGCGCACCGGCAGCAAGCCGCTCGCCGCGCTCACCTTGCTGCTCGACGCCGGCAAGGGCGCGGTGGCGGTGTCGATCGCCGAGCGCTTCGGCCCGGACATGGCGGCCTACGCCGCGGCTTTCGCCTTTCTCGGCCATCTCTTTCCGGTTTGGCTCGGCTTCAGGGGCGGCAAGGGGGTCGCGACCACGCTTGGCATCCTGCTCGCCTATGCCTGGCCGGTAGGGCTTGCCGCCGCCGCCACTTGGCTCGCGGTCGCCGCGGTGACGCGCTACTCGTCGCTCGCGGCGCTGGTCGCGGCGCTGCTGGCGCCGCTTTACGCCTGGCTCTTCACCCGCGAGTTCCAGCCGACCGAGGTCGTGGCGTTCCTCGCGGCGCTGGTGATCCTGCGCCACCACGCCAATATCCGCCGCCTCATCCGCGGCGACGAGAGCAGGATCCGCCTCGGCAAGGCCTGAGCGCTCAGTCCCGCCACTTGATCGAGCAGCCGATGCTCGGATACTGCTCGGCCGGCGCCGCGCCCGCGCCGGCGATCGCCGCCATGGCATCGAACAGCTCGCGCTTGCCGCCGGCGACGCGCTGCAAATTGCGCACGGCATAGATCCGGCCGCGGTATCTGAGAGTGCGCCCGGCATCGAAGCCGAAGAAGTCGGGCGTGCAGGCGGCGCCGTAGGCGCGCGCCACCTGCTGGCTGCGGTCGATAAGATAGGGGAAGGGAAACGCCTTGGCCTGCGCCAGGCGCCGCATGTTGTCGAAGGAATCCCCGGGATAGGCCTCGGTGTCGTTGGGCATGATGGCGACGGCGCCGACGCCCAGCGGCTGCAGCTCCCGCGCCTCGGCGATGATGTCGTCGAGCACCGCCTTCACATAGGGGCAGTGGTTGCAGATGAACATCACCAGCGTCGCCTTCGCCCCCGCGACGTCGGCCAGGCGGTGCCGCCGGCCATCGGTGCCCTCGAGATCGAAATCCGGCGCTGTCGTGATGCCGCTCTGAGCTGTCGTCGCCATCGCCACCGCTCCCTTACTTCGCGAGATCGGAATAGGGATAGAGGAACTTGCCCGATTTGAATTCGGGCGGATAGAGGATAACCGCCTTGCCCGGCTCCTTGAACTGGTCGAGGCCGGTGCCTTCGATGCCCTGATACTGCACGAAGAGGATGCGCGACTTCTCCCACTCGCCGTTCTCGGCAAACTTGACCCGCCCGACGATGGTCTCGAAGGGGTTGGCATGGATGTAGGCGGCGATCTTGTCCTGGTCGAGGCCGCCGGTCTTGGTGATGGCCTCGCCGAGGATCTGCAGCTCGGCATAGGCGAAGGGCGGCAGATAGAAGCCCAGGGGATCGACGCCCTCGGCCGCCGCCTTGACGCGGTATTTCGTCAGGAATTCCTCGATCCCCGGGAACTTCATCGTCGGCTCCGGCACGTAGACATCGTAGGACACGATGCCGTTGAGCAGCGGCCCCAGCTGTTGTTTGACCGGCGCGAAGGCGAGACCGATCATGCCGCCGCCGAACATGCGCGCCTTGAGGCCGGCCTCATGCGCGGCGCGGACGATGCCGACGCTGTCGGGCGGATATGAGGCGATATAGACGATATCCGGGTTGGCGGCGGCGATCGAGCGCACCACCGGCGCGAAATCGACAGTGGTGGGCGGATAGCTGCGGTCATAGACGATCTGCAGCCCCAGCGCCTTGATCTTCTCGCGCGCACCCGCGATCACGGTCTGGGCGTATTCGGCGTCGGCGGCGGCGAGCGCGATGGTCTTGGGCTTGGGCTCCATCGTCATCGCCGTGTCGAGGAAACCTTCGGACGGGCCGAGGCGCGTCTCCTTGCCGTTCGGCAGGATCTGGAAATACTTGTCGTAATGGAACTTGTCGTTCACGCCGGTGCCGAACAGCGCCATGAACACCAAATTCTTCTGCATCACGATCGGCATCGCCGGCACGATTTGGTTGGTGGCATAGCCGGAGACCACGAGATCGACCTTATCGACCTCCAAGAGCTTGCTGTAGATGCCCGGGACATTGGCGCCGGTGCTCTGGTCATCGTAGAACACCAGCTGCACCGGCCGGCCGAGCAGGCCGCCCTTGGCATTGACATCCTCGACCCAGACCTGCATGGCGAGGAGCGCGCTCTTGCCGCCGCCGGCAAGCCCGCCGGTCAGGGACATGCTCAGGCCGATCCTGATCGGCTCGGCCGCCTGCGCCGCAACCGCCGCCGCCAGCAGCGCGACGCCGACGAGACCCGCGCAAACACGCCGCCAAAGATGCTTCACCATTCTTCATTCCTCCTCGAAATCAATGGAGCCGGGCCGCGCCCAGCACGCGGCGACTGCTCTCGGCGAGCTCGGCCTTGCGGCGTGCGAGATCGCGATAGAGAAGCTTGCCGTCGCGCTTCACCACGCGGCCGGCGACCAGCACCGTGTCGACATTGACGGTGCCGGCATGCAGCACGATGCTCGCGACGGGGTCGACCACCGGCAGCAGATTGAGATCGTCGGCGCGCAGCAGGATGATGTCGGCCTCTTTGCCCGGGCTCAGCGAGCCCACGCGGTCGTCGAGCCCGGCCATGCGCGCGCCATCGATCGTCGCCCAGCGCAGCGCCTCGCGGCAGCTGATCGAGAGGCGCTCCGGCGCCCGCCGGGTGCGCGCGATCACCTGCTGATTGTCGAGGTTGCGCTGCGACTGCAGCGCCACGCGCAGATTGGTGAACATGTCGCTGCCGAGGGCCGATTCCACATCCGAGCCCAGCGACGGCGCGGATCCCAGCGCACGCAGCCTGCCGATCAAGGTGTCGCCGAAGCCCATCTGCAGCTCCACCTCCGGCGTCACGGTGACGCCGGCGCCGCTGCCGATCAGCCGCCGCAGCACCTCGTCGGCGAGGCTGTTGCCGTGGACGATGTTGACGCGGTCATCAATGAGGCCCTCGGCGGCGAGGCGCTGAAAGCCGTCGGGGGTGCGCATGGCGCCGCCGCCGACATGCATGCTGCAGATCATGCCGAGCTCTCGCGCAAGCGCCAGATCGTACCGGCTCACTTCATAGGTGGAATAGGCGGGGCCGAGCACGGCCATGCCGAGGCCGATCAGCCCGTCGCGCGCGCCCAAGGGGCCGCGCGCCAGCCGCTCGATCTCAGCGCGGGGATGCGGGATCTCGCTGAAATGCGGCTGCCCCGGCCGCGGATCGGGCTTGGGCGAGCCGTGCAGGAAGAGCGCGCGGATGCCGCTCTCGAAGAGGCCGTCGATGGCGGCATCGGTATGAGCGGGGCTCGGGTTGTTGTGGCACCAATCGACCATGGTGGTGACGCCGGCATTGAGCTGGCCCAGCGCGCCGACGAGATTGGCGATGAAGATGTCCGCCGCGGTGAGATTGGGCGCGATCGACGCATGCATGGCGTGGAGATATTCGGAGATCGTCCAATCGGCGGCGATACCGCGCAAGCCCGTCTGCCAGGTATGGATATGCGCGTTGACGAAGCCCGGCATCACGATACGGTCGGTGGCGTCGATGGTCTCGGCGCCATCCGCGGCGATATCGGGCGCTACCGCAACGATGCGCCCGTCCTCGATCAGCACATCGCCCCGGCGCAGATCGCCGACGCTCTCATCGACCGTGACGACGATGCCGGATTTGATCAGCCTGCGCGCCATCGGCAATCCACCACTCCTTCGGGCCGCCGGGAGCGAAACGGTGGCTCCGCCGCCCGCCCTGCGGCGCCAGCCGGCGACGCAAAAAGCATAGCGCGGCCTCCGGGCAAAGGACAGGCCGACTGGCGAGAACGCCTTCATCCAGAGCGGCACCCAATCGGGGGCGAGTAGCGGGAGGAAAGCGGCGTCGCGGCACTCCATTCATGGAACCGTGACGCGCGCAGAGCGTTTTTAACGCGCCCCAGGGTTGTCGTCAGGGTCCGCCGGAGCGCTCCGAGCGGGGTTCTGTCGCCTCCCGCATCTCGCAGGTTTCCACCCCGAAGAATGAGACCCCCATGTTGATGCCCCAGACAATGATGCGCCTCGGCACCATGGCCCTGATCGTGATCATGGGGCTCACCGGCGCCTTCTATACCTATGCCAGCTTCTATTACGCCCCCTATGCGTATTACGCCTTCTGCAGCCTCGGGGCCTGCGCGGCGCTGATCTGGGTGCTGCCGACGAACAAGCCGCAACGCAAGCCACGCAAGCGGTGACGATCACGTCAGCACGACGCTTGATCGCCAGCCGCTAAGCGGGCGGGAGACCTGTTTCCGCAGCCGGGCGCCTGAGTTCCCGTGGGACGCGACGGCTCCCGCGACGCCAGCCCAATCCACTGCCTCGCTCGCACGCGCCGGAACGCGTTACAAACCCGCGCGAGCCCCCTTGCCCAGCCCCCCGGCGGGGCGGTCGGGGCAGGAGCGCGCAGATCCATGGGCGGCGTCTCGTTCATCGTGACGGTCTACAACAAGCGCGAGTTCCTGCCGCGCATGCTCGCCGCGCTGGCAGCGCAGAGCGGCGATTTCGGGCGCGAATACGTCTTCGTCGATGACGGCTCGACCGACGGATCGCTGGCGTATCTGCGCGCCGCCACGACGGACTGGCCGCAGTGCCGGATCATCGCCCAGCGCAATGCCGGGGCCAGCGCCGCTATGAACACCGCCGTCGCCGCAGCCACGCAAGACTATCTGAAGCTGGTAGACGCCGACGACATCCTGGTGCCGGACGCGACGCGCTGGCTGCTGACGAGCGCTCCACGGCGCGGGCGCAGTGCTCGCCTATGGCGAGAGCGGCACTTACGATCCCGCGCGACCGATTGCGTTCCCCGCCGCACCGGCGCAGCCGGCGCCGAGCCGATCGACGGCGCCGCTGCGGCCGACGATCCGCGGCAGCACGTTCAATCCCAGCAAGATGCTGCTGGCGCGTACCGATTATCTGCGTATCGGCGGCGCCGACGAGACGGTGTGCTGCCAGGATTACAGCCTGGCGCTGCCGCTCGCCCGCCTCGGCCGCTTCGTGCGCGTCGGCGCCGTGGTGATGCTGGCGCCGACAGTGGCGCCCGGCCGTCTCTCGGACAATCACGCGCGGGAACTGCACGACGTCACCCGGGCGCTGGGAAATTTCGTGCGGCGTCACGGCGATCTCCCGCGTGCCGACCAGAGCTATGCGCTGAGGCGCGCCGCCGGCCGAGCGATGCTGTGGAGCCGCCGGCACGGCAATCTCGCCGGCGCCGCCCGCTTCGGCCTGCTGTCGCTGGCGGCGCGGCTCAACCTGGTGCGCAACCCCGCGCAAGCGATCCTGTCCTGTTGCCGGGCATACCCCTATGAGCCCCCGGTGCCGATCGCCGATGCGGCCTTGCCGGTGCCGGCGCGTCGCGCCGGCATGCTCCACTGAAGCGCCGCGCGCGCTCTTCGTCCCGACCGGCGGCGAGGAGAGCCTCAGCGCTCGGCGAGCGCGAGCTTGGCGCCGAGCGCGACAAAGGCGCCGGCAAAGGCACGGCGCATCCAGGTCAGCACGCGCGGGCGGGAGATCACGTGCGTGCGGATCGAGGCTGCGAACAGCCCGTAGCCGATGAAGACGGCGAGCGTCAGCAGCATGAAGACGGCGCTCAGCGCCAGCATGCGCGAGAGTGCATGCGCGTCGCCGCCGCTGACGAACTGCGGCAGGAAGGCAAAAAAGAAAATCGAGAGTTTCGGATTGAGGATGTTGATCAGGATGGCGGAGACGATCACCTGGCGTGCCGAGCGGAGGCCGAGCTGCTTTTCCACCCTGAGCGCCCCCGTCTCCCGGAGCGTGTTCCAGGCCATGTAGAGCAGATAGGCCACGCCCAGATATTTGACCGTCTGGAAGGCCATCGCGCTGGCGTGCAGCAGCGCCGCGAGCCCCATGATCGCCGCGGCCATATGCGGGATGATGCCGAGCGTGCAGCCGATGGCGGCGACGACGCTGGCGCGGGCCCCGCGCGACAGGCCGGCCGCCAGCGTGTAGAGCACGCCGGTGCCGGGCGAAGCGACGACGATCAACGACGTCAGCAGAAAATCGACGCTCATGGCGGCCCTCCCGAGAGATCAGGGGCACGATACTCGAGGGACCCCGGCAAAGGCGAGAGAGACAATCGGGTGCCACCGCTTTATTGACGCCGCGCCGGGCTTCCCCCCATGGTGGGCGCGATGCCCGGCGGCGCACGCACCTTGAACCCGTCCGAGACGCTCGACTGGCTGCGCCTGCTGCGCAGCGAGAATGTCGGGCCGATCACCTTTTACCAATTGCTGGCGCGCTTCGGCTCGGCCGCGGCGGCGCTCGACGCGTTGCCGGACCTCGCCCGCGCCGCCGGGCGCCGCCGCCCGCTCGGCCTCTGCAGCAGGCAGGCCGCGGAGCGCGAGCTGGCCGACCTCGAGCGTGCCGGCGCCAGGCTCGTCGCCTGGGGCGAGCCCGACTATCCCGCGCTGCTGGCCGCGGTCGAGGACGCGCCGCCGCTGCTGTCGCTGAGGGGCGAGGCCGCCCTGCTGCGCCGGCCGGCGGTGGCGGTGGTGGGGGCGCGCAACGCCTCCGCCAATGGCCGGCGCTTTGCCCGCGACTTCGCCCTCCAGCTCGGCGCGCAAGGGCTGGTCGTCGTCTCCGGCCTGGCGCGCGGCATCGACGCCGCGGCGCATCAGGGGGCGCTGCCGACCGGCACCGTCGCGGTGCTCGCCGGGGGCATCGACAGCGTCTATCCCGAGGAGAACCGCGAGCTCTACGGGTTGATCGCCGAGCGGGGGGTGCTGCTGGCGGAAATGCCGGTCGGGACCGAGCCGCAGGCGCGCCACTTCCCGCGCCGCAACCGCATCATCTCCGGCACCGCGCTCGGCGTGCTGGTGGTCGAGGCGGCGCTGCGCTCGGGGTCGCTCATCACCGCCCGCTTCGCGCTCGAGCAGGGGCGCGAGGTCTTCGCCGTGCCGGGCTCGCCACTCGACCCGCGCTGCCGCGGCACCAACGATCTGATCCGCCGTGGAGCGGTGCTGACCGAGACCGCAGACGACGTGCTGGCTGAGATCGCGGCGCATCTGGCCCCCCGCCCCGCGGCGCCGCCGATGCCGCCCGCCGAGCCCGCAGCGTCAGCCCCCGGCCCGGCTGAGCTGGCGGGCGCGCTGAGCCGGGTGCTGGAGCATCTGTCACCCCATCCGGTACCGGTCGACGAGCTCGTCCGACAGTGCCGATTGCCGGCCGCCGTGGTCACTTCGGTGCTGCTCGACCTGGAATTGGCCGGGCGGCTGGAGCGGCAGGCCGGCCATCAGGTGGCGTTGGTGGGATAATTACATCGGCGGCAACACCTATATATATCAACATGTTATGACAGGATTTTCAGGGCAGGCAGCGGTCGCGGCCCGGGTTTCTCGCAAATGGTAGCCTTGCTTTAACCAGCGTGCGGAATTATCTGTGCCGGCTCCAGGACACAAATTAACCCTATGAACGTCGTCATCGTCGAGTCGCCCGCCAAGGCGAAAACCATCAACAAGTACCTCGGCAAGGGCTACAAGGTCCTGGCGAGCTATGGCCATGTCCGCGATCTCCCGCCCAAGGACGGGTCGGTGCGACCGGACGAGCATTTCGCCATGTCCTGGCAGGTCGACGCCAAGGCGGAGAAGCGGCTCAAGGAGATCACCGAGGCGGTTCGCGGCGCCGAGCACGTGTTTCTCGCCACCGACCCCGACCGTGAAGGCGAGGCGATTTCCTGGCATATCCAGGAAGTGCTGAAGCAGCGCAAGGCGCTCAAGGGCGTCGATGTCCAGCGCGTCGTCTTCAACGAAGTCACGAAATCGGCGGTGCTGGAGGCCTTCCGCCATCCGCGCGCGCTCAACCGCGAGTTGGTCGATGCCTATCTGGCGCGCCGCGCGCTCGACTATCTCGTGGGCTTCACGCTGTCGCCGGTGCTGTGGCGCAAGCTCCCGGGCAGCCGCTCGGCCGGCCGCGTGCAGTCGGTGGCGCTGCGCCTCATCTGCGAGCGCGAGAGCGAGATCGAGGCCTTCCGGGCGCGGGAATACTGGACCATCGAGGTCGAGTTCGCGACCCCCTCGGGCGAGCGCTTTACCGCCCGCCTCACCCATCTCGACGGCAAGCGCCTCGACAAGTTCGACATCGCCGACGAAGCGTCCGCCCGCGCCGCCGCCGACCGGATCCTGCGCCAGGACGGCTACAGCGTGGTGGCGGTCGAGAAGAAGCAGCTCCGGCGCAACCCGCCGCCGCCCTTCACCACTTCGACGCTGCAGCAGGAAGCCTCGCGCAAGCTCGGCCTGGGCGCCAGCCGCACCATGCGCGTCGCCCAGCGGCTCTATGAGGGTGTCGACATCTTCGGCGAGACGGTCGGCCTCATCACCTATATGCGCACCGACGGCGTCGCCATGTCGACCGAGGCAATCACGGCGGCACGCCGGCTGATCGACCAACGCTATGGCGAGGCCTACCGGCCGCCGGAGCCGCGCATCTACAAGAACCAGGCGAAGAACGCGCAGGAGGCGCATGAGGCGATCCGGCCGACCGACATGTTCGGCCTGCCGGAGAAGGTCGGGCGCGACCTCGAGCCCGACCAGCTCGCGCTCTACGAGCTCATCTGGAAGCGGGCGATGGCGAGCCAGATGTCGCAGGCGCTGATCGACCAGGTCGCGGTCGACATCGCCTCGGCGGACAAGGCGCTGCAGTTCCGCGCCACCGGCTCGACCATCGTGTTCGACGGCTTCCTCACGCTCTATCGCGAGGACGAGGACGACGCCGAGCAGGATGAGGATAACCGCCGCCTGCCGCCGCTCAACGAGCGCGACCGGCTGGTGCGCGGCAAGGTCGACCCGCAGCAGCATTTCACCCAGCCGCCGCCGCGCTACAGCGAAGCGAGCCTGGTCAAGAAGCTCGAGGAGCTCGGCATCGGCCGGCCCTCGACCTACGCGTCGATCATCCAGGTGCTGCAGGATCGCCTCTATGTCCGGCTCGACAAGAAGCGCTTCATCCCCGAGGACCGCGGCCGCGTCGTCACCGCCTTCCTCGAGAGCTTCTTCGAGCGCTATGTCGAATACAATTTCACCGCCGATCTCGAGAACAAGCTCGACGAGATCTCGGACGGCACCATCTCCTGGCAGAAGGTGCTGGAAGATTTCTGGCGCGACTTCTCGCTCGCGGTGGCCGGCACCAAGGACCTCTCGATCACGCAGGTGCTGGACGCGCTCGACGCCGATCTCGGCCCGCATTTCTTCCCGCCGCAGGCCGATGGCCGCGACCCGAGGCTGTGTCCGGTGTGCGGCGCCGGCAGGCTGAGCCTGAAGCTCGGCAAGTTCGGCGCCTTCGTCGGCTGCTCGAACTATCCCGAGTGCCGCTTCACCCGGGCGCTCGCGGTCGACAATGGCGATGCCAACGGCGAGCCGGTCGGCCCGCGCGAGCTCGGCGTCGATCCCGTGAACAATCTGCCGGCCAGCGTGCGCAAAGGGCCTTACGGCTTCTACGTCCAGCTCGGCCGCGGCGATGAGGGTGAGAAGCCCAAGCGCGTCTCCTTGCCAAAGGGGCTGCCGCCCGCCGACGTCACCCTCGACCAGGCGCTCAAGCTGCTGTCGCTGCCGCGCGAGATCGGGATCCATCCCGACGGCAAGAAGATCATCGCCGGCATCGGCCGCTTCGGCCCCTATATCAAGCACGGCGACGAGTTCCGCTCGCTGCGCGGCGACGACGACGTGCTGACCATCGGCATCAACCGCGCCGTGGCGCTGCTGGCCGAGCCCAAGAAAGGCGGCGGCAGGCGCATGCCGACGCCGCTGCGCGTGCTCGGCAACCATCCCGGCGACGGCGCGCCGGTCAACCTGTTCAGCGGCCGCTACGGGCCCTATGTCGCCCATGGCGGCGTCAACGCCACCCTGCCGCGCGACATCGAGCCCGAAATCGGTGACGCTCGAGCAGGCGCTCGAGCTGCTCGGCGCGCGGGCCAAGAGCGGCGCCAAGAGCAAAGCCAAGGCGAAACCCGCCGCCAAGCCGGAGAAGCGCAAAGCCGCGCCGGCGCCGGCGGCGAAAAGCGCCAAGAAAGGATCATCGAGCCGTGCCAAGGCCTCCGCCCGGAAAAAAGGGCGGGCAAAAGAGACCCCCGAAGCCGCGGAATGACGGCTCCGCCCGTGCCGGCCGCCGCGCGCTTGGGCGGCTGCCGACGCGCGAGGAAATCCTCGATTTCATCGCCACCAGCCCGAACCCGCTTGCCCGGCGCGACATCGTCCGCGCCTTCAAGGTGCCGCCGGCGCAGCGCGCGGCACTCAAGGGGCTGATCAAGGAGGTCGAGCGTGGCGGCGCGGTCGAGCGCGGCCCGAAGCGGCAGCTTGCCGGGGTCGAGGGCCTGCCCGAGATCGGCATCATCGAGATCACCGGCGTCGACCTCGACGGCGAGATGCTGGGCCGTCCGCTGGCCTGGCGCGAGGACGAGACGACGCCCACCATCTATGTCGTCGCCGAGCGCGGCGCGCCCGCGCTGGGGGTGGGCGAGCGCGCCGTCGTGCGCTTCGCCCGGATCGAGCACAACCGCTACGAGGCGCGCATCATCCGCGCGCTGGGCGGCGCGCCCGACCGCGTGCTCGGCGTCTTCCGCCGGGATCGCGATGGTGGCCGGCTCGAGCCCACCGACCGCAAGCTCAGGACGGCCTTCCACATCGCCGAAGCCGACACCGCCGGCGCCGCCGAGGGGGAGATCGTGCTCGCCGAGGTGCTGCCGGCGCGCCGTCTCGGCCTGCCGCAGGCGCGCGTCGTCGAGCGCATCGGCGACAGCGCCGACCCCCGCTCCTTCAGCCTCATCGCCATCCACGCTCACGGCATTCCCACCGTCTTCCCCGCCGAGACCGTGCTGCTGGCCGAAAAGGCGCGGCCGGTGGGGCTGGGCGCGCGCACCGATCTCCGCGACGTGCCGCTCGTCACCATCGACGGCGCCGATGCGCGCGATTTCGACGATGCGGTCTGGGCGGCACCCGACCCGGAGCATGACGGCGGCTGGCATGTGCTGGTCGCCATCGCCGATGTCGCCTGGTATGTCCGCCCGGGCGATGCGCTCGACCGCGCGGCGCATGAGCGCGGCAACTCGGTCTATTTCCCCGACCGGGTCGTGCCGATGCTGCCGGAAGCGCTGTCCAATGAGCTCTGCTCGCTGAAGCCGGGGGTCGAGCGCGCCTGCCTCGCCGTCCATCTCTGGCTCGATCGCGAAGGGCGTGCCCACCGCCATCGTTTCGAGCGCGGATTGATGCGCTCGGCCGCGCGGCTCACCTATGAGGAAGTGCAGGCGGCGATCGACGGGCGGCCCAACGACGCGACCCGGGCGCTGATCGAGACGGTGTTGCAGCCGCTCTACGGCGCCTGGCGCGCTTTCGATCATGCGCGACGCCAACGCGGCACGCTCGATCTCGATCTGCCGGAGCGGCGCATCCTGCTCGACCCCACCGGGAGGGTGGCGCGCATCGAGCGACGCCAGCGCCTCGACAGTCACCGCCTGATCGAGGAATTCATGATCGCCGCCAATGTCGCCGCGGCCGAGGAGCTGGAGCGGCTGCGGCAGCCCTGCATGTACCGCGTCCACGACCAGCCCGACCCGGCCAAGCTCGCGGCGCTGCGGACCTTCCTCGACGGCCTCGGCATTCACGGGCTGACGCTGGCCAAAGGCCAGAGCGTGCGGCCGCGCCATTTCAGCGAGATCCTGCACCGCGCCGCCGGCACGCCCTATGCCCAGCTGGTCAACGAGCTGGTGCTGCGCAGCCAGGCCCAGGCGGTCTATAGCCCGATCAATCTCGGGCATTTCGGCCTGGGGCTCCGGCGCTACGCGCATTTCACTTCGCCGATCCGGCGCTATGCCGATCTGCTGGTGCACCGCGCGCTGATCGCCGGGCATCATTTCGGCCCCGGTGCGCTGCCCGCGGCGGAGGCGGCGACGTTCACCGATGCCGGCGAGCACATCTCGATGACCGAGCGGCGCGCCGCCGCCGCCGAGCGCAGCGCGATCGACCGCTACACCGCCGCCTTCCTCGCCGAGCGCGTCGGCGCCAGCTTCGTCGCGCGGGTGAGCGGCGTCACCCGGGCCGGGCTCTTCATCACCCTGGCCGAGACTGGTGCCGACGGGCTCATTCCGATGCGCGCCCTGCCGGACGATTATTACGAGCATGACGAGACACATCACCGCCTGGTCGGCCGCCGCTGGGGCCGGACCTTCACGCTGGGCGATGAGGTCAGCGTGCGGCTGGCCGAGGCCAACACCGTGACCGGCAGCCTGCTGTTCGCGCTCGCCGAAGTGGGCGAGGCGGCCCAGCGCCGGCCGCCGCGGCCGAGCAAGGTGCGGTCGGGCAAGGCGCGGCGCGGCCGAGCCTCAACACGATCTTAACTCGGCGCGTGCAGGATCGGCGCATGCAGGAATAGCGGGCCTGCCCGACGCGACCGGGAATCCGCTTGCAAGAGCTGCGAGGGCCACGCAACAATGGCTGGCTTTTGTCACGCGAGCGCGCCCCTTACGGCCGCATCGGTATTTGCCGGGAGCGAATTTTCCGTCCAGCGATGAGGAATTTCCGCAAAGCCCGTTGCCGCCGACGCCTGATCACCAGCCTGGGCCTCTTGGCGCTGGCCGGCTGCGGCGGGGCGCCAGGCGCGCCGGCGGCCGATGAGCAGCACACGCTGCTGCTCGAGCAAGCCTATAGCGGCATCGCCAAATATTACATCGAGCCGGTGACACCGGGCGGGCTCGCTCTGGCCGGGCTGCACGGCCTCGCCACGATCGACCCCGCCATCACCGTCGAGCAGCAAGGCGACGCGGTGGTGCTGCGCCAGGGCGGTCACAGCCTGCGCTTTGCCGCGCCGGCGAGCTCGGATGCGGAAGGTTGGGCGGCGCTGACCGACCAGGTCGCGACCGCCGCCCGCGCGCGCTCCCAGGTGCTGGCGGCCCTGTCGGCCGACCGCCTCGATCAGGCCCTGCTCGAAGGCAGCATGACGCTGCTCGACCGCTTCTCACATTACGCGCCGCCGACGGTGGCACAGGAGCGCCGCGCCGCCCGTGACGGCTTCGGCGGCATCGGCATCACCCTCAACACCGAAGGCGCCGATGTCCATATCGTCGAGGTCCTGCCGGAGACGCCGGCCGCCTCGGCGGGGCTCAAGGTCAACGACCGCATCCTGGCGATCGACGGGGCGGAGACCGCCGCGCTGTCGCGCGAGGATGTGGTGCATCGCCTGCGCGGTCCGACCGACAGCGTCGTGGCGCTGGCGGTCGCGCGCGCCGGACGCGACGACCGCATCACCTTCTCGATGCACCGCGCCCGCATCGTGCCGCCCAGCGTCACGCTGACCGAAGAGCGCGGCATTGCGCTGCTGCGCGTCACCAGCTTCAACCAGCAGACCGGCGACAGCCTGGCGGAGCTGCTGCACCAAGCCCATCGCGATCTCGGCAACAGGCTGCGCGGCCTCGTCCTCGATCTGCGCGACAATCCCGGCGGGTTGCTCGACCAGTCGGTCGAAGTGGCGAGCCTGTTCCTCGACGGCGTCCCGGTAACCTCAACCGTCGGCCGCGTGCCCGAGAGCGTCCAATACTTCACCGCGCCGCATCGCGAGGTCGAGACGCTGCCGCTGGCCGTGCTGGTCAATGGCGGCTCGGCCTCGGCCTCGGAGATCGTCGCCGCGGCGCTTCAGGATGCCGGCCGCGCGGTGGTGATCGGCACCGCCTCCTACGGCAAGGGCACGGTGCAGAACGTGCAGCGCATGCCCAATGACGGCGAGCTCACCATCACCTGGGCGCGGCTGGTGACGCCGGGCGGCTATATCCTGCACCAGCACGGCGTCGTCCCCACCGTCTGCACCGCCAATCTTCCCGACGACGCCGGCGGCGTCGCCGCGGCACTGGCGCGCAGCACCGGCGGCCTGTCCGCCGCCCTGGCGCGGCCGCGCGCCAAGCTCGACGACGCTGCCTGGACGGCGCTGCGCGAGCTTTGCCCGGGACAGCATGAAGACCATCAGCTCGAGGTGACGACTGCCGAGAAGCTGCTGGCCGACCCCGCGCTCTACGTCCACGCGCTGAACCTCACGCCGACGACGTTCGCCCGGCCGCTGGCGACGGCAGGGGTGGTGCGGTAGGGCTTCCCGCTCGCGGCTCGTCCGACCGGTGCGGCTCTCGCGATTGCCGCGCAATCGCCGAGCGTCGCGGACGAACTTCCTTCGGAAGTTCGCCTACGCCCCACCCGCGCTGCAGAAATGCCACTCGCTGCCGCGATGGGCGTACAGCAGCACGTAGCGCTGGGCGCTGGTGTGGTCGATCAGCACCGCCAGCTTGTCGCCGAGGCAGTGCTCCGGCGGGTTGCCGACGGCGCCGAGGCGCTTGGCTTTGGCGCAGGCGCCGATGGTCTCCGGCAAGGCGCCGGCGATGGTGGAAGGCGGCTTGCCGTTGACGTTGACGAAATAGTCAATCGCCTCGCCGTTCTTCACTGTCGCCATCACCTCGATCCGGCCGAAGCGCGATTTGTAGAGGCCGGCATTCTGCTCGCCATCGGACAGGCCGGACGGCACCGGCCGGAAGGTGATCGCGGCGCAGGCTGGCGGCTCCTTGTCCGCCGCGCGAGCGGTATCGAGGGCAGCGGCGACAAGCATCAGGGTGGCCATGGCGGTGATGACAGGTGCTGAGCGCATTCTTGCCTCTTAGCTCCAGGGGACGCGGAAGGGCGCGATTATGGCGGGAGCGCGGCACGGGCGGCAACCCTCCGCGCCATAGAATTGACCAACTCGACCTTTCATAGTGTCCGCCAGGAGCCACCGCGCATGCCGCTTGCCCGTTGCGTCGCCCTCGCCTTCATCGCCGCGCTCGGCCTCGCGGCGATGCCGGCGCGGGCTGCCAAGGTCGATCTCGCCCTGGTGCTCGCCGTCGACGTGTCGGAGAGCGTCGATGCCGAGGAATACGAGCTCCAGCATGAGGGCATCGCCAAGGCCTTCGAGACCGCGCCGCTGGTCGACGCGATCCGCAACGGCCGGAACGGCGCCATCGATGTGCTGGTGCTGGAATGGTCGGACCGGGACAAGCAGGCGGTGACCGTCGACTGGACCCGGGTCAGCGACACCGCCAGCGCCGGCGGCTTCGCCGCCAAGGTGCGGGCGGGGCGGCGCAGCTCGCAGGGGCTCACCGCCATCGGCGACGCGCTGATCGCCGCCGAGGCCGCGCTCGCGCGGGCGCCCGACGAGGCGGTGCGGCGCGTCATCGACGTCTCCGGCGACGGCATGGCCAATATCGGGCCGCCGCCGCAGCAGATCCGCGATCGGCTGGTGGCCGAGGGCGTCACCATCAACGGCCTCGCAATTCTCAAGAACGAGCCCTGGCTCGACAGCTATTACGACCAGAATGTCGTCGGCGGCGCCGGCGGCTTCCTGATGCAGATCGAGGACTTCCCCTCCTTCATCGCCGCCATGCAGCAGAAGCTGCTCAACGAAGTGACGGCGGCGCGGCCGATGCGCCGCGCCGCCGCCTCAACTCCGTCGCTCGGTCAGATGCAGTAGGTCTTGATCGGCGAGAAGCCGTTGAAGTTGACCGAGGCGTAGCTCGAGGTATAGGCGCCAGTCGACAGGATGCTCACCTTGTCGCCGACCTTGAGTGCCAGCGGCATGCGGTACTCGGTCTTCTCGTAGAGGATGTCGGCGCTGTCGCAGGTCGGACCGGCCAGCACGACCACGCCGGTCGGGCCGCCCTCGGCGGGCGTCCGGATGCGGTATTTGATGCTCTCGTCCATGGTCTCGGCGAGGCCGTTGAACTTGCCGACGTCGAGATAGACCCAGCGCTTGTCATCGCCGAAGGCTTTTTGCGAAATCAGCACCACCTCGCTCTGGATGACGCCGGCATCGCCGACGATGGAGCGGCCGGGCTCGACGACGATCTCGGGCAGATCGTTGCCGAAATGCCGGGTGATCGCCGCCATCACCGCCTGGGCATAGCGCTCGACGCCGAGTACGTCGCCGCGGTAATGCGCCGGGAAGCCGCCGCCGATATTGACCATGCGCAGGTTGATGTCGGTCTCGGCCAGCAGCGAGAACATCGTCGCGGCGCGGCCGACGGCGTTGTCCCACTGGTCGAGATTGGTCTGCTGCGAGCCGACATGGAAGGAGACGCCATAGGGGTCGAGCCCCGCCGCCTTGGCGCGGCGCAGCAACTCCACCGCCATCTCGGGCGAGCAGCCGAACTTACGCGACAGCGGCCATTCCGCACCCGCGCCATCGACCAGGATGCGGCAGAAGACCCGTGCGCCCGGCGCCGAGCGGGCAAGCTTCTCCATCTCGCCTTCGCTGTCGAAGGCGAAGAGACGCACGCCCTTGTCATAGGCGTAGGCGATGTCCCGCTCCTTCTTGATGGTGTTGCCGAAGGAGATCCGGTCGGCGGTCACGCCGAGGCCAAGGCAGAGATCGACCTCGCCGCGGCTGGCGACGTCGAAAGCCGAGCCGAGCCCGCGCAGAAGGTCGACGACCTCGCCGGCCGGGTTGGCCTTGACGGCGTAATAGACCTTGGCGATCGGCATGTAGGTGCGCAGCAGCTGATACGCCTCGGTGACCACGTCGAGGTCGACGACGAGGCACGGCGTCTCCGGCTGCTTCTCCGCGAGGAACTTCTCGATCTTGCGGTTACGCTCGATCTTGCGGTCGATCTTCTTCTTCATTTCTGCTGGGTATCCTGTCGTCAGAGCGCGCGCCGGCGGCTCACCTCGCCGACGCGCTCTACCGCTGCCCCCCAAACGAGGAGGGCGGTGGAGCGAAGCTGCTGTCCATACACGGGGGCGATCCGCCGTGCGCTGGACAAGGCCTCTCAGATCTGACTACTGGGTTCGTTAGCGCCTCGACCGCCGCTGCCGCGAGCAGCCCTGATGAACCGAGGTGTCTCGTCGGGCCAGGGCGCTGCGGCCCTGAGTGCGATTGCAACCATATCGACCTCCCTCTCGGGACCGGCCCACACTGACCGGCTCTGCCAAAAAGGACGCGTTACGTCGTTGCATAACCACAAGGGCCATAGGCACGTGCGAGTGCGTCGTGGTTTGGATACATACGCTCATAACGCGGCGATGCAAGGAAAAATTCATGCCCGGGCATTTTTTTTTGCGCCTTTGTGGCGGTGGGAACGCAGTCGGAGGCTCGAGCGCCGGCGGCGCTCTGCGCGCGGCGGTCCACGAGCGCCGCGAGACGGCGGCGGCGGCTCGATCGGTGCGCCAGCGAAACGAAAAAAGCCGGCCGCGGCGCGACGCGAGTCCGCCCGCGAGCGCCGCGTGGTTTATGATTCCTTTCGCGGCGGCGCGCCTCAGGCGCCCCGAGCCGTGGCGATGAAGGCCTCGACGTCGCGCTCGCTCGTGTCGAAGGCGGTGACGAGGCGCAGGCACGAAGAAAGCCCACTGCCCCAGCGATAAAAGCCAAATCCCGCCGCGGCGAGCGCGGCGACCGCGCGCTCCGGCAGCTCGATGAAGACCTCATTGGCCTCGGCCGGGTGGCGAAGCCGAGCGCCCGGCAGCGCGGCGAGACCGTGAGCCAGCAGCCCCGCCATACGGTTGGCGTGGCCGGCGTGGCGCAGCCACAGCCCGTCGGCGAGATAGGCCTCGAGCTGCGCCGAGAGGAAGCGCATCTTCGAGAAGAGATGGCCGCCGCGCTTGCGCCGATAGGCGAAGCCCTCGGCTCTGGCCGGATCGAAGAACACCACCGCCTCGGCGGCGAGCGCGCCATTCTTCGTGGCGCCGAGCGACAGCACGTCGACGCCGGCGCGCCAGGTGAGCTCGGCCGGGCTGCAGCCGAGCGCCGCCACCGCATTGGCGAAACGGGCGCCGTCCATATGGAGGGCGAGGCCATGACGGCGCGCCAGCGCGCCCAGCGCGGCGATCTCGGCCGGGCGGTAGACCGTGCCGGCCTCGGTCACTTGGCTGATGCTGATGGCGGCCGGCTGGACGTGATGAACGACGCCGCGCTCGGTCAGCGCCGCCTCGACCGCCGCCGGCGCGAGCTTGGCGTCGGCACCAGGCAGCGGCAACAGCTTGGCGCCGCCGGCGAAGAATTCCGGCGCGCCGCATTCGTCGGTCTGGACGTGAGAGGCCTCATGGCAATAGATCGCGCCCCAGACCGGCGTCAGCGTCGCCAGCGCCAACGCGTTGGCGGCGGTCCCGGTCGCCACCGGGAACACCGCCACCTCATGCTCGAAGAGCGTCGCGACCGCGGCGGCGAGGCGTTCGGTGACGGCATCGGCGCCATAGGACGGCGCCGTGCCGGCATTGGCGGCGGCGATCGCGGCAAGGATCTCGGGAGCGATGCCGCTGACATTGTCGCTGCGGAAATTCATCGCGCGTCGCCGGTTGCCGCCGGCCGGAGCTCGATGGTGCCGAGCAGCGCCCCGCTGGCGGGATCGATCAGCAGCAGCTCCTCGCCGCCCGCCGCGATGCCGATGCGCACCACCAGGCGACCGTCCGCCGCCTCGCTGCCGAGCACGCGCGCCCCTGCCGGCAGGTCGACGACCGCGCGGTCGAAGCCGCGCGCCGCCATGGGCCGCAGCGCCGGCGCGGCGGTGCGATGGCTGGCGCGATCGATGATCGCGGCGACGAGCGCCGCGGTGCCGCCGACCAGCAGCACGCCCATGACGACGACCAGGACCTTGAGAGAGCGCATGCTTCCGGTCAGTCTAGCGGGATGAGCGATGAAGGAGCGGCGCTGATGCGGGTGACGGCCGAGCCCGGCGATGCCGGCGAGCGGCTCGACCGGCTGTTGGCGACGCGGCTCGCGGCGATGTCGCGCACCCGCTTGAAGCAGCTCGTCGTGGCGGGCCAGGTCAGCATGGACGGGGCGACGATAACGGACCCCTCCCTGAGGGTCAAACCCGGCCAGATCTTCGTGCTGGCGCTGCCGGCGCCGGTGGCCGACCGGCCGCTGCCGCAGGCGATGGACCTCGCCATCGTCTACGAGGACGAGCACCTGCTGGTGCTCGACAAGCCGGCGGGCCTCGTCGTCCATCCGGCGCCGGGCAATCCCGACCGGACGCTGGTCAACGCGCTGCTGGCGCATTGCGGCGACAGCCTCGCCGGCATCGGCGGGGTGAAGCGGCCGGGCATCGTCCATCGCCTCGACAAGGATACCAGCGGCCTCATGGTGGTCGCCAAGACCGAACTCGCCCAGGCGCGGCTCTCGGCCGATTTCGCCGCGCGGCGCATCAATCGCGCCTACCACGCCGTGGCCTGGGGCGTGCCGCAGCCGCGCGAGGGCGAGATATCGGGCTTGATCGGCCGCAGCCCCGGCAACCGCAAGAAGATGGCGGTGCTGCGCAGCGGCGGCAAGCCGGCGGTGACGCGCTACAAGGTGCTGCGCACGTTCAAGGACGTGGCGGCGCTGGTCGAATGCCGGCTCGCCACCGGCCGTACCCATCAGATCCGCGTCCACCTGACCGAGCGCGGCCACCCCATCGTCGGCGACCGCACCTATGGCAACCCCCGCAGCCTCGGGCGGTTGCGCGGGCTGCCGGCAGGGTTGCGCGCCACCATCGCCGCCTTCCCGCGCCAGGCGCTACACGCGGTTTTGATCGGCTTCCGCCACCCCGCCAGCGACGAATACGTCCAATTCATCAGCCCCTTACCGAAAGATATTACAGATTTGATAGACTTCTTAGATACCATCTAAAATGGACAAGGCGACCACCTTCGGCTAGCATGATGGTGCGTTGCGGCATGCGCCCAGCGGGGCACGCATCGAGGGGCCGCGACGACAAGGAAGCCGATGGCGTCCCCCACTCACGCTCTACCCAGCATCTCGTCGGAAGGGAATCTGTCGCGGTATCTCCAGGAGATCCGCAAGTTCCCGATGCTGCAGCCCGAAGAGGAATACATGCTCGCCAAGCGCTGGCGCGAGCATGCCGATCCCGACGCCGCCCAGCGGCTGGTCACCAGCCACCTTCGTCTCGTCGCCAAGATCGCCATGGGCTATCGCGGCTACGGTCTGCCCCTGTCCGAGCTGATCTCGGAGGGCAATGTCGGCATGATGCAGGCGGTGAAGCGCTTCGATCCCGAGCGCGGCTTCCGCCTCGCGACCTATGCCATGTGGTGGATCCGCGCCTCGATCCAGGAATACATCCTGCACTCCTGGTCGCTGGTGAAGATGGGCACCACCGCGGCGCAGAAGAAGCTGTTCTTCAACCTGCGCAAGCTCAAGGGCCAGCTGCAGGCGATCGACGAGGGCGATCTCTCGCCGGAGAACGTGACCAAGATCGCGACCGAGCTGGGCGTCCCCGAGGCCGATGTCGTCAGCATGAACCGCCGGCTCGCCGCTCCCGACCATTCGCTCAACGCACCGCTCCGCAGCGAGGGCGAGGGCGAGTGGCAGGACTGGCTGGTCGACGACGTCCAGGACCAGGAGGCCAGCCTCGGCGAGCGCCAGGAGCTTGGCCTGCGCCGCGACCTGCTGCGCGGCGCGCTGTCGCATCTGACGCCGCGCGAGCGCGACATCCTGGTCGAGCGGCGGCTGCGCGAGGCGCCGACGACGCTCGAGGATTTGTCGCAGAAGTACAATATCTCGCGCGAGCGCGTGCGGCAGATCGAGGTGCGCGCGTTCGAGAAGCTGCAGAAGTCGATCAAGACCGCGGCAATGGACCGCCGGCTGCCGGCGGATTGATCGGGCGCGATCGATCGCAGATGAGCGGCTTTCCTGAGGCGGGCGGCTTTCGCGGTTTCTGGCGCAACCGCTGACGCCGCACCCGACGGGCGCAAGGGCGCTCGCGGGAGCTAGTCTAGCGCCGCCCGGTCACTTCCTCGCCCCATTCCTCGACCAGCAGCTTGGTGCGGCTCTCGAGGCGGCGCTTGGTGTCGTCGACCCTGACCTCGAGCACCATGGCGACCACCGGCGGTACGCAGAAATAGAGCACCCAGCCGATGCCGGCGGCGCCGTACATGACGAGCCAGCTCACGGGGCTCTCGATCACCTGCTGCAGGCTCGCGAAAGTGATCCCCGCCTCCCACATTCGCAGCGCTCCCGGAACGACGCCGGCGATGTTCATCGCCCCCACGGTGCGCGCCAGATAACGCCGGCGGTGACGGTCGACCACCACCGCGACACCGGTCGGCAGCAGCCCCGCGACCACCAGGAGGCAGAGCGGCAAGGCAGTCAGCGCCAGCGTGACGATGCAGATTATCGAGAGCGTGATGGCGGCGCTGCCCGTGTTCTTGCCGCGTCGCGACTTGGCGGCGCCCGACTTCGGCTTGCTTGGCGCCGGCCGCTTGAGCGGCGGGCTCTTCGCCTTGGGGATCGGGCGCGCCATGGCTCAGCCCGTCAGCACGATGACGGAAAGCGCGATCAGCCAGGCGAGGACGCCTGCCGTGGTGGCGGCGTAGCGCTGGCCGAGCTCGGCCGCGCGCTCCGGGCGCCGCGGCGCCTCGAGGCGAAGCAGGTCGAGCTCTCGGTCGAGCACCGCGAAATCGCGCTGCGCCTGCTGAAAGCCCTGCAAGTCGCGGGCGCGATCCGCGGAATTGTCGACGAAGGACAAGAGGTCGCCGAGATTGCCCTTGGCGACCACCTTGGGCAGTCCGGCCTTGAGCCGCGTGCGGCGCTCGCGGTTGTGATAGCGGTCGATGACCTGCGGCAGCTGCCGGGCCAGCCGCTTCGCCAGCGCCGGCACGGCGGGCGGGCCTTTCAGGCTTTGCAGCCGCGTCAGCAGATAGAGCGCGCCCAGCACGCGCTGCGCGGGATCGCTGCTGTTGAGTGAATCGAACCAGTCCTGGCCCGCCTGGCGGTAGCGCGCGGAGATGAAGGCCGCGAGATGCCGGTCGACGGAGAAATCGTCGCCGGTGCGCTTCTCCGAGACGCGCTCCAGCGCTTCCAACACGTCGCCAGCATCGATGATGTAATCGGTCTCGATCGCCGGCGAGAGGCAGTGCAGCATCGGGTTCATCTCGTAGGCGATGCGCTCGATGCCGAAGCCGGGCCGCCGGTCCTCGAGGTGGAGGCGCAGCCGCTCGAAAGCCTTGAGGACGGGCACGTGCTCGGGCTTGAGGCCGGGCTGGGCCGAGAACCAGAATTGCGGCAGCCTGCCGCCCATCGCCTCGGCGATCTGCTGCACCGAGCCGCGGCCGCGGAAGGCGGCGACGAGCGCGGGGCCGAAACCGTCGATGGCGGCGGCGAAGCCCTTGTAGCGGACCGGCGCCACCGGATCGAGCGCGATGCAGACCCGCGCCACCAGCCGCTCGTCATGGCCGGCAAGCCCGTTGTCCCCGCCTTCGGCGAGCGCCGCCGTCACCATCTTGGAGCGGTCGTCGTCGCACAGGCTGCGCTGCATCCAGATCTCGAAATCCGGCGCCTTGAGCGTGCGCGCCGCCGAGGCGGGATCGCGCGAGAAGGCATATCCCACCGCGCGCGCGGTGACGAAGGAGTGGCCCGCGAACTCGAATGGGCGCTGCGCGCGCTTCACCAGCATCGGCTGCTTGGGCGACAGCCGGCGGCCCTCCAGCCACATCTCGAGATCCTGCACGTTCCAGCGCTCGCGCGGATCGTCGGTGAGCAGGCCGCGCAGCGCCTCGATGATGGAGCCGTTCAGCCGCTGACCCGCCAGCAGCGCGAAGTAGGAGCCGCGGCCAATCTTCTCGGCGAGAATCTGGTCGTCGGTGTGCGATGCCACGGGGCTGCGCCCGAGCAGCAGGAAGATCATCGTGGCGCCGAGCGCGTAGAGATCCTCCGCGGGAGTGCCGTTGCCACGGCCAGCGGGCATGGCCATGCCGCTCTCGATGGTCTCGTAGGCGACGGGTTGCAGCGCGGCCGGCGGCGCGCTGACGCATTCGCCGAGCGTCACGGTGCGATGCGCGGCGTCGCGCCAGAAGAGATTGGTCGGCCGGATGGCGCGATGGGTGAGCCCGATGGCGAAGAACTCGCGCAGCGAGGCGACGATCGGCGGCAGCACGTGATGGATTAGCTCGTCCTCGTGCATCGGCGCCAGCGTCTGGGTCAGCGACTGGATGATGCGGCCGCCGGTCGGCCGCTCGAAGATGACGGCGAAATGCCGCCGCCCGGTCGCCGGCCAATCGATGACGCCCCATTCATGGGGCGGCAGCAGGGCCTCGGCACGCAGCCCGTGCAGCGCCTGGCAGACCTCGATCCGCGGCGGCAGATCGGCGTCGCAGACCAGGCCGAAGACGCTCGTCGTCGGGCGATCTCGATCGCCCGCGACGAAGCCAGCCGCGTTGGGCGATCGCAGCTCCGCCAGCGGTCGGTCGGAATAGATCTCGAAACGCTCGCCAAGGCGTATCGGCGGCTTGCTGGCGGCCGGCGCCTCAGCCTGCTGCTCAGCCACCATCCGGCTCCTTGCAACGGCCGGTAAATCTAGACGCCAAGGTGGAAACGGTTGGTTAACCCGCCCTGACTCGGGGGCCAAAGCCTAGGGTGCGCGATGCAGCACGCCACCCTGCATCGGGGTGGGAACGCCGGTGGTCGCGGGCAGGCTCAGCGGCAGACGCTTTAACGAGCGCACGGCAAGGTAGGCGAAGGCCTGCGCCTCGAGCGCATCGCCGTCCCAGCCCGCCCGCTCCACCGGCTCGACGGGGACACCGAGGCGTCCGCCAAGCTCGGCCATGAGCACGGGGTTGTGGCGGCCGCCGCCGGTGACCAGCCAGCGCCGTGCCGGTGCCGGGAAATGAGCCGCGGCGGCGGCGGCGGCGGCGGCACTCATCGCAGTCAGCGTCGCAGCACCGTCGGCGGCGGCAAGCCCTGCCGGGACGAAGCCGGCGAAATCGTCGCGATCGAGTGATTTGGGCGGGCGGCGCCGGAAGAACGGGTGGGCGAGAAAGCGGGCCAGATGCGCCTGGTCGACCCGTCCGGCAGCGGCGAGCGCGCCGTCGCGGTCGACCGGCTGGCCGGTATGGGCGAGCGCCCAATCGTCGATCAGCGCATTGGCCGGGCCGGTATCGAAGGCGAGGATGTCGCCGGGCCCGGCGCCGATCCAGGTGACATTGCCGACGCCGCCGAGATTGAGCACGGCGAGCGGCTTTTCCAGCGCCGCGGCCCGCGCCCAGTGATAGAGCGGTGCGAACGGCGCCCCCTCACCCCCCGCCGCGACATCGGCCGAGCGGAAGTCGCAGACCACGTCGAGGCCGGTGCTCGCCGCCAGCAGCGCGCCGTCGCCGATCTGCCAGGTCCGCCGCTGGTCCGGCCGGTGAAGGATGGTGTGGCCGTGGAAGCCCACGAGGTCGATGCCGCCGAGCGCATGCTCGGCGATCAGCGCGCGCACGGCATCGGCATGCACCAGCGTCAACGCGCGCTCGGCATCGGCGACCGCACCCGTGCCGCCGGCCACCGCGCGCAGCCGCTGGCGCAGCGCCGCGTCGTAAGGAATGGTGAGCGCCGGCCCTACGATAACCTGCTGCTCGCCATCGGTCTCGATGAAGGCCGCATCGATGCCGTCGAGCGACGTGCCGCTCATCAGCCCGATGGCGCGGATGAGCCGGGCGCTCATGGCGTGGCGGTGGCGATTGTGCTAGAGGGGCCGCCGCCGGGAATCTCTGGGCCGTTGTCGATGTCCACCATTCGCTCGCCTTTCCTTGCCGCCGCCGAGGCGCGCGGCTTCGTCCATCAGATCACCGACCGGGCGGGGCTCGAAGAGCGTCTCGCCGAGGGGCCGGTGGTCGCCTATGTCGGCTATGATTGTACCGCCGACAGCCTGCATATCGGCAACCTCGTTTCGATCATGATGCTGCGGTTGTGGCAGAAGAGCGGCAACAAGCCGATCGTGCTGATGGGCGGCGGCACCACCAAGGTCGGCGACCCCTCGGGCAAGGACGAGCTGCGCCGGCTCATCGGCGAGGACGAGATCGCCGCCAACATGGCGAGCATCCGGCGAACCTTCGACCGCTTCCTCGCCTTCGGCGACGGGCCGACCGATGCGGTGATGGTAAACAACGCCGATTGGCTGGACCGGCTCGCCTACATCCCGTTCCTGCGCGATGTCGGCCGGCACTTCTCGGTCAACCGCATGCTGACGCAGGACAGCGTACGGCTCAGGCTCGAGCGCGAGCAGCCGCTGAGCTTCCTCGAGTTCAATTACATGGTGCTCCAGGCCTACGACTTCCTGGAACTGTCGCGGCGGCGCGACTGCGCGCTGCAGATGGGCGGCTCCGACCAATGGGGCAACATCGTCATGGGGGTCGAGCTCGGCCGGCGCATCGACAACCGCCCGCTCTACGGCCTGACTTCGCCGCTGATGACCACCGCGTCCGGCGCCAAGATGGGGAAATCCGTCCAGGGCGCGATGTGGCTCAGCCCGCACCGCCTGCCGCCCTATGACTACTGGCAGTTCTGGCGCAACACCGAGGATGACGATGTCGGCCGCTTCCTGCGCCTCTTCACCGACCTGCCCCTCGACGAGATCGCGCGGCTCGAGCGGCTCCAGGGCAGCGCCATCAATGATGCCAAGCAGGTGCTGGCAACCGAGGCGACGGCGCTGTGCCATGGCCGCGAGGCGGCCGAGGCGGCGGCGGCGACCGCCAGACGCGTCTTCGCCGAGGGCGGCACTGGCGAGGCGCTGCCGACCATCGAGGTGCCGCGCGCCGAGCTCGAGCGCGGCGTCGCCATCCTCGATCTGCTGGCGCAAAGCGGGCTCGCGGCCTCGAAGGGCGAGGCGAGGCGCCTGATCAAGCAGGGCGGCGCCCGGCTCAACGACCACGCCGTCGCCGCCGAGACGCAGCTGGTCGGGCTAACCGATATCAGCGCCGAGGGCACGATCAAGCTCTCGGCCGGCAAGAAGCGGCATGCGCTGGTGAAGCCGGTGTGAGGCGGCCGCAGCTCCGCCTATCGAAGCTTGCCTGAAGATTGCGTGCTGCCCGTCTGCGGCGCCGGCGTCGGCTCAGGCGCGTCGAAGAGGAAGAGCTTGCGCAGCACGCCCGGCGCCAGCGCGCTCAACGGGTTCACCGTGATCTTGGGGTCGGCGAGCGGACCGGCGACGCGGAAATTGGCGGCGAAGATGCCCTCGCCCTCGCCGCCGGTGAAGAGCTTGCCGAGCAGCGGGATGTTGCCGAGCACACTGTTGAGGGTGTAGGCCGGCACCAGCGTGCCGGCGACATCCACTGTCTCGGCATTGAAGTCGCAGACGCCGTCGGCCTTGATGCCGATCGCGCCGCCATAGGCGCGCAGCGCCTTCGCCTCGAGCTTGCCGTCATCGATGACGAAACTGCCCTTGATCCGGGTGAACGGGATGCCCTCGCCCGAAAGCAAGGCGCTGATGCCCGACAAGGACGCCACCGACAGGAGGCGCGCCATGATCGGCGCATGCACGAGACGGTAATCGGCGCCGTCGAGCTTGCCGCGGAAGACGCGCCGGCGGCCGCTGTCCTCGACCTGGCCGGTAACCTCGAGCTGGCCGCCGGCGACGTTGTCGGAGACATCGAAGAGGTGCAGCAGCGCGCCCATATCGTCGGTGACCACTCGGAAGCTGCGGTCGCCCGCCGCCTCGCCGAACCGCAGGCTCGCCTTGCCGGCGCCGGGGAGTGCCGCGTCGATGCTCATCGCCTGCCAATGGATGCCGTCGCTGAACAGCTGGCCCTTGACGCTGCGCGCCTCGCGGCCGGGGCCGAGGATCAGCCGCGCGAGCACGGCGTCGATGACCAGCGGCGGCTCTGTCCCGGTGCCCTTGGCGGAGCGGTCGAGATCGCTCATCAGCGCCGTGGCGTCGAAGCTCTGGCCGCGAAGCTCAACGCGCCAACCGCCCTCGGCACGGCGCGCGAGGCTGCCGCTGACATCGCTGGCGCCGGCGACGAGCCGCGCCACATCGATGCGGGCGATGCCGCCGCCGCTGTCGAGCGCGACCGAGAGCCGGGCGTCGAGACCGCCGCCTTTCAGCACCGCCTGGCGCAGCGCGCGGATATGGTCGTCGGCGAGGTCGATCTCAAGGGCTCCCGAGGCCGGCACGCCGACCGGCTTGCGCCAATTGAGCTGCGCCAGCTGCAGCGCCGCGTCGGTGGCATCGAGCGACACGCTCGCTGTCTCCTGCCGCGGCGACAGGATGGTGTAGACCGCGTCGACATCGATCGGTCCGCTCACCGTGCCCGCGGGAAGATCGAGGCCGAGGCTGTGGCGCGCGGCGTCGTCGAGCCGGCCCTTCACCGCATAGCGCGAGCGTGGCCCGCCTTTTTTCAGGCTTTGTGTCCAGCTCACGCTCACCGGCACGTCGGCGAGAAGCGCCGTGCCGTCGAGGCGCAGCGCGCTGGGGTCGAGCCGGAGCTGCAGCTCGCCGGCATCGAGATCGCGGCCGGCGATCGCCTGCGCCACCGCGACGCCGCGCAACTGGGCGCGGGCGCCGAACTCGACCATGTCGAGCGTCAGATCGTGCTTCAGTGGCAAGGCAAAGTTGAGGTCGCCCTCGACCTCGCCCGCCACCTGGGCGGGATCGATCTTGAGCGCCCGGGCATATTGGAGCGGCTTGGCGTCAAGCACCTCCAGCACGTCGCGCACCGGTCCCTTGACGCCGAAATCTATCGCGATCTGCTCGTCATCGGTGTCGAGCTGTGTGAGCTTCGCCGCGCCGCCGGTCAGCCGCACGCTCTTCACCGCGCCGGCGGTCGGCACCAGGTCAAGATGCGCGCGATCGAAGGTGGCGGTGCCGTCGACGCCGCGCAGCGGCTCCAATGGCTTGAAATAGTCGACCGTCAGGTTGCGATAGGCGAAGGTGCCGGCAAAGCTGTCGACGCTCACCGGCTTCGCCGCGTCCGCCGCCAGATCGACATGCGCGCCGACACGTGCGGTCGCCTCGGTGACGATGCCGTCATGGATATGCTCGGTGACCCAGCTGCGTGAGTGCGGCGAGAGCCGCTCCGGCCAGTACCCGGCCAGCGCATCGGCCGGCACATCGCTGAGATGCAGCTCGCCGGCGAGATCGACCGAAGACGGCCAACCGCCGGCCAACACGCCATCGCCGACGCCGTCGACGGTGCCGGCGACCTCCACGCGCGGACCCGCGAGATCGAGGCCGAGCCGCTCGATGGTGACCCGGCCCTGGGCCGGATCATAGGCGGCGCGCAGCACTCCGGAGGCGACGGCGACACGGCCGCCCTCGAGCGCGGGATGGACCAGCGCGCCGGCGCCAAGGGTGAGGTCGCACCAGGCATCGCCGATGCGCAGCGCCGCGGTGTCGAGCTCGACGCGCACCTGGCCCGAGAACGGCAGCTCCAAGGCGGCGAGCGGCGCCAGCGCCGGCGCGGCGGCGGCAAACAGCGCCGGGCGCAGCGCGGTGAAGCTCAGCGCGACGGTAAGGTGATTCTCGCCGGTGACGAAGCGCAGGCCACCGCTGAGTTCGGCCTCGGCGCCGCCGGGCTCGACCGCGGTGAACGAGAGGTCACCGGAGACGCCACGGTTGCCGCGCAGCAGCGTCGCGTCGACGCGCCGGGCACGCCAGGCCAGGCCCAGCGCGCGGTCGTCGACGGTGAGCACGGCATTGCGGATCGCCACCTGCGTGAGATAGCCGAGCGGCCCCTCCCGGTCGGGCGCGGCGGCAAGGTCGCGCAGCAGCTGCTCGCCCCAATCGCCCGTGTCGGGCACGGCGGCACCAAGGCCGAGATGGACGGTGCCGTCGGCGGCGCGCGCCAGCCGCAGCGCCGGCTCGCGCAGCACGATCGCGGTCGGCGCCACGATGCCCCGCAGCCCGGCGCGCAGACTGAAGCCGATATCGAGTTCCGGCAGGGTAAGCTGCGCCGCGCCATCGCGCTGGCCGAGATGCACGCCGCGCGCGACGATCTCGATGGTGGCGCCCGGCCCGAGGCTGAGCAGCGTGTGGTCGATACGGACGACGAGCCCGCTCTCGGTCTCGGCCAGCGCGCGGGCGACGCTGGGGACGAGGTAGTCGAGCGAGACCGGTGCCACGGAAAGGCGCCAGACAAGGAACGCCGCCGCCAGCGTCAGGCCCGCGGCAAAGCCAGCCAGCCAGCGCAGCAGCCACCAGGCGGTCCGCCGGATCACCAACCCGCCTCCGGCCGACCGGTCTTGACCGCAACGGTGGCGGCGCGCAGGCTGCCGCAACCCTCGAGCAAGGTGCGCGTTGCTATTGCCGTCCTCCGCTTATGCGAGCCTGCCGCCGCCCGGCGATGCCGACCAGATGCGACTCGGCTTCGAGCGCTGGCGCGAGACCGCGCAGGAGATCGAGGATCCATCTCTTGCCGCCTTCATGCGCGATCTTGCCGCCGACGCGGCGGGGAACCGGCTGCTTGCATCGCTTTTCGGCAACAGCCCTTTCCTCACGCAATGCTGTCTCAAGGAACCGGACCTTCTGATGCGGCTCGTGCAGCAGGGCCCGGCGGCTACTTTGGCGGATGTCGAGGGCAGGCTCAATCGCCATCTCGCAGCCGAGCCCGACCAGAAGGGGCTGATGCGGGCGCTGCGCATCGCGAAGCGCCAGGTGGCGCTGCTGGTCGCGATCGCCGACATCGCCGGCTGGTGGGAGCTCGAGCGCGTCACCGGCGCGCTCAGCCGCTTCGCCGACACCGCGATCGCCGCCGCGACGCGCCATCTCCTCGCCGCCGCCCAGCGCCAGGGCGAGTTCGCCGCCGCCGACCCCGCCGCGCCCGAGCGGGAGAGCGGCTTCATCGTCCTCGCCATGGGCAAGCTCGGCGCGCGTGAGCTGAACTATTCCAGCGATGTCGACCTTATCCTCCTCTATGACGGGGAACGGGCGCGCTATACCGGAAAGCACGACATCGGCCGTTTCTTCGGGCGGTTAGCGCAAGAGCTGGTGCGGCTGATCCAGGAGCGCACGGCCGATGGCTATGTCTTCCGCGGCGACCTCAGGCTGCGCCCCGATCCCGGCTCGACGCCGCCCGCGCTGTCGGTCATCGCCGCGCTCACCTATTACGAGGGCGCCGGGCAGAATTGGGAGCGCGCGGCGCTGATCAAGGCGCGGCCGGTCGCCGGCGACATCGCCGCCGGCACCACCTTCCTCGCGGAGCTGCGGCCGTTCCTGTGGCGCAAGCATCTGGATTTTGCCGCGATCCAGGACATCCATTCGATCAAGCGCCAGATCAACGCCCATCGCGGCGGCGCGCGCATCGCGGTCGCCGGACACAACATCAAGATCGGCCGCGGCGGCATCCGCGAGATCGAGTTCTTCGCGCAAACGCAACAGCTGATCTGGGGCGGACGCTTTCCCGCACTGCGCGAGCCGGAGACTTGCAATGCGCTCGCGGCGCTGGCGCAGACCGGACGCATCAGCGCCGAGACCGCGGCCGAACTCACCGCCGCCTACCGCTTCCTGCGCCGGGTCGAGCACCGCCTGCAGATGATCGACGACGCGCAGACGCACACGCTTCCCGCCGACGCTGCCGGGCTGGCGCGGTTCGCGACCTTCATGGGCTTTGCCTCGATCCAGGCCTTCTCCACGGAGCTGCTGCGCCATCTCGGCACGGTGGAGAGCCGCTACGCGGCGCTGTTCGAGGAGGCGCCGAGCCTCGCCGCGCCGGGCAATCTCGTCTTCACCGGCACCGAGGACGATCCCGACACGCTCAAGACTCTGGCCGGGTTCGGCTTCAGCGATCCCGCGGCGGTGGCGGCGCTGGTCCGCGGCTGGCATCACGGCCGCCACCGTTCGACCCGCAGCCAGCGCGCGCGCGAGCTGCTGACCGAGCTGGTACCGTCGCTGCTGCGCGCCTTCGGCGCTTCGGCCAGCCCCGATGTCGCGCTGCTGCGCTTCGACCAGTTCCTGGCGCGGCTGCCGGCCGGCGTCCAGCTCTTCTCGCTGCTCTACAAGAATGCCGGGCTGCTGCTGCTGATCGCCGAGATCATGGCGTCGGGGCCGCGGCTTGCCGATCTGCTGGCGCGCCGGCCGGGGCTCCTCGACGGCGTGTTGAGCGAGGGCTTCTTCGACCCGCCGCCGCCCCGGGCCGAGCTTGCCGCCGAGCTCCAACGGCTGCTGCGGGGCGCGCGCGACTACGAGGACACGCTCGATGTCGCGCGCCGCTGGGTCGGCGACCGCAAATTCCAGGTCGGCGCCCAGCTGCTGCGCGCGAAGCTCGACGGCGAGGCCGCCGGCGCGGTCTTCGCCGACATCGCCGAGACCGCGATCGCCGAGCTGTTGCCGCGAGTCGCCGCCGAATTCGCCCGCCTCCATGGCGAGGTCAGCGGCGGCGGCATGGTCGTGCTCGGCCTCGGCAAGCTCGGCAGCCGCGAGATGACGGTGACCTCCGATCTCGACCTCATCCTGGTCTACGACGCGCCAGAGACGGTGGAGGCCTCGGACGGTGCGCGGCCGCTGGCGGTGTCGACCTATTACGCGCGGCTGAGCCAGCGGCTGATCAACGCGCTCACCGCCAGCACCGCCGACGGCAATCTCTACGACGTCGACATGCGGCTCAGGCCGTCGGGCAGCAAGGGGCCGGTCGCCTCCAGCCTCGCCGCCTTCAAGCGCTACCATCGCGAGCTCGCCCGGACCTGGGAACAGATGGCGCTCACCCGCGCCCGCTCGGTCGCAGGGCCGCCGGCGCTCGCCCAGGCGACCATGGCGGTGGCGGAGGAGGTGCTGGTGCGGCCGCGCAACCGCCGCCGCCTCGCCACCGAAGTGGCGCAGATGCGCCGGCGGATGGAGGAGCAGCACCGCAATCCCTCGTTCTGGGAGGTGAAGCATCGCCGCGGCGGCCTCATCGACATCGAGTTCATCGCGCAATACCTGCAGCTGCGCGAGGCGGCGCGGCACAAGCAGGTGCTGCGGCAGAACACCGCCGCGGCGCTGGCGGCGCTGTCGGCCGCCGGCGCGCTCGACCCGCTCGCCGCCGACGAGCTCTGCGGCGCGCTGTGGCTGTGGCGCGACGTGCAGGGACTGATCAAGCTCACCACCGCCGAGCCGTTCGACGAGGCGCAGGCGACGCCGGCGCTCAAGGCGCTGCTGGCGCGCGGCGCCGGGGCGGTTGACTTCGCCGCGCTCAAGGCGGATATGGAGGCCGCCGCCACGCGCGCACTCGGCCACTACCGCGCGATCATCGAGGCGGCGGCCAATCCCGAGGAGCACCCGCCATGAGCATCGAGATCGGCGACAAGGCGCCGGATTTCACCTTGCCGACCGACGGCAACGGCAAAGTCCAGCTGTCCAAGCTGCGCGGCCGCAAGGTCGTGCTCTATTTCTATCCCAAGGACGACACCTCGGGCTGCACCGCCGAGGCCTGCGCTTTCCGCGACAATCTGCCGAAATTCGGCAAGCTCGAAGCGGCGGTGATCGGCGTCTCGCGCGACAGCGTCGCCGCGCACGACAAGTTCAAGAAAAAGTACGAGCTGCCCTTTCCGCTCGCCGCCGACGAGAAGGGCGAAGTCTGCGAGGCCTATGGCGTCTGGGTCGAGAAGAGCATGTACGGCCGCAAATACATGGGCATCGAGCGCACCACCTTCCTCATCGACGAGAAGGGCATCGTGCGCGGCCTCTGGCGCAAGGTGAAGGTGCCGGGCCATGTCGAGGCGGTGCTCGCCGCCGCGAAGGCGCTCTGAGCAGCGCCGCCGGCAGTCTCAGCGCCGCCGCCTGCGCCGTGCTGGGCGCGGCGGCGCCGGCGGAGAAGGTCGCGCTCTCGCAAGCCTCCGCCGGCGCGTGGCGGAGCGGAAAGCTGGTCGAGATCGGCGACGCGCCGCCGCCCGACCGGCCGGCCAGGCCCGAGCGGCCGGCGCTGCTGGCGCCGCGCGCCATGCCCAAGCGGCGCTCGGGCGGCGCGCCCGCCTCGCGCATCGCGCTGCTGCACGCGCTGGCGCATATCGAGCTCAACGCCATAGACCTTGCCTGGGACATCATCGCGCGCTTTTCCGGCATGGCGCTGCCGCGCGCTTTCTACGACGACTGGGTCGGCGTCGCCGCCGAGGAGGCGAAGCACCATGCGCTGCTTGCCCAGCGCCTCGCCGAGCTCGGCGCCGCCTATGGCGATCTGCCGGCGCATGACGGGCTGTGGCAGGCGGCGGCGGCGACGGCGCATGATCTCCTGGCGCGGCTGGCGGTGGTGCCGCTGGTGCTCGAGGCGCGCGGGCTCGACGTGACGCCGGTGATGATCGACCGGCTCGAGCGCGTCGGCGATGGCGCCAGCGCCGCGGTGCTGCGCGTCATCTACGCCGACGAGATCGGCCATGTGGCAATCGGATTGCGCTGGCTCGAGTGGCTGTGCGAACAGCGCGGGCTGCCGCCGGCGGCGACCTACCAGGGTCTCGTGCGGCGGTATTTCAAAGGCGCGCTGAAGCCGCCCTTCAACCGCGCCGGCCGCGAGGCGGCGGGGCTCGCCGCTTCGTTCTACGAGACGCTGGCGGCGGCGGGGTGAACCCGCCCTCACTCTGCCCTCGCCTTGCCCCCGCCGCATGAGCGAGCTCGCCGGCGCCGCCGGCATCGCGCTAAAGCTCATTCTCGGCCTCGACGCCGATCTCCTGCGCATCGTGCGCCTGTCCCTGGGCGTCAGCCTCTCGGCCGTGCTGCTGGCGAGCGTGCTGGGCATGCCGCTGGGCGCGGCGCTGGCGGTCTTCGCCTTTCGCTGCCGCCAGCCGCTGATCGTGCTCTTCAACGCGCTGATGGGCTTGCCGCCGGTGGTGGTGGGCCTTGCGGTCTATCTGCTGCTGTCGCGTGCGGGCCCGCTGGGCTTTCTGGGATTGCTCTTCACGCCCGGCGCGATGGTGACGGCGCAAGCGATCCTCGTGACGCCGATCGTTATCGTGCTGACGCAGCGCGCGGTTAGCGAGCCCTGGAGCGCCTATGGCGATGCGCTGCTGGTCGACGGCGCCTCGCGGCTGCGCGCCATCCGCGAGCTCCTCGCGATGAGCGGCGCCGGGCTGCTCACCGCCTTCCTCGCCGGCTTCGGCCGCGCCATCGCCGAGGTCGGCGCGATCATCATCGTCGGCGGCAACATCGCCGGCGTGACGCGCACCATGACCACCGCCATCGCGCTCGAGACCAGCAGGGGCAACTTGCCTTTGGCGCTGGGGCTCGGGATGATTTTAATCGCGCTGTCCGTCGGCGTCAGCGCGCTCGCCTTTCTCCTGACCCGACGCGGAGCCCGCCCATGATACGCTGGATCCATCGCCTGCTGGCGCTGGCCCTGATCGCCCTCGCCGGCCCGGCCTTCGCCGACCAGCCCTTCATCACCGTCGCCTCGACGACTTCCACCGAGCAATCCGGCCTCTTCGGCCATCTGCTGCCGGCCTTCACCGCCACGACCGGCATCGCGGTGCGGATCGTCGCCGTCGGCACCGGCCAGGCGCTCAAGATCGGCGAGCGCGGCGATTGCGACGTGGTCTTCGTCCATGACAAGCCGTCGGAGCTGAAATTCGTCGCCGACGGCTTCGGCATCGGCCGGCGCGAGGTGATGTACAACGATTTCGTGCTGATCGGCCCCGGCAGCGATCCCGCCAAGATCGCCGGCGGCCGCGACATCGTCGCCGCCTTGCGCGCGATCGCCGCGGCCAAGGCGCCGTTTGCCTCGCGCGGCGACGACAGCGGCACCGACAAGGCGGAAAAGCGGCTGTGGCAGGAAGCCGGGATCGATATCACGGCGGCAAGCGGCGGCTGGTACCGCGACACCGGCTCGGGGATGGGGCCGACGCTCAACATCGCCGCGGCGATGGATGCCTATACGCTGTCGGACCGCGGCACCTGGCTCAGCTTCGGCAACCGCCGCAACCTCGTGATCGTCGTCGCGGACGATCAGCGGCTCTTCAACCAGTACGGCGTCATGCTGGTCAATCCGCAAAAGCATCCCAGCGTCAAAGCGGCGCTCGGCCGCGTCTTCATCGACTGGCTGGTCTCGCCGGCGGGGCAGCAGACCATCGCCGCTTACGAGATCAACGGCGAGCAACTCTTCTTCCCAAACGCGTCGCCCAAGAGCTAGGGCACCTACCCGTAAGCGGCGCAGCCGCCACGGGGCTCGGTTGCAATAAGCTGTCCAGCTCGATTTTCTGCTGCACGCCATCCGGCCGACGCCGCGCTCGCCGCGGCCTCGGTCCAAAATCAGTTCGTCGCCCCCGCAACTCTCACGTATAGTTATCATCTCGGCGATTGACCTCGATCGATACAATCATCGCGGGAGGCACGGCATGCGCGGTCTCGACGGCAAGGTCGCCATCGTCACCGGCGGCGCCACGCTCATCGGCGCGCGGGTGGCGAAGAAGCTCGCAGGCTTCGGCGTGAAGACGCTGATCGCCGATATCGACGATGACAGGCGAGGCCGCCGCCCAGGACGCCGGCAACGGGTCGAGGTTCCGCAGGACCGATCTGCGCCAGGATGCCGAGATCGAGGCCTGCGTCCGTGCCACGGTCGATGCCTTCGGCGGCATCGACTACCTGGTGAATGTCGCCTGCGTCTATATCGACGACGCACTCGCCGCCACGCGCCAGGACTGGCTCGCCGCGTTCGACGTCAATGTCGTCGCGGGGGTCATGCTGCTGAAGGCGGCGCGGCCCTTCATGGTCGCGCGCGGCGGCGGCGCCGTCGTCAATTTCGGCAGCATCAGCGCCAAGGTGGCGCAGACCGGACGCTGGCTCTATCCGGTTTCCAAGGCGGCGATCCTGCAGCTGACGCGCAATGAGGCGCTCGATCTCGCGAAAGACCGAATTCGCGTCAATTCGGTGTCGCCGGGCTGGACCTGGTCCAACGTCATCAGCCAGCTGAGCGGCGGCGATCGCGCCAAGGCGGACCGCGTCGCCGCGCCCTATCACATGCTCGGACGGCTCGGCGACCCCGACGAGGTCGGCCAGGCGGTCGCCTTCCTCCTCTCGGACGAGGCCTCCTTCATCACAGGCGCCGACGTCGCCGTCGATGGCGGCTATTCCGCCATGGGGCCGGAGCAGGCGGAGCCCGCCATTCCAAAGCTGATGTCCTAGCACGGGGGAGATCATACATGCGCAAGATCACGATTGTCGGCGGCGGTCAGGGCGGCATGCAGCTCGGGATCGGCCTGCGGCAGAAGAACTACGAGGTGCGCATCGTCTCCAACCGCACGCCCGACGACATCCGCACCGGCAAGGTGCTCTCGAGCCAATGCATGTTCGATGACGCGCTTCAGTCCGAGCGCGATCTCGGCCTCAATTCCTGGGAGCGGGAATGCCCGAGCGTCGACGGCATCGGCGTGATCCTGCCGGCGCCGGACGGCTCCGGCAAAGCATTGGACTGGGCCTACAAGCTCGACAAGCCCGCCCAGGCGGTCGACCAGCGCGTCAAGATCCCCGGCTGGATGAAGCATTTCCAGGAGATCGGCGGCGATCTCGTCATCCATGAGGCGGAGATCGCGGATCTCGAACAGTATTGCCGCGACAGCGACCTCGTGATCGTGGCCTCGGGCAAGGGCGATATCGGCCGGCTCTTCGAGCGCGATGCGGCCCGGTCTCCGTTCGACACGCCGGCGCGCGCGCTCGCCCTGACCTATGTCACGGGCATGACGCCCTATGAGCCGTTCTCGCGCGTCAGCTTCAATCTTGTGCCGGGGGTCGGCGAGTATTTCGTCTTTCCGGCGCTCACCACCGCCGGCGCCTGCGAGATCATGGTCTTCGAAGGCGTCCCCGGCGGCCCCATGGATTGCTGGAACGACGTGCGCAGCCCCGATCAGCATCTCGCGCGCAGCAAGGAAATCCTGCAGAAATTCATGCCGTGGGAAGCCGAGCGCTGCCGGAATGTCGCGCTGACCGATGCGAACGGCGTCCTGGCCGGCCGGCTTACGCCGACGGTGCGCAAGCCGGTGGCGCAGCTTCCCTCCGGCGCGCTGGTGCTCGGCATGGCGGACGCCGTCGTCCTCAATGACCCCATCACCGGCCAAGGCTCGAACAACGCGGCCAAGAGCGCGCGCATCTATCTGAGCGCCATCCTCGACAATCGTGATCTATCCTTCGACCGCGTCTGGATGCAGCGGACCTTCGATCGCTACTGGGACTATGCGCAATGGGTGACCGGCTGGACCAACGCGCTGCTGATGCCGCCGCCGCCCCACGTCGTCAACATCCTCGTTGCCGCGCAAACATCCCCCAGGGTCGGCCGCGCCTTCGTCAACGGCTTCGACGACCCCAGGACGTTCTTCCCCTGGCTCGCCGACCCCACCGAGGCGGAGCGGTTCATCGCGGGAGCACCGGCCTAAGGGCGAGAGCGCGGCAAATCAGAGCGCCGCGCGCTTTTGGGGGCGACATCACAGGGTCGGTCGCGGGTGTCGGCACCGGCCGGCGCCGCCCGCACGACGTTTCCATCCCTTGCGCTTTGAGCTATTGTCGCGCGTGGAGACACTGACCCACCGGCCATCTCGGACCGCTTCAGTGCAGGCGCTTTTCAAGCTCGCCGCGGCCCTGGCTCTGGCCGTGCTTACCAGCGGCGGTATGGCGCGCGCCGAGACTGGCGCACCCGACGCTGTCTCGCTCTCCTCGACCGCCGAGCGGCTTTACGCCGCGGCGCGGCCGCGGTTGCTGCAGATCCGCACGCTGCTGACCGCGACCGGCAGGCAGTCCTCGCTTGGCTCGGGCTTTCTCGTCGGCGATGACGGGCTCGCCCTCACCAACTACCACGTGGTCTCGCAATCGGCCCTCGAGCCTGGCACCTACCGTCTCGAATTCCTCACGGCCGATGGCGTGAAAGGCGAGGTCAAGCTGCTGGCCATCGACCTGCCGAACGATCTGGCGCTGGTGCGGGTCGACGCGCCCGGCCGCACGTTTTTCGCTCTCGGCGGCAACGCGGCGCCGGGCGCGCCGGCGAAGGGCGAGCGGCTCTATTCCATGGGCAACCCGCTCGATCTCGGCTTCACCATCGTCGAAGGCACCTATAACGGCCTGGTCGAGCGCAGCTACAACGAGCGCATCCATTTCACCGGCGCGATCAATCCCGGCATGAGCGGCGGGCCGACGGTCACCGCCGAGGGCCGCGTCACCGGCATCAATGTCGCCAAGCAGCTCGGCGGCGAGCTCGTCAGCTTCCTGGTGCCGGCGCGGTTCGCGGCGGCGCTGCTCGAGCGCGCCCGCGGGGCCGAGCCGCTCCTTCCGGCCGCCTTCCGCGCCGAGATCGGCCGCCAGCTCGCGCAATGGCAGAGGACGCTCTATGACAGCTTCGCAGAGCAGGGCTTCCGCCCGGTGGGATTCGGGCGCTACCAGGCCCCCGAGAGCGCCGCGCCCTGGTTCACCTGCTGGGCCCAGACCAATACCGGCCAGGTGCCGAAGCCGCGCGCCAGCATCGACACCACCACCTGCAACAGCGACACGCGCCTCTTCATCGCCAGCGACCTCAACACCGGCCTCATCCATCTCGCGCATTCCTATGTCCGCACCGTCGATCTCAACCAATTCCAGTTCGCCGCTTTCCTGTCGCAGCAGAGCCAGGTGCCGTGGATCGGCGGCTTCGCGCGCAAATGGCTGACGCAGCAGCGCTGCCACGAGGATTTCGTCGTCGCCGCCCCGGCCGGCGAGCACCCGGCGCTGCGCGCGGTGTGGTGCGCCCGGGCATATCGCGACTTCACCGGCCTCTACGACGTCTCGGTCACGGCGATCACCGAGGATCGCGGCAATGAGGCGCTGGTGTCGCGCCTCAGCCTGCAGGCGGTGGGCTATGACGAGGCGGTCAAGCTCAGCCGGCGCTTTCTCGAGGACGTGCAATGGACCCGGTGATCTGGGTCGAGATCCTGTCGCGCCATCGCGAGGTGGTGGCGCGCCACCGCTTCGCCGCGACGGAGGTGCGGATCGGCCGCGGCTATGACAACGATCTCGTGCTCGATGATCCCCATGTCGCCGTCCACCATCTTCGCATCTACCGCGCCGAGACCGGCGACCTCATCGCCGAGGATGTCGGCAGCGTCAACGGCACATTCCTCGACCGCGACCGGCGCCGGCACGAGCGCGTGCTGCTCGACGGTGACGAAATCGTCCGTATCGGCAGCGTCCAGCTGCGCGTGCGCGATGCCGGCTACGCCGTGCCGCGCGAGCACACACAACACGCGCCGGCGCGGTTGTGGCCGGCGGCCGCGGGCCTGGCGGCGACGATCCTGGGCATGGCGGCGCTGTCGCAATGGCTGGGGGAGACCGGCGAGCCCAAGGCATCGCGCTATGTCCTGCTGCTGCTCGGCCTCGCCGGCTACACGCTGGCCTGGACCGGGGTATGGACGGTGCTGTCGCGCGTCTTCGCCGGCAAGGCGCAGTTCGAGCGCAACCTCATCATCGCGTTGTCGGGGCTGCTCGCCTATACGCTCTACGCGCAGTTCGCCCAGTTCGCCGCCTTCGCGCTGGCCTGGCGGGGACCCGCCGCCGTCGAGTATGTGGCCATGTGGGGCATTCTCGCCGCCGTCTGCTATTGCCATCTGCGTGCGCTGGGCGCGCGCTGGCGCATCAGCATCGGAGCCGTTGCGGCGAGCGCGATTCTGGCGATCGCGACGCAAGCGCTGACGCAGTCGGAAGCGCGCGCCGATTTCGGCCAGCAGAGCTATCTCCACCGCCTGCTGCCGCCGGCGCTGCGGCTGGCGCCGCTGCAGAACGAGACTGCCTTCTTCGCCGGGGTCGAGCAGCTCAGGGGCCAGCTCGACCGCGACCGCGCGACGGAGCCGGCGGCGGAGAGCAGCCGCTAAATCGCTAAGCCAGCGCCAGCCGCCGGCGGCGCAGCAGCACCCAGACCACGATCGAGCCGTTGAGAAGGTTCCAGGCCACGCCATTGGCGAAGGCGGCGCGGTAGGAGCCGGTGAGGTCGAAGATCTCGCCGGACATCCAGCCGCCCAGCGCCATGCCGACCAGCGTCGCCATCAGCACGATGCCGACGCGCGCGCCCGCCTCGGCGGGCGAGAAATACTCGCGGATGATGATGGCGTAGCTCGGCACGATGCCGCCCTGGAACAGGCCGAACAGCGCCGAGATCACATAGAGCGAGGTCAGGCCGTTGAATCCGAGATAGAGCAGCAGCGCCACGCCCTGCAGCGCCGAGCCCAGCAGCAGCGTCGCGAGCCCGCCGATCCGGTCGGCGATCCAGCCCGAGCCGATGCGGCTGACGATGCCGAAGCCCAGCATCAGCGACAGCATCGCCGCGCCGCGCGCGACGCCATAGCCGAGATCGCCGCAATAGGCGACGATATGCACCTGCGGCATCGCCATCGCCGTGCAGCAGGCAAGCCCGGCGAGCGCCAGCAGCGCCTGCAGCGCGCCGGGCGAGATGCCGAGCGTGGTTTGCGGCGTCACCGCGCCGGCGACGGTCGGGCCTTGGCGCGGCGCCGGGGCGGTGCGGCGCAAGGCCAGCGCCAGCGGCAGCATCGTGCGATGCAGAAGAGCCCGACGCCGACATGGGTGGCGCGCCAGCCCGCGGTGGCGATGAAGTGCTGCACCACCGGCGGCCAGATCGTGCCGGCGAAGTAGTTGCCCGAGGCGCAGATGGCGACGGCGGTGCCGCGCCGGCGCAGGAACCAATGCGAGATGTCGGCGATCAGCGGACCGAAGGTTGCGGCGCTGCCGACGCCAATCAGCAGCCCGTAGGCCAGCGTCAACTGCCACAGGCTGGCGGCGCTGGCGGCGGCGACATAGCCGAGGCCGAGCGTGACCACCGCGACGAGGACCGGCCAGACGACGCCGAAGCGGTCGACCAGCCGGCCAACGAGAATGCCGCCGACGCCGAAGCCGAGCATGGTCAGCGTATAGGGCAGCGACGCCTCGGCGCGATCGACGCCGAACTCCGCCTGGATCGCCGGCAGCGCCACGACGACCGACCACATGCCGACGCCGCCGATGGTGCTGAGCAGCAGCGTGATGCCGAGCCGCAGCCAGGCATAGCCGGAATCCGGCTCGCCCGCCCGCTCGCCGCCGGCAATCTCGGGATACACGGTCACGGCGTGGCTAATCCTCGTCGGCGGTCTGGTTCGCCACGGCGTCGGCACCGGTGATGCGCTGAGCGAGCGAGGCCTGGAGGAAGCGGTCGAGATCGCCGTCCAGCACCGACTGGGCGTTGCCGATGGTGACGCCGGTGCGCAGGTCCTTCACCTGCTGATAGGGCTGCAGCACGTAGGAGCGGATCTGGTGGCCCCAGCCGATATCGGATTTGGTGGCGTTCATCGCGTCGACCGCCGCCTCGCGCCGCTTGAGCTCGATCTCGTAGAGCCGCGCCTTCAGCATGGCCGTGGCCTTGGCGCGATTCTGATGCTGCGAGCGCTCGCTCTGGCAGGCGACCACCACCGGTGTCTCGAACCCCGGCGGCAGGTAGGTCATGCGCACCGCGCTGTCGGTCTTGTTGACATGCTGCCCGCCGGCGCCCGACGAGCGGTAAGTATCGACGCGCAGATACTTGTCCTCGATCTCAACCTCGATCTTGTCGTCGACCACGGGATAGACCCAGATCGAGGCGAAGCTGGTGTGGCGGCGCGCATTGCTGTCGAAGGGCGAGATGCGCACCAGCCGGTGGACGCCGCTCTCGGTCTTGAGCCAGCCATAGGCGTTCTCGCCGAGGACGCGGATGGTCGCCGATTTGATGCCGGCCTCCTCGCCCGGGCTCTCCTCGAACCACTCGACCTTGTAGCCATGCTGTTCGGCCCAGCGCGTGTACATCCGCAGCAGCATCTCCGCCCAATCCTGCGCCTCGGTACCGCCGGCGCCGGCATGGATCTCGAGATAGGTGTCGTTGGCGTCGGCCTCGCCGGAGAGCAGGCTCTCGAGCTCGCGCTGGCCCGCCTCCTTTTGCAGCCGCGCCAGGACGCGCTCGGCCTCGGCGACCATCGTCCGGTCGCCTTCGGCTTCGGCGAGCTCGATGAGGTCGAGCGTCTCCTGCAACTCGCGTTCGATGGCGAGCGTGCCGTTGACGCCGCGCTCGAGCCGGGTGCGCTCGCGCATCAGCGCTTGCGCGCCCGTCGGATCGTCCCAGAGCTTGGGGTTCTCGACCAGCGCGTTCAGCTCGGCCAGGCGCCGCGTCGCGTTATCCCAGTCAAAGATGCCTCCTCAGCAGCGACAACGAGCGTCGAACCTCGTCGGCCGCGGCTATGATCTCAGCGCGCATCGAGCAATCCCCTTGAAGCAGTAAAAATCAGTATAGGCCGCCGGTGCCGGTGGCAGGAACCGTGCGCGGCACGCCGGTCGTGGCCGGCGTCGGCGTCACCGGCGGCGGCGCACCGGCGGCTGTCGCCGTGGCGGCGCTCGCGCCACCGGCAGCCGTGGCCTCGGTATCCGGCGCCTCGCCGGGTGTCTCGCCCATCGACGCGGCGTCCTCGTCATCGGTCAGCGTCGAGGCACCGCTCACCACCACCGGTCCCTCGCCATTGGGCTCGGTGCCGGGCTTGAAGGCCTCGTAGATGACATTCTTGTCGCCGGGTCGCGCAAGCTGCCCGGAGGTGGCGTTGACCCGCACCAGTTCGATGCCCGGCGGGATGCGGAACGGGATCGCCGGTTGGTCCTTCAGCGCCGCCGCCATGAAATCGCGGAACACCGGCGCTGCGACCACGCCGCCGGTCTCGTGCCGGCCGAGGCCTTTCGGCTGGTCGTAGCCGACGAAGACGCCGACGGCGAGGTCGGGCGAGAAGCCTACGAACCAGGTGTCGTTGGATTCGTTCGTCGTCCCGGTCTTGCCGGCCAAGGGCCGGCCGAGCGCAGCGACGACGCGGCCGGTGCCGCGCTCGACCACGCCCTGCATCATCGAGACGACCTGATAGGCGCTGCGGGGATCGACGATCTGCTCGCGGTTGTCCGGCGGCTCGGGCGGCGCCTGGTTGTCCCAATCGACATCGTTGCAGCCCTCGCAGGGCCGGTTGTCGGCGCGGTAGATGGTGACGCCGTTGCGGTCCTGGATGCGGTCGATCAAGGTCGGCATGATCCGCTTGCCGCCATTCACCAGCATGGCGTAGGCGGCGGTGAGGCGCAGCGGCGTGGTCTCCTCGGCGCCGATCAGCATGGCGTATTGGCGCGGCATGTGATCCATGATGCCGAAGCGCTCGACATACTGCGCCACCACGTCGAGGCCGATATCCGCGCCCATGCGCACGGTCATGAGATCATGCGACTGCTCGAGCCCGACCCGCAGCGTCGTCGGGCCGAAATAGCGATGCTCGTAATTGTTCGGCCGCCATTTCGGCAGTCCAGGCCCCTGATCGATCACCACCGGCGCGTCGAGCACCAGGGTCGAGGGGGTATAGCCATGGTCGAGCGCCGCGAGATAGACGAAGGGCTTGATCGCCGATCCCGTCTGGCGCTTGGCCTGGGTCGCGCGGTCGAACTGGCTCATCTCGTAGCTGAAGCCGCCGCTGAGCGCGAGCACGCGGCCGGTATGCGGATCGATGGCGACCAGCGCGCCTGACACCGCCGGGATCTGCCGCAGCGTGTAGCGCCGCTCCTTGGCGCCCTTGGCGTCTCCCGCCAGCGCCTCCACCAGCACGACATCACCAACGCTCACCACCTCGGCGGGCCGCGTCGGCACCGGCCCCAGGTGATCGTCGTCGATCACCTTGCGCGCCCAGCGCATCTCGTCGAAGGGGATGAGCCCGCTGGTGCCGTCGGCGAGCCCGACCGTGGTGCTCTCGGCGCCGTCGGCGAGCACCAGCGCGAGCTGCCAGCCGGCATCGCCGGTGCCTGCCGGCACCGGCACGGCGGCAAGCCGCGCGCGCCAATCGCCGACGCCCACGATATGCGTCACCGGCCCGCGATAGCCGTGGCGCCGGTCATAGGCGACGAGGCCGGCTCGCAGCGACCGGTCGCCGATCGCCTGCAGATTGGGATCGAGGCTGGTGCGCACCGAAAGTCCAGACTGGTAGAGCGCTTTCTCGCCATAGCGGGCGAGCAAGTCGCGCCGCACCTCCTCCGAGAAATAATTGGCGGTGACCTCCTCGGTCTCGTCGCGATGCCTGAGCTTGATCGGCGTCGCCTGCGCCTTGGCAGCGTCCTCGGCCGAAATGAAGCCGGCCTCGGCCATGCGGTCGATCACCCAGTCGCGCCGCGCCTTGGCGGCCTCGGGATAGCGCAGCGGGTTGTAGTTGTTGGGCGCCTTGGGCAGCGCCGCGAGGAAGGCGGCCTCGGGGACGCTGAGCTCGTCGAGCGATTTGTCGAAGTACGTGAGCGCTGCCGCGGCGACGCCATAAGCGCCGGAGCCGAGATAAATCTCGTTGAGATAGAGCTCGAGGATACGGTCTTTGCCGAGCGCCTTCTCCATCTTGAGCGCGACCAGCGCCTCCTTGATCTTGCGCTGATAGGAGAGCTCGCTGCCGACCAGGAAGTTCTTCGCCACCTGCTGGGTGATGGTCGAGGCGCCGATCGGGCGGCGGTGGGTCAGGACGCGCATGATGTCGGTGGCGCCGGCGCGCGCCATCGCGACGGGGTCGATGCCCATATGGCTGTAGAAATTGCGATCCTCGGCGGCGAGGAAGGCCTGGATCACCCGCGGCGGCACTTCCTTCACTGGCACGAAGACGCGCTTTTCGGTGGCATATTCGGCCAGCAGCCTGCCGTCGCCGGCCTGGACGCGGCTGACGATCGGCGGCTGGTAGTCGACCAGCTGCTGATAGTCCGGCAGGTCGCGGCCGAAATACCAGACGGCGAGCGCGGCGACGCCGCCGCCGACCAGCAGCAGGCTGAAACCGAGGCCGAACAGAAACTTGAAGACGAACTTGATGAACCGCATCCAGCGCCAGCCGTCGCTTCCCCCCGGCTGTTGACGCCGGACGGTGCGGAAGCGTGTCGTTAAGGTGTTAAGGCTTTATGGCAGGGTCAAGGCAAGTTTCCAACCCCCGTCTTAGGGGGCTGGGGCCCCCCTCCCTACCCCCCACTTCACGAGGCGGTTGTCGTAGCTCCCCGGTCTCTGTATCTTTACTGGTGCGAAATACCGCAATCCGCCGCTCCGGCCTTCGAGGCCGGGGTGGGGGTGCCGCGGCGGGAATTCTGGGGCGGACGCCAGGACGGCGTCGCTGCTTCCCGCCTTCCGGCGCTTTGGATCACGCGGTCAGGATGAAACCCGAAGCCAACCCCGGCCCGTGCCGGGGCGCGGCTGCCTTAGACGAGTTCCGCCATGGCCCTGCTATCTGTGCCGTTCGACGGAGTGACCGGAGGCGCCGCCGGCTTCGCCCCAACCAGGATCGCGCCGCCGCCCGATTTTCGCGCGGGCGACGCGGCGCTCCTTGGAGTACCGCCGGAATGGCAAAGCGTATGCTCATCGATGCGGCGCACCCGGAGGAGACCCGGGTCGTCGTCCTAAATGGCCACCGTCTCGAAGAATTCGATTTCGAGACATCGACCAAGAAGCAAATAAAAGGCAACATCTACCTCGCCAAGATCACGCGGGTAGAGCCGTCGCTGCAGGCGGCGTTCGTTGAATATGGTGGCAACCGCCACGGGTTCCTCGCCTTCAACGAGATCCACCCCGACTACTACCGCATTCCCGTCGGCGACCGGCGGGCCCAGGAGGCGCGCGACGCCCGCCAGCGCGAGCTGGTCGAGGATGCGCGCCGCGCCGAGGCCGGCGAGCCGATCGAATACGCGCCGGAGGAGGTCCCGGCCGAGCCGCCGCCGGCGCTGGACCTGTCGGCGGAGGCACATGAGGGCGAGGCCTACGCCGCCGAATTGGGCGGGGCGCTGGCGGCCAATGCCGGCCCGGAGGTGCTTTACGACAACCATCCCGACGACAACGGCGGCAACGGCAGCAATGGCGCCCATGGCGAGGACGAGCATGGCGGCCCGCCCCCGTCCGAGTCGGACGCGGCGGGTCCCGGTCCGGAGGCGATGGCGGCCCAGTCGGCCGAGGCCTATCCCGCCGAGCACGCGCCCGCGGCCGAGGAGAGCCATCCGGCCGAGACGATCGAGACGGTCGGCGGCGACGAGACCGAAGAGGCGCCGCGCCAGCGCGTCCGGCCGTTCCGCCACTACAAGATCCAGGAAGTGATCAAGCGCCGGCAGATCATGCTGGTCCAGGTCACCAAGGAGGAGCGCGGCAACAAGGGCGCGGCGCTCACCACCTTCCTGTCGCTCGCCGGCCGCTATTGCGTGCTGATGCCGAACACGCCCCGCGGCGGCGGCGTGTCGCGCAAGATCACCAGCTCCACCGACCGCCGCCGGCTCAAGGACCTCATGAGCGATCTCGACGTGCCGGATGGCATGGGCGTGATCGTGCGTACCGCCGGCAGCGAGCGCTCCAAGGCCGAGATCAAGCGCGACTTCGAATACCTGCTGCGGCTCTGGGACGATATCCGCGACCTCACCCTCAAATCGACAGCGCCGGCGCTGATCTATGAGGAAGGCAATCTGATCAAGCGCACGATCCGCGATCTCTACACCCGCGACATCGAGGAGGTGCTGATCGACGGCGAGCCTGGCTATCAGACCGCCAAGGCCTTCATGAAGATGCTGATGCCGAGCCACACCAAGCGCATCAAGCCCTATCGCGACCCGACGGTGCCGCTGTTCTACCGCTTCCAGGTCGAGACGCAGATCGATCTCATCCATTCGCCCGTAGTGCAGCTGCGCTCGGGCGGCTACATCGTCATCAACCCGACCGAAGCGCTGGTCTCGATCGACGTCAATTCGGGCCGCTCGACGCGCGAGCGCAACATCGAGGAGACTGCGCTCAAGACCAATATCGAGGCGGCAGAGGAGATCGCCCGCCAGCTCCGTCTGCGCGACCTGGCCGGGCTCATCGTCATCGACTTCATCGATATGGAGGAGCACCGCAACCAGGGAGCGGTCGAGCGCAAGCTCAAGGACGCGATGCGTCACGACCGCGCGCGCATCCAGCTCGGCCGCATCAGCCCTTTCGGCCTGCTCGAGATGTCGCGCCAGCGCCTGCGGCCGTCGCTGATCGAGGCATCGACCCAGCCCTGCCCGCATTGCAACGGTACCGGCCATGTCCGCTCGACCGAATCGACCGCGCTGCATGTGCTGCGCGCCATCGAGGAGGAAGGCATGCGGCGGCGCTCGGCCGAAATCAGCGTCGCGGTGCCGACGGCGGTCGCGCTCTACATCCTGAACCACAAGCGCGAGACGCTGGTGCAGATCGAGCAGCGCTACGGCTTCCGCGTGGCCATCGGCAGCGACGACACGCTGATCCCGCCGGCCTTCCGCCTGGAGAAGCTGCGCGCGCTCACCCCGGCGGAGATCGCCGCCCTGCCGGTGCCGGTGGTCCCGGTGGCGGAGCCGGAAGAGGACGAGGACGAGCCGATCGAGGACATCGAGGATATCGAGAGACACCGCGCCGGTCGAGGCGCATGCGCCGGCGCCGGAGAGCGACGCCGAGCCGATCGCGGCGCATGACGGCGAGCTGCCGCGGCCGGAGCGCGCCGAGGGCGAAGAAGGCCATCGCCGCCGCCGTCGCCGTCGCCGCCGCGGCCGGCGCGAGGATGGCCGGGACGGCGGCAGGCCGCCCGAGGCCAGGTCGCCGGACGGCCGGCAGCAGGAAGGCAGGCCGCAGGAAGCCTGGTCGCAATCCGGCGGCCAGCATGGTGGCGGAGGGCGCGAAGGCATGCCGATGATGCCGCCGCCGCTGCAGGATGTGACCGCGCCGCTGGGCGACCTCGCCGAGGATGACGGCTTCGAGCCGGAGGGTGAGCCGGAGCGCCAGGGCGGCGAGCCGCAGGCGCCGCAAGGCGAGCAGACCGGCGAGCGCAAGCGCCGCCGCCGCGGTCGGCGCGGCGGCCGACGGCGCCGGCGCGGCGAGCCGGGCCAGGAACAGGAGGATTTGCCGCTCGCCGGCGATCACCCCAGGACGGCCGTGCCGATCGCCGAGCAGGTCGAATATGTGCCGCCGCCGCCGCATGCGAGCGCGGTGCGCGACCTGGAAGCGGCCTTCCGCGCCGCGCCGGCGCCAAGCGCCGAGGAGAACAGCGCCGAGAGCGTGCCGGTCACCGACCGCGGCGACCAGCTGCTCCCACCCCCGCCGGAAGCGCCGCGGGCACCGGAGCCGGCGCCAGCGGCAGCGACGAGCCCGCCGCCACCGGCGCGGCCCGCCGCGCCGGAGATCCCGGCGCATGAGGTCACGGGACCGCCCGCCAATCCCAAGCGCGGCTGGTGGCGGCGCGTGCTGGAGTCCTAGAAGACGATCAGCGGCGCCAGGCGACGAGCCGCCGCGCCGCCTCGGCGATGCTATCGGTCGAGCCGGCGAAGGAGATGCGCAGACTGGCATGGCCGCGCGCAGGATCGAAATCGATGCCCGGCGTGCAGGCGATTCCGGTCTCGCGCAGCATCTGGCGGCAGAATTCCGGGCTGTCATTGGTGAGATGCGCGATATCGGCATAGAGGTAGAAGGCGCCATCGGCCGGCGCGAAACGCTCGAAGCCGGCCTTCGGCAGCTCCTCGAGCAGCAGCGCGCGGTTGGCGGCGTAGCGGGCGACATTGGCGTCGAGCTCGTCGCGGCAGTCGAAGGCGGCGAGCGCCGCGTGCTGCGACAGCGCCGGCGGCGAGATGTAGAGGCTCTGCGCCAGACACTCGACCGCGCGCAGCATGTCCGGCGGCACGACCACCCAGCCCAGCCGCCAGCCGGTCATGGAGAAGTATTTGGAGAAGCTGTTGACGACGATCGCTTCCTCGCCGCCGGCAAGCGCCGTGGCCGCGGTGCGGCCATAGGTGATGCCGTGATAGATCTCGTCGGAGATCAGGCGGATTCCCTGCTCGCGGCAGTAGCGCTGGATGCCGGCAAGCTCGTCCGGCGCCAGCATGGTGCCGGTGGGATTGGCCGGGCTGGCGATGATCAGCCCGTCGACGGCGCCGCCATGGCCGCGCAGCAGGTCGAGCGTCATCTGGTAGCGCTCGGCCGGTCCCGCCGGCAGCTCCACCGGCACCAGATCGAGCGCGGCCAGGATGTTGCGATAGGCGGGATAGGCGGGTGCCGCCATCACCACCCGGTCGCCGGCATCGAAGGCGGCAATGAAGGCGAGCAGGAACGCACCGGAGGAGCCGGTGGTGACGGCGATGCGCGCGGGGTCGACCACGACGCCGTAGCGCTCACGGTAATGCGCGGCGATCGCCTCGCGCAGCGCCGGCAGGCCGAGCGCATCGGTGTAGCCCAGCGTCTCGCGCCCGAGCGCGGCGCGCGCCGCCGCGAGCACGCCGGCGGGCGCGGGCGTCGCCGGCTGCCCAACTTCGAGGTGCAGGACATCGGTGCCCGCGGCGGCGGCCTCATTGGCTTCGCGCAAGACATCCATGGCGATGAAGGGCGCAATCCGGCCGCGCCGGGCAAGCTTCAGCGCCATCGCGGCGGGCGTCCGGCAAAGGTGATTTGACGCGCCCGGCCGGGATGACGGATGGTGGCGTCGGCAAGGAAGGCTCCGGTGGTGATTTCACGCATGCTGTCGCGGGTTCTCTTGATCGTTCTGGCGGCGAGCATCGCGCTTGTGCGCCCGGCCTGGGCCGACGGCATAGCCTTGCTGCGCGATGCCGAGATCGAAACTAGCATCCGCACCTGGGCGACGCCAATCTGGCAGGCCGCCGGCCTCGATCCGACGGCGGTCCACATCTATATCGTCTCGGATCCCGAGCTCAATTCCTTCGTCGCCGGCGGCCAGAACCTGTTCCTCAACACCGGCACGCTGCTGCGCAGCGAGACGCCGAACCAGCTCATCGGCATCATGGCGCATGAGAGCGGCCACATGGCCGGCGGCCATCTCGCGCGCAGCGAGGAAGCGCTCAAGAACGCCACCATCGAAAGCATCATCGGCCTCGTCGCCGGCGTCGCCGCCGGCGCCGCGACCGGCAGCGGCGCCCCTGCGGTGGCCGGCATGCTGGGCGGGGAGAGCATGGCGCAGCGCTCCTTCCTGGCGTTCTCGGTGACACAGGAGGCCTCGGCCGACCAGGCCGCCCTCACCTTCCTCGACCGCAGTCACCAATCGGCGCGCGGTCTGCTGCAGTTCTTCGAGATCCTGCAGCAGGAGGAGCTGCTCTCGGCGGCGCATCAGGACCCCTATCTGCGCACGCATCCGCTGACCTCGCAACGCGTCGAGTATGTGCGCAACCACGTGCTGCATTCGCCCTATTCCGACAACAAGGACCCGCCGGAATGGATGGAGATGCACCGGCGGATGAAAGCGAAGCTCGCGGGCTTCCTGCATCCGCCGCAGGAGACGCTGGCGGCGCTGAAGCCCGACGACACTTCGATCGCGACGCGCTACGAGCGGGCCATCGCCGAATACCGCATTCCCGATCTCAAGAAGGCCGTGGCGGAGATCGACGCGCTGATCCGCGACGAGCCGAACAACCCCTACTTCCGCGAGCTCAAGGGCCAGATGCTGTTCGAGAACGGCCATATCGGCGACGCGGTGGCACCCTATGAGGAGGCGGTCAGGCTCAAGCCCGACAACGCGCTGCTGCGCATCGAGGCGGCGCAGGTGCAGCTCGAGACCAACGACCCCGCCCTGGTGCCGAAGGCGCTCACCAATCTCAACAACGCGATCCAGTTCGAGGACCGCAATCCCGATTCCTGGCACTTCCTCGCCATCGCCCGTGGCCGCAGCGGCAATCTGGGCATGATGGCGCTGGCACTGGCCGAGGAGGGCATCGCCAATGGCGACTTCACCCAGGCGCGCCAGCAGGCGGCGCGCGCCCTGAAGCTCCTGCCGCCGGGCGTCGCCAAGCAACGGGCGCTCGATATCCAGGGTGAGGCCAAGCGGGAGGGCAGGAACTGAGACGGATCCTCCTCGGCGAAACCCACGCGCCGGAACCGGGTTGTATGCGGCCGGCGCCTGACGCATCATCTCCCTCTCCCACACCGCTCAACCTCAAGGCACGGATCATGCGCATCCCTTTCCTCCGCCTCGCCCTCGGCCTCGTGACGGCCCTCGCTTGCGCCGCGCCGAGCCCGGCCGCGGAGCCGTTGACGCCGGAGCAGAAGGCGGCGGTGGAGACGATCATCCACGATTATTTCATGGCGCATCCCGAATTCATGATCGAGGTGCTGCAGGAGGCCGAGGCCAAGCTCAAGGCGGACAAGGTCGCGGACGCCAAGCAGGCGATCGCGGCGCGGCGCAGCGAGCTGCTGCAGGATGCGACGGCGCCGGTGGGCGGCAATCCCGCCGGCGACGTGACCATTGTCGAGTTCTTCGATTACCGCTGCCCCTATTGCAAGCAGGTCGAGCCGTCGCTCGAGGCGCTGATCAAGCAGGATCCCAAGCTGCGCATCGTCTACAAGGAGTTTCCGGTCCTCGGCGATGCCTCGGTCTATGCCTCGCGCGTCGCACTGGCCGCGCGCAAGCAGGGGAAATACGCGCCCTTCCACGACGCGATGATGGCGACCAAGGGCGAGATCGACCAGGACGTGATCCTGCGCGTGGCGAAATCGGTCGGCGTCGATATCGACAAGGCCAAGGCCGAGATGAACGCGCCGGATATCGACGCGCTGATCAAGCGCAACTACGCGCTGGCGGAGGCGCTCGACATCCAGGGGACGCCGGCTTTCATCGTCGGCGACACGCTGGTCCCCGGCGCCACCGACATCGAGCGGCTGCGCCAGCTCGTCGCCGACGCGCGCAAAGCGGGCTGAGCGGCCTCAGGCGACGCCTGGCGCGACAAAGCAAGGGAAGGACGCCGATGCCGGACGTCCGCGGCGCTGCTTGAGGCGATACGCGGCGCCGCGCTGCGCGCCGGCGCGGCGATCCTCGATGTCTACGCCCAGCCCTTCGCCGTTGAGCACAAAGCCGACGCCTCGCCGGTGACCCGCGCCGACGAATTGGCCGAGGCGATCATCCTCGAAGCGCTGCGCCGCGCGACGCCGACGATCCCGATCGTCGCCGAGGAACTCTGCGCCGCCGATGGCATCCCGGCCTCGGCGCCGGAGCGCTTCTGGCTGGTCGATCCGCTCGACGGCACCAAGGAGTTCATCGCCGGCAATGGCGAGTTCACCGTCAACATCGCGCTCATCGACAAGATGCGGCCGGTGCTGGGCATCGTGCTCGCACCGGCACAGGACGTCGCCTATTGGGCGGTCGACGGCCGCGCCTGGCGCCAGCGCGGCATCGCCGCCGCCGAGCCGATCGCGGCGCGGAGCGTGCCGGAGGCAGGCGCCGTCATCCTCCACAGCCGCTCGCATGCCGATGCGGCGAAGCTCGACGCCTATGCCGCGGCGCTGCCCGATTGCCGGCGGCAGGTCGCCGGCAGCTCGATCAAATTCTGCCTGCTCGCCGCCGGCGAGGCCGATCTCTATCCGCGCTTCGGCCGCACCATGGAATGGGACACGGCGGCAGGCCAGGCGGTGCTCGAAGCCGCCGGCGGCAGCGTCACGACGCTCGACGGCATGCGGCTCGGCTACGGCAAGCCAGGCTTCGAGAACCCGGATTTCATCGCGCGGGGGAGATAAGGCGGCGCGCCACACCGCCCCTACCCGCCGCATGGGATCGTGAATTCAGAGAACTCCGAGTGCGAGGGGCCGCGCCCTAAGCCGCGTTGCGGCGCTCGGCCCAGCCCAGCACTTCGCGCGCGAGCGCCGCGATCTCCTCGGCGGCGCGGCTGCGCGGCGCAGCTTCGAGGATGCCCCTGCCCTCGGCGAGCGCGGCGGCCAGCGCCACACGGTTGCCGATCTGGGCTGCCGCCACCGGAGCACCGAGCGCGTCCAGCTCAGTCGCCATGGCGTCGGTCAGGTTGGCGCGCGCGGGCACGCGGTTCAGCACCAGCAGCGCCGGCACACGCTCCTGCCGCGCCAGCTCCAGCGTCGGCCGCGTCGCCCAGATGTCCATCGGCGAAGGCTGCACCGGCACGAGCACCAGGCTCGCCACGCGCACGGCGATGCGCGCCTCGGTCTCGGCGTGCGGCGCGCTGTCGATGACGACGATGTCGTGGCTGCGCGCCTGGCGCTCGACCTCGGCGGCCACCCGCCAGCCGCCAAGGGCCGCAATCTCAAGGCCCGGCGCCAGCGCGCCGAGCCGTTCCTGGCGCAACCGGAACCAGGTGGCGAGGCTCGCCTGCGGATCGATGTCGATGATGGCCACACGGCAGGTCGCCGCCCAGGCCAAGGCAAGATGCGCCGCCAGCGTCGTCTTCCCGGCGCCGCCCTTTTGCTGCGCGATGGTAATGATCTTAGCCGCCATGATCGCCGCTCCCTCGAAAGGCTCGACGCGTGCCCGGCGCGCCTGGGCAAGGCGATTTGCCTCACCTGACACATCGCCACTATACCTCGACGCGCGATGACCGCCGAGCATTCAATTACTGCCAAGGATTTAATTACTGTGACGGAACGTCTCACCCCGGCCGATCTCGACCGCGCGGCGGAACTTCTGCGCGCCGGTGCGCTGGTCGCCTTCCCGACCGAGACGGTATACGGCCTCGGCGCCGATGCCGAGAACGAGCAGGCGGTGGCGGCGATCTTCGCGGCGAAGGCACGGCCCCGCTTCAACCCCTTGATCATCCATGTCATCGACGCGGCGGCGGCGCGCCGGCTGGTGGTCTTCGACGCGCGCGCCGAGCGCCTGGCGGAGCGTTTCTGGCCAGGGCCCCTCACCTTGGTCCTGCCGCGCCGGCCGGATTGCCCGGTGGCGCTGCTGGCCAGCGCCGGGCTCGACAGCCTCGCCGTGCGCGTGCCGGCGCATCCGCTGCCGCGCGCCCTCATCCGCGCCGTCGGCCGGCCGATCGCCGCGCCGAGCGCCAACCGCTCCGGGCGCGTCAGCCCGACCACCGCCGAGCACGTGCTGGACGAGCTCGACGGCCGCATTGCCGCGGTGCTCGATGGCGGGCCATGCCGCGTCGGACTCGAATCGACGGTGATCGACCTGACGACGCCGCTGGCGAGGTTGCTGCGGCCGGGCGGGCTTGCGGCCGAGGCGATCGCGGCGGTCGTGGGGCCGCTCGATACCGCCGCCGTGGATGCAGCCGCGCCGCTTTCCCCCGGCATGCTCGCCAGCCACTACGCGCCGGCGCTGCCGCTGCGGCTTCAGGCCAAAGCCGTGCAGCCGGGCGAGGCGCTGCTCGCCTTCGGCGGCCGCGCGCCGCGCGGCGCCAAGGAGGTGCGGTGGCTGTCGCGCAGCGGCGATCTCGCCGAGGCGGCGGTCAATCTCTTCGCCGCGCTGCGCGCGCTCGACCGCCCGGAATTCACCGGGATCGCCGTTATGCCGATTCCCGAGCATGGGCTCGGCCTTGCGATCAACGACCGGCTGCGGCGAGCGGCGGCGCCGCGGGGCTGACCGCCGCGCCGGTTGTTGCCGCCCCTGTGCTGAGAGGCTAGATGCAGCACTTGGGGGCCGCGGAGGGCAGCAGGTGGATCATACCGTCGATATCCCGATCACCCGGGCGCTGGAGCAGATCAAGGCGATCGTCGGCCCCAAGGGCTTCATCGCCGACCCCGCCGGCATGGCGCCCTATCTCGTAGAGGAGCGCGGCCTCTTTCACGGCGCGGCGCGGCTGATCATCCGCCCGGCCGCGACCGCAGAGGTGGCCGCGGTGATGCGCTGCTGCGCGGCGGCGCGCCTGCCGGTGGTGCCGCAGGGCGGCAATACCGGTCTCGTCGGCGCGGCCGTGCCGTCGGAGGATGGCGGGGCCGTCGTCCTCAGCCTTGGCCGGATGAACCGCGTGCGCGCCATCGATCCCGACGACTTCACTATCACCGTCGAGGCCGGCTGCATCCTCGCCGACATTCAGCACGCCGCCGCCGCGGCGGATCGGCTCTTCCCGCTCAGCCTCGGCGCCGAGGGCTCCTGCCAGATCGGCGGCAACCTCTCGACCAACGCCGGCGGCATCGCGGTGCTGCGCTACGGCAACGCCCGCGAGCTCACCCTCGGCCTCGAGGTGGTGCTGCCGGACGGACAGGTCTGGGACGGGTTGCGCGCGCTGCGCAAGGACAATACCGGCTATGATCTGAAGCAGCTCTTCATCGGCAGCGAAGGCACGCTGGGGATCATCACCGCCGCGACGCTGAAGCTCTTCCCGCGACCGCGCGACATCGAGACGGCGTTCCTGGCGCTGGCGCGGGTCGAGGACGCGATGGCGCTGTTCGCGCGCGCGCGCAAGGCGAGCGGCGACCAGCTCACCGCCTTCGAGTTGATCCCGCGGCTCGGCCTCGAGATGGCGATGCGCCACACGCCGGGGGTCAGCGATCCCCTCGCCGCCCCCGGCGCGCTGGTACACCCTGCTCGAAGTCTCGTCGAGCCAGGCCGAGAGCGGGCTCAGGCCGGCGCTCGAGGCGTTCCTTGCCGAAGCGATGGCGCAGGGACTGGTCCAGGACGGGGTCATCGCCAGCAGCAGCGAGCAGGCGCGCGCGCTCTGGCGCATCCGCGAAGGCATGGTCGAGGGCCAGAAGCACGAAGGCGGCAGCATCAAGCACGACATTTCGGTGCCGGTGAGCAAGGTCGCCGATTTCATCCTGCAGGCAAGCGCTGCCGCCGAGGCGCGGCTGCCCGGCATCCGCCCGCTCGCCTTCGGCCATGTCGGCGACGGCAACGTGCATTTCAACCTGAGCCAGCCCAAAGGCGCCGAGACGGCGGTGTTCCTCGCGCGGTGGGAGGAGTTCAACCACCTGGTCCACGATCTCGTGCGCGGCTTCGGCGGCTCGATCAGCGCCGAGCACGGCATCGGGCGTCTCAAGCGCGCGGAGCTGCCGCGCTACAAATCGGCGCTCGAGCTCGAGCTCATGCGCAAGCTGAAGCGCGCGCTCGATCCGGAGGGACTGATGAATCCGGGAAAAGTGCTGGAGCTCTAGGGGTCGGCTGGCGCCTGGACGTCACGCGACGCGGTGCCATCGGCGGCCGGATCATCGGCAGCGCGCCAATCGCCGGGCCGCCTTCTCGAAACGATTTTTCTACTGCGCGGCAGCGCCGCCGCTGCTTGTCGGCGCGCGGGCGCGACCCGGCCGCTGCATCGAGACAGAACTGGACCCTCATGGAATGCGACTATGCGGCTCTCCGCATTTCCCGCAGCGATAGCCGATCTCGGCCTTGCGTGAAATCGCCGGTCATTGGAGAATAGGGCGGATCGCCCGCCGAGCGTCATAGGGCCTTCGCCCTGCACGTTGGATATCGGGTTCCACGTCGCCACGGTCCTCCCGGAAAACCATAACTCGCGACACAACCTCAGATTTCTCAGTGCGTCGTTGTTTACGCGAGCAGCGGGGGCTGCGCCGTTCCCATCAATCACGGCATGTAATGCGGCGGGCGTGTTTTATCGCATTGCGCGGCGCGATGTGTCTGCTGCTCTCGACCTGCACCAATCTGGCGACCATGGAGTTCGACGCGAACAATGCGGAGGCTTTACGCTATGTGCGCGGTGGCGATCTCGAGCGTGAGGTGGATTCGCTCGTAAAGCCGCTCATAGACCAACGTGTTACACCCGGAGCGGTCGTCGGCGTTCTTCTGCCAGATGGAAGCACGCGATTTTTCGGCTACGGCGTCAGGGATCGAGAGGGCGGCGGAACGCCGAACGGCGACACGCTTTTTGCCGTCGGTTCCCTAAGCAAGGGATTTTTGGGCGCGATCACCGATGTGCTGGTCCAGGAAGGCCAATTGTCGTGGAGCGACACGCTGGAGAAATTATTGCCCCCGGATACGAAGCTGAGCGCCGACGCGAAAAAAATCACGTTGCTGCAATTGGTAACACACACCTCGGGACTACCGAGACAGCCGTATACGCGCGAGATCATGATCCCGTTTCTGCGCTATCTATTCACGGGGGAGAATTTCTACGCTGCGCTCGATCGTGCCTATGTGCTGCAATATCTCACGTCCTTCACGGCTCCGAGCAAGGTCGAATATCAATATTCCAACATAGGTTTCGGGATATTGAGCTATGCGCTCGAGCAGCGCACCGGCCTATCGGTGGATACGCTGTTGATGCAGAAAATCGTAAATCCGCTCGGCCTGAGAAATACCGGATATGTCCCCGAGGCGCTGCCTGGTTACGCGACGCGCGCTCACGGCTATGCGGGTGATCAGCCAAAATTCATCCCGCGCGGCGCGCCTGTCCCCGATTGGCAGTTCACCCATCTCATGAGAGGATCGGCCGCCCTCTATTCGACGGCGCGTGATTTGCTGACTTTCGCCGCTGCCCATCTGAATGGGGCGAATACGCCGTTCAGCGCTGCGCTGACCGATACATTGCAGGTTCGTTTCTCTCAACCGGACGAAACGACCGCAGTGGCATGGACCGTCGCGGATGTCGATGACCAGCGGATCGCGTATCAGCTCGGCATCGTCGCCGGCTATACCGGTTATCTCGGACTCGACCTCAAGCACCGGACGGCCGTGGTCATACTGCAGAATACCTTCAATTGGGACGAGAGTGTCGGCGGCAGATTGCTAATCCGTATGGGGCGCGCGCAAGATCAATGGCAACGAGGCCGGCCTGTCAACGCGCGGCTTTCTCGGCAGGGGCCGAACGAATAAATTCGCTCGCCTACAGCGACGCCGGCGATCGCAGCGGGTATTTCAACCTGAGCCAGCCCCGAGGCGCAAGACGCCGATGTTCCTGGCGCGCTGGGAGGCGTTCAACCATCTGGTCCACGATCTCGTGCGCGGCTTCGGCGGCTGGCAAGCGTGGCAATCCAAGGCGCCGAACCGAAAACTATCCAGGCGATTGATGACCGGGAAGCACGCGGCTCGTACTAGTTGATTATCGCGCCACTCAACCCCGTGTAAGAGAACGTTAATCCTGCCTTCACGGCGGTGCCGCGGGCGCCTCCTAAATTCCCTGTCGGTTTTTGACAGAGGGGATTGGGAGGCAAGTATGATGAAGAAGCTGTTGGGAAGCACCGCAATCGGGGCAGTCCTGTTTTTCGCCGGGGGTGGGCAACCCGCCTCGGCCGATGCCGATGACATGTTCAGCCGCCATGCCATTCGTCACGTCTTGCTGATCAGCATCGACGGCATGCATGCGGTCGATTTCATCAATTGCGCGAACGGCGTCAGCGGGGTGAATGGGGGCGCGCCCTATTGTCCCAATCTCGCCGAATTGAAGGAGACGGGTGCCAACTACCTCGGAGCATCGACATCGAAGCCGTCGGATTCGTTTCCGGGATTGATGGCGCTGGTGACCGGCGGCTCTCCGCGCAGCGTCGGCGCTTTCTACGACGTCGCCTACGATCGCTCCCTCGATCCGCCCATTACAACGACAGGCAATGGTGTCGCCGGCAGCCTCACCGCCTGCAGTCCCGGTGCGGCGCCGACGGGCACGACGACCGAATTCGACGAAGGTATCGATCTCAATAAGACGCTGCTCAATGGCGGCGCTCCGAGCGGCGACGGCGGCATCGCCTCGATCGATCCCAACAAGCTGGAGCGCGACCCGGCCCAGGGTTGCGCGCCTGTCTACCCTTGGAACTTCGTCCGCACCAACACGATTTTCGGCGTGGTGCATGAGGCGGGGGGCTATACGGCGTGGTCGGACAAGCATCCCTCCTACTCTTCGGTTTCCGGCCCGGGCAACGGCGGCAATCTCGACGATTACTACTCGCCCGAGATCAACTCGATCCCGGTGGCGCTGCCGGGCGTGACTGTCGGCAGCACGAGCTGCAGTCCGCTGCCCGACCAGACCGCGGTGGCTTCATCGAATGCGTGGACCGACAGCTTCCAGAATATTCAGTGCTACGACACGCTGAAGGTCGACGCGATCCTGAACGAGATCAACGGCAAGACGCACAACGGCGCGAAGGCGGCGCCGCGGCCGACCCTTTTCGGGATGAATTTCCAGGCGGTCAGCGTCGGCGAGAAGCTGATCGAGAAGTCGCTCTCGCTCACCGGCGGTTATGTCGACGCGCAAGGCACGCCGACGGCGTCGCTGCTCAGCGAGATCGAGTTCGTGGATACCTCCATCGGCGCGATGGTCTCGGCGCTGAGGAGCAACGGCATCTACAACGACACGCTCATCGTCATTTCGGCGAAGCACGGTCAGAGCCCGATCGATTCCTCGCGCTACACAGGGATCACGAGCAGCGGCCCGGTTACGACCTCTCCCGCCACGATCCTGCAGAACTGCCTGCCGCTCTCCGAATCGCCGGCCAACCCGACCGGGATCGGGCCGACCGAGGACGACATCTCGATGATTTGGCTCAGCAGCAGCTGCACGACGCAGACCGCGGTCGGCACGCTCGAAACGAGCTCTCCGGCGTCCGAACAACGTCGCCGGCATCGGCCAGATCTTCTGGGGACCCGCGCTGACGCAGCTGTTCAACGCACCGGGATTGCCGCCGGATGGCGACCCGCGCACGCCCGACATCCTCATCACGCCGAATGTCGGCGTCACGTATTCGGGCAGCACTTCGAAACTCGCCGAGCATGGCGGTTTCGCGCATGATGATGTCAATGTGATGATGCTGCTGTCGAATCCCAGCTTCGAGCCGAGGACCGTCGACACCCCCGTCGAGACCGCGCAGATCGCACCGACCATTTTGAAGGTGCTCGGGCTCGACCCGCAAAGCCTCGACTCGGTTCGCATCGAGGGGACCCCGGTTCTCCCGTAGGTTCGCTTTCGGCGGCCAGACCGGCCGCGCCGGCAAGGGTCAGGGCGCCACCGCGGTGGCGCCCGACCTGCCTGCCAGTCCGGACGGCATGTCTCGCGCCGCCCGGCTCAGCCGATAGAAGATCGCGATATGGAGTGCCGCGAGGCTCGGCACCAGGAAGCACGGGACGATGATCCAGGGCAGCGTCGTCATGATCGAGCTGCCCGGCGGCTCCACGAACAGTCGAAGCGGACCGGGCGCAGAGGTCGCGCCAAGCCCGACCGCCGCGACCAGGTCGAGAAATCCGATGATGTTCCAGGCGAGCACCAGGCCCCGCCCCGCCCGCCGGCGCGCGCGGCGATCCAGGCCACCGGCCCCGCCGTCACACCGACGAAGATGTCGCCCCAACCCGCCACCGGCGCGAAGGGCGCCGGCAGAAGCTGCTTGACATGGAGCAGCAGGAACAGCACCCCGAGGATACGCAACACATGCACCGCGATGAGCGCCGGGAGCGGCATCGCCGACACCGCCGCACGTACATGCGCGATCCCTAGGAAGGCAAAGCAGAGCACTGCGATCGGCAGCACGACGGCGACGCCGAGAGCCGGAACGCCAAGCTCGGGTCGCAGGTTCAACGCTCCGGTCGCGCCCAGGGCGACGACGATCGCGAACCAGGCGGCAAGAATGGCGGCTGCCCGCAGCCGCCCGCTCGCGGTGCCGGAAACGGCGACTGACACGAACGCGACGACAATCGCGGCGCTGGCGGTGGTCTCGATGGCCGACAGGATATCGAACAGCATGGGGTCCCTCGCTTCTGCCCGGAGGCTATACATCTGCATATACAGATAGTTAGGCGCGCGCCGCGCCGTCCGAAGGCTTGACGCGGCCAGTATATCTGCATATACAGCTACATCACCGGCCGGCGAGAATCAAGCGTCCCGATCGACACGTCGCCATGAGGGAGCGGAAGGAATGGACAAGGAGTTGCAGGAGGTCATGGGCTGCACCTGCCTGCGGATGCGGCGCGCGACGCGGCGCGTCACCCAGATCTATGACCGGGCGCTGGAGCCCTCCGGCATCACCGTCAACCAGTTCGGGCTCTTGACGCATCTCCATGGCGCCCGGCTCGGCGGCGCCAGTGGCTTCCCGATCGGGACGCTCGGCGAGCGGCTGGGAACCGACCCCACGACGCTCAATCGAACGCTGAAGCCACTGCAGGAGAAAGGCTGGGTGGCGGATGCGGTCGACCCGGCCGATGGCCGCGTGCGGATCATCGGGATCACCGATCAGGGACGCCGCGCGCTGCTCAAGGCGCTGCCGCTCTGGCGCAAGGCCCAGGCTCAGATCGAACGGGCGCTCGGCGGGTCGGCGATGCGCGTCTTGAACGAATTGCTGGATCTCTCGACCGCGCGGCTGGCTGAGCCGCGCTGAGCCGCGCTCCTCTCACACCGGCGCGACGCGGCGCAGCGCCTCGGCGCGGGCCGGCGGCGTGTGGGCGCCGAGATCGGCGACGAGATCGTCGCGCAACGCGCGCCGGCCGGGGTCATTCCACAGATTGCGCCATTGCAGCGGATCCTCGCCGAGGTCGTAGAGCTCGCCCTCGCTGCCGTCATGGAGGCTGCCAGGGTCGCAGACGGTGCAGAGATATCCGTCGCGATAGAGGGTGCGCAGATGGATCTCGACGTTGTTGATATCGCTCGACCATTCGGTGAAGACGCGCTCGCGCCGCTGCGCCGCGGCCGCTTCGGGGCTCGCGGGCAATGCCTGCCCCTGCATCCACGGCGCCGGCGGCAATCCTGCGATGGCGCAGAAGGTGGGCGCGAGATCGACATGCCCGACCGGGGCCGCGATGCGCGCAGGCACGACACGAGCCGCCGGCGCCTGCCGCCAGATCAGCGGCAGGCGCATCAAGGCGTCGACATGATAGGGGCCTTTGAACAGCAGGCCGAAATCGCCTTGGAACTCGCCATGGTCGCTGGTGTAGAGGATGTCGGTCTCGTCTTCCCAGCCGCGCGCCGCGACGCGCGCCAGCACGCGGCCCAGCGCCTCGTCGATGAGCTCGTTCTTGATATGCGCCATGGCGTTGATCTCGCGAATCTGATCGGCGCCGAGCGCTGCCGGCACGAATTTCGCGGGCGCCTCGAAATTCGACACGACACGCCCCTCATACCAGTCGAGCCAATGGCGCGGCTTCTCGGCGAGGATCGCGCGGGCGCGCTCGGCCGAGGCGGGATAGCCTGCGGGCAGCGACAAGGTGCGCCAATCGACGCGGCCGAGCTCCGATTGCGGCGGGTCCCAGGGGTGATGCGGATCGGGAAAGCTCAGCCACAGGAACCAGTCGGCATCCGCGGGCAGCGCGTCGAGATAGGCGATGGCACGGTCGGCGACCCAGTCGGTGTGGTAGAGGCCGCGCGGGATCGGGTTGTGCTTCACCTGCACGGCGCCGGTATCGCCGCCGCCGGCGGTGTTCTGCTCGAAGCTCGGCAGCAGCAGCACCGGGTAGTAGGCCCCGGCCAGCTCCGGGCGCTGCGCGCGCAGCCAGGCAGGATAATGCCATGGCCCCATCCCGCCATGCATGGCGAGCTCGAGATGCTCGAAGCCGCGATGCGGTCCGGTCTCGCCGAGCCGCGCCATGCGGTTCTCGTAGAATACCTGCTGCAAATCCAGCACCGGCTCGAAATGCGCCTTGCCGATCAGCGCCGTGCGGTATCCCGCGCGCTCGTGGAGATACTGCGCCACGCTCGGCGCGTCGGCGGGCAGCGGCACCCCGTTCATGGTGACGCCGTGGGTGCGCACATACTGCCCGGTCAGCATGGTCGAGCGCGACGGCATGCAGACGACGTTCTGGCAATGGGCGCGCGCGAAATTGGTGCCGGCCGCGGCCAGGGCGTCGATCACCGGCGTGCGCGCGACGGTGCCGCCATTGCAGCCGAGCGCATCGTAACGCTGCTGGTCGGTAGTGACGAACAGGATCTTCCGCGCCATTCCTTCCCCCTTGCCTGCCCCGCCGCGATCGCGGAAAACGCGCTCTGGAGCGGGGCGGCGGCAGCCAGTATAAGCACCCTTCGCGCCGTTCCGGAAATGCAGGAGCACGCCCGTGACCGATTACGCCGCGCCCATTGCCGATATGCGCTTCCAGCTCGCCGAGATCGCCGGCCTCGGCGAGATCGCGACGCTGCCGGGCTGCGAGCACGCGACCCCGGACGTGGTCGACGCCGTGCTCGAGGAAGCAGGGAAGCTCGCCGGCGGCGTGCTGGCGCCGCTCAACCGCAGCGGCGACCAGCAGGGCAGCCGGCTCGAGAACGGCGTCGTGCGCACCCCCGACGGCTTCAAGGAGGCCTATGCGCAATATGTCGAGGGCGGCTGGAACGCGTTGCCGTTCGCGCCCGAGCATGGCGGCCAGGGCCTGCCGATGGCGCTGGCGACGGCGGTGGCGGAGATGTGGAACTCGGCCAATATGGGCTTCGCGCTGTGCCCGCTGCTCAATGTCGGCGCGGTCGAGGCGCTCACCGCGCATGGCTCGGCCGAGCAGCAGCGCCTGTTCCTGCCGAAGCTGATCTCCGGCGAATGGACCGGGACGATGAATCTGACGGAGCCGCAGGCGGGCTCCGATGTCGGCGCGCTGCGCACGCGCGCGGTGCGCGACGGCGACCGGTATCGCATCACCGGGCAGAAGATCTTCATCACCTATGGCGAGCACGACATGGCGCCCAACATCGCGCACCTCGTGCTGGCGCGGCTGCCCGAGGCGCCGCCGGGCACCAAGGGCATCTCGCTCTTCCTGGTGCCGAAATTCCTGGTCAACGGCGATGGCAGCCTCGGCGCGCGCAACGACGTCCGCTGCGTCAGCCTCGAGCACAAGCTCGGCATCCATGCGAGCCCGACCTGCGTGCTGGCCTATGGCGATGACGGCGGCGCCATCGGCACGCTGGTCGGCGAGGAGAATCGCGGCATGGAGTGCATGTTCACGATGATGAACAATGCGCGGCTCAATGTCGGGCTGCAGGGCGTCGCCATCGCCGAGCGCGCCTATCAGCAGGCGCGCGACTTCGCCCGTCAGCGCGTGCAGGGCCGGCCGGTGACGGCCAAGACCGCCGGCGCCTACCCCATCCTGCATCACCCCGATGTCCGGCGCATGCTGCTGGCGATGCGGGCCCGGACCGAGGCGATGCGCGCGCTGGCCTATTACACGGCAGGCGCCATCGACCGCGCCCGGCACCATCCCGACAGCGCCACCCGCGCGCAGCAGCAGCGCCGCGTCGACTTGCTCATCCCGGTGGTCAAGGCGTGGTGCACCGATCTCGGCGTCGACATCGCGTCCACCGGCGTGCAGGTGCATGGCGGCATGGGCTTCATCGAGGAGACCGGCGCCGCCCAGCATCTGCGCGACGCCCGCATCGCGCCGATCTACGAGGGCACCAACGGCATCCAGGCCAACGACCTCGTCGGCCGCAAGCTGCTGCGCGACGGCGGCGAGGCGGCGGGCGCGCTCATCGCCGAGATGCGCGCTATCGACGCGGCGCTCACGGCACGGCCGGGCGACGACATCGCCGCGCTGCGCGCGCCGCTGGCCGCCGGGCTCGATGCGCTCGAGCGCGCCACCGGCTGGATGGTCGAGCACGCCGCCAGCGATGCGCCGCGCGGCCTCGCCGGCGCGGTGCCTTACCTCCAGCTGATGGGCGCGGTGACCGGCGGCTGGCTGATGGCCAAGAGCGCATTGGCGGCGGACGCGATGCTCGCCGCGCGGGCGGGCGATGCCGGGTTCAACGCAGCCAAGCTGATCACCGCGCGCTGCTATGCCGAGCACGTGCTGCCGGCCGCGCCGGGGCTGCTGCCGGCGGTGATAGGCGGCGCCACGGTGATGGGCTTCGATCTCGAGCAGTTCTAACCTTTCCTTTACCACGCCCCTTTAGGCTCGACGGGTCATGTCGAGTCGACACCTCCTGCCCTTGTTTCTGGCCATGACCGCGGCCGGCGCGGCCCAGGCCAGCGAGGTCGTGCTGACGTCGAAATCACCCTATTGGGCGGTCGGCAACCGCGACGACGAGTTGAGCCGCGCCTGCTCCTTGAACCAGTTCGGGCCGCAGCATCCCGGCGACCTCGTTGCCCGCTTCACCGGCAAGGAGGGCACCGCGCTGCTCGACGTCGCCAAGGGCACCGGCGTCAATCTGCGTGATCCCAATCATTTAGCTAAACCCACCGAGGACTATTTCTTCCGCAATGTCGGCACCACCAGCTGCGAGGTCATGGTAGGCGGGCGCAAAAGCGGCAAGAAGGCTGCCGCGAAATAGACTTATTCGAGAGAGGCGGCGGCGGCGAAATGCCGGGCCCGCGCCGGAAAAGGCTCAGGGACGAGAACTCCGTTTGCACAAAGTTAACCGCTGGCTCGATCTAATACCGGCCGGCGCATGTCGGCTTACCCGGAGCAGGATTTATGGAAGGCGTGACGAAGTCTCGACGGTCTCAATGTCCTGGTCGTCGATGACGACGAGGCTATGCGCATGCTGGTGTGCCGGATGCTCAAGCGCATGAACATCAACCGCGTCGTCGAGGTGGCCGGCGGCGAGGAGGCGCTCGAGCGGCTCGCGGCCGCTCCCGATGCCGTCGACATCGTCATCTGCGACTGGAACATGCCCGGCATGTCCGGCATGGAACTGTTCAAGCGGGTTCAGACCAAGCATCCGAAGTTGCCCTTCCTGATGCTGACCGGGCGGGCGGATCTCGAATCGGTGGTCGCCGCCAAGAAGGCCGGCGTCCATGGCTACATCGTCAAGCCGATCGCCGCGCAGGAACTGAAGACCAAGATCGCCTTTGTCCTCGCCAGCGCCGCCGCGCATGGGTGATGGCCGGGAGGACATGCCGGCGGCGGAGGGCGCAGTCGCCGAGGCGCCGCGGCCGCATCCCATCGCGCCGAACATGCCGACCGAGGATATCCTGCTCGCCTATGTCGAGCAGCTCGCCCATGGCCGCGCCGGGCATCGCGCCTTGTGCTTCCACCTCTCGCGGCTCGATCGCGCCCATCGCCAGGAGAAGCACCTCCAGATCGCCACCAATGTGCTGAAGGGAACGGTCGACCAGTTCTCCGGACGCCTCTTCGTGCTGCGCAGCAGCGACGTCGTCGTCGTCTGCCGGGGCATCACCGCGCGCGCCATCGATCAGGCCATCGACGGGCTGCGCTATCTGTTCAACGACGACAAGCTGGCGCGCAAGGATCAGGAGGCGCGGTTCTACTCGGTGTTCGACCTCGAGATCGGCTATCCGCAGTTCCTGTCGCTGATCGAAGGGATCCGCGACAAGGAAGCGAAGCAGCTGGTCAAGGCGGCGAAGCGGCCGCCGGCGAAGCCGATGGAGCAGCGGCTCAACCAGCTGCTCGAGGCGCTCTCGGCGACCGACCTGTCGCAGATGGTGCGTCGCCAGTCGGTGTGGCAGCTGCCGCCGGGGGGCAAGCCGGTGGCGAAGTTCGACGAGCTCTTCATCTCGATCGACCGCCTCAACGCCGTGATCTCGCCTGAGGTCAACCTGGCCAAGGACCGGCAGCTCTTCCAGTATCTCACCCGCTGGCTCGACAAGCATATGCTGACCCGCCTCGCCTGGGAGAAGTTCGGCAATTCGCGCCCGCTCAGCCTCAACATCAATCTATCGACGCTGCACTCGCCGGAATTCCTCAAATTCGACAATGAGCGGGCGAGCGGCTGGCGCGGGCGCACCATCCTCGAAATGCAGGTCGGCGACCTCTGGGCCGATCTCGCCGCCTATCTCGCCATCGCCGATCTGGTGAAGCAGCGGGGATATCTGCGCTGCCTCGACGGCGTCACCCATCAGGCCTTTCCCTGCATCAACTTCCAGCCCCTGAAAGTCGATCTGGTGAAGCTGATCTGGGACGACGGCCTGCTGCAGCTCGACGCGGCGCAGACGCGCACGCTCTATCAGGCGATGCGGGATTGCGGCACCGAGCGCATCATCCTCGCGCGCTGCGGCCGCCCCGAAGCGGTGAAGTTCGGCCAGGCGCTCGGCCTGCAGCTCTTCCAGGGCTGGCACCTCGACGGGCTGCAGAGCGCCACGACGCGCCCCGCCGCCGGCCAGCCGGGCTAAATCTGGGCCTGCGGCTTGGTGTTGACGCAGCGCAGCAGCTTCCAATAGCCAAAGAGATTGCTCGGCCGCGTCTCGCGCACGGCAAGCCCGCTTACCGCGAGGAAGCGGTCGAGCGGGAAGTCCGCATGAAAGCCGATCTTGCCGGCAAGCGGCGCCAGGCGCTTCTCGATGAAGCGCATGACCCCGTTCTCGCTGGTGAAGTGATTGACGATGACGATCGTGCCGCCGGGCTTGCATACGCGCCGCATCTCGGCGGCAAAGCGCGCCGGATCCGGCACCACCGACGCGACGTAGAGCGCCAACACGGCGTCGAAGGCATTGTCGGCGAAGCTCATCTGCTCGGCGTCCATCACCTGCAGCGCCTCGACCTGCTTGAGCTTCAGCCGCTCGACGCGCCGGCGCGCCTTGGCCAGCATCTCGGCCGAGACGTCGATGCCGGTGACGCGGGCGTCGCGGCGGAAATGCGGCAGCGACAGGCCCGTGCCGACACCGACCTCGAGAATGCGCTGCGCCGGCCGGTCATTGGCGATGCGCACCGCCTCCTTGCGGCCAGGATGGAACACCGGGCCAAAGACCAGGTCGTAGGACCCGGAGAACAGCCGATACGTCCGGAGCGTGTCCTCGAGATTCATGTTTCCCCCCACACCGCGACCTTTGCCCTTTTTGGGGTAACGTTACAAGCGGAGGCATGTCTCCGCCTTGGTCGCATTCCCGTCATGAGAGCGTAACCGCAGGACGAGCGGCTTGCCAAGCCCCGGTTGTAATCGCGGGCGGCGCCGCGTCATGCCGTTGTCCGCTCTGCCCCGCCCATCGATCCCTCGCGCCGGCCCCCCGCCGGCAATTCGCTCACCCCCAGGCGACCACTTTCTGGCGCTGCTCGCCAAGCCCGGCGACACCGAGGCGCATGACATCGCCCGGTTTGAGGAAGCGCTGCGGCTTCATGCCGAGCCCGACGCCGGCCGGCGTGCCGGTGGGAATGACGTCCCCCGGCATCAGCGTCATGAACTGGCTGATGTAGCTGATGATCTTGGTGCAGGGAAAGATCATGTTGCGGGTCGAGCCATTCTGCATGCGCTGGCCGCTGACCTCGCAGAAGAGGTCGAGCGCCTGCGGGTCCGGCACCTCGTCGGAAGTCACCAGCCACGGACCCAGCGGACAGAAGGTGTCGGCGCTCTTGCCCTTCGACCAATTTCCGCCGCGCTCGAGCTGGTAGTTGCGCTCCGAGACGTCGTTGACGACGCAATAGCCCGCGACATGGTTCAGCGCATCGGCCTCGCTGACATATTGCGCCTTGGTGCCGATGACGATGCCGAGCTCGACCTCCCAATCGCCCTTCTGCGCGTCCTTGGGCAGGACCACATCGTCATTGGGGCCTGTGATCGAGCTGATCGCCTTGAGGAACAGCACCGGCTCGGTCGGGATCTGCATGCCGCCTTCCTTGGCATGATCGACATAGTTCAGCCCGACGCAGACCAGCTTCGAGACCTGCGCCACGCAGGGGCCGAGTCGCGGGCTGCCGGAGACGGCCGGCAGGCTGCTCGGATTGAGCTTGCGCAGCGTGCCGAGCGACTCCTTCGACAAGACGTCGGGCGTCAGATCCTTGATCACGCCGGAGAGGTCGCGGAGCTGACCGTCGCGGTCGAGCATTCCGGGTTTCTCCTGGCCGCGCGGGCCGTAGCGAAGCAGCTTCATGGCTCTCTTCCTCTCCAGTGTGATGCGTTCAGAGCGACCAGCCGCCATCGATCAGATGGATGGCGCCGGTGGTGAAGCTCGCCTCGTCGCTGGCCAAATATACCGCGAGCGCGGCGATCTCCTCGGCCGTGCCGAGCCGGCCCAACGGCTGGCGCGCAACGAAGGCGTCGCGCACCGCCTGCGTGCCGCCTTGCGCGGCGATGCGGTCGTCGAGCGAGGGGGTGGCGATGGTGCCGGGACAGATGGCGTTGCAGCGGATGCGCTCTTTGATGAAGTCGATGGCGACCGCCTTGGTGAGGCCGATCACCGCCGCCTTGCTGGTGCCATAGACGAAGCGGTTGGGCGCGCCTTTGACCGAGGAGGCGCCCGAGGACATGTTGATGATCGAGGCGCCGGTGCCGCGCTTCAGCATCGCCGGCAGGAAGGCGCGGATCGTCAGATACATGCTGCGCAGGTTGAGGTTCATGGTGAACTCCCAATCCTTCTCCGAGCACTGCAGCACCGTGCCGTGATGGACGAAGCCCGCGCAATTGAACAGCACGTCGATCGCGCCGAGCTCGCCGGCCAGCGCCGCGACCGCAGCGGCATCGGTGACGTCGAGGCGTCGGATATCGAGCGCGCCGCGCGCTGCCTGGCTGAGCTCCTCGAGCTTGGCGGCATTGATGTCGGTGGCGACGACGCGCGCGCCCTCGGCGGCGAACGCCAGCGCCGAGGCGCGCCCGATGCCTTGCGCGGCGGCGGTGACCAGCGCCGTCTTGCCCTTGAGCCGGTCAGCCATTCCCTGCCTCCCTTGTCTACGAGGCGCAAATTGCCACGCCGGGACGCGCACTGTAAATTGCCAAGAGCAACAGCCTGTCTGGGAGGCCCGCCCGATGCTGCCGCTCGCCATCCGCCTGAGCCCGGCGGACAACGTCGTCGTCGCGCGCGCCGACCTCCTGCCCGGCACCGCGCTGCAAGAGGAGAAGCTCGCCAGCCGGGGACATATCCCCGCCGGGCACAAGCTCGCCACGGCGGCGATCGCCAAGGGCGAGCCGGTGCGCAAATACAACCAGATCATCGGGTTCGCCACCGCCGATATCGCGCCCGGCGAGCATGTGCATACGCATAACCTGGCCATGGGCAATTTCGCCCGAGATTACGCCTTTTGCGCCGATGCGCGGGCGACCCCGCTGGTGCCGGCGGACGAGCGCGCGACCTTTGCAAGGCATCGTGCGCAGCGACGGCCGCGTCGCCACGCGCAACTATCTCGGCATCCTCACCAGCGTCAATTGCTCCGCCACCGCGGCGCGGCTCATCGCCGACCAGTTCCGCGGCGCGGCGCTCGCCGACTTCCCCCATGTCGACGGCGTGGTGGCGCTCGGCCACGGCACCGGCTGCGGCATGGCGAGCGAGGGCGAGGCGATGGATGTCCTGCGCCGGACGCTGGCCGGCTATGCGCGCCACGCGAATTTCGCCGGGGTGCTGATCCTCGGCCTCGGCTGCGAGGCGAACCAGATCGGCGGGCTGATGGCGGCCGAGGGGCTCGAGGCCGGCCCGCTGCTCCATGCCATGACCATCCAGGAGACCGGCGGCACCGCCAAGACCGTGCGCGAGGGGGTGGCGCGCCTCAAGGAGATGCTGCCCGAGGCCAACCGCGCGCGCCGCCAGACGGTGCCGGCAAGCCATATCACGCTGGCACTGCAATGCGGCGGCTCCGACGGCTATTCCGGCATCACCGCCAATCCCGCGCTCGGCGCCGCGGTCGATCTGCTGGTGCGGCACGGCGGCACCGCGGTGTTGTCCGAGACGCCGGAGATCTATGGCGCCGAGCATCTGCTGACGCGCCGCGCCGCAACGCGCGCGGTGGGCGAAGCGCTGATCCAGCGCATCCGCTGGTGGGAGGAGTACACCGCCAAGACCGGCGGCGAGATGAACAACAACCCGTCGCCCGGCAACAAGGCGGGTGGCCTTACCACCATCCTGGAGAAATCGCTGGGCGCGGTGGCCAAGGGCGGCACCACCGACCTCGTCCAGGTCTATCGCTACGCCGAGGCGATCACCGCCAAGGGCTTCGTGTTCATGGACACGCCCGGCTACGACCCGGTCTCGGCGACCGGCCAGGTCGCCGGCGGCGCTAACCTCATCTGCTTCACCACCGGGCGCGGCTCGGTCTTCGGCTGCAAGCCGGCGCCGAGCCTGAAGCTCGCCACCAACACGCCGCTCTACCGCCGCATGACCGACGACATGGACCTCGATTGCGGCCCGGTCGCCGAAGGCGAAGCCTCGGTGCAGGAGATCGGCCGCGCCATTTTCGAGCTGGTGCTGGCCACCGCCTCGGGTAAACGCACCAAGAGCGAGGAGCTCGGCATCGGCGAGGAGGAATTCACTCCGTGGCAGCTCGGCGCGGTGATGTAGCGGCGAACGCGCCTCTTGCGTTCGTCCGCAGCGGCGAACGCGCTTCGCGTATTCGTCCGCGGCGGTGTCAGCCGCCGAGCGTCGCCTGATAGGCGCGGATGCGCTCGGCGTTCTTGCCGAGATCGGAGATGCCGACGCGGCTTGCCGAGCGCATGTCGACGCGCGTGCCCGCGCCTTCCGGCGCCAGCCGGATGACGATATCGTCGACGAAGCCGAACCAGCGCGTCGTGTCGGTGGCCTCGATGCGCCCCTGCGCGGCGTCGGCGGCGATGATGGTCCAGCCCATCGCCTTGGCGGCGGCGAGCGCGGGGGCGAAGGCGTCGCCGGGCGGCGCTGCCATGGTGAGCGGCGCGAGCGTGGGATATGTCCGCTGCTGCAACGCCGCCAATGTGGCGCGGTCATAGCCGCCGGTGGCGCCGGGCAGCTCCGTCCGGCGCAGCGGCAGCACCGCGTCGAAGGCCGGCGCGTTGGCGGTGTCGGTGCTGACATCATTGAACGGCGTGCGCTCCGCCAGCCCCTTGACGCGCAGCGGCAGCGCCATGGCAACCGCGCCGATGAGGATGATGGCGAGCAGCATGATGGTGGTGCCGGGCCCGACCTGCCAGCCGCCCGTGGCGAGCGAGACCACCGCCAACAGCGCTGCCAGCGCGCCGGTGACGAGGCCGAGAGGCACCACTTTGGTCAGCGCGGTGATCGCCGACCAGAGGCGCAGGCGAAACCCCAGCGGTGCCGCCACCATCAGCGCCGCAGTCACGAGGATAAGCGCCGCCGCGAGATGCGCGCTGAACTGGGCCAGCACCCGCGCTATCCCAAATTCGGCTTCAGCGCCGCCATGTACGCGCGGATGCGCTTGGCGTTGACGCCGAAATCGCTGATTCCCTGCCGGCTTTCCGAGCGCATATCAATGCGGCTGCCGGCCCCGGCGGCGCTGACGCGGATGACGAAATCATCGGTGAAGCCCATGAACAGCGAGCGCTGGCTGCCCTCGATGGTGCCTGCGGCGGGATCGCTCTTGACGATGGTCCAGCCCGGCATCGCTTCCGCCGCCGCCCGCGCGCGCTTGAACGCCTCGGCCGGCGGCAGCGCCGTCGCGAGCGGCGCGAGATCGGGATACCCGGCCTGCTGCTGCTTCGCGAGGTCGGGCCCGCCATAGGTCGCGGTGCCGCCATCCTCCGCCGCGCGCGCCGCCAGGGTGGCGGCGAAGACCGGCGGGTTCGCGGGATCGGTGGTGACGTCGTGGATGCGCGGCAAGGGCGTGTTGTGGATGAGCGGCAACGGCGCGATCTTGGCGTAGAACTGCACGGGATAGTAGACGAAGAGGGCGCCGCCGATGATGCCGAGGACGGTCATCACGCGCGCGCCGCCGGACAGGCCGCCCCACCAGGCGAGCGCGATCAGCGACACGACGAAGCCCGCAGCGCCGACGAAGACGGCAGGCTCCATCAGGTACCAGAACGAGGTGCGGAAGTGCCACAGCCCCAGACGCCAGCCGATCGGCGCCAGCGCCAGCAGCACCCCCGCCAGCACCACCAGCGCGATCCCGAGGCGCGGCACATAGGGCGCAAACCGGGGGGTGCCGGCGGTCATCGTCAACTCAGCCATGTCTCCCTCCGGCTTCCCGTGCAACGGGCCGCTCGATGGGCCCTTGCCCGCAAGCCTAGCAGCTTGGCCGGAGAGGTTCTAGCCGGCGGCGACAAGCGCCTTTTGCGCCGGAAGATCGTCCTCGATGAAAGACTGGACGATCTCGTCGATGCCGGTATCGGCCCGGATGCCCAGGCTTTCGGCGCGCTTGGCGAGGATGGCGCGCGGCCAGCCATCGACGATCTTCTGGATGGTGGCGTCCGGCTCCCAGCGGATGCGATCGACCGCGGCGGCGCCGCCGGCGCGACGCAAGGCTTCGACCATCTCCGCCACCGTCGCCGAGATCCCCGGCAGCAGCACGGTGCGGCTGAAGCCGAAGCGCTCGCCCGGGAGGTCGTGGACGCGCTCGATCGCCGCCACCAGCCGGCGCGGCGAGAGGCACGCCATCACGGAATCGCGCGACACCGGGCAGACCACCTCGACGCCGCTCAGCGGCTCGCGGAACAGCGAGGAAACCCAGGTCGAGGCGGCGCGGTTGGGGCGGCCCGGCCGCACCACGATGGTCGGGAGCCGCAGCGCGCGGCCGTCGATATAACCCTTGCGGCTGTAATCATTGACCAGCAGCTCGCCGATCGCCTTCTGCGCGCCGTAGGAGGTCTGCGGCGTCAGCGGCGTGTCGTCGGTGATCGCTTCCGGCATGTCGCCGCCATAGACCGCGAGCGAGCTGGCAAACACCAGGCGCGGCCGGGTGCCGAGCGCGCGGCAGGCCTCGAGCACGGCGCGGGTGCCGTCGAGATTGACGCGGTAGCCGATATCGGTGTCGGCCTCGGCCTGGCCGCTGACCACCGCCGCGAGATGGAAGACCGTGCCGGTGCTGCGGTCGATGAGCTCGCGCACAGTGGCGGGATCGGCGATGTCGCCGGTGACGATTTTGAGGCGGTTGTTGGGCGCGATCGGCGGCTGCGGTGCCGCGACGTCGAACAGCACCACCTCGTCGATGGTCGCCTCGCGCCCGTCCGCCCCGGCGATCGCGCCCCGCTGCAGCAGACGCTGCGCCAGGCGCCGTCCGATGAAGCCAGTGCCGCCGGTGACGACGACCTTCATGATGCCCCTCCCCTATTGCTGGACCTGCCGCGACCGAGGCCGGTAGTGTTTACTTTGAACGACGGCGGAAACAAGAGGGGGGATCCCGCCAGACAGGCTCATCACCAGGATCCCGATGCCGTGTCATTGAGCGCCGATAAAGCCGAGAAACCCACGACGGCGACCAGCGCGCTCGCCGAGCGGCCGCTGCGCAAAACGGCGCTCGCCGCCTCGCTGGCGCTGCATGGCGGCGTGCTGCTGGCGCTGGTGCTGATCGCGCTCTGGGCGACCCTGCCGCCGCCTGAGGCGCCGGTGCTCCGGGTGGCGCTGCTCAGCGAGGGGCCGGGCGCGGCGGGCGCCTCGGGCGGCAGCGAAGGCGGCGGCCCGACGCCGGCGGCGAGCAGCGCGCCGGCCGTGACGGGTAGCGCGGCGACGCCGGCACCTTCCGCCGCGCCCAGCCCGGCGCCAAGCCCGAGCGCCGCGCCGCCGCAGCCCGCCGCACCGCCGGACATGCTGGCAGCGGCAGCGGAACCGCCGGCAGCAGCGCCCGAGCCCGCGGCCGCACCCTTGCCGGCGCCGCCCCGGCGCAAGCCCACGCCGCCGCCGCCAGCGCCCCCCGAGGTCGCGGCGCCGCTCACGCCGGCGCCCGAGCAGCTCGCCGCCGCGCCCCCGGCGCCGGGCGCGCCCGGTGCCGGCAGCGGTCCCGGCGGCACGGCCGGCATGGGCACCGGCGCCGAAGGCGCCGGTCACGGCGCGATCGGCGACGGCCCGATCGAGGGGCCGGGCGACGACTATCTCGACCGGCTGAAGCGCTGGCTCGAGAAATACAAACGCTATCCCGAGCAGGCGAAGAAGGATAAGCAGCAAGGCCAGCTCGTCGTCAGCTTCACCATCCTGCGTGACGGCACCGTGCTCGATCCGCGCATCGAGCGCAGCTCCGGCTTTCCGCTGCTCGACGCGGCCGCGCTCGCCATGCTGCGCGACGCCTCGCCGGTGCCGCCGCTGCCGCAGAGCTACCGCGCGCCGCGCCTCGGGGTGGATCTACCGGTGGGCTTCTCGCTGGGATTCTTCTCGCGCGTCTTCTGAGCGCACGCCCGCTGCAGGCAGGATCGACGCCGCAGAAGTAGCGCCGCCCGGCACGGCCGGCTGCGCCCTGCCGGGCGCGGCGGTCAGCCGCGTCAGCGGGGGATCGCGGGATAGCCAGGGATCGGCGTGCCGTAGACCGGGTCCACCGGCTGGTTCGCGCCGTTGCGCGGCGAATTGGGACCCCAGAGCGGGCCCTCCGTCGCGGTGCAGCCGGCCAGGACCAAAAGCGCCGCGGCGAAGGCCAAGGTGATCGCCCGTCCCTGCATGTGGCATGCCTCCTGCTCTCTCTCAGGAGATAGGCGCGGGAGGCACGCGATACAAGCGTCAGGCGAGACGATCGCCGCCGGCGCTATCGCTGCGCGGTGGCGATTACCGCGAGAAAGGTCTCGCCATAGCGGTCGAGCTTGCTGCGGCCGACGCCGGGAATGACGCTCATGGCGCCGAGATCACGCGGCCGGCGGTGCACCATCTCCAGCAGCGTCGCGTCGTGGAAGATGACATAGGGCGGCACGCCCTGCTCGCGCGCCAGCTCCAGCCGGCGCGCCCGCAGCGCCTCCCACAGCGCCTCGTCGCCCGGCGTCGCGGTGCCGTCGAGCGCGGCCAGCCCGGCGCGGCGCTCGCCGCTTCGCGCGCCGCGGCGACGCGCGGGTTTCGGCTCGGCCGCCTCGCCGCGAAAGGCCACCGGCACCTCGCCGCGCAGCACGGCGGGCGCGGTCTCGGAGAGATGGAGCCCGCCATGGCCCTCGACATCGACATCGAGATGGCCTTGCGCCACGAGCTGGCGGAACACCGACTGCCACTCGCGCTTATCGAGCTCCGTGCCGACGCCGAACGTCCTGAGCTTGTTGTGGCCGAAGCGCTCGACGCGCTCGGTGAGCTCGCCGCGCAGGACGTCGACGAGATGGCCGACGCCGAAGCGCTGGCCGGTGCGGAAGACCGCGGAAAGCGCCTTCTGCGCCGCTACCATGCCGTCCCAGACACGCGCCGGCCTGAGGCAATTGTCGCAATTGCCGCAAGTCGGATGCTCGCGCTCGCCGAAATAGCCCAGCAGCACCTGGCGCCGGCAGGAAGCGGTCTCGCAGAACCCCAGCAGTGCGTTGAGCTTATGGCGCTCGATGCGGCGCTGGCGCTCGTCGAGCGCGCCGGCGTCGAGCAGCGCCAGCAGCGCCGTCACATCCGACATGCCGTAGGTCATCCAGGCATCGGCCGGAAGGCCGTCGCGCCCGGCGCGGCCGGTCTCCTGGTAATAGGCCTCGAGGCTCTTGGGCGCGTCGAGATGGGCGACGAAGCGCACATTGGGCTTGTCGATGCCCATGCCGAAGGCGACGGTCGCGACGATGATGACGCCCTCATCCCGCAGGAAGCGCTCCTGGTTGCGCTCGCGCGTCTGCGGATCGAGTCCGGCGTGATAGGGCAGCGCGATGCGGCCGCGCTCGCACAGCCAGGCGGCGACGTCCTCGACCCGGCGGCGCGACAGGCAATAGACGATGCCGGCATCGCCCTGATGCTCGGCCGCGAGAAACTGCAGCAGCTGCGCCTTGGCCTCGGCCTTGGCGACAACGCGGTAGCGGATGTTCGGCCGGTCGAAGCCGGCGGCGAAGACCCGCGCCTCATCGAGCTTGAGCCGCGCCAGGATGTCGCTGCGCGTGGGACCGTCGGCGGTGGCGGTGAGCGCCACGCGCGGCACCTCGGGAAAGCGCTCGTGCAGCACCGAGAGCTGCAGGTATTCCGGGCGGAAATCGTGGCCCCATTGCGAGACGCAATGCGCCTCGTCGATGGCGAAGAGCGCGAGCCGGCAGCGCGCCAGCAGCTCGAGGCAGCGCGGCGTCACCAGCCGCTCGGGCGCGACATAGACGAGGTCGAGCGCGCCCTGGCGCATCGCCTGCTCCACCTCGACCGCCTCGGCGGCCGACAAGGTCGAATTGAGCCACGCGGCGCGGACGCCGGCCTGGCGCAGCGCGTCCACCTGGTCCTTCATCAAGGCGATGAGCGGCGAGACGACGATGCCGAGGCCGGGCCTGACCAGCGCCGGGATCTGGTAGCAGAGCGACTTGCCGCCGCCGGTCGGCATCAGCACCAGCGCATCGCCGCCGGCGATCACATGCTCGATGATCGGCTGCTGCAGCCCGCGGAAATCGCCGTAGCCGAAAACCGAGCGCAGGATCTCGAGGGCACGATCCGCGCTCGCGGGGATCGCGCGCGCAACATTCTCCGCACCCTGCATCACCATGGCTCCGGGCTTAGCATAAATCGCGCGTGGCTGAAAGAACGCTGCAGCGGCATCACCGCCCCTACGCCATTGGTGTACACCAGCGAGTCTAAAATCAGCGTACGTCGATGGCGGAGGAGACGCCGCGGATCAGGCTTCGGACTCATCCTACGCATGCACCCCTCAGCCGCCAAGGCTCGGGGCATTTCAAATGGTGGAGTCAACTATACCCCGTGGGAGTGAAGCGCGCGCCTTCCTCGAGCACGCCCTTGCCGGGGACGTAATTGAGCTCGAGTCGCACGCCGGCGGGATCCTCGAACAGGACGGAATAGTAGCCCGCCGCCCACGATCCTTCCTCCGGCGGGCGGATGATGGTGATCTCGTGCTGCTTCAGGAACTCGTAGGCGGCATCGACATCCGCCCGGCTTCGGCAGCGAAAGCAGACATGATGGAGACCCACTTCGCCCTGGACGAAACGGCGGGCGGCCAATTGTTCGTCGCAGCGCCGAACGCCAAGGGCAGTCCGTCCGCCGACATAGTAGATGAAATCGTCGCCGCCGAAGACGCGCTTCAGCCCCAGGAAGGGCAGCAGCGCCTCATAGAACGGCCGGCACTTTTCCCATGCGCTCACCGTCAGCACGACATGCGCCACGCCATTGATCTCGATCATCGCCGCCCCCGTCGCCGCACCCGCGGCGCTCGTCGCTGGAGAACTGCTCGCTTAGCACGATTTCATGAGAAGGAGAACCCGCGCGCAAAAGCGTGTCGCGCCTCCGCGATTTTTCACCACTCCGGCGTTGAACTGCGGCATGCTGTCGGACGCATGGCCGCGCTAGATGCCAGCACCGGCAAGATAATCATGCAGGTAACACTCCGCCTGGCCGGGCCGGACGACGTGCCGGCGCTCACGGCGCTGATCGCCAACTCCGTCATGGTGCTGCAGGCGCCGGACTATTCCGAAGCGCAACGCCGCGGCGCTTTGGGAACGGTCTTCGGCGTCGACAGCCGGCTCATCGCGGACAGGACTTACTTCGTCGCGCACTCCCAAGGCGTCGCGGTCGGATGCGGCGGCTGGAGCCGGCGGCGGACGCTGTTCGGCGGCGACGCCGTCGCGGGAAAGGATGACCAGGAGCTCGATCCCGCGCGCGACGCGGCGCGCATACGCGCGTTCTTCGTCAAGCCCGGCTGGACGCGGCGCGGTATCGGCGGCCAGATCCTGGCGGCATGCGAAGCGGCGGCCCAAGCGGCGGGCTTCGCGCAATTCGAGCTCATGGCGACCTTGACCGGCATCGCGCTTTATCGCGCGCATGGCTACGCGTGCCGCGAGCCGCACATGGCACCGCTGCCCAGCGGTCTCGCGCTGCCGATGGTCAGGATGACGAAGACGGCCGCTTCCCGCTGACGCGCTACGGCATGCCACATCCGGAAAAACGCTGCAGCTTCCGTTACTTATTCCGCCGTCCCCGCGAAAGCGGGGACCCAGAGGAAGCGCTCCGCTCACTGCATTTGCGGGCTCTGGATGCCCGCTTTCGCGGGCAAGGCGATTGTTGAGGAGCGCGTTGCTGCAAGATGCGTGCATGCCGTAGCGCTGACGCGACCGACCCGGCCTTCGCTCAGCCGCGCCCGACGAACGGCATCTTCGTCGCCATGATCGTCATGAACTGCACATTGGCGTCGAGCGGCAGGCTCGCCATGTAGGCGACGGCGCTGGCGACGTGCTGCACATCCATGCGCGGCTCGACCGCCATCTCGCCGTTGGGCTGCATCACCCCCTTGGTCATGCGGTCGGTCATCTCGGTGGCGGCATTGCCGATGTCGATCTGGCCGCAGGCGATGTCATATTTGCGGCAATCGAGCGAGATCGTCTTGGTCAGGCCGGTGATGGCGTGCTTGGTCGCGGTATAGGCGACCGACATCGGTCGCGGCGCATGGGCGGAGATCGAGCCGTTGTTGATGATGCGCCCGCCGCGCGGCGTCTGCGCTTTCATGATCTTGATCGCCTCCTGGGCGCAGAGGAAGGAGCCGGTGAGGTTGGCGTCGACCACTTTCTGCCATGCCTCGAAGGGCAGATCCTCCAGCGGCATTGCCGGCGCGCCGGTGCCGGCATTGTTGAAGAGCAGGTCGAGCCGACCGAACGCCTCCTGGGCGGCGGCGAACAGCGCCTTCACCTGGGCGGGGTTGCCGACATCGGTCGCGACTGCGATGGCGCGCTGGCCCGACGCCTTGCCCAACTCCGCCGTCTTCTCGAGTGCGTCCTTCCGCCTGCCCGCGAGCGCCACGGCATAGCCCGCCTGCATCAATGCCAGCGCCACGGCCCGGCCGATGCCGCTGCCGGCGCCGGTGACGATGGCGGCTTTGTTCGCGCTGCTCATGGCTTCCATCTCCCCTGCTTCAGTCCCGGCGGTTTGCCGCCGATCTGCCGGCGATGGTAGCGCAGCCGGCGCGAGGCGCCTATCGCCGGAAACAATATTACCGATTAGGGGGATCACCCTTGCCTGGGCGCCGCCTTCGGCTATTGTCGGCGCTGGGCAGCGCCTAGAAGCAAGAGCCGAGGGAGGAGAGATGTCGCAAGTGGTCCGCTATGAGCGGCGCGGCAGCACCGGTGTCATCACCATCGACAATCCGCCGGTCAACGCGTTGAGCAAGGCGGTGCGCCAGGGCATGGTGGACGCGCTGATGCAAGGGCTCGGCGACGAGGAAGCCAAGGCGCTTATCGTCATCGGCGGCGGCCGCACCTTCATCGCCGGCGCCGACATCAAGGAATTCGGCAAGCCGCTGGAGCCGCCCGACCTCAATTTCGTGATCTCCGGGCTCGAGACCGCGGGAAAGCCGACCATCGCCGCGATCCACGGCACGGCGCTGGGCGGCGGCCTCGAAGTGGCGCTGGGCTGCCATTACCGCGTCGCGGTGGCCACTGCGCAGGTGGGATTGCCCGAGGTCAAGCTCGGGATCTTGCCCGGCGCCGGCGGCACGCAGCGCCTGCCGCGGCTGATCGGCGCCAAGCCCGCGCTCGACATGATCACCACCGGCGATTTCATCCGCGCCGGCAAGGCCCGGGAGCTCGGCATCATCGACGAGATCGTCGAGGGCGACCTGCTCGAGGGCGCGCTGCGCTTTGCCGAGAGCGCCGCGGCGCGCGGCACCGCCGGCCGCCGGCTGCGCGAGCGCGAGGACAAGATCGCCGAGGCGCGCGGCAATGACCGCCTCTTCAGTGACTACCGCGCCGCGGTCCAGAAGCGCGCCCGCGGCCAGATCTCGCCGCTGCGCTCGATCGACGCGGTCGAGGCCGCGGTCAATCTGCCGTTTGCCGAAGGGCTGAAGCGCGAGCGCGAGATCTTCCAGGAGCTGGTGAACTCGACCCAGTCGCGAGCCTTGATCCACGCCTTCTTCTCCGAGCGCGAGGCGATGAGCATTCCCGACGTGCCGCCGGAGACGCCGACGCGGGCGATCAAAAGCGCGGCGGTGATCGGCGCCGGCACCATGGGCGGCGGCATCGCGATGAATTTCGCCAATGCCGGCATCCCGGTAACGGTGGTCGAGACCGCGCAAGATGCGCTGGAGCGCGGCCTCGGCGTCATCCGCGGCAATTATGCCGCGACCGTCGCCAAGGGCAGGCTCGACCAGGCGGCGATGGACAAGCGCATAGGCCTGATCAAGGGCACGCTCGAGCTGGCCGCGGTAAAGGAGGCCGATTTCGTCGTCGAGGCGGTGTTCGAGGAGATGGCGATCAAGAAGGAGCTGTTCGCCAAGCTCGACAAGCTCGCCAAGCCCGGCGCCGTGCTCGCCACCAACACCTCGAGCCTCGACGTCAACGCCATCGCCGCCGAAACGAAGCGGCCGCAGGACGTCATCGGCACGCATTTCTTCAGCCCGGCCAACGTCATGCGCCTCATCGAGATCGTCCGCGGCGCGAGGACCGGCAAGGACGTCATCGCCACCACGATGAAGCTCGCCAAGACGCTGGCCAAGGTGCCGGTGCTGGTCGGCGTGTGCGACGGCTTCGTCGGCAACCGCATGCTCTTCCAATACATCCGCGAGGCCGAGTTCCTGCTCGAGGAAGGCGCGCTGCCGTGGCAGGTCGACAAGGCGCTGCAGGAATGGGGCCTCGCCATGGGGCCCTTCGCCATGGGCGACATGGCCGGCAACGATGTCGGCTGGCGCATCCGCAAGCAGCAGGCGGCGAGCCGGCCCAACGACCGGCGCTATTCACATCTCGCCGATCGCATCTGCGAGCAAGGCCGCTTCGGGCAGAAGGCCAATGCGGGCTGGTACCGCTACGAGAAAGGCAGCCGCGCGCCGCTGCCGGACCCCGAGATCGAGAAGCTCATCCTCGCGGAATCGCAGCGGCTCGGCATCAAGCGCCAGCCGATCAGCGACGAGGAGATCGTGAAGCGCACGCTCTATGCGCTGGTCAATGAGGGCGCCAAGCTGCTCGAGGAAGGCATCGCTTTGCGCGCCTCGGACATCGACGTGATCTACCTCACCGGCTACGGCTTCCCGGCCTGGCGCGGCGGGCCGATGTTCTATGCCGACACCATCGGCCTCGACAAGGTCTATGCCGACGTGCAGCGCTTCCACGAGAGCCAGGGCTATTTCTGGCGGCCGGCGCCGCTGCTGGAGCGGCTGGCGCGCGAAGGCAAGCGCTTTTCCGATCTCGCGCCGAAGAAGGGCTAACGTCGTGTCGGCGACTGGCAAGTCCCGAACGCTCCTTGATCGTCATGGCCGTGCTTGTCACGGCCATCCACGGGGTTCGGCGCCCCGCAGGAAGACGTGGATGGCCGGAACTCGGCCTTCGGCCGGCCCGGCCATGACGGCGGGTGAAGGCCAAGTGTTAGAGTCGGAACACTAGACAGGATACGCAGCATCGCGGACGCGACTATAGCAGGAGAACCCCATGGAACTCGCCTTTACCCCCGAGGAGCAGGCTTTCCGCGCAGAAGTCAAAAGCTTCGTGCGCGACAACCTGCCGGCCGACATCCAGGACAAGATGCTGAACGGCAAGAAGATGGGGCGCGAGGATTTTCTGCGCTGGCACCGGCTGCTGCACAAGAAGGGCTGGGTCGCGCCCAACTGGCCGGTGGAGCAAGGCGGCACCGGCTGGACGCCGGTCGAGCGCCACATCTTCGAGGATGAGTGCGCCGAAGCCGGCGCGCCGCCGGTCATCCCGTTCGGCGTCACCATGTGCGGGCCGGTCATCATCCGCTTCGGCAATGACTGGCAGAAGCAGTTCTTCCTGCCGAAGATCCTTGTCCGGCGAGCATGTCTGGTGCCAGGGCTTCTCCGAGCCGGGCTCGGGCTCGGACCTGGCCTCGCTCAGGACCAAGGCGGAGCGCGACGGCGACCATTACATCGTCAACGGCCAGAAGACCTGGACCACCTCGGCGCAATTCGCCGATTGGATCTTCAACCTGGTGCGCACCGATCCCGCCGCCAAGAAGCAGGAAGGCATCTCCTTCCTGCTCATCGACATGAAGACGCCGGGCATCACCGTGCGGCCGATCGTCACCATGGATGGCGGCGCCGAGATCAACGAGGTGTTCTTCGACAACGTCCGTGTCCCGGCCAAGAACCTCGTCGGCGAGGAGAACAAGGGCTGGACCTACGCCAAGTTCCTGCTCGGCAACGAGCGCACCGGCATCGCCCGCGTCGGCGCCTCCAAGCGCGAGCTGAAGAAATTGAAGGAGGTTGTCCAGAGCGAGCGCGAGGGCGGCCAGCCGCTGGCGGCGAGCCCGCGCTTTCGCGACAAGATCGCGGCGCTCGAGGTCGAGCTGATGGCGCTCGAGATCACCAATCTGCGCATGATCGCCGGCATGCGCGGCGGCAAGGGTCCGGGCCCCGAGAGCTCGATCCTCAAGATCAAGGGCTCGGACATCCAGCAGCGGCTCACCGAGCTCACCATGGAGGCGCTCGGCCCCTACGCCATGCCGTTCTTGCGCGAGGCGCTGGAAGCCGGCTGGAACGAGGAGCCGATCGGCCCCGACTACGCCGCTCAAGCCGCGCCGCATTATTTCAATTACCGCAAGGTGTCGATCTATGGCGGCTCGAACGAGATCCAGCGCAACGTGATCTCCAAGATGATGCTCGGACTCTGAGAGCTGGGGCGGGACCATGGACTTTGATTTCAGCGAGGAACAGCGGCTGCTCGACGAGTCCGTGCGGCGGCTGGTGAAGGACGCCTACGACATCGCCAAGCGCAGGAGCTACATGGCCGAGCCCGAGGGATTCAGCCGCGCGCTCTGGGCGCGCTATGCCGAGCTCGGGCTGCTGGGCCTGCCCTTTGCCGAGAGCGAGGGCGGCTTCGGCGGCACCGCGGTGGAGACCATGATCGTCATGGAGAGCTTCGGCCGCGGCCTCGTGCTCGAGCCCTATCTTCCCTCGGTCGTGCTCGGCGGCGGCCTGATCTCGCTCGCCGGCAGCGCCGCGCAGAAGCAGGCGATCCTGCCGCTTGTCGCTTCCGGCAAGCTGCTGCTTGCCTTCGCCCATGGCGAGCGCCAGGCGCGCTATGAGCTGGCGGATGTCGAGACCACGGCCAAGCGCGACGGCGCCTCCTGGGTGCTCAGCGGGCACAAGGGCGTGGTGCTCGGCGGCGACAGCGCCGGCACGCTCATCGTCTCCGCGCGGAGCGCTGGGGCGAGCCGCGAGTGCCACGGCATCACGCTGTTCCTGGTCGACGCCAAGGCGAAAGGCGTCGCCATACGGGGATATCCCACCGTCGACGGGCTGCGCGCGGCCGAAGTGACGCTCGACAGCGTGCGTGTTCCCGGCGATGCCGTGCTCGGCGCGCCGGACGGGGCCTATCCCGTGATCGAGCGCGCCGTCGACCGGGCGCTCGCGGCGCTCGCCGCCGAGGCGGTCGGCATCATGGAGACGCTCAACGCCGCGACCCTCGACTACCTCAAGACGCGCAAGCAGTTCGGCGTGCCGATCGGCTCCTTCCAGGCGCTGCAGCATCGCATGGCCGACATGGTGGTGGAGCACGAGCAGTCGAAATCCATGGCGGTGCTGGCGGCGCTCTCGGCCGACCTCGCCGACGCCGGCGAGCGGCGCCGGGTGATCTCGGCCGCCAAGGTGCAGATCGGCAAGTCCGGCCGCTTCGTCGGCCAGCAGGCGATCCAGCTCCATGGCGGCATCGGCATGACCGACGAATACCTCGCCGGCCACTACTTCAAGCGCCTGACCATGATCGACCAGACCTTCGGCGACACCGACCACCACCTGGATCGTTTCGCGGAAGTGACTTTGCCGCCAGGTTAGTTGGCGGCAGGCGCGAAACTCGAAACCCGCGGGCCTTGCCGGCCACGCGATCCTATGGTTCCTCGGCGCTCGCCTCCGCTTCCTCCAATAAGCGCCGCCAGTTCTCCGGGGTGAGGCGCTCCATCGCGGCGACATACTCCTCGACCACGAACGGTGCAGTTTCTCCGTGCGTCACGTCGAAGAAAAAATCGGCGATCAGCGAGCTCACCGCATGGACAGCCTCGTGGCGGTCCAGACCCTCCGCAGTCAGACGTTGCACGGTCGGCCCCACCTGCGGCGGATCGCTGGCCGCAATCTGGTTCTCAACGATGGTGTGCATGGTGGCATGCACCGTGTCATTGCCCGTGCGAATGCCTGCGCGTCGATGGTAATGTTCGACCCTGAGGATGCGCTCCTGTTCGTCCAGCGCCAGCCAGTCGCTTGGATCGGGTGCCACGGCAGGATCATAGCCTTCGAACAAGCCGTCCTCCTCCTCGTCTTCGGAGAAAGCCGGATCCGCCTCGTCGTCGTCCTCTTCTCCACCGAACTCGGAGAAATCGAAACCGTCCTCGCCCACCGAGCGGCGCAGCCGTTCGAGCCGCTGTCTCACCTGTGCGGGGGTTTCGCCCGGCCCCGGGACGTAGAGCGGCCTGCCGTCGCAGCCGAACTCGAAGCGACTGTCGCAGGCATCGGTTGAGACGTCCCCGAACAACAGCTCTGCCGTCTTGTACTCCCGCGCCGGCTCGAGGCCGATCGATCGTGCATAGGCGACGAGATCGCGCAGTAATTTTCGCGCGTAGCTGGGCTCGACCGCCGCGAAAGGCACCCCGACCGCCATGACCTCGACGATTTCGTCCAGCTCTGACAACTCGACCTGGCGGAAGACGACATCCTTGACCCCAAGACAAAAGACGTCGAGGAGGAAAGTCGCCATGGTGAACCCCGCAGACGGGGTTCCGCGGGCCAGGAGGAGCGTCCCCATGCCGCTCTCGAACAGGCCGTCCTGCAAGAGGCAGCGATGGATGGGCGCAAGCGCCAGGCGTTGGACGCGGCTCGCGAGGGAACCTCCGGCATCGGCGTGCCGGCGTCGCTCGGCAAGCAGTTTCTTGCGCCGCGCGGCTTTGGCTCCACGTCGCTGCGCGATCGATGATGACATGGCTGATCCCCAGGAAGAATTTTCGTCCAGGCTATTTCAAGTTCGACACGCCGTCCAGACCGCAGGGGCGGCTGCTGGATCGACTCGGGGTGTCATTCGACAGCCGTCTTCTTCGGCCAGCAGGCAATCCAGCTCCATGGCGGCATCGGCATGACCGGCGAACACCTCGCCGGCCATTACTTCAAGCGTCTGACCATGATCGACCAGACCTTCGGCGACGCCGACCACCACCTGGATCGTTTCGCAGAAGTGACGCTGCCGGCGGGGTGAGCGGCGTTATCGATAACTCCCGCTCTCGCGAAAATCTTCCGCTCTCGGCCTAATCGGCTATCGAAGTCACACCTCTCGTAGCCCCTCCCCGCGCGAGCGGGCTTTGGATCATATATATCGTGTGGTCGCTCGATGAGTTTCGCTATCGGGCCTTGAGATGCGGCTGATAGTGGTTATGGCTCACGATGCACGTCTGCTCACGACCGCACTCTACGCAGACGAATACCTGTTCGTCCAAATCAAGGGTAGGGTTGACTGACTCGACCACCTCCTTAAGCCGTAACTCGCTAGCGCAGTGGCCGCAGCGCGCCGCGGACGGCGGTTCGACGTGGGTGCGCATATGATTTCCTTTCGCGTTAAGGGACCGGGAGTGCGCGCAACCTCTCTTCTGGAGGCTCTCTTCTGGAGGCAGGCATATCTCTCAGTCAGTGGAAGTCTCACATCAGTCTGCCGATAAAACAGGCATGATAAACTATTGGGTCTGCGAGACCGGTACGCTTTGATCCAAATCAAGGGACCTTTCGCTTGCGCCCGCTGCCTATTGGCGGTATGGCTCGGGCAAACCTGACCGCCGTCGCTCTTTGCGGCATGTTCCAGGTAGGCTTTGCGCTCGGGCTGGAGTGCCGGGCCGGCACTTCCCGGCCGATATTGAGTTCTAGCGGAAGCGGGGCGCTCATCGCGCAGCGGCCCGGGCACCCGTTGCGATGATCATCGGCTTCGAACGGCAGCCGACTTCGAAGCGCGCTGCTATCGTCTCATCCGCTTCTCGAACAACGAGGCTTGGCAACGCCGAAGGTAGGCTGCTGGCTATTCTTTACGCGCTTGGCGCGGACAACCCGGCCGACCACTTCGCGGTCGGCCCCGGAGGGTTCGGTCGCGAAGCGACCGAACGGGTTGTCCCCCACCTACCCCGGGGCCTGCGGCCTCGGGCATCCTCCCGCTCGAGGGTAAGGGCTGCGAGACCTGTGCATCCCATCGCCGAGCGGCTCAATCCTTCCGGGGTGTCTCCGCCGCCCTCTTGTGCTATGAAGCCGCCCTCATGCTCACCTTCTCCAACCTCATCTACCGCGTTGGCGGCCGCGCGCTGCTGGAGGATGCCTCTGCGCAGATCAATTCCGGCTGGAAGGTCGGGCTGATCGGCCGCAATGGGGCCGGGAAGTCGACCCTCCTCGATCTCATCCGCGGCGAGCTTCAGCCCGATGGCGGCGGGATCGAGCTGCAGAAGAGCCTGCGCATCGGCTTCCTGGCGCAGGAGGCGCCGGGTGGCGACCTGACGCCGCTCGAAGCCGTGCTCGCCGCCGATGAGGAGCGCGCAAGTCTGCTGGAGGCAGCGGAGTCGGGAGAGGACGGCGCCGATGCCGCCGAGATCCACGACCGGCTGCGCGCCATCGGGGCGCATGCGGCGCCGGCGCGCGCCGCCGGCATTCTCGCCGGGCTCGGCTTCGATCATGATGAGCAGCAGCGGCCGCTCTCGTCATTCTCGGGCGGCTGGCGCATGCGCGTGGCGCTGGCGGCGGCGCTGTTCGCCGAGCCCGATCTGCTGCTGCTGGACGAGCCGACCAACCATCTCGATCTCGAAGCGGCGCTGTGGCTCGGCGAGTTCCTGCAGCGCTACCGCCGCACCGTGATCCTGGTGAGCCATGACCGGCAGTTCATCGACGATGTCGCCGATCACATCCTGCATCTCTCGGAGCGGCGGCTGACGCTCTACAGCGGCGGCTACGAGACCTTCCTGCGCACGCGGCGCGAGGGCCTGGCGCGCCAGCAGGCGCTGGCCCAGCGCCAGGAGCTGGAGCGCAAGCATCTGCAGGCTTTCGTCGACCGCTTCCGCGCCAAGGCAAGCAAGGCGAGCCAGGCGCAGAGCCGGGTCAAGATGCTGGCGCGGCTCCAGCCGGTGGCGCTGGCCGAGAGCGAGGCGCCGGTGCGCTTCGAGTTTCCCGAGACCGGCGAGCTGGCGCCGCCGCTCCTCAGCCTCGACGACGTCACCGTCGGCTACGCGCCGGGAAAGCCGGTGCTGCGCCACCTCGATCTCAGGCTCGATCCCGACGACCGCATCGCGCTGCTCGGCGCCAACGGCAACGGCAAATCGACGCTGGCGCGCCTGATCGCGGGGCGGCTCCAGCCGATGGCGGGCGAAATGCGGCGCGCGCCGCGGCTGCGCTGCGGCTATTTCGCGCAGCATCAGATCGAGGAGCTCGATCCCGAGGCCAGCGCCTTCGACCATCTCGCGCGGCAGATGCCGAAGGCCAGTCGCGAGCAGGTGCGCGCGCGCCTCGCGCGTTTCGGCTTCGGCGTCGATCTCGTCTTCGTGCGCGCGCGCGAGCTCTCCGGCGGCGAGAAGGCGCGGCTCAACTTCGCGCTCATCAGCCACGAAGCGCCGCCGCTGCTCATTCTCGATGAGCCCACCAACCATCTCGACATCGAGGCGCGCGAGGCGCTGGTGACGGCGCTCGGCGATTTCCGCGGCGCGGTGGTCATCATCAGCCATGACTGGCATCTGCTGTCGCTCATTGCCGACCGGCTCTGGCTCGTCGCCGACGGAACCGCGAAGCCGTGGGAAGGCGATCTCGACGATTATCGCCGCTATCTCCTGGAACGGCGCAGCGATGAGCCCGCCGCAGAAGAGGCGCGCGTGCCGAACGCCGTGAAGCGCGAGGCACGCCGCGCCGCGGCCGAGCGGCGACAGGCATTGGCGCCGCTGCGCAACGCGCTGCGTGCGGCCGAGCAGCGACTGGCACAGATCACCGCGCGCAAGACCGCGCTCGATCGGCAGCTGGCCGATCCCACGAGCTACGCGGCGGGCGGTGCGACGCTGGCGGAGCTGCTGCGCAGCCAGGCGGACGCGGCGCATTCGCTCGCCGAGGCCGAGGCGGCCTGGCTCGCCGCCGCCGAAGCCGTCGAGCGCGGCTAACCCGGATTTCTCACACAGGCACGCGCTGCGACGGCGATCTTTGACGCCAGGGCAGGAGCCGGGACGCGCGGCGATGCACCGCATCGTGAGCGTCCCGGCGACGCCCCCTGGCGCCAAAGAGCGCCGTCCCTCCGGGTTCCACGCAGCACGTGCCTGTGTGAGAAATCCGGGCTAGGCATAAGCGTCGCGAGCGTCGCAGTACCGCGGCATGCCGATGGCTCGAGGGCGCATGCCGTTGTCTGTTTTTTGCCACAGCTTGGCCACCAAGCACGCGAAGGGCGCAGAAAACGCCGCTAATCCCGGCGCCAGGAACGATTCGGCGGCGACGCGCGACTCGAGAAACGGCTGGCGTGGGCGGTTTGTTCTAATTTTTGCACGCCGCGATCCCGGCCGCTTAAGTATCACTTAACCTGCGGTCGAGCATTTTGGGTTCACGACGCGCGATGGGCGCGCCGCTGCACATCAGGTCTCGGGTCTATGGCGACGGTGACGCGCGAAGTGATTGTCCAACTGGTCGAGGAGGGATCCTGGACGGAGCGCGCCAAATCGCTCGAACGCATCGCGGCGCGCTTTGCCGCGGGCGGCTTCGAGGAGTTCGAATGGCATGCCGCCATCGACGCCTTCCGCATCGTGCTCTACGATTCCGAGCCGCTGGTGCGTCTGGTGCTGGCCGAGAACGTTAAATTCGCGCTCGACCTGCCGCGCGATATCCTGCTGGCGCTGGCGCGCGACACCGCGATGGTGGCGACCCCCATTCTCGAGCACCAGCCGCTCCTCGAGGAGGACGATCTGCTGCCGATCGTGCAGCATCACTCGCCGGCGCATCGCTTTGCCATCGCCGCCCGGCGGACGGTCACCGAGCGCGTCGCCGCGGCGCTCTGCCGCTATGGCGAGCGCGCGGTGATCCTGCGCCTCCTCGCCAATGACGAAGCGGCGCTCACCGAGCAGACGCTGCATGCGCTAATCGACCGCTTCCCCGGCCGCCCGGAGCTGCTCGAGGCGATCACCATGCGCCGGCTGCTGCCGGTCAGCATCGGCAGCCGCATCCTCGGCCCGCCACGCCGCGAGGAGGGCGCAAAGCCGGCGCTGCGCGTCATCTCGGACCGCACCGGCTCGCTCGGCTAAGCCATCAAATCGGTCGGTTCCGCGGCAACGGGCGAGGACGTTCCTCGTCCGCCTCAGCCGCCTTTGTAGAGCTTCACCAGCGCTTCGGTCTGGCGCGCCAGCAGCGCGACATCGGTGTGAACGGCAACGAAGAGGAAGCCGCCGGAGA
>CAWBKF010000064.1:0-6898 GCA_963789275.1 uncultured Alphaproteobacteria bacterium
TGGCCCTGCTGCTCGCCAGCAAGGTGCTGAGCAAGCTGAAGGCGTCGAATGACGATCAGAAGGTCGGCATCGACATCGTCCGCCGCGCGCTGCAGTCGCCGGTTCGGCTCATCGCCGAGAATTCCGGCGTCGACGGCTCGATCGTCATCGGTAAGCTGCTCGAGAGCACCAACCCGAATTTCGGGTTCGATGCGCAGAGCGGCGAGTATGTCGACATGATCAAGGCCGGCATCATCGATCCGACCAAGGTGGTGCGCACTGCGCTCCAGGATGCGGCCTCGGTCGCCGGCCTGCTCGTGACCACCGAGGCGATGGTCGCCGAGAAGCCGGAGAAGAAGCCGGCGATGCCCGCCCCGCATGGCGGCGGCATGGGCGATATGGACTTCTAGGAAGCTTGGGACTTCCGGAGGACGGCAAGGGCCGGGGAGTTCCCCGGCCCTTTTCTTTTGTCCGGGTGACGGCGAAGGCGCGAGGCTTCAGAAGAAATCCGGATAGGCCGATGCCACCTCGTCCTCGAGCCGGTCGACCGCGGCGAGCGGGTCGTCGGCATCGCGACCGGGCAAAGCGCGGCCGAGATCGTAGCAGATCCAGGCGAGATCGGTGCGGGACGCCCTGAGGAAATGATCGCCGAGCTCCTTGTAGACGCCGGCGAGATAGGGATCACCCTCGAGCGCGCGAGAGAAGGCGCCCATGGCGTCCTGGCGACGGCCGCCGGCGCTGAGGCGGTCGGCAAGGAAGGCATCGACGACATAGCCGTTGGCGACGTCGTCGCGCTTCAGCCCCTCCCATACCGCCACCGCCGCCGTGGGATCCTTGGGTTCGGCGAGTTGCGCCTTGTAGAACAGCGCCGCGCGCGGATCGGCCGCAAACTTGCGGCCGAGTTCCTCGGCACTGCGGCACGCGACAATCCAGCCCGCCCCGCTCGCGCAGTCGCCGGCGGCGGTGCCGTATTGCAGCGCCGCCTCGGCCAGCAGCAACGTCGCGGCGAAGCTCCGCCCCTCCTCCAGCGCCAGATCGATGGCGCGACGATAATCCTCAAGCGGGCGCGGACCATTGCCGCGCCGGCCCGCCACCGCGTCGAGCATGATCGGCAGCAGCCCGCGCAGGCTTGCTGCTTCCGCATCCGCCGCCTGCGCGCCGAGCGGACGCGGCGCGAGCCCGGCCGGCAGCGGATAATCGCCCTGCAGCCGCCCCGCCGTCCTGAGGACGAGGCCCAGCGGCTGGCGCTCGCCGCCGGCGGCGCTGACAATGACGAGACGCTGCGGCAGCCTGCCGTCGAGCTCGACCGCCGCGAGGATGTCGGGGTGGATCGGCAGGCGCAGGCGGAGGAAGCGCGCGAAGCTTCGGCGCAGTTCCGCCGGTACCGCTTGCGTTGCGGGAGCGAACAGCGCCACCTCGTCGCCATCGGCGCGAAAGCGCACCGCGCCGCCGGCGGCCGGCTCCTGTCGGATCTCCGGCGGTTGCTTGGCGCCGCTTCTCATGCCGAGATCGCTCTCCAGCCAGAAGGGCTGGAGCGCCAGCGGCAGCGGCTCTCCCGGGCTTGCCTCGCCGAACATCTCGGCCAGCGTCTCGCGCTTGCCCAGCTCGAAGCGGCGGAACGCCATATCGCCATAAAGCGAGAAATTGGCGAACAGCTTGGCGCCGCGGTCGAGGCTCAGCCTCCGCCGCAGCCGGAAATCATAGAGCGTCTCGCGCGCGCCCTCGACCAGATCGACATAATCGACGCCGAGCAGCACGGTGATCGGCACGGGCGCCGCATCGCCGCGATGGAGATCGAAGACGAGGCGGAGCTGCGGCCCGGGCGCGGCCGGGCGCGCGGCGCGCAAGGCGGCAGCATCGAGCTGCGGCCCGGCGTCAGGCGCCGCCACCGCGGCCGCAGGTGTCAGCGCCAGGGCGAGCGCAAGCAGGTGCGCACCGAGCCGGCGATGAAGCTGCACGGCGTGGCTATTCCGCGTCAGGCTGGCGCTCGGGCCGCGCGCGCTCGAAGGCATCGAGGGTCATGCAGTGCTCGAAGATGCGGCGGATCGCGGGATAGGGAGTCATGTCGAAGCTCGGGTAGCGCTGAGCGTTGAACACCTGCGGCACGAGGCAGATATCGGCGAGACCGGGGGCGTCGCCGTGACAGAATTTGCCGGCCCGCCCGTCGCCGCCGAGGAGGCGCTCGACGCCCTCGAAGCCGAGCTTGATCCAATGATTGAACCATGCCTCGACCGCCGCCTCGTCATGGCCGAGCGGCTTCGCGAGATAGCGCAGCACCCGCAGATTGTCGATGGGATGGATGTCGCAGGCGATCGCTTGCGCCAGCGCCCGCACGCGCGCCCGCGCGGCCGGGCGAGCCGGCAGCAGCGGCGGCGCCGGATGGGTCTCGTCGAGATACTCGATGATGGCGAGCGACTGGATGAAGATCCCGCCGTCATCCGCCTCGAGCGCCGGCACCAGGCCCTGCGGCTGCAGCGCGAGATACGCGGGCTGCCGCTGCTCGTTCTTGCGCAGATGGATCGCCGCCTGCTCGTAGCCGAGCCCCTTGAGGTTGAGGGCGATGCGTACGCGGAAGGCGGCGGAGGAGCGGAAATAGCCGTAGAGCTTCATCGAAGCGGCATCCTGCGCTGGAGACGCGTCCAGTGTCGTCGCGGCGCGGGCGGCGTCAAGCGGCGATTGCCGGCGGCGCGGCGGTCACCCGGCCGGAAGCGGCGCCACCTTCTGGTCGATCGCGCCGAAGATGGAGCGGCCTTGCGCGTCGAACATCTCGATGCGGACGCGGTCGCCGAAGCGCAGGAACGGCGTCCTGGGGGCGCCATCGGCAATGGTCTCGATCATGCGCCGCTCGGCAATGCAGCAGGAGCCGACCCGCTCGGGGTCGCGGTTCGACACCGTGCCGGAGCCGATGATGCTGCCGGCCTCGAGCTCGCGCGTCCGGGCGGCATGCGCGATGAGCGCCGGGAAGTTGAAGTTCATGTCGGCGCCGGCATCGGGTCGGCCGAACTCCTCGCCGTTGAGCTGGCAGACCAGCGGCAGGTGCACCGTGCCGCCATCCCAGGCCCCGTTGAGCTCGTCGGGTGTCACCGCCACCGGCGAGAAGGCGGTGGCGGGCTTGCTCTGATAGAAGCCGAAGCCCTTGGCGAGCTCGCCCGGAATGAGATTGCGCAGGCTCACATCATTGACCAGCAGGACAAGCCTGATGTGCGCGCCCGCCGCCGCCGGGCTCACGCCGATCGGCACGTCATCGGTGATGACGGCGACCTCGCCCTCGAAATCGATGCCCCAGGCCTCGTCGGCGGCGAGGATGTCGTCCTCGGGGCCGATGAAGCTGTCGGAGCCGCCCTGATACATCAGGGGATCGCTGTAAAGGCTCTGCGGCATCTCGGCCTTGCGCGCCTTGCGCACCAGCTCGGCGTGGTGGAGATAGGCCGAGCCGTCGGCCCATTGATAGGCGCGCGGCAAGGGCGACGCCGCCGCGGCGGCGTGGAAGGGGATGGCGCGGCCGAGCTGGCGGTAGTTGAGCAGGCGATAGACCTCGCGCATCTCCGCCTCGCAGTCACTCCACCGGTCGAGCGCAGCCTGCAGCGTCTTCGCCGCCTGCGGCACCGTCGCGCAGAGCGCGAGATCGCGGCTCACCACCACCAGCGTGCCGTCGCGGCCACCCTCTTTCAGCGTCGCCAGCTTCATGATGTCGCCTTCCCCGTCCTGGCGGCGCCGGGATCGAGCACGCCGCGCCGGATCTGGTCGAGCTCGATCGATTCGAAGAGCGCGCGGAAATTGCCCTCGCCGAAGCCCTCATTGCCCTTGCGCTCGATGATCTCGAAAAAGATCGGCCCGATCATGGTATCGGTGAAGATCTGCAGCAGCAACCCGCCGCCGGCCGCCGGCGCGCCGTCGATGAGGATGCGGTTGCGCTCGAGCCGCGCCATATCCTCGCCATGTCCCGGCAGCCGCGCCGCCACCTGCTCGTAATAGGTGTCGGGCACATCCTGGAACTTGATGCCGGCCGCGCGCAGCGTCTCGACCGTGCGGTAGATATCGCGCGTGGCGAGCGCGATGTGCTGGATCCCCTCGCCGTGATAAGCGGCGAGATATTCCTCGATCTGCGACTTGTCGTCGGCGCTCTCGTTGATCGGGATGCGGATCTTGCCGCAGGGGCTGGTCATCGCCTTGGAGCGCAAGCCGGTGAGCTTGCCCTCGATGTCGAAATAGCGCACCTCGCGGAAGTTGAAGAGCTGCTCGTAATAGCGCGCCCACAGCGCCATGCGGCCTTGATGGACGTTATGCGTAAGATGGTCGATGCCGGTGAGCCCCGCGCCCTGCGGCCGCGGATCGCCGCCCGGCAGCGGCACGAAATCGACATCGTAGATGGTGTGGTCGCCATAGCGGTCGACGAGATAGAGCAGACTGCCGCCGATACCCTCGATGGCGGGAATGTTGAGCTCCATCGGCCCGAGCTTGCCCGCGACCGGCCGCGCGCCGAGCGCCAGCGCCCGCTGATAGGCCTTGGCCGCGTCGCGCACGCGGAAGGCGATGGCGCAGACCGATGGGCCGTGCAGGCGGGCGAAGGCCTGGGCGAAGCTCTCGGGCTCGGCATTGACGATGAAGTTGACGTCGCCCTGGCGGTAGAGCGTCACGTTCTTGGAGCGGTGGCGCGCCACCGCGGCGAAGCCCAGCTGCTCGAACAGCCGGCCCAGCGCCGCCGGATCGGGCGCGGTGTACTCGACGAACTCGAAGCCGTCGGTGCCCATGGGGTTCTCCCAGAGGCTCCGGGGCCCGTCATCCTGGGCTGCTATCGGCTCTGTGACGCTCATGGCCTCTCCACAACCAAAAAAGGAATCCTTGACGGCCGGCGCCCAAAGAGGGAGATTGGTTGACAATGAAACCAATTTCCAGCGGCCCACCGCCCTCCGAGAGCAAGGCGCGCGCCCTCGATCTCGAGCGCTTTCTGCCCTTCCGCCTGTCCGTGCTCGCCAATCGGGTGACGCGCGCCGTGGCCCGGGTCTATGCCCGGCGCTTTCAGCTCTCGGCGCCGGAATGGCGTACCATGGCAGTGCTCGGCCGCTATGGCGCCATGACCGCCAACAGTGTGGTCGAGCGCACGTCAATGGACAAGGTGCGCGTGAGCCGGGCCGTGGCGCGCCTGCTCGCCCGCGAGCGCGTCACGCGCCGCACCGATCCCGACGACCGCCGCCGCGCGATTCTCGATCTGACGCCGGAAGGACGCGCCGTTTACGCCATGGTGGTGCCGATGGTGATGGCGGTGGAGAGCGAGCTGCTCTCCGGGCTCAGCGCCGAGGAGCGCACAATGCTTGATCAGGTCGTGCGCAAGCTGGAAGAGCGCACTGCGGCGGATTTCGCCGGCAGCGAGGAGGACGAGGTCTAGCGGCCCGGCGCGCGGCCCTCCCGGGGCGCATGCCGGAGCGCATGGATATTGGCGCGGGCCGCATGCTATAAGGCGGGCTTGAGCCAAGAGCGGGAGCCAGCGCGTGGCCGGAGCGACGATCCTGGTCCTCAACGGGCCCAATCTGAACCTGCTGGGGGTGCGCGAGCCGGCGACCTACGGCCACGATACGCTGGCGGACATCGAGGAAGGCTGCCTCGAGCGCGCCGCCGATCTCGACCTCGCCGTCGATTTCCGCCAGTCGAACCACGAGGGCCAGCTGATCGACTGGATCCAGGAGGCGCGCGAGAATGCCGACGGCATCATCCTGAACGCCGGCGCCTATACCCACACCTCGATCGCCATCCTCGACGCGCTCAAAGCGTCGGAGCTGCCGGTGGTCGAAGTGCATCTCTCCAACATCCATCGCCGCGAGAGCTTCCGCCGCCACTCCTATGTGAGCGAGGTGGCGCAAGGCGTGATCTGCGGCTTCGGCGCGCAGGGCTATCTGCTGGCGCTCGAGGCGATGGCGCGGCTCATCAAGCGCGACTGACGGGGTTTCGTTCAGCATGACGAGTTCGAAGGACTGGACGGTGGACGGCGATCTCGTCCGCGCGCTGGCGGCGCTGCTGGAGGAGACGGGGCTCACCGAAATCGAATATGCCGTGGGCGAGCGGCGGATTCGCGTCGCGCGCGGCGGGGCGGCGCCGGCCGTGGCGGTATCGATGCCGGCGCCTTTGGCTGCGCCAGTGCCTGCCGCCGCCGCCGCGCCGCCGGGAACGGTCAAGTCGCCGATGGTCGGCACCGCTTATCTCTCGCCGCAGCCGGACGCCGCGCCCTTTATCAAGCTCGGCGACAGCGTACGCGAGGGGCAGATCCTGCTCATCATCGAGGCGATGAAGGTGATGAACCAGATCCCGGCACCGCGCGCGGGCAAGGTCGCGCAGGTCCTGGTCAGCGACGGCGCGCCGGTCGAATTCGGCCAGGCGCTGGTCGTGCTGGAATAGCCCCGGCGCATGTTCGAGAAGGTGCTCATCGCCAATCGCGGCGAGATCGCGCTGCGCATTCACCGCGCCTGCCGCGAGATGGGCATCCGCACGGTCGCCGTCCATTCCACCGCCGACGACAATGCCATGCATGTGCGGCTCGCCGATGAGAGCGTCTGCATCGGCCCGCCGCCGGCGCGCGACAGCTATCTCAACATCCCCGCGATCCTCTCAGCCGCCGCCATCACCGGCGCCGACGCAATTCATCCCGGCCTTGGCTTCCTGGCCGAGAGCGCCGATTTCGCCGCGATGGTGGAGGAGCACGGCTTCACTTTCATCGGCCCCTCGGCCGAGCATATCCGGCTGATGGGCGACAAGGTGATGGCCAAGCGCGCGGCGGTTGAGCTCGGCATTCCGATCGTGCCGGGCTCCGATGGCGGGCTCGCCGATGTCGCGGCGGCGATCGATTGGGCGGCGCGCATCGGCTACCCCGTGCTGGTGAAGGCGGCGGGCGGCGGCGGCGGCCGCGGCATGCGCGTCGCGCGCAACG
>CAWBKF010000065.1:0-14808 GCA_963789275.1 uncultured Alphaproteobacteria bacterium
GCCGTCAGATAGGCGACGCGCTCGACCGCGACGGATTTTGGTGCCGCCACCGTACGCCGAACATCTTCCTCCAGGATCTTTCGCTCCTCTGGCGTGAAGCGTTCGGCCAGGATCTCGCCGAGCGGCGGGGCCCAGGGATGCGGCGCGGTGCGGATGAAGGTCTCCCACGAGGTGTAGATGAACGGGAGCAGGTCGATGTGGAGCTCCAGGTGTATCTCGGTGAAGCCGCACGCTTGGAACAACCCAACCAGGTCGCGTTCGGAGTAATTGGTGATCGGGCTCGCCTGTATATTTTCCAAGGTGTCGGGAAACTGGGCCGCCCTCCAGCGATGCAGCAGCGACAGGACAGGGCCGCCATGTCCGGCGGGCCGCTTCTCGAGGATCTCCCGCAAGGCGCTGACGGCAAGCGCTTCGTCGCGAAGGACGGGTTCGGCGATCGAAACGCGGCCGCCGGGCTTGAGCGCGCGGCGGAATTCGCGCAGCGCGGCGAGCTTGTCGGCGACATAGGCGAGAACCGCGCGGGTGGTGATGACGTCGAGGGACCCGCTCTCGATGGCTGTCAGCTTGTCGGCGGCACCATGGTGGAAGGCGCATTGCTCGCGAACACCGCGCTCGATCGCGAGCGACTCGGCGTGCCGCAGCAGCGGCTCGGAGACATCGACGAAGAGGACCCGCAGCGACGGCCCGATCCGGTCGATGGCGCGGAAGCCGATGAGGCCTTCGCCGGCGCCGATATCGGCAAGCGTCATTCCCGCCGCGAGCTGGGCACCGTCGAGGACGTTGTCGGCGTAGCGTTCGAGCCTGGCGCGGATGATGCGATCGTATTCGGGATCGTCGCCGTGCTGGAGATGCAAGAGCCAGTTGGACCACACATCGGCCGCGGGCTCGGATAATCGCGCGTCATTTCCCCCCACCTCGATTGCCCCTCAGGGGAATAGCATATCGCACGATCCCGCCAAACGCTTCGGCGCTGCCTATGAGGCGTTTCGGCAAGACTCCACACCGCCGATGACTTTCTCGACGTAACTGGACGCGCGAGGCTGTGCGCCGTGCCGCGAATGCAACGCAGTACCGTTCGAAGGCGCATGGGCGCCCAAACATCTCATCACTTCTCCACGAAACTCCACGATCGTCCTTGCCGGAACCGTCTTAATGGTTCCTCGTGGGGTCGCCGGCGCTATAATCCAGCGCGCGGGAGAGTCTGGGGAGGGAAGGGGTGACGCACCAAATCTTGCTGGTCGATGACGATGTCGAGCTCGCCGACATGATCCGCGAATTCCTGGAGCTCGAAGGCTTCGTGGTCGAAGCCGTGCATGATGGCCCTGCCTTCTTTCGCTGCGCCGTGGACGGCACGGATCTCGTGGTGCTGGACGTCATGCTGCCGGGGCTGTCGGGCTTCGAGGTGCTGAAGCGGTTGCGCCAGCGCTCCAATGTCCCGGTGATCATGTTGACGGCGCGCAGCGAGGATGTCGATCGCATCGTCGGGCTGGAGATAGGCGCCGACGATTACGTGTCGAAGCCCGTCAATCCCCGCGAGCTCGTCGCCCGCATCCGCGCCGTGCTGCGGCGGACGAGTTCGCTCTCGCCGTCGTCCTCCGGCGACATCGCCGTCGGCGAAATCCGCCTCAACGCTGCCGCCCGCAACGCCTGGTCGGACCAGCAGAAGCTCGATCTCACGACGGCTGAATTCAATCTCCTCGAGCATTTCCTGCGCAACGCCGGCCGCATCGTCGCGCGCGAGGAGCTTTCTGCCGCCGCCTTCGGGCGGCAGGAATCGCTGGGCGCGGCCGATCGCAACGTCGACACGCTGGTCAGCAAGGTACGGCGCAAGCTCGGTCCCGCCAACGACCTCGACCAGCGGATCAAAACCGTCCGCAATGTCGGCTATATCTACGCAGTGCCGTCGCCGCCGGCTGCACCCGAGGCGCATCCCGGCGAACGCTCCTGAAGCGGGGCTGAACGGCGCCGTCCGGAGGAGGAGCTCATTTTCAGGCGAAGGCCTCCGCGCCGGCAGAACCGCTCATGGCTGCGGCTCGGCCTCGTCGCCTTGCTCTGCGCGCTGCGCGCGCCGGCGGCTCGCGCGGATGACGACTATCAGCTGGGGCACGGCCTCGATCTCGGCCCCTTCAATTTCGCCGGCTACAGCAATCTGGTCGCGGGCTTCCCTGAGGGCGAGCAGAAATCGCTCGCCCTTGGCGATCTAAGCCTCTTCGTCAGCGGTCATTTCGGGCGGTTCTTCAATCCCTTCACCGAAGCGGAGCTGGCCAATCTCAATATCGTGAGCTCCGGCGCGCCGGGCCGCGACCGCGGCGATGGCGACCTCGTCCTCGAGCGCCTCTACAACAATTCCTACCTGACGCCCAGCACGACGCTCCGCCTCGGCAAGATGCTGACCCCGGTCGGCGAGTGGAACGTGATCCACGCGGCGCCGCTGGAGCTGTCGACGGTGCGGCCGGCCGTCACCTACCGCGATTTCAGCGAATACGCCACCGGCCTTTCCGTCCTCTACAGCGATCCCTTCGCGCGCCTGCCGGACGTGCAGGTGTACTGGCAGCCGAGCGGCGAATTCGCCGAGCGCCCCGACACCATCACCTTCCACCAGTACAAGACCGTCGAAGGTGCGCGTATCGCCTTTCCGCTCGGGCTCCTCGACCAGGTCGGCATCTCCTTCCAGCAGTCGAAGGACACCTTCGGCTCTAACCAATCGCTTTACGGCCTCGATTACCACTACACCGTCGGCCGCCTGACCCTGCAGGGGGAAGGCACCTTTTCCGATATCGGCAATGCCGCCGCCGTCCATGGCCGCGATACCGAATGGGGCCTCTACGCCGCAGGCTCCTACGCGCTCAGCGAGAAATGGTCGGTCTATGGCTGGTACGAGGAGTTCTCCGACCGGACGGCACCCTCGGTCGCGCATGATCTGCTCGCGGGCATCGCCTACCGGCCGGAGCCGCCGATGGTGCTGCGGCTCGAGTATCTGCAGAATCTCAGCGGACGACCGGTCAACCCCACGGGGCTGTTTGCCGCCTGGGCTATCCTTTTCTGAGGGGCGGCATGACGAGGCTGCTCCTTGCCGTCACCCTCGCGCTGGCGTTCGTGGGCATGGTGCCGGCGCGGGCCGAAGGGCTGCTCGTCATCGCCAATTCCTCGGTCGAGGCGGCAACGCCGCTGACGCTGGGCGAGATCGCCGCGATCTATCTCGACCGGTTGACGATCTGGCCCGATGGCAGCCACATCATCCCCGTCAATCGCGAGGCGACCAGCCGGACCAGGGCGGCGTTCGCCGCGCGCGTGCTGCATCAGGACAACGCCAGCCTCGCCGCCTACTGGAACCAGATGCACTTCATGGGCAAGCTGCCGCCGGTGGTGCAGGAATCCGAGCAGGCCATGCTCGCTTTCATTCGCGCGGTTCCGGGATCCATCGGCTACATCAGCGACACGACCGCGCCGGTCGGTGTGAAGGTATTGGCCCATGTTCCCTGACGGCAGCGCCGGACGGCACGCCTCGTGAGCGGCTTTCTCTCACGCTCCATCCCGCGCCGCATCCTCGCGGCACTGCTGAGCATTTATGTCGCCACCTATTTCGCGACCGCGATCGTGGTCTATTCCGGGGTGCGCGCATCGCTGCTCGAGAGCGACGCGGCCACCCTCAACCAGCTCGCCGACCTGAAATACGAGCAGCTCGCCAATGTGATCCGCGCGCTCGCCACCGACCTTACCGCCTGGTCGGAGCTCGACGTCATGAACGATCTCGTCTCCGGCGACCTCGACAAGCGCATCACCCATGCGCTCGAGGCGCTGAAGCGGCTCTACGGGCTTTCGGGCGACCTCTACGCGTTCAACGTGGCGGGCACGCTGGTGGCAAGCTCCAATGCCGGCATCAGCCCCGGCGGCGAGCGCCTCCCGGCACCGTGGCAAGGCACCGCCGACCGGCTTACCTTCATCGCCAAGGGTGCCGACCCGATCACCGGGGGCAAGATCGTCGCGCTCGAGATTCCTGTCTTCGCCAGCTTCGACCGGAGCTATCGCATCGGCACGCTGGTGATGACCTATCCCTGGAGCTCCGTCGAGCATCTCCTGTTCGCGCTGGAGCACGGGACCATCCTGCTGGAGAAGGGCACCCGGCCGCGCGTACTAGCCGCCAATCCCAGGGACATCGCCGACCGCGCGGGTGTATCGCCCGCGGTTGCGGCCGCCGCCGAGCGGCGCGGCGGCTTCGTCATTGGCCGCTCGGTGCGGCAAAGCGGCCTCGTCGCGGACTGGCAAGTGGTGACGGTAGAGGACTCCGCCACCGCCACGCGCCCGCTACGCTGGGTGGCGATGGAACTGGCGCTGCTGGGCGTCTGCCTCGGCCTGCCGATCATCCTGCTCGGCCGCTGGCTCTCGCACAAGCTGACGAGGCCGATCGCGGAGCTCACCCGCGTCACCCGGGAGATCGCCGATACCGACCGGCTCGAGGCGCGAGCGCCAGTGACCTCGTCCGACGAGCTCGGCTCGCTCGCGCAGTCCTTCAACCGTATGACCGACAATCTCCAACGCGCCACCCGCGAGCGCGAGCAGTTCGTGCGCGAGCTAGCCGCGCTCAACCAGACCCTCGAGGCGAAGATCGCGATGCGGACCGAGGAGCTCGAGGCCGCGGTCAAGGCGCAGCAGCGCCTCATCGGCGACATCTCGCACGAGATCAAATCGCCGCTCGCGCGTCTCAGCATGGCACTTGGGCTGGCGCGCCGCTTGGCCGAGCAGGACAGGCTGCGGCAATTCGATAGGATGGAGCACGAGATCGAAAGGATTGCGGCGCTCGCCGGCGAGCTGCTCACCCTTGCCAGGCTCGACAGCATCGGGGCACCGCCCGAATTCGGGCCGGTCGATCTCGGTGCCCTAGTCGAGCGGATCGTCGCGGATGCCGTCTACGAGAAGCCGGACCGGGCCTCGGATCTGGTGCTGCGCCGTGAGTCGGCACCGATCTCCGTCCTCGGCAATGCCGATCTGCTGCGCCGCGCCATCGAGAACGTGGTGCGCAACGCCATCTTCTACACGCCGGTGGGGACCAGGGTCGAGATCGTGGTGTCGCGCAAGCCTCCTGGCCTGGCTTGCGTCGCGACGATCGATCACGGCCCCGGCGTCCCGGCGGCGGCGCTCGATCATCTGTTCGAGCCCTTCTATCGCGTCGACGAGGCGAGGGCCCGCGACACCGGCGGCTCGGGGATCGGCCTCGCCATCTGCCAGCGCGTCGTGCAGCTCCACGGCGGCGCTGCGCGGGCGCGCAACAACGAGCCCCACGGCCTCATCGTCGAGATCGGGCTCCCCTCTATCCAGTGACCGCGGCGACGCGACCGCGCTATTGCTGGTGCGCGATGCAGGCAAAGCGCGCCGTGGTGATACCCCAGAGGCTCGTCGATTCCGCCTCGGAGACGGCGACCTTGTCGTAGCGCCCGCAGCTCGTCTGCGCGACCCGCTCGATGTTGCCCACCGAGGTGAAGTGGGCGTCGTATTTGATGGCGACGGATGTCGGGTCGGCGCTGTCGACATCATATGCGCCGCCCCACACGGCGACGCATCCGGCAAGCGAGAGCGCCGCGACAACGGCGCAGACAATTCTGCTCATGGGCTTGGGTCTCCTGCTGCGATCGACGACGGCGGGCATGCTCAAAACGTGCGCGCGGCAGCACTTGTGGGCGCGAGCAGCCTCAGGCCCAGCCCGCCGATTTCGAGCAGATCGCACGCCCCGCAGCGCCCGCCGGTGTGGAGCGCCAGCAGCTGCTCGAAGGCGCGGGGCCGCGCCGCGAGCGCGCCGAGCGCCCGGCGGCGCAGGCCGCCACGCTCGCCCATGAGCAGCAGCAGCCGCGCCATCAGGAGCGGCATCCGCCGCAACCGGCGATGGGCGTTCTCGTAGCGGGCGAGGTCGCCGGCGGCGAGCGCGGCGCCAAGGGCGATCGCCTGGCGAAAGGCCAGCGCGAGGCCCTCGCCCGTGATCGCATCGACCGCGCCGGAGGCGTCGCCGATCAGCGCCGCGGAGCCCCGCACCACCCTGCCGAGCGTCGTGGACATCGAGAGCGCGCCCCGACTCGGGCCGATCGGCGAAGCGCCGGTGAGCCGCCGCGCCAAGCCGGGAAAGAGGCCGGGCAGGTCGGCGAACCGCGCCGCCGGCGCGCCGCCCAGCAGCGCGACGCAGATTTCATCCTGCGCGACCGGCGTCACATAGGCCTGGACGCCGTTGCGCCAATGGACTTCGACGAGGTCGGACCAGGGCCGCAGGCGGAAATGCTGCCTGAGCCCGAAGCGGCGCAACCCGCTCCAGCCCGGCGGCAGCCCCGCCCACCGTCGGGTCCGCGACTGCGACCCGTCGGCGCCGATCAGCCAGCGGAAAGAGAGCGCGCGGCCGCCAAGCTCGGCCCGGTTCGGACCGTTGAGCTCGATCGACGCTCGCCAGACGGTTGTCGCACCGGCCTCCTGCGCCCGCTCCGCCAGCAGCCGATGCAGCAGCGTGCGCCGCAGCCCGAGCCCTTCGCTCTCGGCGAAGCGGGCCTCGGCCATGAGCGCGCCATCGACGAAGCGGATGCCGCGAAACGGCATTCCGATCCCCGCTCCCGGCTCGACGCCGAGCGCCTGCAGCGCGGCCAGCGCATCGGGCATCAGGCCTTCGCCGCACGCCTTGTCGATCGGCGGCGCGGCGCGATCGGCGAGTACGACGCCGAGCCCGTACCGGCGCGCGGCAATCGCCGCCGCAAGCCCGGCGGGGCCGCCGCCGATGACGAGAACTTCGGTCTCGTGCATCGCCCGCTCGTGCTCACCACTGCAGCAGAATCAATTCGGAGCAGAAGCCCGGCCCCATGGCCAGCAGCAGGCCGAGCGTTCCCGGCACCGGCGCATGGTTGCCGGCGACGTCCTCCAGCACCAGCAGCACCGAGGCGGAGGAGAGATTGCCGAAGCGCCTGAGGCAGTCCCAGGACCGCTCGAGATCGCGCTCGCCCAGCCCCAGCGTGTGCTGGATCGCCTGCAGCACCTTCGGCCCGCCGGTATGGATGACCCAGCATCCGATGTCGCCGCGCGTGAGGCCGTGCTTGCTCAGGAACGTGTCGACATCGCGAGCGAGATTGTTCTTGATCACCTCCGGCAGGCGCGGCGACAGCACGATGCGAAAGCCTTTCTCGGAGATGTCCCAGCCCATGACGTCTTCCGAGTTGCGGTAGAAGGTGGAGCTGTTGGCGAGGATCGTCGGCCCAGAGCGGCCCGCGGCCCAGGCCGGCAGCGCGCGCGCCTTTTCCGCCCCCGCCACCACCACCGCGGCGGCACCGTCACCGAACAACCCGCTCGAGATCAAATTCGCCGTGGAGAGATCGTCCGGTCGCAGCGTGAGGGAGCAGACCTCCACTGCCAGCAGCGCGGCGCAATGGCCGGGATAGGCAAGCGTGTAATCCGCCGCGCGGGTGAGCCCGATGGCACCGCCAGCGCATCCGATGCCGAAGATCGGCGTGCGCTTGATGTCGCGCCGGAGCTGCAGCCGGTTGACGAGCCGCGCATCGAGCGACGGGCTCGCGACGCCGGTGATGGACACGACATAGAGCGCATCGAGGTCGTCGCGCGTGAGACCGGCATTGTCGAGCGCCGCATCGATCGCCGCCGCGCCCAGCTCCTCCGCGACCTCGAGCCAGGCGGCATTGGTCTCGCCCCAGGACGAGAATTCCGCGTAGCGCTGCAGCGGGAAGGCGAGATGGCGCGCTTCGACGCCGGTGCGGGAATGCAGCCGCTCCAGCAGGGCGGGGTTCTCGAGCTTCCCTCGCCAGAGGCTGGCGAGCGCGGCGGTGATGGCACCCTGCTCGTAGCGATGCGGTGGCAGGGCGCTCGCGACCCCGGCTATCTTCATGCGGGTCGTCTGCTGGAGAAGGGGCGCGCAAACTTGCTGTGTCATGGGGGTCTATGTCCTTGCTTTCGGAATATGACGGCCGGTACTCAGATCGACGCCAGCACCCGGCGCCCGATGCCGAGCGCCTCGGACCAGAAGGCGTTGGAGCTGTGGATGGCGTCGACGAGCGCCTCGATGGCGTCGAGGTAGCGCTCGATCTGCGCATCGTCGATGACGAGCGGCGGCGCCACCTTCAGCATCAGGAAATTGTTGCCGCAGATCTGGCTCAGGATGCCGTGACGGGTGAAGAGGTTCATCACCAGCATCTGGCCAAAGAGCGCGGGATGAATGCGCATGAACGCGGCGAACGGTATCTTCAACAGTCCCGAGCGCGGTGCCTTGAACTCGATTGCGTTCAGCAGCCCGAGGCCGCGGATCTCGGCGATCATCTCGTAGCCCGATAGGCGTTCCCTGAGCGCGCTCCGCAGCCGCTCGCCCGCGCGCGCCGCACGCTCTCCCAGGCGCTCGTCCTCAAGGATGTCGAGCGTCGCGAGGCCGGCGCGCATGGCGAGGCTGTTCTCGCTGTAGGTCGAGGTGTGGATCATGGCGCGGCGCAGCGAGCTGTAGACCGTGTGATAGATCGCGTCCGACATTAGCACCGCGCTCGACGGCACCAGCCCGCCGCTGAGCGCCTTGGCGAGCACCACCATGTCGGGCTCGACGCCGAAATGATGCGCCGCCAGGAACTCGCCGGTGCGGTAGAGGCCGGTCTGGACCTCGTCGAGGACGAGGAGCGTGCCGTAGCGCCGGCACAGCTCCTGGACCTTGGGCAGGTAGTCGCTGGCCGGCACCAGCACGCCGGATTCCGCCTGCACCGGCTCGAGCACGAAAGCGGCGAAGCTCTTGCCGGCGAGCTTCTGCTGCAGCGCCTCGAGATCGCCGAACGGCACCGGCTCCGTCCCCGGCAGCATCGGCCCGAAGCGCTCCTTCCAGAACGGGTTCGACATCAGCGACAGCGCACCGCAGGTGAGCCCGTGGAAGCCGTTCTCGGCATAGAGGATGGCGCTGCGGCCGGTATGGGCGCGCGCGAACTTGATCACCGTCTCGATGCCTTCGCTGCCCGAACTCGCGAAGAATGCCTTCGCCAGGCGCCCGCCGGCGCGTCGGCAGAGTCGCCCCGCCAGCTCGCCCGCGAGGTCGGAGACATGGCTCTGCAGCATGGCGGGTCCCGCCGCGTCGAGCTCGGCCTTGAGCGCCGCGACGAGGCGTGGGTGGTTGTGACCGATATTGTGGACGCAATATCCCGAGATGAAGTCGAGCACGACGCGGCCGTCGCCGGTGTGGAGCTCGGCACCGCGGCAGCGGCCATAGGTGACATTCATCCGCAGGATGTCGAGGAACCGCACCCATTGCGGGTTGACATAACGGTCATAGGCGTTGACGACGCGGTCGTCGGTGGGCACCTCTTGCAGCATTTCTCACTCTCCCTGCGGATCGACGTTCGTCGGCATCGCCGGCAGCCTCGGACGCGAAGCCGCGATGGCGGTTGCCAAGCTACTGCGCGCGCCCCGGCCGCGACTGTGGATTCTTGTTGAGAAAGGTAGCGAAGCGTCGTCGCCGCGGGCGGCATCGCAAACTCCACTGCGCACCCCCTTTTCTCTACACAACTCGATATCGACCCGTCCTAGGCTCACCGCGGTTCAAGGCAGGAAGCCGGTTTTGCGCGCGGGAACGCTCTTGGAGATCTACCGATGCTGTTCGATCGTCGCACCGTCGTGACGCTGCCCGCGGACCCCAACATGCGGTTCGCCTGGCACCGCTTCCAGGCGGAGGATGTCCGCGGCTGCGACACGCGCCGCATCATCCTCGTCTCGCCCTCGCATCCGCTGCGCGCGGAGACCGAGCGCTGCATCCGCGAGGTCTATGCCCGGATGTTCGGGGCGAGCGAGCTCGCCTTTCCGAGCACGCTCATCGCGCTGCTGGACGGAAACGGGCGGTCGCTCTGCGCCGCCGGCCTGCGTACCGCCGCGGAGGGGTTCTTCTCCGAGATCTATCTCGATGCGCCGATCGAGCGCCTGCTGTCCGAGGGCAGTGGCAGAGCCGTCGGCCGCCAGGCCATTCTCGAGGTGACGACGCTGGCGAGCCGGAGTGTCGAGGCCTCTCCGGGCTTCCTGCGGCATCTCGCGCTCTTCGCTCGCTGCGCCGGGTTCAAATGGTCGTTCTTCACCGCTACGGCGCGGCTGCAAAGGCTGTTGGCGCGCCTCGGCATGCCGCTCGTCGAATTGTCGCCGGCCGATCCCCGGCGGCTTCCCGGGGTCGAGCGGTGGGGCAGCTATTACGCGCATGCGCCGCGCGTCTGCGCGGTCGACGACCGCTGGCTCGAGAGCGACGCGATGCGCTTCGGGAGGTCGCCCGCCGATGCGTGAGCTCTTCGACGCCCTCCATCACCACGCGGCTGCCGCGGGCGGCACGCCGGCCTTCGACGACGGCACCACGCGGCTCGCCTATGGGCAGCTGGCCCGGCGCGTCGCGGGCACCGCCGAGGAGCTCGGCACCATCGTGCCCTCGCCCGCCGTGATCGGCCTGCTCGGCGGCAATCAGGTCGACTGGATCGTCGGGCTGCTGGCGGCGTGGCACGCCGGCAAGACCGTGGTTCCTCTGCCGCCTTTCTTCCGCGTGTCGCAGCTGCGCCATGTCGTCCAGGACGCCGGGATTTCGCATCTCCTGACCACGGCCGACATGACGGGCACGGCACGGCTCCTCGGCGTTCCCGTCACGACGATCGGCGAGCGGCAGGCGAGCTTCCATCCACCCCGCGGCACCGATGGCGCGCAGATCATCTACACCTCGGGCAGCACGGGTCATCCGAAGGGGGTGCTGCTCGGCGGCGGGCAGTTGCTCTGGAGCGCCGAGGCGATGGCGCGCGCCATCGCTGCCCGCGCCGAGGACGCCTATCTCTCGGTTCTGCCGCTGGCGCTCCTGCTCGAAACCATCTGCGCTGTCATGGTGCCGCTGCTGGTCGGCGCGTCCGTGCGGCTGGAGCCGCGCTTCGCTGCGGGTTTCGGCACGGGCGCGGTGCCGACTATCGCCGACATCGCGGCGGCGCGCCGGCCGAGCTGCATGGTCTTGGTGCCCGAGCTCCTGGCGCAATGGGTCGCGCAATTGAGCGAAGCCGCGGCGAGGGCACCCGACAGCCTGCGCTTCGTCGCGGTCGGCGGTGCCGCCATTCCCGGCGCGCTGGCGCAGCACGCCTGGGAGATCGGGATTCCGGTCCATGAAGGCTACGGCCTCTCGGAATGCGGCTCCGTGGTGGCGCTCAATCGGCCGGGCGAGCGCAGGCCCGGCACCGTCGGCAAGCCTCTCGCCGGTCTCGACGTGCGTATCGAGGAGGGCGAGATCGTCGTGCGCGGACCTTCGGTTATGGAGCGCTATTTGCACGGAGCGCCGGCCCGGGGCGTGTGGCGGACGGGCGATGCAGGGGAGATCGATGCCGATGGCTTCCTCACCGTGAGAGGGCGCCTCGATAATATCCTGGTCACGCCGATGGGCCGGAACATCAGCCCGGAATGGATCGAATCGCTGCTCCTCGCCGATCTGCGCCTCGGCTATTGCATGGTCACCCAAATCGAGGGGCCGCATCTCACCGCCATTCTCGTTCCCAAGCCGCAGCACCAGCCCTGGTTCGAGCGCGCCTCCTCCGATGAGATCGTCGCGCTCGTCGCCGAGCGCGCCCGCGAGGCGCCGAGCTACGCGGTGCCGCGGCACGTCGCCGTCGTCGCCGCCGGCGATCTCGTCCGTTTCGGTCTCCTGACCGGCAACGGCCGGCTTCGGCGCAAGGCGGCTCTGGAAGCGTGGCGGGCGATGCTCAAACCGGCGCGGGCCAGTGCCGCGACCGTCACCCAGGGAGCCCCGGCGCATGACCTTCCATGATCGCCTGCTGGCCGATACCAACGCGGCGCGCGCCGAATTTCTCTCCATTCCGATCCTCGGACGCGCGCTCCAGGGCCAGGTGCCGCGCGCGCTCTATCTCGAATTCCTGGCGCAGGCCTATCACCATGTCCGCCACACCTGCCCGCTGCTCTCCTTGGCGGCGGCGAGGACGGGGGATGGGGTCTACCGCGCCGCGCTCTTCGACTACATCGCGGAAGAGCACGGGCATGACGAGTGGATTCTGGCCGATATCGAGGCGCTGGGCGGCGACGCCGAGGCTGCGAAGCGGTCTTCGCCGCGGCTGCCATGCCGCGCCATGATAGCACACGCCTATTACGCCATCGAGTGGATCAGCCCCTATTCCCTATTGGGCATGGTGCATGTGCTCGAGGGCATGTCGATCGCGCTTGCCAGCAAATCGGCGGCGGCGTTGCAGGCATCGCTCGGTGCCGGCGATGGAAACGGCTTCCGCTATCTCACCTCCCACGGGGCGCTCGACATTGATCACACCGCCTTCTTCGCCGACCTCGTGAACCGCCTGCCGACGGCGTCGGCGGGCGACGTCATCATCGACGGCGCGAAGATGACCTATTGGCTCTATGGCAACATCTTTCACGACCTCGACCGCAGCATCGCGGGGGTGGTTCATGGCGCTCGAGGGTAGGACAGCGCTCATCACCGGTGCCGGCTCGGGCATCGGGCGGGCGATCGCACTTGAGGCATCGCGGCGGGGCATGAGCCTGGCACTGGTCGGCCGCCGCGCCGAGCCGCTCGAGGAGACACGTCTCAGCCTCGGCCGCAATGCGACCTGCCTGGTCATTGCCGCCGATGTCACCTCTCCTGCGGGGCGCGGCCTCATCCGCGGCCGGGTCGCCAGCGAGTGGGGCCGTCTCGACGTGCTCGTCAACAATGCCGGCCTTCTCGCCGCGGGACCTCTGGTGCAAACCGAGGACGCGCCGCTGCAGCGGCTCATGGCCACCAACCTGCTGGCACCGCTCGCCATGATCCGCGACCTGCTGCCGCTGCTCCGCGCCGCCTCCGCGGCGCGCGTGGTGAATATCGGCTCCCTGCTCGGCGACATCGCGATGCCGCTCTTCGCCGCCTATTCCGCTTCGAAGTTCGGCCTGCGCGGCCTCTCCGACGCGCTGAGGCGCGAGCTTGAACCGCTGGGCATCGGCGTCACCTATGCGGCACCGCGCGGCGCACGCACCGAGGCCACGCAGGCGATCGCGCGCTACGTCGAGCCGCTCGAGATGCCGCTCGACGCGCCCGAAACGATTGCGCGCCAGGTCTGGGACGCGGTCGCGCGCGGCAAGGATGCGACCTATCCGCGCGGCCGCGAGCGGCTCTTCCTGCTCGTCGAGCGGCTGTTCCCGTCGGTCGTCGATCGCGCGCTGCGCGCCCGCTTCGAGGCGAGCGGCGGCCGCCGGCTCGTCGAGGAGACCGCCAGCGCGGCCGGGGCGATGGCACCCGGAAAGCGGTGGCGGCTATCGGCGGCGGGCGACGGCCGGGAACTGACGCCAATGCAGAGGAGGGCCGATGAGGTCGCGCGCCACGCTGTTGATCATCGCCATTGTCGCATTCGCCGCCGCGCCGCGAGCAGTGGCGGCCGGCGGCCCGTCGCCGATGGATGCCGAGCTCCGGCCGATCGAAGCTGAATGGGGGCATATCACCTATCAGGTGACGGACGGCGACGAGAAGGAGAAAGACCTGCACGTCCTCGCCGACACCGCGGCGGCTATCGCCACGCGCAATTCCGATCGCGCCGAGCCGCTCATCTGGGAAGGCATCATCGCGAGCTCCGAGGCGCAGTATGCGGGTCCCTTCGACGCGCTCGGCTTTGCCAAGCGCGCGCGGGATCTCTTCGAAAAGGCCGGCCGGCTCGATTACCGCGCGCTCGATGGCGCGGTCCCGACCAGCCTCGGGGCGCTCTATTACATGGTGCCGGGCTTTCCGCTCAGCTTCGGCGACAACGGCAAGGCCCGCCAGTATCTGGAGCGGGGGTCGAGATCAGCCCCGGCGGCCTCGATTCGAATTTCTTCTATGGCGATTTCCTCTATCGCACCGGCGATTATGTCAAGGCGGCTGCGGTGCTGAAGCACGCGCTCGACGCGCGCCGATCGCGAGCGGCCGGTCTGGGATGCTGGCCGCCGCGCGAGATCCGGACGCTGCTGGCGAAGGTGGACCGGGAGCTAGCCTTCGATCGCTGATATCCCGCGCGCGGCAAGGTGCGGCGGCATGAGGCTCTGGGCTAGGATCGGGGGCAGTTCGCCATCCCTCGGCCCGCTTGGCTGGGCCGCCGGCCGGGCGATGACATGGCTCAACGCTCAACCCTATGCGCTCGCCGTTACCGCGCTGGCGCTGGAGCCTTCCGACGAATCCTGGAGCTCGAATGCGGGCCCGGCCACGGCATCCGCCTGATGCTCGTGGAGGCGCGGCGCGGCGTCGTTACGCCGTCGATCATTCGCCGGCCATGCTGGCCCAGGCCCATGCCCGCAACCGCCGCGCCGTCCGCTCCGGCCGCGTCCGCCTCTACCGGTCCCGGTGGCAGGAGCTGCCGCTCGGCGATCATTCGATCGACAAGATGCTGGCGGTGAACGTCGCCTATTTCTGGCACGATGCGGATGCGGTGTTGCGCGAGGTGCGGCGCGTGCTGCGCCCCGGCGGCCTGCTTTGCCTTTATGTCACCGACGCCGCCGCCATGCGCCGCTGGCGCTTCGCCGATCCGCAGACCCATCGGCTGTTCTACCGCGACGCGCTCGCCGGCATGCTGCGCAGCGGCGGGTTCGAGGACGAGGCGGTCGCCATCACGCCGGTCCGTGTCTTGTCGTGCGTCCCGGGCTGGGTTGCCACCGCCCGGTATCAGCAGGAGAGCTATGGCTCCGGGCAAGGACGCCCCGCATGAGCCGGTGGCTGCTGGCACTGGCGATCGTGCTGGGCTTCGCCGGCTGGCGGATGAAAGCCGAGGGTGCCGCCGGCAGGGCGTTCAGCGCACTCCTGCTGCGCTTGGCGCAGTCTCTCTCGGCCAGGGCCTT
>CAWBKF010000066.1:0-21025 GCA_963789275.1 uncultured Alphaproteobacteria bacterium
GACGGCAGGCGCCCGCGGCGCGTCCGATCCGGAGCGAAATGGCAAATATATGAGTTATTTCAATAGGTTAGTTGATTAATTCGAGCGGAAGTGGCGGATGGGGTGTCTGCCGACCGATCGCCACGCGAGCCCCCGCCGCTGCCCGCCATCGCAGCGATAAAGCGCTGCGGCATCGGCGTTTCTCTGCTCTCAATACTTTGCCGTTGCCCGCCATTGCCCGCCGTGTTAATTGTTATGAGTGTGGGTAGAAGGAAGGGCAGGCGGATCATGGGACGCGAAATTGACAGGCTCGGCCCGCGGCGGATAACGAACGAAAAGCGGCCAGGGATGCACGCTGACGGCGCCGGCCTCTATCTGCAAGTCACCAGCCCGACCTCGAAAAGCTGGATCTTCCGCTATAAGCGGCACGGCAAGGCGCACGAGATGGGCCTTGGCTCGGTCAATGCCTTCGGCCTGGCCGAGGCGCGCGAGCGAGCCCGCGACCAGCGGAAGCTGCTCGCCGATGGGCTCGACCCCATCGAGGAACGGGACCGGCGACGGCAAGCGGCGCTGCTGGAGGCGGCGCGGTCTCTCACCTTCAAGGAATGCGCCACCAGCTACGCGACGGCGCACAGCGCGGGCTGGAGCAACCCAAAGCACGCGAAGCAATGGGTAAGGACGCTCGAGACCTACGTTTACCCGACCCTCGGCGCGCTGCCGGTGCAGGCGATCGACACCCCCCTTGTGCTCAAGGTGCTGCAACCGATCTGGACGAAGAAGCCCGAGACGGCAGGCAGGGTGCGCGGGCGCATCGAAGCCGTGTTGGACTATGCGACGGCGGCGGGCTCGCGCAAAGGCGACAACCCGGCCCGCTGGACCGGCTTGCTGTCGGAGCTGCTGCCGAATAAAGCCAAGGTCCGCAAGGTGCGGCACATGCCGGCGCTGCCTTACGCCGAGCTTCCCGCGTTCATGATCGAGCTGCGGCAGCAGGAGGGCGACGCGGCGCGCGCTCTTGAGCTCGCCATTCTCTGCGCCAACCGAACCACCGAGGCGATCAGCGCGCGCTGGCCGAGATCGACGCCGCCGAGAAGGTATGGACAGTGCCGGCCGAGCGCATGAAATCCCGACGCCCGCATCGCATACCGTTGAGCGACCGCGCGCTTGAGATCATCGAGCGGCAACGCGGCGAGGACGCGACCTTTGTGTTTCCCGGCCGCTTCTCAGGCCGCGCGCTCTCGAATATGGCGCTGTTGATGCTGCTGCGGCGCATGGGGCGCGAGGACATCACCGTTCACGGGTTCCGCTCGACCTTCAAGGATTGGTGCCGCGACCGCTCGAATTTCCCGAACGAGATTTCAGAGGCGGCGCTGGCGCACGTCATTGGCGACAAGACCGAGGCCGCCTATGCCCGTGGCGACGCGCTGGCGAAGCGCCGGCAGTTGATGGCGGCATGGGCGCGCTACTGCGCCAGCACGCCAGCGGCGCGCGGCGCGGTCGTGCCGATGGTCGCCGAGACGGCGCAGGCATAGGGCAGGCGCCGCGATGGCCGAAATATCAATCCCCTCTCCCGACGCAGAGTATGGGCCGCCCTTTGTCGTCGGCGATCACCTGACGATTTGGCAGGCCGCGTGCATCTATGTCGACCAGCACCCCGGCGACGAGCGCTTTGACGACGCCGCCAGCACGGCGCGAGAGAGCGTCGAGAGGCGCGAGCGCCGGCTCGGCGCGCGGCCCGAAGTTGAGGGTTCGCCGCCCGGCCGCGATGACGACAATGCGGAGCTTGCCCTTGGCGCGATCAAGGAGGCCCTGGCGGCGCGAGACCATGACAAGAGCGAGGTCGAGCCGCGCGATTACCTTGTCGACGCGCGCGCCCAACGCGAGATGCGAAGGACGCAACAAGCCGTCTACCGCGAGCTGGCGCGGGCCGTGGCCGCAGGCGAGATAACGGGGGCGGTGCCCTTCTATTGCGAGGGCGGCTGCATTGATACCTCGCGCGCGACGGTGCCGATAGCGGCGTTGGCCGATTTGGCGCGGCGCCGCGGCGACGCCGGGGCCTGTCTTTCGAGCATGGCCGCGGCTGCCAAGCACGCCCGACATCCGAGACACGATGACAACGACTTGCTCGCGCGGGCGAGAGAGCTGCGGCCGACCGTAAGGAGTGACCGCGCCGCCGCCCGAACGGTCGTTGCCGCACTTGATCCGGCCGAGGTGAAGGCCAAAGCGGCGAGCCCCGAAGCCCTTGTCGATCGCATCCGCAGACGGATGCGCGGTGGCACGGGCGCTGGGTGACGTTGGGATAATCCCAACAACCCCCAAGCATTCACCACCCCGCTGCTGCACGCTCTGCCCCGCTATTTCACGCCGCACCCCGCGGCGAGCGGAGACAGAGCGATGCAGCGAAAACCCGAACCCGAGCGCCTTTCGGTGACGGTGCGAGAGGCGGTCGAGTTGACCGGCCTCGGCCAAAATACGATCTACGACCTCATAGGCGACGGGACGCTCGAAAGCGCCAAGATTGGCGGCCGGCGCCTCATCATCTTCACGAGCCTCAAAGCCATGCTTGAGCGCGGCGTTGAGAGGACGCCGAGAGGCAGGCGCAGGCGGGACGAGGGATCGCAGTCGGGCAAGGCGGCATGAACTGTGTCCCTTGACAAGCGAAGTGGCGGCCCGGCAGCCGCCCCCCCTGTAGCCTTGTCCGAGCAACCCCGCACTGAACGCGCAGAGAATAACCCGACATCACCACCGCCGCAACGCCGCGCTCGCCCGAGCCGCCGGCGCATCTCGCCCGGCGCGCTCGACCTGGGAGGCCCGCGCCATGCCGCGTGAGCGCCTTCCTGCCTTTCGGCGGCAGATTACCGACAGCGCGGCCCGCTGGCCGTCACCCAATGGCCGCCGGCTGCATATCAGCATCGGCCTATCCGATGATGGGCGGCCCTTGGAGGTGTTCGCTCGCGGCGGCGGGCGCACCGGTACCGATCTCGATTTTCTGTTGGACGACGCGGCCATTCTGCTCTCCCGCGCACTCCAGTTCGGCGACCAGCTCGCCGACATCGCGAGCGGCGTCAGCCGATTTCCGGATGGCCGGCCTTCAAGCGTTGTCGGCGCGCTTATCGACAAGGCGCGCGAGATCGAGATGGATTTGCAGGATGCGCTCGCCGCCCAGGCCCAGGCCGAGCCGCAGGAGCCGGCGCCATGATGGACGACGCCGACGCCCTCGCCGCTGAGATCGAGGCCTATCGCGCCGAGATCACCGAGCGCGAGCGCCAGATGTTTGCCGCTCTTGGGGTCGCCCCGCACATCGTCGCCACCATCGGCGCAACCAACGTGGACCTCGACAGCAGCGGTACCGTCTGGGAGCCGCTCGAGATCGGAGACAGGGCTTACATCCTGCCGGCGCGCATCGGCGACCCATTCACCCCGGAGAGCGCGGAGCCCGAGAGCGTGCCCGAGCATGGCGCGCTGGTCGATCTGCTCGCCTTCCACCCGGCCCAGCCCGACGAGTGGGCGACGAGGTGCGATTTCGCGACATGGCTCGGCGCGATCGAGCCGCAGTATTTCAACCCCGATCCGGTTGTCGTCCACCGCTCGCCTTTGGCATGGCTGCGGGCCGGAATGCGCGGGTTGTGCGTCTTGACGCGCGACCCGATCGAGCGGCGCGCGTTGCTGCTGGCCTGTAGGGGCGGCATCGTGGCCGAAGACCATGAGCACTCCCGCAGGCTCACACAGCAAATCCACCTGCCGCTTCCCCTGCCGCGGATTTCGGTTGCCGACAGGACACGGGAGCGGGCGGCGTGACGGAGAAGGACATCGCCACCGCCGAAACTCCCTGGTCGCGGCGCCGGCGCAAGGGCAAAGCCGGCACCAACGGCGCGGCGGCGCATGCCGAAGCGCATCCCACTGCCGCTCCCGAGCCGCCGCCTTACGCCGACGAGCCCAACCGTGGCCGCTTCAGACTTCGTCTCCTTCGACCAGATCCAGCTCGGACGCAGCCGCGCCTATCTCATCAAGAACCTCGTCCCGCGCGAGGGCCTTGTCGTTGTGTGGGGGCCACCAAAATGCGGCAAGTCGTTCTGGGCCTTTGATCTGGTGATGCACGCCTCTGCCGGCTGGGAGGACTATCGCGGCCACCGCGTCGAGCCCGGTCACGTCGTCTATGTCGCCTGCGAGGGCGAGCGCGGGCTGGCGGCGCGGGTCGAGGCCTTCAGGCGCGGCAAGATGGCCGAGGGCGAGAGCGGCGCCCGCTTCTCGCTGGTGAGCACGCGGCTTGATTTGGTCGCGGACTGCGCCGCGCTCATCAGCGATATCCGCGAGCAGCTCCCCGATGGCAAATGCTCGGCGCTGGTGATCGACACGCTCAACCGCAGCATTGCCGGCAGCAAGTCCGACGACGCGGTAATGGGCGCCTATGTCCGCGCCGCCGACGCGGTGCGCGCGGCTTTCGCGTGCGTCGTCATCATCATCCATCACTGTGGCGTCGACACCACCGGCCACGCGGCCACACGTCCCTGACCGGCGCGGCCGACGCGCAGATTGCCGTCAGGCGCGACGCCGCGGGCAGGATCGCAACCGAGGTCCAGTGGATGAAGGACGGGCCCGAGGGCGCCAAGACGCTCAGCACGTTGGAGGTGGTCGAGGTCGGCGAGGACGCGGACGGGGAACCCATCACAAGCTGCGTCATCCGGCCATGCGACGACGAGGCGGAGGCGCCGACCAGGCGCTTGACGCTGCCGCCCAAGGCGAAGGTTGCGCTGGAGCTGCTGCGAAAGGCGGTATCCGAGGCCGGCGAGCGGCCGCCAGCAAGCCGCACCATCCCCGAGGGCGCGCTGGTGGTGCAGATCGAGCTTTGGCGGAAATACGCCTATGCCGGATCGGTGAGCGACAGCGACGAGCCCGCAGCGAGGCGCAAGGCTTTCGCCCGCGCCGTCGAGAAGCTGCAGGCGCTGCAGGCGGTCGGGATTTGGCAGGGGTTCGCATGGGTCAAGGGATGACCGACAAGCCTTTGATTTGCAAAGCACAACGCCGCGGCGGCTCGGCGGCCGAAAATTGCAAAAACGCCCGCGATTTTCGAGCGGGCTTTGGAATTTGCGCGCTGCTCCCCGCTTTCCCTGAAAATTCCCGGACGCCGAGGTGAGGTATGGACACCCTTCAGACTGACGGGCGGTTGATCTGTCCCTATTGCCAGCAGCCCTTCACGCCGAGGCGGGGCGGGCGGCGCCAGATATTCTGCTCTCCGGCACACCGCATAGCGGCGTGGAAAGAGGCTTACCGGCGCGGGGTCGGCTTTGCGGGGGGTGCGGGTGGCGGTCAAAGTAACGTTCAGAGCAACATAACATTGCTTCCAGAGGGGTCCGCGCCAAAAGCCGGCCACGCGCCCACAAACGCCTGCCGCTGGTGCGGGACGGCCCTCCCTACGCGCGACCCGCGGGTGTGCTTTTGCGACCGGGCTTGCCAGAACTCTTGGTGGGGGGCGCTCCGCTGGGTCGCCCTGGAAGACTTCCAGGCCGGCAGGCTCACGATCGAGCGGCTGCACGAGGTTGATGCGCGGTTCCGCGCCGAGGCCGCGGCGCAGGCGGCCGAGCGGGATCGCCGCAAGGCCGAGCGCGCAGCTCGGCCGAAGAGGCGGCTTTGCCGCCGCCGGCCCCGCCGGGCACCACCTCCATCGCCGGCCGAGCCGGAAGTCACACCCACCACCACCGAGGCGGACCATGGAAAGCGATCAGGTTGACGCGCCCGCCGCAGGGCGGCAATGCCCCACCTGTGGGGCGCCGATCGGGGCCGACGATGCACCGCCGACCGGCCCGGCAGCGCTCCGCGCCGAGGCTGATACCGCCGTGACCGACATGATGGCCGGCTATTTGTCGGGAAATCACGGGCAAGAGGACACTGTCGGCGCCCTGGTTGGGCTGCTCGTCGCGCATGGCATCCTGCCGGCGGCCGAGGTCGCGCGGGAGTTTAGGCGCCGCGGCGAGACTGCCGCCGCCAGCGGCGACGGCGGGCTGGCGCTGGTTCTCGGCGACCTGGCCGCGCAGGCCGAGATCTACGACCCGCGGCAGCCCACGACCGCGCCCCGCTCGGCACCCGTCCTCGAGCTGGTACCGCGGGCGCCGACCCTGGCCGAGGACCCGCCGCCGGCCGCTGCAGCCGACGCAGACCCGCCGGAAGACAAGCCGCCGGCCGCGGCATGAGCGAGCGCGGCGGTCCCGATCACTTCGGCCCGTGGCTCCCAGGCCTGGCCGAGGTCGAGCGCGGAGCGCGCTGGCGGTCTTTCGCGGCGCTCGCGCTGGTCTATGTCGGCAGCGCACACCCGCTGACACGGGCCTGCGCTGCGGCCGAGCGCGATCCTGCTGCCGATGCCGCCGCTGCGGCCTGGGAGGCGCTGTCCGCGCTGCCGGCGCTCACCCGCCGGCGCCTCTTGTCGACTTACTGGGCCGTGGAGCACCTCGCGCCCGCGGCCTCGCGACGGTGAGGCCCGAGGCCGCCAGAGAGCAACGCAGGGCGGGCCGGCTCGCGGCGCAAGCGGCAATCGCGGCGGCTTGCCGGCGCATGGCCGAGGAGGTCCTTGGCGAGCATCCCGATTGGCTCGCGGCTTACCGCGAGGAGATGGAGCGCTGGGCCACCACCGCCGAGGCGCCGCGCCGGAAGCAGGAGGAACGGGCGCAGGCAGCGGCGGCGCGCCATGTCGACGGCGGGCTCGACGCCACCCGAGACGGGTGAGGGCCGCCAACTTTCCGATCCTGTCGGAAGACTGCCCATGCGATGGCCGGCCTGTTGCGGCGCACAAGAAATCGTCAAATTTGCCGCGATTTCTGAAGGGGTTACCGAATGTGCGCGGAGCTTCGAGCGAAACCCCAATCTCCCCGGACAACCTTGGGTTTTGAGACTGTGGCGCGGCCGAGGCGGTGGGGGCCGCGATCGACGCGCACCACCACCACCACCGCGGCACGACGCCGCGCGCTCGAGGCCGAGGCCGACCGCGCCGGCAGCGAGGCGAGCGCCAGCGCAGCATTGATCCCGGCAGGCTCGGCACAGCTCGTCCAACCATCGCCGTGCGCCCGAGGCAGAGCACCTATCCGCCGCAGCGCCAGCGGCAGCGCGGCTTTGCCGGCATCAGCGCCGGTCTACCCACACTCGATCCCACACTCGACCACGCTTTACCCTTGATCCTCGGCGGAAAATCGTGCGCCAGGTCCGCCCGCCTTCGAGCGCTGAACCCCCGGAAAGGGGGCGGGACAAGCGGGACAAAGTTTCTTGTCCGCGGGACAAGCCCCAATGTCCCGCTCTTTTGCCCTGCGGGACATGGCGGGACAAGGTTTCTGGCGTGGTTCGCCCGCGAGAAAGCGCCCGGTTCTAGCGGGTTTCTATGCGGTGCGGGACAGCGGGACAAGAGCGGGACATTCCTAATCCTGTCCCGCGACACCCCCCGGGACATCCCGCCCCCCTCTCTTAGAAGAGGGGGCGGATTGTCCCGGTGTCCCGGTCTGGCCGGGCTGTCTCGGTGTCTCACAGAGAGAATGGGGCTATCGGGTGGTGCTGCGTCCTCTTCGGCGCAGACGCGAAAACGGTTCGAATTGTGCGCCGTCCCCCTATACCTGTGGACACGCATCCCGCGCGCGAGGCTTGCCGCCCGATAGTGTGCTGCCGCAGAATGCCGACCGCAGGAGCAGACCCTATGCCGAAGCCGAGAGCCGAGCGCCGCAACCTGCGCCGAGCCGCCCGCGACGCCGCGCGCCGCAGGATCGTCGCCGCCTTCGACGCGCTCGAGGCCGAGCCGCCGCAAGCCGAGATCGCCGAGAGCGGCATGGGCGCCGTCTACCTGGCCGAGCTGCGAGCGGTGCGCAGCCGCGCCGCCTATTGGGAAATTCCGCGAAGCGTGCCGCGCGCGCCGCTGCTGGGCGAGGGCGGCCGAAGCGGCATGACGGAGACCGGAGACCGCCCCCATGGGTAACCTGCTGCTCGCGCTGCTCGTGCTGGCGATAGCCTCGGCCGTGCTGCGCGAGGGCCTTATCCGGGACGCCCAGCACCGCGGCATGAACCCGCGGCCCTGGCCGCACCTGCGATGGCTGCTGGCACATCCCGTGCCGGCCCAGCTCGACCGCCCCGGCTGGTTGGTGCTGCTGCGCGGCGCCGTGATCCTCGCGGCGCTCGCCGCCGGGGCTGGCGTGGTGTTGTGGCTGGTGTCAGGCGACGCCTTGTCGACACAGTAGCTGCCGAGCCTTGCCACCGCGAATAGGTGCGCGCAAGCTGCTGCTGGAGGTGGCACATGCGCAAAGCTCTTCTCGCGGCGGTCGTGATTGGGTTGCTCGCACCATCAGGCGCCGCTCTCGCACAACAGCGGGGCTGCGGCATCCCGCCCATTCCACCAATACCGCCGGTCGGCTGCAAGGCGATGAAGCCGGTTTGCGTCTGCGACCGCACCGGCCAGAATTGCGTGTGGCAATTCGAGTGCGTCCCGCGCTAGCGCGCGACGAGCTCGCCGACGGCCCGCCGGTCAGGATCTCTCCGGCCACCGCCGCGGTCCGCGACGACCCTTCCGCCTGGACTTCGCCAGAAGCTGGTCGACTCGCTGCTGCACCTCCGCCTCCGACTGCGGCGGGCGGTCGGCTAGTTGCTTGACGCCCGCTCCCACGACCGGCAAGGCGTCATAGAGCCTCCGAAAGTCATCGCGCGAGAAGATGATCGTGTGGCCCGACCGCCGGCCGATGCCGCGCTGCCTCGCGAATGCCTTCAGCCGACGCACGCCGCAGTGCAGGAGCTCGGCCGCGCGCTCGATGCGGATCGGCCAGGGCTCATCCGGAGCGCCGAATTCAGGGGGCGCCGGGCCGGATGTGGGAGTTTCCGTCTTCGGGTCGGGCGCCATCCTCGCTCGCTTCCCCCGCCGCGCCGATCAGGATTACCCACGCGTCTGCGTCACGCCCGGCCTTCCGGCGGCTTGGTGATGGACCGCAACGGCTGAGTGACCTTGTCAGCCATCTTGATCGCCTCGACGCTGACCAGCTCCGCCAGCATCTTGTGGACTGCCTCGACGCTCCACGTCAGCGCACCCTCGCGCGCCTCAATCACCACCGCCGCAATGAATATCTGGATCGCGCCGGTGCGGAGGACGCCACGCCCGAGCATGCTCTCGAACAGCCCGACCGCCTCGCGCAGCAGCGGCCCACCTTGAGCCGCGACCTCGGCGAGGGTGAGTAGGCGCGCCGGGGTTTCAACCGCCGGCCGCGTCGGCGCGACGGGCTTCATTACCGCGATGACGAAGAGATGTGGCGCCTCGGCCGCCGGGCGCCCGAGCGTGGGGATCGCATCGCGCGCCTCGGCCGCCGTGCGAGCCCGCACGCTCCCCACCCTCACGGGCATCGCGTCGCTCGGCGACAGACGGTAGACGTGCCACTCCACGATCCTGCCGCCCGCGCCGAGTTCCTTTGCCGAAGGCTCGCCTGAACGACGCCGCGTCATCGCCGCTTTCCTTTCCGCTTCGTCGCGAACCTCACGCCAGGCCCGCCGCGTTCGCTCACCTCGCCGTCGCCGACGAAGGCGACGCCGGCATTCTCGAGCGCTTCACGGATTAGCTTGATAGTGTTCTCGCGCAGCTCGTCGCCGCGCTCGAGCCGCGCGACAGTGTCGGGCGACACGTTGGCGGCCGCAGCGAGTTCGCGCACGCCGAGTCCGAGCGCTGCCCTCGCCATCTTGCATTGCTCTCGGATCATTCAGCACCCCGTTACGATTTAATTTGACGAGATCGTGACAGCGGCGCATCATAACACTGTTCGGATTTACGAACAAGACGGACGAGCCGGGTGCTTCGAACACCCGGCCCGGCCTAACCCCAACCAGATGAGGCAACATCATGGCTAAGGCTAAGACCAAACGTAGCGCCAGGCGGCGCGCGACAGCAAGAAAGCCCGACCCCGCGCTGGCGCTCGCCGAGCGCTGGCGCCGGCAGCTGGCCCGGACCAACGCCGCCTATTCGGTCAGCGACGCCGCCGGCAACCGCGCGGGTGTCCGGCTGTCGCAGATCGAGCATGAGCTTGCCGCCACCCGGGCCACCTCCCAGGAAGGCAAGCGCGCCAAACTCGCGATCTTTGAAACCGCGTTCCGCGAGGACCATTGCTGGGGCCGCAGGCACATCGACATCATCGGCCGGCTCGGGCTTTCCGTCATCGCCGATTACAAGCGCACGCTCACCGCCTGCCGTCACTGACGCACCACAGCGGCCGGGATCGCGCGAGCCTCCCGGCCGTCATGGTGCGCCAGACCGGCGCGCGCGACAGCAGAGCGGGGCGGGTCCATCTCGTGAAGCATCGGCAGGCCATCGCCGCAGGTCTCACCAGCCCAGCAGGAGCGCGGGCCAACCGCGCCGGCCGGGGGACGCTTGCAAGCCGCAAGGCCCTGCTGCCGCGCGCACCGGCTGGCCGTGCCGACCAGATCGCCGCCGAGCTGCTGCGCGCCGCGACCGTCTCGGGCGATCTCATCCACACCGCCAGCGACGGCACCGCGTTCCTGCTGGTGGCGATCCCGCCGGCCGTCTTCGCGCGCCTCTGCGAGCGAAGCGCCGAGGCCGAGGATTTTGAGCCCGACGTCGACGCCGAGGAAGACGAGGAAGCGTCGGCGCAAGCGCCGCGCCTCGACCTCGCGGCCGGCGAGCGATGAGCCGCAGCCCGCAATCGAGCGATCAAGCGCGCTCTTGGGTAGGCTTTCGGGCGCGGCAAGGTCAGCGTGCGCGGCGGCGGTGGGCGGCGCGGTGTCTTTGCGGTTTAATAGACAGCCAGCACGGAGGATGACGATGGCATCTCGGAAGCAAGACCAGACGACCGGCGGCAAGGCCGTATCTCCATCACCCGACGAGATCGCGCGGCAGGTGGCGCAAATGCAGAAGCTATGGGGCGCCCTTTCCGACGAGGAAAAAAGCGAGTTTATGCGCCGCGCCGGTCTGGACTATTTGCATTAAGCCGCCGGCCGACACATCCAGCAAGACAGACCGCGCCCGAGGGAGGGGAGGGATCATGCAGCGCACGCCCTACAGGGATTTCGACCAGATCGACGAGCGGGAGCAATGTCTAGCGCTTGCTGAAGCTTTAGAGGCGATCGCCGAGTCGGGCTATCGCAGCCTCGATGAATGGGGCCGTGGGACGGGCCGCACTCCGCAGGAGATTTGGGACGAGATCATGGCTGCCGCAGCCCTTCCGCGGTGCACTCTGCCGCTCCGGCTGCGGGCTCATTAATCGGCCGGATGCGGCTTGGGGGCGGCCTGCTGGAGCGGCGACAAATCCGCGGCGAGATCGGACGCCTCTCGGAGAGCGCTCGCCAGACCATCCTCGTCGAGCCCGAGGTCTTCGAGCAGCACGCGGATGCGTCCCTTCCACATGCTGTCGGTCGTGCAGACAGGATAGGCGCTCATCAGCGCCCAGCGGCGGACCAGCTCCTGGCGCGGTGTCAGCGACGTGAGGAAAGCTTCGAGCTCGGCGCAGCGGGGGTCGGTCATGAACCGAAAACGCCAAATGTGCACATCAGTTGCCCCGCGCCGCCGGCACCTTGACGGCCGCCGCCCCGTGTGATGATTTCCCCGGGGTCGGGGGACATCAGCAGCCGGAGGCCGCGATGCCCGACCCACACCCCAACGCTCGCCCGATCCCCTTTCATGAGACGCTCGGCTGCCTGCGGCAGCAGCGCTACAACCTTTTCGGCTGGTGCAGCGACTGCGCCGCCCTCTACCGAAAGGACATGCCGCCCGGGCAGAGGGTCAGGGCGTCCTTCGACATCGACCTCGAGAAGCTGATCGCCGAGCGCGGGGCCGACGCGACGTGCATCAGGATGCCGCCCATTCCTTGCCCCCGATGCAGCGGGCGGCAGACTGAGTATCGGATCTTCACGAAGGTCTAGCCGCCGGTCCACATGCCGCTATCAGCGCGCGAAGAATTCGGGCTATATTCCCTTGTAAGCGCAGGATGTGCCGCGGTTCCGACCGCGGGCGGCTATGCGCAGCGCGGGGAGGGGGGCCAGAAATGACGGTATGCGTGGCCGCAATTTGCGAGGCCGGGTCTGCTATCGTCGTAGCTGCGGATCGCATGTTCACGTTCACGGCTCCGGTCAGCCTCGAATTCGAGACTGGCGAGAAGAAAATCGATCAGCTCGCAAGAGCCTGCGTGGCCATGACTGCCGGCAACTCTTCTGTCGGCAAAGAAATAGTCTCAGCCATTTTAAAGACACTGGCCGGTGCTCAAACGCCGACTATAGATGTCGTCGCAGAGTTGGCAAAAACCGCATATATTGAGGCTAGGGCTAATAGGGTACGCGAAACAATAGTTATCCCAATGCTCGGACCAGATTACTTAAAGCACGAGCGGTTCAACGTCACTGTTGCAAATTACTTAGAGAAGCAGGCCGGAATGTACCAAAATATTGCTATTCAGGCCAATAATCTTAACCTCGGGACGGAATTCATGGTCGCCGGCATCGATGATGGGGGCGCTCGGCTTGCATACGTTGGGCACCCCGGTACGCTCGCATGGCTAGATAAGCTGGGCTACGGCTCTATTGGCAGTGGTGCCATCCATGCGACCATGCGCCTCGCTCTTGCGGGTCAGTCGCGTGCTACAAGCCTCCAAGACGCGTTTTATCGTGTCTATGAGGCAAAACGCGCCTCGGAAGTTGCGCCGGGCGTCGGCCCGACTACCGATATGGCTATTGTTCGTCGGGAGGGCGTGACGATGTGTTCAAAGGACACCTTGGACCAGGTGGCACGAATTTTTAACGATACGCGTGGCAATCTGGCGCCGGACCTGGCTCGGATCGCCAATGCGCCTGAACTGCAGCCTCCGGCGCCAGTAGCTGGCGGCTAAAGAGGATGAGAGCGATGAGCAGAATAGACGCCGCAGCATCCAAGACGATGGCTGAGCTATTCGACGCTCAGCGGCAATGGCAGGCCATGTATTGGGAAGCAATGCTTTCCTTCCCGTTCATGGATCAGGGGCATACCACGCCACAGAGCGCAGAGCAGCCGAATCTGCCGGGTCTTCTTCTGCCGGATAGCGATCTCGCCATCTGAGGCGCCAACGCGCCGGCAGGCCTTCACCGGCGCGCTCGGCAGTGTTTGTTTGGTGGTTCCGATCGCGCGCGACTGACGGGCCGGCAGATGGTCTATTGCGGCGACGCCGGCTGCTCCTTCCACTGGCGGCCCTGGACAATCCACTGTGAGCCGTCGGGACCGGTCGCCGTCTGGCCTTCCATCTGCTCTTCGGCAGGAAATGGCGGCTCCTGCTTTTCGCCGCCAGCACCGGCGGGCGCGGCTCCCGCGCCGGGCGCTCGAGCCCATGCGCCAGCGCGGCCACCGGCAGCACCAGCAGCAGCACCGCCCGCATCGAGCTCGCTGGGCTTCGGCAGCGCCCGGTTGGCGCTCCACAGCTTGACGATCTGGTCGTTGACCTGCGTCAAGGCGGCCTGCGCCTTGGCCGCCTCATCCCTGCTCGGAGCACCGGGCGAGCCCTGGTTGAACGCCGAAATTTGGTCCTTCAGCGCCGCGCGCTTCGCCGCGAGCTGCTTGTACTGCGTCCTGACCTGCGCCGAGGCGCCGCTGGCGTCGATCCTCGCGGCAGCACGGGCATTGCGGCCCGCCTCGGCCAGGCCGGCGCGCTGGTTGCGCCCCTGCTCGGCGGTGCCGGCGCGAGCGTCGCGGCCTTCCTCGGCGCCCTCGCGATCTTCGTGCGCGAAATCCTGCCCGCGCCGCCGGTCGGCGCTGGCGGTCTGGTAGGCGTCGCGATACGCCGAAATGCGCGCATCGGCGATCGCGGACGCGGTGTCGGCCTTGATCTGCGCGACCTGCTCGCGGCTGTTGGCGTTGCGGATCGCCGTCTCGGCCGTCTGCTGGATCTGCATAACCTTGACCTCGGCTTGCATCTCCGCGCGGTCATCCGGTGCGAGCCCGCGCATGAGCTCGACCTGCTGCTGCAGCGCGCCCATCAGCGTGGCGCGGCCCTCGGGCGTCGCCGCAAGCTGCGGGTTCGCGGCCTTAAGCTGCTGCGCCATCTGCCGCAAGCGCGCCATCGGGTCCGGCATCTGCAAGCCGCCGCCTGGACCGGACACAGCAGGAAGACCAGAGCCGCCAGCGCCGCCCCCGGGCGACGCGAAGGGGGGCGGGGCGCTCGCTTGCCCGGGCGACGCAAACGGCGGCGCGGCCGGAGCCGGTTGCGGACGGGGCATGGGCTGCCCCTGAGGCTGTGGTTGGCCGCCGCCGGGCGGATAGGCCTGCGGACCCGGACCCATGGGACCGCTGCCCACGGGGTAGCCGTTGGGCTGCATCGGCGGCATGCCGCCGGGCGGCGGGCCCTGCGGCCCCGGCTGGGCGCTGGCCTGCGGCGGTGTGGGCGGCGCCACCGACATGCCCGGCGGCCCCTGCTGCGGCATCGCGGCGCCGGCCGGCGAGATGTAGCTGGCGAACATCGCCTCTTGCTGCTGCTGGAACCGCGCGGCCGCCTGGAGCGCTTGGCGGCCCTGCAGTATCTTCTGCCACTGGAGTTCGGCCGGCCCCATGGCGGCGCCCGCCGCCGAGAGCCCCGTTGCGAAGCCGCCGCCAGCCATCAGAGGTCGTATCCCTCGGTACGTTTGCGCCGCTGCTGCCTGCCGCCGCCACTCTCAGCGCGCGGGGGCCGCGATGGCGGGGATGCCTCAGAGAGGAACGGCGCGAGCGTTTTCTTCTTCGGGGAGCCGCCGGCCGGCGCCGCCGAGGGCGCCTTGCCCGCTTTCCTGGAACCGCCGGCTTTCTTGGACCTGCCGGCCGATGGCGCCTTGAAGGCCGGGGCCGCAAGGGTCGCCGGCGGGTGATAAAGCCGGCGGCGCCCGCGCTTCTTCCGCTTGAGATCGTCCGCCATCGTCGTCTCCGATCCCGGCTATGCGGCCTGGCTGAAGTCAAAGCCGGGGTAGCCGTAGTTGTCGTTCGCGCTGGAGTTGTAGCTGGTGCCGTAGAGGCTGTTGTACTGCGAGTAGGGCGACTGGGAATAAGGCGAGCCGTTGCCAAAGAGGCTCTGGACCCCTGACACGAGCGACGGGTTCATCAGCGTGCTCCCGAGGTTCGTGCCGAGCTGCGTGTTCTGGTTAAAGCCGGTGTTCTGCCCGGCCAGCGCGGCGGTGGCATCGGCCTGGCCCAGCTGCAGGTAGCTCTGAAGGTCGCTCAGCGCGTTCTGGGTGGGCGACCACGCCGCGCCCGTCGCCGTCTGCAATCCGGAGAGCGCGGAAAGCTGGTTGCCGTAGACGCTCTGGTAGGCGGAATAAGGGTCTTGCGCGCCGGCGAGCAGCGACGCGACGCCGCCCTGGCCGAGGTTCGACGCGCCGGTGAAGGCCTGCCCCGCAGCGTTCATGGCCGTGCCGTAGCCCTGGAGCGCAGTATTCTCGCGGCCGAGCAGGTTGTTCTGCCAGTCGATGTTGAAATTCGTCAGCCCCTGCTGGGAGACGCCGGCCGCCGCCGGCCCGGAAAGCCCCGCCGCGGCGTTGGCCGCGTTCATCTGCTGCGACAGGTTGTTCTGCTGCTGGTTGTAGAGCGCGCTCTGCGGGTCGAAGCCCTGCTGCATGATCTGCTGGCCGCCCTGGAGCGCGGGGAACGCGCCAGCATAGAGCGACGATGCGCCGCCGAACTGCATCGGCGCGACCTGGCCGCTCGCCGCCTGTCCCGCCGCGGCCGCGCCCGAGATGTAGGGCGAGGCATAGGGGTTGTTCATCAGGCTGGAGACCACGCCCTGCTGCTGGCCCAGCGTCGTGAACGGCAGCGTCTGCGCGCCGTACTGCGGGTTGTTGATCATGTTGTCCAGCAGGGACTGATAGCTCAGGTCCGCCTGCGGTTGGCCGGTCGGCTGGTAGAAATAGGGCGAGCCGCCGCCCGCACCCGCGATCTGCGGCTGGTTGCTGCCGCCGGCGAGGCCCGCGATCGAGCTGCCGATCCCGGCCACGGCGCCGGCGTACATTATCGGCACGGGAATTCCCCATGGCGAAGACTATTAAACAGTGCTGGGCGCCTAGGCATGGGCGACTGCCTCCGTCTGCCACCCCCTAGATTTGGTGGGTGGATGCGACGAAGCACACCTTAGCTTGATTTAGCCCTACGGAACAGGGCATAGCGCGCGCCGGTCACTCGCTGTAATCAATACCGGTTCGGCGGCCCTTGCGGACCTTGGTGCTGAGCACGTGGCGGTCTATGCCCTCGCTGCGCTCAGGCTCCCGCACGCGATAGGGCGCCTCGCGGACGCCGAAGAAGCGCTCGGCACCGGTGATGCCGCTGTCCTCGGTCGCGTTGGGCGGCGGGCGCAGCGAGAGCGGCGAGAACTGCTGCATCAGGAACGCCGAGTAATCCTTGACCTGGGGCAGGCCGACACCGCTGCGGGCGTCGGTGATCGCCGCGCCGTTCCAGCGCTCGTTGTTCATCATCTCGTAGAGGGTCTGCCACAGCGGGTGGATTTTGCCCTTGGCGGTCTGCCCCGGTTGCGTCGCCCACTCGTAAGCATCCTTGAAATATCCGGGCATGCTGACGCGGTTGTCACCGCCCTGCGCGTCCTTCCCGCCGGTCTTGGGGAAGAAATAATCCCTGAGTTCCTGCGGCCGGTTGCCCGTCTTGAGGTAGCCGTAAAGCGCGCCCATCAGCGCGGTCGCGATCGGCACCGCGATGACATAGGAGGCTCGGTCGGTAAGCTGCTGCGCGGCGCCGCTCGCGATGCTGCGCCCCTTGGCGAGATCGAGCGCGCCGCCGGCGAGCTCGCGCAGGGTGCCGAGGTTCCACCCGAGCGAGCGCACCGCGATGTGCCCGACATCCTTGAGGGCTTTATTCCAGAAAAGATTGTCATAGGCGAGCTGGCCGAGGCGGTTGTCGACGCTATCCCACAGCCGGCCGGCGACCTGGCGAAGCTGTGCCCGGCTCATGTCGGGCGCGCGCCGCAGCTCGTCCGCCATCAGGTCGTAGAACACGCCGAGCTTCATCTTGGGAACGTAATCCTCCATCAGCGGCGCCATGATCGTGTCCATCACCCGCGGCACCAGCTGCGCCGCCGCGCGCACCGCGCCGGGAGCGATCGGCACGCCGCGCACCGTGATCGGCGCCGCATCGCGGAACATTTGAGCGAGATCCTGCGAGAGCGTCGCGCGGCCCGAGGACTTCATCAGAGATCCCCGCATCGCCTGCCAGAACGAGCCGGCGTAGCTGCCCCTGTAAAAGCTATCCATTTTCGCCCTGCCGCCGCCGGCGATCAGCGCGTCAACGATCTTCCAAAGTCTGTGGCCCTCGGCCGTGGGCGGGCCATCATCGAGATAGCGCAGCAGCACCTTGCGGCCCCGCAGGTAATTCATCACCGGCGCCGCTGGCGCGCGCGCGATGTTGCCAAAGCCGCGGATGATCTCGCCGGGCTCGCCGCGGCTGATTTGCTTGATCCCCTTCGCGATGGCCGAGGTTGCCGCATCGGCCGCGACAAAGACCGCATGGAAGCCCGAGACGCCAAGCTGCGCGCTGTTCAGCATGTTGCCGACCGACCGAACCGCGTCATAGATCGGCCGACCCGAGAGCCCCGGCGCGAGCGTCCGGTTCACGATCAGCGCGGCAGGCTCAGGAGCGTAGAGCAGGGCATTGCCCTTGCGCGCGATCTTGTCGTCAATCGGGACCCAACCCGCGGGCGGCCTCTCATCGTGCGGCACGCGCACCGCCAGGCCTTCAGCCTCCATTTCGTTGATGATGTCCTGGGCGGTTATGAACTTATCCATCTCGTGCAGCTGCAGGAGCGACAGCTCGATCGGGTTGTCAGTGACCGGCACAAGGCCGGCCTCCATCCCCTCGCGCACGGTCGGAAAGGTCCGCTCTTTCTTGAACCCCTTGGCACCCTCAAGCGTGCGCTGGCTCATCGCGCGCTGAAAGAAGGTCGCGGCCTCGCCGGGGTTGCGCCACAGATGACCCAAATAATTCTCGACATAGGCGGGAGCGATGCCGCGGCGCTCCATCGCGTCATAGCGCTCATCGAAAAGCCTGTGGATCTCGCTCGCGAGCCGGCCGAGCGGGTGGCCGCCGTAGGCGCCGAGATCGCCGGTTTCATACGCGTCAATGAAGCCGAGCCGCTGCACTGGCGACAGCTTGCCCATCTCGCGGCCGAAGCCGCGGAGGTTCTCGGCCGCCTGCTGGAATGCCTGCTCGCGCCGCGCCAGCCCCTCGCGCACCATGCCGGCGGTCGCCTGCGCCGCCTCGCCGCGCTTGCCCGGCGAGAAGATGCTGCGGAAATCATCTATGAGCCCGCGCGGCGGTATCGCGACCGAAGGGGGCAGGGGCGCGGCCGGGCCGGGCCCTCGCGGTGGCGGTGACGGTGGCGCGCCGCCTACCGGCGGTCGGCCCGCTCCCGACCCGCCACCACCGCCTGCTGCGCGCGGGCCAGGTGCTCCAAGGCGCGGCGCTGCTCGGCCGGCCGCTTCGGATCCGCCGCGAGGCGGCGCAGGTCCGCCAGCCGCTGCCGGCTGCGCGCGAGCTTGTCCTGTTGGCCGCTCTTCATTGAACCAAGGTAGCGCCTCGCCCGCGTCCGGCAAAGCGGCGCCGATGCGCCGGTCGATTTCCGCCTCGAGCTGGTCGAGGTGCGCGTGGGCGACGTCGCCCTGGCCCATCAGCGCCTCGCGCTCGATCACATCGGCCAGCAGTTCCTCGTCGGTGACGTCGTCCTGCCACTCGACGCCGAGCCGGTCTGCGCGCTGCTCGAGCTCGGCGCGGTATTCGGTGGCGCCGGCAGCCGTCGCGCGCTGGCGATCCTCGGCCGCGCGCCATTCGGCAAGGGCAGCCTCGTCGCGCTCGCTGAACCGATGCTCGCCGCGCAGGCTGTCGCGGATCGCATCGAGTAGCGTGTTGATGTCCGAGCCCTTCGGCAGATAGCCCGCTTCCTCTGCGGCCTCGCGCGCTCGATCGAGCGGCACGCCGCCCTTGACGCGCACCAGCATTCCGTGGCCGGGCATGAACTTCCGCTGGGCGTCCATCGACCTCAGCTCGCCGCCTTGGTCTTGCAGCCCGCCCTTATCGGCGAGGAATTGCAACAGATCGACAGGACGCCGCGGCCGACCGGCGCCGCGGCCAAGATCGGCCAGCTCGCGCTCGCGCGCCGCGCCCTCGCGGGCGGCCTTCGCGCGGGCCAGTTCCTGCGGCGTGAAAGCGGGCGCCTGGCGCGACGCTGCCGGCAAGCCGCTCTTGCCGAGGATCGGCGCTTGCGGCCGCGGCCCGAGCGTCCAACCGCGCGCCTGGCTGGCGGGCGCAACGGCTACAGGGCCGGGCGCGGGCGGGCGGGCGGGCTGACCTTCGGCCCTACCTGTCGTCTCAACGGGACGCTCCCCCTCGCCAAACGCATAATGCAAAGCGTCCTCAATCGAGCGGCCCGCCTTGACCATGTCCGTGATGTCGATGATGTGGCCGTCTTCGGTGACGGCAGATGTTTTGCCGTGAGACTGAAGAACCCGGACGTTTTCCCTCTTCCCAAGAAGGGCATTATCAACCGCGAAGGTCCGAGGCGGCTCCAGCGGCGCCGCGCCCTTGCGTTCGGGCAGCCCCTGCGCCTTGTTCAGATCCTCGCTTGCGAGACTGTCGGGCCGGCCCTTGCCGCCCTCGGCCTGGCCGGCGACGCCGGGCACGCGCGCCGCCGCCTGCTGGCGGGTGAGGAACTTGCCCCGCTCATCGACAAAGCCGCGATCCTGCTCCGGGGCGTTGGGCACGATCGTGTCGTGGTTGTCGCCGAGCCGCCCGACCTTGATGCCGTCAGGGGTTTTGACGGCGGGGCGCAGCTCCCGCGCAGCGCCGGCGCCGGCCTCACCGCCAGCAAGATTAAGCGCCTGCTCCTTGGAGAGCTCGCCGATCGCCCCGCCCAGCGGCCGCTCGGTCAGGTTCTTGAATATCTCCTTGGTGGCGCCCTGCGGCTCGCGCTCGGCCTCAATCTGGCGCTGCTGCTCGGCGCGCGCATGCAGGCGCTCCCGCTCCCACTGGAGGGGCGACTTGTACTGCCCGCCCTCGCCGCCGAGCCCCTTGGAGATCGCGGCGCCGCCCTGCCGCAGAGACCCCAGGATGCCGCCGGCAGGCGGGGCGCTGTCGGGCTGCGCTCGCGCGTCGGCGCGTTCTTTGGCGCGGTCATCGAACAGCACCCGCCCATCCGGCATGACGAGCTGATCTTTGTCGTTCCACTTCGGAGCCTTGGTCGGATCGGCCCACTGGCTCTCGGCCGAAAAGGTCTCGTGATACGGCGTCTTCCAATAGTCGGGGTAGTGCAGGCGCTTGTCGTTCGGATCGACGGCCGACTTTGCCCTGGGATCGCCGGCCTGGAGCGCCTTCCAGAAGCCGCGCATGTCGTAGTCAGCCCGCGGGCCGGCATCGAAAGGCACCTTGTTTTGCTTGACCCAAGCCTGAAACCGCCGCTCATCCTCGGGCTCGAGGTGCGTCTGGTACACCGCCGCGCCCGGCTTGGTCCAAGCCTTGTTGCGCTCGAAATAGGACGGCGCGACCTCGCCGCGCTCGACGGGCGGGCCGGGAGAGGACGGGGAAGGACCGAGCACCCAGCCATTGCGCGTTTGCCCTGCGGCGGCGCCCTGCTCCTGTCGCGGCGGCGGGCCTAGCTTCCACCCGGCGGTGGCGGGTTGTTGCTGCTGCGGCGGCGCGGGATCAAGGGACCACTCGGCCATCGCTCAGACCCCGCAAAGCTTCGCCGGGATGGCCGCTCGCGTCGGCCACGGGGGATCGGCGTTCTCGCGGTGGCCGCGGTCGTGCATCCGGCAACCCGCTCTCAGTCAGGCGGCCGGACCATAGCACGGTGTTGTGGGTAGAAACGAGGGTGAGAACCGGAAACCGCCAAATAACGGCGGATTTCCTGGGGTAGTGGCGGATGGGGTGAGATTCGAACTCACGGTACCCTTGCGGGCACGCCGGTTTTCAAGACCGGTGCCTTAAACCGCTCGGCCACCCATCCACTCGCCGGCGCCCGTCATAGCACTCCTGAATTCCTTGTCGAGTTGCGCCGGCATTTTGTCCGCGCGGCCCCCGAGCCCGCGCGGCGGAGATCGGAAGTTTGCCGGCAGC
>CAWBKF010000067.1:0-10161 GCA_963789275.1 uncultured Alphaproteobacteria bacterium
AAATTCGGTTCGGGGCCGCGGCGATCGCTGCGTCGGTCAGCGGAGCGACCGGCTCGAGCCGCCTGGGCGGCGCTGCGGCTGCTGGCCGCCGTCGCCATCGGGGCGACGATGGAGCTCGGGCGCTCGTGGCGAACGCTGCTGATGAGCTGATGATGGGTGCGGCCGCCGGCCGCGCGCTGCGAGGTACGGGGTCATCGCCAACAGGCGGCATTGAAAGACCAGCGGTTTAGGTGGCGACGGCGTTTACCTTATTGGCGCGAATTTCTCGCGTGCGCGCGCGAGGCGGAGCCGAGCGACGCGCTCCGCCAGCAGACCGACTCGCTCGAGCCGGCTGGGCGGCGCTTCGCCAATTTCTTTTTCGACAGTTCTTTTGAGAGATTTTCCCAGCGACGTTGGTCAGCCGAGCGACCCGCGATCGGACCGACTCGCTGGCGCCGCCTGCTGGCCGCCGTCGCCAGTTCCTGAGTTTGGGTTGGGGCTGGTGCGGCCGCCGCGGCGCCGGATTCGATGGTGTGGTCGGCGGCGTCGGGCGAGCGCAGCGAGGTACGGGGTCGACTTCGATACCACCCCGATCGAAGCAGCACTGATAGGGGGCGCTTGCTCTCGCTCGCGCAACGGCTCTGAAGCATCAGCAGAAAGGGGCGGCGTTTACCTTATTGGCGCGAATTTCTCGCGTGCGCGCGCGAGGCGGAGCCGAGCGACGCGCTCCGCCAGCAGACCGACTCGCTCGAGCCGGCTGGGCGGCGCTTCGCCAATTTCTTTTTCGACAGTTCTTTTGAGAGATTTTCCCAGCGACGTTGGTCAGCCGAGCGACCCGCGATCGGACCGACTCGCTGGCGCCGCCTGCTGGCCGCCGTCGCCAGTTCCTGAGTTTGGGTTGGGGCTGGTGCGGCCGCCGCGGCGCCGGATTCGATGGTGTGGTCGGCGGCGTCGGGCGAGCGCAGCGAGGTACGGGGTCGACTTCGATACCACCCCGATCGAAGCAGCACTGATAGGGGGCGCTTGCTCTCGCTCGCGCAACGGCTCTGAAGCATCAGCAGAAAGGGGCGGCGTTTACCATTGGCGCGAATTTCTCGCGTGCGCGCGCGAGGCGGAGCCGAGCGACGCGCTCCGCCAGCAGACCGACTCGCTCGAGCCGGCTGGGCGGCGCTTCGCCAATTTCTTTTTCGACAGTTCTTTTGAGAGATTTTCCCAGCGACGTTGGTCAGCCGAGCGACCCGCGATCGGACCGACTCGCTGGCGCCGCCTGCTGGCCGCCGTCGCCAGTTCCTGAGTTTGGGTTGGGGCTGGTGCGGCCGCCGCGGCGCCGGATTCGATGGTGTGGTCGGCGGCGTCGGGCGAGCGCAGCGAGGTACGGGGTCGACTTCGATACCACCCCGATCGAAGCAGCACTGATAGGGCGGCGTTTACCTTATTGGCGCGAATTTCTCGCGTGCGCGCGCGAGGCGGAGCCGAGCGACGCGCTCCGCCAGCAGACCGACTCGCTCGAGCCGGCTGGGCGGCGCTTCGCCAATTTCTTTTTCGACAGTTCTTTTGAGAGATTTTCCCAGCGACGTTGGTCAGCCGAGCGACCCGCGATCGGACCGACTCGCTGTGGGCCTGTCAGTGATCAGGCATATGCCAAAATCGGACACCCACACGTGGTCGCCATCGTTCTCGAACAAGATGTTCTCCGGCTTCACGTCGCGGTGGATTATTTTCTTGTCGTGCGCGGCCTTCAGGCCTTCGGCAATCTGCCGGGCCACGACGAGAACCTTGTCCAGATCGCCTTGATAGCGGCCGACGACTTTCGACAGATCCCCGCCGGCGGCAAGCGGCATCACAATGTATTGCTTCTCGGTCTCTTCCGGGTTGGCCTCCAACGCCGAATGGTCGACAAGCTTCACGATGTTCGGATGATCGAGCCTCTTGATGGCTTCGACTTCGCTTGCAAACCGCCCGGCTCGTTTCGGATTGGATATGCGCTTGAGCGCAAACTCCCCGAGAAGCGCTCCCGTGCGATCCGTCACGCGCAAGACATGGGCTTGGCCACCCTCACCGAGATCGTTGCCGATCCCTTCCCATCGTTTTCCGTAAATGCGCGCCATGGATAGTCCGTCAAAGGTGCTCCAGCAGGTGTTTAGCCGAGACCGTCCGCCGGGACGATGAGAACTGTAAGCACTTCGTCGCCCGACAACATGAAGGATTGCTCCTCCACCTCGAATCGGTCGCAGTTGCGGAAGTTGAACCACGCATCTGCCCCTACCTTCCGGGGCCAGTTTTGCTCGGCGGTGCCATTGAATAGCATGTCGGCAGCGAAACTCGCTCGGTCCAGTTGTTCAAGGGGAAACCACCAGCCCGGCACCATGTCTGCGCGCCTGAACCAGCGTCGCCGCCTCTTGTTGTGGCAGACCACGATGAGCGGAAAGCGGTTGGACTGAACGGCCTTCAAAAGTGTCGCGGTGAGGCTTGCCGAAAAATCGTGGCCAACTTCGCGCGCCACGGCCAACGTGATGCGCTTGATCTTTCTCAAGCGAGGATGAAGAAGATAGTTTGGCAGGATGAGGTCGGATGAGAACTCGTCTGCATGGCGTTCGGGGTTGAGCGCGTCATCCGCGGGGTTCTCGACGTCCTTGCTGCCACAGAACAGGATGCGGCCTTTGTGATGATGCCAATGGCCGAGTTCGTGGCCGATCGAGAACCGTCGACGTTCCGGGCTCCTGCGGCTGTTGACGGCAATCACGGCCTTGTGTGCCGAGCCGACGATCGTTGCATCGCAACCATCGAGCGGGCGGTATTCGACGAGCACCCCGCGGCTCCATGCGATCGCCTCCAGATCGATTTCTTTGGGATCCGAAATGCCGAGGCCCATCAGAATACGCTCGGCGGCGGTGACGGCAGTCATTCGCCGCCGTTCTCGTCGTCCAGCCGCTCAAGCTTGGCGAGATCCTCGATCAGTCCTTCCATGTCGCTTTCCGAGAGGCCTTCGCCCTTCCGTGCGGCCAGCAGCATCTTCGAGGCGAGCTCCGGGTCCCGGCTGCGCATTTTCTCGAAGCGGGCTCTTGCCGCCTCACGGTCGAACTTGAGCGTCTTCGCTGGTCCGGCCCGCCACTCCTGAAGCTCCGATTTTGCGCGCTCCAACCGCCGCTTGCCGCCGGCAGCTTTCGCGCCTGCTATGATCTGCTCCATGCGAAGGAGGCATCTGTCTGGATCTTCGCCGCGCTCGCCCAACTCCTCGCGGAGTTCAGCCTCCGACGCCCCAAGAATCGACTCGATCAAGGCGTCCTCGATCCGGTCCAGTTGCTCGCGAGCTGGGTTTTTCCTGGAGCCCGTCATTGCTTCTTCCATCCGTTGGGGTAGCGCTTTGTCATAGCCCGCCTGATGCGTTTGGTGGCGTAGTCCAGAGCGGCCTGGTCTACGCCGACGAAATCCCGCAACTCCTTGCCGCGGTAGCCTTCGGACCAACCGAGAACGACCATCTGTGCCTGCTCGTCACCGTCGAAGCAGTCGTGGATGGCGGCCACGGTGTTCTCGGATTCCCGCTCGATGAGGATCTGCTCAGGATCCGGGACAGCGCCCGAAAACACCGCCCGGGCCCCTTGGGATTCCTGGGACGCGCCGCCATAGGCCGGTTCACGCAGGCGCTCTTCCCGGTGATGGCTCGCGATGCTCCGCATCGTCTGGACGATGAAGGCCATGAAGGGGACGTTCCGGGGACACCTCCGGTCCCCCATTATAGCGGCCGAAAGGGCTTCATGAAGGAGATCTCCCTGGGAAAGGTCCGTTCCGCGACGGGCGACCCTCTCGATCTCGTGCAGCTTCAGCCTGTTTTCGGTGGACAGCGAGTTCGAATGCCTCACTGATGTCCTCCGAATCGAGGAATCCGTCTGAGGTTGCCGGTTCCGACCCAATTTGCCCGGTTTGGTTCATCGCCGGCGTCCTGCCGTTCATGCCGCCGAGAACGACGGTTTCGGACATCCCGGTTTGTCCGAAACACCCAATCTGGCCGGCATAGCTGTCGGGAGGGGGTGAATCCGCCCTGCGGCCGCTCCCGAACATAACACGCCACCGTTCGCCCGCCCACGCGGCGCACGGCCATACGCGGCACAGGAATGACAAGGAGAAACACGTGAATTTCGACCCCAGAAACTTACCGAGATCCGCGCAGCCGGAGGTCATCGATGTCCTGCTGGCCGATATCGCGATCCGCGTCCAGCTTACCAAAACCAACCACGACAAGGCGGTCGACCGCTTCGAGGTCATGCGGGACTGGATCGACCGTCCGGGCAGCCCGCTGCACGGGCTCATCGCCCTGATGTACCCACAGGGCTCGATGGCGATCGGCGCCACGATCGCGCGGGCCAGTGACCGCGAAGAATACGACATCGACGTCATCGTGGCGCTCCTGATAGCGCGAGATTCCGATCCCGAGGTGGTGCTCGACGCGCTCTACCATGCGATCCGCGGCGCACCTGGTTCGCGCTATTACGACAAGACCACCCGCCACACCCGGTGTGTCTGCGTGACCTACGAAGACGGTATGCACATCGATCTGACGCCGGCGGTGCTCGTCGCAGAGCGCGAGCCGCGCAGCAGCCTGATCTTCCACAGCAAACCGGAGGACCCGGCGGAACCGAAGCTGCGGTTGCTCGCCAATCCCTGGGGCCTCGCCGAGTGGTTCAAGGAGATGACCCCACTCGAAGCCGACTTCGCCAAGATGTTCGAGGGCCGCGCCATGGCGCATGACATGGCACCGGGGGAGCCGGTGCCTGATCAGGAGCCAGCCTACCGAAAATCACGCGCCCTCATCGCGCTGCAGCTCATCAAGAGGTGGCGCAACGTCCTGTTCGCCAAGCGCGAGCGCGCGAAGCTGCGGCGGCCGCCGTCGGTCTTGCTGTCCAAGCACCTGGCCGACCATGCGAATCGCACCGCGACGCTGTCGCAGGAGGTTGAACATCAGGCACGGCAGCTCCTGCTCCGTCTGGAGACCGAAAAGGCCGCCGGCCGGCTGATCCACGAAGTCAACCCGCGCTGCCGTGAGGACGTACTGACCGACCGCTGGCCCGAGGTGCCGACGAACCAGAACCTCATGATCGATGACCTACACGACTTCACCGCGGCGCTGCAGTTGCTCCGCAGCGGAACGTTGTCGATCGACAAGACGGGGGCTGTGTTGGAACGGTTGTTCGGCGAGCGCCCCGCGCGGAGCGCCGTCAACGACTACATGTTCCCGCCGTCGCGGCCGCACATCGAGTACGGCACCGGGCGCATCGTGCGGCCCGCCACGGCGGCCTCCGTGGCCGTGCCGTCGCTCAAGCCGGTCGCGGACCACAGGTTCTTCGGGGACCATTGGTGAATGCGGGCGCTTTCGGTCGCGGATCAGGACGCCGCGATCCAGCGGCTGTTTCCGGCGTTCAGGCTGACCTGCCCGTTCGATTTCATGGGCAAGTGGCGGGGGCCGTTGCGGCCGCTTGCCCGGACCTACGAGATCGGCATCGCCTACTTCCCGCGGGTTCATTTTGCCGGCGCCGTTATCGCCAACCCGTGGATCACGGTCGAGGTGCTCGACCCGGTGATCGGACTCGACCCGCGCGGTACCGGCGAGATGCCGCCACACATTTACCGTCGCCCGGAGACGACGTCGGGCTGGTCACTCTGTCTTTTCGACCCGAGGACGGAGGATTGGGAGCCGCACCGGCCGATCGCCGAAACCATCATTCCGTGGGCAGCGGAATGGCTTTTCTTCTACGAGGGTTGGCTGATCGACGGCCGTTGGGCCGGCGGTAGTGAGCATCCCACGACACCAAGGAGATCCGAATGTCCTACCACCAGCCCGTCCTGCCCCGCTCCGCCGGCAGCATTCCGGTCCGCCGCATTCCTCAGAGTTGGCCGCCTGACAGGGACTTTCGCATCCTCTCTATCGATGGCGGCGGCATCCGCGGAATTTTCCCGGCCGCCGTGCTTGCCGATCTGGAAACCGCCGGCACCGGCAATTCCATCGCCGGTCATTTCGATCTCGTCGCCGGGACGTCTACCGGCGGAATCCTCGCCTTGGGTCTCGGCGCCGGAAAGTCGGCCCGCGAAATCCGCGACCTCTACATGCATCGCGGTCCCGAGATCTTTCCCCCCGTGTGGGACAACATCCTCGGACGGACCTGGAAGGCGTTCCGCAACAACGTCCTGAACGCCACGTTCCACAGGTACAGCAGGCAGGCGCTCGAACGGGTACTGCAGGAATTCCTGGGTGACCGAATCTTCGGAGAGTTCCTGCGTGCGCCATGTCATTCCGGCGTTCGATGGCCGGTTCAGCGAAGTGTTCCTGTTCAAGACCCGGCACCATCGCGATTACGAACAGGATTGGCGGAGCCGGATGGTGGATGTCGCGCTCGCCACCTCCGCAGCACCGACGATCTACCGCCCGCTCGAGTCGGGCGGCTACCGGTTGATCGATGGCGGCGTGTGGGCCAACAATCCTGTCATGCTAGCGGTCGTGGAGGCGATGATCGCCTACGACGTGCCGCGCGAGCGTATCAAGGTGCTGAGCATCGGATGCGGCGACGAGCCCTATCACGTCACCCGGCGCATGACGTGGGGCGGTCTGTTGCAATGGCGAAAGATCATCGGCGCGGCGATGCGTGCCCAGTCGCTGGCGGCGACGAGCCAGGCACGCCTGCTTCTTGGGCCCGCCAACGTCGTGAGGATCGAGCCTACGCTAGTCGGTCCGCCGATCGAGCTCGACGACTACCGGCGCGCAATGGACGAATTGCTGCCGGCCGTTTCCGCGTCAGTTGCCGCCCATCGTGACCGCGTTGAAGAAATGTTTCTGAAGACCAAGGCGGAGCGCTTCGTGCCGGTCCCGTGAAACGACATGGGACAGTCGTCATGGACGACACTACCCCGTGTAGGATGCCACCTTTCTGCTTATGTCGAATGGATGACCGGCGCGGCCACGCACGCAACTTCTCCGATCAATCGAGCGCAGGAGCCTAGACCATGACCAAAGATCAGATCTCGGATCGCGACCTTTTCGAGTTTGAGGACGATTGTATCGACGACGTGGATCGCGCGCTCAATCCGCTTGGCCGTTTCTATGGGCACAACGCCATGCACGCCGGCACGACCTGGATGGTGCTCGACGAGTTCGGCCGCGCTTCCGCCACTTCCAAGGCAGCCGGCAGAGCTACATCGAGCCGAAACCAATTTTGTCGATAGCTTTTTTGAGCACGGCCAGCGGATACCCGGCTCCATGTTTGTTGCCGTATTTGCGCGAAGTCTTTTTCTTCTTGCCGTTCGCCCAACCGCCAACAGCTTCGCGCACATCTTCGGGCACGCCAGCGGCGCGCATCCTCTGCGCGGCGCGGTGACGGAAGCTGTGCATCGGCGCTTTGTCGGGATCGGTGATCCCGATGTCAGTCAGCCACTCGCGCAGCCGCTTGCCTGCCGTGTCCATGCGACCCGGTATCAGTTGACCGGTGATCTTCTTCGGCAGGTACGGCAACAAGTCGGCCGGGAATGGAACACGTCGCAACGATTGCGGCGTCTTAGTCCCGATCACGCAAAACCGGATGCCGTTCTCTCTTTGCTCGCGGTCGATTTCAAACGCCTCGCCGCGCCTCATGCCAGTAGTCGCCAACAGCCGGACGAGAAGCTGATCGCTCTTGTCGAGTCGGTGCAGGTTTTTGCGGATCAGCTTCATATCGTCGTCGCTGAATGCCTCGCGCTCGTCCTCGTCGTCACGATCAGCCACCACGCCGCTGAATGGATTGAACGTCAGCTTGCCCTCGTCGATGGCGAGATTGACGGTCGCGACCAGCGGCACCATGCGACGCCTTAGAGTGGCGCTCTTGATTTCCCCGCCCGCTTGCTCCTCCAAATGCGCGATGATGGCGCGGCCGTCGTCCCGGGTGCATTCCTTGATCGGCTTGTTCACGACGCTCTTGAACACATGCCAGATGTCGCGGGCCTGCTTCTCGCGCAGCCCGTCGATCCCGTTGTGCTTCAAATACGTTTCGAGCAACGCGTCATCGCCGTTCTTGACCGCTACGGCCGGCCGCTCCACCGGACCGCCGAAGGCTTCGGCGTCGCTAGTGAGAATGGCTTGCACCACTGAATGCAGGGTCAGCGGATTACGACTGACTAGCTGGTGCGCGAGTCCGCCGTTCGGCTCGGTCTTGATGACCACGCCGTTGTGGCCGATGTAGATCAGTTCTTTTTCCGTGGCGATGATTTCCCCGCCGTCGTTGCCGACGTGCTTGCGGCCGGGTTCAAGAGCGTGTTTCCACACTGTCTCGATGCGCGGCCGGGCGGCGAGCAGGCGCGCCTTGTGCTCGGCGATCACCGGCAGGGCTTTGATTTCAGCTTCGCGCCTGTCAGTGGTGCCGAGGCTTTGGATGAAGCGGCGTCCCTTGTCGTCCCGCAATCGCACATAGAAGTTGCTCGATTGCGGCCGTTGGAAAATCCAGTCGGTTTTGCGGGTCATGGTGCCGGTCAGTATAGATGGTGACCGGCATTGGCGACAGAGGATTGGTGACAGTAATTGGTGACAGGGTTAAAATCGAAGAAAGCCCTGTTACGCAAGGGTGTTAATGGCGCGCCCGAAGGGATTCGAACCCCTGACCTCTGCCTTCGGAGGGCAGCGCTCTATCCAGCTGAGCTACGGGCGCATTGGCGCTATGCCGGCCTAGATAGCGGAAGCACGCCGGCGCAGCAACGGCCGCGCTTGTCGCTCGCCACCGGCTCCTCGCCATGACAATGTCCCTGACCAACGGACCATTCCAATGCCGGCCATGAAGCTTCCGATCGCGGCACTCCTGCTGATCGTCGCCACCGCCACAGCGCAGGCGCAAACGCATCCCTGCGCGGCCGACGCGATTGCCAAGGCGACGCCGCTGCTTCGCTTGCACTACGGCGACCCCAAGGAGCCGGTCGACGTCGAGCAGAGCGTCAAAGTGCTGCCTCCGATTAAGGCGCTCAAGGGCAACGGCCGCTTCGACGTGCTCGAAGTCTTTGGCCACATCTACAAAGCGACCTACCGGATGCGGTTCATCTACGCGCAGATCAAAGGCTCTTGCGTCTTGATGGGCCAGGAAATCCTGGAAGCCAGCGATCCGTATTGAGTGTGCCGCCAGCTACCCCGCCGCCTTCGGCGCCGCACTCTCGTCGGCCGGCTTGTCGGAGACACCGGCCTCGGCGAAGGTCGCCATGCCGGTGTGGCAGGCGAGCGCAGCGCGCAGAACGAGCACCGCGAGCGCCGCGCCGGAGGCTTCGCCGAGCCGCATGTTGAGGTCGACCAGCGGCGCAAGTCCAAGCTCATTGAGCAGCAGGCGGTGCCCGGCCTCGGCGGAGACATGCGCGGCGAGCGCATGCGCCAGCGTGTCGGCGCGCAGCTTGTAAAGCGGCGCCACCGCGGCAGTGCAGACGAAGCCGTCGAGCAGCACCGGAATGTTGTGGCGGCGCGCCGCCAAGGCGGCGCCGAGAATGGCGGCGAGCTCGCGGCCGCCGAGCGCCGCGGCGATGCGCAGCGGGTCGTTGAGCAAGCCGGCGTGATGGCCGAGCGCGCGATCGATGACAGCGCGCTTGCGAGCGAGGCCGTCGTGGTCGACGCCGGTGCCGCGCCCGGCCCAGCGCGCGCCGCCGCCGCCGAACAAGGCGGCCGCGATCGCCGCCGCCGCCGTGGTATTGCCGATGCCCATCTCGCCGAGGCAGACGAGATCGGCGTCCGGCGCCACCGCCTGGTAGCCGGCGGTCACCGCGGCGAGGAAGTCGCGCTCGGTCAGCGCCGGCGCCGCCGTGAAATCGGCGGTCGGCTCGTCGAGCTTCAGCGGAATGACGCACAAGCTCGCGCCGGCGGTGCGGGCGAGCTGATTGATCGCGGCGCCGCCTGAGGAAAAATTCGCCACCATCTGCACGGTGACTTCGGCCGGGTAGGCGGAAACGCCCTGCGCGGTGACGCCGTGATTGCCGGCGAACACCAGCACGTCGACGCGGTCGAGCCGCGGCGGCGCGTGGCCCTGCCAATGCGCCAGGAAGGCGACCAGATCCTCCAGCCGGCCGAGGCTTTGCGGCGGCTTGGTCAGCATGTCCTCGCGCTGGGTGACGGCGGCGCTGGCGGCCGGATGTCCGCTCGGCAGATCGAAGCAGGCGGCGCGCAGATCGGAGAACGTGGTAAAGTCGGTCATAGGG